>JBCBMU010000009.1:0-194155 GCA_039822145.1 Pseudomonadota bacterium | reverse complement strand
CCATTGGCGGTTTGCAGGAAATCGCCAATCAGGCTGAACGTGCCTGGCGAAGAGCCGATATTGAGGGCGCCATTATTGGTCAAATTGCCCGTCAAAACCGCATTGTCGCGGGCGTGCAGCGTCGCATCCGCAGAAATCATCGCCATGACAGCGCTCAGCTGACCGTCAAGGAAAGTCGTGCCGGTGGTGAAATTGGCTTCTGACCAGCCCGTATGACTGCCGGCCAGAGTGAGATTGTCGCCGGCCAAAGTGAGGATTTCAAACTCGCGAATGGCATCCATATCGCCGCCCGTATTGGTCAGGGTTTTGGCGACGGTGCTGGTCACAGTCAGCGTATCCGTGCCGTCACCGCCATAGACCACAGCGCCGGCGCCAATCGCGCCGCTATAATTGAACCGATCATCGCCGCTGCCCATCAAAACATCGGCCGCGACAAACCCCTCCAAAGTCAGCGTGTCATCGGTTTCAGCAGAATTTCTTCCTGTGAACTCAATCGCGTTGCTGGCGGCGACGCCATGCGCGACAGATCCGCCATTGGCAACGGTGATCTCGGCCCCGGACGCGGTTGAGACCGCCACGCTGGACGCGCTGCCATAGGCTTGAACATTGCCCTCAATCCAGAGCGTCATGACTTCTGTACTGTCCGTGATCCCGAAAATCGCGTTGTAGCCGCCTTGCGCGGTCACATCTTCAACTTGGAGATTGATCGAAGCATCGTTGACGCCAAGAGACTCTACGGCGATCCCTATATTATTGGTTCGTACGGACCCGGCTGCGTTGATCTCGATGTCGCCGCCACCACTGTCTGCCCGAATACCTATGCCACCCAACGCGTCGATTGGGCCAGCCGCATTTATCGTGATGTCGCCCGTGCCACTCGAGGCGAAAATCCCGGTACCACTGGTATAGATCCGTCCAATCTCGTCGCTCGCGCCATTCGGGCCGGCGCCAATATCGATACTGCCTGTACCGCCGAGGACGCGGATGCCATTGGCGCTGCGAATGTCTGGCGAGTTAATGTCATTGTCTTCATCGAGCAGCGGAATAGCGACATTCTGGATCGAAACATCGCCCGATCCTGACGCGTTATTGGCGTCAATCGCCCAATCGCCGGCGCTCACCACGAATCCGACATTTTCTATCGTGATATCGCCGCCCGTGTTCAGCGCGATGCCGTCTTGCGTGCCGCCCATAATGGCGTCGATATTCTGGACTGTGATCGGCGCGCCGGCAGCGCTTGCGACTAGGCCATAAGTCGCACCTTCAATGCGCGCCGCGCCGCCGGATTGGCCCAATACATCAATCGCATAATTGCTGAGATTGCTCGTCTGGATATTTAGCCCAGCATCCGACTGACCAATCAGTTCACCTGCTTTGCCAAGGGAGACCGAAACATATCCTGCGCCGCCATGCTGAAGGTTCAGTCCGGTACCGCCTCCTTGAATACGGGCATTGGCGGTGACCGAAGTATTGCCGAACCCACCATCAATACCCGGCGCGTTGATTTGTATGCCATCTCCGCCCGCGGCAATCGCGCCATTTGCCATGATCGTTGTCTCGCCAGCTCTCACGCGATCGGCGACGATACCGCGACTGGCGCTGGTAATTTGACCGTCCGTTGTCACAGAAAGGTTGCCGTCACTAAGCTGGCTAACAAAGAGCGCATAACCCGCCGCTTCGATGTCACCCTCTACGGCAATTGAGGTCCCGCCACCATAATAGCCGGTATAGGTTTTAATGCCCCGATTATTGGTTGACGTGATATTCCCGGCAACAGCGATATCGATCGCGCCACTATAAGAGAAGGCGTAGATACCGTCACCATCCGCGTAAATGGTGTTAATCTCACTACCGTCGAAATTTTCGGCAGCGCCAATATTGATATTACCATTGTCGGTAATCGTGCGAATGCCCGTGGCGCTGCGAATATCAGCGGTAGCTGCGTTACTGTCATGATCAAACAAACCGATCTCGACATTCTGGATCGATACATCGCCCGATCCCGACGCGGTATATGCATAAATCGCCAAGCCACCTTCACTCACGACGGATCCGATATTCTCAATTGTGATATCGCCGCCCGTGTTCAGCGCGATGCCGTCTTGCGTGCCACCAATAATGGCATCAATATTCTGGATCGTAATCGGAGCTCCGTCAGCGGTCGCGATCAGGCCATAAGTCACGCCTTGAATACGCCCTGAGCCGCCCGTTTGACCGCCAATATTGATCGCATAATTGGTGAGATTATCGGTCGCGATATCGAGACCGGCCTCGGAGAGGCCAATCAGTTCGCCATTGGTGCCGAGGGAGACAGATACATTGCCCAAACCGGCATGCCGAATGTCCAATCCTTGCTTGCCCCCTTGGACACGCGCATTGGCCGCGACCGTTGTGCTGCCAAGTTCCGGGCTCTGCGTACTGGAGATGACACGGATGCCGGCGTCGCCCGCGGTAATCGCTTCATTTGCGGTGACCGATACCGGGCCGCCCCTGCCATTATAAGCGTACAGCCCGACGATATCTGCGATAATGCTATCATCGCTGACAAGGGTCGAACGGCCCTGCTGCGCGCGATAAACAAAGACGCCATGTTCCCTATTGGACGTGATTTGCCCACTCGTGGTCACGGTCACATCGCCTATTCCGAATTGCACAAGATTCACGCCTGATAGCTCCGCAGCGAGGTCGCCTTGCGCATCGATCGTGACTGCGCCAGCTGAGTTACCTCCGAAGACGGCAATGCTTTGATAACTGGCAGAGTCGATATTGCCGGTGACCGCGATATCCATTGTGCCCGCTTGCGCACTTGCATAGATGCCATAGCGAGAGGAATAGATGTGGCCGTTCGCCGTAATAGACGCCGCGCCACCTTCGCTCTCAAGACGAATACCGGTCGTTCCGGCATTGATGATGTCACCGGTCACAATTGTCGAGGTGCCGGCGACCGCGCGAGCAACATATATGCCGGTGCGCGTGCTGGTGATTTGACCGCCCGTCGTCACACTTACTTCGTCCGCACTGTTCTGGCGGACATAGATGCCATTTTTGCCCGTCGCGATATTGCCCTGCACGTTGACGTCGATTCCCGCCGCCGAACCGCCGCCATAAGCAAAGATGCCGTCGCCCGTGGTCGTGGTGATCGTGCCCGCGACCGCGATGTCGATGGTACCGCCATCGGTTTCGGCGCGAATGCCGGTCCCGGCGGCGTAAATATTGTTAATCTCATTGCCGGACTGAGCCGTATCGGCGCCAATATTGATATTGCCGATGCCGCTATAAGCGCGGATGCCATTGGCACTATAGACCCCACCGGATTCAGGAACACCGACATTTTGGATCCAGATGTCGGCTCCGCCGCCCACAAAGCCGTAATAAGGGCCCAAATCGCGGGTCTCGGCATCAATCGCCCAGCCGCTTTCGCTGGTGACGGATCCGATATTTTCGATCGTGATCGCGCCGCCATATGTGGTGACGCTCAAGCCGTCTTGCGTGCCCCCGGCAATCTTCGAGACGTCTTGTACAATGACGCCAGAGGCAAGGGTCGCCAATGACAGGCCATAAGTAAGCCCGACAATTTCTTCGCCGCCCGTGACCGTGATCGCGCTATTGGCGTAGGCGTTCACGATCTTGGCGCCGGCGCGCGTGTCACCGGTGAGGCGGGCATCCGCGCCGAGTTGCAACAGCACATCGCCGACGGCATTATGCGCAACATAATTGCCAAACACAGCGCCGCGGACATTTGCGTCAATGAAGATCGACGTCGTGCCCGTCGCCGATGCTCCCGAATAGTTAGAGATGTCGATACCGTTTCCACCGGCGGCAATATCGCCATTTGTGGTCACGCTGGCGGCCCCTCCGGCTTCGAGACTAAGCTGAATACCATCGATTTCGGCCACGATATCACCGGCGTTTAATACGGTGATATCCCCAGCCAAAGACCGCGAGGCATCAATCCCATTATCAATCGATGTGACATCGTCACCCGTCGTGATGCTGACACGCGCGGTGCTGCCCTGTTCGACGAACACGCCGGCATTGTTGCTAAAAATGGTGCCTTGGGCATCGATGACAATCGCACCGGCAGTGCTGCCCCCCGTCGCGAAAACACCGCGGCCATTGGTCGAAAAAATATTGCCCGCGACGGTGATATCGATCGTCCCACCGTCGGTCTCTGCACGGATGCCTGTCCCGTCGGCGTAAACGTCGCGAATTTCGTCGCTCGCGCCATTCGACCCGGCGCCAATATTGATATTGCCGATGCCGCTAAAGGCGCGAATGCCATTGGCACTATAGACCCCACCGGATTCCGGAACACCGACATTCTGGATCGAAATGTCCGCGCCGCCGCCGGAAAAGCCGCCATTGCCGTCCGCATTGCGAGTCTCGGCATCAATCGCCCAGCCGCTCTGACTTGTCACTTGATCAACATTCTCGATCGTGATCGCGCCGCCATGCGTGGTGACGCTGAGGCCGTCTTGCGTTCCGCCAGCAATGCTGGACAGATCTTGTACCGTGACACTTGAATTGACCGTCTCTAAGTCGAGCCCAAAACTGCTCCCAGTGATTATGCCCTGTTGTCCTGAGATCGAGATCGCGCCGCCCTGATCGGCACTTGTGGCAATCTGAACCCCGGCGCCAGAGCGCCCTGTAATGCCCGCCGCGTTGCCGACATAGAGCATCACCTCTCCGACCGCGTCATGCGCGATGACGAGGCCATTGGCTTCGGAGGCGAGATCTTCAAACACGTTGACCGTCGTGGTGGCATTGCCGCCGGCACCATTGGCAATGTCGATGCCATTGAGCGCAGCATCGACCGTCCCCGTCGTGACGAGGTTAACCGTGCCGCTAGAGCTGAGGTTGAGGTCAATGCCATACCCGGCCGTGGAGTCGATTGTGCCGGCGGTGTTAACACTGATCGGGCCGCCTGTGCTGGTCGCGTAAATGCCAGTGCCGGTGGTCAGCACATCGCCGATTTGACTATTGGACTGTGCACCGGCGCCGATATTGATGCTGCCGGTGCCGCCGAGGACGCGGATGCCATTGGCGCTGCGAATGTCGGAGGTCCCAGCGTTATGGTCATGATCTAACAAACCCACAGCGACATTCTGGATCGAAATCTCGCCAGGGCCCGCGCCGGTACCGACGTCAATCGCCCACTGCGATTGGCTGGCGACCGATCCGATATTTTCAATAGTTAAAGCGCCGCCCCCGGTTAATGCATAAATGCCGTCCTCTGTCCCGCCCCAGACCTCGACCAGGTTTTGGACCGTCGCAGCGCCGCCGCTCTGGAACAGCCGCAAGCCGTTTCTCCCGCCTTGGATCCGCGACGCGCCGCCGACCGTGCCAGCGACTTGAATCGCAGACGCATCGTCATCGTTGAACAATATCGCCCCGTCTTTGACGCCAACGACCTCCGCCGCGGCGCCGAGTTGCAGCATGGTATCGCCTGTGACTTGATGACTGATCAGGACCCCCTGCGTACCACCATAAACCCGCCCTTCGAGGATCACCGTATTGGTGCCAAGCGTGCCGTCAGAGCCTAGGTTGACGATTTCAATACCGACCCGGCCAGCCGTGATATCCCCGCGTGCAACCAAAGTGGCATCACCGCCAAGGTCGAGATCGAGATCAATGGCGTTCGAGTTCAGAGACTCGACCATGCCCGCCAAGGTCACATCAATATTCCCGCCGGTACTGGTCGCGAACAGAGCGTTGCTCGTGGTGATCAGATCGCCAATCTCGTCGCTCGCGCCATTCGACCCGGCGCCAATATTGATATTTCCGGTGCCACTTATCGCACCAATCCCATGGTAGCTGCGAAGGGCAGCCGTCGCAGCGTTATTGTCATCATCAAATAGGCCGACGGCGACATTCTGGATCGAAACCTCACCGCCAGCGGAATCGGCAGAAATCGCAAAGCCCGCTTCACTCGCGACAGAGTCGATATTTTCGATGGTGATGGCGCCGCCATTGCTGGCGACTCCCAAGCCGGCCTGTGCACCGCCCCCCCTGACCTCTGCCAGATTTCGAACCGTGGCGCTGCCGCCAGCCGTCGAAAGATTTACGCCATATCGCTCGCCCTCAATCCGCGACGCCCCGCCCAAAGTGCCGGAGACCTCAGCCGATGCGCCAGCATCAAGGACCGAGACTAGCGCCCCGTCCCCTGTTGCGCCTATCAGTTCGCCCGCCGGCCCCAGTTGAACCGTGGCCGCGCCGCTGCCCGCATGGGTCAGTGAGAGGCCATTCGTGGCGCCGGTGACGCTATAATTGACCGTGATGGTCGCGCCCGTTGTGTTGGCGCCGGTATTGACCTGAAAGCCCGCCATCGCGGCTGCAGTGACGTTGCCCCCGGTTTCAATACTCGTGGTACTGGTGCCGAAATTTTCGACTTGGATCCCGCCTTGCCCAGCAGCGATCGTCCCGGCCGTCAGAATGTCGACCGCGCCGCCATCGCTGCGCGCATAGATCCCGGTGCCAGTGGTATAGATATCGCCAATAGCGCTATCTGTGACCATCGTGTCAGCACCGATATCGATGCTGCCGGTGCCGCTAAAAGCGCGAATGCCATTGGCGCTGCGAATGTTTGGCGTATTCGCTTGATTGTCGTCATCGAATTCAAGGATTGCGACGTTCTGGATCGAAATGTCCGCGCCGCCGCCGGAAAAGCCGCCATTGCCATCCGAATTGCGGGTTTCGGCGTCGATTGCCCAGCCGTTTTCGCTGGTGACGCTGTCTATGTTGCGGATCGTGATCTCGCCGCCGGAGGAGCGCGCATAAATGCCGGCTTGCGTGCCGCTTTCGACCGAGGCCAAGTTTTCAATCAGAATGTCGCCGCCATTGGTGATCTGGTTGATCCCGGTCTGCGCGCCGATCACGGCGCTCGAGCGGAGACCAGAGTTTAGATCGACATCGCCGGAAAGTGTCGACCCGACGCCCGTACTTGTGCTCTCTAAGGCGAGACCATTTCCGTTGCTTGAGTCAATCGTCGCATCTTTGCCCAGCGTCACAGTTGCCGCAGCCAGGCTGTCATGCGTCAGAGCCAGCCCGACAAGGTTCGCCGTTATGTTGCCATCGATCTCGACCGTGGAATTGCCCAATCCGGAATTGGTGATTCTCACGCCGTCATCGGAAACGGCCGTAACGTCGCCGAGCGTTTTGAAGATGACATCGCCCGCAGCCGCGTGTTGTATTTTGACGGCGTCGTAATTCGTACTGTGGTTGAGCGTATCGTCATTAAGGGTGACGACCGTGTTGCCGGTCCCTTTATTGTCGACATAAATCGCTTCAGTTCGGCCGTCTGTCAGCCCATAGGTGGCGACCGTCACGCTCGTCACAGCAGCGCCAGCCCTTACATCCAAAGCGCGCTTTGAATTCCCAGACCGAAGCGTACCCGATTTAATATCAATCAGACCAGAAGCTGCGCTGCTGGCTTCTACTGTGCCAAAAGTGAAGCCAGATTGGGTGTCGATATAGAGGTTGCCGCTTCCACCATCAATGCCCACGTCGATCGCAACATCGCGACTCTCATTCGACGTATTTTGGGCATTGCGCGACACCACGCTGCCCCGGCTTTCGATGTCAATCGTGCCGTTTGACGAGGTAAGACTGACAACCGAGTGCTCCAAGTAACCGGCGTTCACAATCGTGGCGTTCTCGGTAATTTCTAGTCTCTGATCGTTCGTACCAGACATTTTGATCGATGTATTTTGCGACATAATCGGCCCATATGCGGGCCCGCCCGGGTTGAAGACGCGCGTTTGGGTCACGCCGTCGCCGATGATCAGCGTTGCATTGCTCGCCGTCGAATTGATCGGGTCGATGTCGCCAACTGTAGTGACATCCTGTACGCAAGTGACGGTTTCATCATCGTCGAAGACATCATTGTCCTCATCCGGGTCACCCGGATTGTTGAGATTGGCATCTTCACAGCCCGCCGGCAAAGCCTGGGCCTCAGCCCGCATACCATAGAGCCCGCCTGGCGCCGCCAAAGCCAAGATCCCGGCCGAGGCCGCGACCATCAATTTATTGCGCAACCGAGATTCCGTCTCCAGGCGCGTTTGCGGCGCTGAGTCAGTAAGATATTTTGTCATGAATGCCCCCGAAGGCTCAACTTCTGATACTTGTTTCGTATTTTCGCTGATGCGCTGAGGAAGTCTTCGTCCGAGCGTTTCAATCTGCCGCTCCGAAATTGTTCGAGCGTTTCGTTTTTGCTGGGTCCAGTCTGATTATTCAGGGTGCCGGTGCCCAGCCGCGGGAGGCAGCGAGCACGAACGGGTTAAGTATGGGATATCAGTCGGCCCTTCTGACGAGGCTGATCCGACAAACGCGCGCGGCTTTTAAGGCTGCGATCGACGCTGGAAACCCGCGCTTAAATCAAGGGCTATTGAACTGCTGTGGCGACCAATCCGCCGAGCAGCAGGCCGCAGATGACGAACATGATAGCTAAGGGCGGATTTCCCGCCGTCCGCGTTTTGACCTTATGGACGATAAAGGTCAGCGGCGCCGTTCCAACCAGGCCGATTGCGCCCAAGGCATAGCCTGCCATCGCATCACCACCTCGGATCGGGCCAAACAACAAATACGCCATGAACAAGCCCGTCGCGATGCCGAAATATCCGCCGCCATTGAGCAGAGCGAGCAACATGAATTGATACTTTGGATCGATCTCATCCCACTCGGTTTCAAGCGCCTGCAAGTGGTAAGGCATGATTTTGGACCGAAACGCGTATAAGATCCCGATCAACAGCGTGCACAGCGTCGCGGCGCTATACAGCCACCAAGACAGGTCAAATCCGAGCAAGTCCATCTTTATCCTCGCGATTGGGGTGATCAAAGACCAGATCAACGCTCCGTTCATGGCGCATCAGAGCCGATATCTGAGAGCGGGTCTAGACTACGGGCTGCATCTTGAGCCTAGACGTCGCGAAGCCGACACGGCGAACGTATGCTGCCAATGGGCTCACGTCTTACGGAATAGCTTCTGCCCGGACTTATTGAGTTCTGCCCCGCAACTCGGACAGGTCCATCCGCCCCACAGCACTTGGCGAAGGTTGCTTGGCTTCCGGAGTGCTGGCAGCTGATATCCACACTCCGAACACCGCGTCGCTTTCAAATTGATCTTCCACTTTTCTGGTTCGGTAATTCGCACGCCTGGACTGCCGCCATTTTGCATAATCACGCCATGATCGGACAAAGCTTCAAAGATCGCCGCTTTGCTTGCGTCTTTTATATCTTTTCCAGCCTCAAATGTCCGCAGCGTGGCGACGCCAATGGGCAAGGCTTTAGCAAAGTCTTCTGCGCTCAACCCCAATAGGGCCCGGGCGGCTTTTACGTGGTTTGGGGTCATCGTGTGCGCTTCAACTTTTGCCATATTCGCTCCTTCTTTCAATTTGTATTATTCATACAATTATATCTGCGTCAACATTTATATAAATCATATAATATATGGCGTCACGTCGCATCCCCCTGTCTTCGCCCCTTATTCTTCTCGCTTCGACCCCATTTACGCCGCAGTGCGCCGGCAGGCTCTCCTTCATGGAACTTGATCGCCGCGTTTGCCTGACCAGTCTTTTCGCGCTGCCGCTTGCCCCCAGCCTGGCGACGCGTCCGAGCGCTGACGCATCTGAGTTGATCCTGCACGCGCGCCAACAAATTGGCGTCACAACGCAGTATGACCCGGCTTATGTTGCGCTCGACTATCCCGGCGGAGATGTGCCGCGCGATCGCGGCGTTTGCATTGATGTGGTGATCCGCGCTTATCGCGATGCGTTCGACTTCGATTTCCAGCAAAAAGTGCACGAAGATATGCGGGCAAGTTTTGCCGCCTATCCTGATCGCTGGGGTCTGTCGCGCACGGATCGAAACATCGACCATAGGCGCGTTCCGAATGTCGAGACTTGGCTGCTACGCCATGGGCATGAACTGAGCCCGCATGATTGGCAGCCGGGCGATATAATGACCTGCCGTGTCGGTGGACGCTTGCCGCATATTGGCATCCTCTCGAGCCGAACAGATCGCCAAGGCCGGTGGAAAACGATCCACAATATTGGCCTCGGCACGCTCGAAGACAGCCGGATCTGGGCCTATGGAGACAAACGACGGTTTCGTTTTTTTCCCACCTAAGTCTCATCCAAAGGCTGGCCTATCCGGCGAAGCGCGCTACACAGGCGCCATGAAAATCGCGACTTGGAATGTAAACTCTGTGAAAGCCCGCCTCCCGACTGTGGTGGAGGTGCTGAAAGCCATCGATTGCGATGTGATCTGTCTGCAAGAGATCAAATGCGAGACCGATGCGTTTCCGTATATGGAGCTTGAAGAGCTGGGCTATAATATCGAAGCGCATGGCCAGAAGAGCTATAATGGCGTTGCCATGCTGTCGCGTTTCCCAATGGAAGATGTGGTCAAAGGCCTGCCCGGCAATGAAGATGATGACCAAGCTCGCTATATTGAAGCGCTGATCCTGTCGGACACGCCGGTCCGCGTTGGCGGTCTCTATTTGCCGAATGGCAATCCTGCGCCAGGCCCGAAATATGATTATAAGCTAGACTGGATGGGACATTTAAAGATCCATGCGGAAACCCTATTACAGGCCGAAGAGGCCCTCATCCTGTGCGGCGATTATAATATCATCCCGCGCGCCGAAGATTGCTGGGATGAGACGGTTTGGTCTGACGACGCCTTGGCATTGCCGAAAAGTCGCGACGCGTTTCGGCGGCTCAAACATCTCGGTCTGACCGAAGCCTTTGAAGCGGCAGACAATCGCGGCCACCAATATTCTTTCTGGGATTATCAAGGCGGCGCTTTCCCAAAGGATCATGGCATCCGCATTGATCACCATTTGCTCAGCCCACAAGCTGCAGACCGGCTTGAGAAAGTCGAGATCTATCGCAAAGCCCGCGGCTTAGAAAAGCCGTCCGATCATGTGCCGGTGATTGTTGAGCTGTCAGACTAAGCTGTCTGCCCGCAAGCATCGCCGCTTAATTGGTGACGCATTTCGTGTTGTACGCGGCGACGTCTTCATTGAGGCGCGCGACCAGCATTTGAAGCGACGCTTCTTTCTCATATAAGTCGGCTTTCAACGTCTCATATGCGAGTTTCGCTTCGTCGGCTTTAGCCGCATGCTCTTTGCTGGCGAGACGGTGAACTTCAACATCGTCCCAGGCATCACCGGCCGCCTCAACGTCCTCAACCAGGGTTGAACGGGCATCTGCAATGGCTTGCGCTTCGACTTGCTGAGCTTGCAGATTCTTGGCTTGCTCAGAACAGCTCTGAGCTGCCGCAACAGGCGCTGCTAAGAGGAATATTGCCGCAAGGGCGCTCAAGGAGGAAATCATTGGTTTCATGCCATTTTCTCTATGCGATAGGACCTGAAGCAAGTCTGAACATAGACGCCTAGCTATCGCCCCAACAAGACATTTTTGGGGCACAATCTTGGCCATCGCAACCGGCGCCCAATCGTAGCGCAGGTGTGCTCCAATCGGTTGCTAATCCTCACCGCTGTCGCGAGTCGATCGCGCCACCTGCTCCGGGTCTGCGAAACAGTCGATCAAATTGAAGATTGCGGCGAAATCATCGAGCAGTTCGCGGACCCGATCAGGATTATCGAGCGGCGTGAACATCGAGCCTGGCTCAAACAAGTCGCCGCCTTCGAGCGCGATTAGCAGCTCATTGTTCTGAAACGCACAGCGCAATTGACCGCCATGAAAGACTTTTTCCAAATCGATCAAGCGTTGCATCAAATCCGGCGTTAGCAGGAAGCGCGCTTCGACTTGATCATCGCTGTAGACTTCGAAGGCTTGTTCAAAAATGTTCGATTCCAGCTTCACTCGTTCGGTCCCACGGCGGCCGCTAAACATGTTGAACATGCCGGCATCGCGCAGCACATAGGTGCGGCCTTGAAAGGCCTTGTGAAATTGAAACCGCAAACACTGACCATTGAAAACAGTGACCCAGCGGGTCCGCGTCCGCCCGCGAGAGTCGGTCGTTCGACGACGCTCTTCGAGATGCGCCTCAAAAAACTCAAACGCGACGCCATTGCGCGTACCAGTGAGGCGGTCTTCGAAATCGGCGCGGTCCCATTCCGGCACCAGGCCGGCGCCGCGCAAATCGACAATGCTGTCTTGGGCGCCCGGTTCGGCGTCAAACACCATATCAAAGCGCGCAACCACCGGGTCGACAATCATCCGCTTGGCCCGCCGCGCCATTTGATGGATCGGCCCCCGCCCGGCGCCATGAATTGCAAAGCCGATAATGCCAGCAACGATCGCCAGCTGCGGCACGCGGAAAACAAAAAAGCCGAAAATCACGCCCAGCAGCGCCAGCAGCCCGCCCACCCAAGACCACCGCACAGCCGTCTTCGCTGCCGACTGCCGGTCAGCTTCTTGCGCCTGTAGAGCAGGCCGCAATTCATTTTGATAGACTTGTGGAAAATCGGCAAAGTCTGTCGGCAAGCCGCGCATGGCGAGCAGGATCAGAGGATCTATGTCTGAGTCATTATCCGTCAGCGGTAACTGGCTCAACATTTTCTCCAACATGCGCATCGGCGTTCACAACCAACGCGGCTTTGTAAAGTTTAAGCACTTCGGACTGAAATGCCTCTGGAAACCCTCTCTTGAGCAAGTCAGTGACGTAACTCTCAGACGATTGAGTCAAAAAGCCGACGCCGTTCTCAAGCTTGGAATTGGCGAGGCCAGCGCCAACAACGCGCTCTTCCCTGAGGCTCCAAATCGTCTGGAGATAGTTCAAGTTCATGAGAGCAATATAGTCTTTATGAGGGTCATTGCTAACCCCTGGGCGGAGGCGCTGAAGCGCATCCGTGTGATCTTTTGTCGAAATAGAGGTTTCATTGATGCCGTTCAGAATATTCGTCGTGGCAATTATGAAGTTCAGCTTTGATGTTTTCCGCGTAAAACGGTGTGCTTGCAACGCTATGAATGCAACAATAATCGTCAACGCAATCTGCGCGACTCCCGTGATGATTTCGAACATTTTGCCCCCAAAATTCGTTCGTTTACTTAAATGTCCGCATATACATGCCGTTCTCCGGCAAACCCTTCATGGGTTACCGCGCCAAGATGGGCAGGACCGACCAATTTCGCAAATTTTGACAGCGTGCCATTGCCGTAATCGGTGACGCGAGGTTGCCAATTGCGCTTGCGATCTTCCAGTTCTGCAGGTGTCAGACGCACATCAATCGTGCCTTTTTCGGCGTCAATAATGATGATGTCACCATCTTCGAGCAGGCCGATTGGCCCACCCTCTTGAGCTTCCGGACCGACATGACCGATGCAGAAGCCGCGGGTCGCGCCAGAGAACCGGCCATCCGTGATCAGCGCCACCTTGTCGCCCATGCCCTGGCCATAGATCGCCGCCGTGGTTGAGAGCATTTCGCGCATACCCGGGCCGCCTTTTGGCCCTTCATAGCGAATGACCAAAACGTCACCGGCTTCATAGTCACGGTTCGAGACCGCTTCAAAACAAGCTTCTTCGCCATCAAACACACGGGCTTTGCCGGTGAATTGAAGCTTTTCAAGCCCGGCGACTTTCACAATCGCGCCGTCGGGGGCAAGCGAGCCCCAAAGGCCGACCACACCGCCATTTTCGGTAATCGGTTTGCCCGCTGGATAGATGACCTTTTGAGTTTCATCGAAGCTCATATCTTCAAGATAATCACCCCAGCTTTTGCCGGTCACAGTCAAGCAATCTGGATTGACGATCTTCTCATCCATCAGCGTCTTCATCAGCATCGGAACGCCGCCGGCCTCGCCGAAATCCTTGGCTACATAATTTCCGCCCGGCTTCAGGTCCGCGATATACGGCGTGCGCTGAAACACTTCAGCGACGTGGCGGAGCGTGAACTCCACCCCGCACTCATGCGCCATAGCCGGCAAGTGAAGCGCTGCATTGGTCGAGCCGCCCGTCGCGGCCACAACGATGGCGGCATTCTCAAACGCTTCGCGCGTGCAGATCTCTCGCGGGCGCAAATTGTTCGCGACGAGATCCATGACGACCCGGCCCGACTCGCGGGCATAGCCGTCGCGGTCCGTCCAGGGCGCCGGCATGGCTGATGACAGCGGCAGCGCCAGGCCAATCGCCTCGCTGACACAAGCCATCGTATTGGCGGTGAATTGTCCGCCACAAGCGCCGTCGCCTGGGCACGCGACTTTTTCGAGCGCGCGCAGCTTGTCGCTGTCCATGTCGTTCGACCCGGCCGCATGGGCGCCAACCGCTTCGAACACATCGAGCACCGTGACATCACGGCCTTCGAAACTGCCCGGCATGATCGAGCCGCCATAGAGGAAGACCGATGGCACGTTGAGGCGCAGCATGGCCATCATCATGCCCGGAAGAGACTTGTCGCACCCGGCCACGCCAACCAGCGCATCATAAGAATGTCCGCGCATGGTCAGCTCAACCGTATCGGCAATCCAATCGCGGCTGACCAGAGACGAGCGCATGCCTTCATGGCCCATCGCGATGCCGTCAGTCACTGTGATTGTGCAAAACTCGCGAGGTGTGCCGTCGGCGGCTTTGACGCCTTCCGAGACCGCGTGTGCCTGGCGCATCAAAGCGGTGTTACACGGCGCCGCTTCATTCCAGCAGCTGGCCACGCCGACAAAGGGTTTTTGAATGTCTTTAGTCGACAGGCCCATCGCGTAATAATAGCTGCGGTGCGGGGCGCGGGCGGGGCCTTCAGTCACATGGCGGGAAGGCAGTTTGGATTTATCCCAGGTCTTACTCATAGTCACATTCCTTTATTGCGCGGAGCCTTAGCCGGTCCGCGCACCTGTGTCACCCATCCAAAAGGGCCTATTCTTGCTCAAAAATAGCGGTTTCTATTCCGTCTGGGTCAATCATACCGCGATACATGCCTTTTGAGTTAAAAACATACTCATAGGCGCCATTCCCATCGATCACGACAACGCCGCCATCGCCGCCCAGCTCAGCGACTTGCGCCAGCGCGCTTTCCGCCGCTGCGCCAACGCTCTCACCCGCCAATTCGACCCGCGCGCAAATGGTTTTCGCCACCGCGACGCGAATGAAATACTCGCCATGCCCCGTCGCGGAGACCGCGCAGACGCCATTCTCTGCGTAGGTGGCGGCGCCAATCAGTGGCGAGTCGCCAATCCGCCCCGCCGCTTTCGCGGTCATGCCGCCCGTTGTGGTTGCTGCTGCGAGATTGCCATCCGCGTCAATCGCAACCGCGCCGACCGTGCCATGACGATCAGCGTCGGTCCGGGTCCGCTCGCGCAATACCCGCTCGAGGGATTGTCGCCGGCGTTCAGTGTCGAAATAGGAATTGTCGACCATTTCGAGGCCTACGGATTCAGCAAACACATCGGCGCCGTCGCCCGCAAACATCACATGCTCGGACTGATCCATCACCGCGCGCGCCGCTAAGATCGGGTTCTTGACCCGCTTGACGCCTGCGACAGCGCCGGCATCGCGCGCCGCACCGCTCATAATCGAGGCGTCGAGTTCATGTTCAGCAGCGGCCGTGAACACGGCGCCCTGCCCGGCATTGAAGAGAGGATCGTCCTCCATCGGGATGACCGCGGCTTGGACAGCGTCGACCGCGGAGCCCCCTTCGCGCAAAATCTCAGCCCCCGCTTGCAAAGCTGTTTCGAGGGCGGCGGTATAGGCCGCTTCGCGTTCGGCCGTCATATTCTCGCGCACGATCACGCCGGCGCCGCCATGAATGACCAAACGCCATTCGGGTGTCTGGGTTTCGGACATCGCGGGCTTCTCCTCTGCGACGGATGGGCTGAGGCTCTGACAGGCGGCCAAAGCGGCCACGGCGAGGGAGAGAGTGAAATGCTTCATATCGGGGTCCTGTGGCAGATCATGCGATTGTGACTCCTCATGCGTATCGAAAATGCGATAAGGACACCAGCACTGACCTTTGGGACGAGAAACATGTTGAACAATTGGCTGATATCCGGCCTGCTTGCCGTCGGATTGATCACCGCCGCGCCGGTGCACGCTCAGGATGATCAAGAGCGCCGTTTGAACACGGTCACCATTACCACGCTGCCGCCAGACAAAGGCGAGCTGCACATCAATCCGATCATTCGCCGACCGCAAGACTTTGCCCGCCCTGGCTTTTCAGAGATGGAATTGGTGTTTGTCCCCGTCGCGCTGATTGAAGACCAGCTTGAGCCTTTGCTCGGCGAAGAGAACCAGGACTATTTGAAACTGATCACAAAGTTGCCGGACCGCCCTGACGGGATCGCGTTTGAGGACACTGAGCGAACTTATAAGACCCAAAGCGTCATCCTACCCCGCGGCTATTATGTGCTCTCAGAAGTGAGTTTCCGCCAGACTTCGCAAACCGCTGGCGCGCCGGCTTTGCAAACCGTCTCACATTGCTTGTCGGAAGAGAGTTTCATGCTGCACGTGAAAGGCGGCGACGTTATGTTTATGGGGCACCTCGAATTTGAATATCCGACGCAGCGCCGCCTCAATGATCCAGACTTTAATCCGGCCTCCGGCGCGCTCGCGGGTTTAGACCGCCTACGCGGTTGGCGCTGGACGACCAAGGACTTGGTTCGCTTCGATGTCATTCCATCGGCATTTGAACGCAGCGCCGCCTTCTGCAATCCGCAGGCGACGACGCCCGGCTCTTAGAGATCGGCGAGCTGGGCGCGGGCTTGGCTGAGCTTGGCCTGCGTGCCTTGAAGGTCGGCCAAACGTTCGCGCTGTTCGGCGACAACTTCGGCCGGCGCTTTGGCAACAAAGGCGTCATTGCCGAGCCGCTTTTCGAGCCCGGTGATTTCGCCGCCCAGTTTGCCGAGCTGTTTGTCGAGCCGCGCGACTTCTTCTTTCGCATCGATTAAGTCAGCGATTTCCAAGGCCACAGTCGCTTCGTCAACAACGGTTTTGACCGACCCCGTAGGAGCCGTTTCAGCGACGTCGAATTTCTCCAGGCGCGCCAGGCGCATGATGACATCACGGTGGGCCTCGACGCAGCGCGCGGTTTTGGCGCTGGCATCGATTAGGCTGACCGGAACTTTGGCCCCCGCCGGGACATTCACATCGGCACGAACTGAGCGAATTTGCGAGACAGTTTTGAGCACCCAACCGAGCTCATCGGCGGCGTCTTGATTGTGATATCCCTCGCTCAAACCTGGCCACTTTCGAAGCATCAGGAAGTCTGAACGGGTCGCGGTTTGCTCCCAGAGCGCTTCAGTGATGAACGGCATAAACGGGTGGAGCAGCTCAAAGATTCGTTCAAGTGTCCAAGCGAGAACCGTCTGAACTTCCTCTTTTTCAGCCCCATCGTCGCCCTGAAGAATGGGTTTTGAGAGTTCCAAATACCAGTCGCAGAAGACATCCCAAACGAAATGATAGGCGGCATCCGCTGCGTCATTGAAGCGATAATCTTCAATCGCCTCGGAGACGTCAGCGCAGCATTTATAGAGCTCGCCAATGATCCACTGATTCAGCGCTAAGCCGAGTGATGACGGGTTTACTGGGGTTTCGAACTTGGCTTCGTACATTTGTGCGAATCGTGTCGCACTCCACAATTTGGAACCGAAATTGCGGTAGCCGGCGACGCGGTCAACTGAGAGATTAATGTCCCGCCCTTTGGTCGCCATAGCGGCGAGCGTGAAGCGCAGAGCATCGGCGCCATAAGCTTCGAAGCCTTTCGGGTAGCGTTTACGAGTCGCCTTCTCAACTTGCGGCGCTTTCTCCGGCTGGCGGAGGCCTGTCGTACGTTTGTCCACTAGGCTGTCGGCGTCTATGCCATCGATGAGATCGACGGGGTCAATCACGTTGCCTTCGGACTTCGACATTTTCTTGCCCGCCTCATCGCGGACGATGGCGTGAATGTAGACATCCTTGAACGGGATTTCGCCATCCATGAATTTGATCCCCATCATCATCATCCGAGCGACCCAGAAGAAGATAATGTCAAACGCGGTGACCAGAGTCGCGCCCGGATAGAAGGCTTTCAATCCGTCCGTTTGCTCGGGCCACCCCTGCGTCGAGAACGGCCACAGGCCAGAGCTGAACCAGGTGTCGAGCACGTCGGGGTCTTGGTCGACATAAACGTGGTACGAGCCATCATCTATGTCCTTAGTGAGGTAGAATTCCGTTTTTCCTCGCAGTCGATCAGGCAGCAAACTAACTTTGACCGGCGCACCCAAGAGCTGCTCGTAGTATTCTTTGACTTTCGTAAAAGACGATTTCTCATTTTCCGCAACGAACGGCATCACCCCACCATCGGTGCCGCCAGATGCATCCGCCATCGGCCCATACCAAACCGGGATCCGATGTCCCCACCAGAGTTGGCGGGAGATGCACCAGGGCTCGATATTCTCCATCCAATTATAATAAGTGCGGTCCCAATTTTCCGGAACGAACTTGGTTCGTCCCTCGCGTACCGCAGCAATGGCGGGTTTGGCGAGCGTTTCGGCATCAACGAACCATTGGTCGGTCAGCATCGGCTCAATGACAACGCCGGAGCGGTCGCCAAACGGCTGCATGATTTTCTTATTCTCGACATAAGGGATGAGCGGCGCGTCGGTCTCTTCATCCTTATGTTTCGGATCGGCGATCATCACCGCATGGCCTTCCGCCGTGATGTCGGCGACGACAGCGTTGCGCGCCTCGAACCGTTCGAGCCCGCGATACTGATCCGGGACCAGGTTCATCGCCGCGATCTTGGCTTCGTCGAAGTCTTCTTTGCCCTCAGCAATGCGCTGCGCAACCGCGGCGACCGCGGCATAATCCTCGCCATCGGCGCGCATATAGCCTTTATCATCCATCAGGGCATACATCGGGATGCCGCCGCGCTTGGCGACTTGATAGTCGTTGAAATCGTGGGCACCGGTAATTTTCACCGCGCCCGAGCCAAAGTCAGGGTCCGGATATTCATCGGTAATGATCGGGATCAAACGGCGGAATTCTTTCGGCCCAACCGGGATTTCGCAAAGTTTGCCAACAATCGGCGCATAGCGCTCATCCGAGGGATGAACGGCCACCGCGCCATCGCCGAGCATGGTTTCCGGCCGGGTCGTGGCGATTGAGATATAGTCTCTGGTCTCTTCCAGCGTGACGTTGCCGTCCGCATCTTTCTCGACATAAGTGTACGTCTCACCGCCCGCGAGCGGGTATTTGAAGTGCCACATATGGCCGTCGACTTCTTTATTCTCAACTTCGAGATTGGAAATCGCGGTTTGGAATTGCGGATCCCAATTGACCAAGCGTTTGGCGCGGTAGATCAGGCCCTCATTATAGAGATCGACAAAGGCTTTATTCACCGCGGCGCTGAGATCCTCGTCCAGCGTGAATTTGGTATTCTCCCAATCGCATGAGGCGCCAAGACGTTTAAGCTGATTGAGGATGGTTCCGCCGGATTGCTCTTTCCATTCCCAGACTTTCTCAATGAAGGCCTCACGTCCCATGGAGCGGCGATCTTGGTTGCCGCTGGCGGCGAGTTGGCGCTCGACGACCATTTGAGTGGCAATGCCCGCATGGTCCATACCAGGTTGCCAGCGGACATTCTTGCCGCGCATCCGCTCGAACCGGCACAAGATGTCTTGGATTGTATTGTTGAGCGCGTGGCCCATATGCAGGCTGCCGGTAACGTTCGGCGGCGGAATGACAATCGCATAGGCTTCGGCGCTGGTGTCCATGCTCGGCCGGAAACAGCCCGCCTCTTCCCAGCGCTGATAAATACGCTGCTCATGGGCTTTCGGGTCAAAACGCTGGTCGATCATCGTATAGGTCCGGTCGGTCTAAGAATAGAAAAAGGCGCGCCATTTCTGGCGCGCCCGTCTCTTTAGCAGAGGATTAGCTCGGGTCTAGCCAGCCATGCGCGCGATGCGCTGCACTTCGGCTTCCACTTGCTTCTCAACAATTGAAGGAAGATTGTCGTCTAGCCATTCTTTCAGCATCGGGCGCAGCATTTCGCGGACCAGAGCATCGATTGTGGTGGCACCGCCGGCGTCTTCACCAAACTCAACTTTCTCGAGCAGTTTTCCGAGCGCGCCGGCAGCAGCGCTGACGGTGGCAGTATCTGTGAGCGGGGCAGCTTTCGCTGGCATAGGCGTCTCCTCTTGAACCGGGGGTTCAGGCTGTGGCTCTGGCGCGGCTTCGGCGACAGGCTCAAATGTATCTTCGACGGGCTCAAGCTCGACAGTCGCTTCAACTTCCGCTTCGGCAAACTCTTCAACGCCTTCGAAATCATCCTCTTCGAACGTCTCAAACGAATCTTCTTCGACGACGAAATCAAAGCTGTCTTCAGCCGCTGATTCTTCGGCCGCTTCCAATTCTTCGGTGGCCTCTTCCATAGATTGACTAATCGCGGCGAGAACGTCGGCCTCTGATTCGATATTGGCATCGTCTTCGGCGAGCACATCGTCATCTTCAAACACGCTCATATCAGGCTCAGCCGCAGCTTCTGGTTCTGCTGCTGGTGCAGCGACATCGTCATCTGCAATGATTTTTCGGATGGAAGAGAGAATTTCTTCCATGGTCGGTTCTTTTTGTGCTTGCTCCGCCATAGCCGGTCCCGTTTATTCTGCTTTCCTTAACCGGCTACCCTAGGTCGGTTAACAAGCAATTACGAGTTTAATAGCACGCTCTAATTGAGAAACATAGAATAGTTAAAGGCTAAGACGCCCCATCGCACGCAAAAGCTGATGCGTGGCAACATAAGCATCGCGTTCAGCATTGATCAGTCCAAGACGCGCTTCGAGTAATTGTTGTTCTTGATCAAGCACATCTAGTGTTGTCCGCGTACCAACGCTCAATTCTTCTTGTGCGCCTTCATAGGCAATTTCAGCCGCCTCGACTTGGCGTTCAGACGCAATAATGGCTTGCTCCGCAGCAATATTGCCGAACCAGGCTTGTGCGATGCTAGCGGTCACTTGGCGTTCAGCATTCAGGGTTTGCAGCCGGGCTTGATCACGCTCTAAGCGCGCGGCACGGATCCGGCTGCGCAAGACACCGCCCTGAAACAAAGGCACGCTCGCTTGGGCGAACAGACTCAAACTGGTGTCGCGATAATTGTCCGCAGGCAGCGTGCTGATCCCGGCGGTTGGCGAAATCGCTGTCGCTTCGACATCATAGGTTTCTTGTAGGCCCGCAGTGCCAACAATAGAGACACTCGGCCGGGTCTCGCCTTTGGCAGAGCGCACGCCTTGCTCGGCCGCACGCTCGGCTTGGCGCAGAGCTTTCAAATCGGGATTTTCCGCAACCGCCAGCTGTAACGCCGCATCATACGACTCTGGAATGTTCGGAGCGTCCGAAACCGGGCTCAAATCCCCTGCCGATTGGCCGACAAAGACCTCGTAAATTGACAAAGACGCCTCGAGCTGGGCTTCGGCTCCAGCGAGTGAGGCGCGCGCACCTTGGACGCGTGCTTCAGCCTGTTTGACGTCGGTTCGCGTCGCGAAGCCGACCTCGAAGCGATCCGTAGCAGCGCGCAATTGTTCTTCCAACAGCGCGACGCTATTGGCGCGGATTTTTAGCGCTTCGCGATCGCGCAGCACATCGACATAGGCGGTGACCACATTCAAAATCAAGTCTTGGGCGGCGCCATCAAATTGCGCGTTCGCCGCCAAAATACCGGCCTGCGCCTGATCAATCCCGGCATCAATGCGCCCGCCTGTATAGACCGGCAAGCTGGCTTGTACTTGCGCGGTTGAGAGCGCGCGCTCGCCAATATTAAAGGCAATCGGCTGGTTGCTATCGAGCGACTCGAATCCAGCAGACCCCGACAGATCGACACTTGGCGCCCGCGCGCCGCGCGCTTGACTAAGCACTTCCCGCGCCACGGCGATTTCAGTGCGCTGAACCTCCAAAGCAGGATTGGTTTGGAATGCCAGATCCAAAGCGTTTTGAAGTGTTTCTGACTGGCTCGGCGCGGCGATGGCGAGCACAGACAGAGAAAGCAGCAGGGATTTGCGGAACATGGGAGGCCTCGTTGCAGTCTTTTTATGCCTCTTATCTAGCGCACACTTCAAAAAAGTGAACACTGTTCACTCTTTTTGTCATGAACTGTCTCAAACCCGACCTGTGATCATTGCGCACAGAATCGACAACCTGGCCTGTAAACGTCCCGCGCGGCCTCGGCGGCGCCAGATATGGCGCAATCGAAAATGGGCGAGCGCTGGTCGCAAAGAGGATGGAATGCGCAAAGGATCAGGTATCTGCTTTGGGTCGTCCCCGCGCCGCCGCGCGGCCCATGCCGTGGCAATCGCCTGCACCGCTTCAAATGAGATTGGCTCTTCGCCGAGACTGCGTGCAGCGATATTCGCCAATTGGCCTTCAGGCTCAAGCGTGCGCTCTTCACCTAAGAATGCCGCTTCGTGTTGATCGATGAGGATGCCTAAATCTGATTTCGTAAATGCCCCGCGCGCCAGCACGGCCTGCAGCGCCAAACAGACATCATGCTCTCTTACCTGCCCTAGCTCGAGTTCGCTTAACGCGTCACGCCACCATTGGAACCGAATATTGCCGAGCGTCGCATCAGTGACGACCAAACGCACCCGCGCCAATTCGTAATAGAAGGCATAAAGCACAATCAACGCCGCACGCTTGTCATCGGGCGCATAGCGGCTTGAGAGCCACCTTTCCTCATCAACCGCTTGAATCCGTTGATCCAGTCGGAGAAGAATTTCTTGCAGAGATTCACTGGCAGGGCTGGTCATTAAACCCATATCTGTGGCAAACGCAGCGCAGACAAAGCAATAATATTTTCCAAGGAGACCACCAACATGGCTTTTGACCTTCCAGAACTGCCTTATGGCCGCGATGGCCTGTCCCCCCATATTTCAGAAGACACGCTGAACTTCCACCATGGCAAGCACCACAATGCCTATGTTGGGAACCTCAACAAGCTGATCGACGGCACTGATTTGGCCGATGCCTCGCTCGAAGCGATCATCAATGCTGCGGCGGGCGACGCGTCAAAAGCCGGCCTGTTTAACAATGCGGCGCAAGTTTGGAACCACACATTCTACTGGCATTCTATGAAGCCAGGCGGCGGCGGTGCCCCACATGGCAAGATTGCTGAACTGATTGATCGCGATTTCGGCTCTTATGACGAGTTCGCGACGCAGTTCAAAGCCGCTGGCGGCACGCAATTTGGCTCTGGATGGGCTTGGCTGGTGCTGAAAGACGGCAAATTGGCGATCACCAAAACGCCAAACGCTGAAACCCCGCTGACCGAGGCCGGTGTCACGCCATTGCTGACCATGGACGTCTGGGAACACGCTTATTACCTCGATTATCAAAACTCGCGCCCGAACTATATGGCGAGCTTCCTCGACAATTTGGTCAATTGGGACTTTGCCAATCAGAACTTGGCAGACGCGGCTTAAAACAGCCCCACAACTCATGACTGAAAAGCCCACCTTTGCCGGTGGGCTTTTTTGTTCTATGTGCAGCGCAACATGTTTGCCGGCGCAGTGATTCGAAGTCGGCCCCGCTGTTCACTCCGGAACAGCTTGATGTACCCGACCATTCACCTCCAGCTGGACATTATTTTGACAGACGAACCTAAGATTACTTTCGCCGAGCTCAACCTCGACCCCCGTATACAGACCGCCATTGACGCGGCTGGATATGAACATCCCACGCCGATCCAAGAACAAGCCATTCCAGTGATCAAGAAGGGCGGCGATGTCACCGGCATCGCCCAAACTGGCACCGGCAAAACCGCCGCTTTCACTCTGCCAATGATGCACCGTCTGGCCAAGGGCCGCGCCCGCGCTCGGATGCCGCGCAGTCTGATCCTCTGTCCGACCCGCGAACTGGCGGCGCAAGTGTCAGAGAATTTCGAGACTTATGGCAAGGATTTGAAACTCAACATGGCGCTGCTTATTGGCGGCGTCAGCTTTAAAGAACAAGAACAAAAATTGACCCGCGGCGTCGATGTCTTAATCGCCACACCCGGCCGTCTGATCGACCAATTTGAACGCGGTAAAATCCTGCTGACCGGCGTCGAGGTTTTCACCATTGATGAAGCCGACCGTATGCTCGATATGGGTTTCATCCCTGACATTGAGAAAATTTGTAAACTGCTGCCGCCGCGCCGCCAGACTCTGCTTTTCTCGGCGACGATGCCGAAAGAAATCGCGCGCCTGGCCAAGACGTTCCAAAAAGATCCCGTGCGGATCGAAGTGGCGCGCGAATCGAAGACCGCGGAAACCATCAAACAGCATGTCGTCAAACTGCCGCGCGGTGACGACAAAGCAAAGCGCACAGCGCTGCGCCGGATCATTGAAAGCCTGGATGTCAAAAACGGCATCGTCTTTTGTAACCGCAAACGCGAAGTCGACATCGTCGCAAAATCGCTGGAAAAGCACGGTTTTAGCGCCGCACCGATCCACGGCGATTTGCCGCAAAGCGAGCGGATGAAAACGCTCACCAGGTTCAGAGATGGTGACCTTCAATTGCTCGTCGCGTCGGACGTTGCAGCCCGCGGCCTAGACATTCCTGACGTTGGCCATGTGTTCAACTATTCACCCCCGCCGAAGGACGAAGATTATGTCCACCGGATTGGCCGCACAGGGCGTGCGGGCCGCGAAGGACAAAGCTTCACCATGGTCGGCCCGATGGACGAAAAAGGCTGGCGCGGGGTGATGATGCTGATCAAAACCGACGTCGAAGACTATATGCCCGAAGGCCTCATAAAAGAGCTAGAAGACGTCCCAGCGGAGTCAGATAGCAGACGCGGTCGAGGCCGAGGGGAACGCGGCGGACGCGGACGAGAGCGGAGCGAAGGACGCGGCGGCAGATCCCGCGGCGGACGTCGCGAGCGTTCGGAACGGTCCGAAACGACAGACGTCACCGAATCCGTAGACGTTGAGGAAAAACCAGCAAAAGCTGAATCCGAAAAACCAAAACGTGAGCGCAAAGAGCGCCCAAAGCGCGATTATAAGCGTAAAGACGATGACTTAATCCTTGAGCCCGCGCCAGAAGACGTAAAAGGCTTTGGTCAGGACGTTCCTGATTTCTTAAAAATGTAGTTTTATTCCGCTTGCCTGGATACAATATGTTTCTATTCTACCTCAATATTTGAGGGAGAATACGAGTGCGCGCATTTGCTTTAGGCCTTCTTTCAGCATTTGGCTTGAGCTTTTCGGCGGCAGCTGAGTACCCCAAGCCCCCACTTGAGGCATATGGCGCCTTACCGCAGATCCAGAGCGCGGAAATTTCACCCGATGGAACAAAAGTCGCCGTCATCGCGAACCTTCCAACGGGCACAAGGCTGATTGTTTTTGAGACAGATGGCTCGATCACACACCAATTCGGGGTCGAAGAGAGCAAAGCCCGCGGCATCAGCTTCTATGACAATGAGCATGTGATTATGCGCGCGTCTGAAACCACGCGGACATTTGGATTCCGCGGTGAGTATGAGTATTCAGGCGCCTTTTCAATAAATCTCGAAACCCTGGACGTCGTCCAACTGCTTTCTCGAACTAAGGGTATGTTTCCAGCCCAAAGCGGCCTCGGTTGGATTGCGGGACGCGGGGCAAAGCCCGGAGAAGTGCTGATGCCGGCTTGGATGGGCCGTCGCGGCTCTGATCCAAACTTTGACTTGCTGACTGCACGACTCGGCTCGGCCAGGGGCTCGCGATACGTTCGAGGGACGCCTGACACCCGCGACTGGTTTGTCGGGGGCGGCGGAAATGTGCTTGCGCGAAAACGCTATAACAACCGATCTAACTTGTTCTCCATACAATGGCGCAATGGGAATGGCTGGGAGACGATTTTCGAACAGAAAACCGAAATCCCGCAAATGTGGGTGATGGGGGTGATGCCGGATGAAAGCGGCCTGGTCTTTATTGGTGACGGCGATAGAAGTTATGGAGCCCCTATGAAACTCGGCGCCGGTGGCGAGATTTCTGGTCCCATCATCCCCCCGCATGAGCGCGAAATTGATACGGTCTATCTCGATAGCAATCGGAAATTCTTAGGCGTGCGATATGCGGGCCTGACTCCAGAATACTATTTTCTCGATGAAAAACTACAGGCAAGCTTTGACAGCGTCTTGGCGCGGTTGCCGGATGCAACCGTTTATCTGGATTCCTGGTCTGATGATCGCAGTGCGATCCTATATCGGGCATTTTCACCTCAGGTCGGCGATGTTTGGTTGGTCCATAAAACCGAATCCGATGACCTGAAGCTGCTGGCGCGACGGCGACCGGGCATTCCAGTCGAAGCCGATGGTGTGATGCTAAGCGTCGAATACAAAGCCCGTGATGACTTGAAAATTCAAGCCATCCTCACTTTCCCACCGGATTACGATGCGTCAGCGCAGAAAACCTATCCGACAATTGTGCTGCCGCATGGCGGTCCAGCCTCATATGACCGGTTCGACTATGATTGGATGGCGCAGTATTTTGCCAATCGTGGCTACCTGGTCGTGCAGCCTAATTTCCGAGGCTCAACAGGGTTTGGCCAAAAATTCGAGGATGCTGGCCGCGGCGAATGGGGCGGCAAGATGCAAGACGATATTACCGACGCGATTGCCGCCTTAGCAAAGGCCAACATGGTTGATCCGAATCAAGTCTGCATTGTTGGCGCCAGCTATGGTGGATACGCCGCGCTCGCCGGCGCTGTGTTCACGCCAGAATTATATAAGTGCGTGATCGCCATCGCCCCCGTTTCAGATCTCAATCTCATGATTGCGACGACGAAGAAAGAACGCGGAAGCAATCACTGGGCGGTCAGCTATTGGGAAGACGTTATGGCCGAGGGGGATGCCCGCCGAACGAAACTGAAAGCCATTTCTCCCGTTCACTTCGCTGAAAACGCCGCCGCGCCGATCCTATTGCTCCACGGTGACGACGACACGGTCGTGCCGTTCAATCAAAGCAAAATCATGGAACGCGCCCTCAAACGAGCGGGCAAACCTGTTGAATTGGTCAGATTGAAGGGCGAAGATCACGGGCTATCCATCGCCTCAACGCGTTTGCAAACCTTGCAAGCCATGGATGCTTTTATCGCAGAGCATTTGCCGATCACGGAGTAAAAAGCCGCCCACCTTGGAGGATGAGCGGCTTTGCTATTTTGGAGCGTTGCACCGCGCTACTTCTTCATCCGCGCGGCCACTTGCTTGCGGAATTTCTCGCCATAAGGCGGGCGCATCATGGCGAGGATCTCGTTGCCAGTTTGCGTATAGATCGCTTTCTTATGGCTAAACTCTAAGAAGCCATCGCGGCCATGATAAGCACCCATGCCCGATGGCCCAACGCCGCCAAATGGTAGGTCTTCTTGGGCGACGTGGAAGATGACATCATTCACCGTAACCCCGCCTGACGTGGTATTGTTCAACACCATGTCGCGTTCGGTGGCATCATCGCCGAAATAATAAAGCCCGAGCGGCCGCGGATGCTCATTGATATAAGCGACAGCATCCTTGGTCTCAGTATAAGATTTGAGCGGCAGGATCGGCCCGAAAATCTCATCCTGCATGACTTTCATATCATCGGTCGGATTGAGCACGATATGCGGCGCCATCTTATGATGCGGCTGCTGACTGAAATTCTCATTCTGAGGATTGATTTCAATCACTTCAGCGCCCTTTTCGCGGGCATCGTCGAGGTACGAGTTCAGGCGCTCATAATGTCGCTGATTGACCACAGAGGTGTAGTCGTCATTGTCCTTTAGGCCTTCAGCATACATTTTACCGACTGCCGCTTGCGCGGCGCCAACAAAGTCACCGGTCTTCTCTTCTGGTACGAAGGCATAATCCGGCGCCAAGCAGATTTGGCCGGCATTGAGGGTCTTGCCCGCCATGATGCGGCTCGCCGCTTTTTCCATATTCGCAGATTTGCCGAGGATGACCGGAGACTTGCCGCCAAGCTCTAGGGTGAGCGGCACCAAATTGTCCGCCGCCGCCCGCATGACATGATGCGCTACTGAGGTCGCGCCAGTGAAGATGATATGATCGAAGGCCAATTTAGAAAAAGCCGCGCCCACATCAGGGCCGCCCGTGGCCACCGCAACCTCTTCTTCAGTGTAATATTTGGCGAACAGTTCAGCCATCAGATCAGAGGTTTTCTCTGTGAACTCAGACGGTTTAATCATCGCGCGATTGCCCGCTGCGAAGACATTGGCCAGCGGCGCGAACGTCAAATTAACCGGGAAGTTCCACGGACTGATAACGCCGATCACGCCTTTAGGCTGATATTGGATCTGCGCTTTGGACCCGAGCAGGCCGAGAGGAAAATCGACTTTACGCTTTTCAGGGCGCATCCACTTGCGCAGATTCTTGCGCGAGAATTTCAGGGCGCCAATCGATCCGGCAATGTCGGTCAAATTAGATTGATCAATTGAGCGATGACCAAAGTCTTCCGCCATGGTCTTAGCCAAGGCCTCACCGTGGGTGACCAATAAGTCGATTGACTTGTCGATCCAGGCTTCTCTTTGCTCAGCCGATGGAATGCCATCGCGAATATGAGCCGCTTTCTGTTTTGCGAGAATGGCCTCCATGCCATCCGCAGAAAGTCCATCTAGTGCCATTCATTCCTCCAGCGTGTCTTATCGTCGACGTAAAGGATACATCAGAACCATCAGATGACCAAACGAAATGCCCTGCCCCAGCGTCATGGTTTTCACTGCCGCTCAACTGAATAGATTGGCGCGAAATGGGAGAACGCCATGAGCTTTACGAAGATTTCTTACCACGTTGCCGACGATATCGCGACGATTGCTTTTAATGACCCCAAAACGCTCAACGCGGCTGGCATGGACACAGTCGAGGAATTGGCGCTGGCGCTTGAACAAGCTGCCGATGAGGCCCGTTGTACGATCATCACTGGCAATGGCCGCGGGTTTTGCTCCGGTGCGAACCTCTCTTCCAATCCCGGATCGACGCCGAAAGGCAAGCCAGATGCGGGTAAAGCGCTCGACACGCACTATAACCCATTCATCAAAGCCATGCGCACGCATCCGCATCCAATCATTACCGCTGTCAACGGCGCTGCGGCGGGTATTGGTTGCTCGATCGCCTTGATGGGCGATTTCATTATCTGCAGTGAGACCGGGTATTTCCTACAAGCCTTCCGGCGCATTGGCCTTGTGCCCGATGGCGGCTCAACCTTCTTATTACCGCGCATGGTCGGTCGCGCCAAAGCGATGGAAATGACCCTATTTGGCGACAAAGTCTTTGCCGACCAAGCTTTGGAATGGGGCTTAATCAATCGCGTCGTTCCAGACGATCAATTGATGAGTGAAGCACAGGCCTATGCCAAACGCCTCGCCGATGGCCCAACGCAAGCCTTGGCCCTCATTCGCGACTTGGTCTGGCAAGCCGAAGACAATGATTTTGACAGCCAGCTGCAAGCCGAACGGTTCGCCCAGCGCACGGCTGGGCGGCAAGCTGACTTCAAAGAAGGCGTCAAAGCGTTCTTAGAAAAGCGTCCCGCAGATTTCCGGAACAGCTAAGACCGGTCCCGCTTAAAACGTCATCCGGCGCGGCGATTTCACTTTCGCGCGACGCGCCTGAATGGCGACGTCGAGCGCCTTGCGGCCCCAGGCCGAGGCCTCATCACGATCGTCGAGCGCATTCACTGGCAGCGAGACATAGCTCATTTGGATGGTCTTGCCGGTATTCGGGTTGGTCCATTCAAAGGCTTCGCCGCCTTCTGAAACCAGATGCTGTTTCAGGTGATCGTCTGATTTGACATAGACGCGGTCTTTATCGATCAGCGCGAACATGTCCTCGCCCGAATACACCCCGGCGCCGCCAAACATCTTTCGGATTCGGATCCGCCCGAGATTGGCGAATAGATCTTCAACATAAGTGTGGAACGGATTGTCCAGTTTTGTCATTCATTTCCTCCGGTGACTGACCCATTATCTGTCTTCCGGATGAGTTCCCGGCGCGTTTTAGGTCTTACGCAGGGGAACATGGTATTATTTTTCGGTTTGGCAACCCTGACAGCGCTGGCACGCAACCTAAAAAGTTCGTATTAGTGTTTCGAGGGTCAAAATACCCCCGTCAACACGCCCTATTTCACTATATTTCGCGTGTCAGGTTACCAGTCGACCGCAGCGTAAACCAGCTGCTGAAATTGCGGTCGGATCGGATAACACCCGGTGGGGATCATTTGCGTCGCTTGAATCGCGATCAGTTCTTCGACTGGATCGATCCAGAAGAACGTATTTGCTAAACCGCCCCAGCTAAATGTTCCGACTGAGCCGGGCGTGAGCGTTTCCGCGACGTCGACCACGGTTGAGCCGCCAAGACCAAATCCATTGCCCTCCATGCGCGCTTCCGAGAAGGTCTTATCGCCCATCTCTTTGATGGTTTTGCCACCGGGCAAATGGTTCATCCGCATGAACTCAACAGTTTTCGGGCTCAATAAGCGTGCGCCATCAAGGCTGCCACCTTGTAAGAGCATTAGGCAGAAGCGGTGATAATCGCGCAGGGTTGAAACCAGGCCGCCCCCCGCATTCAGTAATTTCGGCTGGGTCTTATAGGCTTTGCTGTCTGCCCCTGCTCCATCGCTCATCGTCACTTCGCTGGTGATCGGGTTTTTTGCATAGCAGGCCATCAGCCGGTCGAGCTTGCTTTCAGGCACATAGAAGTCGGTATCTACCATGCCCAAAGGCTCAAAAATCCGCTCGCGGAAGAACACGTCGAGCGACATCCCACTCGCGACTTCGACGACGCGGCCGAGAATGTCCGTCGAGTGTCCGTAATTCCAACGCTCACCTGGCGAAAAAACCAAAGGCAGTTTGGCAATCCGGGCACACATTTCGCCGAGTGTCTCACCACCGCCTTCGCCGAGGCCGCCAATTTTCTCGGCACGGTACAGCGCATCAACTTCATGCTGGAACAAGAAGCCATATGTCACGCCAGTCGTGTGCGTGAACGCATCGCGCACCGTCATCGCGCGGTCCGGCGCGCGGGTTTTATAGTCTTTCAGATCGCCGCCATCCCAGACCTGCGTCTCAGCGAATTCCGGAATGTAGCGCGAGATCTCATGGTCGAGCCGAAGCACGCCTTCATCGTGCAGCATCATGGCGGCGACCGAAGTGATCGGTTTGGTCATCGAATAGATGCGGAAAATCGTCTCCGGACCAATCGGCGATCCGCCTTCGAGCTGGGTGTTGCCGCGATACGCTTCGTGCACAATCTGTCCGTTGCGAGACACCATCGTGGCCATGCAAGGCAGCTTGCTATCGGTTAGATAAGCGGTCTCGAAATAGTTCGGAATATGCTCCAGTCGCTCGGAATTTAAGCCAACATCTTCTGGGGCGAACTCGTGTTCGGTATCGGCCATTTAAATCTCTCCGCGTTTCGCTGCGCGGCTAAGCTCGCGCGCGATAATGATTTGTTGGATTTGCGTTGTGCCCTCGTACAGCCGAAAGATGCGGGCGTCACGGAAGAAGCGCTCGACCCCGTAATCGGCAACATAACCAGCTCCGCCAAACACTTGCACGGCGCGGTCTGCAACTCGGCCGACGGCTTCTGAGGCAAACATTTTACAACACGACGCGAGCATCGTGACCGGCTCTCCGGCGTCGCGTTTCTTGGCCGCGTCTAAGATCATACAGCGCGCGGCATAGGCTTCGGCTTGGCTGTCAGCAATCATTGCTTGGATCAATTGGTGTTGCATGATCGGTTTGCCGAACTGCTCGCGCTCCATCGCATAATTGACCATTTCGCTGATCAACCGTTCCATCATGCCGGTGCAGACAGACGAGATATGCAGCCGGCCTTTGTCGAGCACGCTCATCGCGACTTTAAAGCCTTCGCCCTCGCCGGCCACCATCATCTCAGCTGGGACGCGGGCATTGTCGAAATTGACGTCGCAAATGTGCGCGCCTTGCTGGCCCATTTTCTTTTCAGGCTTGCCGACCGAGAGCCCTGGCGTGTCGCGCGGCACGATAAAGGCTGAGACGCCTTTGCCGCCCGGTTCGTCAGGATTGGTCCGAGCCATCACCGTGAACAGATCCGCGACATTGGCATTGGTGATATAGCGCTTGCCGCCACTGAGGAGATAGGCGTCGCCATCCTTGGTCGCTTTGGTCCGCAGACCTGCCGCGTCTGAGCCCGCTTCCGGCTCGGTCAGCGCGAAACTGGTGACAATGTCGCCGCTGGCAATTCCCGGCAGGTATTTCTCTTTTTGCTCTTCAGTGCCGAACAGAACCAAGGCTTGCGAGCCAATGCCAATATTGGTGCCCGCGGCTGACCGGAAAGCAGGCGAGGTCCAACCCAGCTCAAAACCAACCAGGCATTCGGTTTCCATATCCAGGCCAAGCCCGCCATAGGCTTCCGGCACAGCCAGCCCGAAGAGGCCGAGCTCTTTCATCTCCTGAACCAGCTCCGCCGGCACGAGATCATCCTCGGCCACTTGCGCCTCAGCCGGAACGCAGCGCTCACGCACGAAGCGGCGCACTTGATCAATCAAAGCCGCGCGAATTTCAGGATCAAAAGCCATAGATCAATTCCTCCTGGAATCTACAATACTCAACCCACGCGCCAAGTCGAACCCTGACGCATCGTCACGCTGGCGAAATGTCGCCGCGGCGCTATGACTGCGCCTCAGGAGGGCCAAATTATGGAAGCGAAACTGATCACAGAAGGCGAATTCAAAGGCTGGTCAACTTGGCCGAATGAGCCGTTTGAACATGACGCGGCTGGCCCGTTCTATCTGAAGCGCGAAGACGATGGCACCATGGTTGCCGCGTTCCGCGCGCAGCAGAAGCATATGAATGCCGGCGGCGTGGTACATGGCGGCGCATTGATGACATTCGCAGACTTTGCCCTATTCGCCCTCGCCCATAGCGGCGATGATGAGGGCTATGGCGTCACTGTCGCGTTCACGTCGGAATTCCTATCCGGCGCACTCGAGGGCGAGCTGATTGAGGCGCGCGGCGAAGTCATGGGCGGCGGCCGTTCGATCACGTTTGTACGCGGGGTCATTACTGGCGATGGCCGCCCGGTTTTGAACTTTTCTGGCACGATCAAGAAACGCCATCAGAAAGCGACCACCGCATGACCCGTATCGGCACCCCGCTCTCACCGACCGCAACCAAAGTTCTGTTTTTAGGCGCCGGTGAACTCGGCAAAGAAGTGGTGATCGAGCTGCAGCGCTTCGGCGTCGAAGTCATTGCCTGTGATCGCTATGCCAACGCTCCCGGGATGCAAGTCGCCCACCGCGCGCATGTGCTCGATATGACCGACGCCCAAGCGCTGAGAGCGATTATTGCTCAAGAGCAACCTGATCTCATCGTCCCTGAAATCGAAGCCATCGCGACGGATGAGCTCGCGGCCATCGAAGCTGAAGGCTTCGCCACAGTCATCCCGACGGCGCGCGCCACGCAGCTGACCATGGACCGCGAAGGCATTCGCCGATTGGCAGCGGAAACGCTCGGCCTCAAAACCAGCCCCTATGCCTTTGCCAGCGACGCTGAAACGCTGGCGTCCGAAGCGGCGAAGATCGGCTATCCGGTCTTTGTCAAACCAGTCATGTCGTCATCCGGCAAAGGCCAGTCTAAAGTCGATGACGCGTCTGACATCGCCGCCGCTTGGGACCACGCGCTGACCGCCGGGCGCGGCAATCAGGTTCGTGTGATTGTCGAAGGCGCTGTCGATTTCGACTATGAGATTACACTGCTGACGGTCCGGCACCGAGATGGCACCAATTTCTGCGCCCCGGTTGGGCATCGCCAGCAAGGCGGCGACTATGTGGAAAGCTGGCAACCCCAGCCGATGAGCAACGCCGCCCTGCAAGCGGCCCAAGACATGGCACGTAAAGTCACGGACGATATTGGCGGGCTCGGCGTCTTTGGGGTCGAGCTTTTCGTCAAAGGCGACACGGTTTGGTTTTCGGAGGTCAGTCCGCGTCCGCATGATACCGGCCTGGTGACGCTGGCAACGCAAGACCAGAGCGAGTTTGCGCTGCATGCCCGCGCCATCCTCGGACTTCCGGTGGACACAAACCTGCTCCGCCCTGGCGCCAGCGCTGTAATCTATGGCGGGGTGGAGAGTGAGGGCGTGGCGTTTGAAAATGTCGCCGACGCGCTGGTCGAACCCGGCACACAGCTTCGACTGTTTGGGAAGCCTGTGTCCTATGAAACCCGCCGCATGGGCGTCGCGATTGCACACGCCGATACAATTGAGGCGGCGCGCACAAAAGCTGCCCACGCCGCCTCTAAAGTGAAAGTGGTTGAATCTTAGTTTTCAACCGTAAAGGTCAGGCCAGCTTTCTCGGTCAGGCGTTTGACCAAGTGACCGCCCATGGCCGGAGCGGGGGTCCAAATGCCGCCCGGTGTGCCGGTATCGTCTTTGACCAGGCAGATCGCGCTTTCGGCAATCATCTTTGAGGTTGAGCCATAACCCGGGTCTTTATCGCCAGTGACACCGGCAATAATGATTTGGCCATCCGCAGCTGTGCCGTGGAACATGACATCATAGAAGCCCGCTTCGCGCTCTTCTTTGCTGGGGCCTTCGCCAGGTTTCGGGCCATCATCGCCGCCCATCATATCCATGCTAGCAACCGCTTCCGCCATGGCTTTGCCTTCTTCGCCAGGGCCTGTCAGCATCATCTCATCATAGGTAAAGTCTTCGCCATAGGCGTGGCCCATGAGAGCGTTCGAGCGGTGGACGTTTTTGGTGTTGATCGAAGCCATGATAAAGGGCGCCGACCAGCTTCCAATATCGGTATCTTCAATTGGCTTCATGCCATGCGGTTGTTCCGGGCCTTGGAAGCCCATGGTCAGGCTGAACGGGTTTTGCAGCACGCCCAAAAGTGATGGATCTTTGCCGACCGACGCCATTGTGGCTTTGAAGCTCGCCGCCGTGCCGCCGGAGAAGGTGCCTTGCATCTTGCGGACACGGCCTTTGACGCGCGGAACCGGCGCCCCAAAGCGCTCTTTGGCGGCTTCTTGCGTGAACCAGACGCCGAGATCGAATGGGATGGAGTCAAAGCCGCAAGAGAAGACTATGCGAGCGCCGCTGGCTTGCGCCGCGCCTTCATATTTGTCGATCATCTGGTGCATCCATGCCGGCTCTCCGCACAGGTCGACATAATCGGTGCCGGCATCAGCGCAGGCCGAAACCAGCGCTTCGCCATAAAGCTGGTAAGGCCCAACCGTGGTGCAGATACACCCCGCTCGCTCGACCATGGCCTTCAGGCTTGCCGGGTCATTGGCATCCGCGACGACAAAAGGCGTATCGGCTGGGGCGCCGATCTCGTCACGGACAGCGGCGAGTTTGTCAGCGCTGCGCCCGGCCATGGCCCACGTGACATCGCCACCGACGCCATAAGTTTTAGCGAGATATTCAGCGACCAACCGGCCTGTATAGCCGGTTGATCCATAAACGATGACGTCAAATTCGCGACCAGTTGCCATGGCATCCTCCAAAAGTTGTAGCCCTGTAACTGGTGCAAGGCGGAGGTCTTGGCAAAGGTTCTCGCAGCGTCAGCTCATGCGATGGGTCAGATCGACCTACCAGAACATCGCATAGAGGCCGATCAGGATGGCGATCGAGACACCCGACGCAACTTTGAACGTCGTCGTCGTCGCGAAGCTGATATCGCCAAGCTGAACCGGTTGATGCTCTTCCGGCGGCGGGGTCAGAAGCGACACCACAACGCCGATCACGACACAGATCAGGAAGATGAACCAAATCCGCACCACGAAGGGCATATTGGTGACATCAAAGCCTGCCAGACCCAAGATCGGGTTGAAGATCGGTCCCAGCACAGCCGCGACGCCGCCGCCATCTGACCCTGAGGCCGTGAAGAAGAGCAGCGAGAGCACGACCGATGAGATCAGTAGCGCAAAGGCGCCGGCCGTATTGGTCCGCTTCCAGAAGAAGCCGAGCAAGAAAACCGCGACAATGCCTGGCGCCACAAAGCCGGTATATTCCTGAATGGTTTGGAAGATACTGGTCCCGCCGCCAAGCAGTGGGATGGCAAGGAAGAGCGCAATGACCATAGCGGTCGCCGCTGTGATCCGGCCAATCAGCACGTAATGGCCTTCAGCTTTATCCTTGGCGACGAAATCGCGGTAAATGTCCATCGTGAAAATGGTCGAGATTGAGTTGATCATCGAAGCCAGCGACGACACAATCGCGGCCACCAGCGCGGCAAAGATCAAGCCGCGAATACCGACTGGCATAAGTGCCATAAGCGCGCCATAGGTGCTGTCTGGCTTCGCGCTCAACGCCTCTTCGCTGAGGCCTTGCAGGCCATTTTGAGCGAGCCAAAGCGCGGCGATCCCTGGAATGACCACAATCAATGGGATCAGGAATTTCAAAAGGGCGGCGAAGGCCAAGCCTTTTTGCGCTTCCGCCAGGCTCTCGGCGCCCAGCGCCCGTTGAATGATGTACTGATTAAAACCCCAATATGAGAAGTGCAGCACCCAAAGGCCGCCCAGCAGAGTCCAAATGCCCGGCAGATTGCCATAGCTTGGATGGTCGCGGTCGAGGATCATTTCAAAATGCCCGGGCAGCTCGCCCATCAGCGTGCTCAATCCGCCTATCGCGCCGCGCTCACCACCGACCATGCCGAGCACCAAAATAGTGATCGCAAAGCCGCCAAGAATGAGAATAACAACTTGAATAATGTCGGTCAGTGCCACCGCTTTAAGACCGCCATAGAGCGAGTACAGCAGCGCAAACCCGGCTAGCATAGCCATGCCGGTAAAGACGCCAAGCCCTGTCACCGCTTGGATTGCTAGCGCGCCGCCATACAGCACCGTTGTCAGATTGACCGCTGTGAACAGGAAGATCCAGAACAGCGCCATGATCGTTTTTACGCTCGGTCCAAACCGGGTCTCAAGAAATTGCGGCATCGTGTAGATGCCGCGTTTCAGGAAGATTGGCAGGAAGAACGCTGCGACAATGATCAAGACCAAGGCCGCCTGCCACTCATAGGCAGCAATTGCCAAACCAACAACGAAGCCCTGCCCCGACTGGCCGATAATCTGTTCTGCGGAGATGTTGGCGGCGATCAAAGACGCCCCAATCGCCCACCACGGCAAGGCTTTGCCCGCGAGGAAATAATCCTCTGTATCTTTGGTTTCACCCGCGGGTTCGCGAGATACGAATATAGCAATGGCAAACAGCGCGACCGCGTATAGGCCGACGATCACCAGATCGATGGTGTCCAATGACATGATGAATTTTCCTCCCTGGAGCGAGTTCAAGCTCGCTCTACCTCTTAGCCCTATGCCGCAAGTGACAGCGATGTCAACGCTTCTCGCCTCTCTCGTGCAGAATGAACTTACTGTTCAGCGGATTCAGACGCGGACGGCAAGACCTCAGCCGCAAGAGATTGCAGCGCCTCGCCTTCAGGCGTGGTTTCGGGGAAAACGGCGAGCGCCGCCGTGAGATCTTGGCGCGCTTGAGCGACATCGCCCATGACCGCCCGCGCCTGGATCAAACGCATCCAGCCTTGGGCATCATTAGGATCTTGTTCCAAACGTATGGCCAGGCCGTCGACCATGCCTTCAATCATCGCCTGCTGTTCGTCGGCGCTCATCGATTGGATACGCGCCTGCGTTTCAGGATCGATTTGCGGCATCGCCACGCGGCTTTGCAGGATCCGCAAGACCTCATCGCGCTCCTCAACAATGGCCGCGGCGCCTTCGGATAAGACGATGGCGCGGTCATATGCGGCGAGCCCCGCAGCGGGATCACCAAGCCGGAGATAAGACCGCGCGAGCAGGACATAGCCATCGGCGGGCGGGTTCGGATCGGCTTCGAGCCGCGCCCGCAACTCGACCACCAATTCATCCAACGTATCTGGTAGGCTGGCAGCTTGCTGCGCTTGATATTCAGCAAAACTGAGCGGCTGATAGCCTGGCTGGCCGACTTGCAAATAGAGGCCTGCCCCGCCGAGCAGCAGCACCGCCGGCACCAAAAAAAGCACAGCTGATTTGAGCCGGGCGCTTTCAGGGGTTTGGTCTGGCGCATCGAGCAGGGCCAAGACCCGCCGGTCTAAGGCATCTCTGGCTTCTGCAGCGGCTTGGGCAGAGAGGCGGCCTTCCGCTTCATCCAATTCTATAGTGGCTTTCTGGCCGCGCGCTTCGTCCAGGAGTGGTTGGTTCTCAGACACCGCTACGCCAAGAAATGGGAGCAAAAGATATCCGCCAATGATCGCGAACAGGATAAAGAAGACGAGCCAAATCACGTGTTTGGATCCTCATCCGCCAAAGCCGCCGCGGCGCGCGCCCGGTCCCCCGCGCTGAGGACCTCCAGCTCCGCCGCGGGCGCTCGGCGCAGGCGGACAATGAACCACACAGCGCCAATCGCGAACAGGATCAGAGGCCCGAGCCAAAGCAAGACCGTGTTGGCCTGCAGTGGCGGGGTCATCAAGACATAGTCGCCGTAACGTTCGCGCAAATAGGCGCGCGTCTCGTCATCTGTGTCGCCTGCTTCGACCCGTTTGCGGACGAGCCGGCGCATGTCTTCGGCGAGCGGCGCATTGGAATCGTAGATAGATTGATTTTGGCAGACCACACAGCGCAGGGTTTTTGAGATCGCGTCGGTGCGGGCTTCAATCTCGTCTTCGCCTTCGGCCGATGCGGCCGGCGAGAAGATCAAGCAAAGCGATAAGACCAGGCCGACCATCGCTCTCATGATGCCGCCTCGCGCTCGAGGGCGTCGATCACCGGTCGGATCGTGTCGCGCCACACATCAGGCGTGATCGGGCCGACTTGCTTGAAGCGGATGCGGCCCGTCGGATCCAGAATAAAGGTCTCAGGGGCGCCCGTGACGCCAATCTCAATGACCAAATCGCTGAGCCCATCAAAGATTATTCGATTATAGGGATCGCCATGTTCTGCGAGCCAATCGAGCGCTTCGCCGCGCTCATCGCGCCAATTCACGCCAACAATGCGGACGGTGTCATCCTCAGCCAAGCGCATCAGGGTTGGATGCTCCTGCAAACAGGCCACGCACCAAGAGCCAAAGACATTGAGGAGTGTGATGTCACCCGTCAGGTCGTCTTCGGTGACCGTCGCGTCGGCGCGCAAGTCGGGCAGCTCGAAGGCCGGCATATCACGATCAATCATTTCGGTCGGAATGGCACTCGGGTCACGGGTCAGACCAATTGCCAGGAAAATGATTAAGACGCCAAACAGACTGACGGGGAGAAGGCGGGACCAAGTCATGTCTTTACTCCGCCGGGGCTGGCACAGCACCGCCGCGCGCGGGGCGTTGCCGGGCAAAGGCGTGCCGGCGGTCAGCAACAGAGGCAAGGCCGCCCGCGGCCATCATCAAAGCGCCGATCCAAATCCAAATCACCATCGGGTGATAATAGACGCTGATAATCCATCCATCTTGCGGATTGCCCTCGCCTTTGGCCGCATAGAGGATGCGCAAGGCGCCGATTTCCATGGCGCCCTCCGTCGTATTGTTGCGTTCGACCGGATAGGTGCGCTGCTCGGGATTGAGCGTCGCGACGCGGCGGCCTTGGCGTTCGATCACCACCTGCCCGGTCTCAGCGACGAAGTTTGGGCCTTGAGACTGCTCGACGCCTTCGAGGCGAAATTGATAGCCAGAGATCGAAATCTCCTCGCCAATCTTCAAGCGGTCAACTTTCTCGTCCGCCCAGACGCCCATGGAGACAATGCCGACAGTGCAGACTGCAAGACCGATATGCGCGAGCGCAAAACCATGCGTCGCCCCGGGCAAGCGCGCGAACCGAAGGAAGAAATTACCCATCGTCGCTTTCGCCTCGCCGATCCGCAGCTTGCGCGCATAATTGGCGCTGGTGCCAATCAGCAGCCACGCCGCCAGCCCCATGCCGAGCGCGCCGAAAACAGTTTTCCCGAACACCATAACGGCCACGGTGATCGGCACAGCGACCAAAGCCATGATAAGCAGCGTGCGCTTCAGTCTCCGCCAGCTGTCTGAGCGCCATTTCATCAGCGGCGCCACGGCCATGAATATGATCAGGACACTCATAATCGGCGCAAAGGTCCGCTCGAAATATGGCGGTCCGACAGTGATCTTGTCGCCGGTCAAAGCGTCAATCACGAGCGGATAGAACGTGCCGAGAAACACCGTCGCTGTCGCCACGACGAGCAAGATATTATTGAGCACCAGACCGGCTTCACGGCTTTCTGGTTCAAACTTAGCGCCATGCGCGATCTTGCCTGACCGCACCGCATACAAAGCCAGCGCCCCGCCCGTGGACAGGATCAATAAAGCGAGAATGAAAATGCCGCGATCCGGATCGACCGCGAACGCGTGGACGCTGGTCAGCACCCCGGAGCGGACAATGAATGTCCCAACCAAGCTCAGCGAGAAGGTCGTGATGGCGAGCAGGAGCGTCCAACGAATGAAGCTGCCGCGCGCCTGCGCCACCAGCGTCGAGTGCAACAGCGCCGTGCCCGCCAGCCATGGCATGAAGCTAACGTTCTCTACTGGGTCCCAGAACCACCAGCCGCCCCAACCGAGCTCATAATAGGCCCAGACGCTGCCGAGCACGATGCCGATCGTCAGGAAGCTCCACGCCATTAGGACCCAGGGCCGGATCCAGCGCGCCCACATCGCATCGACTCGCCCTTCGATCAGCGCTGCGACGGCGAAGGAAAAGGCCACTGAGAAGCCAACATAGCCGAGATAGAGGAAGGGCGGATGCAAGGCCAAGCCCGGGTCTTGTAGAAGCGGGTTGAGGCCAATGCCATTCTCTGGAACCGGTGTCAGGCGCTCAAACGGATTGGAGGTAAAGATGAGAAAGGCCAAAAAGCCAGTCGTGGTCAGACCCTGGATGGCAATCGCCCGTGAGCGCAGGCCAGAGGGCAAGGTCTTGCCGAACCAAACCATGGCCGCGCCGAACAGCGCCATGACCATGACCCAGAGCAGCATTGAGCCTTCATGATTGCCCCAGGTGCCGCTAAATTTATAGATGAGTGGCTTGCTCGTATGCGAATTGGTGGCGACCAATTTGACACTGAAGTCGGAGCTCATAAAGGCCTGCGCCAACAGCGCAAAGGCCAGCACGCAAAGCAGCGCCTGTGCGACAGCCGCACGGTCGGCAAAGGCCATTGCCCGGCGATCATTTTGATGCGCGCCTTGCAGCCCGAGCCAACCCTGCAGCGCGCTGATGATCAGCGCCAGGATGAGGGCGATTTGTCCAATCTCAGCGAGCATGAAACCTCGTGACCAAAAAGGCGGCCCACGATGGTCCGCCTCTCCGGTGTTTATATGTCAGAGCCAGCGCTGCAAACCAATGCTTCCTCTGGCCGCAGGGTTTTTCCTATTCCGCGGCAACTTTCCTGGCCTGCTCATTCATAATGTGCAGAGGCGGCTGACAGGCCCAGTCGGCGATTTGCTCAAGATCATAGTGACGGCAAGCTTCCATCAACATGCGCACTTCGGTCCACATGTCGCCATCGACGATGGGCATGAACAAGTCAGCAATGTTGTCGATGCCGAGATAGGTGCGGACGCCGGCATTTTTGAGCTTCACAAACGGCCCAATTGAATTGTGCAACGGCCCTTGCATCGGCAGCTGCTTCATCGACAACGCCGCCGACGGGCAGATGACGATGCCGACATCGGCTTCCTTACAAAGCGCGACAATCCGGTCCTGTTCGCTCTCATCCTTGGCTGAGACTGAGATTGAGTGAATGCCATAGACGCGGCCTTGCATGCCATGCTCGATGGTCTTCAAGCAGAGCAGTTCGGTTTCGTGTTGGAACGGGTTGTTCTCTTGATCGACATGCACCTCGACCATTTTATTGAGCTCTTTGGCCGTCTCCATAACGATGTCCAAATGCTTGCCTTCTTGCGGGCGATCGCGAGACGGCAGGCCGCCGCAATAATCAGCCAATTTACAAGCTTCGATATATTGTTCACGGGACGCTTCTTCGAGCACACCTTCCAGTGGTTGTACCCCGATTTCAAAGCGAATTTTATCTTTGAACCGTTCTTTCACCTCAACCGCGGCATGGATGGGCTTGAGGCCGATAATGCTATCGGCATCGACCATGGTCCGACAATATTGTGCGCCTTGATCAACCACGGTTTGCAGCGCGCGAGAAATCCGCTCGACCAAGTCTTCGTGCGTGTAGTTCTCTTTCAAGTGGCGATAGAGTTCCCACTTCTTTTCCATGTCAGCAAAGCCGAGGGCCAGATTCTCTGGCGAGATCAAATAGGCTTTGTCGAAATGACCATGATGGTTTGACCAGCCACCGCGCTCGCGAACCAATTCCAAAAACCGCGTGCGCAGATCCCAAGGCCGGTCTTCGCTGCCAATCTTGTAAGAATATGTGCCCTCTTCGAGGTCAGAGAGGACCAGCTCAATCGTATCCCGCGCGACTTGGCGATCAGTGTAAAGCGGAATGCCGTGCTTAACTGAGAGCGAACGAATGCTGGCGGCGTCAGAGGCTTCATCATACGTGGAGTCGCCGGTCAGGATGTTGACGACAAAATCGACTTTACCGTCTTGGATCAGCGTTTTGATATTTGGCTCTTCATCGCTGGAGATTTTGCGCGCGGCGATCGACTCAACGCCGTTTTCGGCCAAGAAACGATGCGTTCCCGGGGTGGCATAAAGGCCAACGCCAATGTCCGCCATTTTACGACATGCTTCGAGCAGGAAGTCTTTGTCCTCCACCGCCCCGGCGCTGATCAGCAAAGAGCGTTTCTGCCCTCGCGCCAACATTTTGAGATTGAACCCGATCAGGTCGATTTTTGAGTGAGTGTCCAGCGCAGCCATGGTTGATCCTCTCTATGAGCCGTGTTCGCCAACGCCGCCGAGCGCGCAAACCGCCTGAACATGGTTTGATTCCCGGCCCTGTCAATCAAAGCCATGTTCGTTTCTTGTGCGTAACCAGTTTGATTGCGCCTGCCAAACCATTGCAATCCCAACAAAGCAAGCCCTCCGACACCGGAGGGCCTGCAATTTCTCTAAATTGTGATCAAGATCACGCGCGAGCCGGCGGTATTTGGCGGCGTCATATTTGCGTCTAAGTCACGATCTGATTCCCTCTTCAGGTGAATTTTTGGCACAAGCCTTCCCTCCTGAAGTGAAACACATCCTACCATTTCACCATCCATTGGGCCCGAAAACTCGACCAAACCAACCGCATATTTGTACAAAATATTCATATATTTCCGGCACATATTCAGCATAAACTCACCTTTTGGCTGATATTGGTTCGGCCATTGCATGCTTAACCAAGAAGAAATGCACAGACCTCTCGCAATTTTGCCCCAGTCGAGCCTATAATGACCGCCATGAGTGACGTAACTGACCCCGAGACCCAATCCCCGTCTGAAGCGATTGCGCGCTTACAGTCGGCGCAAAACACCTCCACTTGGTTGACCTGGGGTGCACTCGGGATTGCTTTCCTTTGGTGGGTTGCCGCTTTTGTTGGCGCCGTCGCCCTGATTGGCACCGAAGCGCTCGGAGAAATGCAACCCGCGCTGATCTTATCCGGATTGATCGCGATTATCCTGCCGGGATTGATGTTGATCCTCGCCGGCATGCTGGCCCGCGAGCAAGCCCGCTCAACCGCCGCTAATGCGCTGGTTTTGGAAGCCGCGTCACGCTTGCTCCTACCGGCCGAAACCATGGCGAAAGACGCCAAAGCTTTTGCCGATGAAATGTCGAGCGCCAGCAACGAAGTTGATCGCTCCATGGGCCATGCCCTGTCAGCGATGAAGGCCATGTCTGCCGAAATTGGCGACGAGCGCCAGCGCCTCGAATCTGTGACTTATGCCAGCGCCGACAATGCCCGTGACTTGGCCGAGCGGCTCGGCAATGAACGCACAGGGCTCGAACAGCTGGCCAAGGATTTGCGCGAACAAACCGACCTTCTCAATGATGCGATCCCCGAACAGGCTGACTTAATGGTCGCCTCTGCCAAAGCCGCAGCAAATGAAGTTGCCGCGGCTGAAGATGCGCTGCAAGGTCGGCTCACCAGTCTCGACCAAACCGGACGCGGCCTGGCTCAGAAAATCTCAGCGATGGACACGCTCGCCGCGGAAGCCGGCGAACGCAATGAAACCCTGCTTTTCGCGATTGCGCGGATGGAAGAGAAACTCGAACAATCTCGCAAAACCGTTGAAACAGCGGCCCGCGCTGGCGAGCTTGCCGCCGCAGCCGCTGGCACGACAGGGGATCGGCTCCTGGAGTCGGTAAAGATTGCGCTCGATGGCGCTCGTGACGCCAGCAGCCAGATCCAAACCCAAACGCTCGAAGCCTCTGAATCCGCAGCCCGGGCGCTGGCAGAGCTCAAAGATGCCGGTCAGCAAGCCGCGGCAGCGGTCCGCGCCGCAGGGATGGCCGCGCGCGCTGAGATGGACATTGCCGAACGCCGCGCCACCAATACAAGCCAAGCCTTGCTCAACAAGACCAAGTCCGTCGAGGCTCGAGTTACCGCGACCAAATTGTCGCGCGACGTCGCCCCTTCCGAGGCATCCCCAGAGCCCGCCCCAAGCCCGGCGGAAGACAAAGCGATCGATCCAAAATCTGTGGTTCAATCGCCCTCACGCGCGGTCGAAGAAGACTTGTTCGAAGCCAGTGCTGACCGCATGGCCAAAGCGGCGCTAACTGATGATGAAGATGTTATGCAGGCGCAAACCAATGGACATAATGGCTCAAACGGCCATGCCCCGATTGATCTCGACTTTGCCTCTGGCGAGGAGTCAGGCCCCGATCTCAAAGAGCTATTGGCGCAAAAACAAGCGCAGCCTCGCAGCTCGGAATCGCTGAGCGCTATCATTGCTGATATGGAGCGTGACGAGCGCTCAACCCTGTCGCGTGAAGAGACCGCCGAAGCCTTGCTTGATCAGCTGCAGACTTCGGGCATTCGTCTGACCGATATTTTCCGTCCAAAAGACAAAAAGAAAATTGCCGTCGCCGCCCGCAAAGGTGAGGATCAGCGCCGGTCTGCGATCAATCAACAAGTCGGGCGCCAAGTCGAACGCGTTAAACAACGTCTGCGCGGCAATCTCGAAATGATGACGCTGGCGCGAGACTTCTTAGCGCTGGAAGAGTCCGACGCTTTAAACGCACTCGAAAACACGCACGCTTCGAGCAAGAATGCCAGCGCGCGCCTGGCGACTTATCTCTTGCTCGACGCCGCCGTAACTTAGCTGCGCAGCGACATTTCGTAGTGCGCCTTACAATAAGGCGAAGTGTCCGAGCTACGGTCCCCACAAAAATGGAACTCACGTGTGCCGGGCTCGCCGATCGGCCATCTGCAGCTCGAATTTGTCAGGGTGTAGACGGCAGCAGCGCCGCATTGCGCTGGCGCTGCTGCGTTAGATGTTACTTTACGTTCTAATTCCATGCAACTTAGAGTAAGTGATCCATTCGCGAATACAACTCATGCCATGTCGCACCCCTTGCGACGCAAGGTCTTATTCGCCGATCCACTCAAACTCTTTGTCGTCCCACCACGGGAAAAAGCTCGGCATGCCATCCGACACTTTGACCGGATAGACCGGCTTCCGCTTTTCGAGGAAACTCATCACCCCTTCACGGGCATCATCGGTCTGGCCGCGCGAATAAATCGCCGCGCTGTCGACAATATGCGCATCCATCGGGTGGCTGGCGCCGAGCATGCGCCACATCATGTGCCGGGTCAGCGTGGTCGAAACTGCCGCCGTATTGTCGGCAATTTCATTCGCCATGGCCCGCGCCACAGTCATCAAATCGGCTTGCGCGTGAACCGAATGGACAAGCCCGCCTTTAAGCGCCTCTTCGGCTGGAAAGACACGGCCAGAATAACACCATTCCAGAGCCTGCTGAATGCCGACCAAACGCGGCAGGAACCAGCTCGATGCGGCTTCTGGATTGATGCCGCGGCGGTTGAAGACAAATCCGAACCGGGCATTGTCAGAGGCGAGCCGGATATCCATCGGCAATTGCATCGTTACCCCGACGCCCACCGCGGCGCCATTAATCGCCCCAATCACCGGCTTCAGGCTTTCAAACATCCGAAGCGTCAGACGCCCGCCACCATCGCGCTGAATGTCGACCATGTTGGTGCGGCCAATTTCGCCCGTATCGGCGCGCGCTTCATAATCAAACGTCTTGGCGCCCTCTGAAAGGTCGGCCCCGGCACAGAAAGCCCGCTCGCCGGCGCCCGTGACGATCACCGCGCGGATGTCATCATTGGCGTCGGTTTTATCGAACGCATCAATCATTTCGTACATCATCTTGCCAGTGAAGGCGTTCATCTTGTCCGGACGATGCAATGTCAAAATCGCAATCTGTCCCTCTTGTTCAAGCTTGATCTGCTCATAATCGCCGAGGCTGCTCATGTCGCTCTCCTATCCATGTTTGTGCGTAGGAAGCGGTTTCTGCCCCCTGTCGTCAACCGTGACGCAGCGTTGCCTCTTTTGAAATCGTGACGCCTGTGTCATCTTCCTAAAAAGGTCACGATCCATGGGAGCCCGAAATGGCAGAATTTGACTATATTATTGTCGGCGCCGGCAGCGCGGGCTGTGTGCTCGCCAACCGTCTCACTGAAGACGGAACATCAACAGTGCTCCTGCTCGAGGCCGGCGGCAAAGACACCTCGATGATGATCCACATCCCGGTCGGCTATGCAACGACCCTGAAGGATCCAAAAGTCAATTGGATGTACGAAACCGAGCCCGATCCCGGGACCAATGACCGCGTCCACACCTGGCCGCGCGGTAAAGTGCTGGGCGGGTCGTCGTCGATCAATGGCTTGCTCTACATTCGCGGCCAGCGCCAAGACTATGATGGCTGGGCCCAAATGGGGCTGCGCGGATGGTCCTATGCCGATCTCCACCCATATTTCTTGCGCAGCCAAAATCAGGAACGTGATGGCTTAGACGGTCATGGCTCCGGCGGTCCGCTCAATGTCTCTGATGTGACCGAAAAGCATCCCGTCTCGGACGCTGTCATTGAAGCCGGAAAAGCCATGGGCCTAGAGCACCGCGATGTGAACGGCGAAGACCAAGAGGGCATTTGCTATTACCAGCTCACGGTCAAAAATGGACGCCGGTGCAGCGCTGCGGTCGCTTATCTAAACCCGGCCAAGAAACGCACCAATCTGAGGATTGAAACCAAAGCCCTCGCCTCGCGCGTCCTCTTCGACGACACCCGCGCCGTCGGCGTCGAATATACCCAAAACGGACAGACCAAATCGGCCAAAGCCCGCGGCGAAGTCATTCTGGCCGGCGGCGCCATTAATAGCCCGCAATTGCTCGAACTGTCCGGCATCGGCCACCCCGATTTATTGAAGGGTAAAGGCATTGAAGTGGTCTCCGCCCTGCCCGGTGTTGGCGAGAATTTGCAAGACCATTTCGTGCTCGGCAATCGCTATCGGATGAAAACGGGCACGCCGTCTGTGAACGCCCAATCCCGCGGATTGGCAATGGTCGGCGAAGTGTTCAAATATCTGACCCAGCGCAAAGGCTTGCTGACGCTGTCGGCCGCGCATATTGCCGCCTTCGTTCGAACCCGGCCCGAGCTGGCGACACCGGACGTGCAATATCACATCCTCCCAGCGACGATGGATATGCAGAAAATGACCGAGACCGGCGATATGGAACTCGAGAAAGAGCCCGGCCTGACCATTGCGCCGTGCCAGTTGCGGCCGGAAAGCAGGGGCAGCGTTCACATCAAATCGAGCGCACATGATCAGCATCCGGCGATCTTGCCCAACTATCTGCATGACCCGCTGGATCAACAAACCGCCGTCGCGGGCCTGCGCTGGGCGCGCAAATTCGTCGAGCAAGACGCACTGTCAAAATATATCGAGCATGAAATGGAACCCGGCGAGGCGCTGCAATCCGATGACGAACTCTTGGCCTATGCGCGCGAGACGGGCGGCACGATCTATCATCCGGTCGGCACCTGTAAAATGGGCGTCGACGGTGACAGCCGCGCGGTCGTCGATGGGGCCCTATGTGTCCGCGGCGTTCAGAACCTGCGCGTCGTCGACGCCTCAGTCATGCCGCGCCTGGTCAGCGGCAATACCAACGCACCGACCATTGCGATTGCTGAAAAAGCCAGCGATATGATCCGTGAAACTGCGAAAGAACGCGTCACCGCTTAAGCCCATGTTTTCAGATATTCCCATTGAGGCGCTGTTCGCGCCCTTCTTCGTCATCTCCGTCGCCTTGGAATGGTGGGCGGTCAAAACTGGCCGCGCGCATGGTCGCTATGAAACAGCCGACGCGATCACCAGCATGACGATGGGGCTCGGCAATGCGATTGTCGGCACGCTGACCGGCGTCGCCGCCGTGTGGATCATGATGCTGGCTTGGCCGTATCGCGTGATGACAGTGCCGACGACCTGGTGGAGCTTTATCATTGGTTTTTTGCTCTATGATTTTGTCTATTATTGGAAACATCGGTTCGCGCACCGCGTCCGCTGGTTCTGGATGGAACATGTCACTCATCATTCGAGCAAGCATTACAATCTCAGCACGGCGCTCCGGCAGCCTTGGTTTGGTCCGTTTACCGGATTGATTGTGGTCGGCTGGTCGCTGGTTTTATTAGGCTTCCACCCGGCTTTTATCGGCATCGCGGCAGGGATTAATCTCGTCTATCAATTCTGGATCCACACGGAAGCAATTGATCGCTGCCCGGCTTGGTTCGAAGCGGTGTTCAATACGCCAAGCCATCACCGCGTCCATCACGCCACCAATCCGCGCTATTTGGATGCCAATTATGCGGGCGTGCTCATCATATGGGATAAAATGTTCGGTTCTTTCATTGCCGAACTGGACGAGGATCGCCCCGACTATGGCATCGTTAAGCCGCTTGAGTCCTATAATCCGATCATCGTCGCTTATCATGAGTTCACAGCGTTGCTCCGCGACTGCGCGTCGGATGGATTTAAGCCGATCACATGGGCGAAACGCGCCGCCAATGCGCCCGGATGGGACCCAAATGGAGCGCACAATCGCACCGAGGAAATCCGCGCGCGATGGCAGGCTGAGCGAGATGCGTCTTAGGCCGACCCAATGGGGAGTACTTGCGCATGCTTGACGCTGCCATAAGCGAAACTGGTATCGATGCTGGCAATGCCCGGCACCCGCTGTAGCTCGCGCCGCACGAAGGCCTCGTAATCATCGAGATCCGCTGCAATCACCCGCAAAAGATAATCCGACCGCCCGGTCATCAGCCAGCAATCCATGACTTGCGGTAGATCTTGGATCGCCCGCTCGAAGGCCGAGACAGCGGCGTCGCCATGGCGTTCCAGCTTGATGCGAATGAACACCGTAACCGGCAAGCCCCAGGCTTTTTGATCGACCAGTGCGGTATAGCCTTTGATCACGCCCTGCTCTTCCAGCAGTCGAACCCGGCGGAGGCAGGGGCTCGGCGAAAGGTTCACGTGTTCAGAGAGATCCTGATTGGTCAGACGCCCATCGGCTTGCAGGGCCTGAACGATTTGACGATCTTTGCTATCCATAGGCCCATCCTTAGCAGTTTATGCTAAATATTATGGATTACGTGATTATATTTGGAAACCCCTGCGCCAAATTATGAAGTATTCTGGCCCAAACGGAGACATGATATGATGGATGATGCTGACAAAGGCTTTTCAACCCGGGCCATCCATCACGGCTATGACCCGCAGGACGCAGAGGGCGCGCTGACCCCGCCATTACATTTGACCTCAACTTTCGCCTTCGAGACCGCAGAACAAGGCGGTGCCCGCTTCGCTGGCGAGGCAGAGGGCCACATCTATTCACGGATCTCTAACCCGACCACGGATTTGCTCGAACGCCGCATGGCTTCGCTCGAAGGCGGAGACGCGGCGGTTGCGATGGCGTCTGGCATGGGCGCGATTACGTCGGTCTTGTGGAGCTTCTTGCACGCCGGGGATGAGCTGATCACTGACAAAACGCTCTATGGCTGCACCTTCTCATTCTTCCAGCACGGGCTCAGCCGATTTGGCGTCACTGTGCGCCATGTCGATTTAACCAATCCATTGGCCCTCGAAACAGCGATGACGGAGAAGACTAAAGTCGTCTATTTCGAAACCCCGGCCAATCCGAATATGCGCCTGGTCGATATCGCCGCGATCAGCGCCATTGCCCGGCGCCACGGCGCCAAGACCGTGGTCGACAATACGTATGCGACCCCGGTTCAAACTCGGCCAATCGCACACGGCGCAGATGTCGTGGTTCATTCAGCGACCAAATATTTGGGCGGTCATGGTGACCTCGTCGCCGGCATCGCGGTCGGTTCGGCCGAGGATATGGCCGACGTGCGGATGATCGGGGTCAAAGACATGACCGGCGCGGTCTTGGCCCCGTTCAACGCGATGCTCATCCTGCGCGGTCTCAAGACACTCGAGCTGCGGGTTGAACGCCACGCCGCAATCGCGCAGCTCGTCGCCGACGCGTTGAACGCGCACGCAGCGGTCGACACCGTTCACTATCCTGGCCTCGCAAGCTTTCCGCAGCATGAATTGGCCAAGCGGCAAATGAACGGCTTTGGCGGCATGATCGCATTTGAACTGACCGGCGGATATGCCGCTGGAATCGCGATGATGAACCGGTTGCGTCTGATTCGGCGCGCCGTCAGTCTCGGCGATGCGGAAACTTTGATTCAACACCCGGCCAGCATGACCCATTCGACCTATACGCGCGAAGAGCGCGAAGCCCATGGGATTAGCGAGGGCCTGGTTCGGATTTCGGTCGGCCTCGAAAGCGTTGACGATATTTTGGCCGATTTACACCAAGCTCTCGGCACCAATAAAAGCGCTGTGGCTTAGTTGGTTCAGGCCTTTTCGAACACAACGCTGAGATTGTTGGCGGGCATAGCGCGAACCTCGACCAAAGCCAGATTGGCTTGGCGCGCCCGCGGTAAGATTTGCAACTCCAAATCCCGCACGCCCCAGCGCGGGTCACGGCGTTTCAAGTCTTCGCTAAATCGCGCATTTGATGGGGCGATCTTACCATTTCGCGCGAACGGGCCATAGAGCATTAATCGCCCGCCAGGCCGCAGAAGACGCCCTGCTCCGGCGATCAAGCCCTGCCCCGCCTCGATTGGGGCAATATGGATCATGTTGGCGCAAAACATGCCATCCCAAGGCGCCTGCGCTTCGGCGTCGCCCCAATTCGCTCGCGTCGTATCGATGGTCAGCGGACCGGATAGACGGCCATGATCGACACTATTCCGCCACGCCATTTGACTGGCTTGACTGTCAGGATCGATGTCCGAATAGGTCCAATCAAGGGCCTCTGCAATCGCTGTGATATGGGCGCCGTGCTCGCCCGTGCCCGAAGCGATTTCGAGGATGCGACCTTGGCTCGGAAGCAGATCTAAAACGGCCGCTCGCACCACATCCTTGTTGCGCCCGATAGAAGGTGAATAGCGTCGACCATCCTCGCTCTGGTCGCGCTTCTCGAGCGCCAATGGCTGCCCAGATTGAGCTTTTTGGTAGGCGGCATTCTCATCCGTCATGACGCCGCCCTCTGGCGTGACCGAAGGACGAGATAGAAGGCAAAGCCGGTGGCGACGCCGGGTAGGAATGACAGTGGCACCGCGATCCAGCCATGCTTGATGCCTAAGGCGCTGCGCTCATAAGCGATCCAAACGAACAGGATGAGCGCGCACAGAATAACATCCAGCGAATAGCCACTCGAGAACGGATTGACGAACCCTGCTGCGAACGCCCCGATCACGTCTCCTGTCTCTAGCAAAGCCGGAACGACGATGATCGCGAAGGCGACGGCAAACGCCGCCCCGAGCGCGATCACGATTGATTCAAACACGGCTTTTGACATGTCTGCTCCGCCTCTTGTGCCAGTCGCTAGCTCCGCGGTTCAAACCGGTCGCGCAAGACAGGCTTCAAGATTTTGCCATTGGCATTGCGCGGCAATGGCTCGTCTTGGAACTGGATTTCCACTGGCACTTTAAACGCTGCAATTTGATTGCGGACATGCGCGCGGAGCTCGTCCTCGCTGGCTTCCATGCCGGGCTTCAATTGCACCACGGCGCCAACTTCTTGGCCGAGAATCTTGTGTGGAATACCGACGACAGATGCGTCCATGACCGCCGGATGGTCGTAGAGCGCGCTCTCAACTTCGATACAATAAATGTTCTCGCCGCCGCGGATCAGCATGTCCTTGGCCCGGTCGACGAGATAGAGGAAGCCCTCTTCATCGAGACGCGCCAAGTCGCCGGTGACGACCCAGCCATCAATGAAGGTTTCGGCCGTCGCTTCCGGCTTGTTCCAATAGGCTTTGCAATTCATGGGGCCTTTGCACCAAAGCTCACCCACCTCGTCCGGCCCAAGTGTGTTGCCGTCTGGGTCGACGATTTTCAGCTCAACCGCGCCTGGAGGATGCCCGGCGCTGTCGGGGCGATTGACATAGTCTTCGCCAATATTGAGCGACGCCGTGGCGCAGGTCTCCGTCATGCCCCAGCCATTGCCAGGCGCTGCATCTGGGAAGCGCTTTTTAATCGTCGAAACCAATTCGGGCGCTGATGGCGCGCCGCCATAGGAAACCGCTTTGATCGAAGACAGATCGTAATTGTCGCGCTCAGGATGTTCGAGCAATTGCCAAGCGATGGCCGGCACGCCGCCAACATTGGTGATGCCTTCTTTCTCAATGATCGGCAGTGCTTTTCCAGCGTCCCACTTATATTGCGCGACGATTTTGGCGCCTTGCAGCATGCTCGGGATCAAAATCGCGAACGCGCCGGTCGCGTGGAAGAATGGGATGGCGAGCAAGGTGGCATTTTGCTCATTCGGATCGGGCTCAGGCGGCGTTTCACCGCGGCGCAGCAACATGCGCATCTGACAGGTCATCGAGTTGAGCATATTGGCAACAATCGCGCGATGCGTCGCCAACGCGCCTTTTGGCCTGCCCGTTGTGCCCGACGTATACATAATCGTGGCATCATCGTCCGGCCCAACGTCTACATCGGGTAAGCCGATTGGCGCGAGATCTGCCCAAGAATTTGCAGGCCCGATCAGCGTTTCCATGGAGCTGACCCGCGCGTCGGCATCAGCGTCGCCGCCGCGCATCACAATGATCGATTCCAGCTCTGACAGATTGCCCAAATGATCGCGGATCCGATCCAAGATTTGCGGATCAATCACGGCGACTTTGGCGCCGCTATCTTTCAGACCGTATTCGAGCTCGTCCCCGGTCCACCAAGAATTCATCGGCGTGGCAATGGCGCCAATTGAGAGCGCCGCAAAGAACGGGACCGGCCATTGCGGGAAGTTGCGAGCGATGATGGCGACGCGGTCGCCTTTCTTGACGCCGTATTGCTCTTGCAGCGCTTTGGCGAAATGCTCAACGGCGCGGGCAAAGGCGGCATAGGTGACGCGCTCATCTTCATAGACGATATAGTTTCTGGCGCCGAATTGCGGTTCCGCCAATTGGAAAATCGCCCGAATGGTCGGCGGCGCCTCCGGATAGATTTTCATCGACACACCGCCGACTACACCATCGGCGAGTTTCAGCGGCGTATCGGATGCGGCAATCGCAGCATTGGCTTGCGCGATCGAAATTACGGGCCAGCCTTCAGGTAAAGCTGCTACAGCCATGGGGTTCCTCCGGGTTTTTTTATAAGTCTTCCCGATGGATATGCGGCATCAACATCCCCTACGGAAGAGGCGACGCTGCGGCAGGTCTGAATTTCGTGCGGGTGAGCGCGCGATTCCGCGGCGCTTTTACTCCTGAAACGCGCTCAAACCGTCAACAGTGAGGTCAAACCCAGCCTCGACGGTCGGATAGTAATCCAACGCCAGCACCAGGGGGCGAGCTTCTGAAATGACAATTGAAGGGGGGACTTCAAAATCAGCGAGGGTCACAGTCTCACTGGCGCTGACAAAAGTCGCGTCTTGCGGGGGATCGCTTGGCGGCATCATTAACATTGCCAAAAAAGCGGCGGTTCCGGCGACAAAAATCGTCAGAAAAGACTGCATGGGGAAACACTCTCAAATACTCTACACTCCCCAACCCACACGCAAACGCTATGCCATCCTCTCGCATTAGGCGAGCGATTTTTTTCACAATGTCAGCGAATTCATTGTGACGGCTGTGCGACGCATATGAAATGGCCAGTGCCGACCAAAGGGTCAGCACTGGCCTCTCACGCTCCAATCGCGGCTGCGTTCTACAGCAGAAGCAGAGATCTTATTTGCCGAAGTCGCAAAAGCGCACAGACCGATCGGTCCCGTCCGGCTCGATAATTTCATAGCTCGGCCCGGTTAGCTCTGCGGCATCGCAAAGATAGCCGATTTGGTACATGTCGAGCAGATAAGTGTTGTCCGGCTGCAGTGCATTGGTGAACATCAAATCAGATGCGGTTTGGTGATCGCCCAACCGGAACAGGGTCTTGAACCGCTCCATAGGCGACAAACCACCGGTCTCTAGCTGCTCTTGTAAGCGCGTCGCTTCATCGCTGGCATAGGCTTTCAACTCAGCCGCCGCACCGGCTTTTTCATGCTCCGGATAGACGGTCAGGAACTCATCTAGCGCCGCAACGGCGCCGCGCACTTGATTGCCGTCGCCCATTTTCAGCTCAGCCATCCGGTATAAGGCGTCGGCGCGCTCGTCTTCGCTGGCGGCCTGCATGCCAATCAATTGCTCAAGCCGCAATATCGCCGCTTGCTCATTGCCCGCGGCGAGCAATTTGGCGACGGTATCCATGGCCAAATCATAGGCGCTTGGTTCGATCTGCTCAGCCAGTGGCGGGGCGTCAACGACAACCGGGGCGGTCTCAACGGGCGCTGATGCACAGGCAGTGGCAAGAGCAATTAAAGGCAGTGATATTAAAAAGCGCATGTTTAAATTCCCTCTCCTCAAGAGACTTAGGTGATCGGATGTCGGGGTGGCGAGACTAAGGCAAGATTCAGGAGACCTTTGGGTCGCTGCACCAAACGGTGCCTAAAGCATAGTCTGGCATTTCGCCATATTGGTGGACCGGCTGCGGCGCGGCGTCGGTCAGATCTGACGCAGCGCAAATATAGCCATTCTCTCGCAGCATGTGGTGGTGAAACGCATTTGGCGTGATTCCGGCTTTTCGGTAGCGCGCCGCTCCCGCGTCCAGGTCGCCCATGAGGACTTTGTCGCCGAACCAATCCGAGAGATTTTGCAACTGCGCCAAACGGCGCTGCGCACTCTCAATTTCGGCGCGCGCGAAGCCTTTGCGGCGTTCGGCCGTGCTGACGCGCGGGTCTTCTGGGAGCAGCGCCGCGAACGCCTCAAAATCAGCAATCGCACCGGGCAAGTCAAAGCGCGCGCTCAAGCGTTTTTCAGCGCGCAAGAAATGCGTTTCAGCCCGCTGCGCCGGTGTCAGGTCTGGCCTGGCGAGCAGCGCCTCAAGGCCTTTCTCGGCCAACGCAACGCTTTCCATAGATTGGTATTGCGCTCGTTCCGCGTCGAACGCTACCGGGTCCATGGTCGCCGGAACGGTTTCACAGGCAGCCAGGGTGAGCGCCGCAGCGAGAAATAATGATCGAAACATAAGGCGCGTGTCTCCCGGCATCCGCGTGGCTTGGCAACCGGATTTGGCAGGCGACTAAGGCAGGAAAGCGGCAGGAACTGCTATGCGCTAGCGAAGCGATCGATTTCAGCTACATCGCCGCGGCCAAGCGCTTCAATCGCACGCGCGGCAATGTGCCGAGCTGTGAGGCGAGCTTGATCATACATCAGGTCTGGCTTGTCTTGATCCTGGAACGTATCTGGCAAATGCATGGTGCGAACGCGCAAGCCCTGATCGAGCGCGCCGACATCAGCTAAATGGTGCAGGACAAAAGCGCCGAAGCCGCCGCGGGCGCCTTCTTCGATTGTGATCAGAACCTCATGCTCGCGGGCGAGCCGCTCCGTCAGCTCAGCATCAAGCGGCTTTGCAAAGCGCGCGTCGGCAATCGTGGAAGACAGTCCTTGCGCCGCCAGCATATCTGCGGCTTTCAAACATTCCTGAAGACGGGCGCCATAAGACAAGATCGCGATTGACGTGCCTTCCCGGACAATCCGGCCTTTGCCAATCTCCAAGGCGGTGGGATTGGCTGGGATTTCGACGCCATAGCCTTCACCGCGGGGATAGCGGAAGGCGGAGGGGCGATCATCAATCTCATTTGCAGTCGCGACCATGCGCGCCAACTCGGCTTCATCGGCAGCCGCCATACAGACCATGCCCGGCAGAGCGCCAAGATAGCCAATGTCGAAGCTGCCAGCATGGGTTGGCCCGTCCGCGCCGACCAGGCCGGCGCGGTCAATCGCGAACCGAACCGGCAGGCTTTGGATCGCGACATCATGGACAACTTGGTCATAGCCGCGCTGCAAGAAGGTCGAATAGATTGCGGCATAGGGTTTCATGCCGTCCGCCGCCATCCCCGCCGCCATGGTCACCGCGTGTTGTTCGGCAATGCCGACATCGAAAGCACGATCGGGAAAGGCTTTTTGGAACAGATTCACGCCTGTTCCCGACGGCATTGCCGCGGTAATCGCGCAGATCTTCTCATCGGTTTCAGCGAGTTGCACCAGCGTATTGCCAAATACGTCTTGGAATTTCGGCGCCCCTGGCTTTGACTTTTGCTGTTCGCCCGTGACGACGTTGAATTTCGACACACCATGATACTTGTCAGCACTGTTTTCGGCTGGCTCATAGCCATGGCCTTTCTGTGTGACCACATGGATCAGGACCGGGCGCTGCATTTGTTTAACGTTTTCAAGCACCGGCAAAAGCACATCTAAATCATGCCCATCAATCGGGCCGACATAATAGAAGCCCAGCTCTTCAAACATCGTACCGCCCATAGCAAAACCGCGAAGATACTCTTCGGCTTTGCGTGCTGGATTGGCGAGCCCCATCGGGCTGACCACAGATTTCGCGAACTTGCGCAAGCCGCGATAAGACCGGCTTGAGACAAGCCGGCTGAAATAATGGCTCATGGCGCCAACGGGCGGCGCAATCGACATGTCATTATCGTTGAGGATGACAACTTGGCGCTTTTGGTCGCCGCCAACATTGTTCATCGCTTCATAGGCCATGCCGGCGGTCATTGAGCCATCACCAATCACCGAGACGACGTGAGTGTTATGGCCTTGCAAATCGCGCGAGGTGGCAAACCCGTGGGCCGCAGAAATCGAAGTTGACGCATGCGCCGCGCCAAACGGATCAAATTCGCTTTCCGCGCGCTTGGTGAAGCCAGACAGCCCACCGCCTTGGCGCAGCGTCCGGATACGATCGCGGCGGCCAGTTAGAATTTTATGCGGATAGCATTGGTGCCCAACGTCCCAAATCAGCTTGTCCTTAGGCGTATCATACGTCGCGTGGATGGCGACGGTCAGTTCAACAACGCCCAAGCCAGCGCCCAAATGTCCGCCCGTGACAGAAACCGCGTCAATGACTTCTTGGCGAACTTCATCGGCGATCTGCTTCAGCTCATCGCGAGATTTGCCTTTCAAATCATCGGGCGAGTGAACGTCGTCTAGAAGGCGCGTATTCTTTAGGTCTGTCATTAGGCGGCCTCCCTACCGTGGTAGCCTGTTTTGATCAGTTTAGTGTTTTCTGTCCAAAACAAAATCAACCGATTGCAGCAAGATATTGGCGCGATTGCGGAAAATTGCGAGATGTTCCTTGGCTTGCGCGGCGAGGAGCCGCACCCGCTCACGGGCTTGATCGACGCCCATTAAGGTGACGAAATTGGCTTTTCCGGCCGATTCATCTGTGCGCAGAGGTTTTCCGACCTCGGTCTCATCGCCCTCTGCGTCGAGCAAATCATCGGCGATTTGATAGGCCAGTCCGAGGTCATGGGCAAAGCCATGCAAGGCTTGGCGTTCAGCTTCATCAGCGCCGCCAATAATCGCGCCCGCTTCAACCGAGTAAGAAATCAGCGCACCGGTTTTCAAACGCTGCATCCGCGTGATCGTATTCAGGTCGCGCGGACTTTCATCTTCGAGCATATCAATCATTTGACCACCAACCATTCCGAGCGCCCCAGAATTATCGGCCAAGCGTTCGAGAAGCTTTAAGCGAATGTGCGCATCTTGATGGGTTTCGCGATTGGCGAGGATTTTAAACGCCAGCGTCAGCAAGGCATCGCCGGCAAGGACAGCTGTCGCCTCATTGAACGCCTTATGCACAGTCGGCTGACCGCGGCGAAAATCATCATCATCCATGCACGGCAAATCATCATGGATGAGCGAATAGCAATGTACGCACTCCAAGGCCGCCGCCGCGCGCAGCAAGCTTTTCTCAGGCGCGTCGAACATCGCTCCGGTTTCGATCACGTAGAAGGGCCGCATGCGTTTGCCATTGGCCAACGCGGAATGGCGCATGGCGCGCATTAAATCGGCTTCTGGGCCTTGCGCGGGGGGAATGAGTTGATCGAGCGCCACTGTGACGCGATCGGCGACTTCTGTCAGCCGCTGCGCGAAAGCGAGATCGCTCTCAAGCTCCATTACTCAAAGCTCGCAGGCTCTGTTTTTGGGGCCCCGTCGGCGCCCTGAACGATTTGCTCGACTTTCAGCTCAGCCGCTTTCAGTCGCGACTCGCAGTGTTTTTTGAGATCCGCCCCGCGCTCATAAATCGCAATCGATTGCTCAAGCTCAACGTCGCCTTGTTCAAGCTGGCGGACAATTGTTTCCAATTCCGCGAGGGCTTCTTCGAAGCTCATATCTTTGACGGGTTTCGCTTTGGTCGCCATGTCTCGAATCCGATTTAACGCTAATTGTTCCGCACCCTAAAGAGGGAATTCACTCGCCTCAATGGCGATTTCAGGATTTTCCACGATATTCGTAGACGCGGTAACTCCAATATTTGTCGCCGCCATCATGCACGCAGACCCAATCCAGACGCTTGAGCGGCTTGCGCAGCATGCGATTAAACCAGCCATGCGCGGCTAAATAAACCGATTGTCCAGCGGCCGCGTCATGCAGCGTTTGCGCCGCGTCCTTGGCCCGCTCTCGGGCTTCATGCACGCTCTCGCCGTCAAGCTTATGGCCGCGCAACCAATAGGCCCGAGCGAGAATATTCCAGGTCTTTGGCAAATAGGTTCGACCTTCGAAGCGTGGCGGTGGCAGCGGCGCTTCATTGAAGACCGGGTTCGGCTCAGGGGTCCGGCCGGAGGTTGCCCATCCCGCCGTTTCGATCGCCCGTGGGCGCGCAGAGCTGAGCACGAGGTCAACCTCAGCGACCATGGCTTTCAGGGCGTCGGGCGCGACTTGATCTTCGGCCAAGCTGCCGGCTTCATAGCGCTCCCACCAATCGCGATATTCCTGCCAAGTCAGTTTCGGCCCGGCAGAACGATCCAAAGCAGGCCGGCCATGGCGCGATACAATGATCGGGCCTCGCTGAGACGGCTTTGGCGAAAGGTCTGTAGGGTCAGAAATGGCGGGCCTCTTAGCAGTCTGGGTACAGATGCCGATTAGACAGCCAGGAGATTCGCTTCAAGAGCTAACGTGATTAAACCGGACGATTTCCAAGCGCGTGCCACAATCCGCTGGCGCGTCCGGCCAAAGAGGTCTCTACGGCCGCAATCTGATCCATACGCCGCCGGGCGCGGGCCATGACCTCACTGGCTTTCGACGGCATCACTTGTTCGCCGAGGCGCCAGGCTTTGCCAGCCATACGTGAGGCCCGCAACTGTTCCGACGCGCCGGCGATGACGCCCGTTTCTATTGGGAAATGCAAGTTCGCATAATGGCGTTTATAATGATCCAGGCCGGGCCCGGCATCATACAGTTGAAGGCCGTCAGCGCAGGCCTGCTGGAGCATTTCCTGAACCAGCAAATTGCCGGGTGAGAAGCTTCCCAAGTCTTGGTCAAACGCTGTGACCCAGCCATGCAGAACGGTATCAGATTGCAGATTATACTCGCTCGCCGCGAACTGATCGCCAAAATAGAGCGTGCTCAAGCGCGACCGCAAGCGAGGGCCTTCGAAGGTCCGCAGACGGTCTAAGAGCGCCCGCGCCCACGGCGCTTTCAAGACATCATGATAGCCGGTACGGGCGAATTGTTCTTGCTTCAGCGCCAGCGTCTTAGTGTAGGTCACATCGTCCTGGTCATCCCATTCAAACCGGAATTGGCCAAGTTCTCGCTCAATCTTGCGGTGGATGCGGCGCATTTTCTTAAAGTGTTTCGGCCAGCGCTTTTGCTGATCATCGAAGAATTTGTCCCAGCCCACAGACAGGTCGGTCATATTAGCGCCAACCCGCTCAAGACCCGGCGTTTGCGTGAAGCTTGTTGGCATATAGCCAGACGTTGTTATGCCGGAAATATCGAACCCGGCGAGGATTTCTTGAGCGGTGAGCTCAGTATCTTCAGACAGGATCGGACCGTTCCAATCAGAAAACGGCGCGCCGATCGGACGGGCCCAATTGCCAGGCCGCAAATGCAGCGCCCAAATCGCGAAGACCCCGTCGCCATCGCTGGCAAACCCGATCCGTGTATCGTCGCGAACCTCGCCGACCAGACGGGCATAATCAGGATCAAAAAATGGGTCATCATAGATCGCACGAGCATTGCGCAGCTCGGCATAAATCTGCCATTGCTCAGCAGACAGCTCGTCAGGCTTGTACAATCTATATTTCATCGTGCGGTGTCCCACTTCATTCGCAGGTTCTATGTCATGCAAAAAACGTACCGCATGACGGCGATTCGCGCCACGTTTTATCGACCGTTTAGAGGCCGCGCCAAACCCGAGGCTTCATGCACGGCTCAGCTTGCGCCCGCCCGCAACGATAGAATGAGAATAAGACCGTGTCGGCGCGTCCGATTAAATTTTGAAACGGAACAAAGCCAACCGATGCATCTTCGGCGCTCCAGCCCGGGCGCGGCGGGCATCCCGCCTCACTGATCACGCCATTCGAACTGGTCGGACAATGCCCTGATGGATTGCGGCCATCGAGGGAATTGTCGCGATTGTCGCCCATGAACAGAAAATGCCCTTCTGGAACCTCAAACACGACTGAAATATTAGTCCCGGTTTCGCCATCAATATCATGGCTGACCCATGAATTTCCGCCATAGGATTCGGTAAATTCTGCGGCCGTGACAAAGGTACCGCGGTCGTCTTGGCGATAACTGATGCGGCGGTCAAAGACCCGCTCAATCGGCGTTCCATTAATTGCGACCGGCTGCCCGTCCCGGACCATGACCGCATCGCCCGGCAGGCCAATAATCCGCTTAATCATCACCCGCGGCGTATGCGTATGTTCAAACACAGCGACGTCGCCGCGCTCTGGCATGCTGGCAAAAACACGGCCTTCGGGTAGAGGAACATAACGCCCCATATTGAACGGCAAAGAATGGCGCGAATAGCCATAAGCAAACTTATTGACCGCCACCCGGTCGCCGACTTGCAGGTTCGGCACCATGCTTTCAGACGGGATCACGCGGAGCTCGTAAAGCAATCCCGAAAAGATCAAAAAGGCCGGAATGAAAACCGATAAAAGCTGAACCCATTCCTGGATTTCTTTTTTGATTTTATCCTGCAGCGTCAGCTCGGCTTCAGGCGGCGTGTCTTGCTTTGCGACAGTTTCGGTCATGACAGTTTCACCGCTGTGCCATATGCGAGCAGTTCAGCCGAACCGCCCATAATCATACTGGTTGTGACCCGAAGACTGATCACCGCATCAGCGCCCTTCAGCTCTGCGTCATAGATCATGCGATCGAGGGCTTGTTCGCGCGCTTCAGCCATCAGCTTGGTATATTCCGGCACTTCGCCGCCGACCAGATTGCGCAGCGCCGCCATGATATCGCGGCCAAAGAAGCGCGTTCTGACAGTATTGCCTTTGACCGTGCCGAGAACGCTCACAATCTCACGGTCAGGCACAGACTCGCCCATAGTAACGATCATCTACCGGTATCCTTACTTATCGACAGTCTTGGAGTAATGGTCATCCTCCGCATTGTTCAGTCGATCTACAATTACTTTTGCCAGAAGCACGAGAAAGCCCAAGCAGACAAGGCCCGGTATCAGCAAAATTGGCCAAACAGCCTGACCTGATGCAGCATTCATCTCGGCCATCAGGATTTGCACACCGAGCAGCGTCAGGAGGCCATAAATCCCGCCACCAAGAACAATAAGTGTCATGCCGACTGTGAACCAGCCTTTGGTTTTTCCGGTTTCTTGCACGCGCGGCTCCTATCCGTCTGAACTGACAGAAATCTGACTTAGCGCTGTTTTCGTGTCGAGAAAATGGCAGCCCTGTTTATGCCTGGGCGCTGTACCAAACCACGCCGTCGGCATCGAGCGACTTTTCAGCCTCACCCTCTGCAATCAAATAATTGAGATGGGCAATCGCTTCGCCCGTCGCCATGGACAGAACATCATCGCCAATTTTACGTCCAAAGATCGCCGGGAAGACATCAATCACGCGGCGCGGCGCCTGCCCCAGTCTTTGCTTCAAGCGTTTCAAAGCGACGCCATGACCTTTGATCAAATGCTCGAGCCGCGGATGCGCGCCTTTAAAGGGCTCATTATGCGCCGGCAGCACCAGCACATCTTCGGGCAATTCGGCGCGTAGTTTTTCGCAACTTTCGAGCCAATCACGCAAAGGGTCAGCGTCGGGCTCGGTTGGGAAGACAGACACGTTCGAGGAAATCCGCGGCAGCAATTGATCGCCGGATATCACCACATTCAGCGCCGGACAGAACAGACAACTATGTTCCGGCGAATGGCCGTGCCCCGTGATCACGCGCCAGGTTTCCCCAGCCATTTCGAAACTGCGCCCATCTTCGAGCCGGTGATAAGCGTCTGGCAATTGCGAAACACCGCGCCCAAAACCGCCAAATCGCGACTTATAGGTGTCGATTTGATCCTCGTTCCAACCGGATTGGTGATAGAAGACAGTGCCCGCTTCGGGCGCCTCCCGGCCAGTATCCGCGACCAGCATGCGACAGGAAATATATTCCAGCCGGCTGATCCAAAACTGCGACTCTGGGAATTTACGGCTGAGCCATCCGGCATTGCCAATGTGGTCCGGGTGCATATGCGTGACAATCACCCGCCAAACCGGGCGACCGCCGAGCTTTTCGTCAAAAATCTTACGCCAGGCGGCTTTCGTATCGTCCATCGGCATGCCGGTATCGACAATCGTCCAGCCCTTTTCACCATCATCGATCAGCCACAGATTGATCCATTGCAGCGAGAACGGCAGCGGCATCCGCACCCAATGAATGCCAGGCGCCACTTCAATCGTGTTACCGACCTCTGGTGTGGTCTCGCCAAACGGGTAATCAAGCGGCGCGCGGCCTGCGGTTTTGCCAGTAAATCCATCCATGGCGCTGACTGTGACATGCTCCGTCACGGCGACCAATCCGTCACCTCACGGAAGGATCAGCATTCGACCACGTTCACGGCCAAGCCGCCTTCGCTGGTTTCTTTGTATTTTGACGACATATCGAGCCCGGTTTGTCGCATGGTTTCAATCACTTGGTCGAGGCTGACTTTGCCCGCCCCGGTTTGGTGAAGCGCCAGACGCGCCGCATTAACCGCTTTCACTGTTCCGATCGCATTGCGCTCGATACACGGGATTTGCACCAGACCGCCAACCGGATCGCACGTCAGACCGAGATTATGCTCCATGCCAATTTCCGCAGCGACCAGGCATTGCTGCGGGGTTGCCCCCCAAACCGCAGCGAGACCGCCCGCGGCCATGGAACAGGCAACCCCAACTTCGCCCTGACAGCCCATTTCCGCGCCCGAAATCGAGGCGCGCTGCTTGTATAAAAGCCCGATGCCGCCGGCGACAAACAGGAAGCGGCGCGCTTTCGAGGCGATCGCGTCACCTTCATCGGTACAGCAATAATGGCGCAGCACTGCCGGCAATATCCCCGCAGCGCCATTGGTCGGCGCGGTGACCACGCGTCCACCGGCGGCGTTTTCTTCATTCACCGCCATGGCATAGACGTTCAGCCAATCGAACAAGGCCTCGCGTTCATTCACCCCGGCTCCGGTTTTCAACTTGCGATATAAATCCGGCGCCCGGCGCTGCACCTCTAACCCGCCGGGCAAAATGCCATGCGTAGCCAAACCGCGTTCGACGCAGGCCAGCATGGCCGCAATGATGACGTCAATCTGAGCCAAAGTCTTCGCCCGCGGGCGGCGTTCATCTTCATTCGCCAGGATCAGTTCCTCAATGCCGACCGCGTTCGTCAGACAGAGGTCTAACAGCTCTGCGGCAGAGCGAAACGCGTTCGGCGACTGAGCGGAATCTTCGATGACATCATTGCGCGCCGGACGCGCCAATCGGCGGGCTGACGAGATGAACCCGCCTCCGGTCGAATAGTAGACGCGTTGAAAACTTGGCTCAGTAGGATTTTGCGCTTGGAAAAGGCGCAAGACCATCCCATTTGGATGCAAGTCCGGAACAATGTCGCCGCGATACAAAATGTCTTTTAGCGGATGAAATGCGATTTCGGGTCCGTCGCTCAAAGCCAGCGATTTGGTCGCTAAAACGCGCTCAAAATCGGTCTGTGCAGCGTCCGGTTCTGCCGTCTCCGGGTCATAACCGAGTGCGCCTAGAATCACGGCCTTGTCAGTTCCGTGTCCTATACCTGTCAAGGCGAGTGACCCCTGCAATTCAACTTCTAGGCGGCAAACCCCGGCCAAATGCCCGGATTTCCGCGCCTCCCGGAGGAAGCGTTTGGCGATGCGCATCGGCCCCACTGTATGAGAAGATGACGGCCCAAGTCCGACACGAAACAAGTCTAAGACGGACAGCATTTGCCTAGGTTTCCTCTCAAATCGGCCGCTATCCCTAGGACGCTCTTGCCATCCCATCAAGCTCGGGTCAGGGTTAAAGAAAAACACATTATGGAGCGGGTTATTGCGTTAGTGTAAGGAGGGACGCCCGGCGCGGCGATGTCGGGAATTGTTCGATTGCCGTCCTTCAAAACTGCTTAAACGGAGCCCAAACATGTCTTTTGAGTTTATCAGCACCGAAGATGCCATCGCCGCTGACGGCTTGCGCATGGTCGTAGTCAGCCGCGTCCCCAGCCCATGGGGTGAGGCCGCAAAAGGCATTTTCCATATGAAATCAATACCGTGGAAAGCGGTCCGCCTGGTCTATGACAGCCCCGTCTATGATGCCTGGGCAAAAGTTCAAATCGCGCCTATCGCTTATTATAATCAGGAGCCGCCGCGATCCGGTTGGCGCGAGATATTGGAATTTGCTGAGAGCTTGGCGCCGGACCCGGCGCTGATCGCAGACGACGCTGAGACCATGTTCGCGCTGAGCCATGCCCTGATGGGCGAGAAAGGCCTGGGTTGGGAGCGCCGGCTGCAATTGATTGAAGCTGGCCTCAAAGGGAATGGTGGTTTCATTGAACCCGTCGCCAAAGTGCTCGGTCAAAAGTACGGCTATAGTCCAGAAGCCGGCGCCCAGGCTGAGGCGCGCACGATCGACCTCCTTACCCGCTTCGCTGACCGTCTCACTGCGCAAAGGGCGGCGGGCAGCGATTATTATCTTGGCGACGCGCCGTCCGCTGTCGATATTTATAGCGCTGCGATAATGGCCCTGTTCAAGCCACTGCCTGAATCAGTTTGTGCTATGAAGGAAACCACCCGCGGCGCATTCGAAACGTTGAATGACGCGACCAAAGGGGCGCTCCATCCGATCCTCCTCTCCCACCGGGATAGGATGTATGAGCGTCATTTGGCCCTGCCCCTATCGCTCTAGAGACAGAGGATGATAACATGAAACCCTATCTCAGCGCCGCCTGTGCGGTCTTCATGTCCTCGGCGCTGACGGCCCATTCTGAAATTGTCACCGCCGCCCCGGATCATTTTACGCTGAGGCTGGAAGCCCAGTCTGAGCTGACGCCTAGCGAGATCTGGGCCCGGTTGGTTGAACCGGCGCAATGGTGGCAGGCCGATCACACCTATTCCGGCAATGCCGACAATCTCTCCCTCGATCCACAAGCGGGCGGGCTGTGGCGTGAGGATTGGGACGGACGCTCCGTCTGGCACGGGACGGTTTTGCAAGCTCATCCCGAGGAATCGCTGGTCCTCTCCGCGCCCTTCGGCCCTTTACAAGGCCGCGCTGTAACCTCGATCTGGACGATCACGCTGTCTGAGACTGAAGCGGGCGGCACGCAAATTGTCTTCGACCATGTCACCAATGGGACGACAGCAAGCGACCTCGACACGCTCGCGACGGCAGTCGACTATGTCAAAAGCGAAGCGCTCAAAAGCCTCGCCCGACCATACGCGGAGTAGAACTGCTTGCCGCGAGGTTTGACTTGCGGAACATAGCAAAGCCCGTAACGCTCATCCTCGAGAGAGATTGGGCATGGCTGATACAAGTTTAGATTCTGAGACGCCGCTTCGGCCCCTAACCCCCTTCCAACAAGGCATGATCGCCCTCGCCAGTGTCGCCATGGGCGCTGGCATGACGATTAATTTCGTAGTTGTGGCCCCGCTCGCCCGCAAGGCTGGGCTGACTGAACTGCAAGTCGCGGGGATTTTGACTCTGTCGGCCGCGATCTACGCGCTGATGATCCCGCAATGGGGGCGTTGGGCCGACCGGTTTGGTCGCAAGCGAGTGATGGTGTTCTCGCTAATGGCCATGGGCTTCACCAATATGGCCTTTCTGTTCGCCTTGAATGCGGCGCTGGCCGGGGCAATCACTGGCCTCACCATGTTTTTCACATTGGTCTTTGTGCGGATTTGGTTCGGCCTTCTGTCGCCGGGTTTGCAACCAGCCAGCATGGCCGCGATGACCGATGCGACGACGCCGATGACGCGCGCCGCCGGGCTGGGCATGCTCGGCGCGGCGATGAGCATTGGCTCGATTTTAGGCCCAGCCGGCGCCGCTGTGCTGGCGCCGTTTGGCGCCCTGATGCCGCTATGGGGCTCGATCGTTCTCTGTATTTCCTGCGGCGTGCTGATCGCGTTCGGCTTGCCCAAATCACGGCAGAGCCGCAGCAGCGCAAAGCGCCCCCCTCCATTGGCGATGCGGGATCCACGCGTCTTCCCGCATTTGCTTTTCTTGTTCACATATTTTGTCGCCGTCGGCATGATCCAACAAACGCTCGGCTGGTTCATTGAAGACCGTTACGCCTTGGATGAAGAATTGACCGTGCTCTATACCGGCACCGCCTTTGCCTGCTTGGCGGTGATGATGGTCTTCATTCAGTTCGGCTATGTTCAGCCGCGTAAGCCTGACCCACGGCGTATGCTGCCGCTCGGCCTGTTCTTGGTCGCGATCGGCTACGTGCTCGCCAATCTGCTCATGCCATTTTGGGCGATTTGTCTTGCTTTCCTGATTGTCGGCGCTGGCGCAGCGCTGGCCGTACCGGCCGCCAACGCGCTGGGCAGTCTGTCCGTCGACCGCGAAGAACAAGGGTCTGCTGCGGCGCTATTGTCCGCCGCACCTCCAGCCGCCTTCATTTTCGGGCCATTGCTCGGGGCTGGCCTTTATCAAATCAGCGCGCCGCTGCCGTTTTACGCGTCCGCATTGGTAATGGCCCTATTGGGCGTCTATGCGCTCAAAATTGTCGCAAAACGCCCTTTAGAGTGATCCAAGATTAAGCCGGCGCCGTCATGCAGAATGCGTTGAGCTTATTGCCGTCAAGGTCCCGGAAGTAAGCCGCATAGAAGCCGCCGCCGCGGTCGCCAGGCTTGCCTTCGCAAGTGCCGCCTTGCTCTAGCGCGATGGCGTGGAGCCGATCGACTTGCTCGGGACCGCTGGCTTGTAGCGCCACCATAGTGCCATTGCCAACGCTCGGCGCGGCGCCATCAAACGGCTTTGTAATCGCGACGCCCGCTGCACCGCCCATTTCGCCCCAAGCGATGAACGTTTCTTCGTCCATCATGCGGCCGACGCCCATTTCCTTGGCTATCGCATCATAGAATTTGGCGTTCCCGGCCAAGTCTTTGGTGCCTAAAGTGACATACCCAATCATTCCAACCTCCATATTTGGAGGCTGGAACATTACATGAACATGCTGGCTTGGCAAGCGCTACATCGCGCTGATGCCGCCATCAACTTTCAGTTCAGCGCCGGTGACCAATTTGCTTTCATCGCTGGCCAGATAGAGCACGGCATAAGCAATATCATCCGGCTCCCCCACTTTGCCGAGCGGGATTTGACGGCCAAGCTTTGCCAGGCCCTCTTCTTCCCCGAACATTTGCTTCACCCCATCGAGAATGGGCGTGTTGATAAACACCGGATGGACCGAATTACAACGGATCTGGCCGCCGGTTTTCGCGCAATGCAGCGCAATTGATTTCGACATATGCCGCACCGCCGCTTTCGCGGTGTTGTAAGAGACGTAATTGCCGCTGGCGACAATGCCGGCAATCGAGCTGATATTAACGATCGAGCCAAGCCCGTGCTCGCGCATCAAAGGAATGGCATATTTACAGCCGAGGAAAATCGAATCCACGTCGACTTTCATAACATGTTGGAACACGCCATAGTCTTCGTCCTCGACGCTGCCGAGGGAGCCAATGCCGGCATTATTGATCAGGATGTTGAGCCCGCCCATCGCGTCATGAGCTGCTCGGACGACGGTTTTCCAGCGCTCGCCATCGGTCACATCATGTTGCCAGGCAAAGGCTGATCCGGCGCCAAGCTCGGCATTGATCGCGGCGGCCACCGCATCGGCACCTTCGCCATTAATGTCAGTCACTGTGACGGTCGCACCTTCGCGCGCCAGCATCCATGCGGTGGCTTCGCCCAAGCCTTGGGCGCCGCCCGTGATAATCGCTTTCTTACCTGATACGCGGCCCATATGGATCCTCCTGAAATCTTTTGTCTGAGCGTGGTCTAACGCCGCCTTCTGAGCCGGCGCAAGCCCTGACGCGGCGGCGCGCGTTCACGGCGAGTTGAAAAAACGCGATTTGAGCTGCGCCGCTTCCTCAGCGACATAGACCCGCATAATGTGAGGAGCTTTTACATGCGGGTTTCATTGATTGCTTTATCGGCCATTTTGGGCGCGGTGCTTGTCCTGTCCCTGCGCGGTGGTGCGCAGACGCTGAATCAGCTGCCGCCGGCAAACGCGGCCGCGATGAACCCCGTCGTGGCTGAACTGTTTACGTCGCAAAGCTGCTCCTCTTGTCCGCCGGCTGAAAAGCTGTTTGCGGACCTAGCAGAACGCGAGGATTTGATCGTGCTGGAATGGCATGTCGATTATTGGGATCGGCTGGTTCATGGCCGCGCCGGGGCTTGGAAAGACCCTTATTCGAGCGCAGACCACACGGCCCGTCAGCGCCAGTATAACCGCACCCTACGCGGCACCGGCGGCGCCTATACCCCGCAAGCTGTGATTAACGGTGTCTATGAGACGGTAGGCAGCCAACGCGCCGAGATCGAGCGCTTCTTAAGCGCCCCCACGCACGCAATGGCGGAGATCACTGTTTCGCCAAATGAACAGACAATCGACGTCTCGCTTGGCCCCATCGGGGCGCTCTTAGATCGGCCCGCGACGATTTCTCGGCTTACGCTTTTGCCTGAGCAAGCGACGGCTGTGCCGCGCGGCGAAAATCGCGGCGTGCGGCTGTTTAGCCGAAACATCGTGTTAGAGACTGAGACGATTGGGCTTTATACCGGAGAGCCGCAGATGCTTGCCGTGACGCCGCCGCAAAGCGGTGAGGCTTGCGCGATCATCGTCCAAGAAAAGCGCGGCAATCGCCTCGGCCCGATTATCGGCGCCAGCTATTGCTCTGAGATCCCCTAAGCGAGCTTGGCGAAGACCTCATCCATAAAGCTTGCGAGCTCAATATCGAGATCTGTGACGCCAGATGCATCATGCGTCGTCAGCGTCACTTCGACCCGGTTATAGACATTGAACCATTCAGGATGGTGATCCATTTGGTCCGCTTTTTCCGCACAGACGGTCATAAAGCCAAAAGCCGTTTTGAAATCCGAAAACCGATATATTTTTTGAATGGCGTCTTTATCGCCATCTACTGGCGACCAGCCTGTCAGTTTTGAAAGACCCGCCGCCGCACCAATTCTAGTGACCATTAATCGCTCGCTTGTGTTTCTTCTACTGTCTCGTGGACGAAATAGAGCCATCGCCCGTCTTCTGCAATGGCTGTTCTTATTCCAGGATAGGCCATTCCCTCACGAATGCGGATTAAACCTTGTTCACCAACCAATGCGCTGAGCCGCGCGCGGTCGGCAAAATTTAGTATCTCAGGTAGAATTTCATCGCTTTCATAAGCCGCAAAATCGGGCCAGATATACCATGTCTGATCACCGACCTGGCGGGTGCCATAAGGCCCATCCAACAAATCGCCGATCCGTTTTAGCGGATCGAACCCGGTGCGCCGCAAAAGATCCCAATGGACCCGGTGGGACTCGCCAGCAAAGTTAGACACGAAGCTCTCTTCGCTGCTTGCCAAACGAACGAAGCGGCTCAGCGAGTCGCGCGCCAAAACCGCGCGAATATCCGCGATTTTTTCAGCTGCAGCATCGGACAGAGGTATGAGCTCGACCTCCGGCTCCACCGGCGCCGTGACCGCCGGCGCAGCATCAACCGCCACACGAATGGTCGGTGATCCGTCTTCCGTCCCACACGCCGCTAACGCAAAAGCGGCGAAGATCGCGATCAATGGTGCTCTCATATGCCCTCGAAGCTGGTGGCTTGTCGAAGATCTTGCAAGAGCTGAGCCTCGTTTAGAACTTTAATTGTGTGCATGCCCATCGCGCGCGCAGGTTTGAGGTTAATGCCCAAATCATCAAGGTAGACGCATTTGCTCGGATCGACGTCCAAGGCTTCGCACATGAGCGCGTAAATACGCGGATCTGGCTTGCGAATGCCGAGCTTTGAGCTTTCAATCAGATGATCGAAAAGCGACATAATTTCAGAAACTTGCGCCGCTTTTGTCGCATCAGAACTCATCCCGGCGCCTTTGCCGACGGGGGCATTATTGGTGATACATCCGACTTTGACGTGCGCTTTGCAGATCTTCAAAGCCTCAATCACCGCCGGTCGGATGTCGCCGGACAGAAGCCCGAGAATATCTTTACCCGGCACTTCGTGCCCGAGAGCGCGGCTTTCGTCCCGAAATAAAACGTCGAATTCCTCGGCGGTCACTTCTGAGCGTTCAAGCTTGGCCCAGGCATTTTCCTGAATATTGACAGCATTCACCGAGCGCACAAAGTCCCTGGGCAGGCCATTGGCCTCTTCATAGCGCGTGAACGCTTCAAACGGCGAGGTCGTGAAAACGCCTCCGAAATCCCAGATGACGGCTTCCAATTGAGGGCTCATGATCAGTCTCCTAGCGTGCGTCGATCAGGGTTTTCTTGGTCTCAGGCTGCATATCGCGATGAGACTGCGCTTCAAACCCCACCGCTTGCAAGAGCGCTTGGTCACGATCTTCGCCTGGATTGTCCGTGGTCAGCAACCGGTCACCAACAAAAATCGAATTGGCCCCGGCCAGCAGGCAAAGCGCTTGCTCGGCTTCGCTCATGCCTTCGCGGCCAGCTGAAAGACGCACCCAGCTTTTCGGGAACACAATCCGGCAGGTGGCAATCGCCCGGGCCATTTCGGAAACGCTGATCGCGGGGCTATCGCCGAGCGGCGTGCCTTTGATTGGGACCAGCATATTGATCGGCACACTTTCAGGATGCGGCAACAGTTTTGACAATTCATGGATCAGACCGATCCGGTCCTCCCGCCCCTCGCCCATGCCGAGAATGCCGCCAACACAAAGTTTGACGCCGGCGACGCGGGCTTTGGCGAGCGTGTCTAGGCGGTCGGCATAGGTTCGTGTCGACACCACTTTGGAATAGTATTCCGGCGACGTATCGAGATTGTGATTATAATAATCGAGGCCAGCATCTTTGAGCGCTTCGGCTTGCCCCTCTTCTAACATGCCGAGGGTCACACAAGTCTCCAAACCTTCCGCCTTGACCGCCGAAATCATCGCCGCAACTTTGGGCACGTCGCGATCTTTCAAAGAGCGCCAACCCGCGCCCATGCAGAACCGATCAGCACCATTAGCTTTGGCCCGTTTGGCCGCTTCGACAACCTCGTTGAGCGGCATCAATTTCTCGGCCTGCAAGCCTGTGTCGACATGCGCGGACTGGCTGCAATAACCGCAATCTTCTGGGCAGCCGCCGGTCTTGATCGACAGCAATTGCGATTTTTGCAGGGCGCCATCCGGCCAGTTGGCGCGTTTCACTTCGAGCGCTTGGCCGATCAGCGCGTCAAGCGGCTGCACGTAAAGCGCTTCAATTTCGGGCTTTGTCCAATCGTGACGTGGGGTCGATTCGGGCATGGGGGATCTCCTGCAAACTATACCGGACGCTGTTATAGATTCAGCGATTTTCAGCGTTCTCCCTCAGCCCCGAGGTGCTGGCAAGCCTTGTCTCAAGATTGCCCACACATATCCGCCATCGACGCGGCGCGCGGGCGCCCTAAATGGTCGGTTATGATGACACGTATATTCTTAGCCCTCACCGCGTTCATGTTCACTGCCTTCGGCTTTTGGTCGATCACCGATCCTGCCGGGATGGCCGCCCGCCTCGGCGTGACCGTTGGCGGGACGTCCGGTCTATTCGAGATGCGCGGGATATTTGGCGGGGTCAGCTTAGGCGCCGCTCTGCTCTGCGCCTTTGGGGCATTACGGGCGCGATTTGAGTTTCCGGCCTTATGTTTCATCGCCGCCTATATGGGCGGCTACGTGCTCGGGCGCGGGGCGTCTTTTGTCTATGGCGACACGGCCTTGCAATCGAATTGGATCTTTGCCGGCTTCGAAGGCGTCATGTTTGTGATTGCGGCCGCACTTATACTGCGCAAAAGCCAAGCGGAATAATCACTAAGAAGGCTGGCTCGCTCTGGCGCAAATGATCATTATCGCAGTGCGGACAGATGCGAATGCTTGATCAAAAGCGGCGCGTCGGGCGCGGCGCGTTCGGCGGTTAAAGTGACCCGCAAACTGTTTGAATTGGTGCCGCGTTTCGGATGCGTCAGTGTGCCCGCGAGCACCAGCGCAACCACTTGGGTGTCATGCTCTGGCGCTTGCATCCAGGTCACTTCCGTTGCGCTCAATAAAAGCTCGAAGCCAGCAGCGCATTGAACGGCGAGCGCCGTTCCATCCATGCCCTTGCCAACCCCACCGCGGACGAGAAAGCCTTTATGATCGGGATGAAGCATGCTGGAGAGCTTGTCGTCATCACAATCATTCAAAGCTGATACATAGGTCTCGACCAGAATATCACGATCAGCGAGCCCCGGATCTTGCGCCTCAGCGGTTGCGCAGGCTGTCAGAGCACCGGCCAAGGCGAACGACAATAGGGTTGGACTGAGCCTATTACGACGAAGTTGGTTTAGCATGATGAACCTCCCACGCAGCCATTTCAAAAAACATGCGGGGGAGGGTTCGTCAATTACGTGCGGGACGTATCTTAAGTGGCGATCGGACCGCCATCCGTTTTGCGGATCGCGATGACGCTCGGGCGCGGCGGCACACCGTCTGCAAAGTCCGGCCAGCGCGTGGTCGGGCTCTCAAACGTGGCGCCATCGCCGTCGCCGGGATGCTGCACTGCGACGAACAAGGTTTCGCCATCCTCGGTGAACCGCGGGCCGCAAACCTCGGCGCCAATCGGCGCACGGAAGAAAGCTTTGCCCGTGCCGCGGCGGTCGCCGTCCGTTTCCATCGCCCAGACACCGTCTGCAGCGCCAGTGCCGTCATTGCCATCGGTGCTCACCCAGAGCCGACCAGATGGGTCCATAGCGCAATTGTCGGGGCTACCATACCACCCCTGATCGCTGGTCAATGGGTTCCAGGTTGCGCCAATCTCCGCCACACTCGGATCGCCGCAGCGGACCAGGATCTCCCAGCGCGACTGAGTCGCAGTGAAGTCGCCATCCGGCTCAGTGATCTCGATAATGTGGCCAAAGCGATTGTTCGGGCGCGGATTGGCGGCGCTCAGCTCATCCTCCGTACGGCGATTATTATTGGTCAGCATCACCCAGACATTGCCTGCGGCGGCATTGGGCTCAACATCTTCAGGACGGTCCATCGGCGTTGCGCCGAGCAAATCCGCGGCGAGACGGGTATCGATCAAGACATCGGCTTGTGAGGCGAAGCCGTTTTCCGGGGTCAACAGCCCTTCGCCAAAGACCAGTGGCATCCACTCAACCCAGCCATCATCGTCAAAGCGCGCAACATAGAGCGTGCCGTCGTCGAGCAAGTCACGATTGGCCATCGGCGCATCAGGATCATAGCGTCCGGCGCTGACATATTTATAGACATAATCAAAGCGCTGATCATCGCCCATATAGACAACGACACGGCCGTCGGGCGCGATCACGCTTTCGGCGCCTTCATGCTTAAACCGGCCGAGCGCGGTGCGCTTTTTCGGGGTCGATGTCGGATCCATCGGATCAACCTCAACCACCCAGCCAAAGCGGTTCGGCTCATTCGGTTCTTTCGAAATATCGTAGCGATCAATGTGACGGCCCCACTGATACCACCCGCCGGCAACACCGTAGCGTTTGTGATTGGTGGCCTCTGGATGCTCTTCCGGCAGCGAGCCGAGGAAGTTGCCATTGAAGTTTTCTTCCGCCATCAGCCAGGTGCCCCAGGGCGTGATGCCGCCGGCGCAATTGTTCATCGTCCCGGCAACGAGCTCGCCATTTGGGTCTTCGCGGGTTTTTAAGCGATCAGAGCCTGCGGCCGGGCCGGTCAGCTGCATCGGCGTCAGATGCGCCGTGATCCGGCGATTGTATCGGCTGCCAATCACAGGGGCCCAACCGCTTTCTGATTGCGCGACTTCGACGACGCTGCCGCCATGTGCGGCCATTTCGGTCAAGCAGCGCTCGCGGGTCATCGAGGCCGGATAATTCTGCGCCACACCAGGCTGCATCAGCGGTGTAGAGACATATTCATGGTTCACGCACAGCAGACCGCGCGCTTCGCCATTGGCGCCAGCTTCGAGTGGCACAAAGCCAAGAAAATCATTATTGTAGCCGAACTGCCGCAGCTGCGCCGCTTCGCTCTGGGCCATCGGGTCAAACTCTGGGCTATCGGCAAATAGTGGATCGCCCCAGCGCAAGACGAGATCGGTGGTATAGCCGTTTGGTACATGATGGGTTTCGTCCATGCCGCGCAGAATTTCATCAAAGGCAAAGGATGAGGTCGAAGCGGGCTTTGGCATGGCCGGCGCCGCGGGGACATCAGCCGCTGGGGCCAAGGGCTCACTGGTGGCACAGCCGGCTAAAAACGCGCCGCTGGTCGCCGCCAGCCCGCCCAGGAAGCCTCTCCGGTCGAGACGCGCTTCAATGATATCTGAAATCGTTTTCGCGCCTTTTGCGATGCGCGGATTTGTAGATGTGTTTTCTGACTGATCCAAAACGGCCTCCATTTCCCGACAAGTGCCCCGAACTAGCCCGAAAGTACAACAGTTTTAGGACCGGTGCGCGGTGAAAGTGACGCACTCACCATATCGCACAACTCTCACGCGCGACCGGGGACATGGCGCGCAACGCACTGTTGCTAGGCTTGCGTTTGCGGCGTTGTGCGGAAGGTCCAAAACGTGTGGATGAGAAAACTCACTGCTGGGAAATAAATCGCACCAAGGGTCAGCACGACATAGTCGCTGAGCTGGCTATAGGCGCTCAGACCAGCAACAATCATAAATTGGGTCGCGGTGAGAAAAACGTTTGCCAGCACAAACCGAGGCCCATAGGCCCGATGCTGCTGGGCGATGCCGAACGTATAGATTTTTTGTCCGAAATAAGAGGCGAGCATGCTGATGCCATAAGCCATCACGTGCACGAAAATGACATGGCCGCCGAGAAATATGCCAAGATAAGCAAGGCCGAGATACAGCGAGGTTGCGGCCATCCCGACAATGGCAAATCGCAGCGTCCGCCAGCCCCACGCGCGGGTCTCGACGTCGCTGATCAAGCCCGCACCACGCCGTCAATCAGCTTGTCGGCAATATCGCTTGGAACCGTCGCAGCGCGGTCGCGCCCGGCCAGCAAGAGCAAAATCATCATGAACCCTGTAAACAATGAAACTGCGAGCAGGTTGATCAAAAACAGGATCACGTAAGTCGCATAGCCCGGCACGAAATATTCAGCCCCGAGAAAGCGCATAATCGCGGTGCCAAATATCGCGATCGAGATGATCCCGGCGGTTAGGGTCAGCAACGTAATCATCCGGCCAATCGCGATGTCAGAGAAGACCGCGATCGCGCTAATGCCGTGCACAATCAAAGACGTGAGGCTCATGCTCGACGCCCCGAAAAACCGTTTTCCACGATCTGTCGGCGTGACAATGATCGGCACCCGGCTTTTCAGCAGCGTGGCGGCGTAATTGTTCCAAATGCCCGTATTGAAAATAACATTTGAGAGCCGATTGCCCGGCACTAAGGAGAAATTTCCGAAGGAGATGGTGCGCCCAGTCAGCGTCGCGAACATGAATTTATAGACTTGATAGAAAGCCTTGAAGACAAAGCTTTCTGACCGTTGTCGGCGTTTGGCGACGACTATTTTTTGCGGCGCCTCTTCATGCGCTTTGAGGAGCGCTTCAATGTCTTGTGGGCGGTCCTCGCCATCACTGTCCATGACAATGACTTGCTCAGGCGCAGCGTGCTCATAGATATAAGACAGACCAATCGCGATCGCGCGCTGATGGCCCTGATTGGCTTTCAGACGCAAGACATTCAGATCCTGCACACAGCCTGGTAAAGCAGCGACATCTTCCACTTCGATACCGATTGATCCATCATCGACGGCGAGAATGGAGACGTTTCGGCCTTGCAGCGCTGGCAGCGCGTCAATCTCTCGAACCAATTGTTGAAAACTGTCCCAATCATTCAGCACAGGCGTTACTATGAACAGGTCACCGCGCAGTTTTGTGTCGGGGGTCTGGGTCATGTGGCTGGGACCATGTCTCTACTACAAGCTTACTCTGCCGCCCTAACAAGACATCCAAGTGTTTGGGTTTGTTTAATTCGACTGCGAAACTGCGAGAAAACCGGTCCCGGCGGCCCGCTCGCCCCAGACATAGAAAAGCCCGCATCTCGCGATGCGGGCTCATCGTTAACTCAATTTGACCAAGCTTAGAATTGCTTGCGAACGGTCACACCATATGTGCGTGGCACGTTTGGATAGCCGTTAAAGCTTCCCGCCTGCGCAACCCCTGGGAAGGCCGTGGTGATGCGCTCATCATCAAACAGATTGCGGCTCCAAAGCGTGACTCCGAGGCCGTTCTCAGAGACGAAGCCGATAGACGCGTTTGCTTCGTTCACTTCGCGAGAGAAACCAGCAGCTTCAACAGCCTGCTGACCGACTGGGTCGTTGAAGAAGTCATTGTCTGAGACATATTGCCAATCGGCGCGGACAAAGCTGTCCCAATTGCCAACTGTAAAGTCGTAGTTCACGCCAACAGAAGTTGAGACTTCTGGGATGCCAGAAGGCTGCTCACCTGTAAGGTCGCCTTCAGCCGAATTCGGGAAGCTGTCATAGACAGGATCCAGGAACGTCCCGGCCACTGTGAAGGTCAACGCATCAGTGGCGGTCCAAGTCGCGTCAAACTCGACACCGGTGGTTGACTGCTCACCCGCATTTGCGAGCGCAAAGCCAGTTCCGGTGAAGACGTTCGACTGGAAGCCCTCAATGGTTTGATCAAAGATCGCCAAGTTAAAGGCGAAATTATCAAACGAACCTTTGACACCGAGTTCGAACACTTCGGCTTCTTCCGGGCCGGCGAAACGCGTCCCGCTGGTCAGGTTGGTGACTGCAAGGCCGGCATTCGTAATCGAAGACGGTGGCGCCGCGACAACGGTTTGACCGGTGACCGGATCAATAATGTTGGATCCTGGTGTGAAGTCTGTCGCGAATGGACGGCTATCACGTGACAAGTTCCAAGACGTCGCCTTGAAGCCAGTGGCCCAAGACCCGTAAACATTGATGTTCTCGTTGACGTCATAAGCAAGACGCAGTGTGTAGCTGGTATTGCTGTCAGACGAATTGCCGGTTTCGACACTGTTCGGGAAGTTCAAGAATGGCGGCAAGAATTGCAGCGCTGCGAACCCGCCAAATGGGTTCACACTTGGATCTTGAGCCGCTGCTGCTGCGCCTTGTTGAAGCGCCGCATAAGTGGCCGGATTGCCCTGAATGAATGGTCCGACGGAAGCTGGGTTGGTAATATCAACGCCAAGATCGCCCAAAAGGCTTGCCAGCACGGCGGTGTAGCCAAGCTGCGTTAGATCCAATGCAGAAAATTGGTCGGAAGATGAAACCTGACCGAACGCGTCCTTCTCATCGTCTGTATAGTTGACGCCCAGCGTCGCGGTGAGGCGATCAGTGACGTACACGTCCAAGGTTCCGAAGACCGAGTAAGACGTGTTGTCTTGCCCGAAATTCTCAAAATAGCCCTGGCCGGCTGCGCCATAAGTTCCAACTGGAACGCCAGCAAACAGTTCCGTGCCTGCAATCGCTGCAGGGCCACCGGAGAGAATGTCGGCATAGCCGCGATAATCTTGACCATATTGGAAATCATTGCGGATATCGACTTGCTCATCGAAGTAGAACGCACCGACCATCCAATCGACGCGACTGTCAGGATTGTTTGAAGTCAAGCGCACTTCTTGGGTGAAGGTCTCAATTGCGGTGATGCTTTCATTCTTTTGGATGAGGTCAGCGCTGGTAAAGTCTGAATCCTGATCGGTCGCAGAATCTGTCGTCCGGTAAGACGTGATGCTGGTCAGGTCAGCAAATGACATGGAATAATCGCCTTGCAGCGAGATTCCAGAGTTTTCGATCTCATTGGTGGAGTCGAAATTGTTAAACACCTCATAAGAGAACGGGTTCTCAGGATCGAGCGCGCCGCCCAGGGCAAAAATTGCACCGCCGGTTGGCCCGTTGATCAAGTTTCCAGCCACACAGCAAACTTCGTCAATTTCGTCATGATCAGCGATCACGCGGAATTCCAAGTTTTCTGTGGGATTGAACAGAAGCTGACCGCGCAGACCCCAACGGTCGCGCTGGTTGACGTCTGAGCCGGTTGCCAGATCATCAGCATAACCGTCACGCTGGTTCATATTACCTGAAACGCTGAACGCAACAGTCTCAGACAATGGGCCTGTAATATCGCCTTTCAACCGGACAGCATTGAAATTGCCGAGGCTGCCTTCAACCGAACCACTTGGCTCATATTGAGGCTTGCGCGAGACAATCGAAATCACACCCGCAGACGCATTCTTACCGAACAGCGTCGATTGCGGTCCGCGCAGGACCTCGACGCGCTGAAGGTTTGGCAAGTCAGCAATTTGCGCGGCAGAACGCGAGCGATAAACGCCGTCGATAAACACACCGACAGAAGGTTCGATACCCGCATTGTTGGCGCCATTACCAAAGCCACGAATGATGAAGTTGGTGTTGGCCGAGGATTGCAGCTGGCCAACTTGAAGCGATGGCACGAGTGACTGCAAGTCGCCGAGATCTTGGATCTCTGCTTTTTCGATTACGGCGTCGTCGACAACTGAAACCGCAACCGGCACATCTTGCAGGGTTTGCTCCCGCTTGGTCGCGGTAATTGTGACTGTATTCAGTCGCTTAGCGTCATCTTCGCCTTCGTCTTGGGCGACCGCCGTTAGGCCGCTTCCAGCGACCAAAGCTGTCAGACCAACGCTTAGTGACAGGCCTGCTTTCAGGCCAAAACTCGATTTTGTGAACTTACTCATCTCACGTCTCCCGATAGGTGTAATGTGGTGTTTCTGGGGGACCTCTCTCAACGGAGGATTGCAAAGAGGAGTAGTGGACTCCCGACCTCTGACAAGGCTCGATTTACACAAAAAACGGGATCGTGATCAGTCGCGGCAAATCCGCAACACTTAAACGCGAAAAACCCCGCCGAAACAGCGGGGTTTACGCCTGTAGTTAAGTTGCGACCTGGCTTAATTTACACCCTGCCCGACGCCGCCATCAAAGACCATGGATTGGGCCGCGCTTTGACGTGTGCGCTCGACTTGGCGCTCGACGGTTTTCATCACGGTCCGCGTGCGTGGCACACATGTCTTGGTTTTCGTACGCGCTTCCACCAATTTGATGCCCGGGCCGTGACGGCGCAGCAATGAGCGCTCATTACAAGACCGCTGCGGCGCTTGCGGCGCGCAAGTTAAGTCGCCGCCGCGCTGGTGCACCAAGGCTTCGCCCTTACGGCAGGCAAATGTCTCGCCATGCGTAAAGCTGGCTTTGTCATGTTCAATCTGGCCAAGCGTGATTTGCATACTGGTCCCGGCCATGCAGCGGAAAAGCTCACCATGATAACCGGCTGGGACATGCTGATTGGCATCAACACGTGAGGCCGGGTGCGGAACACCTTTATCATCGATACAAACGGCTTGCACCGGACGCACAATCGTTTGGATTGCGATTTTGTCTTCGCAGAACTGTTCTGTCGTTGGCACCTGTTCAGTCACTGTTTCGATATAGGTCTCATCTGCACCTTCGACATTCAGACCGTTAATCGCGGTTGGGGCAACGCCTTGCGCCGCATAATAGCCGCCGCCACCGCCTGAAACGATGACACTCGTTTCGCCGCCGCCAACAACGCTCGTGTTTAAGAAGCTTTGCGTATGCGACATGTAGCTGCCTTGATTGACGCTGACGTTCGATCCGGAAATCATAACATTCGGACCAGACACATTAACGCCGGGGATATGCACGCTCGGGCCTTTAGGACCTTTGCAGCAATGTCCGCCGCCGCCATTATGGCCACCACCAGGCATCATTGCTGGGCTATGCCCGCCTCCGGGTGCACACCCGCCATTGGCACACGGAGATCCGCCGCCTGAGCTGCCACCCGCATAAGCTACGCCGCCAAGTATCGCCATGCCCAAAAGACCGGCGCTGGTCAAAAGGGTGTTCCGAGTTGATACGGTCATTCAACGTCTCCGTCACAGTTCGCCTGATAGGAAGCAGGTTCCGTGCCGAGTTTCGCCTGCCCGGCGAACCGAGCCCCAAAATGACGCGAATTTCGCTCAATGCGCGAGCCGCGAACTGGCGCAAACATTGCGACTCCCTCTGCAAAACAAAAACCGGGTGCGGCCGGGCGAATGGCCGTGTTGAGAGAGTATAATAATGACAAAAAGCAAGCATCATCCGAATACGCTGACTCTATTGTCCGCGTGGGAACGAATGACAGAAACCGGCGCACCGGTACGGGGCGTAGAGAAAGCCGGCGATCACCCAGAGCTCTTAGAGTGTCTGTTTGTGATAGAGCGATCGGACGAAGGGCGCTGGCTGTTTCGCAATGCCGGCACACTGCTCGGACAGCTGCTCGGGCGTGATCTTGCCGAGCATGATTGCCTCGATTTCTGGACCGGCCATGACCGGGTTATGGTCGAGTCATTAATTGCCTCTGTCCGCGAGAGCCGCCGCCCCGGCATCATCCAAGCGACGGGCGAAACGCTCACGGGCACGCATGTGAATATCGAATTGACCTTGGCGCCGCTTCCGATTTCACCATTAGGTTCGGGCTTTCAGCGTTTGCTGGGTCTTTATCAATTGGTTGAGCCGCGCGCTGTGCTAAAAGACCGTCCGGTCTGGCGGCATCGCGTCACCGGCATCTTTCCGCCATCGATTGAACGTCCCCAGCCACACTTACGTCTGGTGGCGAGCAATGACTAATTAAGCGGCCTCTTGGGCGCGTGCGATCAGCTCTGCTTTGACGCGCTCTGCCAGCTGCTTGACGGTAAACGGCTTGGCCATGAAGCCGACTTCACGATCCCCGTCGAGCTTGGCCGCGACATCGCGCTCAGCATAGCCTGACATGAACAAGACTTTTGCTGTCCCGAGCAAGTCTTTTGCTTCTTTGATCAAAGTCGGGCCATCCATGCCTGGCATCACCACGTCAGAGATAATCAGATCGAAGACACCGGCATTCTCTTCCAAGATCTCCAGCGCTTCTTCGCCGTCGCAGGCCTCTTCAACATCATAGCCACGCGACTTCAATTGCGACGCAGCGATGGAGCGAACCCCATCTTCGTCTTCGACCAGAAGGATCCGTCCGCGCCCCGAAATATCAACCGGCACAGGCGCTGTGTTCGCAGGCTCAGCCTCAATTAATTCAACAGCGGGAATTTCGTCAGCTTTCAATGCGGGCAGATAGATCTGGAAATTCGTGCCTTTGCCGACTTCACTGATCGGGCAGATATAGCCTTCAGACTGTTTGATAATACCATAAACCGTCGATAGGCCGAGCCCCGTGCCGAGGCCCTTGGGTTTGGTCGTAAAGAACGGATTGAAAATATTGGCGAGGTTTTCAGCCGAAATCCCATGTCCGGTATCTTCGACTTCAATCAACAGATACTCGCCGTCTTCGACAAAGCGGAAGCCTTTCTCATGCGCGTCTTTTTCCGTCGCGCGAGAGGTTTTGATCGTCAGTTTACCGCCTGTGCCGCCATCCATCAGCAAAGCATCCCGCGCATTGGTCGCGAGATTGATGATCGCCGTTTCAAGCTGATTGCGGTCCGCCTTGACCATTGGCAGGTCGCGGCCATGCACGACATTGAAATCGATCCGCTCATCTAAGAGTTGGCCAAGCAGGATGGCGAACTCGGATAGGAAATCACCTGGCTCAAAGACTTCGCGGCGGAAGGTTTGTTGGCGCGCATAAGCCAGAAGCATTTGCACAAGATCTTTGGCCCGAACCGAAAACTCGTGGATCTTTTTCAAATGGTCAAACGACGGATCGCCGACCGGGTGTTTCGACAAGAGCTCGTCATTATTGAGCATAATGCCGGTCAGCACATTGTTGAAATCATGCGCAACGCCGCCGGCCAATTTGCCGATTGCTTGCATTTTCTCGCCTTGCGCGAGGCGCAGTTCGAGCTCTTTTTGCTCGCTCATATCGATGACATAGGCGACCGCGGGTTGCCCGCGTCCATCCAGCGTCACGAACACATTGACGTGCTTCTGATCTTCATCAGCGAGGCGCAGCCCAACCGGCTTATCAATCGAATCGAGCAAGGATTCCCGCAACTTGCCCTCGCCCTCTTCCGCAATGAAGAGGTCAATGAAGCGCGTTCCTGGCGACGCGCCGCCGCCGGCTAAACCCATTAATGAGCGATTGCTATCCGTGATGATCGCCCCTTCGAGCGAATGACCTTCCAGCCGCGCGGCGCCAAACGGCGCGTCGTCAAACATCGGGTCGCCCTCTGGGCGCGGCGGACGGCTGGCAGAGGCGGCCAGCATCCGGCTTTCGCCATCAAACAGATTTTGAGCGTTGGCGAGGACAATCGTCCGGCCCGTCGCATCCGCGCCTTTGCCATGCCATGTCGTAATCGTTTGCACGGGCATTTCGACACCATCGCGAGAGCGGACCATAATATCGGCCCGACCCGGCACACCAGATTTCCGATCACGGCGTAGCATTTTGACAAATTCCGGGCGCATAATGTCATCGAGCCGGACATTCTTGGCGCTCTCTGGAAACCCTAGGACCTCGCGTAGCCAAGCATTGGCATACGTAATCGTGCCATCAGGCCCGGTCGAGAAGAAGCCCATTGGCGCGTCTTCGACATAGAGCGCGCGCATGTCGGCAGCGCCCGTTACTTGTTCAGAGCCGGTAATCCGACGCAGACGCCAAATCACTCGTTCGCCTTTCAGCGGCGAGACGGTCGCTTCGTATTGCACGGGGAGCGCGTCGGTGCCGAGCGTCATAGCAGGCAAAATCTCGCGGCGGTCTTCGCCGGCTTTCGCCGCTTTCGACAACCGGAAGACCGGCGCAGCGAGACCTGGCGCGGCGCTAAAAATACGGTCGACAGAGACGGGCCCCATCGCATCAGACTGCCCGAGCAGAGCCATAGAGGTCAGCTCAGAATAAGCGGCATTCGCGGCTAAAGGCGCGCCGCCCCGGTCACAAATCAAAACCGCTTCATCCAGCGCTTCAATCCAGGCAAATCGCGGGGTTGCCGGTTTAACTGCCTCGGCCATTGCGCCGCGCTCTGGGAACAAGCCCATGCGACGCCCAGCCCCGCGCAGGATCCACAGCAAGAAGACCATACAGCCTGCGGCCATCGAGATTAGCAAGATCAGGCCCGTGGGTCCGCCGGCATCTGGCCAAGCCAAACTGGCGCTCGAGGCGCCAATGGCGAGCAAAATGCAGAGCCAAAACCCCATTTGCAGCCAGTCTGGGCTGGCGCCATTTTCGGGGGTTTCTGATTTTTTGATCTCTGGCAGATCGATTGCCATAACGCATACTCCGACACGGACCGCTTTTAGTCCGATGATTCGCACTGTCTTACAGCAGGACTAAGGCAAAATCCGCACAGCCTGCTCCAATTTTTCTTTTTGCACTCGAAATGGTTAATCAAACGAGAAGGCTGGTTAATCTCTCGCGACGAATTATACCGACATTATTACAGATCTCGAAAGGTCCGCCATGCGTATTGCAACTTCCGCTCTTGCCCTTCTCCTTCTCTCTGGTGCGAGTGCCTGCACGTCAGAGCTCTCATCAAGCGAGACGACACCATCCGTTGACCAAGCAGAAACGCAAATCGCGGCTGAGGGTGAACTCGAAAAAGAAGCTGAAACAGCGCGCCTCAATGCCTGGTTCGAGACCAAATATCAGGAAGCCATTTCACGCAATCCAATGCGCGCAACCTTTCTAGGGAGCCGAGAAAATTACGATAAATGGAATGATGTCAGCCCCGAAGCGCGCGATGCCGAAATGGACATCCTGCGCGCCAATGTCGCCGAAATGCGTGAATTGTTTGATCCCGCCACGCTGACGTCTCAGGGGCAACTGTCTTTCCGATTGGCAGAGTATGAGCTTGAGCGCGACGAGATTTCGAATAAGTGGCGCGGCTATAACTATACATTCAGCCAGATGCGCGGCGCTCATGCTGGCATTGCGTCTTTCTTGATCGGCCAACACAAAATTACGCAAAAATCCGACGCCGAAGCGTATATTGCCCGCCTCGAAGGGGTGAGCACCTATCTCGGACAGCATTTGGCCAATGCACAAGCCTCCGCCGAACGCGGCATCCGGCCGCCGCTCTTTGTCTATGATTTCGTTGTTGAGGGCGCTGCCAATGTCGTTGATGGCTATCCGTTTGAAGGCGTAGGCCCGGATCGACCGTCACCGCTTTACGAGGACTTTATGAACAAAGTCGACGCCTTGGTCACCAATGGCACGATCACTCAAGACGAAGCAGATGACTTAGATTTTCAGGCACGCGGCGCCTTATTGAATCATGTTTACCCGGCATATTTCAATTTAATTACATGGGTTTACGAGGACAAAGCTCAAGCAACGTTTGATGATGGCGCGTGGAAGCATGAAGCCGGCGCTGAATATTATAATGACCGCCTCAACCTGATGACGACCACTGACATGAGCGCGGACGAAATCCACCAATTGGGCCTGGCCGAAGTCGATCGCATCCATGAAGAAATGCGCGACATCATGCGCCAAGTCGAGTTCGAGGGGAGCCTGCAAGACTTCTTCGATTTCACCCGAACCGATGCACAATTCTTCAAACCAAATACCGATGAAGGCAAAGCTGAATATCTCGCCGAAGCGACTGAAATGATCGACACGATGCGCGAAGCTTTGCCGAGCGTGTTCAACACATTCCCGAAAGCCGACATGGTGGTCAAAGCGGTGGAGCCCTTCCGCGAAAAAGCCGCCGGCAAAGCCTTCTATCAGCGTCCGGCCCCAGATGGATCTCGCCCCGGCGTCTATTATGCCAATCTCTACCGGATGGAGGATATGCCGCTCTATCAAATGGAAGCGTTGGCCTACCATGAGGGCATCCCTGGTCACCATATGCAGCTGGCCATCTCGCAGGAACTCACCGGTCTGCCGAAATTCCGCAAATATGGCGGCTTCACCGCTTACACAGAGGGCTGGGGTCTCTATTCGGAATTCCTGCCGAAAGAGATGGGCTTCTATTCCGACCCTTATTCAGACTTTGGCCGTCTCGCCATGGAGCTTTGGCGGGCCGCACGCTTGGTTGTAGATACCGGCCTGCATGAGAAAAAATGGACCCGCGAAGAAGCCATTGATTACCTCCTGACGAATACGCCAAACCCGGAGGGTGACTGCCGCAAAGCGATTGAGCGATACATCGTTATGCCGGGCCAAGCGACGGCGTATAAGATTGGTATGCTGAAAATATTGGAGCTGCGCGAAAATGCCCGCGCCCGCCTCGGGGAGGATTTCGACATTCGCGATTTCCACGACGTGATCCTCAAAGACGGCCCTGTGCCCTTGCAAATCTTAGAGGAAAATGTCGAGGCCTGGATTGCCGCTAAGTAAAGGAACCGCAAGAACCTTCCCGTAGAGGCAGCTTTTCGGAAAGCTCATTCTATCGTTTAGGATTTTTTGTTGCACTGGCGCAAATTTTTGCCCTAACAGAGAGGTATGAAACTCTCTGTTCTAAAAGAAGTGGCGGCTGGCGATGCTCGCGTCGCCGTCACGCCCGAGACCGTCAAGAAATATGTCGGTCTCGGTCACGACGTCACCATTCAGTCCGGCGCGGGTCTCGCGGCGGGGTATACCGATGACGCTTATAACGAAGCCGGCGCAAAGACTCTGAAGACGCCCGCCAGTGTTGTAAAAGGCGCAGATGTTCTGCTCTGCGTGCGCACCCCGGATGCGGCAAAACTCCCAGAAGGGCTAACAGTTATCGGCCTGCTCGATCCGTTTAAGTTTGATGCCGCAGCCTTTAATGGCAAAAAGCTGACGACGCTGGCCATGGAATTCACCCCCCGGATTACGCGGGCCCAGAGCATGGATGCGCTGTCATCTCAGTCCAACTTGGCGGGCTATCGCGCCGTGATTGAAGGCGCGACGCTGTATGGCCGAGCAATGCCAATGATGATGACCGCTGCGGGTACGGTCGCCCCAGCAAAAGTCTTTGTCATGGGCGCCGGGGTTGCTGGGTTGCAAGCGATCGCCACCGCCCGCCGCCTCGGCGCGGTCGTTACCGCCACCGATGTTCGTCCAGCTGCGAAAGAGCAAGTCGCTTCGCTCGGCGCGAAATTCATCGCGGTTGAAGATGAAGAGTTCAAAGCGGCTGAGACCGCCGGCGGTTATGCGAAGCAAATGTCTGACGAGTATCAGAAGAAACAAGCTGACCTCGTCGCCAGCCACATCGCAAAACAGGATATTGTCGTCACCACCGCGCTGATCCCGGGTCGCGCGGCGCCCGTCTTGGTCAGCGCCGACATGGTCAAGACCATGCGCCCAGGCTCTGTGATTGTTGATATGGCGGTCAGCCAGGGTGGTAATTGCCCGCTCTCAGAGCCGGACAAAGTGGTCAATTCAGACGGCGTCAAAGTCGCTGGTTTCACCAACCTCCCGGCGCATTTGCCGGCTGATGCCAGCGCGCTTTACGCCAAAAACCTGTTTGCGTTCTTGCCGCTGATCACCGCCGAGGATGGCAGCCTGAACCTTGAGACTGACGATGAAATTGTCACCGCAATGCTGCTCACGCGCGGCGGTGAAACTGTGAATGAGAGGATTTCCTCATGAGAAAAGCCCTAGTCTTGAGCGCGGTCGCGGGCGCCATGGCCCTGCCTGCTTATGCCGCAGAAGCCAGCACGATCAGCCCAACCGTCTATCTGGCGGCTATTTTCGCGATGGCCTGTTTTGTCGGCTATTATGTCGTTTGGTCCGTGACGCCGGCTCTGCACACGCCGCTTATGGCCGTCACCAATGCGATCTCCTCAGTGATCATTGTTGGTGCCATCGTGGCCGCAACGGCCTCAGGCGCAGTTGAAGGCGGTTGGATCGCCAAAGCTCTAGGCGGCATCGGTGTGGCGCTTGCCAGCGTCAATATTTTCGGCGGCTTCCTCGTCACCCAGCGCATGCTGGCAATGTATAAGAAGAAGGGAGACTAGTCCGATGGAACAGTTCCAATCGACTTGGGCACCCCTGCTTTATCTCGCCTCAGGCATCCTGTTTATTTTGGCCCTGCGCGGGCTTTCCAGCCCGGCCACCAGCCGCGCGGGAAACCGCAATGGCATGATCGGCATGACCATCGCGGTGGTCACCACAATCATCCTGTTCTGGGACGCAATTGATCCGACCACCTGGGGCATCCTCGCCGCGGGCGCGCTCGTTGGCGGCGGCATCGGGGCGTATATCGCCCGAAAGATCCCGATGACCGACATGCCACAGCTTGTGGCGGCGTTTCACTCCTTGGTCGGTCTGGCGGCAGTTTTGGTCGCCGCTGCAGCCCTTTACGCTCCGGTTAGTTTCGGCATTGGCTCCGTGGGTAGTCTTGCCACAGCATCTCTGATTGAACTCGCCCTCGGCTCCGCGATTGGCGCCTTGACCTTTACCGGCTCGATCATCGCGTTTGCAAAACTGAACGGCAATATGTCGGGCGCGCCGATCATGCTGCCCGCCCGTCATTTGCTCAATATCGCCATTGGCGTTGGCATCATTGCCTTGATCATTGTTCTGGTCGGCAGCGGCGGCACAGCGACCTGGGCCTTTTGGGGGCTGACCGTTCTCGCCCTGATCCTCGGCATCACGTTGATTATTCCGATTGGCGGCGCCGATATGCCCGTCGTGGTCTCAATGCTCAATTCCTATTCAGGATGGGCCGCGGCAGCGCTCGGCTTCACGCTTGGCAATTTCGCGCTGATCATTACCGGCGCTCTGGTCGGCTCGTCTGGCGCGATCCTGTCTTACATCATGTGTAAAGGGATGAATCGGAGCTTCATTTCAGTCATCCTTGGCGGCTTTGGCGGCGACGATGCAGCCGCTGGCGCAGCCGGTGGCCAAGAAGAGCGTCCGTTCAAACGCGGCTCGGCTGAAGACGCCGCCTTCATCATGAAGAATGCGTCCAAAGTCATTATCGTCCCAGGTTATGGCATGGCGGTGGCGCAGGCCCAGCACGCTCTGAAAGAGATGTGCGACAAGCTCAAAGAAGAAGGCGTCGAAGTGAAATATGCCATCCACCCGGTCGCGGGCCGGATGCCAGGGCACATGAACGTCCTGCTCGCAGAAGCGCAGGTGCCGTATGACGAAGTGTTTGAGCTGGAAGACATCAACTCAGACTTCCGCAATTCTGAAGTCGCCTTCGTCATCGGTGCCAATGATGTCACCAACCCGGCGGCGAAAACGGATAAGACCTCACCCATTTATGGCATGCCGGTCTTGGATGTTGAGAACGCGGGCACCGTCCTCTTCATCAAGCGCTCTATGGGCTCTGGCTATGCTGGCATCCAGAACGAGCTCTTCTTCCGCGACAATACGATGATGCTGTTGTCGGACGCAAAGAAAATGGTCGAGGATATCGTCAAGTCGCTCTAGCGACTTGGTGATGCCAACGCAGATTAAAAAAATTGGGAGCGATTAATTATGGCGATCAAAACGCGGTTTACTGAAGAGTTTGGGATTGAACACCCGATCGTCCAGGGCGGCATGCAATGGGTCGGATATGCCGAAATGGTGGCGCCGGTGGCCAATGCCGGGGGCCTCGGCTTCCTAACGGCGCTGACCCAACCCACCCCGGAAGATCTCGCCAAAGAAATCGCCCGCACCAAGGAAATGACGGACAAGCCATTTGGCGTGAACTTGACCATCCTGCCGGCGATTAAACCACCGCCTTATGCCGAATATCGCCAGGCCATCATCGAAGGCGGCATCAAAATTGTCGAAACGGCGGGCTATAAGCCAAAAGAGCATATCGACCATTTCAAAGAACACGGCATCAAAATCATCCATAAGTGTACCGCGGTTCGTCACGCTGTGTCGGCTGAAAAGATGGGCGCGGATGCCATCTCGATTGATGGCTTTGAATGTGCTGGCCACCCCGGCGAAGATGATATTCCTGGCCTCATTTTAATCCCCGCCGCGGCGAACAAAGTGAGCGTTCCTATGCTCGCATCAGGCGGGTTTGGCGATGGTCGCGGCCTCGCCGCAGCGCTGGCGCTCGGCGCAGATGGCGTCAATATGGGCACCCGGTTCTGCGTCACGCAAGAAGCGCCGATCCACCCGAACTTCAAACAGCAAATGGTCGAAAATGATGAGCGCGATACCAAGCTCATTTTCAGGACCCTGCACAATACAGCGCGCGTGATGAAGAATGCCGTGAGCACGGAAGTGGTCGATATTGAACGCGCCGGCGGAGCAAAATTTGAAGACGTGCAGCATCTCGTCGCTGGCAGCCGCGGGCGTAATGCGATGGAAATTGGCGATCCCGATGGCGGCATCTGGTCAGCGGGACAGGTCCAAGGCTTGATCCATGACATTCCGACGGTCAAAGACCTGATCGATCGCATCGTCGCCGAAGCCGAAGATGTGATCAAACAGCGCATGTCAGGAATGTTGGCTTAATCAACACCGACTTTCGGCGCTTTCAAATCGTCTGACTCAGTCTAAAGTCGCCTTCATCAAACAACCATCTAAAGGGGTTTCACGATGGGCGAGATTGTTGCCGAAGTGTTTTCCGTCAGCGGCTTATTCACGCTGCTCATGTTGCTTTTGTTGCAGGCCGTGCTCGGTTTCGACAATTTGCTTTATATCTCGATTGAATCGAAACGGGTTGGCCCTGAAAAAGCGCCAATGGTTCGGCGCTGGGGCATCGGCATGGCTGTGGTCTTGCGCATTGTGCTACTGGTCATCATTGTGAACCTGTTCACGCTGCTGGCCGAACCGCTCTTCGATATTGGCGTGAAAGGCTTTTTTGAGGGCGAGTTCACGCTGCAAGCCTTGGTCACTTTGGCCGGCGGCGGGTTTATCATCTACACCGCGATTAAGGAGATCCATCACCTTCTGGCGGTTGATCATATTGAACACACGGAAGGGTCGGCAACGAAATCAGTGATGCAAGCGATTGCCATGATTGTCGCCATGAACTTGGTGTTTTCGTTCGACTCCATTCTCTCGGCAATGGCAATTGCCAATGTCGAAGTCGCCAACGTCGTCAACGCATCTGGGGACGTGTTGAACACGTTCACCGGCACTGTCGTTCAATGTAAAGCCGATCTCATCGCCACGCCAATCGCCGGCGCCGTCGGCTGTGAGCCAGGCAAAGACTATCAAGTCTGGATCATGGCGATCGCCATTCTCTCATCCGGCGTCGTGATGATATTGCTGGCCGATTATGTTGCCGACTTCCTCAAGCGCAACCGGATGTATGAAGTGCTTGGCCTGTTCATTCTCTTCCTCGTTGGCGTGCTTCTGGTCACCGAAGGCGCACACTTGGCGCATATGAAATTGTTTGGTTTCCCGATCGATGCGATGAGCAAGTCGAGCTTCTACCTGGTCGTCGGCGTCTTGGTCATCACGGACATTATCTCGACCAGCTACCAGAAACGCCTATGGGCCCAGCGCGAAGCGGAATTGCGCAGCGCCGGCAACAATGTCGATGATGCGATTAAAGCCGTGGATGCGCATATCGCGCAGCAAGGCAAATCTCACTAGCAGCGCTTCAGCAGACCTCAGCCTCGCGTTGGGGTCTGCGCCAAACGGCTTAGACTTTTGAGATCAGTCTTGGCCGAAACCGCGGACGCGATTGGTGATTTTGACGGCCATTTTATTGCCTTTGCGGCCCATCCGCCCATGATAAGCGGGCGTCCCGTCGCGGCCCCCTGAGAGCAGTTCCACGGGTTGGTCAACAGGAAGGCCGAGCAATAGAGTGGACCCGGCCTTCAATTCGGTAATCCGGCTCAGCGGCACTTTAAGCGAGGCCAATCGCGCCGTCGCCAAAGCTGTGACCGCAGCGGTCGAAGATGTCTCCGCATCGAACAGCACGGGCTCAGCCATGGGTTCAACTTGAATGACTGCCATCTCGGTATGCAGCCCAGGCGCTTCGATCGAATATTCGCTAATCTTCACACTGGTTGAGGCTAGCAAGCCGGCGACATAGGGCACGTCGGTTTCGATCGCCTGTAGACGCAGGTCCGGATCGACGGCGGCCCCAAACGGCTCCAAAAGCTGCTCAAGCAAAGCGCAATCGATCGCGCTTAAACTCCAACCATCACCAATACGCCCCGTCGAACCACGGGCACCGCAGGCTTTCGCAATGATCGCGTCGGCGAGTTGCGGCGGCAAACAGACCAAGGCCTCAATGTCGGCTTCGGTGCGTCCGAGACAAGCAATGGCGCTAGATTTTCCGTATAAAAGTCCTGACAATTCTGCCCGCGGGACAGCCGCAGCTTGGCCAGGAATGACCGCAGCTTTCATCCCCGCCCCGGCGCCGAGCGCCCGAGACAAGCGCGCGCCCAGGCGCTGCTGCAGCATAATCTCTTCGGTCGATGGTGCCGCTGTTTCGATGCTGAAGTCCGGCGTCGATGTTGGTTCAATCGTTTCTGGCGGCGGCACGTCGAGCGCGTTCTGTAGCGTTTTCGGCCGCAGCAAAGCTTCGATTTCAGCGGCGCTCAAAACCCCACGCGAAGTCGGAAAAACATGCTCATCTGCGCCATTTTGGTCAGCCGATCCCTGTGCCGCGTCAGGTGGCGCGCCAGGTTTGTGTTTCAGATCGGGACCGTCTCGCATTCTGCACCTGTCACCATGGGGAATTATGATCAGTGCGTTAACACGGTTAATGAAGCGTTAGGATTTTGGAGTCCGGCGGCTGAGAATCGCTGAGCTTAATCGTCGCGAACGACGCGCTCATTGCGCTCATGACGTTCCTGCGCCTCCAGGCTCAGCGTCGCGGTCGGGCGCGCTTCGAGACGGCGCAGGCCGATAGGCTCTCCGGTATCGTCGCAATAGCCATACGTGCCTTCGTCAATCCGGCGGATAGCGGCATCGATCTTAGAGATCAGCTTGCGCTGGCGATCCCGCGTCCGCAGCTCGAGCGCTTTGTCACTTTCAGCTGAGGCACGATCAACAAGATCAGGGTGATTGGAAGACTCAGAACGCAGATTGCCTATCGTCACTTTCGCGCCATCAAGGATCTCTTCTTTCCAATCCTGAAGCTTCTTTCGAAAGTAAGCTTTCTGCTTCCCATTCATGAAGTCCTCGTCATCAGAAGGCGAGTAGCCGTTCAGTTCGTAGTCGCTCATGGAATCAAATCCTCTACCGAGTTTTGCCGCCCTATACTGCGGACCCACGGATGAGGCAATCGCAATATTCAGACCATTTGTCCCAATATTCTATGGCGAAATGAGGCGGCCCCGCGGCTCATCCGAGGCTTTTGCAGCTTATCCGGTAACGAACACTTGATTAAAGCTACCGCTCTGTGCGCTAAAGGGAGCGGCGATCTGAGCACGACCCAAGACAGGACACAGCCGAGTAGATGACCTCCCGCTGGAGACAACGCGAAGTCCAAAGGCCGTCAACTTGGCGGCAATCTCTGCTGTTCAACAGTTTGATCCTCTTACTGCCGATATTTGCCGCCCGCATCATTGTTGCAGCCTATACGTCAGACATTGCGACCGATCCGCTAAGCTTAGAAGCGCGCACCGAAACACGGCAAGAAATCGATTCTGAGTTCAGCACCATCTCTCTCAGCGATGGCCAAGAGCGCCAGGCCTGGGCGAGCCGGATAGAGCAAACTTTAGCCGAACGCGATTTCTCAGCGGCCCGCGGGTATTTGCTCGCAGCGCCCCTAATGCTCAACCGACAGGACTCAGCGGCTGTCTTGGCCGCAGCGGACGCCGAAAGTTCAGGCAGCCGCGATCAGCGCCTGACGCGAGCCGCGCTGCTATTTTTGCCAGAAGAGCTACGGGCCACGTATCAACAGACCATAGCCCCGCCTCAAGCACCATTGCCAGACGACGCCGAACCTGATGAAACAACCGCCGGAGAAGGTGAAAGCGCGACGCCGGAAACACCTCGCGTCGATGCCAGCACCGTACGCCTCGCCCCACTTGAAGAACCGTTTGCTGGTCAAGGCTCGTTCTTTTTGCTCGGCGACCCGGCTGACTTAACTCGGCGCAGCCAACGTTGGCTAGCCGGAGAGCAAGTCGACAGTTTGCAATTGCGGTTGCGCGCGTTGGGATTGATGACTCAGAACGATCCAAACCCTGAATCGAAAGCCGTGTTTGAAGCCGCATCCATCATGCGCGCGGCGCACCGCGCCGGACGCCTAAATGAGCGATTCGCCGGCTATTTGCGCAGCCGCGTTGAAGACGCGCTGCCGGAAGAGGCGATGCGCACAGCTTTGGTCACGGCCTTTGAGCCGGTGATGACGACGCAAGCCCGCAGCGGCCAAGTCCTCGAAGCTTATCAAAGTGCCCTTCAGCCAGCCGCCCGCGAACGCTTAGCGCGCGACATGATGATCATTGCCCGAATTGCTGAACTGACAAGCTCGTCCGGCGCCATCACTTTGGTCGAACAAGCGACCACGCCGGAGGATATGCGGCGGGCTTTATTGTTATCGGAATCTGGCGGCGATCGCTCTGTCGCTCTGGCTCGTGAAATGGGACCAGAGGTCTTGGGCTTGGCTCAAATTGGCGTCAAATGGAGCCGACTCTTAGTCTTCCAAGTGATGGGGCTGATGGCGCTCGGCATGGCGCTGATTTGGACAACGCTGTCCGCCCTGACGCAAGCCGAAACGATCCGCTCACGTTAAATTCCAAACGCGCCTTTGATACCATCAATTAATAGCTGAACCGAAAGCGCGGCTAGGATCACACCGAAAATTCGCGTAATCGCGCCCGCAATGCTCTCGCCCATCGCTTTGACCAACGGGCCCGCGGCTAAGAATACCAAAAGACAGATAATCATGTTGGCTGCCACGGCGCTGAGCACAGCCGACTTGCCAACCCAGCTGGCATGTTGGGTCATGTAAAGCATTGCGGTAGCAATTGACCCCGGCCCGGCAAGCATCGGAATACCGAGCGGAAAGACAGAGACATCGTCTAGCTGTTCCGGCGTGTCCTCCGAATCGGCGAGGACGGATTCGGCGCGGTTTTCGCGGCGCTCCGTGCGCTTCTCGAACACCATGTCGAGCGCAATGATGAAGAGTAAAATGCCGCCCGCAGCGCGGAAAGCGTCAATCGTGATGTGCAACTTATCCAGTAGCCACGCACCAAAGAAAGCGAAGCCGAAAATGATCAAAGTTCCGACTAAGACGGACCGGATCGCCATAGAGCGACGATAGCTGGCAGGGCCGCGCGCCGTCAGCGACGCAAAAACTGGCGCAACACCAAGGGCATCGATCAGAACGAAAAAGGTCACAAAGGACGCTGTAAAAATAGAAATGAATTCGCCGGACATGAAATCGGCTCCCTCGATCAGACTGGAGGCCGCCCTCTATCCTTGATCTTTGAGGGCGTCGAGGATTTCCGCCACATCGGGATGCATGTCGGGCTTGCCAGAACGCATAGGCACGACTCTGTCAGAAGCTTCACCAGACGCCAGGGTCATCACCATGCGGTGACCGCGCAAGCGCTGCAGGAGCCCTTGCAAGCCCTTGCGGCCATCAGCGCGCACCAAAATATCGTGGCCAATATCGACGCAAAGATTCTCCGGCGCTTTGCCGGATTCAATCAGCGCGATGCCCTCATCTAGAGATACGATCGGTGGGGTTTCAGGGAGTTCAATCATGCTCGACGTATCAACCATTCCCAGCCTCCGCTGCCTTTAGCAATTTCCGGCATAAAGACAGCGCCTGATACGTTTCTACGGCGGCACAGGCCAAAGAGACTTCAATCAATTGATCGCGTCTGTCTTTGTCGTCTGTCCCCGTCATAGCAGCCGCAATCGCCGTCACGGCTTGGTCGTAAAGCTGTCCTTCTGTTTCCCCGGTCAGGTACATTTGCATGACCGCGAAATAGAGATGCTCTTCTGCTGTGCGCGTGGCTTCAGGATCCAACACATCCTTTTGCCGGAGCACACGCGCTTGATTTTGAAGCAAAATTGTTCCACGGCGATCACCATTGCGCAGCACGGCGCCGTTCACGACAACGGCTTCTTTTGGCTTAAGAGAGAGTTTTAAAGGCATTGGCCAATCTCCACGACTATAAAATTTTTAAGCCAAAATGGTTAACGCAGACTTTCAAATTGGTAAGCCTGTCAGTCAAGGACAGGACAAAGCTTTGTATTGATGACAGTTGGCAAACACAAAAGCTTGGTGTGCAAACAGTCTACCCCCTCCCGTGACGTAATCCCTTGCTCTTCACGCTGCGCAGCTTATCGTTGGCGTAAACGTAAATTGAAGAGGCTCGCACATGCGCTTTGAAGGCACCGAGAATTATGTCGCAACCGACGACTTGCGAGTCGCTGTTAACGCCGCCATTCAGCTGGAACGCCCGCTGTTGATAAAAGGCGAGCCAGGCACCGGTAAAACCGTATTGGCCGTAGAAGTTGCAAAAGCCCTCGGCTGTGAGCTGATAGAATGGCACATCAAATCGACCACCAAAGCGGCGCAAGGCCTGTATGAGTATGACGCCGTATCGCGTTTGCGCGACGGTCAAATGGGCGAAGAGCGCGCGAAGGACGTCAAGAATTACATCAAGAAGGGCAAATTGTGGGAAGCCTTCACTGCGAAAAAGCGCCCGATTCTGCTGATTGATGAGATTGATAAAGCCGACATCGAATTCCCGAACGACTTGTTGCAAGAACTCGATCGGATGGAATTCTATGTCTACGAGACGGACGAGACGATCAAAGCCGAACAGCGCCCGATTGTGATCATCACTTCGAACAATGAGAAAGAGCTGCCGGATGCGTTCTTGCGCCGCTGTTTCTTCCACTTCATCAAATTCCCGGACGAGCAGACAATGAAAGAGATTGTCGATGTCCACTATCCAGGCGTGAAAGAGAAACTCGTCTCTGACGCACTGACAACCTTCTACTCGATGCGCGAAGTGCCTGGAATGAAGAAGAAGCCATCGACATCGGAACTGCTCGATTGGCTGAAACTGTTGATGAATGAGGACGTGGATCTAGAGACCCTGCGCGAGCAGGATCCGGAGAAGCTGACCCCGCCACTGCACGGCGCCTTGCTCAAGAATGAGCAAGACGTGGCCTTGTTTGAGCGTCTCGCTTTCCTCAATCGACGACAGTCTGGCCCGACCCCGCGCGGACCTGCGGGTTAAGCGAGCCGGCACGAACGCAGCCCCATAAAGACCGCATTTACTGATTGCCACTTAAGCAAATGGCATGATGTGTTGGGGTTGCAATTCCACTTTGATTGTTACGGCGGCGCGCCTGGCGTTTGCGCTGAGTATTGTGTGTTGCTTAGGCCTCGCGGCGGAAGCCCAGCGCGCCCTCACAAATACCGGTTTTGAGGACAATGACCCGCGTGGTCCCGGCAATACAACCTATCAAATTTTCACCGACTCTCAGGTGCCAGGCTGGGAAGATGAAACTGATCGTATCGAGCTATGGGATACCGGCTTTGGCGGTATTGTCTCGCATTCCGGACAAGTTCACGCTGAGATGAATGCGAACTCGCCAGGAACGCTCTATCAAGACATTTGCATGGAATCTGGCGAGAGCTTTACCTGGACCTTTGCCCATGCGGCGCGCGCCGGCGGCCCCGGCCATAATCCACAAGTCGCCGTGTTCGAAATCGTCAATCCAAGCACCGGCGCATTGGTTCAAGCCATGGCAACTCAGAACAGTTTTATTGGTGCAGGCTGGTCGGTGAATACAGGCGGCGCAGTCTATACTGGGCCTTCCGGCCTGCAGCGCTTTCAATTTCGCAGCACCAATCCAGGTTCATATGGCAATTTCCTCGACAGTATCGTCGTATCCCTCGCCGCCTATGTGGAAATGGCCGCTGACGATATGGGGGTAGAATCGGAAACCTCAGGTCCAGGCATGATGGTCAGCGGAACCGTCGATACGACAACCAATGTCGGCTTCACGGTCACTGGCGGATCGGCCATATCCGGGGTGGATTACACCGTCGACGCCGCAAGTTTAACTGTCCCCGCTGGCATTTATCGTGACGTCTTTTTTCCGCTTCCAATCACCATTCTCGAAGACGCAGCATTGGAATTGGACGAAACCATAGAGATCACGATTGGTGCGCCGAGCAGCGCGGAATTGACTGTCGCATCAGGACAATGCGGACCAAGCCCAAAGCTCAGCACAGTCTATACGATTTTGGATAATGATCCGGACCTCGCGATCACGAAAAGCGTACAAGCTTTCAACCCTTCACTGACCGGCACAACGGATGTCTACACCATACCTGGCAATGACGTGATCTATACTTTTGACCTTGAGAATAATGGAAACGGCCCAATGGACGCGGATACACTCTTCCTAATCGATGCCCTGCCCGATGAAATCACCTTCTATAATGGCGACATAGACGGCGCAGCGGGCCCAGAAACCGCCGCCATTGCCTTTTCGCAAAGCGGGACAGGATTGGTGTTTGATCCGGCCACAAATACTGCCTTCTCAAATTCTGGCACCATGCCTAGCAACTTTGCTGACTGCACCTACGTGCCAGCGAGTGGCTATGATATGACCGTGACACATATTTGCATTCAACCAGATGGCGCGCTCGAGGCCGGTGCTTCAGCGCGCTTCCAATTCCGTGCGGCGATCCGTTAAGACCGCATAGATAAGCCGCTCCGCATTGCCGTCGCCGCCTTTGATTGGGCTGTCAGCGCGCCCGGCCACGGTCCAGCCTTGGCCGCCAAGCCAGGTCACAAAATCCGTCTCGGCCTGTTCGACGGCCGCCGTGTCGGTAACGATCCCGCCTTTGCCAATATTTTCCCGACCAACTTCAAATTGCGGCTTGAACAAAGCGATTAAACCCGCGTCTGGCGCCGCGAAAGAAAGCGGTACAGACAATAATTTGTGCAAAGAAATGAAACTCGCATCGCAGACAATGAGCTGCGGCGCGCCGGCTTGCACTGCCGTCAGCGCTCTCGCATCCGTGGCCTCCAGGGATGTAATGTTCGGGTGATCTTGCAGCCGTGAATGAAACTGCCCTCGCCCGACATCGACGGCGACAACAGAGGCGGCGCCGCGCGCAACAAGAACCTCACTAAACCCGCCTGTCGACGCACCAATATCCAAACAGCGCAGACCCACCGGGTCGACTCCGAACACATCCAAAGCATGGGCGAGTTTCAATCCCGCACGCGACACCCAAGGATGTTCCGGCGTTGCCTCAATTTTTGCCGAGCGTGAAATTTTCTCAGACGGTTTCGAGATGGGGCGACCGCTAACTTTGACATTGCCCGCGGCGATGGCCGCTTGGGCCGCCGCACGGCTGTCAAAGTGTCCGAGTGCAACTAAAATTTTATCGGCGCGATCAAGTTTTTCTATCACGGCTGACAACTCCGTCGAACGCTCTACACTCTTCAGAGATTAGCCATTGGAGCCAAGACTATGATCCGTAAAGCCCTTCTCTGCGCGGCGCTGCCGCTTGTTGCCTGCGTTCACGCCCCTGCTCAAGATGATACGACCTTACCGACCGCAGCCGAATTACCGGGTCCGGCGGAAGGTGTATTTCCTAGCATGTTGGCGGTCGGCGGCGACGTTGTTGGCGCGACCGGCGAGACGATTGGACAGCTTACGGGCCAGTTCAGTCCGCACGGACTCCTGATCCAAGTTGAGATTTTACCAGGCGGATTAACCCCCGGTTGGCACGGCCTTCACCTCCACCAAGTCGCCGATTGCAGCGATGTTGGCGCCTTCAAACTGTCGGGCGGGCATATGGGTAAAATAGAGGGCGGTCACGGTCTGCTCAACCCGAAAGGCCCTGAAAGCGGTGACGTTCCGAACATTTGGGCCGCCGCTGATGGCTCCGCAGGCTATGAAGCCTTCACCAATTTAGTCGCAGCTTCAGAGCTTCTGGACGCCGACGGCACCGCGCTGATTATCCACCAAAATCGCGATGATCACATCACCCAGCCGATTGGTGGCGCCGGACCACGTGTTGCCTGTGCGATCATAAAGTAAACAAAGGCGAGGTCTACGCGAAAGCGTAAGGCCCGCCTTTTTCGAGCGCGGCTTGATAGGCAGGCCGCGCATGCATTTGCTTCAAAAACGCAGCAACATCCGGCGCCGATTTGGTCTCCGCAACAGAAGCAGCAGCCTCAAGCGGGAAACTCATAATAATGTCTGCTCCAGTGAGCGTATCGCCAACGAAGTGCCCGGTTGCGGCCAGAGAGGTTTGCCACCACTTCAAATGTTCTTGAATGCGAGGATCGATGAACCCGTCTTCGGCTGCGGCTGACACGCGTTTGACCAGAGGCCGCATCAATTTCGGGGCGCGTTCAGGCAACCGGCTGAACACGAGCTTCAAAAGCAAATTGGTCATCGCCGAGCCTTCCGCATAGTGAAGCCAATAGGTATAGTCGCGCGCCAGCGCCGATCCGCGCGCCGGCTTCAACCGATCGCCCGTGTCATATGTGTCGAGGATATATTCAAAGATAGCGCCGGTCTCAGCGACTGTGACATCACCGTCGGAAATGACGGGCGACTTGCCCAAGGGGTGAACCTGATACAGCTCGGGCGGCGCCAGATTGCTCACAGGATCGCGGTCATAGCGCTTCACCTCATAGGGCAACCCCAACTCTTCGAGCAGCCACAGGACGCGCTGTGACCGCGAGTCCTCTAAGTGATGCACTATGATCATATCGTTCTCCCCAAACGTGGTGATGTGGGGCATGACCTATGGCAACACCGCGCTTGAGCAAGGAATTGATGCGGCTTCGCGCTTAAGCCAGCGCGTCGAACCAGACTTGCAGCGCCGCCGCATCCCGGCCTAGGGCCAAGCGGATCTCTTTCGCCTCGTCATCTTCGCCCCATTGTTCGGCTTGCCAATCTTCATCGACGCAAGACGCCGCGAGCGCGGCCTCAGCCTTGAGTGCGCCGGCTTCGACGGCCAGCGCTAAGACCGCAGATCCGAATAGACTACTGCCCCAACTGAGCGCCGTAAGACGGAAATCATCACGGGTCAGCGCATAGTCTTTGACCGCGTCCAAGCTTGCTTGCGGCTGCGGGCTGGCCATCAACCCGATGACCGGCACCAGCATGATCCCAAGCGTTTTGCCGGCCCAGTCGCGCCAGGGTTGCCAGGCTGCCTCTTGCCGAGCACGCAGCTCGCTCGGCGCGTCGGCGAGATAACAGGTGACATCCGTGCCGGCATAGCGCGCGAGCTCCAGCGCCAGATCCGCGCGCGTCTCAGGCGTACGATCAATCGCAACATTGGCGAGCCGGGTCAGCGTCATGGCTTGCAAGTCCAAGTGCTCGCCCTGGTCTTCCCATTCGCGCGCAACAGCATTGGCGAGCGCTTTTGTCGGCAGGATCAAGTCAGATTTTGCCGGGGTTTTGATCGGACGCCCATCGAGCTCGACGCCATACCCGTCCTCGCGCTCAGCAGAGGCTGCGGTTTTGTAGAAGCGTTTCGGCAAATTGACCTTATCCATTACGCCACCTTCTGTGCGAACTGATCCAGACTGGCATTGAGCGCGGCGAAATCATGATGCACTTCGTGCGCGCCTTCGGCCTCAAGCTCTGAGGCTGCACCAAAGCCCCAGCTCACCCCAAGCGTATGAATGCCAGCGTTGAGGCCCATGCGTATGTCGTGAATGGCGTCGCCAATGATCAAGGTCTGCTCAGGCTCGGCGCCGAGCGCGGCCATGGCCTGGTCACACATATGCGGGTGCGGCTTGCCCGGCCCATCATCGGCGCACCACGAGGTATCGAAAAAGTGCTCCATGTGATGCTGCTCGAAGAAGGAGACCACACCGCGACGGGCTTTCCCGGTCGCGATGGCGAGCAGCCAACCTTCAGCGGACAGCCGCTCGACCGTCGCCCGCGCGCCGTCATAAAGCGGTTCAAAGCCTTGGCCCTCTGCCCGCAGAGCGACGAATGACTGACGATAAGACTCAACCAAATGATCAAGCCGGGCGCTGGAAAGGTCGGGCGCAAGAATTTGGCAGGCCTGGGCCAGCCCAAGGCCGACAATTTTGCGGGTTTGCTCATAGACGGGCGGGGTCAGACCGTTCTCCTCAAACGACCGCACCATCGCCGCTTGAATGATTTGACGACTGTCGACCAGGGTCCCGTCGAGATCGAAAATTGCTAGTTTTAAACTCATGCGCGCCGTTTAGGCGGCGCAGCGCATGCCTGCAACCAGTCTTTGCCAGATCGATGAGCCGGCGCCCCTCGCCTTCACAAATTGGCCCCGAGGCTAAACCTCGACGATGCCCGCCACGATCGCCTGGCTTCGTTCAAGAAAAGCGGTTTTCGTCTCGCCGCCATCCGTCGCGCAGACCAGATAGCCCCCGCCATCTTCAATCACCCGGACAATATGAGGCCACATCACATCAGGCGTTTTGGCTTCATCCCAGCGTTTTGAGATGGACGGATCCATGTGCCGAACGCCGCCAAAACGGTCTGGGCGCGCTTTGGCGCCGTCCCAGATTTTGGTGTTGAGCAAGCCAGGGCAAAGAACGGTCGATTGGATGCCTCGCCCCGCGAGCTCACCACGCAGCGCATCGCCAACGGCAAAGGTGGCATGTTTTGTAGTCGCATAGAGCGGGAAATCGCCATCCGGAGAGCGCAGCGATGCCGACGATGCCGTGATCCCAACATGGCGCGGGCCAGTCTCGTCGGTCATCAAAGGGACGAAAGCCTGCGCGGTCCACATGACGCCGCGGACATTGACATCAAAGCCCCATTCAATCGCGCTCGGCTTGCCGGCAAGGATGGGCGACCCGACCCCGACACCGGCATTGATCCACAACATGCTGAGCGGTCCATGCTCTGCCACCTGATCGGCGGCGGCGAAACAGGCGCTGCGGTCGGAGACATCAAAGACCAGCGGGAAAGCCGCCGCGCCAATCTCGCCGGCGACGCGAGACGCGGCCTCTTCTCGAATGTCTTGGACCCCGACCCGCAACCCTTCCGCGGCAAGTCGTTTGGCCAGCATTTCGCCAATGCCATCCCCAGCTCCTGTGACCACTGCGAGCTTGCCGCTAAAGCTATTTAAGTCCGTCATCGCTCAACCTCCTCACCGATCGCCCTTAATCGTACCAGATAGCCCTGTCGCATCTTGATCGAGCGGCCTACGGGCTCAGCCGAATAGACATTTAGCGCGTTTGAAATCTTGGGCGACCCGCCATTTTGTCTTCTCAATTTCCAAATACCGCTTAGAGTGACGCCAGCGTAGAGGGACAACCGTCATGAAAAACTTGCTTATCGCACTCAGCTTTGCCGCATCCACGGGTCTCGCTTTTGCCGACACACCGCCGACCTTCGACGCCGAAGACCTGCCGCTCAAAGTTGAAGGCTTGGAAGACCTCGATGAGGCCGAAATCGAAGCCATGATGAGCTCGGTGAACCCGCTCGAAAATGATTTGCGCGGACTCGAAGTCGCAATCCGGATGCATGAAGGCTTCGTGATCAAGCCGGATGGCGCCTTTTTCATGCTCGGCCTGACCGATGGCGCCGGCGACATCCAATTGGACGAAGAGTTTACGCTGATCGAAACACAAGGCGTTACCTCGCCGACGCTATCCGAGGCGGCGCGCGACGCGTTTTTCATCCGCACCTATGAGTTGGATCCCGCAGACCATGACCGGATCCGCGCCGCGGACATGTTGCTTCAAGAGATTAAACGCACCTCGACCGGCGACAACCAATTGACCTTCAATGCTGGCGCGAAAACCTGCGCAAGCAATGACACCGCCGCCCCGGAAGAATACCGGATCGCGATATTCGTTCGAACTGCGCCGGACGTAGATTTCATCCCACTATCGGCGGGCGACGTAGTGATGACCAAAGAAAATGCTGGTCCATTGAGCGAAATGTGGAGCCCTTGCGGCGCTTAAGGATAGAGCCGCTGTTTCGACCAGCCATCGCCATCGCGAATGAGCTTTAGCCGATCATGCATGCGAAAGGCTTGGTCTTGCCAGAACTCAATTTCGGTCGGTTTCAAGCAATAACCGCCCCAATGTTCAGGCCGCGGAATATCATCATCATCGCCATAGATGGAACTGATCTCGGCGACGCGTTGGTTGAAGACATCGCGGTCTTCGAGCGGCCGGGACTGGTCTGAGGCGATTGCAGCGATACGAGACTGCGGCGCGCGTTTGCGAAAATATGTGTCCGATTGTTCGGCGCTGCTCTTCTCAATCAAGCCGCGAATACGCACTTGCCGGCGCAGGCTTTTCCAATGGAAACAAAGCGCCGCTTTGGGATGCGTGGCAAGCTGCATCCCTTTAGCGCTTTCGTAATTGGTGTAGAATTGCAAACCGTCGTCGGCGCTTAGCCCGCGGAGCAAAACGATGCGCACATCCGGCATGCCGTCGCCGTCGACCGTCGCCAATGACATCGCCGAGGAATCATTCGGCTCATGCTCATTGGCGTCTTTCAGCCACACCTCCAGCAGCGCGAACGGGTCGGAAATGTCCGGAATAAGTGGGCGATCGCCCTCAGCTGCATAGTCTGCAGCGCTGGGGGATTTCGGGATAGACACAGGGACATCAGTCATCAGCAGGATCCGGGCACTCGCGTTAGGGGTTTGGCAGGCTTGGCGTTTGCATATAGGAGACCGCCAGCAAGGCAAATACGGAACGGCTCATATGTCGCATAACACATTCGGACATCTTTTTCGTGTCACCACATGGGGCGAGAGCCACGGGCTGGCGCTCGGCTGCGTGGTCGATGGGTGCCCGCCCGGCCTGTCGCTCGACGCTGCTTTTGTGCAGACTTTTCTCGATCAAAGGCGTCCCGGCACGAGCCGTTTCGTCACTCAGCGGCGTGAACCGGATCAGGTCAAAATCCTTTCCGGCGTGTTCGAAGACGATCGCACAGACGGCGCCGTGACAACGGGCACACCGATCAGCCTGATGATCGAAAATGTCGACCAACGCTCAAAAGACTATTCCGAAATCCGCGATCGCTATCGCCCGGGCCATGCCGATTATACGTATGACCAGAAATATGGAGTGCGTGATTATCGCGGCGGCGGACGCAGCTCGGCTCGCGAAACCGCAGCCCGCGTTGCCGCCGGCGCTGTGGCCCGCCGGGTGCTCGGCGATGGCATTAAAATTCGCGGCGCCGTGGTGCAAATCGGCGCGCACAAAGTCGATCGCAAGGCTTGGAACTGGGACATCACAGGCGACAATCCGTTCTGGTGTCCCGACGCTGACATGGCAGCGCAATGGGAAACCTATTTGGATGACGTGCGCAAAGCCGGATCTTCCGTTGGCGCGATCGTCGAGGTTCAAGCCTCCGGCGTGCCAGCCGGATGGGGCGCGCCAATCTATGGCAAGCTAGATAGTGAGCTCGCCATGGCGATGATGAGCATCAATGCCGCAAAAGGCGTCGAGATTGGTGCCGGCTTTGAGGCCGCAACTTATACCGGCGAGCAAAACGCCGATGAAATGCGCATGGGCAATGACGGCGTTCGGTTCTTGTCGAACAATAATGGCGGCGTCGCGGGCGGCTTATCAACCGGGCAAGACCTGATTGTCCGTGTTGCGATCAAGCCAACCTCCTCGATCTTAACCGAAACCAAGTCGGTCACGCGCGACGGCGAAGACGTCGATGTCCGCACCAAAGGGCGCCATGATCCATGCGTTGGCATTCGCGCGGTTCCGGTTGCGGAAGCGATGATGGCCTGTGTTCTGGCCGATGCAAAATTGCGACACCGCGGGCAGATTGGCAGCTAAACCTGCGGTAATTCATGTCGAATTCACATTTCATAGGTCATGTCGCGCCCGTCTAATGACAGGAGCTAAAACAATGACATTCTCCCAGTATCTAAAGCTTGCGGCCTTTGCTGGCGCGCTCACAATCGCTTTGCCTGCCCATGCGCAGGACGAGGCAGCTGACGGCTGGAGCGGCGAAGGCTCGCTCAGTGCAGGCGTCACCACCGGTAATACCGAAACCACTGATCTTGGCCTCGGCGTCGATGCCGCGCGCAAAATGGGTCTTTGGACCGTTGGCGTCAAAGCCAGCGCCGATTATGGCGAAACCGAAGGCGAAGAAACCAAAAACCGGATTTTCCTAGGCACCAATCTCGATCGTCAAATCAATGATCGTTTGTTCGGCTTCGGCCAGCTGTCTTATGAGCAAGACGAGTTTTCAGGATTTGCCTCGCGCGCCTTTATCGGTGGCGGTCTGGGCTATGAAGTCTTGAATGGCGAAGCCACGCAGTGGACGGTTCGCGGCGGCCCAGGCCTCAAAATCGATGAGACCGAAGACACGTTCGTCTTGGTTGGCGGCGACGCTCTGGTCTTTGTCCCCGGCGAAACCGAAGAATCTTTCGGTGCGACAGCCGAGTCTAACTTCGCGCACACATTCAACGAGAATGTCGCCTTCACCAATGATACAACTGTGCTCTATGCAGATGTCTCAACTCAGATTGGCAATGTTGCGGCAATCACAGCCTCGCTCACCAATACCTTGTCGGCGCGCGTTTCGTTTGAAGTCCGCCATGACACAGATCCATTAGAAGGCTTCGAAGCCACGGACACGATTAGCCGCGTGTCTTTGGTCTACGGATTCTAGACTTTAATATGGGACGACCCCTGCTATGGCTGGGGTCGTCTTGTCTGTTCACCCGGCCTTTGCAAGTTATAAATCTAGCACCATTTGACAGTTGCATCGATCATATGGCGTCGGGGCCACCTCATCGCCGGTCAATTGCCGAAATCCTGACTTACGATACAGGGCCAAGGCGGCGTCGAGCACGGTATTGGTCTCAAGCCAAATTCTGGTCGCGCCCATCGCGCGCGACTTGGCGATCGCCGCATCCATCAAAGCCCGGCCAATGCCGCGGCCCTGGAGATCGCTTCGGGCCGACATTTTGATCAATTCGAGCACGCCAGGCCCATGCCCCGGCACCAGGCCTGCGGTGCCGACCGCTTCTCCGTCGAGCTCGGCGATCAATATCGCGCCGCCTTTGTCTAGGATATGGGTTTGTGGATCGTCCAATTGCGCCCGGTCTTCGGCTTCCACCGTGAAGAATTTCTCGACCCAGGCGAGGTTTAAATCGCGGAAGGCGGCGGCGTCTGCTGGCGTGTAATCGCGGATCATCATCCCGCCATTATGCTAGCCAACAAAAGCCCGTTCAATAACGAAATCGGCAGGCTCTGAATTTGAGCCTTCTTTCAAGCCATGTTCTTCCATCAAGCCTTTGAGCTCTTTGGTCATCTCGATTGAACCGCAAATCATGGCTCGGTCTGTCGCTGGATCGAGACGTGGCACGTCCAAATCTTCAAACAGTTTGCCAGATCGAATGAGGTCAGTGATGCGGCCCTTTTTGTCAAAATCTTCCCGCGTACAGGTCTGATAGAGGCGCAATTTGCCCTGCCCGATCTCGCCAATGTCGGGATCGTTCAAAAACGTATCGACCGTCTCGCGTGAGTAGGTCAGTTCATCGACATCGCGGCAGGTATGCGTGAGGATCACCTCTTCAAATTTCTCATAGGTCTCTGGATCGCGTAGGATGCTCGCAAATGGCGCGAAGCCCGTTCCGGTCGAGAAGCAATAGAGACGCTTGCCCGGCACCAGCGCGTCATGCACGAGCGTGCCGACCGGCTTTTTGCCGAGCAGGACTTTGTCCCCGACTTGGATTTTTTGCAGCTTCGAGGTCAGCGGGCCATCCGGCACTTTGATCGAATAGAATTCCAGCGTGTCATCCCAGTTCGGACTAGCGACAGAATAAGCGCGCAGGAGCGGTTTGCCATTATCGCCCATCAGGCCGATCATAATGAACTCGCCTGAGCGAAACCGGAAGCTCGAGGGCCGCGTGAGGGTGAATTTGAACAAGCGGTCCGTATAGTGGTGCACCGACAGAACCGTTTCTTCAGTCGGGGCATTGGGATTCACTTTTTTCGCGGGCGCATCAGCTGCAGCTGTCATCGCGATCTCCTGGGAACAATCTTCAGCGCCGCAAATGTCGTATCTGGGCGCGTATTACAAGGGTTCGAATGAACGCATTAGCAGAGCTAAAACTATCCGGGGAAGCCCCTAGAGCGGTATTTCACCGATCATCCAGTTCACTTCTTCGTTTGTGGTCTCTATCAAAACCCCAAGTTCATAAATGTTCTCATAGCCATAACCATAGAGATTAATGAAGGTCGGGATGTTCAACGCTAAAGCAACGCGCTTTAACGGAATGGGCTCAGCATCGTCGCTGAAATTATTATTGCAATAGATCAGAACCCGCGTCTCCTTATTGGGGATCACTTCTGCCAGCTTCTCATCCGTGAAGTCCGAGAATGGCAAATTCACAGCGCCCTCAATATGGCCCATCTCAAACGCAGAGCGGGAGCGGGCATCAAGAATAATCGTGTTCGGCGCGTCGGCCATGTCATTAAACGCTTCCAGACTTAGCAAGCGGGTCTCCCGCAGCTCAATCACTTCGTCGCCGAGGTCCATAAAGCCGGCAAAATCAACGTCCGCTGAAGCGGGCACGTCTTGCGCGCTGGCCGAGAGGCCAATGCCGACAAAGGTCGCGATCGCCAAAAGGCCAAGGATAAGACTGTTCCGAACACCGCGTTTAGACTTGAACATTGCAGGCTCCATTCACTGCCATCCTCAATCCGTATCGGTTCATTGTGGCAGGATTGGGCGCGGATTTGGGCTCAGCGCCCCAAAGCCTCTTCCCAGTGCGCGCGGCATAGAGAAACATAAACTTCTTTGCCAACGCTGACCTGGTCGCCGGCAATAATCGCCTTGCCATTCTCGTCGAGGCGCGCGGTCATGGTCGCTTTGCGCCCGCAATGGCAAATGGTGCGCGCCTCGCGCAAATTGTCAGCAATTGCCAATAGCGCTGCAGATCCTTCGAACAATTCACCTTGGAAGTCCGTGCGCAGCCCATAGCAGAGTACGGGGAGTTTCAGTCGGTCCCCAACCCGCGCCAGCTGCCAGACCTGGGTCTTGGTCAGGAATTGGGCTTCGTCAAAAAACAGCGCGCTGAGCGGAGAATTCTGATGCGCGGTTTGGATCCGCTCAAATAGATCGGTGTCGGAACGGAAAAGATGCGCCTCGGCGCGAAGGCCTATGCGAGATTCGACTTGGCCCATTTCGTCCGCGGCATCGGCGCCATAATGGCCTGAGGTCCACAGCATCACCTCCATGCCTTGTTCTCGGTAATTGTAAGCGGCTTGAAGCAGAATGGCGGATTTGCCCGCATTCATAGCGCTATAGGTGAAGTAAAGCTTCGACATGCCCGCGATTTAGACGATTTTGACACCGCTTTTCTAGCGCAGATTTTCAGTCTTTCACGCGTTTCTGCGAACAATAAAAATAAATATTGAGATACCGAGACAACAAACAAATGAAGCATAAAAACAATTAATCAACCGAAACTCACAATAATTACGCCCAATAATGGAGATTGTAATTTGTCTTATGCTGACATTATAGACTACAAAATTATGGGCAATGACATGCAATATGTCGAAATTGAACTGGATCCCCGCGAATCCGCCATCGCTGAAGCCGGAGCGATGATGTACAAAGCCCTGAATATCGAAATGACGACGATTGCTGGCGATGGCACGGGCCAGGACCAATCCCTGATCTCGACGCTTTTGAGCACCGGAAAGCGCGTGCTCACGGGCGAAAGCCTGTTCAACACCGTGTTCACAAATTACGGCCGTTCAAAGGCCCGTGTTGCATTTTCTGCGCCCTACCCTGGCACCATTCTACCGATGAATTTGAGCGCCCTAGGCGGGAAGCTTATTTGCCAGAAAGATGCCTTTCTCGCAGCCGCCAAAGGCGTCAGCATTGGCATTGCTTTTCAGCGCAATATCATGACCGGCCTGTTTGGCGGCGAAGGCTTTATTCTGCAAAAACTCGAAGGTGATGGTCTCGCTTTCATTCACGCTGGCGGCACCGTGCGCTCATTTATGCTCAAACCCGGGCGCAGTTTTCACGTTGATACCGGTTGTCTCGTCGCCATGGAACAAACGGTTCAGTACGAGATCGTCAAATCCGGCAACCTGAGAACCATGGCTTTTGGCGGCGAGGGTCTATTCTTAGCCCAGCTGACTGGACCTGGCCGGGTTTGGCTTCAGAGCTTGCCGTTTGCCAGATTCTCAGAACGAGTTTTAGAAAATGCATCGGGTTCATCGCGCGTCGGTGAAACTGGATCCGTCCTCGGAGGATTGGGCGATTTGCTCAACGGCGACGGATAGGACCGCCCCGCCGCTTATACGCCCGCAACCTCGCTGGCGGCGGCTTCGGCTTTCACCCATTTGATGAAGGCCCGCACATCTTCATTCTGATGGCGACCTTTGGGCCAGACGATCCAATAGCCATAATCGACGCTGATCGAGCCATCGGCAAATGGCGCGACCAACCGTCCGGCAGCAATGTCAGCAGAAGCGATTGCGCGCTTGGCTAAGACAACCCCGCGGCCGGTCGCCGCCGCTTCGATGGCGAGCGCGGATTGATTGAACCTCGGCCCGCGCGTGCCATCCACGTCGGCCCCTGCCCCTCGGGCTTTCAGCCAGCTGCTCCAATCCGGGCAAGACGGATCAACTTCTGCGCTGACATCATGAATGAGCGTGTGCTTAGCGAGATCGGCCGGCTTGCGGATCGCGTCAGTGCCTTCCAGCAATTGCGGTGAACAAATCGGCAGGACAGTCTCATCGAGCAATCGTTCAGCTTTCAGGCCATCATAGTCCCCGGCGCCATAGCGAATGGCGAAATCGGCGTCAGCTGTGGTGAAATCGGTGAGCCCGCTATCTGCGCTGACCCAAGCTTCGACGCCGGGATGGGCGCTGTGAAACCGATCGAGGCGCGGCGCCAGCCACTTTGCCGCGAAGCTCGGCGCAGAACTAACCATGACCCGACCTTTGCGCGCGGGGGCTTGCATCAGACGACCCGCCTCGGCGATTTGATCAAAGGCTTCGCGCACCAGAGGTAGCGTCGCTTGCGCGGCGTCGGTCAACAGAACGCTGCGACCCGTTCGTTTAAACAAAGGCGTGCCGGCATAATCTTCCAATTGCCGAATGTGCTGCGAAATCGCGCCAGGCGTGACATTGAGCTCATCAGCAGCTTTGGTAAAGGATAAACGGCGCGCCGCGGCTTCGAAGGCGCGCAGAGCGTTTAAAGGCGGGAGGCGATCATTCGTATCTGACATAATTTACGTGTATAACCAGATTTTGATTGTAGTTTCTCTAAACAATGGAATAAGGCTCTTTCGGTTGCTCAATCGGCTTCGTCAACTCATTTCTCCATCACTGATCGATCGAATGGACAGATAATTCTCATGCGCATGTTCCCCGCCTTCTTTTACACAGACGGCGCCCACATCACGGTGTTTGGCGGCGGCGAAGAAGCACGCCGCAAAGTCCGTTTGCTGGCCAAAACGACGGCGCACATCACCGTCGTCATTGATCGCGACATCGATCCTGGCTTTGCTGAAGAGTTCGCAGGGCGGATAACCATTGCGCCGCGTGATATGGCTGGACAAGCGCTGGACCGATCGAAATTCGCTATCATTGCCTGCCGCACGCAAGAGAATACTGACCAATCAATTACCTGGGCGCGCGAGTACGGCATTCCAATCAATGTTGTCGACCAACCCGAGGATTGCGACTTTACCGTACCAAGCATCCTACAACGTGGTGAAATCGTTGCGGCGGTTGGCTCCGGCGGCGCGGCGCCGGTTTTGGCGAAACGTGTCCGCACCAGTTTAGAAGCGCTGATGCCGCAAAATATGGGCCCGCTGTCAGAGCTCGCTCGTGACTTCCGCCCTCGCGTCTATGAGGTTTTGGACGATGGCATGAAACGACGTCAATTCTGGGAAGCTGCACTGAATGGCAAACCCGCAGATTTGGCCATGGCGGGCGATTTTGAGGGCGCCCGCACAGCGATGGAAACGCTGTTGCAAGAGATTGCTGCGCCCGCCAACCGCATCGGTAGCGTGCATATTGTCGGCGCCGGTCCTGGTGATCCAGAATTGCTGACCCTGAAGGCGTTTCGCCTGATCCAGAACGCGGACATCGTGTTCCATGATCGCTTGGTCAGCACTGAGATTATGGATCTCGTCCGCCGCGACGCCACCCGCGTGTCGGTGGGCAAATCGAAAGCCAATCACAGCGTCCCGCAACATCAAATTCATGATCTGATGATTGAAGCCGTACGGCAGGGTCAACGCGTGGTGCGCCTTAAAGGCGGGGATCCGTTTATATTTGGCCGCGGCGGCGAAGAAATTGAAGCCCTGCGCGCCGCCGGCATCGAGGCGCGCACCGTGCCCGGCATTTCTTCTGCACTCGGCTGCGCTGCGTCGGCGAATTTGCCGTTGACCCACCGCGACCATGCTCAAACGCTGACCTTTGTCACCGGGCATGCGAAATCTGGCGAGGTGCCTGATCTAGATTGGGATGCGCTCGCCAAGCCGGCACAAACCGTGGTTGTGTTCATGGGCGTGGGCACAGCGCCAACCCTTGCAGAAAAACTCATCCATGCGGGCCGCGCGCCAAGCACCCCCGTCGCGGTGATTGAGAACGGGACGCGTCCCAATGAGATTAAAGTGTTCGGCACCTTGGCGGAACTTCCGCAATTGATCGAACATGCCGGAATAAAAGGTCCCGCTTTGTTGGTCATCGGTGAAGTCAGCGCCATTCCGGCGGAAGCCCTAAATAAACTTTCAGCGGAGGCAGCGGCATGACATCTGTCCGCCCGAAATTAAAACCTGATACACCCAAAACCATCACCGCCTGGCACACCGCCACAGGCAATGTCGTTTGGATGCGCGCAGACCAAACCTGGACCGAAGACGCACAAGAAATTGGCGTGTTCACAGGTGACGCCGCCGAAGCAGCGCTGGCAAAAGCCAAGACCGAAGAAGGCGAGATTACCGACCCCTACTTCATGGAAGTCACCGAAGAGGGCAAAGTCGCGGGCCGCGAAACCCTACGGGAAAGCATTCGCGTCAATGGACCGACAGTCCCTTATGGAGTGATCATCCAATGACAGATCAAGAAACTCCTCGACTAACCCTTTATGGCGACAGCATTTCTGGGAATTGCCAGAAACCGCGCTGGACCGCCGACTATCTCGATATCGATCATGATTGGGTCGAGGTTGATATCCTCGATGGCGGCACGCAAACGGAAGACTTTCTGGCGCTGAACCCAGTCGGCCAAGTTCCTATTGCACGGTGGCCAGATGGCCGCGTCCTGCCGCAATCAAATGCGATCATGCTGTATCTGGCGGAAGGGTCTGATCTTATTCCAGAGGATAGTTTCCAACGCGCGCAAATGAATTCCTGGCTTTTCTGGGAACAATACTCTCACGAGACCTCGATCGCTGTACGGCGATTTAAGAAACACTATTTGAAACTGCCGGATGAAGAGATTGATCCGCAATTGATGGCAAAGGGCCGGCGCGCTTTGGGCGTTATGGAAATGCAACTGACCTGGACAGATTGGCTGGTCGGCGAACGCATGACTTGCGCCGATATCGCGCTCGTCGCCTACACGCGCGTGGCCCATGAAGGCGGCTTTGATCTGGCGCAGTTTCCGAATGTTGAACGCTGGGTGAGCCGTGTCGAAGGCGCGCTCTCGATCGGCCATGCTATGCCCAAAGAAGGGGTGACACTTTAATGTATCGCTATGATGAGTTTGACGCGCAGATTGTTAAAGAGCGCGTGGATCAATTTCGCGGGCAGGTCGAACGGCGTCTGTCGGGCGAAATCCTAGAAGACGAGTTCAAGCCGCTGCGTTTGCAAAACGGCGTCTATTTGCAATTACACGCCTACATGCTGCGGGTCGCCATCCCGTATGGTCAGCTCAATGCCGCCCGCATGCGCAAACTGTCAAAAATCGCCCGTGATTATGATCGCGGCTATGGTCATATGACGACGCGCCAAAACATTCAGTACAATTGGGTCCAACTGAAAGACATTCCGGACGTGCTTGAAGAGTTGGCTGAGGTTGAAATGCACGCCATCCAAACCTCAGGCAATTGCATTCGCAATGTCACCTCGGACCATTTCGCTGGCGCCACCAAAGACGAGATCATGGACCCGCGCCCGTGGTGTGAGATCATTCGTCAGTGGAGCACCTTCCACCCCGAATTCGCCTTCCTGCCGCGCAAGTTTAAAATCGCGGTGACGGCTGCTGAGCATGATCGGGCTGCGATCCGCGTGCATGATATCGGACTGCACATGCGTCAGCGCGACGGCGTCGTTGGCTTTGAGGTTCACGTTGGCGGCGGCCAAGGCCGCACCCCGATCATCGCCGCAATGGTCAATGAATTTGTCCCTGAGACCGAAATTCTCGATTATCTCGAAGCGATTATGCGGGTCTATAACCGCTTCGGTCGACGCGATAATAAGTATAAGGCGCGGATTAAAATCCTGGTTACCGAAACCGGCGCAGCGGAGTTTACGCGCTTGGTCGAAGAAGAGTACGCAGCGCAGCAGAACAGTGAAAAGATTGCGCTTCCGCAAGCCGAGATCGATCGCATCAACGCCTATTTCGCGCCGCCCGCTTTCGAAGATAAGCCCGAGACCAGTGATGGGTTCGAACGCGCCAAAGCCGCCGATCCGGCTTTTGCCAATTGGGCCAAGGTCAACCTGCACCCGCACAAAGTGGCGGGCTATACCTCCGTGACGATCAGTTTGAAGCCGATTGCCGGTCTCGCCGGCGACGCCACCGATAGCCAAATGGCCGTGATGGCACATTTGGGCGAGACCTATGGCTTTGACGACATCCGTGTCACCCACGCTCAGAACGTTGTCTTGCCACATATTGCACTAGACGATCTCTATAATGTCTATCGCGAGCTCGACGCAGCAGGTCTCGCGACTGCCAATGAAAGCCTAATCACGGACATGATTGTCTGCCCAGGCCTCGATTATTGTAACCTGGCAAATGCCCGCTCCATCCCCGTCGGGCAAGAGATCCAAAAAGTCTTCGCCGACCCGGCCTATGAGCAGGATATTGGCAAGCTGCACATCAATATCTCTGGCTGCATCAATGCCTGCGGTCATCACCATGTTGGCCATATCGGTATTCTCGGCGTCGACCGAAAAGGTGAGGAATATTACCAAATCTCACTCGGTGGCCGCGCCGATGAGAAAGCTGCGGTCGGGCAAATCATTGGGAAAGCGCTCAAGCACGAAGAGGTGCCCGGCGCTGTGAAAACAATTGTCGACACCTATCGAACGCTGCGCTCCGGTGCAGACGAGAAATTTATTGAAGCGGTGGAGCGTCTCGGCGTCGAACCGTTCCAGGAGGCGATCTATGCCACTGATTAAAAACGGCGCCGAAACCGAGGACACGTGGACCTTTGTTGAAACAGGGGCAGAGGTTCCGTCTTCAGGATGCGTAACAGTCACATTAGAAAAACTATCGGAAGAGTCCGGCACATTGCTGGCGCGAAATCAACAAATCGGGGTCCGGCTATCGCCATCAGATGATCCGCACGACTTAACGCCCTTTCTCGACCGTATCTCCTTGATAGAAATAGATTTTCCCAAATATACAGATGGCCGTGGCTATAGCCAGGCACAGCTGCTGCGGCGGCGTTTGGGCTATGTAGGGGAGCTCCGCGCCGTGGGTCACGTGCTGAGAGATCAGATTCTCTATATGAACCGTTCAGGGTTTGACGCTTATCAGACCACTAGGGCCGACCTACCTAATGTTGTGCAAGCGCTGGAAGAGTATTCAGCGTTCTATCAACCCGCCGCGGACGGCCAGACTTCGGTCTTTTCGAGGCGCCACACCAAGGTCTAAGGCGCATGCCCTATTCAGACATTAGTTTGCGGATCGACGAAGACGTGGATCAGCGTCTCAAGCGCTTGAATGATGAACTTCGTGACGCCTCTGCCCAAACAATTTTGCGGGCCTCTATCCTGCGTGAATGGATGGGCGAGCTGACTTATGTCTCAAGCTTTGGTGCCGAGAGCGCAGTGATGCTGGCGCTGATATCAGATGTTGATCCAAACCTGCCAATCGTCTTTCTCGAAACCGGTATGCATTTTCCGCAAACGCTGGATTATAAAGATGAGCTGATTGAGCGCTTGGGCCTCACCAATGTCCGTGACATTGCCCCAAATGAAGACGAGCGGCTCGCTCAGGACCCTAAGAACACATTGTGGAAAACTGATCCGGATGCCTGTTGTGCGATGCGCAAGGTTCGTCCGCTAGAGCCTGCCTTAGACGGCTTTGATGCTTGGATTACGGGACGCAAACGTTTTCATGGCGGCGCGCGTATGTCTTTGCCTGTGTTTGAGCATGCTAGCGGCCGCTTCAAAGTGAACCCGCTTGCCGGCTGGACCCAAGAAGATGTTCAGGCCTATTTCAAACGCCGCGAACTGCCGCGCCACCCACTGGTCGCGCAAGGCTATCCGTCAATCGGATGCTGGCCGTGCACCAAGCCAGCCGAGGATCCGAACGATATTCGTTCCGGGCGCTGGGTCGGCCGAGATAAAAGCGAATGCGGGCTACATATTGAGAAGACAGAACGCCCGCGGGTTTTCTAGGCGCCCGAACCTGAGATTGCGGAACGTTTGCCGCCTCTCATCAATCGCCGATCTTTCCTGTATGCTGTCAGCACGCAGCAGGAGGGATGCCCCCATGACCGTAGACGAGTTTCGCGTCCTGGCTTTGTCGCTCCCGAGAGCGATGGAGAAACCCCATTTTGACCGCGCCAGTTTTCGCGTCGACGCCCCGCGCGGCAAAACCATCGCCACGCTTTTGGAAGCTGACGCGACCGCGAACGTCTTTCTAACCGTGGAAGAGCAAGAGATGTTAGTCAGTGCCGAACCGTCCATTTTCTCAAAAGTTCCGAACAAATGGGGCGACAAAGGTGCGACGACAATTGCGTTGGCATCAGCAGATGAAGTCACCGCTTTATCGGCTCTGAAAATGTCCTGGCGACACGCTGCGCCGGCAAAACTTCAAGACTTGCTTGAATAGTCTCTCGAGTTCGGCTTAAAGCGCGCTCATGACTGATCAAATGCCTGACCGCCTCTCGGTAAATCCGAACAGCCCCTTTTATGATGAGCAGCTCTTGTTGCGCGGGGTTGGTATTCGCTTTAACGGCGAAGTTAAAACCAATGTCGAAGAGTATTGTATCTCTGAAGGCTGGGTCAAAGTCGCCGCCGGCAAAGCCGTCGACCGCAAGGGAAATCCTTTGACCCTTAAACTCAAAGGCACGGTCGAGGCTTGGTTGGAAGGCGAGGCCGAGGCTTAGTCGGCTTCGCGCATAGCTGAATACACCGCCTGGCTCGATGTCTCGCGCAGCTCAAGCGGCCCATTCGGGTTATTATTGTCGAAGATCTGAACCATCCCAATGAAAGTCAGCTCGTTCACCGGGTCGACCCAAAACCATGTGCTGGCCGCGCCGCCCCAGTAAAAAGCACCATTCGGGATTTTGCTTGGAATGGCGGCCGCATCCTCGATTGTGCCAACCGTTAACCCCATTCCAAACCCTTCATAAACCTCGCCCATATTCATCCCAAACGACGACATGAGCTGGCCTTCTTCAAGGACATTTGTCGTCATTACGTCGAGCGTTTCAGGCTTGATGATTTGCACGCCGTTTAAGCTGCCGCGATTGACCAGCATTTGCGCGAACCGCTCATAATCATCCATGGTCGAGACCAAGCCGCCGCCACCGGATTCAAACGCCACGGTTTCTTTGCGAAACATCACGCCCGGAAACGGCACCGGCACCAGCGCGCCGGTTTCTGGATCAAAGCCATAGACTTCGCTCATGCGGTCATATTTTTCGTCCGGGACATAGAAACCGGTGTCGACCATGCCGAGGGGTTCGAACATACGGGTCTGTAAATAGTCGCCAAAGCTCTGACCTGAGAGCTTTTCGATAATATAGCCCTGAATATCCATACCGACACTGTAGAACCAATGCTCCCCGGGCTGGAACAGAAGCGGGATGGTCGCGGTGCGGTCGACAAAGGTTTGCAGATCCGGCGACTCCAGAACTTTCAAATCACGAAAGGCTGAATTGACCGGATCCGTGCCGCCAAGACCGTAGGCAAAGCCAGACGTATGCGACATCACTTCGCGCATCGTGGGGGCGCGCTCCATATCAACCAAAATGGCCGATCCATCTTCGTTGACGCCGCCTAAGACTTTGAGATTCTCAAATTCCGGAATGTATTTGGTGACCGGGTCATCAAGCTCAAACTTGCCCTCTTCCCAAAGCATCATCATGGCAACGCCCGTGATCGGCTTGGTCATTGAGTAGATGCGGTAAATCGTGTCGTCGCCAATTGGCTTTTGGGCTTCCAAGCCGATCAGGCCGGTATGATAATCGCTCACCACCTCACCTTTATGCGTGAGCCGCGTATGAATACCATAGACGCGCCCCTCAGCAACATATTCGCCCATCGTTGTCTCAAGCGCAGCAATACCGGCTTCAGTAAACGCGGAAGGCTGCTCGATCACAGCTTCTTTGACGGTCTCAATCAGTGGCGGCTCAGCAACAATAACCGGCTCGGTGTCGATCGTGCCCGTTGCACAAGCTGAGACCGCGACGCCGACAACGCTCGAAAGCAAAAGGTTTTTCAGTGAATTACGCATAGGTTGAGGCCCCGCCGTGACAGTTTCAAAGAGTTCTGATCCACCCTTGAAACAGGTCCGTCCTGGCAGCAAGGCCTATCGTCGCGGCGCGCCCATTTTGTGATTAGTCGCGGACAAATCCCATATTGTCGATCAGCCTGGTTTTGCCCATCCAAGCCGCTGCCAAGACCCGCCCGGAGGTATCTCGCGGCGCGGGTCCGGCGCAGAGATTTTCCAAACTCATCGGATCAACGGCGCTGACATAATCCAGCTGGTTGAACCCAGCCGCCTGGATACGCGCTGTCGCTTCTGACATGACCTCATCGACCGGCGCGCCGATCACCAATCGACAGCGTGCACGGTGCAGCGCAGCACTGATCACGTTCGCTCGGCCGCGTTCCTCTGATGTCAAATAGGCATTTCGAGACGACTGCGCGAGGCCATCTGGATCGCGCACCGTCGCCCCGCCTATCACATCAATGGCAAATCCGAGATCGCGCACCATGCGCCGGATGATCTGTAATTGCTGATAATCCTTCTCGCCAAACACGGCGACGTCTGGCTGGACGTGGACAAATAAACGCGCCACGACGGTCGCAACGCCATAGAAAAAGTGTGGCCGGAAGATGCCATCGAGCAGATCGGAGAGCCCCTCAACGCGAACATCGGTTTTCGAGCCATCCGGATACATCTCAGCAACGCTTGGCAAATAGACGATGTCAGTGCCGACCGCTTGCAGACGGGCAATGTCGGCGTCTTCGGTGCGTGGATAAGTATCGAGGTCCTCGCCCGGCGCAAATTGGGTTGGATTCACGAAAATACTGACCACGGTGATGTCGGCTGCGGCGCTCGCCTGCTCGACCAAAGAGATGTGCCCATCGTGCAAAGCGCCCATAGTCGGAACAAAACCAATCGTGCGTCCGGCGCGCCGATATTCGCTCAGCGCCGCTCGCAAATCCGCAAGTGTTCGGACCCGAAGAGGAGAATTAATCATTACAATCGCTCCAGAGACTCATTCGTAAACGACCTGTTAACCCTTTCAGGCGATTTTTTAAGACATGAGAAAGCACATCCTTCCCCGCCTGAAAGCGCTGCTCGCTGCAGCTTGTGCCACCCTCTACACAAGGCAGACCCGGCCCGCCACGCCGAAGTTCAGTCTTGAGCCAGAGACAGACGAGCATTTGGCCGTGCCAGACGCTTGGTTGTTTGACGGCGAACAGGCAGTGGAAGCGGCACGGATCGAGCTTTCCAATGAAATGAACGGGCTCGCTGAGAGCTTGTCTGACGTGCGAGAAACGCTCGCCCTCATTCACGGTGAAACACCCTTCCCGATTGAAGCGACAACGCTCGCCCCGTGCGCCATTCTGCATCATGATGACGCCCTGTTCGAAGGCGAACCCGCAGCGCCCTTTATTCCGGCGCAAGAAGAAATTTCCGGTGGCGAAGGCGTCTTCTTGTTCGATGATGCGCCAAGCTTCGAAGACGAAACCGCAGCCCACCAACAACAAGCTGCTTGACGATTTGAAAGTGAGACCCCCCGGCCATGGCCGACGGATATGGACATGTAAGCGACACGCCTGACACGCTCACGCTCTCGACCCCGGCACAGAAACAGTGCCGGGTTATCGTTGTTGGGAATGAAAAAGGTGGCGCCGGCAAATCAACGGTCTCAATTCACCTCGCCATCGCTCTGATGCGGATGGGCAGCAAAGTTGGCGTCATCGATCTAGATGTTCGCCAGCGCACATTGACCCGCTATCTCGAAAACCGCCTCCGCTGGATGCAGTCGACCAATGCGAAGCTGCCCATGCCAGAAATCATTCGCGTCGACGCCAGCCTAGAACGCGATTTAGACGCCGCTGAAAAAGAAGAGACAGAGCGGTTTCATAATTCGCTCGAGCGGCTGCGCGCCGCGTGCGAGGTCGTCATTGTGGATGCACCGGGCGGCGACACTTTCCTGTCGCGGATCGCGCACATGAGCGCTGACACTTTGATCACGCCGCTGAATGATTCCTTTGTCGACTTTGATTTGCTCGGCGACGTTAATCCACAAACCCTAGAAGTGCTTCGCCCAAGCTTCTATTCGGAAATGGTTTGGCAGTGCCGGAAGAATAAAGCTCGGACCTCCCGCCAGCCAATTGACTGGATCGTCATGCGCAACCGCGTGTCGCCCTTGGAAGCCCGGAACAAACAAAAAGTCGGTGAGGCTTTGTCGAACTTGTCGAAGCGCATTGGCTTCCGGCTCGCTCCTGGCCTTTCAGAGCGCGTGATTTATCGCGAACTCTTCCCCGCGGGTTTGACGCTGCTTGATTTGACCGAGAGCGGCTCAAATGTCTCTTTCACGATGAGCCATGTCGCCGCCCGGCAAGAATTACGCGACCTGGTCATTCTGCTGCAATTGCCAGAAATGGCCGGCACAGAGATCTCGTTTTAAAGCGCTCACCAGCCCAGCCTAAGCCCTGCCCGAGCGCCAACATCCCCGCGCCGCGGCGCCGTTCCGACCGCAAAATTTGCTGACCAATTCTGATGCAGCCGCGCGGCGCCCGAGACAGCTAGCGCAGATTGACCACGAAAATAGCCGGCATTTACGGTCAACGCGGCGCGCTCATTCGATTGTAACCAGGTGGATCCTGCCAGCGCATTTGCGATCGCGATGCCGGCGGTGTTCTGATCAATCCGGTCCTGCGATTGCGCGACTTGTTGAGACAAGGCGCTAAATGATAGGTCGAGCCGCTCAAATTCAGTTTGTAGCGTTTCGATGGACGCCGTGTTGGCACTGATCGCTTGCGCACTTTCAGCAATGCGCGCTTGATTACGCGTCGCGGTCGCCCGCACATCAGAAATTGAACTTGTATTCACAGCGATGGCGTCAGAATTATTCGCGCTGGCCTGCTCGGTTGCATCTAAACGGGTATCATGATCCTTCATCGCCGCCTCAACCGCTTCAAAACGCTCAGACTCGCCGCCATAGCCGGCGCGTAACAGGTCGATCTCGTCGCGCAAATCCTCCCGGCTATGTTGCGCCGTCTGGATCGCATTTGAGTTCACTTGAATGGATTGGGAATTGTCCGCGATCGTCGCAGCGTTATCTGCGATGTTTTCGCTGTGTCGAGCGAGCGCGTTAGAGTTTTGATTGATCAAATTTGTATTTGCGCCAATCTCTTCCATGTTCGCGGCGATCTGAGTGGTGGTCTGATCCAAACGCTGCTGGTTTTGTTGGCTTTGGGCCGCGTTTGACGCCGTTTGGGTATCAATCCTGCGTAATGTGGCGCCGCCATCTCCGGCCAAGTTACCGCTCGAATCCGTCATCACCAGTTGCAGCTCGCCGGACTGCGCTGCCTGAGACTTTGGCGAGACAATGCCCGGTAAAGTGTACGTCATCATCGGTGTGCCGAGCATGAATTGATGGCTCCGCGACGCTTGCGCCCCTGCGCCAATCGCGATCGAATTGTCGAACAAGGCGTGCGAGCGCACGCCAATCGCAATCGCATTAGAGCCAGAGGCGCGGGTGCTTTCGCCGAGCGCGATGGCATTAAAGCCGGTGGCCTCAGCGGCGCGGCCCTCGCTGTTGACGTTGAGATAATCCAATAGGGCTGATGCAGTATCAACATCCCGGCCCAGGAGCGTGATGGCACGTTCCGCGGAGCGGATATCCGTTCCCACATCACGAATATCCGACGTATTTTCCGACACTTGCTCCCCTAAGAGATTCAATTGCCAGACATTCACGCCGTCTGTATCATCACGGCCCGGGGCCAGATGCGTCAGCCGGCGGAGGATTGCATCATCGGCCCCTAGCTCAGATTCGCTGCGACCGATCGAGACCGTATAATCCTCTAAAGCAACGGACCCACCGCCCAGCGCCACGGATTCGCGGCCGAGCGCCTGTGCCGGCGCCGCATCTGTGCGGGCTTCAAAGAAGTAGCGCGCATTATTGAGATCACTCAAGGTTGCCAAGACATTGGAAAGCACATTTCCATGCCGGCCGACCTGGGTCTGCAAACCGGCAATATTGGTTTCATTGACAATGACCCGCGCGGCGAGCGTGTCATCGGCTTGGGTCTCACTTCGGGGCGCGGACTGGGGGTCCAGCGATTTCGATTGAGCGTATCCCGGCAGCGTTGCCGCCGCGCTGATCGCCAGCATTGAAGCCATATACCAAAAGGGTCGGCGCATGAGTCGTCTCCAAACTCCAAAATCGGGTTTGGACGCAAGACGCAATGCGTTTGGCTCGAACCCACGAGCCCCTCATGCGCTAAATGCTGACAGCGAAGGTGCGGGTCGTCACTATCTCAATGTCTCAGCTTTGCACTCTCAGTGCCTCATTCCAGCTTCGAAATTTTTAACTTCTGGTTGTGCTGGTGTCTTCAGCCGGGTTTGGCCTTATCCAAACTCTAAGTCTTCTGCCCCGACCCGAATTAGCCAATCAAACATCGGCATGACGCCCGGTTGGTCATGCAGCCGAGATGGGATGACCAAGGATTGCGGCTTAAACAGCGAGCCCGGCGGCATACCAAAGGCGGCTTTGACCGCCCGATTGAAATTGGCATTCGAAGAAAAGCCCCACTTTTCGGAAACCTCCGTGAGACGCCCGCGCTGCGTGCCATGGATCGCGAGGTCCCAAACCGCAGAGTAAAGGCGCCGGTCTTGAATATATCTCCGGACCCCACCATCGGCCTCAAACATGCGATAAAGCGTGGCGCGCGACAGGTTGAACATATTGCAAATTTGCGCTGGCAATAGAGTCACATCACCAAGATTGGAGTCGATGTAGTTGCGGATGAGCTCGTTTCGCGCGCGCCACCAACCCGCGCGTTCGGAGCGGGGATATCGGTTCTGGCCGATCACCGTGCCGGCCAATTGCAAGAGCGGCCCAGGATTGAAAGACAAAGCCGACGGGTTGTCAGCCGTTAGGTCAAAGAAAAGCTCAAACTCAGCCAGCAAAAGCCGCCCATGCAGAGAGTCTTCGGCCAGCAGGATTGGGGCCATCGGCGCCTCATACTCGAGCCCTAAAAGCGATCGAGGGATGAAGATTTCTTCTCCGAAGGCTTGATACTGGCTGCCCCGAAATTCTTGTTTGTGGTCGATAACAACGAGCATTCCGGGCTTGTGCACATAGGCTTTTACCGGGAATTCCATAGCGGCCGAGCCAGACTTTATCCGTTGAATAGAGATCAGGTTGCTGCTGGCAGCGATCTGGCGCTTTCCGTGCTCAAACAGTTGACTTCCGCTTGCATAGCGCCAGCCCGCCAATTGCTTATGGATGACCGATTGCAATAAATTGCTTTCGTCACGACCGCGCGGGTGCAAGGCGCGCATTTCCGCAATGGGCGACCAAGCAGCTGCCCAATCGCTTAAGTGTGTTTCTTGTAAGCCCCAATCATGGTCTGAATGGCGCGTGCTCGAGAGATGTTTGATCGCGTGTTCCATAAATTTCTACTTACGGTGATTTGAGTCGGAATAAATTCTCATTCCGTCTCAAACTTTAGAGACACCAAGTATAATTTAGATCGTTACAAACTTAGTTTTTTTGAATTGAAGTCCACATTGAGACGCCAGGCTAATGACCCAGTGCTCATGATTTCATAAACAATACTCGTACGATGAAACGAACAGTAATTCGTACATGTGAATAGCTCTTAACTTCCTTTTGGTTGCAACTACTAACGTCCCCTAGTACTCACGCAATCAATTGGCGCGCCTTGGTCGTTTAACGCAGTCGGCCAAGGCGCATTTTTTTGGCAAAAATGTAAACGCGCGACCGCCGCAAAATTGACCGCCAACGGACGAAAAACCACATAAAATAGATCGCTTTAGCGTTTCGGGTCCGCCGCCACCTGGTTAACAAAAAATTAATCAGCGTTGGGCACGCGGCTGCTAGAAAAGCGCTGCCAAACTATATTTGAATTCACACAACACGTCGCGGGCTTAAGACGTCGCCAAACTTGCTTTGAGAGTGGCCATCCAGTTTTTCCCATTCCCGTTAGCAGGGTCTTTGAGTGCCGAAGAAAAGAGCGCTCCCGGCGCTGCGCCAAATGTCCGCTTTACGGCGCGGTGGAAGTGAGTCGCGGAGGAAAACCCCCATCGATCGACCGCTTGTTGAATTTGCCCGCGCTGATTCGGATGCTCTGCAATTTCCAAAAGCGCCCGAAAGAGGCGCCGCTCAAGAATATAGGTTCGAACGCCGCCAAAAGCCTCAAACAACCGGAACAGGGTGGCACGTGAAACGCCGAACTCGGCCAGCAGCATCGCCGCACATAAATCATGCAAGGCGAGGTTTCGCTCTATGAAGGCCATGATATTGCGGACCAGCTCGGCGCGCTCAGCGCGGAACACACTGACAACCTCGCCGCCCTCACACACCATTGCCTGCGCACTAAGATTGAGCAGCTGTAAGTCCTGTCGCGACACGGTATCGGGAGAGAATTGGAGCTTGGCCATGATCTCAGCGCAAATCGACGAAAACGGATCAGCAACCTTGTCGACCAGATGGAAACTGGGCAGCGCATGGGTGGTTAAAGCTGCCCCCCACAAGCACGCTTTCGGCACATAGATCACTTCGATGATCGAAGGCGACAGGAGCGCACTGAACGGGCGTGAATAATCATGCAAGGCGAGCTGATCGGGGTGGGCATTGAACGAGACCTGGTCACAAGCGCCAAGAAGCTTGCCGCGCTTAAGCCGCAAGAACGCCAATAGGCGGCCCGACTGCACGATATGTTTCCGCGTACGCCGAATCGCGGCGCCGCCGCTCACGAATCGACAGAACACAAATCCCTCCAAGAAGTAGAGCTGACCGGAATAATGTCTCGACACCTTGTCCGCGTCGCTGAGAAGCGGAGAGACTTCGAACAATGGCGCGCACAAGGCTCGAAATTGCTCCGCATTTCCAGAGACATTGCGCCGTTTAACCGTCACACGGTCTCGCGAACGTGAGAAAAGGGTAGCCTTAAAACTCTCACTCATCTTTGATTGCGGCATAAAATATCAATCTTAAATAATACGAATGTATTTAAGTAATGATATTACTTTCAATTTACATAAGCAACAATAAATAGAATTATATATTATTTTCGTGCGCGCTACATATATCGTTTTGTGCGCTGATTACTGAGGCAAATCATCCAAAAGTCCATGCAACATGCTGCGACGATTATAGGCCTGGCTGAGCTTTGTCAGCGGCTGCCAAAACAAGGCACTCGGCGGCGCTCCGAAATGCCGGTGCACGGCGCGGTTAAAGTTTGCGTCTGACGAAAATCCCCAATCGCTCGAGGCGCGACTGATTTGTCCGCGCGTCATCGGCGCTTGCGCGATTTGAAAAATAGCGCGAGCCATTCGACGGCTCGAAATATATGTGCGGACGCCGCCATAAGGCGCAAAAATCCGAAACAGAGTCGCGCGCGAAACGCCAAATTTTCGCAATAAGAGCGCTGATGAAAGGTCTGGTGACGCGAGATGGTGCTCGATAAATTGTTTGATGACTTCAGCCAGCGCTTGCCTTGCCTGCGCCCGGATATCTCGTTCGACATTTCCTTGATTTATGGCCACCCGCAAACAGGATAGGAATCGCTGAAGGCGTTCGAATTTGATGGTCTCTTGGCCTTCTCGGAATCCCGCGAAGAACTGATCAAGCTGCGCGTGTATGATCTGCGCAAAGGTTGAATCCGCATCGAAAATGAGTTGCTGCGGATGAGTGCCAGGGTCAAAATCCAATACCGCATGAGGCACGAGCACCCCCTGGAAGACAGCCGGCGATTGCACTGCCTCAAAAGTGGCCCCAAAGTCTCGAATAGTAATCCGCCCAGGCATCATCGCAAACGGCGTATCTTCCGTCCGTCCTTGCGCACCACCGCTCAAATAGCGATGAATTAGAACCAAATTTCCGGAATCTCGAATGTGCTTTTTGGTGCGTTGACGGACATTGGGGCCAAAGTGATTTTGAGAAAAGACACATAGTTTCGTCGCCCAAGTACGCACCGAATAATGACGCGCCTCGTGATCTGTTTTGACCGGGGTCAGATCAAAAACCGCTGAGGCATGCTGCCAAATTTCGTCAGCTTTTGCGACAATCAAGCCCTCCGTCACGGGTAGCTCGCAGGCGCTGAATTCTGCGTCAATCATGCTCGGCTCGCTTCGAGAAACCGCGTGGGTTTCTTCAAATTTGGGACAAATTTTTCTGAAAGAACTTAGCCACACCATGACACGTCACTCATTAGCTCTGCGTCTCATTTTGCGTGTTTGTGCTCTTTATAGATTGTAATAATTCCACTGACTTGGAATAAATTGGGCCATCTGGGTCAGCGCCAATCGATCCGCGAAATGGGTTGCTGCGAAGCCGCTTAGTTGATATCGCCGCCGCATGCGGTCTCTAATTTCATTGCTCCAACAACAACGTCACGAACATTTCGTGGCGGAGCGATGCGTATATGAAAAGATCCCGGCTTAACTCAGTCGATCTTTTTCACGCCATCAACCTCGCCAACCAGGCGGGGTTTCATTGAAGGTCCGCCGCTCTCTTGAAGGACCCCATTGTGAAATATTCCTCTGACCCTGCTTTAGCAGCGCTCACGGCCCGCTTTTTAGAATTAAGCCTACCAAAACCCGAATGGACACACGAAGCCCATTTCGCGGTTGCCTTCTGCTTACTCGCGGACTCCACACGCGATGCGTTTACAGAAATGCCGGACCTTATCCGCGCCTATAATAAAGCCACCGGCGTCGCCAATTCTAATCACGAAGGCTATCATGAAACGATTACACTCGCCTCGCTCAAGGCGGCGCAGCATCATCTCAGCGGCGGACCATTGCACAAAGACCTCGCGCGGCTCATGCACGGTAGATATGGATCGTCAAAATGGATGCTGGATCACTGGTCTCGCGAGCGCCTGTTTTCAGTTGAAGCTCGGATATCCTGGTGCGCACCAGATCTCGCGCCGTTGTCCTTTTAGCGGCCGCTAAGACGCATCAAGCTGCATCCAGTCTTTCGCCGTGAGGCCATAAATCATATCCATAACTTCGAATTGGACACCTACGGGCTGGCGCGCATTGGAATTCCAAAGCGCGACCACGCCGGATTGGCGTTCAGGGTCGAACAGGATGAGTGAGCGATAGCCATCGACCGCCCCGCGGTGTCCAACAACGCGGTACCCTTCGACGCCATACTTATAAACCCGCCAGCCGAGGGCGTAGCGCGCATCGCGGAGATGTCCGCCATAGCGCCGGCTCATGCTCGATTGCTCACGCCTGGTATAGATTCGCGGCGTGTGAAGTTCGCTCAGAGTGGCAAGATCTAAGACCTCGGGCTGCAATCCCATTTGCGCGCGCGCAAAACGCGCCAGATCCATAATAGATCCATTGACCCCGCCAGCGGCGGGCACGCGGTAATAGGATTGTTTTAAGGGCCTGCGCACTGGGCGTGGATCCGCGCGGCGTTTGCGGTAGGGCTCCGCCCAGGAATAAGACTGGGTCAGCGCCTCTAAACCATAACTTGCATCCTGCATGCCGAGCGGATCAAACAGCTCAGCCTTGACGACATTTTCAAATGTCGCGCCCCTGACCGAAGCGACGACCTCCGCAACTGCATCAAAAGCGACATTTTGATAGGTGTGGCATTCACCGACCGGGCAAGTGCGCTTCAGCTTGCCGAGATCCTTGCGGATTTCCGCCGGGTCGCCGCCATCCTCGAGGCGCGTATCATAGGCATTCGGCACGATCCCGACTTTGTGCGACAACAAATCTTCCAACGTGCCCACTTTTTCACCGCCGAGCGGCAAACGAAGCGACGTCGAAAAGCTGGCAATCGTATCGGTCAGCGCAAGCTGTCCTCGCGCCGCCATTTTTCCAATTGCCGTGGACGCGACACCTTTCGACAAAGACGCCCAACGAAAGACCGTATCTTTGCTGACCTCAGTGCCGCCAATGCTCGTATAACCATAACCTTCCGCGAAGGTGATTTCGCCATCTTCGATCACCGCGACGGCGAGACCGACAATCGCGGCATCATTGGCAAGGCGCGTGAGCCGCTGATCTAGTTCTTCATAGTCGACAGGCGCAGCGTGTGCCGGCTGCAGTAGTCCCGAAATTATAAACGCAAGGATTGCGAGACGCCGCAAAGCACGCATGAACGCTCCATCATGATCTAATTATTTAGTCTGATTTGGAGCCTTCGTCGCCCTCGGCAACCACGCCAGCACCAAACACTTTGCCATTCAAAACCGGCAATGCGGCACCATTAGGGTCAACCGGTGGCTGAATGTCACTAAACGTCATCCGTAAATTGACTTCAGGCGCGATGTCGCTGGGTTCAAAACTCTCATAAGCCGCTTCGATCAAGTCCGAGACATGTTGGTCGCGAGAGCGCGCCGTTGAGCCACCAAACATGATCGCAATCACGCGTCTGCCGCGGCGCTTTGCGCTCGCCATAAGATTGAAGCCGGATGCACGCGTATAGCCCGTTTTGATCCCATCGACGCCAACCACATTGCCGATCAGTTTATTGTGGTTCTTATAAGTGGCGCGCCCCCAGGAGAATTTCTTGTTGGAGAAGTAGCCGTAATAATCGGCATGATCTTCAAGCAGTCGTTCGGCCAAAACCGCCATATCGCGGGCGGTCGAAAGCTGCTGCGTATTCGGCAGGCCCGAAGCGTTCTTAAATGTTGTGCTCTCCATACCCATGGCGCGCGCCTTGGTGGTCATCAGCGTCGCGAAACGTTGCTCCGTTCCGCCGAGGCGTTCGGCGACGACAACGGCCACGTCATTCGCAGACTTTGTGACCAGGGCATTTATGGCATCCTTGGTCGTAATCGTCGTTCCAGCGCGAAGACGAAGGGATGATGGCGGCTGTTTGGCCGCGGCACGCGATACCGGTAGTTCTTCGTACAGTCGAACCTCGCCTGCTTTCATCGCATCGAACAACATATAAAGAGTCATCGCCTTGGTCAGAGAGGCGGGATAGCGCGGCGCGTCGGCGTGACGCGCATGCAGCACCTCATCGCGCTCGAGATCAATGACGATGGATGCGTATTTCTCAGCGGTTGCGGTTGGCGTGGCCCCGAGCGCAAAAATAGCAGCCGAAACACATGCAGATTTAAACAGCAACTTTGGGGCGTTTCCGACCATCGGGGTTCTCCAATAAGAATGCCCCGGCGACCCGAGGAAACACTAGGATCAATTCATATGGTTAGCTAGAGGTAAATGCACGTAGCTTATTTGTTAGGATTTGCGGCTGATCCGTTACCAAAACCCTAATTTTGTGCAGTGCACAATATTTTATTGCGATTGCGAGAAATCGGAGTATACTCTGCGGAGATAAAAATGGATTTGATTATGACTGCAGCGCCCTCTTCTCCCTTTGCTTTTCCATTCGCTCCTTTCAGTGCCGACACTTTTACAAGCTTTTTCCCGGCTTCGGACTCGATGGGCGCCCTCGCCCGCGGCGCGATGGAAGCTTCTACCGCCAGCACTCGCGCTTCCGTGAAGGGCATGCAGGACGCAGGCCAAACAATGATGGCGCACCTCAAAACGCAGATGAATCTGTCTGTCGAGACCGGCAAGAAATTCGCTGAGGCGGGCTCTCTTGAAGACGCGATGGGGATCCAGACGCGTTATGTGAAGTCGGCATTCGAGAATAATCTTAAAAGTTTCAACGAGCTGTCTGAATTATACTCTGACACACTGCGCGAAGCGTTCGCGCCAATGGCGAAGCAAGCCAAGAAAGCGGCAAAGTCCGCCTAAGCCGATAGAAAGCGCGCGATTTTGCGCCAAACTTGAAATTGTCTTCCTCTTTTTGTGTTTCATTCGCTGACAAAGCGATGGAATGGGGGCACACTCTGGCACATGTCAGATTTCATCAATTTCAAAACCCTCAAACGCCCACCAAAGCCGAATACCTGTTTGGCGGCACCTGAGACCCATTGCCTCGCCGCCGAGCCAGACTTCGCAGCACCAGAGTTTGCGCTCACGCCGCGCGGCTTGTTTTCCAAACTGAGCGAGCTCGTCGCCGCTGAACGCAGCTGGAGCAAAGTTGAATCCGACGCCGACGCCTTGCGTTTGAGGTTTGTCGCAACAACCGGCTTGATGCGGTTCAAGGATGATATCGATATCGAGATCATTCCAGTAGATGAGTCTCGCGCCACACTGGCAATCTATTCACGGTCGCGCGTTGGCTACTCGGATCTCGGCACCAATCGCAAACGCGTTACAAAATTAATTGAGCGCGTGTCCACAAATTGATCACTTTGAGGCTTGATCCTTTAGCGACGCAGCGTCAGTCTACACTTTCGATCAGGAACACTTATCTAACTGCCTATGTCTTTCAGAATTGACCGAATAAAGCTCGCAGATCCGAACGATCCGCGGGGTCCAAATGACCCCGGCAGAGATGATGATGGTGGCCTTGGCATTGCGACCAAGACGCGCGTGCGCACAAAAAAGCCAAGCATGTACCGCGTTTTGATCTTAAATGATGATTATACTCCGATGGAGTTTGTGGTTCTGATATTAGAACGGTTCTTCAATAAGAGCCGGGAACAAGCGACACGCATTATGTTGCATGTTCACCAAAAAGGGGTCGGCGTCTGCGGCGTCTACACCTATGAAGTGGCTGAAACGAAAGTGGCACAAGTCATGGATATGGCGCGCCGCAACGAGCATCCGCTTCAATGCACGATGGAAAAAGAGGACTAGGAGAAATATAACATGCCGAGCTTAACCCCTAGCCTTGAATCTGCGCTCGAACGCGCGCTGACCGCCGCTGGCGAACGCCAGCATGAATATGCAACACTTGAGCATTTATTGCTCGCTTTGACCGAGGATGACGACGCGGTCGAAGTTATGACCGCTTGCAAAGTCAATATTCCCGATCTGAAATTGGCGCTCGAACAATACATTGACGAGGACTTGTCCAGTCTGATCACGGAGTCGCCGTCCGGGCGGGTGCAACCGACCGCCGCGTTTCAGCGCGTCGTGCAACGCGCTGTCCTGCATGTTGAGAGCTCAGGCCGCGACGAAGTCTCTGGCGCCAACATTCTTATCTCTATCTTTTCGGAGCGCGAGAGCCACGCGACTTACTTCCTACAAGAGCAGGATATGACCCGTTATGACGCGGTCAATTATGTTAGCCATGGGGTCTCGAAAGTGCCTGGCCAAGCGCGCCAATCGACGCCGCGCGGCGCTGAGGCCGAAGAAACGCCGCCAAACGCTCCACAAAGCGAAGCGCTGGATGCCTATTGCGTCAATCTCAATGACAAAGCCAAGCAGGGTAAAATCGATCCGCTGATTGGGCGTCAATTAGAGATCGAACGCTGCATCGAAGTGCTATGTCGCCGCTCGAAAAACAATCCGATCCTGGTTGGGGACCCGGGCGTTGGTAAAACCGCGATCGCGGAAGGTCTGGCCCGCATGATCGTCAATGGCGAAGTGCCCGAGATATTGGGCGACGCGACGATCTGGGCGCTCGATATGGGCGCCTTGCTGGCCGGCACTCGCTATCGCGGTGACTTTGAAGAACGATTGAAAGCCGTCATGAAAGAGATCGGCGAGCAGGAAAAAGGCATTCTCTTCATCGATGAGATCCACACCATTATTGGTGCCGGCGCGACCTCTGGCGGCGCCATGGACGCGTCTAACTTGCTTAAGCCCGCGCTGCAGAATGGCGAAGTGCGGTGCATGGGCTCGACTACATTCAAAGAGTACAAGCAGCACTTTGAAAAAGACCGCGCCCTGTCGCGCCGGTTCCGCAAGATTGATGTGGTTGAACCGAATGTCGAAGACGCGGTGAAAATTCTCACCGGCTTGAAGTCAGTTTTCGAAGACTTTCATGGCCTGCGCTATACCAATGACGCGATCCGCGCGGCGGTTGAGCTTTCATCCCGCTATATGACCGATCGCAAGTTGCCAGACAAAGCCATCGACGTGATCGACGAGGCTGGCGCGACGCAATGGTTGGTGCCCGCAAGCAAGCGCCGCAAAACAATTGGCGTGAAAGAGATCGAGGGTATTGTTGCCAAGATTGCGCGCATCCCCCCGAAGCAGGTCTCGAAAGACGACGCGCAAGCGATCAAGTCGCTCGAAACCGATCTCAAGCGCGTGGTTTACGGCCAAGATGATGCGATCGACGCCCTTTCGAGCGCGATCAAACTATCACGCGCGGGTCTTCGCGAGCCGAACAAGCCGATTGGCTCCTATTTGTTCACCGGCCCAACCGGCGTCGGTAAAACCGAAGTCACCCGCCAGCTCGCCTCCATTCTCGGCGTCGAGCTGCACCGGTTCGATATGTCGGAATATATGGAACGTCACTCGATCTCTCGACTGATTGGCGCACCTCCAGGCTATGTTGGGTATGATGAAGGCGGCCTCCTCACCGATGCCGTGATGCAGCATCCCCACTCTGTGGTTCTGCTCGACGAGATCGAAAAAGCCCACCCCGATCTGTTCAACGTGCTTCTGCAAGTCATGGACAACGGCACACTGACGGATGCGAATGGCCGCAAAGTCGACTTCCGCAATGTCATCCTCGTGATGACCACAAATGCCGGCGCCTCTGACGCAGCAAAGAATTCGATCGGATTTGGCCGCGGCCGCAAGGATGACGAGCAGGAAGAGGCGCTGAAACGCCTGTTCACGCCAGAATTCCGCAACCGTTTGGACTCCGTCATCACGTTCGGGGGTCTAACCCCGGAGATTATCGAGCGCGTGGTCGAGAAGTTCGTTCTGCAGCTGGAAATTCAGTTGGCCGATCGCAACGTCACGATCGAACTTGCCTCAGGTGCTCGCGATTGGCTGGCCAAACGCGGCTTCGATGCCGAATTCGGTGCACGGCCGCTGGCCCGAGTGATTTCCGAGCACGTGAAGAAGCCGATGGCGGAAGAGTTGCTCTTCGGCAAATTGTCCAAAGGCGGCACGGTGAAAATTGGCCACGACAAGAAGAAGGACGAATTGACCTTCAAATATGTCGAGGACAAGCCGACCAAGCGCAAACCCAAAGCCACCGGCAAAGGCACACCTGAAAAGGTTTAGGGCCCCATTCGATCCGCAACTTTCAATCCCGCTTTCCTGACCAAAGTCAGGACCCACGACGGCTAGCTGACGACCTGACCAGCCGCCGTGCGCGCCAACAATCGTTGGCAAAGCGGTAAGGAGAGAAACTAAGCGCGCAGCTAAACCAACAAAGCCGATTCCGGCGCAACGATCAGATGCGGCGTGCCGTCACTGGTTTTCGACCAGGAGATCCCTTCGGGCGAAACCAAGGCTTTGACGCGTTGGCGAAGGGCCGAAAAACTGTCCCAATCAACCACATCGACGGGTTCGTCGAAATGGATGGTGACTTCATAGCCCGAACCTGCTTGCAGCTCACGCACGGCGTGAATACGTCCTGCAAATTGGCGTTTCAAATACTGGCCGCTGACACGTTCGCCAACTTGCCAGCTTGTTTCCGGAGCGTTGGAAAGCCGAGCTGACGCAGTGTTCCAGTCTCGAAACCCCATCTCCTGGGCAACGCTTTCAAGCGCCGCAGCGAGACTCATCGACGCGCTACTCTGAGCTTTTAATTTTCGGGCGCGCGCTTTGGCTTGCACGCGGGTATAGATATGCGAGGTCATCGCAAGTCCTTTCACAAGTCCTATTGGTCACGCAAAGGGCGGGGCTCGCATTGCCGCCAGACCAGGTGTGAAAAGGTCTGCGAAAAAACCAGCAGAGCTGGGAGGGTTTCACCAGGGACACTTTGTCCAGCGAGCGGCAGGCACCTCAACCGAGACGGGCACTTGCCCGAAACGCGGTGCTGCGTCAATCGAATTTTGCCTGGCGGCGGCCTCAAGCCTCTTCCGGTGTCTCTTCCATAATCTCCATCATCCGGTCGTGAAGATCAGCTTCCCAGGACTCTGCACGCTCTCGCACGCGGGCCACATAAGCCTCATTCTCGTGTCCGGGAATATTGATGTCAAAGACGTCAGCAACTTCAATCATGGACTGCTGGTCCATCTCATGGAACGCCTCTTTCATCTGCTCCGCCGCCGCGCGGGGCGTGCCCAGGGCTTCGAACGCAGAGCGGCCAATGCGCAGCGATGCGTCATAGGTTTCGCGAATAATATCGCGGCAGCCATGCGCCCAGAGCTCATATGTATGATGACGGTCTACGGCGCGCGCAATCACGTGCAGATTCGGATAGTTGCGCGTCGCATACGAGACCAGTTCGGTAATCTGATGCTTATCATCAATCGTCACGATGAGCAGTTTGGCTTTCTCGATGCCGGCCGCGTGCAAAAGGTCTGGCCGTGTCGCGTCGCCGAAATAAGCGTGACTAATCCCAAACTTGCGCAATATGTCGAGCTGTTTGGCGCTGTAATCGATCACCGTCGAAGAATAGCCGGCGGTGCGCAGCATGCGGTCGACAATGCCGCCAATCCGGCCGCGACCGGCAATGATGATGCCATTCTCTTCTTCAATCGCATCAGCCTCTTGGTCTTGGCCGCGCGCATAAATATTGGCGATTTGGTCATAGAGGATGAACAGCAAAGGCGTGATCAACATCGACAAAGCGACGACCAGCAGCAACAAGCTCGCCACTTGGTCCGGCAAGATGCCATAGGTTGTGGTAGTGGCGAGCAAGACAAAGCCAAACTCCCCGGCTTGGGCCATGCCGAGCGTAAACAACCAGCGCTGCGCACCGCGAATTTTGAACGCAGACCCGAGCAAAAACAGCACCATCGCTTTCAACGCCATCAGCCCCATTGTCATGGAAACCACCACGCCAAAATTCTCTGACAAGAGATTGAAATCGATGCCCGCGCCGACGGTTATAAAAAATAAGCCAAGCAAGAGGCCGCGGAAGGGATCAATATCAGACTCCAGCTCATGCTTATATTCCGAATTGGCGAGCACGACGCCGGCCAGGAAAGTCCCAAGCGCCGGCGATAGACCAACAAGCGTCATTAAGAGCGCGATGCCAATCACCATGAGCAAAGCCGTCGCCGTAAACAGCTCTCGCAAATTCGCGCCCGCAACGAAGCGGAAAACCGGTCGTGTCAGATAATTCCCGCCTAAAATGACCGCGCCAATCGCGCCAAGCGTGACCAGCATGGTCTGCCACCCGTTTAGGCCGTCCACTAAGCTCAACGTATCGCCGTGATCATCGCCGCCTGCTGTGAGTTGCGCCGTCTCGACCCCAATGACATCCGGAAAAGCGAGCAATGGAAGGACCGCTAGCATCGGAATGAATGCGATGTCTTGGAACAAGAGGACAGAGAAACTCGCCTGCCCGCCATCGCTCTTCATCAGGCCTTTCTCATTCAGTGTTTGCACAACAATGGCCGTCGAGGACAGCGACAGGATCATGCCAATGATCAAGGCAGAGTTCCACGACTGTCCAAACGCCATCGCCACGGACATGACGAGCAACATGGTGATCACGACTTGCCCGCCGCCGAGGCCTAGAAGGCGTGCCCGCATTTGCCATAGAAGTTTTGGCTCAAGCTCCATCCCGACCAGGAAGAGCATCATGACGACGCCAAATTCGGCAAAGTGTTGAAGCGAGACGACATCTACGCCCAGCAGAGTCAGGATAGGACTGATCGCGATTCCCGCAATCAAATAGCCGAGCACCGACCCAAGCTTCAGCCGCGTCGCAATTGGCACCGCGACGATTCCCGCCACCAAAAGAATGAAAGCGAGCATTAAAAAGTCAGACATAGCCGGCGCCTTTTTGAAAAGTCAGTCGTCGCGATATAGGGGTATTTGTTGAAATTGCGAAAGCTCGCGCAGCGCGTGTTAAGACTGCCCGCACGTTTCCAACACTTCATCGTCCGCGCTGAGGGCTTCAACCACCCGATACGGTGCGTCGGTTGCCAGCATCGTTAAGCCACCGTCGACCAGCTCCTGATACTCACTCGGATCGCCGTCGGACCAGTATTGGTCGTCCAACCGTTCTCCTGGGCGCCCCAGCGTCCCAAACGCCGTTTCAATGCCGCGATTGCCAATCGCTTCAAACGCCCGCGGATTGGGATTATAAATGCCGAGCCAGGCGATGACGTGATCAAAATTAACGCCTGCCGCTTCTAATTCTGTTTGGTGATCGCGGCTATCGAGGCCCGCCGTCATCATCAGATCAGGCGCTAAATTAGCAACCTCAATGGCCTGATTGTCGTTATAAGTAATCAAGACAGCATTGTCCTCGGCGCCAGCGGCGCGGACATGGCTGATGATGTTACGAAAGCTCGTGGTCGGTTTTTTATCCAGCTCAACAATCACCCCGGTTTGCTTGGCCCAAAGCAAAACATCAGAGAGTTTTGGCGGCGTGAAGTCAGTGATCTGGCCGTCATTGTCTTTCAAGTTCAGGGATTGGATCGCCGCCCAATCGGTATCCGCGACCGCGCCGTTTCCGGTCGTCGTGCGGCCAAGTGTTCGGTCATGCAGCAAGAAAAGCACACCGTCGCGGCTTTCAACAACATCGATCTCGTGGATCAGCATGCCTTTCTCGGTCGCATATTGGAGTGTTTCGATCGCATTCTCTGGATATCCAGGCGCCGGTCCGCCGCGATGCGAGGCAATCAGCAAACCATTATTTTCCCGCACGCAGTCGAAAAACGCTGGCAGCGGGCCAAGCGAAATCCTTGGCTCAGACACCTCAACCACTGTCGCGGTGCTGGAATCTGCAGCTTCTGCCGCCTCCGGAGATGGGGGATCAAATGTATTTGGTTCTTGCTGGCAGGCCAAAACCAACAGGCTGGCAGCGGCCACAAAGGCGGGGAGGAGACGATTCATCTTAGAGAGCTTTCGATTCTTGCCGGATTGGGTCCACCAACCTACAACACTCTACAGGCCCTGTAAGGGGCGAATAGACGACAGATTTATGGAGGAACACCGATGCAAGGCATCATGCAGGACTGGCAGCTCACCAGCAATAGAATTCTCGAGCACGCGAAACGCATCAACCCGACCCGCGAAATCATTACGCGCCGCGTCGGTGGGCATATCGTTCGAACCTCCTATGGCGAGCTCTTCGACATGTCGAAGCAAGTGTCTGGCGCCCTCATCGAAGCGGGTATCTCGCTCGGCGACCGCGTCGCGACGCTGGGCTGGAACTCGGCCCGTCACATGGCAGCGTGGTATGGCACAATGGGCATTGGGGCGGTGTTGCATACGATCAACCCGCGTCTCCACCCTGAGCAAGTGGCCTGGATCGCCAATCACGCCGAAGACAAAATCCTGATTTTCGACATCACATTCTTGCCGATTGTTGAAGCGGTTAAAGATCACCTCAAAACCGTCAAAACATTCGTAATTTTCGCCGGCGCAGATGACATGCCAGACAACACGCTGGGCGCTGTCGCGTTTGACGAGTGGATTGCCGGCAAGCCACTGACTGCCAGTTGGGGCGACTTCCCGGAAGAGACGGCGTGTGGCCTTTGCTACACGTCCGGCACCACTGGCAATCCAAAAGGCGTGCTCTATTCGCACCGTTCTAACGTCCTCCATACGTTGATCACGATGTCGAAAGACGCCATGGGTATGGGCGCGGATGATGTCGTTCTTCCCGTCGTTCCGATGTTCCACGCCAATGCCTGGGGCCTCGCCTTTGCCTGTCCCGCCACCGGCGCCAATATGGTCATGCCCGGCGCGCAAATGGACGGCGCCAGCATTTATGAGCTGCTCGACAAAGAGAAAGTCACTATCACCGCGGCGGTTCCAACCGTCTGGCTAGGTCTGCTCACCTACCTGCGCGAGAACAATCTGAAACTGCCGCATTTGCGCAAAGTCTTGATCGGTGGCTCGGCCATCCCAGAAGCCATTCTGCGCGCCTTCGAGACCGAATATGAAGTCGACGTGATCCACGCTTGGGGCATGACGGAGACGAGCCCGCTTGGGACACTCGGATCTCTGCCGCCACATCTCTTAGACGCCGATATCGACACCCGTATGAGCCAGAAGCTCAAACAAGGCCGTCCGCCCTTCGGCGTTGAACTCAAAATCGTCGATGACGAGAATAATGACCTGCCATGGGATGGCGAGACTGCTGGCCGCCTGGTCGTTCGTGGGCCGGCCATTGCGGGCGGCTATTTCAAAGGCGATGGCGGCAATGTCCTCGATGAGAATGGCTTCTTTGACACTGGTGACGTTGCCAATATTGACCAATATGGCACGATGCAGATCACCGACCGCGCCAAGGACGTGATCAAGTCCGGCGGGGAGTGGATCAGCTCTATCGACATTGAAAATATCGCTGTTGGTCACCCGAAAGTCGCCAATGCGGCGGCGATCGGCATCTATCACCCGAAATGGGACGAGCGTCCACTCTTGATCATTCAAGCCGCGCCCGGCGAAACACCGTCTAAGGAAGAGGTCTTGGGCCAACTCGAGGGCAAAATCGCCAAATGGTGGACCCCAGATGATGTCGCTTTTATCGACGAAATCCCGCTCGGCGCAACCGGCAAAATCAACAAGCTGAAACTGCGTGAGATCTTTAAAGACTATACGCTGCCGACGGCTTAATCGGCGTCCTCTGGAAGACGCTTTAAGGAAATCCCTTCCTTCACCATTTCAACTTGGTGTGGGTAAGGGATTTCTATCCCAACCTGATCAAAGGTCTGTTTCACGGCCTTGGTCAAATCAGCGCGAACTTGAATAAACTCACGCGCCGGCACCCACGCGCGCAGTCGCAAAGTGATGGCCCAATCGCCGAGTTCGTGCACACCAACCCAGGTTTCGGACTTCATCATGACCCGGTCATGTGCATCGGCGATTTCGGTGAGGACTTTCATCGCCTGATCCAAATCCGTGTCATAATGGACGCCAAAGAACAGGTTCAGTCGCCGACGCGGAAACTTGTTGTGATTGACAATCGCATCGCCCCAAACCTTGTCATTGGTCAGCAGCATGACCTTATTGTCGACTTGCTTAATCGCCGTGTTGAAAGGCGTGATCTCATAGACCTCGCCTTCTCGGTCGCCAATTTCGACCCAGTCACCAATCCGAAACGGGCGAAAAGCGGCAATCATAAAACCGGCCGCAACAGCTTTCAGCGTGTCTTGGAGAGCCAAAGCAATCGCTAAGCCAGCCGCACCAACAATCGCAATGAGAGACCCGGACTCAAACCCGAATTGCGTCATCGCCATTAAAATCGCGATACCGAGGATCACATAACGAATGATCGAGGCGGAGAAATTGATCAGCGTGTCGTCAACTTTGTGCCTGGAATTCGCACGTTCGCCATAGCCGCGCAGCGACCGGTTGAGCCAGCTGGCGAGCAAAACCGCGCCGCCAATGACGATGAGACCGGCAATCGCTTTCGGCCAGAAATTTACCAGGGTCTGACCAAAGTCAAACCCAATCACCTCAGCGCCGCCAGTAAAGACTGCGAGGAACACCATCAATTGAGCAATTGGCGCGGCCAAGTCCCAACTCGAGCCGGTAAACGCATCTGGGTCTCTATAGGATTTGCGGGCAAAGAAGCGCACCAAGCGCTTGAACACATAGCCAGCAATGTATGACCCGGCCAATAAAACGAGCAACAGCAACACGACCCACGCTTGCGGCGCGAATTGGGCCAGGCTCGGAGGCAGGCCTGAGACGTCAAATGGCAGCGACAAAATAGACTTCATGCGCCAACCCATCCGCGCTTACGCGCCGCTTGTAAAGCGACGATCCGCTCGCTCGCTTGCGCTTGGCCGTGGGCTAGGCCAGAAACGCTGAAAACGCTGATGGAGGAATATATGGATACGGTCGCATTTATCGGTCTCGGCAATATGGGCGGCGGCATGGCGGCCAATCAGGCAAAAGCGGGACGCACCGTTCGCGCCTTTGACCTATCCGCAGACGCCTTATCAAAAGCCGAAGCTGCGGGCTGCGTCCCCTGCCCCAGCGCTGCGGAGGCCGTCACTGGCGCCGATGCAGTTTTGACCATGTTGCCTGCCGGCACACACGTTCGCGCGGTCTATGAGCGCGATTTGCTCCCGAATGCGAAGCATGGCGCGCTGCTCATAGATTGCTCAACCATTGATGTGGATAGCGCTCGCGCTGTAGCGGACCTCGCGGCGGCAGCCGATAAGGGATTTCGAAGTGCCGACGCCCCTGTGTCTGGAGGCACCGCAGCAGCCGATGCCGGGACGCTGGCTTTCATGGTCGGCTGCGCCGAGGCGGACTTTGCCGATGTCGAAACAGCGCTCGCGCCGATGAGCCGTGTCACCATTCACGCCGGCGAAAGCGGCGCCGGCCAAGCGGCAAAGATTTGCAATAATATGCTGCTCGGGATTTCCATGATCGGAACTTGTGAAGCCTTTGCGCTGGCTGAACGCCTTGGCCTATCCGCCGAGCGCTTCTTTGCTATCTCGAGCCAAAGCTCAGGACAGAACTGGTCGATGACCTCATACTGCCCTGTTGAAGGTATTGGCCCTGATTCTCCGGCGGACCGGAACTTCGAAGGCGGTTTCGCCACCGATATGATGCTCAAAGACTTGCGTCTTGCGAAAGCTGCCGCAATGGCTAGCGGCAGCGTTACGCCCTTGGGCGGCCTTGCTGAAGCGCTTTACGCTCAGCTCTCTGAACGAGGCTTAGGTGGCAAGGATTTTTCCAGCATCATCGAACTGCTCTCCGAAGGCAGCGTCAAGTAGCTCGTTCACGCGACATAAACCTAAAACCGGCAAGCTCTCAAAGTTAATCTTGTCTGCCTTAAACCAGACGCAATTTAACTTGAAACAGCGTGTCGATGGTAATCCTTCTCAGCCTTGCTTTCCCCCTCATCACCGGCGCCGGACCGATGGATGATGCATTGCGCGCGACAGAGGCTCCGGAAACCCTGCGTGCCGCTTTCACCGTCGAGATGACGAGCCGCAAAGCACGGCGCACGTATCGCTTTGATCCGCGCAATGAGGCTGGGCAGCGTTGGCAGTTGACCGCTGCGTCTGGCGAAGATGCAGATCTTGACCAAGCCGGAGCCGCGTGGGGCGCTGAAATCGCCCCCGACGGCCGCTTATTCCCGGATGATTTGCGCGCCAGTCTGGGCGGGTCTGTCCAAGTTGACGATCTTGGCCCGGCCTGGCGGCTTAAATTTCAACACGCGCCGTCGGCGAATGATAGCGCCCTCGATATTTGGGCGACTCAGCGCTTACAAGCTGAAGCCTGGCTCGAACCCTTAGATGGCCACTTTCTGCGCATTGATTACACTCTGCCCAAGCCTGTCCGAGGCCCGAATGGTGGGCGTCTGACCAAATTCCAGCAATCCTATTTGCTCGAAACCGAGCCCGAATGGGGCCTTACTTATATTTCGCAATTCGCCTTGAATTTTGAGGCCAAAGCGGCGTTTCGAACGCTGCGCCAAGACTATAAAGCTGTGATCACCGAAGCGACGTTTTTCTTTGCCAGCCCGGAGCTCGAGCAGGAATTTTTGACCGCGCACGTATCGCTTCCAAGCAATCGCTGAAATTCGGCGCAGATGAGTGGTTGCGATGCGCCCAAGCGCAGTGTATGCAGCGCGCTTCTATCGGTTCGGTAGCTCAGCTGGTTAGAGCGCACGACTCATAATCGTGAGGTCGGGAGTTCAAGTCTCCCCCGAACCACCATTTACCCCCTTGTTTTTCAAGAATTTCAATCTCCTCGAGCATCAAGTCTGAGATCGAGGTGTAACGCAATTGTAACGCAACCTCTGAGAGGAACGCATCGATCGCTGCTGTCGATTTGAAAAGGTATGACGGATCGAACGGGGCGTAGATTTCGGTGGTGGTCACATCTGGGGATTTGTGGCCAAGCTGCGCAGCGACCTCCCAAGCTGGGACACTGCTTTTTCTAAGCCATCGTGCCATGGTGTGGCGCAGGCCATAAGGCTGGACGGCATCGTCCATGTCGGTCGATTTTCTCAAGGTCCGCCATGCCGTGCGGATACTCTTTAATGGCGCCCCTTTAAACTCGACCACGTGTCCTGACTGACTAAGGTCTCGCTGTTTGAGCAACCATGGCTTTACGGTTTGAGGAATTTTGACCTGAGGCCGGTACTTTAGGGTCTGTTCCCGCCCTTTCGGATTTAGGTCGATGAGCTCGTTTCGAAAATCAATTTGCGAGAATTCTAAATCCAAGATCGCTCGGTTGCGAGCCGTCGCGGACAACATCATGATAATAAATGCCTTGAGATGATATTCGGCGCCATCAATGAGTGCGGCAACTTCCTCAACTTCCATCGGACGTCCTTTAGGGGGCGGCGTCGGCACCTTCACCAATTCAATGTAAGGCACCGAGGCTATCTCACCGCGCTTCCAGGCCCAATTCAACGCCGCCTTTCCGATGGTTAGAATTTGGCGAATGCTGTTTTTGCTCTGTCCCAGTTCTTGCTCGAGATACTGTCGATAGGCTTCTTGTCGTAACGGCGAGCATGCTTCTTTGACGGTCGCAGTTTTATGAAAGTCCAACCAATACCGAAGATACCGCTGAACGTTGTCATGACTGCGAAGTTTGGACCCATATTGCTCGTAGTAACGAGCGAACAGCTCAGCCAGTGTAGACTCCTCTGGCTTTTCTTCGGTTTTGGTATGGTACAGTACAAACCAGTCGGTCAGTGCTTGCTTGGCCTCGTCAAAATCCGATGTGCCGAGGCTAATGCGGCGTGTTTGTCGAGCTTCGCTGTCAAACCAGGTTCGGTACCATGCTTCGCTCTTGGGCCGTTTCGAAAGCCAGAACTCTCCGATTTGGAAGGGCTTTTCTGAGTTGTATCGGGGCATGGCGCACTCTCCACTGCATTGAGAAGGCATTGAATCAACTGAAATCCAAAAAAGCAAATCTTTCTCGGCGAAACTCGCACACAGTCGATCTCACCGCTGGATCTGAGCCTTCTTAGTGAGACAACGGATAGGTCCAACACTTTAGCCGCCTCCTGCTCGGAGTACTTTCCGTACAAATCCAGCCCCTGCGCCTGCGCCATTCGATGATGAAACTGAGAAAATTCTGGCGGCTCAGGCATCTGTTCACTCCGCCGCCACAGGTCGCTGTTCGACCTGAACAAAGTCATCTTCGTTGAACACCGCGTCCGCGAGTGCTTCTCCGAGCAACTTACGACCCGGTTCCAACCTCTGTGCGAGTGTCGCTCTAAACGAATCCAGCCGGTCTAATGCTCGAGCCCCAGCCGCTTTTCTTTGCTCTTCCGACATAGGTGGCGCATGAACGTACTGAAGGTAGGCTAACATATCTGCCATTTCGATGACGGCGTTTTGCTCACGCTCGATGCGGGAGAGTTGTCTTATCATCTGATCTTGGCGTTTGATCAGAGCCGCATCTCGCTCATGCTGAACAGAAACCGAGAAATAGACGGCAAGCGCGTCTTCGATCACAGAAGACTGCGTCATACCTGGCGTCTTCGAAAGCGCGACGACTTTCGCGTGAAGATGCTTGGAAACGTATCCAACCAATCGCGGTTTTGTCATGATCCCTGACCTCGCTCAACCGTTAGGCACTGCCTGTTCAACGCAAGTCTGCGAATGACCGAGACTGGAAGTCAAGTTACTGGTTTTGCTAGCCTTTGCCGGAAATCGCCGCGTCTTGTATGCCTTTAGAAGCTCTTGCTTCCTTTTGTATGCAATTGCATAAAATCATACAGCTGGATTTGGTAAGTTCGACTAATGCGGCAGGCAAAAATCGAATTTCTCAAGATCCCACACGAAACTTGAAACACATTTTCGCGTGTTACGCGTGGTCTTTCTTTTCCCTGCATTACGCCCACCCGCGGCATGACAAACGGCAAGCAAAACCCAACTACCGGCCTAGCCCCCGCGAGCGCCCCAATTGCCAGGAAAGGTCCATACCCCTCGACATGGTGATCTCGAGTTGGCGCCGTCGCATTCGTTCCAGTCCATCTTTCCAAGGCACAAGCGTAAATTCTTTCGCATGCTCTACAACGCCATATTTGGCATGCGGGGTTTTGAGGGTCTTCGTAAGGGTCCCTTCGATATTCTCGCCGGGCCCGAGAGCGCGATATTGCAGCCCCGTCTGCTGAGCGATATCTTTAGCGACATGCGCCATGCCCTCTCTCTGAAGACTCTTCAGCTGCTCGTCAGTCAATCGATCTGAGCCAGGTCGTTCGATATGTCCTCGCTCAAACAGCGTCTTCAGACGCAGAGCCTTGGCATCCCTAATCTCACCCCCAAGACCCGCCTCAGACAGTCGCTCTGTCTCAATTCCTGCAAGCTGACGGTCAAGCCAGGTTTCACCCAATGCTCGAACCTGCGCTCTGAAGGCCTGAGACTCCAGCTTACGCACAATGCTCGGCGACTGGCGTGCGATTTTAGCAAAGTGTTTGTCGACGCGGTCAATAAAACCATCATCGATCATAACAGAGCCATCCTGAGATCGATCGATCAACCGAGCGTATTCTAGGGCCCCTATTCTGTTCTGGATCCTCGACAGTGCATTGTCTGAAACCGAAGGATCGACGCGCCGGTGGTTTCGCTCGCTATAGACGTTCGAATTTTGCCTCGCGACTTCTGCGACCAGGCGGTCCATTTCCAGCACACCGACAGATCGCGGTTTGACTTCAATCCAGTCACCCGTTTTCAAATCTTTCGGATAACTGGTGCCGAGCGCAAAGTGATGAGCGCGGCCATCAAATCCATCGACGATGGCATATCGGCTGTCCATGAGTTCATCTGCATGTCCAATCGTGAGCACCTGACCGCGCACCGCACGATAGCTTTGCTTGCTCACTTGCTCATGCGCACTGACACGCTCCAATCCAGCGATCGCAACCCCCTGCTCTATGCGCGTAGCAATCGCATCAGATCGCTCCAGCGCATGCAGTGTGGATTTAAGTTGCTCATCAAGGCTCCAAACCGATCCGGTTTGATGCTGTGCAAGACCTAGGTCTCGAAGCGATTTCAACCGGGTTTCATAGTGGTTGCGGTTACGCCTCAGATTAGACAGATCGATCCGGCCCGTGCGCTCGTTCTCTCGAAGCAGAATTCGGTCGAGCCGAGTGAGTTTTCTTGCGTGAGTTTCTTGGCTGAGTTTAGCCGATAATTCCTGCTCGGTTTGCAACCCGAGCTCGCGGGTCAAAAGGGCGCCGCCCCGCTCGCGCATTCCGTGGGAGAGATAGTCTCTCGGAATGACCAGATCTTTGCCATCATCACGCTTGCCGCTCATCACAATATGCGTGTGCGGGTGTTCAGTATTGTAATGGTCGACAGCGATCCAATCGAGCTTGGTTTCGAGATCGATTTCCATTTGAGAGATGAGGTCTCTCACAAACGGTTTGAGGTCTTGGAGTTTCTCACCGTCTTCTGGCGAGACGATAAAACGAAAATGATGCCGCTCATCGCTATGGTGCTTTAGCCAATCCTGACCATCAATTTCTTCGCCGATATCGTTGTAGAACTCCGCTGGTTTTCTATCTTTGCCGGCGCCGTCTCTTTCTAGATATGAAATGTGGGCACGCTGGCGACCTCCACCCGTTCCCGACAGACGATGCACACGGGCTTTGATCATCACGCGCCGCATACCAGCGAACGAGGTCGCTCCAGACCTGCTTCCACTCGATCGCCTGGACCGCTTCTTCGCGCCCTTGAGATACGCTTTCATACTGCCAACGCGTGCACTGCCCTGCGAGGCAATACGGCCCAGCCTTGGCTGGAACAGATAATCGTCGGCTTCACTCATGGCATGCTCGACTTGGCGCCTCGTGATGACCAGCGGTGACCGAGCATGCAGGCCGGTGTGCACCAAATTGGTGCCAAAATGTGAGTCGCACAAAATCCAAGTACTGCCCGAACATCGGGCGATATCGACGACTCACGCGGATCACGGCCGTGACTCGCGCCATAGCCCCATCCCCATTAGCAATCTGTGTCCGTCGGACACAGGTGCTTTTATCTTGCGTTACTCCGCTCTTTATCCCTACCCCTACTCTTACTCGCAAATGACTGGTCCAGGTCATGAGACAGTCCTCGCCCGGACAAGCGCGTTAAACACTTCAGGTTCGTAAGGCTCGGGCTCTTTATTCTTTGAGATTTGCAGATGCACATGCCGCCAATAAGCCGGCGCAATCTCATGCAAAACGTGCGCTTCGGAGAGCATATCAATCACACGAAGTGCTCGTTTTGCACGCGCTTTTCCGAAGGCGTGAAGCAGTAAATGGGCGCCAGGATTCACGCCAGGAATTCGAGTTAGACGTTCACCGGAACGACCCGCTTGAGCAACGATGACCCGCCAGGTTTGCGTTCCATAACGGTCCCCGCGCCAGCGAACGAAGCTAAACAATTGTAGCGGTTTGAAGCCTATTTCACCGAACCGGGTTTGATCGCTCGAAGATGCGCATGGACGCCCGAACAACAGTCTATCATTGCTATGCCGCTCCGTTTTCCGGAGCGTTAGCTTTGTCATTTGGCTATTATCGTGGGCCAGTCTCATGCATGGAACAACGCAAAATGGAGGCCAAAATCACCAACGGATTGCAGTTTTTGAGGTTCACCGCTGGGTCTGGAAATTCCTAAAACCGGACATTAGGAGCTGCTGCGTTAACCAACCACAGGGCATCCACCGGGCCGGACAGCACCCATCCAATAAAGTGTACTTGCAAACCGTGGATAGAACATATATAGAACATTAAATTCTATTCTGGCAATATGAAGGATAAATACTTAGGTCTTGCCTACATTGATGAACGGGGTGGAACATGGCTTTACCAAGCAATTACCGATGGGTCGTTGTCGGGAACATAGCAATTCGCAATCGAGCAAACTCACCTGATTATGCGCCGGAGTTCTCGATCGAAGACTTATGGGTCGCGTTGAATGATAGAGTCAGAAGGGATGAATATTATCGAAGCTATCAAAACGGCAGCCGACTAATGTGGTGTGAACACGTGAATGAGGATGATGATTACTATCACTTAATTCTACAGGTCGGTGATAAAGATGTCTCCGGAGTGTCGTTCCTTCATTTCGGTACGCTGGAAACGCGTGACATTGACAAAGAAGAGGACGAAGGCAGTCACTACGCAGCGCATATTCTGATCGGGAAACGTCCCGATCCGTTGGGTCGTTATCTCGTCTTAATCGAAAAGGTTCCTGGGATTTACCTTTCCTCGGTCAAAGACCACTTCACGTGGGTTTGCAATGATGCGGATTATCATAAACGGGTTGAAGATCCGCAGGGAGCCGAAAGATCATTTCGGCCCGTTTTCGAGTTAGACGGACACCAATCCAAGACCGTTCGCGAAGCTTTGCGGACCGGTGTTCTGCAAGATATCGAATTTGTCGCGCTTGATGAAAACCATGACGATGGATTGGATGAAGACGGTATCGTGGAGGAAGTGATCCACGAAGCCAGGTGGAACATTAAACGCAGAGTTTCACCGGATGAAGCAAGCACTTTGTTTGGCCGAATTGGAGGTTTTGCCCAACAATTTCAAGGACCGCCTGAAGAGACTAAGGTGTTCATCCGGATTAAAGCCGAAAATGGTCAAATTAAGCGTTCTGAAGTTGACCTCAACGGCGAGGAGATTTTGGAGCAAGCGTTCGTTTTGAATGAGGTTGTTTCAGATTTCGATCCAGTTCTACCACAAAGGTATGAGGAGTTTCGAGCTGACGTAATTGAGAAGATCAAGGCGGCAGCGGAGCGAGTGAACACATAACATGTCCCTTCGAAAGCACACCAAGGTATTCACCGCGTTTTCGTTTCTGCGATTGCGAAGCCCTGACCTAACTTGGTTTCAATGGATTTATCCGTCGGTGATCTTCTTGGCGATTGTCGCCGCTTTCAACGTGCCGTTTGTGTATATGATTAGCGTAGATGTGACGGACTTAGTTTCCGACCTCAACAACTTGCTTGGGGTCTTGATCGGGTTTTACATCGCTGCTTTGGCCGCGATTTCGAGTTTCTCCAGCGAAAATCTAGACAAAGTGATGAAGGGCCGTGCACCAATTTTAGTCTCGCATAGGCAAGGCGAACGAAAAGAAGAAGCTCTGACACGGCGGAGATTTCTCGCCACGCTTTTCGGTTACTGTGCGGCGGCTTCGATCGTTCTTTTTCTATTTGGAGCTATTCGAGGACGCATCGAACCGGCGCCTATCGAAGCGTGGTGGGTTGAATCTGTATATCTTGTTGCAAACCATTTTTTTTGGGGACTTTACGTTTGGTTGGCGTCCAGTCTGCTTATTGTCACTCTGTTAGGATTACACTATTTGGTTGAGCGAATGCATCGTACCTAAAATGACGGAGTTTCCGCCCGAACTGGACTCCGTTAGATTGGCTAATTGATAAGACCCTCGCACTAAGGTGCGGGACACGATCCTGAGGCGTCAGGAAACTCTGGTTGACTTGGCTGGGTGGCGCCGACCGCAGCCCTTACCTCTCGAATGCCGGCGACTAGCTCAGAGAATTCCTCCAGTTCCCTAGCGCCAGAACCGAACTGAGTTAGCTGTCCGGAAAACACGCAACTAGAGTTCCAAGCGCTCTGGCTGATGGATTCTAAGCTCGTCGTTTCATTCACCTGAGCCGCGTCAGACAACAAGGCCATGCAAGGCTCAATACGTTTAAGCATGCCATCATGTGAAATCGAATTGCTCTCCGAATCCAACAGCTGAATTGCTCGGCTAAACAACGCAGTTTCTACCGACCCCGGCCTGCGCAACCATTTTGAGGTATTTGCACTCGGGTTCACATCTTCTGCCGTTTCCTCGGCTAATTGTGAGAGAGTGCTGAGATCAATTCTTCCCCCTAAGTTCCCATCCAGCGCATTTCTAAACAGCCGTTGAAGAACAGCGAACTCACTCATGTAGCTGATCGTACTACTCAGTTCAGGGTTCCGGTTGGATTCGCGATTGATGATAGCGCTAATGCGTTCTCCGACCGGCTCTAGTTCTAATGGGTTCTCATCAACATAGATGTCCCGCGCTTCATTGATTTCATCATTCCAAGATTTCGCGCCTCCAGCAAAAAATGCCTCGGACTCGAAAGCAACTTGGACCATGAATCGAAATGGCCAGATCGCGTTTTGCCCATCGCGAGAGATAAACTCGAGTTTATCGTCGAGCTCATAGGATGTCTCGCGAACTCCACTCCAAATCTGATACTGAGGATATGGAGCAAGCCATACGAATGAAGTATCATTCGGGTAGTATAACGATCCGCCAACGCAGGTCTCAAACTCCCCGACCGATGCGCTAGGTAAGCACTGCCGCATCACCGAAATCAGTTCAGCGTCAAAGTAGGCAGACTTTTGAGAGATGAGCAGAGGACCTGAAAGCGTCGAGATCTTGCTTTCGACATCGGATATTTCTTCAATTGTGTCATCTGAGGATGCAACTTGCCGGTAATAAGAAATGTCTGAAGCGGCTATTTGGTTGCTCACTCGAGGAAGAAAATTTCTGACGCGTTTTTTCCAAGCGATTTTATATAGGCCGATTTCGGCCCTTATTCGCGACTCCGCATCGCCTCGGAGCGTCGCGATTGAAGTGCCATCTTGATAGCCATACTCATCAGCAAGCTGGTCGAGGCGTATCGCGTGACAGCCGAGGCCGGTATCTTCCAAAACTGGATGAACGAGAATTCGCAAATCCGAAACTGGTTCAGCCGTCACCATTGTGACCGTAGTCGGACGCCCATCGGCCGCATATGCCAATGCGAGGTGAACGATCGCCGGATTAAACTGTCCCAATACCTCAGTATGTCCGTCTAACGACGCCGAAATCTCGATTCGCTCACCGAGACGAGTCCAGTCGATCCCATCTAGCTCGACTAATCCGTCTTCGGTATCAGCGTTTCTGCCGATAAGGACACCACCAACGCGGGAGAAACCTCTCAAGCGGCCGTAGGATCTTGCACGTGCATGGTTTCGCGTAGCGTTAGCTTGAGTTATCGCGCTAGATCTGCTCGGTCCAGCTATGGCGTCTGAGGCTTGTGCTTGCGCCGTTCTCAACTCCGCGCCTCTCTGTCCAGGGAAGTAATCGTCAAACGACGTGAGAGCTTGGGAGAAGCTTGTGGGCGGCGTTCCTCCAGGGCGTCCCATCCGCGTCGCCAAGCGCTGGACCGCGCGCTGTGCACCAGATGTATCGAAGTCTGGCGTTCGCGATAGGCTAGGCCGCGATCCTTGATTGGCACCAATCGAGGTTTCGACGGAATTCAATCCCCCTCTTAACGCTGATTGATTTTGGCGTGTGATTGGAGGCGTATCCCAAGCCTCCAGATTCTGCGCATTGAAATTGGTCGTCGGTTTGGACGTTTCGAGCGCATACTTGCGAAATGCAGAATCATATGCCCGTTGAGCCTCCATCTTCGAGAATTCCGAGCTTACGGACTTTAGTGGACTATCGAGCCCCGGATCTATGCCGGAGATTGCGGGCGTCGCATCTATCGCATGGCCAACAAACTGAGAAACAAGGGTTCGTTGAAGCTGTCGCGGACTTGCAGGGGTGGAGAATGCGTTTCGCGCATTCACTGTGTTCGCCCTAATTCGCGAAAACGTATCGGGATCTGCGGCGGCGATAGCGCGAAGGTCACGCCTAGCGCTTTGCAGGACGGGTGACTCTGCTTGATTTAATGCGATCAGATCGGTTCCAGAGTTGCCGCCTGAAACCGTTGCTCTTGTCCCAGAAGCAGAACTCGCTCTGGACTCCAGTATTTGCTGACGGACCGTGTTTCTACGAGCCTCCGCGGCTGTAGCATCAATCGAACTTCTGCCGATCACCACCGGTCGGGCGATCATTCTGGGGAATATCTGATTTGAGAAATATGTTGCGGTCTCTTCTACTTGTGCTTCAGTTTCTTCATCGAGCGTCACCTCAAGAGAGTTCGATTGGGGGATTTTCTCTTCGTACTCCTGATTGATTTGAGCAAACTGAACATCAATATTCAGATCTTCAACATGCGCTTCAATTCTCTCGATCTCGGCATCCAAAGATGGTTCAGCAGTCTGATAAGTTGCGACTAGCAAACTTGGAAAAAGGACGAGCAAGCCTAAACCAAAGAGGACCCTGGAAATCCCATTGAGAGAAGATACCACACCCTTCGAAAAGAGCACCGAACCGAGTCGATCCGACATGGATTTTCGTTTGATGATGCCCAAGTCTGTGGGATCCACCGTCGTATCCGCACGACGAACTGCATCCAAGTACAGATGCGCTTGTCTAGCCTGCGCGTGCTGCTCTTGAATTTGCCGCGCGGACAGCTCATCACCAGCGTCTTGCGCTTGCTCAAAGTTCGCTTCGAGCTGCGCCAACACTCTCTGGAGAGTCAGCATATCGTTCGTTGGTGGCAAATCTTCCCATTCGCCCGCGTCGAATTCGCATTGCAGCCTTTCGAGTTCTCTGTCTAACGCCTCGCCGATGAGCTTACGTTCCTTGGATTTTGATGAGGTAAAAGCAAACCAAGCTAAGCCCGCGACACAGACGGCAGTAATGAGGTACCCCCATCCTGTATTGAACTGATAAAGCTGATCTCGGACGTCTGAAATCCTCGATAGGAGTTCATTCGTTTCTGCGAGTCCAAGGTTCGATGATTGCTGCAACCAATAAATCAGACCCGCCGCGGCTCCGGCGGACAAAGTCGCAAGCAACGTAACTTTGCTACCGAGTTGAGCAAACGCGACCCAAGGAGTTCCTCCTGATCGGCCCTCTGCCAAGCGCCGGATAGCCGATTTGGTCGCCTGTGGTTCAACTATGAACTTGAATATTCCGAATGCCGCTAAGCATGCAAAAAAGACGTTTAGTATGTCGGTTTCCATGTCCCCACCTCATTACTAAGTCACCCCGAGACACTTTGATTCATTTTTTTGCATCTGCCAAACAAATTCGAGATTAGGTATTATGCGGGAAATCCGGATCGCCGCCGTTGTGTAATGTCTTGTGTGGATGGCTCCTGCGTTGCAAGGGCTTTTTGACGGTTTCGGCATGCCTTGGTCTGGTACGGTCTTGTGTCCGGCCTGTTGATCGCGGGGTAATTGCCGCTGGCCCTGATGGTTTCCGCGAACCAAGTCCCATTCTCCTTTGCGGACATTCGATGTCCTTGACATTAGTCGGGGTGTCTCGGTTCCCGGGTAGACCCGGATTGCCATCATGTCTCATCGTCCTTGCAAGTTCGTGTGTCCTTCCTCTTTTGTCAGGCGCCTATGCGGCACTCAGGTTTCGGTAGGGTTCGTTTCTCGTCAGCACGGCCCAGACGATGCGGGCCGTCTTGTTTGCCATTGCGACGGTTGCGAGGCGAACCGGCTTTCGTTCCAGAAGATTGGCAACCCATCGATCCGCCCGTTCGGGGTGCGCCTTGGCCGCTCTCACGCGTGAGGTCATGCCCGTGACGAGAAGCTTCCTGAGATATTGATCCCCCATTCGGGTAATCTTCCCAAGCCGCTCACGTCCACCGCTTGATTTGTTGAGGGGTGTCAGACCGATCCAAGCTGCAAAGTCCCGGCCGCTTTTGAAGTTGTCCGGCGTTCCAACCGTTGCGATAATCGCCGATGCTGACACCGGGCCGATGCCCGGGATCGTCTCCAGGAGTTTGACGCGCTGGTCTCGTCGAGCCGCCTGGAAGATCTTCTTCTCTAAGGCGAGGATGCGCCTGTGCAGTGTCAGGAGTTGCTCACAGAGAGAAGCAATGACATCTGCTGCCACATCTGGCAGGTCGGGCCCGCGCCCGTCTTTGAGCTCTTCTGCGAAGGCGCGGATATAGCTCAGTCCCTTGCGCAAGGTGTGCCCGAACTCACCGACCAGACCGCGAATGATATTTGACAATTGCGTGCGCTGGCCGATCAACAACTCTCTTGCGCGGTGCTGGCAAAGGACTGCTTATTGCTCAGGTGATTTGATCGGGACCGTTCGCATCGTTGGCCTGGTAACAGCTTCGCAGATCGCCTCGGCATCTGCCGCGTCAGACTTACCGCGCTTGACGTATGGCTTCACATAGCTGGGGGCCATGAGACGAACCTCATGACCAAGCTTTGTCAGCTCTCGGGCCCAGTGATGGCTTGTGGCGCACGCCTCCATTCCAACCAGGCAAGGCGGTTGTTTCTCGAAGAACTTCAGAAGCTGGGCGCGCCGGACTGGGCGGTTGAACAAAGTGGTTCCGTCAGCTGTGACGCCGTGGACTTGAAAAATGTTCTTGGCCAGATCGAGGCCGATTGTGGTAGCTTGCATTTGGATGGCTCCTCTTATGCGCAGTTGTGGAAACTGCATTATGGCGCATTGCGACGCCGGGAGCAGGAGCCATCCACCCCATCTGCTTTTGCTCGCAGAACGGACGACCTCAAATTCTTATTTGGGGCGATTCTAAGCCGTTCAAGCGTACCGCCCCAATCGCTCTGCAACTTTAGACCGTTTCTTATTTGGGTTCGAGAGTTGCAGGCATCACTGAACCAAGTACATGAATACCAAGACGAGCGCGCGGAGAGCGAGCATTATGGTCAAGAAAATTACACTCGGGGTTGTGTTGGCTTTGGTCGCAACCACCGCCTACTTGTACCTGAGCTATGGATCGATCGCCAGGGCAGGTAGCGGTTACTCAGCCAAAAATATTTGTTCCGGATACTTCTTGAGCGGCTTCTCTCCCGAAATCGTCCGAGAGCAAGCACTTAAGGGCGCTTCAAGCACGCTCGCTAATGTTACTTATAAGCTTGATTTAGAACAGCAAAGCGTCACGACAAAACTGATTGGTTTATTCGAGCGGCGCGCAATCTTCACGCCAGGGATTGGCTGCACTCTATTGTCCGTGGGGGAAAAGGAAGCAGAGTTTTCTGTTTCCGCGCTACCCGAACTCGACGTCTCTGAATCAGTGGCGTGGCCAAAAGGTCAGGCAAGCCCTGACGTTAGTGCAGATGTCGCCAATATGCTGGGGGGCTTATTTACGGAAGATTCCGTCGACCAACCGCGATACACCAAAGCGGTGGTTGTCGTTCACAAAGGTCGGCTCGTCGCTGAACGGTATGCTGAGGGGGTTACGCCCGAAACACCTCTGCTTGGATGGTCGATGACCAAAAGCGTCACCGCCTTACTGGTGGGGATCCTGGTTAAAGATAAGGTGCTCGATATTGGCGCACCAGCAGCGGTCCCTCAATGGGGTGAGACCGAGAATGACCCCCGCGCCGCGATTACGCTCGATCAACTTTTGAGGATGAGCAGCGGATTGGAATTTGAAGAGACTTATTCGGCGGCAACTGATGTTACACGGATGCTTTCACTTGAACCGGACACGGGCGGATACGCAGCTGCGAAGCCTTTGATCGCAGCTCCGGATACGATTTGGTCCTATTCCTCCGGCACAACAAACATCGTGTCGGGTATTGTCCGAAGAAGTGTTGGCGACACGCTCCAGTCAGCCTACACGTTTTCGCAAGAGCGCTTGTTTCGACCATTGAGTATCCGAACTGCAACCATGGAAGCTGATCGAAGCGGTACGTTTATCGGCTCGTCATATATGTACGCTTCGGCACGCGACTGGGCGCGCCTCGGTCAGCTCTGCCTGCAGAGGGGCGAATGGAATGGTGAGCAGATACTGCCCGATGGTTGGGTGGATTATCTCGTTACGCCGACGCCAAACGCTCCAGGTCATGAATACGGCGCGCAATTTTGGTTGAACGCCAATCCAGCTGACCCAAGTCGAGAGCGTTTGATACCCAACCTGCCGGAAGACTCATATTACATGGGTGGATATCAAGGGCAGCTGGTCCTGGTGATTCCGTCCGAAGAGATCGTCATCACGCGCTTTGGCTTCACGCCAGCGCGCAATCATGGCGTCTCGGAGTTCGCGGCGGAATTAATTGATCACCTGAACCGCGTCGAAGACAATTAAAAGGCCTGAGCGGACCTCTCCAAAGCTGGAGTTTGTTCTGAATGTTCAGTTCACTGAAAATGTCATTGACGTAGTGTAACTTCGAATGTCTGTTTCTGCTCCCTGGGGTGCAGTCGCTTGCGTGCGGGCCATAACCAGATGCGTACCCGATTGATACAATGGGATTGAGACTCTTCCATTTACATCGGACTCAAACACAAAACCCTCATCACCATGGCGATCCTTCTGTCCGCTTCGTGTTAGAACTAGTTCTTGATCGGCCAATGGTAAGCCATCAAATGTGATGATGATGTCGAACATGTCGCCGCTTCCAAGCGTCGACGGGTGTTGTAGAGGTGTAAGCTGGAGACGTCCAATCGGCTTCTGGATACTCAGCCATGTCGGTTCACCGATTGTCACATAAGCGTCAGAGACGGTGGCCGTTTGCGAAGACAGAATCTGTGTGCCTTCAGGGACGAATATCGGATCCGCATCGTCGCTATTCACTAAAAAATACTGCTCATCGAGCAGGACATATTCCCCACCCTTACGACCGAGCCGCTCTCCCGTGGTGATCCGAGTGGTCCCCTCTTCCGTAAGCGTCTGTTCGATCACAGAGCTGTTGGCGAACATCTCAATCCGATCCGGTGAAACGGATCGGCCATCCGGAAGGATCACTGCAAAATGGTTGGACCGAACGGCGTATTTCGGCACGCAGCAATAATCGTTGAAAGACGTTTCTACAGTAATCGTCTGACCGGAATTTGGTGTGAACGTAGACGGCTCAATGTATGCTGTATCAGCGACGGAAACGGCGCTAAAACAAGAGACTGATACCACCAATGTGAGACCGCGCATCATGACTAGTCGAGGCTCGCAAGCTTTGTCGTCGGACGAAGTCGATCTGCAAGCGCTCCAATCTCAGGCGTTACAAAGCCATCGATGATCTCACGCGCTTCAACCAATGCCGGCTCGAGATCTTTCTCTCCGTCATTGACCTCGTTCGCCAGTGTTAGAAGCGGCATGTAGAGTGGCTCAGTTTCACCCTTAATGGTGATTGCGAAGCGATCATTCGCCGCTTCGATGTCGGTCCAATGCGCACGCACGCCTGCCCAGAATTCTTCTGTGCCGTCCCAATAGTCTTCCGCAGCTTCCACCGGATAGTCGTCAAACGCGCGATAAGTATTCAAGCCCACCTCACGCACCAGAGCTTGCGGTGCACCATCAAGAATAAGTTTGGAGTTATCCTGTTCATGTACCCAACCCCAAGGCGTGACGACATGGCGATTGACCGCATCCACGGCGTGATAATCGTCCCTTGTGGTCATGTCACGGCGCGGCAGAGGCCGCCATTCCTGCGGCGGGGTCCATTCGGCAATACCATCCTCATACGCCCAGGCGCCGACGGCTCCGTAGCGCGGTGCATCGTCGACTTGATAAACTGTTTGCGACCAGGTTCCTGCACGCTCGCTGGCGGGAACATCGCGCCATTCCCAAGCATTGCCGCCAATAAACGTCAGCACACGCGCTGGTTCGTACTTCCAATCTTGTCGCCAGTGTTTGACCACAAACGGAGATTCATCGGGACCAACCACGAGAAGATGTTGCATGCTTATGTAATCTCCGCGGTCTTCAACGACACGCACCGATTCATGTCCCCCTGAAAGCTTTGGCTCTTTGAGTTCATATCCGTCTACGAATGAGACGGTCTCCGTGAAATCAAACGTGACCTTGTAGTCGCCAGTCATTGCGAGGATGGATTGTCTGTCCTGCTCAAAATTGGTCGGTTTTTCGACAATTGTTTCAGTCGCGGAGTGCGGCGCCACAGCCGTTGCGCAGCCTGTCACGGTCAAAATTGCCATCGCTGTTGCGGACCAAAAAGTAGTCTGGGGGAAATGCATGATCATTCTCCTGATAAGCGTTCCGGACGAAGCGCCGATATGTTTCGTATTTCATTAATGCAAACGCGAATGACTTGCAATTGCGTAATTTTGCGTATACCGCATTTATCGCAAATGAGACTTATTCTTAAAAAGATGGACTGATCAAGGACCTCAGAATGACCTTCCGAATGACCCGCCAAAACCTGCGCGCGCTGCTAGTCGCCTCCACCGCACTCTCCATCGCTCCATTTGCGATTGCTCAAGAGGACGACGCGACCGACGAAGAATTGCGCGAAGACCCTGTTACAGTCTACGGCACATCAAACCCCCTCCCCGTTTTCGATTATCCCGGGCAAGTCACAGTCGTGGACCGGGAGGCAATTGAATCGCTTGCACCCTCCGCTATTTCAGACGTTCTTCGTGACGTTCCAGGCGTAGACTTTGGATTTGGCCCGAGGCGAACCGGCGAATTACCCAGCATTCGTGGGCTTTCCGGGCAAAACGTTTTGATTCTGCTAGATGGCGCGCGCCAGAGCTTCACCTCAGCACACGACGGTCGGTTCTTCGTGGATCCAGAACTTATCGGAACTGCCGAAATCGTTCGCGGCCCGGCTTCGGCGCTATATGGTTCCGGCGCCGTAGGCGGCGTCCTCGCCTTCGAGAGCGTCGATGCAGACGATCTCTTAGCAGACAATGAGGTCTGGGGCGCCCGAGCGCGAGTTGGCTATCAAAGCGTGAATGAGGAATCTCTAGCCTCTATTACAGCCTATACGCGCCAAGGCGCATTCGACGGCATTGCGAGCTTTGGCGTTCGACAATCAGGAGACATTGAGCTTGCGTCAGGTGTTGATCTCCCCTCCGACGACGACATTCAAACCGCGCTCGTCAAAGGGAGTTATGCGATTAGCGATGCGGTCACCATCGAAGGATCCTGGCAACGATTTACGAATACCGCAATCGAACCGAACAACGGCCAGGGCGTTAATGGAACAGGCAATGGCATCCTCGACCAAGATGTCGAAAAAGACATCACAACAGATACGTTTCGGTTGGGCCTAACCTTCAACCCTGAAGCGAATGACTGGATTGATCTCGGGTTCAACGCGTATCAAACGTCGAGCGATGTCGATGAGTTTGATGCAACGATCCCGAGAACAACGGTTCGAGATATCGAAACCACCGGTTTCAACATTCGAAATGCATCTAGGTTTTCTGTTGGCGCCGCCGACATGACACTCACGGTTGGCGGGGACTGGTACAAAGACGAACAAGTTGGCACTGATGATCAGACCACGGATGGCACGCGCGGCGGTGTTCCGAATGGTGAGAGTGAATTCACAGGTGTGTTCGCGCAGCTGGAAGCGGTTGTTGAAACCCCTGCAGGCCAATTCGTCGTCATTCCGGGCGTACGTTATGATGAATTTGAAAGCAGCTCCGACATTGCACCCGATCAAGATAATTCCGACGAGGCGATCTCTCCAAGATTTGCCGCGAGCTTCGCGCCGCAGGGGGCTGAATGGCTGCGTTTGTTCGGATCTTACTCAGAAGGGTTTCGCGCGCCTTCTATCAATGAGCTTTATCTAGATGGTGTGCACTTCCTCGTACCACACCCCATCTTATTCAATCCGGCAATTGGGTCGTTTGAGTTTGTCCCGAACAACTTTATCCCAAATCCAGATCTGGTGCCGGAAGAAACCCAAACAGTCGAATTCGGAACGGGTGTCGACTTTCGAAAAATCTTTGTCGATTCTGATCGGTTTCAGGCCAAAGTCAGCTATTTCGAAACCGAAGCTGACGAGCTCATCAACCTCTCGGTAAATGCTGCGCCAGACGCGACCTGCTTTGCGCCGCCTTTCTTCCAGCCCTGTACATTCGGGACATCGGAATCTGCCAACGTCGCCCAGGCCGAACTCGAGGGATGGGAGGGCGAGCTTCATTACGATTCTGATCGTTTCTTTGCGCGGGCGAGTTTCTCAACAATCGAAGGCACTGACTTGTCCGACGGATCAGACCTTGGTTCGCTCACCCCGGACCGCGTTGCCGTGAATCTCGGCGTGAAAGTGCCGGAATGGAACAGCCGGTTTGGGGCGCGCGTGCAGCATGCCTCGGACTTTGAGCAACGGGTCTCAGATGGAGCGGGTGGCTTCACCGTCCAGGACGAAAGAGACGGCTATGTCGTGGTTGATCTATACGCGACTTACCGACCTGAGTTTATTGAAGGCCTACGTCTCGACGTCGGCGTCGATAACGTATTCGACGAGGACTATGAGCGCGTATTTGCCGGGGTTCCTCAACCGGGCACAAACCTCAAGGTCACCGCTTCTTGGCAGTTCGGACAATAGGATTTCGCAATGTGTTTACCTCTCGATGACGCCTCCATGGTCTGCTGGCTTAAAACACAAGTTCGCGTGATAGAGGCATGGCGTGAAGAACTCGCCTCGCGCCCTGACATCGACATGGAAGTGGTGATGCGGCTTGAGAAACACTATGCTTGGTTGACTGCCGAAGTATCCGACCTGGAAGCCCCAAAGTCTCGACAGGCCGCTTGAGTCTCCTTTTGGCCTGTTTACTTACTGCTGCAACAGTCCGGCCTTGCGATTCCTCTAAGGTTGGAACGTTGCAGCAATTTTTTTTGCGAAAACCGTTGAGACAGAACGCTCTATAGTCGTCGAATGAAGACGAGCGGGTCAAGCGTAACGTTACGGAGCCAGAAGACCTACTCTTCGCCGTCTTTTAGCGGCACGGCATAAAGCTCTAAACGATGGTCAACCAGCTTATACCCATGCGAGCGTGCGATCTCGACTTGTAGGCGCTCGATTTCCTCATTGTGGAATTCGATGACTTTTCCAGATCTCACGTCAATCAAATGGTCATGGTGTTCATCAGGCACTTCTTCATAACGCGCGCGGCCATCGCCAAAGTCATGGCTTTCAATGATGCCATACTCTTCAAACAATTTGACGGTGCGATAGACGGTCGCGAGCGATATACTCTTGTCGACTGCATTCGACCGACGGTGCAGTTCCTCGGCATCGGGATGATCATCTGAAGCAGAAAGTGTCCGAGCAATAACTTTGCGTTGCTCGGTCATGCGAAGGCCTTTTTCGGCGCAAAGTTTTTCCAAACGGTCCATACTGGGCCGTCTAGCCGCTTAACTTGCGTTTTGTCCACCCAAGGGTGCCAGCAAAATGAAGCCTCTTAGCTCTCATCTCGAACGCGTTTTCGTTGCATACCTCAACCAATTCTACCCGATCACCCTACTCAGGTATCATTGATGAGAGCCTATTTAGTGTTCTGCGAGAATTGGCACCAACCAAAGGCGAAAAAGCCAAACACACATTAGCCGAAACTTTGGCTCTTAGGTAAAAAGCCGCCAGAGATTAATCTGGCGGCTTCGCTTGAAGATCTTTGAAACGAGACTTCTAGAATTTTCCGCTGATTTTCACTTTAGCATTTAGAGGTGCACCAACGGTCGCCTGATGCGTGCTGTGTGACGTTGGAAAATACACTTCGTCGGTCAAATTCTCGACATTCAGTTGGATCCGCAAATCGTCAGAGAAATCATAGTATGCGGCGGCGTCCACGCGGGTGAAGCTAGGCAGCGTCAAAGTGGAGCCATCGCGAATGAGAGCCTCATCTTGGTAAGTCGCGCCGATCCCGAACCCGAGTTTCTCATTCACCTCGAAATTATTCCAGATAGAGAAAGTCTGTTCGGGCAACTCGCGCGGCTCAGCACCTGCAGAGGTTTCACCGCTAAGGTTGCTGTAACCCGCTGAAATGAACCAATAGTCTGTCAACTCGCCTTGAAGCTGTACTTCGAACCCGTCGACTTTCAAACCCCGCTCCGTTTCAAAGCCATCATCGTCTTGGTTGCGCTGGGTCCGCGTCTGCTCATTTTGGAAGTACGCAGCGGTTAAGCTGAGCCGCTCGAAGAAGTCCCATTTTACGCCGATCTCAGCTTGCTCAAAAATGTCGGGATCAAGTTGCTCTGTGCTGTCGCTGAGCGACGCATATTGTCCACCAGAGCGCGGCAAGAAGGACTCACTATAGCTGGCATAGAGCGAAATGTTCTCTTGCGGCTTCACGATGACGCCAAGGCGCGGTGAAATCTCTTCGTCGGTTCGACTGCGCGAAATCGGGGCCGTTGGGTCTTCTGTGTCTGTGACGTCGATTTCGAAGCTATCAAAGCGCGCGCCGAGCAAGATATCGACATATTGGTTCACTTCGATCTGATCTTGGACGTAGAAAGAGGTGACCTGCACTTCGGCTTCATTCCGGTCATTGATGTCGGAGAACGTCATCGTGACGGCATCGCCTGCCGCATTGACGCCAGCGCCATTGCGGAAGTTCAGAGGCCGTGTCGCGAGGAAGGTCTCGCGGTCATTTCCGGTAGACGAGAATACCGGGTTGAACCGGTCATTATCATTGCTGGTATCTAGGAACTCGACGCCGCCAATGATCGTATGGCCAATGCTGCCTGTTTCAAATTCACTTACGAGATTACCGGCAAGTGTGAAGCGCTGGCGCTGGGTCGTATCCACATACCCATCGAGCTGAACAATGTTAGTCGATTGGGTGTAACCAGAGGCGTAGAAGTTCTGATACAATTTGTCATAGTCTCCATACGCGACCGTGACGTTGCCTTTCAGATTCTCATTGAACGTGTGCTGGACATTGGCGCGCAGAATGTGCGCTTCAAACTCTGCCGTGTTGAGATCGGGATCGCCAAACGTGATGTCTTTCAAGGCTTCGACGGGCTCACCATTGTCACCGGTCGGGATACCGCGATCGATGAAACGCTCATGATTGGCATATTCATAAGACAGATCGAGCGTGGTCGCAGGTGACAACGCGATGCGTGCGGTTGGGTTGATGCCGTAATTGTCGCCATCATAGAAGTCGCGGTGGTTTTCCAGGCTCTCATAGTAAGCGTTGATTCGGATCGCGGCATTGTCTGAGACGTCGAAATTGGAGTCCAGCGCCACGTCGAAGCCTCCAAATGAGTCGACGCCTGCCTGATAGCCGTTAAAGCGATCACCAATCACACCCTTCTTGGTGACGCGGTTCAGCACACCACCCGTGCCGCCACGGCCAAAGAGCAGCGCGTTCGGGCCACGCAAGATTTCGACCTGCTCAAGATTGTAGAGCGAGCGGTAATATTGAACATCATCGCGAACGCCGTCGACGAAGAAGTCTGCGGTCGACCGCACGCCACGGAACACGATCGCATCACGGTGCCCCTCGCCTTGCGAATTTGTCACGCCGGGAATGTAGTTGATCACATCTCCGATGCTGTCGAAGCCCCGCTCCAAAATCTGATCCGCTGTTACGATGGACAGACTCTGCGGAACATCAATAATCGGCGTTGGCGCTTTCAGAGCGTTGATTTGATCGGTGTAAAGGTATTGACCTACTACGACGATTTCATCCTGCACCGAAACCTCGTCATCCATGTTCTGGGCCACGGAAATTGGAGTAGCGGTCAGTGCACCAATTGATGCAGCGGCTATTAGTTTTTGAGGAAGGTTTTTCATTTTCAGCTCATTTTCTGACTAGATGAGCCGCAGGTAAACTCTTGCGAATGAGTTGCAATACCATATGACAGCGTAAATCAGTTTACACTTTCAACAGTGCCTCAAATGCCACACCAGGCTCCGGCGTCAAATTGAGAAACGTGCGAAACCGCAAATCAGACAAACGGCGTGAACCCTAGAACTATCTAATCAACAGACCGGGCAATCCGCTCGCAACCCTTGAATAGCGCAATGAACTCAAGCGCAATTTTATCTTTTTGACAATTAATAGAAACGGCGATATTTGTCACTTTGACAATTATAGGTGAACACATGCCGCGGGCGAAAATGAACGAAGAACGACGCGTTCAGATACTGGCTGCTTTGGAGTTGTGTATCGTTGAACAAGGACTGGCAAAAACGTCTTTGAATGACGTGGCCGAGCGGGCGGGTCTTGCCCGGCCGTTGGTCCGCCACTTCGTCGGCAATCGAGACAATATGGTAAAGTTGTTGTTTCAAAGCCTAATCGATCGCGGCGAAGCGCAATTGAACAATATCGCAGAGGAAGGCGATCAACCCAATCTCCACCATATGCTGGATTTACTCTTCGGAGATCTGTTTTCGAACACTGCATCCAATGTCGTGGTAAGTGAACTCTGGTCACTTGCGCGCAATAGCGATGAAATCCAAGTCAGGCTGCGCTCGCTGTATGACCGAATTTTTGATCTACTCATCGTCGGCATGAAGGCGGAGGGTTATGGCGCCTCTCGCCAAGAGCGACGAGATACAGCCTTCTGCATTGTCTCAACAGCCTATGGTCACGCATCATTCCGCGAAATCGGTTTGTCTTCAAAGAATAAGAATGCGCCACGGATAGCCGCCAACACATTACTCGCTGACATAAAATCTAAGAGCTAACGCAAGGACGAAACCTTTGGGAAAACACATAAAATATGGATTGCTTGGACTGCTCGTGATTGGAGCCGGCGCAATCTCCTATTTTTGGAATGATATTCGCGTGCTGATGTCGCTTCGTGAATATGTACAAATCTTCGCCCCCGATAAAATCGATGAGAATTTTCGCAACCTCTATGAAAAAGAACGATCGATTCAGGTGCCCAGATCAGGCCCCGTCTATGCGCTCAATGAAAACCTCTCCGCTGACGTCCTCCCCGAAACCTACGATTTCGAGGGCGAAACCCGAAATGTCAGAGAGCTCCTAGAGCGATCCCAGACAACTGGGCTCGCCATTCTCCATGATGGGGTATTGATCCATGAAGAATACAATCGCGGCAACACACGCGAGAGCCTGGCCATTCAAATGTCAGTGTCTAAAGGCATGGCCTCATTTCTGATCGGCGTCGCGCTCGAAAACGGGGCTATTGATAGTGTCGACGATCTAGTGACTAAATACGTGCCTGAGCTGATCGGTAGCGCCTATGAAGGCGTGACCTTGAAGCAAGTCCTCGAAATGTCGTCAGGCGTAAGATGGTCGGAAGATTATGGCCGTCTCGACTCTGATCTCGTCCAATCCGTCGTCGCGATGCGGCTTGGGTCGCTGGATGAGTTCACCGCCAGTGTCCCGCGCGAAAATGAGCCGGGAACTTATAACCGCTATGCCAGTATCGATACTCATGTCCTGGGCATGGTTTTGCGGGGCGCAACGGGAAAGCCTTACAGAGACTATTTCGAAGAAAAGCTCTGGTCGCGGCTCGGCGCTGAGGATGACGCGTATTTGCTCGTCGACACGAAGGACGAGCCACTCGTGTTTGGCGGCGTGAACATTCGGCTGCGCGACATGGTTCGTTTTGGCGAGCTTTACCTGAATGGCGGTCGCAACTTTCTCGGTCAGCAACTGGTCTCTGAAAACTGGGTTAAAACCAGCACAACGCCCGACGCGCCGCGCCTTCAACCGATGGTGGATAATCCGGAATCTGACTCCGCTTTCGGGTATAAGTACCAGTGGTGGATTCCCCTCTATCCGGACGGCGACGATTACTCCGCTATCGGGATCTACGGGCAATTCATCTACATCAATCCCGCACGCAAAATCGTTATTGCAAAGACTTCGGCATATACCAATTACACCGTCGATGGCGGCATGATGAATCACGAAACGCTCGTCGCGTTGCAAGCAATTTCTCGTCATGTTTCTCCATCCAGACTGCAAAATCAGGGGGAGTTGGAGTGAGCATCCGTCAATTGGCCGCAGAATCTCTGTCAGGCATTTCCGGCCTGATGCGACGCGTTGGGTTCGCCAAAGGCGAAATGGCAAAGCAACCTCTGTTCGACATGTTCAAGATTATCAATGTTGTCTGTGTCGGCGGTATCCATATGTTTAAAAATACCGATTGGGAGATGCATCCCGACGGTGATGAAGCGCTGACCTTACTCACTGGTGAGATCGATGTCGTGCTGAGCCAATCCGGCACTGAAGACGTAATTCGCCTTCGCGCTGGCCAGAGCTGCGTGGTGCCAAAAGGCGTGTGGCACAGACAAATTGTACAACTCCCCGGGATGCTGCTGTTCCATACGTATGGAGACACCACTCAACACCGCACTTTCGAGGAAGGAAAAGGAACCTCATGAGAACAGCGCTCTACATCGTCGGAGGCATCATTGGCATCATCGGGATCGCGGCAATCGTAATGTCCATCGTCTATAAACAAGAAATCGCCCGCTACGGATATCAGACATCGCTCTTTACCGGCGCCGAGCAACAGCACCACTTCGTGCGCCAAGAGCGCTATTTCCCGGTCAACGAAATGCCGCGCTCTGATGAGCCATTTGTGTTCCCCGAGGGCCCAAAGCTGGCGCTTCCTGGTACGTTCGCGCACGATGCTGATTCATTTGAGATGGAAGGGTTTTTAGAAAGCACCGATACGGCTGCTTTACTTATTCTAAAAGACGGAGAAATCCTCTTTGAAGATTACTGGCTCACCGGGAAAATGGATCGACCATGGCTCACACACTCAGTGTCGAAGAGCTTCATCTCCGCCGCTGTCGGCCTGGCTATTCGCGATGGTCTGATCGGATCAGTGGAAGACCCGATCTCGCAGTACGTCCCAGCATTCGAGGGTAGCGGGTATGACGGCGTTGCGATCCGGGACGTCTTGCAAATGTCCTCGGGGATCAAATGGGACGAGACCTATAGCGATCCAAATTCCGATATGAACCGCCTCGGAAAAGTGATGTTCTACGGCAGCTCTTATGACGATTTCGTCGCCACCATGACCAATGAGAAGACGCCAGGAACCTATAACCGCTATACCGGCATGGATACGCAGGCGCTAACCGCCCTTGTCGTAGAAGCCACAGATCAATCGGTGGCAGATTTTCTTACAGAGCACTTATGGCACCCTCTGGGCGCTGAGAACGATGCCTTCTGGACCACTGACAAGTCCGGCCGCGAGCTTGGCCTTGGCGGTTTCAATGCTACGGCGCGCGACCTGGCCAAGCTTGGTGAGCTGTACAGAATGAACGGAAACTGGAATGGCACCCAAATCCTGCCCGAAGACTGGGTGAGAGCTTCAACGTCTCCGACGGCGCCGCATCTTGTTCCGGGCGAAAACGAACAATCCGCCCATGGCTTTGGCTATGGTTACCAATGGTGGTTGCCGAAATCGGGTTCCCGCGACTTCACCGCGATCGGCATCTATAATCAGTTCGTCTATGTCAGTCCGGAAAACAGCATGGTGATCGTAAAACTGTCTAGCAATCGATACTATGCCAGCGAAGACAGCCCTCGCGCATATAGAGAACCGGAAACAATTTCGATGTTCCAAGCGATTATGGAACAAGCTGCAGCGGCGGACTAAATCGCTAGCAGTCTTCACTTTTCGAACTCAGCCGCATGCCTCTATGCGCTTGAGCTGCATTTCAAATGGACCATCTTCGCCGTCATAAATAATCAGGCCAATTTCGACGACGTCACTCGGATCGAACACCGCGTCCGGTACAGAGCGCCCCCATATCGAGGCTTTCAACGCATCGAACGACAGAACGCCGTCCCCCCACTCTGCTTCGGGCGCGCCAATAATTGGAGCGCGAAACGCGATCCGGCGTCCATAGGATTTTGCATTTGTGCGAAGCGTCATGGAATAGGTGCGCGCATCAGCTTTCATATGCACTTTCAGATGGTTTGCCCCGGTCATGGCGCCGCGCGGAACGTTCAATCGAATAGAACTGAAGCCGCCGCCATTCGTGTTGGTTATGCCTGCAAATGTCAGCACACCATCTTCGAGAACCGAACCGCCCTCTGAACGACCGCCCATAACGCCATCGTTTACGGTGCTCCAGGAATTCTCAGTCTGGTCATCTGTGTGCTCCAATAGGGTCGTGCATGATTGGGTTTCTGCCACAGCTTGGCCTCCTAAAATGTAGGCCAAAACGAGCGCGGTAAGTGCGATACGCATTGTCGTTCCTTGATATATAATATTCTTACGTGCCCGGTGGCCAAACGGATCTGGGCGACTTGCGCACCCATTTGACCAAAGGATGACTCTTGTCTTCAAAAAACACCGGCCTCCATGGTAGAGGCCGGTGCACTGGAGCAGAGCTCGGCGACGATGAAGCCCGCTAGAAACGCTCAGCTGTATCTTCGTCGTTCACGATCCCGTCTTCGTTTGTGTCGAGGCGTGTGAACATCATTTTGCTTGAGGCGTGGAATTCGTCGAGCGACATGGCTTCGTCATCGTCTGTGTCCATCACAGTGAATCGGAAGTTCGCGGCTTCGATCGAGCGTTCACGGCGTTCTTCGAGTTGTTGCTCGAGACGTACTTCATACTCAGAAACATACTCTTCCTGGTGCACCATGCCGTCACCATTAAAGTCGCGTTCGGCATAGCCTTCATTCCGTGCGGCCACAAATTCTACCATTTCAACTTCACCGTCGCCATTGGTGTCATAGCGATCCACGAAGCCACCTTTGCTATGACCGCCTGTATTGCGACGCTGCGCCTGCTGTTGGTTCTGCGGCGCGTCAGCGCTATCGGTTGCAGCATTGGTCGCGGCATCAAAAGCAGTCATGTCGATGTGATCGAGATTGACCATAGCGCTAGAGGCCCCAGCGGTCTCAGCAACAGCTTCCGACTCCGGCGCTTCTGCATTTGCCATCAAGCTAGATGAGACAAAGACTGCGGCTGCGGCGCTTACTTTTAAATAGGCTTTCATGTTGAATTTCCCTCGTTCTTCAATTTAGATTTTTACTTCAAGACTTCGAATGTCAGAGACGTGGTGTAGCCGCGCTCGTCAGTGGCGGCCCCGTCTGGAGCGTCAGCGCGGTGGCGTGTCATAACCATGTAAACGCCGGGTTGTTCGATTGTGAGGCTGAGACCACCTTCGGCATCGGTCATCTCTTCGATGCCAAATTTCGGCTCTTCATAATTGCCGCCAGAGCGGTAGACCGACATTTTCTGGTCCGCCAATGGCGCACCATCAAACATGACAGAGAGATCGAACGCTTCGCCAGCAAAAATCTCATTCGGGTGCGTTTTTGGGACAAAGGCAAGCCGCCCGAGCGGCGCGATTGCGTCCCAGCTCGGCGCTCCTTTAGACACATAAACATCAGCCACGGTTTCGGTCTGCGCCGTCTTCACCTCGGTCGCGGCTTCCGGCACTTCTGCGTTCGGGCCAAAAACGGGAACCCATTCGCTATCGACCAGAGCGCGCCTGCTCATGCGCCCAAGACGAACTCCTGTGGTTAGACGATATGTGCCTTCCGCCTCAAGTTCATTTTCCAATACAATCAACTGACGCAAATCCGTTTGAGTATCGAACGCGTCACGGGACCCGTCAGGCAGGATGACGTGATAATCATCAGACTTCACCGCAACCTCTGGATTCGGAAAGTCCTCGGTGAACGAGCACTGCACCGTCACCATTTGCCCTTCTGACGTGTTGAATACGCTAGGTAACATATAAGATGTGTGCGCCGACGCGGCTGCCCCGGAAACTAAGGCTGCGGCCCCAATGAGCAGTGCTGAGCGAAAGAGCTTCATTTCTGCAGTTCTCCAAAAAAATAAGTAGCCAAGCTTTGCCATTGATTATACGAGAATGCAATTCATTTGCAAAAAGAATCTGTGGATCGGATCTTCTCAATGTTGAAAAACCTCACCCGTACTGCGATCGTCTTTTCAAGTTTTCTCGGTTTGGCCTGTTGCGGCGCCGTTGCAGAAACGTATTCTCGAAGCCATGATTTTGTTTTGGGAACCAACCTAGATCTCGTCATCGTCGGGGATGCTGAGCAAGACGCAGATGCTGTCGAAACCGCAATCCTCGCGGAAATCGATCGTCTCAATTTGATCTTGAGCACATATGATGCGAGCAGCGAAGTCACGTCCTTGAACAGCACAAATTCGGCAACGGTGTCGCCCGATTTATTTGGCGTTTTGCAAGCGTGCGAGGCGTTTCGCGCTCAAACCAAGAACGCGTTGAGTTGCCGCATCGGCGCACTGTTGAACACATGGCAGGCGGCAGAAGAAGCGAATGAACTCCCTTCGCGCGCCAAACTTAGACTCGCAGCAGGAGAGATCAGGCGCGCTAAACTGAATTTGGACGATGATTCTCTTTCACTCGATCGCCCGGAAGTGGTGACTTTCCAGCTGAACGCGCTGGCCAAGGGGTACATTATCGATCGTGCTTTGGACGCTGCACGCGCCGCCAGCCCTGGACTCAACGGCCTACTCATCAATATTGGCGGCGACATCAAAACTTGGGGCCAAAGCCCGGAGGGTGAGCCTTGGGCCGCCACCATCAAAGCTGCACGGTCTGAAACCGGAAACGGAGTCCAGCTGACCTTCGGCGCGGGTGCGATCGCAACCAGTGGGCGCGGGCCACGCGACCGAGCGATTGCTGGTAAATCGTATTCCCATATCATTTCGCCAAAGAATGGCTGGCATGTCGAAGGGATCTCGCAAGCCAGCGTTTTTGCTGAAGACGCCATGACGGCAGATGCGCTCGCAACGGCGCTGCTCGTTATGCCGCTCAATGATGGTATCGCCTTGATCGAAACTCTGCCGGGAGTCGAGGCTCGGATCGTGGCCGATGATGGCAGAGCCTATGTCTCAACGGGCTGGTCCGCGATCGAAATCGGATCTGAAAAAGCCAAGTCTAATGAGAATTGGCCCATCGAATTTAGCTTTGACGTGAATTTCGTCATTCCTGATCTCGACGTCTCTAATTATGAGCGTCCTTACATTGCGGCCTGGGTAGCCGACGCTGATCGAAAACTCGTCCGCATCCTCTTACTTGCTGGCCCAGAAGAGCGGTGGATGGAAGAAAATTACTATTGGCACCGACGCTTCGGACGCAAAGCAGGCAGCCTGACAGAAGCTTTGTCCGAACCCACGCGAAAGCCTGGGCAATATTTCATCTCGTGGGATGGTCTTGATCATGATGGTAATCCGGCGCCATCTGGCGACTATGTGCTCCACGTGGAAGCGGCGCGTGAGCATGGGGGGCATCAGCATGAGAGTTTTGAAATCAACCTCGGGACAGCGCCCTTTGATCTTGAGCGCGCAGGGGGCGACGAGTTGGGCAATATTTTTGTTTCGTTTGGAGCCACGTCATCGCTGACGGACTAGCCTCTACACCGCAAACCGCCGCTTCAAAACCGGCGAAGAAAAAGCGGTTTAATAAAGGGGCGTTCTATCGCACCTCGCGCATGTTGCACGGCTATTTGTCGGCTGCGGCATTCCTGATGTTGATGTTCTTCGCAGCCTCTGGCTTGCTGCTCAATCACCCGAACTGGCTCGGCGCGGGGCGGCAGGATGCAGAGCCTGTCATAGTAGAGTTAAACCAAGACGCGCTTCAGGCCGCGCAGGCAAGCGCAGACCCTGGTCAGGCCCTAGAGGCTCTCATTCGCGGCACCACTTCGGTCCGAGGCAAACTCAAAGATGCCAGCGTCGCCGAAAGCGATGCGATGCTTAGATTTGCGGGCGTCAAAGGCGGCACGGACGTGTTCATCGACTTCGAGCTTGCCGAAGCTGAGGTCGAGGTATCGAAAGCCAATCTCACGTCAATGATCCATGATCTTCATCGCGGCAAAGATGCAGGTCAGGTCTGGAAATTCATGATCGACGTCACGGCGATCCTGATCCTGACCATGTCGCTGATCGGCCTGATCCTATTCTTTTCATTACGTTTCCGACTAGGGAATGCGATGCGAATTATGGGTGCAACGCTTGTCGTTTTTATCGGTTTGTTCTTGTTTTTAGTGCCTTAGAAAAACAACTATTTCGGCACGGCGTCGAATGTCCACGAATGGGACGCACCTGATGGCGGCGCGGGGTATGGCGCAATCCGTTTGAGTTCTTTGATGACCCGTCGGTCCCAAGTCTTGTCACCAGAGGCACGCAAGACTTTGATTTCGAGAACGTGCCCCTGAGGGTCGATTGTGATCGCGATTTTGGAACTGCGCCGCGCATTGGTATCGAACTTTCGCGCTTTGCGCATATGCCGCATCAGTGCTCCGTTATAATTGTCTTGCGCCGCATTGCCGATTTTCGCCTTGGCGGTTTCTGCACTCGAGATTTGGTCACCCGGAGCGTCGTTTTCTGCGGTTGAGCTTTCACTAGCTAGGTCAGAGTCTTGCTCAGCATTCGTCGCTGGCGGTGCTTCGGTCGGCTGATTGTCGTGATGGGACGCCTCTGTAGATGGGGTTAATTCTGGCTCGGACTTAGGCTCTGCCTCTCGAGAGGATTCCAATTCGACGTCTGGCTCTGGCTCCGGCAGCATTTCCGCTGGCTCTGGAATAGGCTCGGGAGTTGTCTCGGGCTCGAACGGCGACTTAGGCTCCGGCTCGATGACGGGTTCGATCATTGGCTCGGGCACGTGTTCCGCTGGTGCGCTCTCAACTGGCGCATCCGTTTCAGGCTCAGGCAGGCTTTCATCCGAGGCATCTGAGTCTTCTGAAGCTGGCGAGGCCGTTGGCTTCAGTGAAATACTGATACTGCCACCCTGTATTTGAATATCCGCTTTCTTTTCCGGGCTCGTCACCAGGATGATCGCGTAAGCGCCCGCATGCGCAAGCAATGCGATCAAGAGCGCAACAACAAGTCTCGACGGCATCAGCCCTGCTCCGTCAGAATAACAATATGCATGCCGCCAGCAGCCTGCAGCGCCTTCACGCGCTTCAATAATTCGCTGGCGGGATAGTTTCGATCGGGTCTCAATCGAATCGTCGCATTCAAAGTGTCTCTTTGCGCCATAAACTGGTCGAGAGAGGTCAAGACCTCACCCTGCTGCATCAATGTGCCATCGGCGAGGATGTCCAGCGCTTCCTCTTCGGTGCAACACTCAAGGTCTTGGGTTTGCACAAACTCAATCCCAGAAGCGGGATTCGCCGATAGGGATCCGGCAACCATGAAAAAGATCAGGATCAGGAAAACGATATTGATCAACGAAATGATCGGTTCGCGTTTGGTGGCTTTGAAGCTGCGTTTCATGACGGCTCCTGGATCTGGATCGTCAAAGCTGGCACTTGCTTGACCAGCGAAAGGACGTCCACGAGGCGCTGCGTTGAGACACTATCCGAAATGCTAATCTTAACCCCGCTTGTACCACTGAGACTGAGCGCGTTCAGGCACGCAACTAAGTCCGCATCAAGCGTCTCAGCCTGGTTACAGATAACACGGTCTGCTTGGACATTGAGTGATGCGATTTTGGTCGAAGAAACACTTTTGCCCGCGGCATTCGCAACGGCGATATCGATCTCGGAAAACTTGGAGAACGTGGAAGCGAGCATGAAGAAGAGGAGCAGCAGAAAGATCACATCGATTAGCGACGTGATCGACGCTCTGCGTCGTCGACGGACCCGCTTAAGCGACATGTCGGGACAACCCCTCCACGTCGTTAGGTTCGCTGACCGGGCGACCGATAACTGAGAAAGCATAGTCTGCCAGTGAGCGGGCTTCATCCATTTGTGCTTCAAACCAAGACAAAGCGACAGAGGTTGGCATTGCTACGGTCAGACCTGCCGCAGTGGTCAACAAAGCCACCCAAATCCCGCCAGCTAGCGCCGCTGGATCAACCTGAGAGCCTGCGTCTTGCAAAGCTTGAAATGCCTCGATCATGCCGATCACCGTGCCCAGAAGACCGAGCAAGGGCGCAAGCTGCGCGACCATGTCCAAGATGCGAAAGCCCCGCTCCATCGGCAGTAGCTTTTGTTCAGCTTCTGACTCCAGACGCTTCGAAAGTCCTTCCCCACCGCGATGCTTCATGCCTAAGGCGACGACTGGCGCGAGGAAGTGCTTTGATTGTTGGATCTCTGACAGCGCCTTGGCATGCTCGCCGCGATCCCAACTTGCGATGGCCTGCCGAACTTGCTGGCCTTTGTTCACGTGTGCGGACCGAAACTGCCACGCTTTCAGAATGATCACGGTTAGCGTAAAAATGGACACGAGCAGCAAAAGGATGAGCACCGGGCCACCTAGGTCGTAGAAAGATCGAAACGGAGAAAAGAGAATGTCCATGTTTGCTCCTGAAAGTCTGGTCGGGATTATTTCGAAAGAGGCAGGCGGCGGCTGAAAATCCGCAGAGGGCGATCAGCCACCGCCGAGGAAAACGGTTCCTAGGAGGAGATGCCTAGAATTGGCGGGTCACCGTTAGCTTCACATTTTGGCCAATCGCTTTCCGCGTTGAGAGGTTCGGCGTGTAATCTTCGTCGGAGAGATTCTCGATCCCAAGGCGGAAAGACGTACCTTTCAGGAAGCCAGACTGCGGGCTGACGGTCGCACGTGCATTGAAGATATTGTAGGAATCACCCTGCTCCGGGTTTCCGGATCGGAAGGACACATCCGCCTCTGCAACCGCAAGCGCTTCGAGACTGAGATCCAGGAGACGACCAAACCGCTTACCGCCCGTCACGCGCACGCTATCTGCCGTCAAGCTCCGATAGGTCACGGAAACGCCTGCGACATCGGTTTCGTCACCGTCAGAGAAGTTACCGTTCAGATCGACATAAAAGCCAGATTCCAACGCATAGGATCCCTCGATTTCTACGCCTTGGAGAGAGATTTCATCGAGACCGCCAATGAATGTGATATCTTCCAACGTGGTGTCATAATAATTGAGTTTGAACGCTGCTGTATCGCCCTCATTAAACAAGCCAGCCTTATCGTAGCTAAACCCAGCTTCGTAAGTCGTCGCCTGTTCTGCCGTAAAGATGTTAGAGCGATTGCTGGTTGCGGTGGTCGGTGTATCGTCCAAGATTGGAAGACTTTCGGTGTACGCATAGCTCCCGAAAACGGCGAAACCATTCTCGAACTGATACCGCAATGAGGCGCCACCCATCAATGCACTATCATCGAATTCGCCTTCGACACGTGCGCCAGCATCCAGATCGAAGAAGTCTGTTTCCAAAGTCTGGTTTTCATAACGCAAGGCTGGTGTGAAGGTTAAGCCATTGCCGAAATCAATATTGTCAATGATGAAAACGGCCTGGCGATTATCGGTACCACCTGGTGCCGCGCTCGCCTCAAGACGATCGTTCATGATGAACTCTACGCCCGTGCGAATTTCGTGTTCGATTACACCTGTCTGAATAAAGGATGTATTTTTTACTGTCAGCTTTGTGCGCTCATATTGGAGATCTGCATCCACAACCCCGAAACCAACTTCAGCTCCAAAACCATTTGTAAACGGAATATAGGTTTGATCTATCTCCTGGTTTGAGTAAGTCAGTGCCGCTTCCACATCGATCAGATCATTGCCCGCGGGTTGGAAATAATAGAAAAGCGAGCCGGTTTGCGTGGTCACGTCACGATCGACATTCCCGAAGAAATCAGTCCCGGTGACGAACGTATCATAAGGCACGTCCCGATCTGCAGTATCCGATTGGGTATAGCTCGCCATGATTGAGTGCGTGTCATCGAATGCATAGCGCCCTTTGACGAGGAAAGATGGCAGTTCAAATGCCGAGTTTCCGATCTCGTCGCCATTGCCATCTTCTTGATCGTCTTGCTCACGGTAAGTATAGTTGACGAGGAATTCTGCTTTTTCATTCGGTTGCCAGGCCACGATGCCCGACCCATTAAAGCCGTCGCCATTGGTTTGGCCGCCGAGGGTCAGTGCCCCACCGAAACCCGGCTCCCCGCCCGTAAAATCAGACGCATCTTTTGTTTCAAGCAAGACGACACCACCGACAATGCCGGAACCATATTCGAAGCTTCCGACCGTACCGCGGATCACATCCACGCTCTTATACAGATACGGGTCAGTGAAGAGCTGGTTGCTGACTCGGTAAATCTCTTCCGCACCTGTCGTGGCACCATCCACCAAGACCGCGACCTTTTGATCGGTTCCGTAAATGCTGTTTGCACCAAAGCCTCGAATATTGATGCCAGACCCTTGCGGCGTCTGCCCGTTTACCAGGGTTACGCCTGGCACAGAGTCAATCAGTTCAGCAATCGTATTGGCCTGACGATCATCAATTTCTTCTTGCTTGATCGTGGTCAGCGGCGTGGCTGTGCCGGTCTGCACTTCCCGCTTACTTTGGCCAAGTGTCAGCTCGCCGAGAAATTCACCATCTTCGCTGGCTTCGGTTTCGCTGCTTGTATCCGCTTCTTCTTGAGCAACAGCCACAACCGGCATTATGACAGCAAAGCTCATCGCAGTGGCAATCAGCAGTCGGTTTTTGTTCGTATTAAACTTCATTTTGGGTCCCTTTAATCCGGAAACTAGCAAATGATATTCATTCGCAACTAGAGATGGGGATCCTGTAGCCTTAAAAAATCCTTCTTGCAAATGCAATTCGTTCGCAAAAAGACTCAAAAGCAAAAGTGTTGCTAATTTGCACCCGTGAGCGCGCTCGGCCGGTGGTAAAGGCGAACCGCTCTAGTTCCGTGTGCGCCACCAGAGCTCGGCCACCCGAAGGAGCATACTCGGCATGGTCCAGCGCACCCCTTCATTTTCGAGCGACCACGGTCCGTTCGGCGTGTCGATGGTCATACCAATGGATGAAGCCCCCTTCGAGACAGGAACGTCTATGCCGAGTTTTCCAAAGACGTCATTGATTTGGTCAGCTTTCGGATTTACCAGACGAAAGTCGGTGAGTTTGCAGACCGGCGTGTCCAAAGACTCGCGATCAGGGCGTTTGAGCCATTCAATGACATTTGGGCGCTCAGACAGAAAGCCCGGACCGATCAGCCCTCGCCAATAGCTCGCCTGCACCCCTTCACCACTTTCGATATTAACCCCCTCAACCCGCTCGAGCTTCGACTTGGTTTGGCGCGCGATCGTTTTGAAGGCTTGGAAATCGGTGACTGCGATGTACCAGAATAAGAGCTGAGGCTCCGACAAGGACTTGATCAACGCCGCGAATGGCTGGAACTTTTTATAGTTTGGATTGGGCCCAATGATTTCCAGAAAAGACTCTTCTCCAATCGCGAGACTTCCGCTCCAATAAAACTGATCAGGCTCTGGGTCATGCAAGTCGACCTTCGCGCCCGTTTGTTCTTCGACCCATTTTACACCGTCTTCCGTATTCGGGACACCGAGGCCGATATGATCGAGCTGAAAGCCGTGACTGCGTCTGATGATGTTCGTCATGGGTTACCTCCTTCTTAGTTTAGGCTTGGGCACAAATACGTTCGAGATTCTCCATCGCCGGTTGGAAGTTTTGGAACATAGCCGCAAAACCGGCTTGGACGTCCGGATCGGCCATATGATCTGGAATCGCGCGTCCCGGATTCAAGCGGGATTTGGCGCTCCAAGCCGCAAGTTCGCTAACTGCTCGCCGCTCGTTTTCCACCGGCAACCCGATGCGCATAATGTTGAGAAACCCACGCATATCGCCAGTGCGCGGTAACGCGGGGCAGAGCCGGTTTTTCTCATCCAGAGACAGGTCGAGCGACTCGACACAGCCGATGAGCGCGGCGCTCCATGGGGCCACCCCGCGGGTAGTGAAGTGCAAGCTGATCTTGCCCTCCTCGAATATCGTAGACCCCGGCGTGGTGCTTAAGCCGGGCGCGGTGCAATCGACGAAGACTCGGCCGGGATTCGATGGAATTTCACCCTCGGCCATGACCGCTTTGGAGGTTGAGATGGATCGCACATAGCCTTTGCGTACAACTTGCCCGACCTCTCTCATGATATCAAGTTCGGGGCGCGAGACCGTTGCACCGCGATTGACCACCGCGCCTTCGCTCGGGTCGACGCGAAACATCATGCCTTGCTCCTCCATGCGGAGCGCATAATCATTGGCATCTCTGGCGACCGCAGCCGCTTGCATCGCCGCTGCACCGAATTTGATCATGTTGCCAGCCATGGTCAGCGGCTGGGCATAGCTACGGTCGGTCATCCAGACATCGCGTGGGCGCACCCAAGTGATCTCATTCGGATCTACCCCCTGCCGAAGCAACCAAACGCACACGTCCATCCCTGTCTTGCCGGCGCCGAGGACAGTGATGCCTTTCGGATCAGCAATGTCGACGAGCTGATTTGGCGTAACGACAGTGACGCCGTCTTCGATTTCAAATTTGGGTGTATGGCGCGCGGGTATGGTAGATTGAGTTACCGTCGCATCGACGAGGGCGCGCCGAACTTGAACGCGGGTCAGACGCCCGGTCAGGTTAGCTCGAATAAGATGCTCGCCATCCTGGACGCCGAGATAATCGGAAGTCCGGTAAAACGCAGTGCGATCACTGGGTTGAAACACCTCGTCCAAGACCTTGCGATAATAGTATTGAATCTCGGCCCCGCCGGCCCGCTCATAGAATCCTGAATTCACGCCCGTCGTATCAATCCGGTCATCTCCAAGCGGCAGTGAATTTACACCATAATAAGCTGATGGCTGATGCAGTTCGACAAATGGATAAGTATCTATCCAATGCCCACCAGGATCAGCGCGGCGGTCGACGAGGATCATTTCACAGTCTGTTTCAGACAAGAGCGTATCTGCAAATGCCATCCCCGATGCGCCCGCTCCGATAATTAAATAGTCGGTTTGAACCGTATCCATCCGCGCCCCTCCTTTTATTTCTTTTCATCACGCGATGGCGTTTGGTAGCCTCGCAACAATTGGCGGCGATTATCTCAGCCTAGCATATTTCTCAAGACATGCGAATGATTATCAGTTGCATTTCTTGTTTGTGAGCTTAATCATGAACTCGCATCGCAAAAGGAGCGCCCTATGAAATCGATCGTAACATCGGCCATCGCCATTGGTGGCCTCGCCCTTCCGTCCTATGCGCACAATGATCCGGTTCTGCACGCCCACGGCCTTCCTCTTTGGGGATTGGCTATGATCGGCCTCGCAGCTGGCGCATTCGGCACTTGGGCGACGATGAAATGCTTAGCTTATGTCAAAGAGAATCGAGATGGATAATCTCGAATCGAGATCGACCGAAACGCAAACTCAGCCAGAGTTTGATGCGCGTTGGAAGAGTCTCACGCTGCAAGGGAATACGGCGCTAAAAGCAGGGCATCTTGATGCGGCAGGCGTGGCGTACGATCAGGCTTATCATGAAGCTAGAATGGTTTTCGCTGAAGCTTGGAACGGCCACGCGTTGGTGCAACCTCATGCCCCACCAATGCTGATCGTTTCGGCGACGAATTCGGCCAACCAACGGCGCGCAAGCGGAAACGACAAATCGGCAAAAGACCAGCTCATGTCAGCCGTTCGAATCTTCACAGAAGCACTGACGAGCGCCCGATCTCCCGAAAGCCTAAAACGCGGGTGCGCAGAGCATTTGCCGCGATTGCTGGCTGACCTCACCGACAACCATACAGAGACCCAATCCATCATCGGGGAGGCAAAATCCGCCGCCCTCGCGTTCTGGAAAAAGTCTGCAAACTGACCCAGCCCAAATAAGGGACTTCATCATGATTTATTCAATTCTCAATTTTCTTGACAGCAAAGGCCTGATTGGCCGCGCTTCAGCACACTGCGACATTCCTTGTGGGATTTATGATCCGGGTCCGGCTTTGATCGCAGCGGTGTCTGTTGTGCGGCTCATGGACATTGCCCATGACGGCGCTAGCGAAGATCCGGTCGCGCTGGCCAATTTGCGCGCCCGCTGCACGTTGCGCAAAGAGGAAGAGGCCGAAAAAGTGAAGCAAGAAATTCGCGTCATTTGGGGCGACTATTTTAAAGCGCCGTTGCTGGAAGCACATCCGAACGTTCATGGGCTTGTCCACGCCATCATGCAAAAAGCGAGCGCCTGCAAACAAGACGTTCACCGCGAAGACGGCCTGGCGCTCGTCGAGCTTGTGAATGAATTTGCCGAAATATTCTGGACGACAAAATCAATCGAAACAGTCCGCAAAACATGCCCGTATCCGCCAAGGCTTAAGCTCGTCTATCCAGTTCTTGCCGACTAGATGTTTGGCTGGTCGCTCATCCGTGTCTCCGGCGAAAGCATGCAGCCTATGCTCTCACCGGGCACATTCGCTCTGTTTAGAAAGCAGGCGTCTTATAGCGATGGCGATATCGTTCTCGTGAATCATCCTCGATTTGGGAGGATCGTGAAACGCGCAATTGATGTCGGTACCGGATCCCTTTGGCTCGAGGGTGCTAACGCGCAGTCTTTGTCTCGAGAATCCATGGGGCCCATTGAACGCAGCCATATCAACGGTAAACTCATCTGCCAAATAGTACGAAAGGGTTCGCATGGTCGCTAATGTGTCTGCATCAGACTGGTCCACTGACCGCGGAGAAGCTTGGCGTGAGTCGATGGGCCCGCTCGAGGCGATGTTGGCTCCGGTCAATACGCCCCTGATTGAAGCCCTCGATTTGGATGCGCCTTATAGAATAGCTGACATCGGGTGCGGTGGTGGAGAGACCAGCATCGCCATGGCCCGCAACGCCTATCCGGGAAGCACTGTCGACGGCTTCGATATTTCTCCGGCTTTGGTGGATGCAGCGAAGCGCAAAGAAGCCTATGGCGATGTACCAATCCACTTTCACGTGCAAGACGCAGGGCAACCCCTGAGTGAACCCGCTCAATTTGATCGCCTTATATCAAGGTTCGGAATCATGTTTTTTCCGGATGCAGATCACGCTTTTACCAATCTTGTGGATTGGCTAAAGCCAGGTGGCCGGTTCGCATTTGCAGTCTGGGGGTCGCCATCCGAGAATCCATGGATGTCGAGCATCCGATCTGTGCTCAGCAATCATATCGTGCTTCCAACACCCGAGCCTGGCGCCCCTGGACCGTTCCGGTATCATGACGTCGATGGGTTCATTTCATTGTTGGACGCATCGGGCTTTGCAGATATCAAAAGTGGAAGCTGGAAAGATCAATTGCCCCTTGGCGGTGGACTAAGCGCAGAAGCCGCAGCCAGTTTTGCATTGGAAGCTTTCTCGATCGGGCAACTGCTGAACCAAAGCGATCAAATCACGGCGCGCGCCGCACATTCAGAGCTCGCATCTTTGTTTTCAAAACATCTGGTTGATGACCAGGTGAGAATGGACGCGCACGTGCATATCGTTACCGGCACCCGTCTTTCTAGCTAGAGCTTCTCTTTCAGCGTGATCCAGCGCTCCACTTGCTCAGCTTTCATATCGCCGCTCAATTCGCGCGACACAAATATCTTGAACATGGGCTCACCGTCGCGATCATAAAAGTGAATCGAGCGCGAGTTTCGATTTTGGAAATGGCGTTCGATGAAAGCGATGTGCTGGCAGGCATTCTCTTCGACGTGACCGCCAAAACCGCCCTGCCCAAAGAAATGGTAATAGCCATCCTTTAGGAAGACCTGCGGCATCTCAACTGACATGCCCGTGATCACGGCATTGCCTTCGGTGATAAAAAGAACCGCGCCCCATTCGCCAACATCGGACAAGAGTTCAAGCATCTTCTCGCCGCTGATGACTTTCGACTGTTCCTCCGGAAGGTGTCGAACAAGCTCTAATGTCGACATGCGATATTTTTTTGCAAGCCGCTCGAGGAAACCATCAAAGGTCTTTAGGCGATCCCTAAGTGGCTCAAGTGTTTGTGAGTCTGCAGCCATGATCTCCTCCAAATCCTGCTCTTGCATTCCTAGTGAAATGGCCGTCCCAAATACCAGTATCCCATAGTTGAAACGGCGCTCTTAGGTAAACCGCAATCCTTCATCAAGGCATGTCGGATGAACTTCACGGCGCTCCCTTCGGCCGCGGCCCAAGCGTAGAACGGTCCTTCTGTTTTTGAGGCTGGATCCCACATCCGTTCATTCGGCGCGACGGATTTATTCAGGCCATGAAGCTGTTTCAAACGGGTGAGTTCCGGCAATTGCGAATAGCCCAGCGCTTGTTTGAGCTTCGTGCCCGGAGGATCGTCATATCTGGGCAGCCATGTGATCTTGCTAGCAATCTCCCCAGCGGCGGTATCATCGCCCGCGCGAGGCACTTCAACAAGACAATCAACGGAGGTTGCCGACTCCGGCAAAGCGCTCATGATGTTGCATATAGCGGGCAATGAGGTTTCGTCGCCCATGATGAGCAAACGAGAGACGTTTTGCGGCGGACGCCATTCAAACCCGATGGGCTTGCCGGAATACGCCGCATTCGGAATGGCGATTTGGAGCTTGTCTCCGACGCTGGCCCGAAAAGCCCAAGCCGAGGCTGGCCCCTCGACACCATGATCCACGAAATCGATATCTAACTCACCGGTATCAGGTCGAATGTCTCTCAGGGTGTAGGAGCGCCGCGCCGGTCGTTGGTCTGCGTCAAGCTTTTGCCAGGCAGCATTCCAATCTGTGAGCGGCAGCTTCGGCTCCTCGCGACCAAGCTTTGGCAAGTAGAGTTTTACCCGCTGATCTGGCCCCCAACTGGTGAAGGCCAAACCATCTTCATTGACGAAAGTGAGTCGGATGAAGGAGGGTGACAGTCGCTCTCGCCTGATAACCACGAAGTTCATCAAGAGATAAGCGTTGTCCGGAAAGATCGTAGACGCCGGCGCGGCTGGATGAATGAGATTGCGAAGGTTAGACATTTTGCACCAAAGCGAGCGAAGGGCGCTCATCCTTGTCATCTTGAAGCGGCATCGATTGATATTCTGGACTCTGCACAATCATATCGCGCGCTGAAAAGAAATTCGCCAAATCGGAGATGATATTGATTTCATCGGCCTGCGGTGATCTGGCGAAAAGCCATGTTAAGTGCGCGCGGGCTTGAGCAACGGCGCCATGCTGCATCGAGGAAATTGCGCTCAATAGAGACGCCTCATCATGCGTAAACCGCGTTGAATTGGGAACCGTAATGTCCAACTGACGCAATCCGTTATTGCCCAAGCATTCAGCCAATCGCAAAAACCGCCCCATGACGCGGCCACCATTCTCTTCACCAAAGAAGTCCTTGAACATATTGAGCAGGCAACAGCACTTCGTATGCCCAAAGGCGCAGGCGCGAAATCCAAAGGTCGCGACTTGAGCCCCTGGCCCAAGATCAATGAGCGTTTTGTTGGCGACTAAGCTGGTGTTCATTCCGGGGTTCCTTGTTTATTGGGATTGGGCTGCAACATGTTGCTCAAGGTCTGGGAGGAAAATTGCTGCCGAGAGGAGACGCCACAGCGCGATGGCGTCGAACATGTTGCAGCCCAAAGGGGTTACATAACGGGATTAAGGTTAGAGGCGATGAGACGCGAGATTTGGGTCTCCAACCACGTTCGATGCAGATCGATCTGCTCCAGTCGGCACAGTTCGCAAGCCCCTTCTCCGATCAACTCTCGACGCCAGTTTTCAAGTTCGGAGAGTTGTCGTTCGAGCCAAGCAATTGTGTCCACGTGCGTCGCAAGCATTTAAGCCTCCTATTGCGTTGGAATGACCTCAACATAATTGCGAATGATTATCAAGTGCAAATAGGAAGAGTGACGTCAATTCCACAATCGCGGCCAGATACGGCCAGTCCGAGCCACATAGACTTGATACGCATCCCCAAACTCCTTACGCATCATCGCCTCCTCAATCGGAACGCGCACGACATACATGATCGCAAACGCTACAATTGCAGCAGACCCCACGATCCAATTATGAATCAAAAACGGGTAAGACAAAAAGATCAGCCAAATTGCCGAGTACATTGGATGACGAACGCGGTTGTACACGCCGCGCGAGACCAGCGTATGCTCCTCCCTCAACTCAGTCGTGACACTCCAATTGCGTCCGAGGTCTGCATGGCTCCGCCAGAACAACCAAAGACCTGGAATCAAGAGCAGAATGCCGATTGCTGCGAGCCAATGCGGTGCATTGAAGTTTGCGATGCCTAACAGGCCGGTGGAGAAATGCACGACCGGTAGTAACGTTCCGCCAACCGTCACCAAAAACAACAAGACTCGCTCCGTGTTTATGGCGAACTGCTCCGAAATCACATTCTCTTTATTCCGCGCCGCATAGGGGGCTCGGATGACCATCATAAATATGGCTGATGCCAGCCAAACGATTGAGCCCCACCCATTAATTTGCCACCTCCAAAGAATGAGGGCCATGAGTCCGATCATAAGACCTGCCGCGATCGCGCGCAGAACGATCTGACCGCTCATTTTCTTGGAACACCGTAGAGCTCGAGCCGGTGGTCCTTTAGGTGGAATCCAAGTCGTTTCGCGATCTCAATTTTTAGGGCTTCAAGACCCGGGTCTTGAAACTCAATAATTTCGCCAGTGCTGAGATTTATCAAATGATCATGTTGCGCTTTCTCGGCCTCTTCGTACCGCGCCCGACCATTGCCAAAGTCGTGTTTCTCCACCAAGCCCTCTTGCTCCAGGATCCGCATGGTTCGGTAAACAGTCGCCTGAGCAATGGTAGGATCGTAGGCTTTTGCACGGTCATGCAACACAAACGCATCAGGATGATCTTCAGAGTTTTCCAGCGCACGCAAGATCGCCCGTCGCGCAGTGGTCATACTCAATCCAGCATCAAGGCATTTCTGAATCAGATCACTCACGAATGCTCCAGCCTATTATTGCTTTTGCAACTCATTCGCATGTTTAGGATCGTAGATCAAGTGCTTCTAATTTATGGTTCTAACAGGCGCGTCGCTGAATATATCTTCTAACGTGTCATGCAGCAGACTATTTCAACAGAAAATCAACTAAATCTGCGAATGAGATTTGAGAAGATTTTGGCGGACATCAGCATCTCTGGAGACTGTAATTGATATTGTTTTGAGAGCGCCGTTTTAAGATTGGCCATATCAAATAACAATTCTCGATCATCTGGGCGTTGGACGCGGCTTTCAATCCATCCGACACACGCAAGGCGCGTTCCCGATACAACTTCACTTACGCTGTGCAGGCTGGTTGACGGATAAAGAACCAGATCGCCGGCTCCCGGCTTCAAACTCATCGATTGCCCAGCATGCTCGACTTGTAATTCGCCGCCTTTGTAGGCTTCTGGGTCAGACAGAAAGAGCGTGTATGACAGGTCTGTTCTCATCTTTTCAATGCCGAGGGGCATCAGCGCATTGTCGATGTGCAGTCCATACCCTCCCCCCTTGTCGGTTTTGCTGACGAGAAGTTTTGAGAAACGAAGAGGTTGCGCCGCGGCCTGCAATACAGAATTATTCGTAACGGCTTTCGCGATCAGATCACGCAACTGCGTGCCAGTTCGGGTCGTCAGATCAGCTTGGAGGTTTCGCTTGACCCCACGCGCAGTTTTACCCGCGGTCTCAGCGCCATCCGTCCAACGAACAGTCGCCATCAAGTTCTGAACCTGCTCGAGAGCGTCCGGATCTAATGCGTTTGCAATTGTGATGAACATCGATTCCCCCACTTGCGAATGATTATCAATACGGTCATACTAGCATAGTATTCCAAGTAAACAGTCTAGGATTTTGACTATGACAATAACTCTAAAACGCTGGTCCCAACTAGGACTCGGGGTTGCGCTTGCCAGCGGCACGCTCGCGGCTTGTTCACCGACAGAAGACGCTGCCGAAACGCCGGAAACAGAGATTGCAACCGCGACGCCTCTGATCGAGGCGGAGGAACCAGTCGCAGCTGAAGCGGGAGAAGGCGAAGGCGGCGTCGTCATCTCGCAAGCTGTCACCGATCCGGTTGTATTCCTCTCCATCCTCGCCATCACCGAGGCACATATTATCGCGGCCCGCGATGCGCACGCACTCGGTGAGAATGATGCAGCGGCGGAAATGTTCGCCCACCCAGTTTCCGAAGTTCTGTTTGAGAGCCAAGACGTTTTCGCCCAGCTCGGAGTTGTCGACTTTAGCGATAAACTGACCGAAACATCGGCCGCGATTTTCGCCGGTGAAACGCCCGAACAAATCAATGCCCGAGCCGGTGATATAATCGCGGCCCTGCGCGCAGCGGCGCAGAAGGCCCCTTCAACCGATGCTAGTGCGGCGAGTGTGTCCGCCGGTGTCGCGGTGGATCAGATCGAACGCGCAGCGGATATGTATCGCATTGCACTGGAATCGGATGCGTACGAGCCATACCTCGACGGCTACGGATTTCTTAAAGCCGGCGAAGCGGTCTTTCTGGAAAGCGCTGATGCGATTGAAGCAGTAGACCAACAAGCTGCGACAGCAATCAAAGACGCAATCGCAATACTCGACGATGCATACCCAAGCGCGGTCCGCCCAGATGCTTTGGACGCGGATTTGGCGACTGTGACGGTCGCAGCGTCAAACGCTGTGCTCGCAGTTCAGAACTAAGTTTCTCGCATCACTCAGCAGGAATAGCGGCGGCTTCAGGGTCTGCCGCTATTTTTGTGTTCGAACGTCGTTTTGTTTTCCGGTCAGCGGGAGATAGATATCCAGCTGCGACGGTCGTCGCGCCGCAAATTAACATTCCTAGATCAACCCAAGCGGCAACACTGTGCTCCGCGTTTAGGTGCGAAATGAACCAGTCGCCTGTCGCAATCCCGTTCAACACTGGAATACCCATGGCGAGACCCCCTGTGAGCATCAGCAGCTCGCGCGTTGTTGAATAGTCATTCCGGCGAACGAAGGCATAGGCGAGCCCTAAGACCCAAACGCCTAAATAGACTGACCCGGTCGCTGCCAAGCGCGCCGACTCTGCTCCCACATAGAGCTTATCGAGATAGAATATGGAGATCGCTGCGACCGGCAGGCCCATGATCACACCCGTGTTGAAATTGCCCAGTCGATTGTAGAAGGCTTCGGATTTGTTGCCTTCGTTTCCATGCTTGCGCCGCTCTATCCACATCATGCATCCCAGGGCCGTGATCACAGAAAGCGACAGACCAAGTGCAAAGTACAGGAATTTCAGCCAGATACCGCCATAGGTCCCATAGTGCAGCGGCGACATTGCATTGACGAAATGGCCCGCCAGCGGCTGTACTTTGAATGGGTCATCGGTAATGGGCGCACCAGTTGCGCCGTCCACAGAGATAATTTCCACAGTCGAAAGCTGCGTATCGGGCGCATAGAAAATATCGATTTCAGAGGTTTCGTCGCCATAGTTTCTGACTACGAAACTCAGTGGTGTTGCATTGGATTCCGGATGCCTCATTTGCGCGATTTCATCCGCGCTTAGCATTTGAACCTCAACACCCGTTCTCTCGGCTTCCGGACCGAGCACGGCACCAATAAGCGTGTCTATGTCACCTTTGAAAGCAATGGCTGCAGTCAGCTGAGACACTAGCCCGATAACGCCTAAGAAGGCCCCGGTGAAGGCGATCATGGAATAGAATGGAAGGCCCCAAAGACCGACCACTTTATGGCTGTCCTGCCACTTTAATCGCTGCGAGCGTTTCAGCCGCATCGCGTAAGCTTCTTCGCGGATTTTCGTATGCGCGATCACACCGGACAGGATTGCGAGCATCAACACAACGCCGATGATCCCAACCAGCCATCGCCCGATTTGTCGCCCGCCGAGAAAGCTTGGCCACATGAAATCACGATGGATATTCAAGGTCCAATAGGACAGGCCATTGCCGCGTTCAGCAATCGGCTCTCCTGTCTCGGCATGCCATTTCTGATTGGCATTCACATGCACATCATTCTCATCGTGATACTGAATAAAGCCCCAAAAATATGGCGTATAAGTCGTAGGGTAATTCAGGCGGACAAACTCCAGCTCCGTCCCGCCAGCTGACGTCTCTTCGACCCAGGTCGAGAACACATCCGCGATCGGCGGCGCTTCATCCGCGACCGCGACGCGCAGTGTCGGATCTTCCCAAGTTTTGATCTCATTATCGAACAGCGCGAATGTGCCGGTCAAAGCTACGATATAGACGATCAACCCGAGCGTGATGCCCGTCCATGAATGCAGATCATAATTTCTAAGGTGCCGCGCGCGATCCATGGTTTTTACCTTATACCGGTGGTGGAACGAGAGCGACGATGACGCCGCTAACGATTGAAATTGTTATCAAGGCGCTCGCCACACGCCAGCCTTTTTTGTCCCAGTAGCAAAAAAACTGAAAACCGAGCCATATTAAGGGGACGGCCAGGGACAACCACAACGCTAGAGAGCGAAACTCAAATGGCAGAGTCAGCAATAAGACGGCGCCAAAAAGAATGGCAGCGACGAGGGCCCAGAGAATAATACTGGTCAGGCGAGGTGCCTTCCACGTCGCGACTCCGAGCAGAGTCACAACAAAGAGCAAGATACCAATCGTCAAAGGACTCATAAAACCGCTCCCACGGTCGCAAGGACCCCAATCCCGCCGGCGATCATCGCACTCGGCGCGTGCCAGCTTGGCTTTTGTGCGGCGAGAAACAGTCCCAAGACAAAAGCTAAGCTAAGCAATCCGAGCCAGATCGGAACGCCGCGAAGCCATCCTTGCAGGGGCGCCATGATGAGCAATGAAATGACCAACAAAACGCCCGCGCCCGAACAAAGACAAAACCGGATTTGCGCTGACTTTTTCACCTGGGCGAATGACGTGCGGCGGTCATCAGCTTGGTACATGAGTGCACAAGCAAAATACAACAGGCAGAGCGATGATAAGATGATGAACATATTTCGCGGCGGGAGAGGCAGCCAGTGTGCCGCCCCTCCGCGTGCCGTCCCCTTAGAAGCTTGCTTCGAGCTGTAGTGCGAATGTCCGAGGGCGACCGAACCGGGCGAACTGGGGATCGTTGAAATTGTTCGCTGGGTCGAACGTAAACAGAGACGTCAGATACTCTTCGTCAAAGATGTTATCCCCGGTAAGATAGATCCCAAAATTGTCGTTTCTCCAACCTGCGCGAAAGTTTACCAGCGTCCGTTCGTCAATGGTTTTCTGTTCTTGCGGGCGGGCCAGCTGGCTGAACGAGGCCGATGCGTAATTGGCGTTGCCGTTGAAAATCCAATTCTCATTTTGCCATGTGAAACCGCCAGCGATTGTAAGATCGGGCGCGTTGACGAACGTATTTCCAGAAAAATCAAATCCGGTTGCCCCATCGACTTCGCACGTTTCAAGACCATCTGTGACCGCAATCGAGACCGTGGCACAGAAGTCGGTAAATTCTGACTCTGCGATACCGATTGATCCATAGACATCTAGGTTGTCAGACGCTCGATATTGCGTTTCCAATTCAAGGCCCATGACCTCAGACGCCCCAGCATTTTGGGTTTCTGTGTCAAACGTGTTCGAACTTAGCTGAACATTGACCTGCTGATCGCTCCAATCGGTAAAGAACGCGTTGGCATTTACCGTCAGGCGATCGTCCATCCACTTGCTGCGGAATGACGCCTCATAGTTCCAAGTAAACTCCGCATCGAAGGTGTATGAGCTGGCAGTCGCGACATTGATGCCGACACCGCCCGAGCGGTAGCCGCGTTGCGCGATGAAATTCAGGCTACGTTTATCGTCAATGTCCCAGCCAATTCCGAACTTTGGCAAGAACGCATCAAAGCTTGGAGACTGTAAGGTTGTCGCCTCCTCAGTTGCGTCAAGAGCATTCGCGACGAGCAGTCCGTTAACTTGCGTGAGCACAGCAGCGATGGGAGGAAACGCGGCAGGATCTGGAAGTGGAGTTAGAATGCTGACTTCATTTCCTGTCGTAATGGTCTGCTCTTCAGTATCGTATCGAAAGCCGCCAAAGAGCCTAACACTGTCCGTCAGGTCATAGGTGAAGTCTGCAAAAATCGCCTGAGTTTCCACTTCGACCGGGTTTTGTTGGACGGCATTGATCAGGAATCCACCCGCGTAGAGTGGAACCACAGCGGCAGCAGTTTGCTGCCCCTGAGCTTGTGCGGCTGCCAACGGAAAACCGGCCTCGACTAATTGTAGCGTGACCAGGCCGGCAACGGTTGGCCCTAAGTTCGCCTGACTGACGACATCAAATGTAAACGTGGATTCAAAGAATTGCTCGCTATCGATTTGCGAAATGTAACCACCCAAAACGCCCTCTAGTCGATCACCAGAGTAGTTGAGCAAAAATTCTTGAGTGAAAGACTCGGTCGCGATCGTCGAGTCGAAGAATTCAAGATCCAGAGCCGAGCGATCGGTGTCGCCACCACGATCGCGATCTAGCTCGCTAAACGTTGTTATTGACGAAAACGAGAACCGGTCATTTATGTCATAGTCGATTTTTGCAACGCCCAAATCATAGACAGTGTCATCTCTATACGGTCGATTAGACGGGATCTGGCGATTATCGTTTGCATCATCAACTGTGAATAGTGCGATCGTTTCTCCAAACTTCCGATCATCGTGGGTGTAGGATAATCCAATCTTTAAATCAGGAATAGCGTTAGGTTCGATCAAGAGTTTTCCGCGGAGGTTCAACGTTTCATTCTCATCGTCGAAGCCTCCAAGCGTCGTGTTTTCGACGAGACCTTCAGTTTCAGTGACCTCGCCGCCCACACGGAACGCGACTTGATCGTCAATGATGGGCCCGCCTATCGACGCGCCAAATCTTCTCTCTTCTTCGCCCGACCCGATGACCGCACGCGCACGACCTTGCCAATCATAGCTTGGCTCAGCGGTGTTGATAATGATCGCGCCTGCCAACGCGTTTCGTCCCTGAAGCGTTGATTGAGGCCCACGTAGGAATTCGATTTGCTCGATGTCCCAAACGCTCAACGGGCCGCCGCGAACGGCGTCTCGTGAAATAGGAGCGCCATCTACGTAGATTGTTGCAAGATCGGAAAAGCCGGCGCCGCTGACATTCTCATTGCTGATGCCACGGATCGAAAAACCACGATCGTCAAAGCGCGTCGCAATGTTTGCGGTCCGAGCGATCGCGTCCGACAGATCGTTGATATTCTGTGTTTGAATATCAACTTGCGTCACCACCGCAACGCTCTCAGGTGTATCCTGAAGTGACCGGTCTATCTTTTGACCGGTGACGATGATGGTATCCTGACGCGCCTCATCATCAGCGTCGGCAGAGTTGAATTCTTGAGCTACCGCCCCTGCCGCCAGAAGGGCTGCAAGTGACGCCGTCGTTGCAAATTTGATCATTCCGATCCTCGTTGTATTTTCAATTTGGCGGTACGGCTATACTGTTATAAATGTGAATGCAACCTATTCTCAATCGCAAAACTTGCTCTTCACTTCCGTTTACTGGACGCTGTGGCATTGAAGCGACACGGCCCATCGTTTGGTGAGCTGGAAAATTCGTGCAAAACAATACGGCGATGAGCCGTAACAAGACGAATCTTCGAACACCGCGCCGTGCCCCTCTCCGACGGACACGGGCATTCAATGTCGCAGAAAATCCGCCCTTGTCGCCCAGCAACAAATCCACCGCCCGTCGAAATCCGAAACGCCGGCAGATCATAGATGGAGCGATCAGTGCGATGGACAGATATGGGTTCACCGGCGCAACCGTCAGCAAAATCACCGAGGAAGCTGGCGTCTCGCGCGGCGCCTATCTCCACCACTTCGAAACCAAGCACGCGCTTTACGAACAGGTGGCTATCGTCATTGTAGATGAGTTATTCCAACGCTTTGCGCAGGCATGGCCAGAGCAATCTCGCTCCGAACCGGAGTTACGTCAGGTCCTGCACGATGCCTGGGACCAAGCGTTTATGCGCGCGGAGGGCAAAGTCTATCTGGAGCTTTTACACGCTGCGCGGACTGACGAGATCATAGCGCAGCATATGCGCAGACCAGCCCTCAGAGCCTTGCGCATATTCGGTTGGGCCGCACGCAGAAGAATAGCTGTTCGACCAGAAGGTTCGCTCTCTTCTTCAGACATCGTGCGCCTGACTCAATGGTTTTTAAGAGGCATGTCGCTCGATGTGTCCCTAGCTAGGGATCCAAAATTCTTTCACACACAAATAGATCTGCTCGTTGAACTGATCGCGACCCAATTGGCAGCGTGAACCTATGCTCATGCGATGGCTAGTATCGTTAGGCGTCTCCTTGGCATTCACCCATTGCGCAAAGGCACAGCACTTCACTGACCAACGCATCCAAGATATCGACCAACTCATCGAAACCCGTCTCGATGAAACGCGTATTCCCGGCGCAGCCGTCGTTCTCGTAGAGGACGGTCGTATTGTGCACACACGCGGGTTTGGTCTCGCGGAAATTGAGACAGGAACACCGGCGACATCTGATACAGTGTTTGCGATTGGATCCGTCACGAAATCGTTCGTTTCAAATACTCTACTACAGCTTGAGCGCGACGGTTTGATCGACTTAGAAGCTCCGGTCATCACCTACTTACCCGCCTTCCAGAGCGCTTCGAAGGCCATGTCTGATACAATCACGGTTCGTCAATTGATGGAGCATACCAGCGGCTTTTCTACGTATGATGGAAATCGCAACCAAACCAACTCCCGTCGCACGGACGATGCGCTGGCGAAGGTTTCGGCTCAAACAATGAAGTACAAACTCAACCGCCCGGTCGGGCGTTCATTTGAGTACTCGAACGCGAATTACGAGGTGCTAGGACACTTGATCGAGTCAGTCACCGGTGCCTCTTTTCAAATCGCCATTGAAGAATGGATATTTAATCCTCTCGAAATGAACCGGTCCGGTGTATTGAACGATGGCAGCTCGAAAACCGCGACTGCATATCGGTTTGTACTTTCAACACCTCAGCCATTTGAGTTCTCTCCTGGCGCAGCACTCGGACCAAAAGGCGGAGTCTATACCACTGCGGAAGACATGGGGCTCTATCTGATCGCGCTCATGAACGCCCGCTCGCCGATCGCGTCTTGGGACTCTAGCTGGGCCTCAGGACCTGATACGACGGTAGAGTCTTCATATGGCCCCGGCTGGATGGTGTCACAGTCTAATCTTGGACCGCTCGTCAAACACAACGGAATGAATGGAGGCTATAGCGCCTTGGCGGGGTTTGCGCCGGAATCAGGTCTCGGCTTTGCAATTATGGCGAATGCCAGCCAAGGCTTGGTGGCGGGCGACATTCCAGCGCTTACCGAAGATGCCTTCGCCGTTGCTTTCGATCGCCCGATTCAGGGGCTGCGAGGTCACCAATCGGCTTGGACCCAGCTTGTGCTCATTGGCGCTATGCTGATCGGTCTCGCAATTTGGATCGCCATGTTTTTGCTCAACACGATCGCAGGTGCTCTGAGCAAGCGATCCACCACGCTTCTGGCCGTGAGCCAAATCGTGCTGCCAGGCGCCATTCTAGCAACCATTGCGTGGCTCGTGATCTACCAGATTCCACGCCAGTTCGGTTTACCTCTCGAGGCTATTAGACTTTTCGTTCCTGATATCGGTTGGGTGCTAACATTTCTCGGCTACGGCGCGCTGAGTTTTCTCGTCGTCAGATCCGCGTGCTTATTGCTCGCCCGCCATGGAAAACGTTAAGTGCGACAAAGCGATGATTGCGTTACACAGTTGGGCTCGCCCCACGACGAAATTGATCGATTATTGCGTTGGCTCTGAGTATGATAAAACGAATAAGCTGATCGGCCAGTACCATACATTTTGGGCTACAAATTGGGTACAAATTGGGCTACAATTCGCTTCCTCAAAACAAGCAAAGCTTTGTTTTTTATAGAGTCTTATCGAGACACTGAAGCGCTTCGCCCCAATCATATTCAAACCACAAAGCACCCTCGATCTATTGGAAATTAGAGCGCAAACAGAAAATGGGTTGAGCCAAATTCTGAACTAGCGATGGCCCTATTGTTTGCGTGACACCCATACCCTGCTCCGAATCGCAACAAACTTAGAAAATCCAGCAACTCACTGGGTCGAATTGCGTTACACAGTTTAACTCGCCACCACGATAGATTGCCCCATATTTGTCGATTTGTCGTGGGGTTGCTTGGCTGAAAAAGGTGTAACGCAATTGTAACGCAAACTACGTTTTTTTGCGGTTTTGCGTGACACTCTGCGATCTCCTATGATCACCAAGCATTTGTTTTTTATCATTATTTTTCTGAACGGATCGCTTACTATTCGACTCATAATCGTGAGGTCGGGAGTTCAAGTCTCCCCCGAACCACCAATAGATACTGGGGCTTCACAATCTGGGCCATGAGCTCCAAACGCTTGTGCCCACACAGTGCCCACATCAAATGGGAATTGCGGGCTTACTTTAGGCCGACATGCTCCTTTCAGCATTCGTCCGCCAGGTGTTGCTTTGGATATAGTCGAAGAGATCGACACGCCTATAGCGCACCGACCTCCCGATCTTCACGAACTTAGGGCCGCCGCCGAGATATCGCCAGTGTGAAAGCGTATCTGTCTTGACGCTGAGCAGCGCTGCGGTCTGTTGGGTATCGAGCAATTGAAGCGGGTCATAGGTAGAGCCCTCCCCAATCATATCGACGGACATGGCTTAGCCAGCCCTTCCCAATGCACAGTAGGTCATGCGCCATAAGGAGCGCGCGCGCAGGGTATGCGGGGGGTACGTGTCGCTCGTCGTTGTGTTTACTAGAGCGCAGAAATTTGACCCCAAAATTATCGCCGCCCATTGCAGGTCACTCGCAGGTCTTCCCCGCCAGCTTGCCGGACAAAGGCCACCGCAAGGGCGAGCCTGTCTTGTGCAAACGACCAGTCTCCTTTGGCGATAGCGCCTTGCGCATGTCGGACCAGTCGGGTCGCCACTCTCGCAGCTTCAACTTGTCCGCACCCTGCAATCGGGTCGGGGTGTTGGGGATCGGGTTTAAAATCTATGTGTATTGTGTTCATTCTGGATTGCTCCGTCAGTGGTTCACTGAGTGGTCAGTGAGGGAGTTAAAAGGATTGAGAATGCAGGAGACAGTCAGTTTCCACGCATGCTCGAAAATAGGGGCCAGTTTCCACGGGCATCAAAGCTCGGAAACCCCAGCATTTATTGGGTGTTTTAGGGGGTGCGGGAGGTCAGTTTCCCGGTTTCCACCCCTACAGAGTAATAGACTGGAAACTGAGAGTTTCTTCTGTGTGGAGGGCATAGCCCCCCGACACTCTGACAATCGCCATCAGAAGTCTTCGGAATCCTGTACGTCATCAGCTGCAGCGTCGAGACACGCCTTCCAGTAATGGTCGGAGATCAGGCCAGCTTGCACCGCCCTGACTTTCCATTTGGATATAGTGCCCTTGGTGACCCCAAGTTCCCCTGCAAGATCATCCTGCGAGCTGAACTCCATGGTCTCCACAAGACGCACCAGCTCGTGGAGCTTGCTATCCTCGGTTTCGGTCACAATCCAGTTCGCATTGCCGACTTCATCGACATCCAGCTTCACCTTCATCTTGCGCGGCTTGCTGGCCTTCGGGCCGCGGAACTTATCATCGAAGCTGACCACAAATCCGGTCTCATCTGGGCCGCACTCATCATGCTTGCCAAGCTCAACAACACTCTCAAACGTGGTCGCCAATTTGGATGACCCCCGAAACTTCCCCTCAGCTTTACCCGTGTGGTGCACGAGGATCACCGCGCAATTCATGCTGCGGAGCTTTGTCAGGGTGCCTAGAAGGGGATTGAAGGCGGACGCTGCATTCTCATCCTCGATATTGGCGAGGGTAGAGAGATTATCGAGCACGACCAAAGCCGGTCGCTGCTCTTGTTAGCGCCGATGTAAAAGTCCCCCAGTTTGCCAGTTAAAAAGGGACCCACCTGTTACGCTCTCTGAAGTTGATTT
>JBCBMU010000008.1:0-219366 GCA_039822145.1 Pseudomonadota bacterium | reverse complement strand
CAGCGGCGGCGAAGGCAATGATGTTCTCGTCGGCGGAGAGGGTGCTGACGAACTCAGCGGCGGCGAAGGTAATGATACGCTCTATGTCGACGGCGACGATACTAGCATCAATGGCGGCGACGGCTCTGACCGGGTCATTGTCCAAGGCGAAGACGGCGTCACCATCGATATGGTCGATAGCGAAGTCGAGCGCGTCGATGGCGGCGCCGGCAATGATACCGTCGATGCCACAGGCGCTGAAGACGGCGTCATCCAAGTCGGCAATGGCGGCGACGATACGCTGACCGGCGGTGACGGCAATGATCGTCAATATGGCGGCGATGACAACGACACCATCAGTGGCGGCGCTGGCAATGACCGCGTCTATGGTCAGGACGGCGACGACGTCCTCAGCGGCGGCGAAGGTAATGATGTCCTGGTTGGCGGCGAAGGCAATGACACCGCCGTGTTTGACGGCAATCGCAGCGATTACACGGTCACCGAGGTGAGCCCTGGTCGCTTCACTGTCACCGATCATCGCGCCGACGGCGAAGACGGCCAAGACACCGTGATTGAAGTTGAGAACTTCCAATTTGCGGACGGCACGTTCGATACCAGCAATGTCGGAAATGATGCCCCGCGGGACCTCTCTTTGGACAATGCCTCGGTTGCTGAAAACTCTGAAGGCGCCGTGGTTGGAACGGTTTCGTCTTACGATCCGGATGCCGGTGACACGGTTACTTATGCGGTCTCGGACGATCGATTTGAAATCGTGGACGGTGATCTGCGCCTGGTCGACGGCGTATCTCTCGATCACGAAGAAGCCAGCAGTATCGAAGTCACCATCACAGCGACCGATAGCGATGGCTTGTCCACACAAGAGGCGTTCACAATCGACGTCACAGACGTCAATGAAGGGCCAAGTGACCTTCAGCTGAATGCAATCGATGGAGCCTTGAGCCTCAACCAAGATGGCGGAAGTGATGACGTTGCCATCTCTGCAGAGGTCAGCGATTTCCCAACCGATGCGATCACAGTTGAGGTCAGCTTTACCGCAGACGGCATGCCAGAAGGCAGCGGTGCGCCACTCTTCTCATACACAGATGGTGGCAATTGGGGGAATGATGTGCTGCTTTGGGCAGAAGGCTCAAGCGGCAATCTCGCCGTGTACTTGGACGGTCAACGATTCCCGACCGACATCCCGAACGCAGACTTGTTCGATGGTGATGAGCACACAGTGTCCTTCACCTGGGACCAAGAGTCCGCAGATCTAACCGTCTATGTCGATGGCGAAGCCGAATATACAAGTTCGGTCAATGTCTCCGAACTGCCCTCCAATGGCACGATCACGCTCGGCCAAGAGCAAGACAGCCAAGGCGGCGGGTTTGATTCCGGACAAATTTTCCAAGGCGAGATCTCGGAAGTTCGGATCTATGACGAAGCGCTCTCGGAAGAGCAAATCGCCGACAATGCTGCCGGAGACATGACGCAAGACGGCATGATCACGAATTGGGTCATGGACGAAGCCGTTGACGGCGTCGTTTATGACGCCGCTGGGAACAATGACTTAGTGCTTCAGAATGAAGCCAGTATCGAGACTGAAGCGGGCGAAGGCCCACTCAGCATCGAGGAAAACGCAGAAGGCGTGGTCGTTGGCTCTATCTCCGTGGTCGATCCAGATGCGGGTGATACGATCACCTATTCTGTCTCCGACGACCGGTTCGAAGTGGTTGATGGCGATCTACGCCTGGTTGACGGTGTTTCGCTTGACCATGAAGAGGCTGCTAGCCTCGACATCACAGTCACAGCAACTGATAGTGGCGGCGCAGAAACGTCGGAGACCTTCACCGTCAATGTTGAAGACGTGAATGAAGGCCCAAGCGATCTTACGGTTGAAACCAGCACTGAGAATTTGATCACTGGCGGCAGCTTTGAAGAGCAATCGGTATCCACCGGTGGGTGGCGCGGCTTTGGCGAAGATACCAGCGGCAATTGGGAATCTGCCAACGGGATTGAAGTTTGGGACAACCTTGGCGGCACAGCGGCCGCTGATGGCAACCAATTCCTCGAACTCGATTATACTGGCGCTGCAGATGCGATCTCGCAAACCGTTTCAACCGAATCCGGGCAAGTCTATACGCTTTCTCTAGACGTGCGAGCCCGCTCTGAAGGCGCCGACACGGACTCAATCGAAGTCTATTGGAATGGCGAATTGATCGACATTGTCGACCCGAGCTCCACAGACTGGGAAACCGTCAGTTTCGATGTCGTTGGCACCGGCGGCGAGGACGTTCTGGAATTCCGAGAAGTCGAAGATCAAAGCGAAGGTCTCGGCGCCCATATGGACAATATCTCCTTGATCGAAGTGCCCATGACTTTGGCCGAGAATGTCGAAGGCGGTGTGGTCGGTTCCGTCTCAGCCTTTGATCCAGATGCGGGCGATTCGATCACGTTCTCAGTCTCCGACGACCGGTTTGAAGTGGTCGACGGCGATCTACGCCTGGTCGATGGCGTCAGCCTGGATCACGAAGATGCGGCCTCGCTCGACATTGAGGTGACCGCAACCGATAGCGAAGGCGCCTCAACGACGGAGAGCTTCACCATCAATGTTGCTGACGTTAATGAAGCGCCAAGCGACATCGAATTGACGACCAATCCCGAAGCTTTCTTAGAGCAAGATGGTCTCCTGGTTATCGAAGCCGAGAATTATGACTCTGCCAGTGATGGTTCCGGCGGGCATGCGTGGGGCGACAGCGACAATGCTGGCATGGTCCATGTTGATGATGGCGCAAATGCTTATGATGGCTGGGTCAGCGAAAGCTCAGTCGAGCAAGACTCTCCGGAGCTCACCTATTCGATCCAAATCGACACGCCTGGCACGTATTTTGTCCACATCCTCGGCACCGCTGAAGACGGACCGCGTGGCAATGCAGACAGTGTTCATATCGGCGTCGATGGTGAGCGTATGAGCGACAATGGCGGTATTACCGGCTTTGGTGGCGGCGGTTGGGGCTCGACTGATACCTATTCTGGCAATGTCGTGGAAATCACCTTTGACAGTGCCGGCACGTTCGACCTCAATCTTTGGGCCCGTGAAGACGGTGTTTCCGTGGATCAGATCGTGTTGACACAGGATCCGAACTTCAACCCCAACGCACAAGAGCTCACTGAGAGCCCGCGGGTCGGTGGCCTGACAGTTGACGAGAATGATGCGGGCGCGAAGGTCGCTACGGTTTCTTCGCTCGATCAAGATGCCGGCGATGCGGTCACTTATACGGTTTCAGATGATCGCTTTGAAATCGTCGACGGCGAACTGAAACTCGCCGACGGTGAAAGCCTCGATTATGAGGCCGAGCAAAGTGTTGACGTCACAGTGACCGCGACGGATAGCGAAGGGGCGGAATCCTCAGAAAGCTTTACGATCGAAGTCAACGATGTTGCCGATACTGATGGCGGCGTGACGGTCGATGGCTCTGACGGCGACGATACGCTGAAAGGCGGCACCGGCAATGACGAGATCTTTGGCGGCGACGGCGATGATCTGTTCATCTACGAAGCCGATGGCGGCTCCGACACATTCGATGGCGGCGCTGGTTGGACGGATACAATTGATCTGTCGAATGCGGTCGGTGAGGATGCCGTCTATGGCGATGATTGGACCGTGACGCTCACCGAAGGCGAAATTGTCAGCGAGAACGCTGAATCGCTCGAGCTGTCAGAAGATGCCTCAGGCTATATCGAACTCTCTAATGGCGAGACGATCGACTTCTCGAATGTTGAGCAAATCGGTTTTTAAGGGGAGCCAATCTGGCGCTGACGGGGCTTAGTCTTCTGTCGGCGCCAATTGGTTAATTAAGGAGAGTAAGCCATATCGCGCGCGGCGATAATCAAATTCGGCTTGCGTAAGACTGATGCGCGCGAAAACCAAATCGCGTTGACCATCAAGCACATCCTGGATGCTGGCGCTGCCTGATCGGTATTCCGCTTGCTGTCCCTCGACAACAATTTCACTGGCCTCGACCGCGGCTTCGGCAGCGGCGATCGCTCCAATAGCGGCTTGCAACGTGTTCCAGTTTGATGTCACCGCCTCCTCAACCGCGAGGCGGGCATCGCGGCGGGCAGCATTTTCCCGCGCTAAGCGGGCCTGCGCGGATTTCAGACCAGAGTAATTCTGGCCGCTTTGAAAAATCGGGATGCGCAATCGGGCGACCACTTGAAACTCATTTGGTTCTTGAGTGATGCCGGGCGTGATTGCAGACCGGTCTGGATCATAAGCGGCATACTGACCATCGACGGAGAGTTGCGGCGCCAATTGCCCGCGCGCGGAGCGTTTGCCATGGCGCGCTGCGGTGACGAGATCATCACGCGCCAGCAAGCCGGGATTGAGTTTGATCGCTTGTGAGATGCCGTCGGCAAGGCTGATGACCTCTTGGTCGATGCGGGCTGTATCTGGGACAATGATTTCGCTCGGCGTCTCGCCCGTTTGGCGCAAAAAATTGGCTTCTGCCCCTGCGAGCTGGGCTTTCGCGCGAACCAATTCGGCCCGCTCTTGTTCCATTCGCGAACGGGCTTGAGACACCGCGATCAAGCTTTCCGCGCCAGCCTCCCGGCGGGCATCGGTGATCTCGACTTGTTGTACCAGCAAATCGAGACTCTTTTTGCGGTGCTCCAGAATTTGCCGGTCTCGCGTTAGGGCGGCATGCGCCGTTGCCGCAGCTTCCGCCACCAATTGCCGGTTCTCTTTTTCCAGCAATTGCTGCGCTTTGGTCGAGGCGCGGGCATCTTTCAGGCCGAAATAAGCGGAACCGCCCTGGAATACGGGTTGCGAGAATTGCAACGAGTAGCTGACCCCATCTTCGATACGGAGGCGTTCCAGCTCTTCGCTTCGCCAATCTTCGCGGCTGGCACTAATTGTGGCCGACACCGATGGCAACAAGCGCCCCAAAGCGCCAAATTGATCAGCTTCGGCCGCTTCGGTGGTGGCCTCGCTAATGTCGATCTGAGGATTGTGCCGAAGTGCCGCTTGAATGGCGTCGTCGACGGTCTGCGCCTCAACATGAAAGGCCGCAAAGATGAAAAATGTGAGGGCGGTCGCAGTTCTTATCAGTCTCATGACCTCCCTCTTTGCGGGTTTTGGTTAATTTACTATTTCTAGTTGTTTACCTTTTGCCACTCGAAAACACTGTGATGGAGCTGCGATCGATGGACCACAATGGTTGCCTTACGATGCGGAAGTCGCTCTTGTGACTGTGGATCAATCACACTGAGTAATTTCGAAAGAATCAATTGGCACGCTGATTGACTTTACCTACAGATCGCGAACGGGTGCAGGAGATGGCACCGCAGAGGGGCAAATACGCGTAAATGCTAGATGTTTTAAACACATCCGCAGAGCAAAGAGCGGATCGCGTCTCTGCTGGAGGCCCTTTGCGCGTCGCGTTTCTGTCCTATCGCTCAGACCCGAAAGTTGGCGGACAAGGCGTCTATGTCGACTATTTGGCCAGTGCTTTAGCCGCTGCTGGCGCCAAGGTCGATGTTATCTCCGGCCCGCCTTACCCGGAACTGTCGCAAGGGATTAGACTGGTCAAATTGCCCTCTCTCGATCTCTACTCAAAACCTCATCATGGTCATTATGCATTGCGGCCCCGGCACTTGTTAAGCCCGACGGACACCTATGAGTATTTCGGTCACCTCTCCGGCAAGTTCGTAGAGCCTTATGCCTTCGGGCAACGCGCTTTCGCCCACCTCAAGCGCCTTAAAAGCCAATATGACGTGGTTCTCGACAATCAAACCCTAGCCACAGGCGTTGAGAAAATCAGAACCCAATTGGACCTGCCATTAACGACGATGATCCATCATCCGATCACCCATGATCGGCGCCTCGCGCTTGGTGCAGCGCCGGGCTGGCGGCACCGTCTCTTGGTCCGGCGCTGGTATGCCTTCCACCGCATGCAGGTGCGGGTCGCCCGGCGCTTGCCGGCGATTACCTGCCCGTCTGAAGCCGCGAAAGCGGATATTGTGTCTGAGTTCGGTGTCGACGCCGATCGCATTCTCCCAATTCCCTTGGGCGTCGACCAAGCGACGTTCCGGCCATCAGCGAACACGCGGCGGGCGAAACAGCGCATCGTCACAACCGCCAGCGCAGATACGCCGCTGAAAGGCTTGCATGTCTTGCTCGAAGCCTATCACCAAATCTTGCAAACGCGCCCGGACACCGAGCTCGTTGTCATTGGCAAGTTGCGCCGGGGGCTCGCCCGCGATGTGATCAAAGCCCGCGAGTTGGAACAGCATGTTCAGTTCAAATCCGACCTGTCGCGCGAAGCGCTGGCCGAAGAATTCCGCACCGCCACCGTCGCCGTTACGCCGTCTATGTATGAGGGCTTTGGTCTGCCGGCCGCAGAAGCGATGAGCTGCGGTACGCCTGTCATTGTGACAGATGGCGGCGCGCTCCCCGAAGTGGCGGGCGATGCTGGGGTGATTGTGCCAAAGGGCAATGCCGAGGCGCTCGCGGCCGCCATTACCGATATATTGACCCAGCCTGACCACCATGCCGGTGTAGCCGAAGCCTGCCTCGCCCGCGCCCGGGATCGGTTCAACTGGGAAAAAATCGCGCCAAAATATCTCGACTTCTTTCACCAAGCGATCACTGAACAATGCTAACCGCCCGCTTAAAACATTTAGGCCTGTCGCCTGGCGACCATGTCTTAGACCTCGGCTGCGGCGAGGGCCGCCACGTCCATGGCCTCTATCAGATGGACGGCCTGCACATTCACGGCGTCGACTTGGACCAGCCGTCGCTCGATAAAGCGCAAGAGGGCTTGGATTTTCTCAAAAAGCATCCTGAAGAAGACACTGGCAGCGTGCAACTCGAAACCGGTGATGCCACTGCCTTGCGCTTCGAGGACGATACGTTTGACGCGATCATTTGTTCTGAAGTGCTCGAACACTTGCCCGATTATCATGCCGCTTTGGCTGAAATGCGCCGCGTCCTAAAACCGACCGGAAAGCTCTGCATTACGGTCCCACATGCCTGGCCGGAACGCATTTGTTGGCAACTCGCGCCGGCGCCGAATGGTTATGCTTTTGAGCCCGGTGGACATATTCGAATATTCGATGAGGTTGACCTCAAAGTCTCAGTTGAGCGGATTGGGTTTAAGCTGTTCAAGCGCCATCACGCCCATGGCATCCATGTCCCTTATTGGTGGCTAAAATGCGCCAATTGGGAGCGCCGCGATGATCATCCATGGGTCAAAGCCTATCACCGTTTTCTGGTTTGGGATTTGATGAAAAAACCGTTTCTGACGCGCGCCCTCGATACTGTACTCTCACCGTTTATGGGTAAGAGCATGGTGCTGTATTTTGACGGGCGGGACGTGTCATAATGGATGGCTCGTTCAAGACCGACAGCTCAGCAAATTTGAGCGATCTCTCAGCCGCCGCCCATCGTATCTTGCAAATCCAGACGCCAGATGGGGCGATTGCTTGGTTCGAGAACGGCCCGTGGGATCCGTGGAACCATGTCGAAAGCGCGATGGCATTAAGCGTTATGGGGCATGGCGAGGCCGCGGTCGCCGCCTATGATTATCTGGTCGCAACGCAGCGCCCGGACGGCGCTTGGCTTGGCGAATATGGCAATGCGCTGCCAATGGTCGATCGCGACTTTATCAGCCGCGAAAAAGCCCCTGCGGTCCTGGACACCAATTTTTGCGCTTATCCTGCAGTTGGCATTGCTCACTTTGCCGCGCTCACCGGCGATCTTGACCGCGCCCGCAAGTGGTGGCCCATGGTCAAGCGCGGGTTGGACTTCGTACTCTCTTTGCAGCGCGCGGACGGCACCATTCCGTGGGCTATGGAAGCCATCGGAACGAAAGATGAAGATGCCTTGCGCGCAGGCAATGCCTCAATCGCCAAGAGCTTGGAATGCGGTCTTTATCTCGCGCAACGTTTGGACCAAGATGCCGCCCTTTGGCAGACCGCACACGCGCGCCTGCTGACCGCTCTGCGAACGCAGCCGGACGCCTTTGATCGGCGCGGCACAGGGGGCCGGTTTGCAATGGATTGGTATTATCCAGTGCTTTCGGGTGCCCTGACGGGCGAGACGGCGCAGCAGCACCTTGGGGCCCGCTGGACTGATTTTGTTATTCCCGGCGCGGGCTGTCGCTGCGTCTTGGATGAGCCTTGGGTCACCGTCGCTGAAACCGCTGAACTGGTGCTGGCTTTGCTAACCTGCGGCGACACAGAACGGGCGACTGAACTGTTCGACACGCTTGCACAGCATCGGGATCAAGGCTGTGTCTATTGGATGGGGCGCCAAATGAAAGAACAGATTTTCTGGCCGCGTGAACAACCCAGCTGGACCCAAGGGGCAGTGATCTTGGCCGCGGATGCCCTGCGCGGCGTTAGCCCGGCCAGCCAAGTCCTGACCACATCCTTGATCTAAAGCTTACGCAGAATGCGGAGGCTCTGAACCGCTTGTTCTTCGACATAGAGATCGGAGGCGAGCGCCCGCTGATAGATTTCAAATGGCGGCCGGCCGCCATCTGCGGGGTCCGGAAATACATCGTGAATGGCCAATACGCCTCCGGGCATCAAATGCGGGGTCCAGCCGCGATAATCATTCAGCGCATGCTCCATTGTATGACCGCCATCAATGAAGAGCAGGCTGAGCGGGGTCCGCCACCTCTGCGCAATATCAATCGAACGCCCGACAATGGGAACCACAGTGCTTTCAAGGTCGGCTTTGCGAATGGCCGCGCGAAAAAACGGGAGCGTATCAATCGCCCCGGCCGCTTCGTCCCATAGGGTTTCGTCAAAATATTCCCAACCAGGCTGGTTCTCCTCAGAGCCGCGATGGTGGTCGATGGAGAAATGTAACTCGCTGCGCTGCACGCACGCTGACCCGATATAGATTGCCGACTTACCGCAATAACCGCCAATCTCTAGGCAGGGGCCGATCGCAGCCTGTTCTAGAGCTGCGTGATAGAGCGCCGCGCCCTCGTCCGGGTGCAAGAACCCTTTTACCTGATCGGGGTCGAGTCTCAGCTGCATCCGGCATCCTATCACTTAGCTTTGCTATGGCCTAAAAGCATTCGTCTTAACGTGTCTAGAAAGACGCGCGCGAAAACCAGCGCATTTGCACGAGCGCGGGTGGCGGTCTAAAGCCCAAGCCATAGAACGAAGGAGGCGGCAATGACATCATCATTGAGCATCATGATTGGACGGTTTTTGCTGGGCCTGTATTTTTTCGTGCCGGGCATCACCAAATTCACCCAACAAAACGAGATGCTGGACTATATGCAGGCCAATGGTGTGCCATTGGCACAGCCGCTTTTATGGTTCGCCGGCATAGCCAGCTTAATTGGCGGTCTAATGTTGATGTCCGGGCGCTATGTCAAATTAGCTGCGTTCGGCTTTGTAATTTATGTTCTTCTGGTCAATTTCATGATGCATGATTTCTGGGCAATGAGCGAAGACCGGGTGCCGCGCGAAATGCAAAACTTTATCAAAAATCTCGGCATCATGGCCGGACTGTTGGTGTTGGCGGGGTATGCGATCTGGCGGGCTCCAAGTCTCGATGGATGGTGGCGCAGCGATGCCAGCAAGGCTTAGACAGCAGCAATAGCGGCCTTAATCCTCGTCGCCCGCAGCCATATCAATTTCCGCATTTGCGCGGCGCAGAGCGGCTTCGGCCAAAGCCAAATAAGTGCCTAATTCGTCCGCCGTTTCTGGAGACACAGAGACGAGCTGAGGGGTCGCCTGTCTCAACGCTTCGAGACAGTCGGCAACGAGTTTCAGTTCGTCTTTTTCAATTGCGGGCGTCGCTGGTTTCCGCGCCCGAAAAGGCAATACACTTGAAATTTTCGCCCCCAAAAATTGGTATTCTTTTGTCTAAGCAGAGGTCCAAACAGAATGCCAGACGAACGACAAGTACAGCAGATTCGCCTAATACGCGAGCTGTCTTTAAATTGCCGCAGCGAAAAGGGCCGCCGATGAGGGCGGCCCAAACACGCTTAAACCCGCTTGGGACTTAGTATTTTACGGAGCAGCCATAAGGCGCAGAGCTTGTGACCTCAGGCGTCGCCCCGGCTGCGACAGCGGTCAAAGCTGCGGTGACATAATTGGTCGAGTTTTCAATATCACTGACTTTCGCCGAGCGTTTTGAATCAATCGCGCCTTGATAGGCGAGCAGTCCAGCGCCGTCGATAACATACATGTGCGGGGTTGTTTTCGCATCATAGGCCCGGCCCAGAGAACCTTCCGGATCGAGGATCGTATAGGCTGGCGCGGCGCCGCGTTCTGTATTTTTGGCATTGGCGGCGTCGGCTTCCAAATGACCTTGTTTGCCAGGGGCAGAGGAAATCACTTGGATCCAAACCACATCGTCGCCTTGGGCGTCGCTTTGCAGGGTCTGCATATTCTTGACCGGTTCAGCATAGTGCTTTTTCACGAATGGGCAGTCATGATTGGTCCATTCCATGACGACGGTCTTGCCTTCAAAATCACCGAGCGAAATTTGCTCACCCATGCTGGTGTCATAATCAACAAAGATTGGCGCAGACTCGCCGCTAATCGGCGCCGCGTTGGCGGTGAAGGCGATCATTGAACCGGCGGTCAGAGCAACAGCTGTCGCCATGCCAGCAGCTAATCCGAGATTACGTCGTGTGAGAGTGGTCATCAGTGCGTTCCCATTTTCTATCCAGAGCGACTTAAATTATCTTATCCAGCGCGTTCGACAAGTCCCGTTACAAGATCGATAGATAACAATTCTGGGAGCACCTCCGGCGTGGCAGCGCCCGGCGCATACCAGAGGTACATTGGCACACCGGCGCGATTGTGTTTCTGCAGCTCCAGCGCGATGGTTTTATCACCATTGGTAAAGTCAGCGACCAGGAACGCGACATCGCCTGCGGCGAAGGCCTCGACGACGGGCTGAGTTTGCAGAGTTTGCAATTTATTGGCCTGGCAGGTGACGCACCATTCTGCGGTAAAGTCGACAAATACGGCACGCCCTTCTGCGGTCAGCTCCGCCACGCGCTCTGGCGACCAGGCTTCAGTTTCATACTTTGCCGCATAGGCTTCGGTCGGCGCGTCCGATGACGCGGCGGTTCGAGCTTGGGCCAGCGGCCAGGCCAAGCCGGCAATGACGGCCAGACCTGCAAGCCCTTTGGCCAGCTGCGCTGTCCGCTCACTTTGCAATCGCGCGATCAGCACAAAAGCGGCGACCAAACCGACCAGCCAGGCGAATCCGATGACGATCTCTGTCGCACTGGTGGCGGACAGCAGGCCAAACACCGGGATGATCACGGCCAGGCCCAGAACCGATAATAAGATCGCTTTGGCACCCTGCCCGGCTGATTTCCAGGCCCATATCCCGAATGCGACAAGAGCTGCGCCGGCAACGACCATGGCGGCCATGCGATACCCGCCAAGCGCTCCAAGAACAGAGAGAAGCCAAGCCGCGGTCAAGAACATTGGGAAGGCAAAGACTTGTTTCAGCGTTTCCATCCATACCCCAGGCTTAGGAATGAAGCGCTGTAGACCCGGTGAGAAGCTCAGAATCAGGAAAGGCAACGCCATTCCGAGCCCCATCATTAATAAGACGAGGATAACATTGATGGCGGGCTGAACCATAACAGCGCCGAGCGCGGCGCCGAGAAATGGTCCTGTACATGGCGCCCCGACGACAGCGGCCAAAACACCGGTGAAGAAGGCACCAGCATTGCCCTGTTTCGCGGCGAGATCAGAGCCAACGCTCTGAACCGATGTCCCGAGTTCAAACATGCCAAGCAGCCAGAGCCCGATTAAAAACACGATCAGGATCAGCGCGGTCACGAGGATTGGATTTTGCAGCCAAAAGCCCCAAATCGCGATCCCCGTTGCGGCGCGAACACTTAAGATGGCCGCCGCCAGTGCCCCAAAACTTGCCAATACTCCAGCCGCATACCAGAGCCCATGGGCCCGCGCTTCGTTAGCATTTCCTTGCGCCGTGGCAGAGACCAAGCCCATCGCCTTGATCGAAAGAACCGGCAACACGCACGGCATCAGATTGAGGATCAGACCGCCAATCAAGGCGAAGGCTAAGAGCACCGGCAATCCGCCTTGGCCGGCATTCAGTGCGGCACTGCCGCCGCTGCCAGAAACCCCCCTCGTGCCGGCTAAAATAGCTCCCGGATTGGCTGTGACTTCGAACGCTTCGTCGCCAACGGTGACCACACCTGATAGGGCGCTCGGGAGCGGGTCGCCCTCTTTAGCCGGGGTCAAAGTTAATGCAAGGCCCTGCGGCCCAAACCCAACAGCTTGATCCGCCGCATGTGTAATCTCGTGATCATAGGGGAAGAAGCGCGCATCGCCGGATGCGCCCGCAACTTGATCGCCTGCAAGCGACATCACCCAAACCCCGTTCTGAGCCGTCACATTGACCTCACCAGAAAAAGCAGGAGGAACTGACGCGAGAGCCGTTTGAATGGCTTTCGAGGCGTTCTCGTCCGGCAATTGCTGCGCGCCAACCGATTGCATCAAGCGAATGTCGACGCTTTCGGGGATGCAGATATCTTCGCAAATCAAATAGTCTGCGACCCCTTCAAACAGGATGGCACCGTCGGCGTCCGCGGGGATGGTGACTGGAAACGGCAAGACCACCAGATCGGAATATCCGTAATCCATGATTTGCCCGGGCACGACCGGTAACAACTCCGGCAGGGGCCACTCAAATGCTCCAATGGCATCCGCTGAGAGAGGGCCGGTGCTCTGCCAGGATATCTCTGGCGGGATCCCCGCATCGCCGGGGTTGACCCAGTAAATGTGCCAATTGGGATCGATTTCAAAGGACAGCCCGAACCAAACCGTCTCACCAGGCACCGCGAGCGCGCGTTCTGAAATCAGCTCAACGCGCGCATGACCGCCATCAACAGGCTGTGCCTGGGCCGCAGAGAACGCCATCAAAGGAGTGAGAAGGAATAGGAGGAAATTGCGCAACACTGTCATAGAAATGATCCTGAGCTTTATGGGCTTCCCCTTATCGCAGCTACCTTAACAGTAAATCCACCTCGCGAGGATGTGACCAGACGCTGATCGCGAAAAAAAGGCGGTCCAAATGAACCGCCTCTTCCAAAATCAAATTGTCATCGCCGCTAGAACGATGTTGGCGGCGTTGTTGGCGCCGCAGGCGGAACCGGCGCAGAAGCTGGCGCTTGAGCGCTTTGCTGCAGCATCACAGCGCGCTGAATGATACGCTGCCAATTGAGTAGAGAGATCATGTGCGCATAAATCGCACCGAGCGCGCCATTTGCGCGCAACTCTTTGAACTGCTCGTCGCTGAGCGCGTTCAATTTCTCTTCGTCAATCGCCCAATAGTCAGCGATTTTTTGCTGTTCGCCATTCGGGTTGCCCTGCGCATCGCGTGGCTGGAAGGCGACAGATTTCTGCTCAAACAAACCCATTTGCTTGATGATCGCTGTGAATTCCGCCGTCGAACGACGCTGACGCTCGAACTCTTTACAAAATTCGATGGCATTTTGCGTGAACGAGCTTGGCTCGCCATTCTCGAACAATGGCACCTCAGGCTGGTTGGTCACCATTGGCGCATCGCGATCAATGCACAATAAAAGCCGGTCGCTCTGATTGTCATTGGCAAACACGAACGGATAGCGGCGCACAAAAGCCGGGATATAAAAATCTGTTTCGGTTTGACCTTTATCGGTGACAAAGAGGTTCTCACCCTGGCGCACGCCCATGACGGCGACAGGGGTATAATCGTCTCCGACGAAAATGATTGGGAATGACGCTGCGGTCATTCCAAACTCGGTGACAGTGACTGGAACCGCATGCGCCGTCCGCAAAAAGCTAAACGGCTCATCAATCTGTTTCACACCCAATCCAGCATGTTGCTCTGGATTTAAGGGTTGAGGGTTCTTGTAGAACAGAACGTTTCCGGTCAGTGCTGATTCTTGTGTATTCGGGGTATTTTCCACGGTCCACTCCGCTTGATAGACTGGCGGGGTGTAACGGAAATGGATAGAGCCGACAACCGAAATACGAGGAAGGAATGCAGCTGTTGCAGATGTTTCATAATTTGAACGCCTTTTTCGCGCAAAATTCGCGGATGTTGTGCCTTCGATTCTGGATATTGCCCGCCATATTAGCAATTGCCGCCGCCCCACTCGCGGTTCACGCGCAGAGCGATGATAGCTCGCGCTCAACCCGGCGCGCGATAGCGCAATCTCAAGCGATTGCCGCTGATTTTGCCCGTACCGAACTTGCACTGTCGCCCGAAACCGCCAGCCGGCTGGGTCTCGAACGCGTGATTGGTCCAACCGCGGCGTTCGCCTTGGACAATCACTCACAAGCCGGGTTTGAACGTCGCCGCCTTGTCCGGATCGAGCTTGCCCAGCGTTTGCTGGGACGCCCAGCTTTGCCGGCCGGGCATCCCCTGACCCGCGACCTCGCCGTCGCCGAACAGGCCCTACAAGACTTGATCGCTTTGGAACAACTTGGTTTTGGCCGGTTCAGCTATGCCGACCTGCGCCCCTATGCGATCGACCCCTATTCGGGAGTTTGGATCGAAGGCCCGGCATTGCTAGTCTACCGGCAATCAATCAATACCGCAGACGAGGCCGCGGCCTTTTTGGCGCGCTTGCGCAGCCTCAGTTTTGCAATTGACGACACCCGGCGTCGTTTGGTCGCCGACCAGGCGTCTGGCCTGCTCTTGCCGTCCAGTTTGCTCGACGAAACCCAAAGCCGTGTCGACCTGCTGCTGGCCGACGAGGCCGCAGCGCTGAAGCGGATTGTCGAAACCTTTGATGCTCTAACCCGGGCGGTTGAGGATTTAGAACCTGAGCGCCGACGTCAATTGGTCATGCGCGTGGAGAGTGAAGTGTCAGATCGGCTGCTGCCGGCTTATGCCGCCCTCAGCGCAGCGTTTGACAGCGTGCGGGACGAGGCCTCAGATCATGACGGCGTTTGGGCGCAGCGGCGCGGGCAAGACATTTTCGCGGGAATCCTAACCGCCTCGACCGGCGATACGATCCCGTCAGAGCGTCTGCATGAACGCCATATGTCCGATCTCGCGTCGATTTCGACCATGTATTTCTCTTCGCTAAGTGTGTCAGAGAATAAGCTCGACACTGCGGCGCCGCGCCCAGGCACCCCGCAAGAGATATTCGCCGCGTATTTGGCCCTCGCTCTACCGCCTGTGCCTGCCGTTGAAGCAGACGAAGAGATGACCCCTGATCCGCTATTCGACTTGGTTCCGCAATCGATCTGGAGCTTGCTGGCAGAAGCCGCTGAGTTCGAGGCCCAGCAAGCTGCATTTCTGACGTTCGAAACATCCGCCGCCATAGCCACGCCAGACGATACCGCAAATCCTGCGGCGCCTTATCGCCAACTGGTTGAATACCCGGCCATTCGAACCGCTTGGCAGCACTATGCTTGGGCGCAAAGCCCACCGGTTTTAGAGATAGCAGAGGGCAGGCCTGGTCCGGCCCTCGATGAAGTCGCGCATCAACGCGTGGCGCTTATTCGGGCTGCACTGGCGGCGATTGATACGGGCATTCACTTAGACAGATGGACTGTCGATGAGGCGACCACATTTCTAATTGAGCAAACTGCTGTACCGCGAGAGGTTGCAGACCAAATTGTTTTACGGATTGTCGCCCGCCCCGGCTATCATACGGCAATTGCCAGCACCTGGCATCGGATTAACGGCTTATCAGAACGCGCACGCGCTGTGCTAGGAGAACACTATTCTGAAGCCGATTTTCAATCTGCACTGATAAGCCCAGGTCCGAGACCGCTTTACCTTATCGAACAAGACATTGAGGCCTGGTATGGCGCGCAGCTCGCCGCGCCTAAGCCCAACTAAGCGGCCAGCGCCAAGTCGCGGTCCGTATGCTCAAGCACGGGGTTCAAGCCAGCTTCTAAGTCTTTCAGCGCCGCCAAACGATCTCGCGGGTCCGTCTCGCGGAGCACAAATACCGCGCGGGCACCGTAGCGTTCGGCATCTGCCCAGGCCCAGATTGGCTGAACATCGTGCAAACGGCCGCGTAAAGTGGTCAGTCGAACCACGCGCCATCCAAACGGACCTTGCGCGCCAAACAGGGCAACACCGGCTTCGCGGGCCCAAGGCGCATTCGGCGCCATGCGTGTGAACGAATAGGCTTTACCAGAACGCCCGCGGAATTTGATCTCTCTCATATTTGTGTTCTCCTTGTGTTCCAATCCTTATATTCTACTTTTGTTCTCATGCAAGGTTTTTTTAGTTAATGAGATCTTAACGCCAAGCGCCTGCGACGATTGCGCAGATCTGAAAACGACGCTTGCTCTGTGGATAAATATGGCATATTGGGCTTTTGCTCACCCAAAGCATAAGGGTGGGGCGTGATGGTTTTTTCGTTATTCGAGGCAAAGTCTTGAACTGGCATCCATCCATGCCCATATAATGCTCAAGTTGAGCATAACAGGAGGCTGATATGGCGAGATTGATTGATTCCGGACCTGGGTGTCCGACCCCGACACCGCTGCGCGCAGCAAACGCTGCTGAAGCGCGCGGCTTAGTCTATGACGATGCCGTCAAAGCAAAAACCGATGAGCTTTATCCGCTGGTCAGTGATTTCATCACACCTATGGAGTGGCCCGCTGTGGCGCCCCTGGTGGCCGCGATCAATGATTTGAAAGCGGAAAAGAATGCGGTAATTCTCGCGCATAATTATATGACACCGGATATTTTCCGCCTGGTCGGCGATTTCCGAGGCGACAGCCTGCAATTGGCGCGCGAAGCGGCGAACGTAGATGCCGATATTATTGTTCAGGCCGGCGTCCACTTCATGGCCGAGACCTCAAAAATCCTAGCGCCGAGCAAAACGGTGCTTATTTCCAGTATGGAAGCCGGTTGCTCTCTGGCCAGCTCGATCACGGGCGCTGATGTGCGCCTGATCAAAGAACGCTATCCAGATTATCCCGTGGTGACCTATGTCAACACAACGGCCGATGTGAAGGCTGAGTGTCATATTACTTGTACGAGCTCGAACGCGGCGCAAGTCGTTGAAGCCGTCGCTAAAGAGTGGAACTCAGACACGGTCATCCTGGTCCCGGACCAGTATCTGGCGAAGAATGTTGCGGCGCAGACCGATATTCGGATCATCACATGGCCCGGCGCTTGTGAAGTACATGAGCTGTTTAGCGCTGAAGATGTCGAAGCCTTACGCGAAGCGCATCCAGGCGTGGTCATTCTCGCTCACCCAGAGTGTCCACCGGATGTTTTGGAGCATTCAGACTTTGCCGGATCGACGGCGGCGCTGGCCAATTATGTCAAAGACAAAAGCCCAGCCAAAGTCGTGCTGCTGACCGAATGTTCGATGTCGGACAATGTCGCGGCTGAAAATCCAGGCGTAGATTTTGTGCGGCCATGCAACCTGTGCCCGCACATGAAGCGGATTACACTTGAAAACATTCTCGATTGCTTGACCAATATGGAGCATGAAGTGACCATGGATGAAGCGGTTCGGGTGCAAGCGAAAGCGGCCATTGATGCAATGCTGGCATTGCCGAAAATGGAAAACCCGCTGGCCTTTGAAACCGGCCTAAAGCCGCTCGAGATTGAGGTGATTTCGCCTCAGTAACGCCTTGTCGTGGACATTTCCGCGACTAAGGTAATCGTGGGAAGAGAGAGGAAATAAGACGCATGGCGAAGTGGCTAACTGCGATAATTGCTGGGGCAATGGGGCTCGCTCTTTTGCCGGCCAGCGCCGACTCGAAAGATCCGGGTGACGTGCTCGGCTCATGGAGCTTTCAGACCAAGCCTTATCGCCAAGGCCAATGTATTATGACCGGCACCATGCGCCTGTCATCGCATCCCGAAGAAGGGCTATATGGCTGCGAGCTGACGGCCGTCGAAGTCTGCTCTATGTGGGGCCGCTCAGTTGTCCTGCAGCAGTGCAAAGCGCGCCGTTTTGGCAATCAAGTCTCAATCCGCTCCGAGATTTCGCAAATGCTGGAGCAGAAAACCGAAGGCCTGATCTATGTGCCGGATAATTTCAGCCTGACCATTCAGGACCATAGCCGCATGTGGGGCGCGCTCGTCTCCGCCGCCACCGCACCGGTCGAGTTCCGTCGGTCGGAAGAAGGCGTGTCCTAATGCGCGCCTTATGCCTCCTGCTTTGCACCAACCTATTGGCTTGGCCGGCTATGGCAGAGGCAAATATTGCGGGCCAGTGGAGCTTTCGCGCCAATCTCGCCGCTGATTGTGATTTCGGTGGCACCGCAGCTTTGGAAAAAGTCAGCGAGGGCAAATATAAAGGCGAACTGACGGCGCAGCAAAGCTGCCCGACATTGCCTGAAGACTATCTCGTGCGCCAGGAATGCGATGCGACAAAGCTGGGCAATCAGCTCTCGGTACGCTGTCGCATTGTCGAATTCGTGAACGGCTTTGGCAGCGAGTTTTATTACCCAGACAACTTTACTCTGACGATTGAATCTTCTGACCGTATGCATGGCGCATTGGTCAGCGCTGGCGGTGTCCGACCAGCCGAATGGGTCAGGGATGAAGGGGGCATTTCTTGACCCAGTTGAGCGGGCCTCGGCCCGAACGATACACTGCCCCTGCCCCAGCAGGTGATGCCCGCATTTTGATTGTCGGCGCCGGCCTTGCTGGCCTCTTCCTGGCGCTGCGTCTGGCGCCGCGCCCGTGCACCGTGATTTCGCCGGCGCCGCTCGGCCAGGCTGCCTCATCGGCCTGGGCCCAAGGCGGGCTGGCCGCGGCGCTGCACCCGCTCGATAGCGCAGAGCAGCATGCCGCTGACACAGTCGCTGCTGGTGCTGGCCTGGTTGATCCGGCGATCGCGAAACTGATCGCTGAAAGCGGTTCAAGCCGTGTCCGCGATTTGATCGCGCTGGGTGTGCCGTTCGATCGCACGCCTGATGGCCAATTGGCACTGAGCTTAGAGGCGGCGCATTCTCACCCCCGCGTCGCCCGCGTCGCCGGCGACCTCGCAGGCAAAGCGATTATGGGCGCCCTGACCGCGGCCGTCCGTGCAGCTGGCCATATTGACCTGATCGAGCACGCGAAAGCCGTTGGTCTGCTGCAAGACCTCAACGGCCGGATCGCTGGCGCGATTTTAAGAGATCGACGCGGACGTGTTTCGACATTTACCAGCCCTGAGACCGTGCTTTGTACAGGCGGTTCCGGCGGCTTGTTCCGCGTCACCACAAACCCGCCGCAAGCGCGCGGCGATGCATTGGCCATGGCCTATGGCGCCGGCGCTGTGATCGCAGACCCCGAATTTGTACAGTTTCACCCAACCGCTATGGATGTCGGTTTAGACCCATCCCCGCTGGCGACAGAAGCCTTGCGCGGCGAAGGCGCTATTTTGGTCGGTGTAGATGGCACCAGCTTCATGAGCCGCTATCATCCGCAAGCGGAACTCGCGCCGCGCGATGAAGTGGCCCGCGCCATCCATATGGAAATTGAAGCTGGTCGGAAGACCTTTTTAGACACGCGCGACGCGATCGGCGAAAAAATACGCGACCATTTTCCAACCGTCTTTGCCGCATGCATGGCGGCCGGGTTCGATCCCCGCAAGGCTTTAATCCCCGTCGCGCCGGCCATGCATTACCATATGGGCGGCATTCTCTCTGACACGTGGGGGCGGGCGAGCCTCAATGGCCTCAGCCTGTGCGGCGAATGCGCCAGCACCGGCGCGCACGGGGCCAACCGACTGGCCTCAAACTCCCTCCTGGAAGCCGTCGTTATGGCCGCCAGGATCGCAGATCGGCTGCGCGAGTCAGACCTGAAACCTGCTGGCGAAAGCTCAGGCACTGTGCCAGCTGACCTACCTGACGAGGCGCTGCAGGCGTTGCGCGACAGCATGGCATCGAAATGCGGCGTGGTTCGCGACGCCAAAGGCCTGAGCAGCCTCTTAAGTGAAATTGATGCCCTTGAAGCAGCGCACCCGGAGGCCCGCGCCCTGATCGCGGCGCGATTGATCGCAGCCTCCGCACTTGCTCGTGAAGAAAGCCGTGGCGGGCACTTTAGATCTGATTTTCCAGACGCTTCCGAAACGCCGCAGCGAACGTTTAAAACACGCCGCGATGTACGGGCCTCAGAATTGGAACCTGCTTAATGACGTTTATTGCGCCGCCGCCGCTGCCCGGCATTATCCTTGACCCGATTGTTCGCCTTGCACTGTCGGAAGACCTTGGCCGTGCCGGCGATCTGACCACAGATGCGACGATCGAGCCGGGAACCCCTTTGACCGCGCATATTCGTGCCCGACAGCCTGGCCGTTTGGCGGGTCTAGACGTCGCCGCTTATGCGCTCAAACTGGTCGACGATACAGTGTCTCTGGATCTTCGAAAGTCAGATGGCGACGTGCTGGCGCCCGGCGATGTGGTCGCCATCATGCAAGGTTCGGCCCGGTCCATCCTGATCGCGGAACGGACCATGCTCAACTTTCTCGGACGGCTATCCGGCGTCGCGACGCTGACCTCTCAATTTGCCGCTAAAATGGCGCATACGAAAGCCAAGATCGTTTGCACGCGCAAGACCACACCTGGGCACCGCGCCGTTGAAAAGCGCGCTGTACGTTGCGGCGGCGGAACCTCCCACCGCTACGGTCTTGATGATGCGATCCTGATTAAGGACAATCATATTGCCGCTTGCGGTTCGATCGCCGATGCTTTGCAGCGCGCCCATGCTTATGCCGGGCATTTGCGGATGATCGAGATCGAAGTCGACTCGCTGGACCAACTGGCTGAAGCTCTGCCTCACAAGCCGCACGCGGTCTTGCTCGACAATATGGAACCCGACCTATTGCGGCAGGCCGTCGAGATGATTGATGGCCAGTGTTTGGCCGAAGCCAGCGGCGGCATCACACTCGATACGGTCACGGCAAAAGCCGAAACCGGCGTTGATTATATCTCGTCGGGCGCGCTCACTCACTCTGCGTTAAATCTTGACCTCGGCCTCGATATCCTTTGACCTGATCCCAAGAAAAGGATCGGGAGAAGGATATGAGCCAGGCAAATGGGCGGAAAACAATATTTATAACCGGCGCCGCGTCCGGTATTGGCGCGGAAACAGCCCGCTTGTTTCAGTCCCGCGGATGGTTTTGCGGTCTCTATGACATTGACGAACCCGGCTTAAATCGCATCGCCGAAGAGCTTGGCGCGGACAATTGCCATATTGCTAAGCTGGACGTCACCAAGCGAGATGATTGGGCTGCCGCGATATCGGGCTTTTCAGACGCGACGAGCGGAAAGATGCATGTCTTGTTCAACAATGCGGGGATTGGCCGGCATGGCTGGTTTGAAGAGATCCCACCGGAGGAAGCCGACCTCGTCGTTGATGTAAATGTCAAAGGCGTGATCAACGGCATCTATGCCAGCCTTCCTTTGCTCAAAGAGACCAGGGCGGCGCGGGTGGTGAATACTGCATCAACCGCCGGCGTCGTTGGCTCGCCGAAATTGGCCGTCTATTCCGCAACCAAATTCGCCGTGCGCGGCTTGACGGAAGCGATGGATATTGAACTTTCAGGCCTTGGCATTCGCTGCACCACTTTGATGCCGTGGTTCATAGATACGCCAATTCTAGACATGGGCCGGGTCGAGGGCGCCAACGAGAAAATGTCGGACAGTTTGAAAGAGTCGGGTCAGGAAGTTTACCCGGTCTCAGTTGCCGCGGAGGCTGCGTGGGACGCTGCACATGGCAAAGACGTCCACTATATGGCGGGCAAGCTTGCCAAACGCGCACGATTTGCGGCGCGCTTCATGCCCGGCCGGTTAAAGAAACAGATTTTGCAGGGGCTGCCGCCACGCGACTAAAAAGTCGAGCTGGATCCAGCGGCTGTGCTGGCATCCGCAGCAGCCGTTTTGATGGTCTGCAGAGCTTTTCCATTCAAGCTCGCAACCGTGTCGGCGGGCGTTAGAACTTTCACTTCGGATTGTGGCGCGGCCGATGCCGGCGTAATCGCCTTTAACCCAGCCCGGCGCTGCGCCAGACGCGCGCTTTGACGCGCTGAAGCCACTGACCATTCCTGGCCACGCGGGAAGCGATAGAAAATGTGGGTGCCGATTTTGCGGGTCTTGATCAGGCCTGAATTCCACACCGGGTTAACATAAGTCGCGTGATAATGCGTCGCGCCTTGTGTCTTATTTTCGTTCAGGCCCATCATCACGTGTGCCGCGATGGTTTGAGCGTTGTCCCATTTTGTGCCGCGCGGTTGCTTATTCATGGCGCCATCACAAGTGAAGGTGAACTGACAGCCCGTCGTCCGGGTTGCGCCTTGGAAAACAACATCGCAAATCGTGTTCGGATACCGGTGATCATTGACCCGGTTCACAATCACTTCGGCAACACCGAGCTGACCTGTCAGCGCTTCACTGCGCGCTTCGTAATAAATGGCCGTCGCCAGACACTGGCTCTGACGCAACATATCTTCCGCCGCTTCGCGCTTCGGTACTTCGAGCGTCACCAAACTGTTTATCGCCGCTTTATCCCGGTCAAACGCCGCATATGGGCTGAGCGCTGAACTTGGGTCGCGCTCCAAAGAAACTTCAACGAAACGAAGCCAGTCATGGCTTAACAGAGCTGATTGATCGGTCAGCGCAGAGGTGACTTCGACATCATCTTGGCGAATTTCAGCCAGCTGAACACTGCGGTCACGGAATTGTTCTTCGCTTTGCTGTTCAGCATTAACGCCGGCGATGAATGGCATGGCCAGGACGAAAGCGGCAAAACAAGACGCACCGAGCCCGGCCTGCAAGATTGACTTGCGGGTCTGATCAGAGGTCGACTGGGCGCGCCACCAGCGGCTGATACGCGCGGTCACAGTCGAGCCCGTCATCGGGTTTCTGGAATAGTCCGTCATCGTCTTCTATTTATTCCCACCACGCTTGAGAGTGTTTTCACTCTGCAAGTTTCAAACCTTTTTCCTTTTATTGCGGTCAATCTACAACCGCATTGGAGCCTGTTCGTTCCCGTGCATATTTCCTGCCAGCCTAGAAAATCAATTCTATTACAGCCAAAAACTCGCACATTTCTTATCGGGCAAATGAACTGAACTCATGCTGAACCGCGTCATTTGCGGCGTTCACAATGCCTAAGCTTCCGTATTTATTGCAGATTCGCACCGAATTTGAGTGAAATTCACGAAATGTGCAGGTCTCGCGATGTGACTGAAATGACACACGCGGGTAAATCACAATTTGTTGCGTTGCCGCAATAAATTACCCGATTCTCTCGTAATTAAACCTCATCCAGCACCGCATGAGCGGCGGCGAGACGGGCAATTGGGACCCGGTAAGGCGAGCAAGACACATAATCCAAGCCGAGGCCGTGACAGAAAATCACCGACGCGGGGTCGCCGCCATGTTCACCGCAGATGCCGAGCTTAATACCCTCGCGCGTCGCCCGCCCGCGCTCTGCCGCGGTCCGGACCAGCTCGCCAACACCGTCTTGGTCAATCGTCACGAACGGATCTTTTTCGTATATCCCCTGCTCTTCATAAGCAGTCAGGAAGCGGCCCGCATCATCACGCGAAATGCCGAGCGTGGTTTGCGTCAAATCATTCGTCCCGAACGAGAAAAACTCGGCTGTCTCAGCGATTTGCCCCGCCCGGAGCGCGGCGCGCGGCAATTCGATCATGGTACCGACCAAATATTCAAGCACTGTTCCGGTTTCTTCAAACACAGCGGTGGCGGCATCATCGACGACGGCTTTCAAAATATCCAACTCTTTGCGCGTGCCAACCAGCGGGATCATCACTTCTGGGACCGGCTTGGTCCCATTGGCGTTCGCCACAGAGACCGCCGCTTCAAAAATCGCGCGGGCCTGCATGGCGTAAATCTCTGGATAGGTAATGCCCAGACGGCAGCCGCGATGGCCGAGCATGGGATTGCTTTCATGCAAGGCTTCGGCTTGCGCTTTCAGCGCTTTGACGTCCATGCCTGAGGCCGCCGCGACTTCCGCCATTTCGGCATCCGAGTGCGGCATAAATTCGTGCAAGGGCGGATCCAGCAAGCGAATGGTGCACGGCAGCTCGCCCATGATTTTGAAGATCTCTTCAAAATCGGAGCGCTGCATAGGCAACAATTTCTGAAGCGCGGCCTCGCGGCCTTCTTTGGTGCCCGCCAAAATCATCGAGCGGACAACCGGGATACGATCCGCATCAAAGAACATGTGCTCAGTACGGCACAGGCCAATGCCTTCAGCGCCAAAGTCTTTGGCGACTTGCACATCTGCCGGCGTTTCCGCATTGGTCCGCACTGCAAGCTTGCGAATATTATCCGCCCAGCCCATGAGGATGCCAAAATCGCCAGAGAGATCTGGCTGCTGCATTTCAACTTCGCCGAGTAGAACTTCGCCTTCGGCGCCGTCAACAGTGATGATATCACCTTTTTTGATCTCACGATCACCAATCCGGAAAACACCCGCCTCGCCGTCGATTTGCAAGGCGCCTGCCCCGCAAACACAAGGCCGGCCCATGCCGCGGGCGACCACGGCGGCGTGCGAAGTCATGCCGCCGCGCGCCGTCACAATGGCGCGGGCTGCGTGCATGCCGTGAATGTCTTCGGGGCTGGTTTCGACGCGGACCAGGATGACCGCACGGCCAGCCTCGGCCAAATGCGCCGCTTCATTAGAATCAAACACAACTTGGCCTACCGCCGCGCCGGGGCTGGCCGGTAGACCTTTGACAATCACATCGCGGACCGCGTCCGGCGAAATGGTGGGGTGCAGCAATTGATCGAGCTGTGCTGGCTCAAGGCGTTTGACCGCTTCATTCTGATCGATCAGGCCCTCATTGGCCATATCGACGGCGATTTTCAAAGCCGCTCCGGCGGTGCGCTTCCCGGTCCGGGTTTGCAGCATATAGAGCGTGCCATCTTCAACGGTGAATTCAATGTCCTGCATATCCCGGTAATGCGCTTCGAGCGTGTCCGCGACATCCGTCAGCTCTTTATAAACCCGCGGCATAACTTCTTCGAGCGGGGCTTCGTCAGACTTGAGCTCATCGGCGCGGGCGCGCGAGATGGGCGCCGGGGTGCGAATGCCAGCAACCACGTCTTCGCCTTGCGCATTGGTCAAGAACTCGCCGTAAAAGGCATTCTCGCCAGTCGAAGGGTCGCGGGTGAAAGCGACGCCTGTGGCGGAGGTCTCACCCATATTGCCGAACACCATGGATTGCACATTTACCGCTGTGCCCCAGGCAGCTGGAATGTCATTCAGCTTGCGATACAGGATCGCGCGGTCATTCATCCAAGAACCGAAGACAGCGCCAATCGCGCCCCAGAGCTGTTCACGCGGATCATCCGGAAACGGTTTGCCCAGCTTGTCTTGCACCGCGTCTTTATATTGGCTGACAATCGTCTTCCAATCGGCGGCTTCCATTTCGGTATCAAGCTCAAAGCCTTGGCTGTCTTTATAATCGTCGAGAAGATACTCAAATGTGTCATGGCGGAGGCCCAGAACGACATTGGAATACATCTGAATGAAGCGGCGATAACTGTCATAAGCGAACCTTTCACCGGCTTTCGCTGCGAGGCCTTCAACCGTGACGCCCGACAAGCCGAGATTCAAAACCGTGTCCATCATGCCTGGCATTGAGGCGCGCGCGCCCGACCGGACAGAAACAAGAAGAGGATTGGCGGCATCGCCAAAGACTTTGCCCGTCTTGGCCTCAAGCGCTTTCAGAGCGGCGTCGACTTGCTCTTTCAGACCATCTGGATAAGCCTCATCGAGATCATAATAAGCCGTGCAAACTTCAGTGGTGAGGGTAAATCCGGGCGGTACGGGCAAGCCAAGGCTGGCCATTTCAGCCAAGTTCGCGCCTTTGCCGCCGAGCAAATTCTTTAAGGCCGCGCTGCCGTCTGAGCTCCCACCGCCAAAAGAATAGACCCATTTCGTCGTCACGTTTGCGCCATCACCCATTGTCGTCCTCCGTCTTGCTCAGTCGAACATTGGTGCCCGCCTGTTGCATGAGTCTTCAATGCAAGCCAAGCGCCATGGTTAGCGCCGAGAATCAAGAGAGATTTTCTGCTGATTGCGCTGTCACGGAGAAATGTTGCGGCAAAACACATTCATCTCTTGAGAAATGGCATAATTTTGTTGCTGCACCGCAACATGACTGTTCAATTATAGGACGCGTCATCTCAGGTTCAGACGCCATCTCGCAGGAACGTGAAACGAGTTGTGATGAAGATCACAGCCCGGCGCCCTAGAATCAGGGCATGTTCCGCACACGATCAAAAAAAGGGTGGGCCCAATGAATAAATTACGTCTCCGAGATTTGGTGTCGCTTAACACGCTCGCCGTGCTCAGCGCCGTAGTGCTGTGCGTTGTGATCGTAACGGATCCGGTGCTGCTGGGATAACCAGAATTGGCTGGGGTTTTGAATTCTAACCCGAGATTTTCGAGAAATCCGCCACGGTGCCGAGTGCTTCGCGCATCATATTCAGCAAATTGAGCCGGTTCTCACGCACCGCCGGATCGTCAGCATTGACCATGACACTGTCTGGGCCATCAAAAAACGCATCAACCGGCGCGCGCAAGCTGGCCAGCGCCGACATCGCGCTCTCAAATTCTTCCGCTTTCAAGGCCATCTGCGCCGCTGCGGCACTGGCGGACATGGTTTCGAACAAGTCTTTTTCGGCCTTGGCGGCAAACAGGTTCGCATCGACCTGGCCGTTAAATTTGCGTGTGTCTTTCTTCTCTTCGGCGCGAAGGATATTGGCAGCACGCTTATAGCCGGCGAGCAAATTGGTCCCGTCTTCGGTCTCTAAGAACGCCGCAAGCGCTTCGACACGCTTTACGATCAGGACCAAATCATCTTCTCCAAGCGCGAAGACCGCATCGATCAAATCGTGGCGTTGGCCTTGGTCCCGAAGATATTGTTTGAGGCGATCGGCGAAGAAAGACGTCAACTCGTTGACGTCAGCGAAAGCGTCCCCGGCCTGGAAATTTCCAAGTTGGATGGTGTTCCGAAGCGGCAACCGAACGCCGCTCTCCAGCACAATCCGCACCACACCCAGCGCAGCACGGCGGAGCGCGAACGGGTCTTTCGACCCTGTCGGCTTTTCATCAATCGCCCAAAAGCCGACCAGCGTATCCAGCTTATCGGCCAAAGCTACGGTCACTCCAACCGGATCAGACGGCACCGCATCCGACGGCCCTTGCGGCTTATAGTGATCACGGATGGCATCTGCGACGCGCGCGTCTTCGCCCGCCTCAATTGCATAATAACGGCCCATCACGCCTTGCAGCTCAGGGAATTCATAGACCATTTCCGACACCAGATCGGCTTTTGCCAGGCGCGCCGCCCGTTCAGCCAGGTCCGGATCTGCGCCAGTCGCCGGCGCCAGCTCCCGCGCCAATGCCGAGACGCGCTCAACTTTATCGGCAATCGTGCCAAGTTCTTTCTTGAAGTCGATTTTGCCAAGCTTCGGCGCCATGGCTTCCAGCCCAGTTTTTTTATCATTCTCCCAGAAGAAGCGGCCATCTTCGAGCCGCGCTGACAGGACTTTACGATTGCCCGCGGCAATAGCTTTGCCGCCATCGACAGCGGCAATATTCGCGACGACCACGAAATGCGGCGCAAGCTTGCCCGTTTTCGGGTCACGCACGGCGAAATACTTCTGGTGCGTCCGCATCGACAGCTGAATGACTTCCGGCGGCAGCTCTAAAAAGGCCGGATCCATATCGCCGAGGATCACTTGCGGCCATTCGGCGAGACCAACGACTTCTTCGAGAAGGCCTTTATCCTCAACCAATTCCAAGCCGTGCGTCTGGCAAATCGCTTTCGCGTCAGTGTCGATTTTTGTCCGGCGGGCGTCGCGCGTGAGCAAGACATGTCCAGCCCCGCTCAGCTGCGTGGTATAATCGGCGAGGCCGGTCACCGTATACGGTCCGCGACCATGCACGCGGTGGCCTTCGGTCTGATTGCCGCTGGAAATGCCATCGACTTCGAACGGGATTACATCGCCATCATAGACACAGACAATCCGTTGCAAGGGCCGCACCCAACGCATCTCGCCGCGACCGGTGCGCATCGATTTCGGCCAATGAAAATTGCGCATCAGATCCGGCACCAACTCCGCCACAATCTCCGCAGTCGCGCGGCCGGGAAGGGTCCGCGACGCGACATAGAAATCGCCTTTTTTCGGATCGGAGCGGATTTCAGCGTCGTCAATCGAGCTCAACCCGGCGCCGCGCAGGAATCCTTGCACCGCTTGCTCTGGCGCGCCGACTTTTGGGCCTTTGCGCTCTTCGGTGACATCATCAGAGCCGGCAGGAACGTCTTCAAAGGCGACAGCAAGGCGACGCGGACCTGACATAGCGGTGACAGCGCCGACACTCAAACCGGCTTCTTTTAGGCCTTTGGACAGCGCCTCTGCCAAGTCGCGCTCAGCTTTCGCTTGCATGCGCGCGGGAATTTCTTCGCAAAAGATTTCGAGGAATAGTTCAGCCATGTGAGCCCAAATTTGTGTTCTGAAGAGAAGTCTGCGCCGGAAAGTGACGGCGTATTGTTTAGATCATTTCCATATCGGTGACAGTGCGGTCTGTGGCGACGCCGTCGCCGGTGTTCACAACCGTTGATGGCTCGATCAGCATAATCTCGCATTCCTCATCGGCGCCGGGGCGATGCTCTGTCCCGCGCGGCACAATGATGAATTCACCGGCTTTGACAATCTCGGTACGGTCGCGAAAAGCCATTCGCATTTCACCTTTCATAACCACGAACATCTCGTCTTCATCAGCATGGGAATGCCAGTCAAAATCGCCTTGAATTTTGACCAGGCGAACATCCATATCATTGACCCGACCGGCCAGTTTTGGCTGCCAATGGTCGCTAAATTGAGCGAATTTCTGATCAAGATTGACTTTGCTCATGGCAAGGGCTCCTCGTGATAACGGTCGCGAATGGCGGGTATTTCAGCGTCGGTCATATCGAACATGACCCGCGTCGTGAACGCGCCGCGATAGCGCTCACCGTCTTTGAACCGCCAATCCGCAATATCCGCCGTTAAAAACGGAACCTCTTCGCCGCCCGTGGTCTCGCCGATAAAGCCAGCAAACTCCTGGCGGATATTGGACAATTCTTCATAGTCGCGGCCATAGGCGCTGGACGGCATAATCACAGTGACGCGGAAATCGGAATAAGCGTCTGTGTCGCTCTGCCAGGCCGCAAAGAAGACCGGCAGCGACGCGCGCGCGTCGGCCACCGCGCTTTGCATGGCACGGTCTTTATACATGGCCGGCGAGCCCGGGGTCGGGCTGCACGCGGCCAAGGTCAGCAGGAAGAGCGCGAGGAGGCTGCGCATTAGGCGTCTGCCCTCTCTGCTTCCTGCTCTGCCCATTGCTCAGCCGCGCCGCGGGCCAAGTCGCGGACGCGGCCAATAAAGGCTTGGCGCTCAGTCGGCGAAATGGCGCCGCGGGCATCAATCAAATTGAACACGTGACTGGCTTTCAGCGCGAAATCATATGCCGGCAGAGGCTTACCTGCGGCGCGCAAGGCATTTGATTGGGTCTCGCAATCGCCAAACCAGCGCTGCAGCATATCAACGTCTGAGTGCTCAAAATTAAACGCCGATTGCTGGCGCTCATTCTCAATAAAGACGTCGCCATAAGTGAGCGGCGTGTCGCTATCCGGGGCGTTGAATGGCAGATCATAGACATTATCGACGCCAAACACATACATCGCGAGGCGTTCGAGACCATATGTCAGCTCACCCGAAACCGGGAATACGTCGAGGCCGCCAACTTGTTGGAAATAGGTATATTGGCTGACCTCCATACCATCACACCAGACCTCCCAGCCGAGGCCCCAGGCGCCAACGGTCGGGTTCTCCCAATCATCCTCGACAAAGCGGATATCGTGCACCGTTGGATCAATGCCGATCTCATAAAGTGAGTTCAGGTAGAGGTCCTGAAGGTTTTTCGGGTTCGGCTTAAGAATGACTTGATATTGATAATAATGGCCGAGCCGCATCGGATTCTCGCCATAGCGCGCATCGGCGGGCCGCCGCGACGGCTGCACATAAGCGGCGCGCCAATCCTTCGGTCCAAGCGCCCGCAGCACTGTTGCTGGATGCAGGGTGCCCGCGCCAACTTCCATGTCATAAGGCTGCAAGATGGCGCAGCCCTGCGCCGCCCAATAGGCTTGCAGGCGGAGGATCAAGTCCTGGAAAGAGTTCGGTTTGTCTTTTGCGGTGGGTGCGGTCATGGTCAATATCGCTGCAAATGGGTCTCGGCATCGCCTACTCCGCTCTGCGACGAGGGGCAAGCACTCGGCCTGTCTAATTCCATTCAATCCCGGCCGCGTCTTGCTGCCAGCCCAGCGCCCAATCTGTTCGGGCGCCGCCTTTTTCGGTATAAATATAGCGCGGCTCGAGCAGTCTGAGCGGTCCGGGTCGCAGGCCTTTTCGCGCCCGCACGAGCACGCGTTTGGCGTCTTCGCCGGGATAAGAATGGATCGGCAGGACGCTGATGTCGCCGCTTTGACGTTCCAAAACCGATAGAATGCGCGCCAACTCCGCCGCCCTATGCACCATCACGATTGTGCCTTTTGATCGGAGCGCGAACAGCATGGCTTGAATCCAGTCTTTCAAAGGCAGGCTTTCCAAATAGGCTTGGGCTTTGCCGTCCCCCGGCGCTGGGATCGCGCCGGGCGGAAAGTATGGCGGGTTCGAAAACACCAAGTCGAACCGGTTCTGCCAGGAGTGCGGGAGCTCAGCCGCATCTCCCGTAACGATCTCGGCCCGAGCTGAAAAGCCATTCTCGGTGATGCCTCTTCTCGCCAAGTCAGCGCTTTGCGGATCAATCTCCAGACCCGTGATGCGCGCCTTTGGCAATCGAAAAAGTGCCGGTAACAGCGCCCCGCCCGGGCCGCACCCCACCTCAAGCGCATGCCCGGCAAAGTCGTGCTCCAAAGCCGCCGCGAGCAAAATACTATCCGTCCCGGCGCGAAACCCTGTCTTGGGTTGGAAAATCCGCACGCGTCCGCCCAGCAGCGCGTCTTGCGTGATCTCACTCACGCATCTCTCTCCACCTCGCGGAGGACAAATCGCGCCCGCTCGGCCAAGTCTTCGCGGACGGTGATCCGGATCGGGATCATCGGCCCGCGGCCATCAATCATCGCCGTATGTTCATCCAAAACAAAGGGTTCAATTCCCTCTTCCGACAACAGATGCCGAATATAAGAGAGCTTGACCAAATCATTGGTGCGAAAGACTTCTTCCAAAGCTTTGCCTCCGAACTGTCGCATGCGGTGGCATACCGCAGCTGTAACCGCTCAATTTTGCGCTATCTGTATGGATATAAGAGCAAAAGTCGAATAGGACCACGTTTGTGACTGCGCAAAAGAATCCCTCCGACACCGCTGCTTACGCCGATATTGTCGAGCGCATGCAGGACATGCTTGCCGAGGATTTAGCGGCGACTGAAAAACTCTTGGTCCAGCGGGCCAAAAGCCCTGTCGACGTGATCCCAGATCTTTCCGGATACATCGTCTCGGCTGGCGGCAAACGTTTGCGCCCGATGATTACGCTGATCGCGGCGCAGGCCTGCGGCGGCACCAATCCAGGCACACATGCTCTGGCGACGGCGGTTGAGTTCATTCACACCGCGACGCTTCTGCATGATGATGTTGTTGATGACAGTGATTTGCGCCGCGGCAAGAAGGCGGCGAAAAATGTCTGGGGCAATAATGCCTCAATCCTGGTCGGCGACTTTCTGTTTGCCCGCGCCTTCACGCTTATGGTCGAGACCGGCAACCTGGAGATCTTGCGCATTCTGTCCGATGCCTCCTCAGTGATTGCCGAAGGCGAAGTGCATCAATTGGCGGCCGCAGCGCGCACCGATCTGCCAACAGAAGAATATCTCGCCATTATCGAAGCCAAGACAGCAGCCCTGTTCCAAGCTGCTGCCGAAGCGGGCGCCCTATCGGCTGGTCCAGACGGCGAAACCTATGCCGCGGATCTTGCCGCTTATGGCAAATATCTCGGCCTCGCCTTCCAAATTGTTGATGATGCTTTGGATTATGGCGGCACCACATCCGTCATTGGCAAAGCCGTCGGCGATGATTTCCGAGAAGGCAAAACCACCCTCCCGGTGATTATCGCGCGCCGCCGCGGCGCCGCGGAAGACCAAGCGTTCTGGGACCGGGCGATGAATGTCAGCACCCAGGCAGAAGGCGATCTCGCCCACGCCATCTATTTGATCCGCTCCACCGGCGCGGCAGAAGCAACAGTCGCGGAAGCGCACGCTTATGCAGATCTCGCCAAGGCATCGCTGCGCGCTTTGCCGGAAAGCGCGTGGACCCGGGCATTGGCGGATTTAGCTGATTTTTGCGTCAGCCGCGTTCACTAGTCTAAGCTGCCACCGCAGCGAATTTAATCGCATACTTTTACTTGCCTGAAACCTCCGACACTGAGACAAAGAGAACATGTGGCGTAGTTTGTTTATCTCGGTGTCGTGTCTCACCCTTACAGCCTGTCTTTCGGGCCCGAGCGCGACCACGGCTGAGCTTCTGGAACAAGCGGAATCGGCGGCCAAACTACGGACAGATATTGAGACGCTGAGCACGTATGCGGTGGCTAAATATGCAGGTCTGACTGAAAATCCGGACACTGCGGCGCGCAATTATTCGCGGCTTCTAAAAACCGTGGACGATGATCCTTGGGTGGCCGAACAAGCAATCTTTTCGGTGCTCCGTATTGGCGAAGTTGACCGCGCCATTGCGCTGAGCCGTCGATTGCCGCCGGAAACACTGCAAAGCACCGAATTACCGCGGCTTTTGCTGGCGGCGGACGCCCTTAAAAATAATGATACAAGCCTCGCCCTATCTTTTCTGACGACGCCGTGGAGCAACGATTTTCACGCCATGTTGGCGCGAAGTCTCGCTGCTTGGAGCGTGCTGGAACAAGACAAAGACGCGGCGATTTCACTGCAACAACAAGCCGGTGTCAGCGACGGTCTCTATGCCTTAATGGGGCAAACTCTGGCGGCGCTGATGAAAGCTAATATTGGCGATATCGAGGGCGCGCAGGCCGATCTGGGTTTGCTTTGGGAGTTGAATGCGCGCACCGCCATTGGGGTTGAAACCGAAGCGCGTTTGCTCGCGCTGTCCGGCGACCCTGAAACAGCGCTGCAACGCCTCAGGGATTTCCGCTCTGACGTTGGTCGGCATCCGGCCTTACTGGCGCTGGCAAGCGATATCGAAAATGACACGGTCGCCCCTTTACCGCTTTATTCTGCGGCGGAAGGCACGGCGCTGTCTTTCTATATCGCCACCGCACCGCAGGCGGCCCCGGGCTATGGCGATACGGCAGCGGTGTATTTCGCGCTCGCCAATCATCTCGACCCCGAGCTCGATGCTGCAAAGGCGCTCTGGGCCGACACGCTCGACCGCGCCAATCGCCGGGACGCTGCGATTGCCTTGCTTGAATCAATCCCAGCAGGTTCAGTTCACCATACCAGCGCGCAAGGCCAATTGGCATGGGCGCTCAGACGCGAAGGCCGTAACGAAGAGGCCTTAGAAATTGCCCGCGAAACCTTGGCGAGAACTGACAATCGGAACATCCGAGTTCAGCTTGCAGACTTATTGCAATCGCTCGATCGCGACGGCGAAGCGGTCCAGACCTTCACAGACGTGATCGCTGCCGATGAAGCCGCTGGAGAATATGATTGGCGGATTTATTTCTTCCGCGGCGGTGCCAGAGAACGCCTCGGCCAATGGGCGCCGGCTGAAGACGACCTAAAAACAGCGCTCAATCTCAATCCGAATGATCCAACGGTGATGAATTATCTCGGCTATAGCTGGATCGATCGTGGGATCAATCTCGATCAAGGCCTGTCACTGATCGAAGACGCGCTGCGTATGGCGCCAAACAATGGCGCAATCACTGACAGCCTCGGATGGGCGCATTACAAGCTCGGAAATTATGAGCGCGCGGTGTTCTATCTGGAACGGGCCACAGAACTTGCCCCCGATATCGCCGAAATCCTTGATCATTTGGGCGACGCTTATTGGCAAGTCGGGCGCTTTAAAGAAGCCGGATATCAATGGGAACGAGCGCTAAAATACTCAACTGATACGGCTGAACAGGACCTGTTACGGCGCAAGCTCGACGGCGGTTTGGCCTTGCTTCAAGCGGCCAATGAGACCCGTGACCCTGCCTATCCATGACCCGGCTCACGGAACACGCTCCCGCAAAGATTAATCTCACCCTGCATGTTGGTCCGCCGAAGGAAAACGGCCGGCACGACTTGATCTCATTGCTGACATTTGCCGACCGCGGCGTCGCCGATAGGGTCACGGCCGAACCCGCCAGTCAGTTCAGTCTGGCAGTCGACGGACCATTTGCACAAGCATCAGGACCGGCAAAGTCCAACCTCGTTTTGAAAGCAGCGCGAGCGATGAATGACGCGCTTGACGGCAATGCGCCGCCGCTGGCGTTTCGCCTCCAAAAGATGTTGCCTTGTGCCGCCGGTATTGGCGGTGGATCTGCTGATGCCGGCGCTGCGCTGCGGCTGATCGTGCGCGCCCATGGCGGCGATGAAGCCAAAACAGCGGCGGAGGCCGTTGCGCCGCTGCTCGGCGGTGATGTCCTCGCCTGCTATCACAGTTTCCCGGGCTTTATGTCTGGCGAGGGCGAGATGTTTGAACCGATCCTCAGCGTCCCGCATTTGCCGGCGGTCCTGGTCAATCCTGGGATCGCCTGCCCGACAGGCGCGGTGTTTAGCGCTTATGATGAAGGCGCGCCGGAGGCATTGCCTGAACACCCGCCCCTGCCCGACAATCGCACCTCAATCAAACCTTTCATCACTTGGTTGAACGATAATACAATCAATAGTCTACAATCGCCGGCAATGAGCCAGCATCCTGAAATCACCGATTGCCTTGCCTCTTTACAAGCCTTGTCGGGCGTTCGAATGGTGCGGATGAGCGGTTCTGGCGCAACTTGTTATGCGGTGTTTGAAAGCATGGACGCCGCCGAAGCCGCGCAAGTCAGAATGAGCCGGCAACACCCCGACTGGTGGAGCCGTTCAACATTGCTCGGAGACAGTTTGTGACCGCAATATTGGCCGGACTTTTCAGTCTGCTCGGGTTTGGACTAAGTCTCGCCGCGTGTTTTTTGGTGATGCGAACCGGCATTGTCGACGCCCCTGATGGCGGCCGCAAACAACAAGCCCGCGCCATCCCGCGCACAGGCGGCGTCGCCATCGCCCTCGGCGCTCTGATGGGGCTAGGGTGCAGCGCCATTGTCCTGCACGTTTTTCAACGCGGTGCGCTTGGCGATCTGATCTCGACCTTTCCGCTGACGCTTGTCTTCGCCCTCGTCGGCGCGGCGTTTTTAGTCGGTCTCTGGGATGATATTTGGGCGGCGAATACGAAACTGAAACTCTTGCTCCTCACTGGGATAGGCGGCGCCGTCGCGGCCACTGGCGTGACCCCAGACGCGCTGACATCGCCATTTGGCGATCTCGTAGCGCCCTGGCTGATGGTGGCCGGAACCACAGCCTGGTTCTTGGTATTCATCAATACAGCGAACTTCATGGATGGGTCGAATGGGCTCTCGGTCGGTGCGCTCCTGATCATGCTGATCGGCCTGGCTCTGACCGGGACGCTCAGCGGAGATTGGAGCTTCTCTTATGCTTGGTTCCCACTCATCGGCGCGATCCTTGGGTTCTTGGCGCTGAATTTACGTGGGAGCTTATATGCCGGCGATGCCGGCGCGCTTGGCCTCGGCGCCGTATTCGCTGGCCTTGGCATCATCTCAGGATTGGAAGTCTGGACCGTGGCAACGCTGGCTTTGCCGTTTCTCTTAGACGTCTTGCTGACACTGATCTGGCGCGCGAAGCATGGCCGCAACTGGCTCGCGGCGCATTTAGATCACGCCTATCAACGCTTGATCGCGGCCGGCTGGAGCCATCTTGAAACGGCGGTTTTATATTGGGGGCTGAGCGCGGTCTGCGCGGCCATGGCCTATATTGCAGCCGTCGCTGGCGGCGCCGCACCGTTTGCCGTGTTTTGGACGCTAGGCCTCGCTGGCGCTGTGCTCTGGAGCTTGCATCGCCGGTCCGCCAAGATCAGCGATCTCGGCCGCTAAACCATCTGGCCCATAGGTCGTAGCCTTGAGATTTGGGCGACAAGTCCAGGCCACTGGCAGCAGCAATATAATCAACGCGCCGCCAATAATCGTCGCTTCAACTTGCCCGCGTCCGGTCATATTGGTGAGACCTGCGAAAATGAAGAAACTTCCCGCCAGCGTGCCCATGAGGCCCAGTAGAAACAGCGCCATCCGCCATGGCGCGGAGTAGCCATGCTTGATTTCTATGGCTGGATGAACCCGTTTCCAGACCTCAGCAATCGCCGCGATGAGTTCGAAATAGTCTTGCCGCGATCCGCCATGATCTGTGTACTCAATCTTGGTCATTCCCGCCTCGGAGGTGAGGTGGAGCCAAACGCTCCGGGTCCCACGATAGGTCACAGTGTTCCAGCTGGCCTCGGTCACTTTGGCGAGATCCAGCGCCGTCGCGCCGCCGCGGCGCATCAAGTGATCATCCTTGATGGCCCAGGTTTGTTCTTTGCGCACAGGCGCTGGCTTAAACCGAAACTCACGCATCTTTTACCTCCGCCTCAAGCGCTAAGTCAGATGAGCCGTGCAATCAAGTTTGGCGATGGTCCCCGGTTGCGTTGGGGACGACCGAGGGTGATTACATGTTCGGATAAGCCGGACCGCCGCCGCCTTCTGGAGTGACCCAATTAATGTTCTGATTGGGATCTTTGATATCGCATGTTTTACAGTGAATGCAGTTTTGCGAATTGATTTGGAAGCGTGGCGGCTGGCCATCTTCCTCAACCCATTCATACACACCAGCCGGGCAATAGCGCGCCGACGGCCCATTAAAGATATCCAGCTCAGATGATTTTTGCAGACCAAGATCACCGACTTTCAAATGCTTCGGCTGATCCTCAGCGTGATAGGTATTGGTGAATGAGACATTGGTCAGTTTGTCGAAGCTGAGCACGCCATCGGGTTTTGGATAGTCAATCGGCTTGCACTTTTTCGCCGGCTTCAAATATTCATGATCGGCTTTGCCATGCTTGAGTTGCGGCAAATAACCAAAGCCCATCAAATAGCGCATCCACATGTCTGGCATCGACAAGACGGCGCCTGGCATCGTGCCGAAGCGCGCCATCAATGGCTTGGCATTGCGCACGCGGGCAAGATCGGTCCAGACCCAGCTCTCTCGCACCGCTTGTTGTAAGCCTTCGAGCTTGTCCGAACTCCGCCCGGCACGAATAGCTTCAACGGCCTGTTCAGCGCCCAACATGCCGGTCTTCATGGCATTATGGGTGCCCTTGATCCGCGGAAGGTTCACAAATCCGGCCGAGCAGCCAATCAGCGCGCCGCCCGGGAAAGCCAGCGTTGGGATCGACTGAATGCCGCCCGATGTGATGGCGCGGGCGCCATACGCTTCGCGCTTTCCGCCTTTGAGGAATTTCGAAATGTCGTCGTGATGCTTGTAGCGTTGGAACTCGTCATAAGGCGACAGATGCGGGTTCTTATAATTCAAGTGAACGACATAACCGACAGAGACATAATTCTCGCCGCCTTCAGAGAAGTGATAGAGGAAACCGCCGCCGCTGCCGTCTTTCTCTTGGACCGGCCAGCCAAATGTGTGCTGGACAAAGCCGTTTTTGAACTCGGGATGATCAGCTGGGACTTTCCAAACTTCTTTCAGGCCAATGCCATATTTTTGCGGATCGCAATCGGCTTCAAGATCGTATTTCGCTTTGACCTCTTTGGTCAGCGAGCCGCGCGCGCCTTCTGCGAACAGAACATATTTGCCAAGCAATTCCATGCCGGGCTCATAATCAGGCTTTTGGCTGCCATCTTCGGCAATGCCCATGACCCCGGCGACAACGCCGCGGACTTCGCCATTGTCGCCGTAGACGACTTCTGAGGCGGCAAAGCCTGGGAAGACTTGCACTTCGAGTTCTTCAGCGCGCTCACCGAGCCAGCGGCAAACATTGGCGAGCGAGCCAATATAACAGCCATGATTGTGCATGAAGGGCGGGAAGGCGAAGGTCGGCATCGCCATCGAACCGTTCGGGCCGAGCAGCTTATACGTATCAGCGGCCACTTCCGTGCGAATCGGGCGATCGTCGCGCGTCCGCCAATCTGGAATGAGTTCATCGAGCGCTGCCGGATCGAGTACCAGGCCAGACAGAATGTGGGCGCCAATTTCGCCGCCTTTTTCCAAGACGACCACTTCCAACTCTTCCCCGGCCTCATTGGCCAGCTGTTTCGCCCGGATCGCTGCAGATAGGCCGGCGGGGCCGCCGCCGACAATGACCAGGTCAAATTCCATAGACTCGCGTTCGCTCATCACTTGTCTCCTCCAAAGGTGGCTCGCAGGCTTGCGCGCCATCTATGTATAATCCAGTATCGCTTCATCTCTTTAGTCAAAGTTTACAAGGCGACAATGCACCAAAATGCCTCTGCCGTAGCGTTAAAGGCACTCACCGAATGGTGGGAAGAGATGGGCGTGGACGTCGACCATAGCGAAACTGCGGCTTTGATGAAAGCCAATCGCCCTGCACCTGCAGCAGCGACGGCGGATCCAGCATCGCCTCAACCTGCTGCGGCAAGCCCCGCGCCGAGCGGGCGTAAGTCCCGAAAAACACAGAATAAGTCGGTGCAAGACTGGGTCGCAGAAGCCGAAGCGATGGCCGCGGATGCCGGCTCGCTTGAGGCGCTGAAAGCGGCAATTGAACAGTTTGAGGGCTGCCCCCTGAAACAGCTTTGCGAAAAAACCGTGGTCTATGATGGCAGTTTGACGGCGCCGGTCATGGTGCTCGGCGAAGGGCCGGGCGGCCAAGAAGACCGAATCGGACGCCCGTTTGTCGGCAAGGCGGGGCAATTGCTCGACAAAATGCTGGCCGCGATTGGCCTCGATCGCAGCTCGAATGCATTTATCTCAAACGTCAATTATTGGCGCCCGCCTGGCAATCGCAATCCCGATGCAGATGAACTCGCTGTCTGCCGCCCATTCGTGAACCGGATGGTCGACTTGGCCCAGCCTAAAATCATTATCGCAGCTGGCGGGGTTGCGGCGAAATCCTTGCTCGACACCAAAACCGGGATCATGCGCCTGCGTGGTTCTGAACGGCCATTTGAAACCCCGGCCGGAACGACGGTGCCCTTGGTGCCAATGTTCCACCCGGCCTATTTGCTGCGCCGCCCGCAGGATAAAAGCCGTGCCTGGCGGGACTTGCTGCTGGTGCAAGCCCGGTTGAAGGAAATGGGCGTCTCTCTATGAGCAAGTTTGAACTGGTTTTTGACATCACCCTTGCCTTGATTGTCTACGGCCTGATCGGTCTGGTGGCGGGGTTTGTCGGGTTATTGATATGGACGGATTTCGAGTTTGAGACTTTGCTCAAAGTCACAGCAGGTCTCGGCGTCATTTTAGGGATTGTCGGCGCGGCTATTCCCGTCACCCGCAAAGCGGCGGTATTCGTCTTTTCTTTCTTCTCCCCGTCGAGCTGGTAACATGCCTGCGCCCCTGTCCATCATCATTCCAGCCTTAGACGCTGAAGCGGTTTTACCGCTGTGTTTGGCGGGCCTTATGCCCGGGTTAGAAACCGGCCTGATCCGCGAAGTGATTGTTGTCGATGGCGGCAGCGAGGATCAAACCCGGCGTATCGCAGATGGCGCCGGCGCGACTGTACTCGATGCCCCAGACCGCGGCCGCGCGGCGCAATTGCGGCACGGCGCCGACCAAGCCCGCGGCGATTGGCTCCTCTTCCTGCATGCGGACACAGCGCTCTCTCGCGATTGGGCTGAGCGAGCAAAAGTGCACATCACGGAGCGACGGAACGCAGCAGCGGTGTTCACGCTGGCCTATCGCTCTGACCATCCGATGGCGAAAGTCGTGGCACGGCGGGCCAATTGGCGCGCCCGCACGCTCGGCCTGCCTTATGGCGATCAAGGGCTCCTAATCTCGCGCAAGCTGTATAACGAGATTGGCGGTTATCCCGACACGCCCTTTATGGAAGATGTTCAAATCATTCGCGCGCTTGGCAAAAAGCGCCTCTCCATTCTCTCGGCAGAGGCGCGCACAGATGCGTCGAAATATGAGCGCGATGGCTGGCGCAAGCGCAGCTGGCGCAATGCTTTTCTGATCACGCGATATTTGCTTGGCGCGGATCCAGAAAAATTGGCAAACTCCTATTCTTGATAAACTTTAGCGAAGGTGCGCCATGTCTTTGGAAGCGAGCTGGGACGACGAATTGGAAGCAGGATATGTCTATCTGCCTGACCATCCCGGCGCGGGTACGCCGGGTTGCGTTGCGCGTTCAATTGATGTTTTCGCTTTAGATGAAAGCCTGCGCGGGATGCAAATCATCCTCGATGTCGACGAGCACAACCGCGTGATTGGAATTGAAGTGGTAAGATGAAACGTCCTCAAATATTGATTTATGCAAAGCCGCCGCGCATCGGCCTGTCGAAAACACGTCTGGCGAAGGGCTTTGGCTCCAGCGTCAAAGCCCGCCGCATTGCCATGGCGCTGCAAGCGAAAACCCTGCGCGCCGCGCTCAACGGGCCGTGGCAGACCGTGCTCTACACAGCGCCTGATACAGCGCTGACAACATCACTGGGCGGGATTTGGCCCGCTCATTTGGCGCGCCGCAGCCAAGGCCCTGGTGGGCTCGGCGCGCGCTTGACCAAAGGCTTCGACGAAGCCCCTGCCGGGCCCGTCTTGTTCATTGGCAGTGATGCGCCGGATATTTCGACCGCGCTCTTGCGCCAGGCAGTGCGGGCGCTCAGCCGACATGATGCGGTCTTTGGACCCGCCCAAGATGGCGGTTTTTGGCTATTCGGGATCAATAAGTCGGATCGCACACCAAGCCCATTCGAAGACGTCCGCTGGTCCGGCCCGCATGCCATGGAAGACGTTTGGGCCAATCTGCCAGAGCGGGCCAAAGTCGCGGTTCTCCCGCAACTGATTGATATTGATGATGCGCAAGACTGGGAGATATGGCACGGGCGCCATGCGGCCGAAATCGAAGACCATAAGTCAGAGCAAACGCAAATAGCGGAGGCGCGCAAGAAACCTGGCTTTTTCGCCCGCCTCTTCGGACGCAAATAAGATGAGCGCATCGCCGATCAAAAATGTCATATTCGATGTCGGCAACGTCATCGTACGCTGGGATCCTACTCTCATCGCGGAACGCACCTTTGGCCCTGGCCGCGCTGCGCTGGCGCACCGCGATGCGATCTTTGGAAACCCTTTATGGCTCAGTCTCAATCGCGGTGAGTTGACAGAAGCGGAGTTAAAAGCCGCCTTGGAAAGCGAGCTGGGTCTGACCGCGACGCAATTGGATCAATTATTCTTTCACATCAAAGATAGCCAAGCTTTGCGGAACGATACGATCACCCTCATGCAGACCCTAAAGGCGCAGGGGTTTCGCTTGTTCGCTCTGACGGATAACGTCCACGAAATCGTGCGCTATCTACGCGCTACATATCAGTTCTGGGATCTATTCGAGCATGCCACAGTTTCGGCCGAGATCGGCGCTTTAAAACCTTCCCGAGAAATTTTTGAACACGCTTTGAACACCAATGCCTTGAACCCCGAAGAGACGGTCTTTTTTGATGATGTCCCGCGCAATGTCGATGGCGCGAAAGCGGTTGGGATCAACGCCTTTGTGTTCACAGATGCGGCTCAAGCCAAAACTGATTTGGCGACCTTGGGTGTCTTTATCTAGCCTGCGCGCGCGCACCAATCTGGCTTTTTGCTCAACGCGCGGCGGCCTTTGTGCGGCCAGTCGCCAAGATGGCCTGCTTGTTTTGCCGCCTCCCCGACATCGCGGCCATTGGCGGACAGGGTGATCACTTCGCGCTCATAACGGTCGGGCCCAGAATTGCTGGTGATGACCAGATCGGCCTCCTGGGTCAGCGCAACCATAAAGGCTTTCGCTTCGAAGCCGAGCGCCCGTTCGGCTTCGCATTTAGCGCCGCCGCGGGCACCGACGCCTCCGGTCTCCGGCGCATCAACATTGGCGAGCCGAAATTTCATCCCATCAATCCGGCCACTATCGCCGTCAGACCAATAAATTGAGGTCGCGGATGTGGCGGTGACATGGGTGGCTTGCGGCTCCGTACAGGCCGCGAGCGCTGGAATCAGAAGTAGAAAGACATATTTCACACGCTCCGATTGAGGCGATTCGGAGCTGCGTGGTATGCTGGCCGATTAGGTGAACAAGTCGCGCGTGCGTTTGGCGGCGGTCAAAAACGACAAGCTGCCCAGGACAATCATCAGCAAGCCCTCATAGCGGCCGCCGGAAAAGAGCGGTAATCCGACCGCAAACACCATCATCATTCCAATTAACAGGCAGGCTGCAATCTGAATGACGGTTTGCACTTTGGTCAGTGCCAAATTGAGAAATCGAAACATTGTCCCCTCATCAGCGCGAAGGCCGCTGCATTGATGGAGATTATAATCGATCGGCCTAAAAGAAGGCCTCTAAGATCTGCGCAAATTTCAAGTAAAAGCGACACTTTAGATTTGTAGATTGCGCATTTTCGGACACTATTTAAAACACCATTATGAGTTCTGTTACCCCCTCCGAACCCGTCCCAAATCTGCAAGAAGACCTCGGCGCCCGCATGCGCTTCTTGGACAAATGTCGGCCACGTTTGGAAAAGCTCGAACAGATCCGCTTGGAAAAGCTCAAAACGCTGGAATCGCGCAAAAAGCTTGCGGTTCCCATAGGCGTAGTGATGACGCCATTCTTAGGCTTTATCGACTATTGGCTAATCCTGTTTCAAAGCGGCAATGATGACACGGCTGCCGGCGTTTCAATCGCCGGGCTAGCCATGTTGTGGGGCTGGGTGACGCAGCCTAAGCGCCAATATGCCCGCGCGTATAAGACTAAAATACTGCCCGAAATTGCCCGTCTCTTCGGCGATTTTCGCTATGCGCCCAAGGGTAAAATCCGCATGCAGGTGCTAAAGCCATCGAAGATTGTTCCGCAGCATCAGTCCTATTCGTCAGAAGACTATTTCGAAGGCGAGTATAAAAGTGTCGGCATCCATTTTTCTGAGATAAAGCTGACCAAAAAATCGGGCCGCAGCACAGTTACTGTGTTTCAGGGCCTAGCGGTCTTGCTAACGCACGGCACGCGTAAATTTCATGGCCATACGATTTTGACCAAAGACCAAGGCAAGATTGGTGAATGGTTCAAATCTCGGTTTTCCAATCTCGACCGCGCCGATTTGGTTGATCCAGAATTTGAACGTCTATTTGACGTCTATACCAATGACCAAGTTGAAGCGCGCTTTTTGATCGATCCGTTGATCGTGGAAAACCTGAAAACGCTACATGATGAATATAGCGGCACAGATATGATGGCGGCTTTCTATCAGGGTCATTTCTTGATCCTAATTGGCAGTCACAAAAACCATTTTGAACCGTCTAATATTCACGTTCAAGCCACCAATGAGGAAAGCTTGCTCTCTATGCATCGCGAGATTAGCCAAATTCTGTCCATCGTCGATCGGCTTTCCCTTTATGACCGCCGGGCTTTGAAGCGCAGCCAGCGCGCGGCCGCCTCCGCATAGGCGATCGACGTGGCGCAGCTATTGATCATCTATCACTCCCGAACGGGCGGGACGGCGCAAATGGCGGAAGCAGCGTTTACCGCCGCCCAAGCTGAAGCTGAGACCGAGCTTGTGAAAGCCGCCAATGTGCAGCCTGAGCACTTGCTGAAGGCCCAGGGCTACCTGTTTGCGGCCCCGGAAAACCTCGCCGCTTTGTCGGGCGAGATGAAGGAATTTTTCGACCGCTGCTATTATCCAGTCTTAGGCAAGCTCGAAGGCCGGCCCTATGCACAAATGATCTGCGCTGGATCGGATGGTCAGAATGCAGCCCGTCAAACTGCGCGCATTGCCACCGGTTGGCGGCTCAAAGAGATACACGCGCCTTTGATCATTTGTACGGAGGCGCAGACTGCGGCCGAAATTCTAGCCCCCAAAAAAATTGCCGCGCCTGATCTCGCCCGCTGCCGTGACTTAGGCGCGACTTTGGCCGCTGGCCTGGCCATGGGCGTCTTCTAGCACAGCGCCAAGGCCGTCGCCGAACGGTCGGTCCAGTTAAGCGGGAGGGCTTTGTTTTGGGCGATTGGGAATGAAGTCCAAACCCGCGTCGAACGAGGTTTGCCAGACGACACGGGCAAATCGGTTCAAGCCAATGCGTGAGGCTTTCAACCGGACGATGTCTGGCAGCTCACCGCGGCTGCGAAACCGGATCCGCGCGCCCGTTTTAGAGACATCCAAGATGATGCCTTCGCGGACTTCACCCGTTTGGGCGAAAATGGAGCAGACGCACCAAAGGCCTTTGCGCGGCGCGCGGCGTTTGTCTTTTCGAGGACGCAAGACTTGCATTGGCGCGGGTGTGGATGACCCAACAGCGCGGTCCAAATTGACTTTTACCTTGCTTTTCGATTTCGATGAAAACATTTCAATGCGTTGATCTTCCAATGCATTAAATACAACACATCACGTTAAAGTTGAATTACCGATTAGTGTTTAAACACCACCGCCAAAACTAGCCGCGAATAAAGACAAATTCCGCATCAAAATCGCTCTGCCAAACGAGTTTGGCCGGCGCATCTAGACCGAGGCGAGACGTCTTGAGTCGAACCTTCTCTGACAAAGTGCTCTTTTCGCGAAATCGAACGCGCGCGCGCGTGCTGTTGAGGCCGATCAGGACGCCTTCCCGAACGTGGCCGGTTTCAAGCCGTATTTGGCAAACGCACCAAACATCTTTGAACTCAGACAAAGGCGTGGCTTCGGTTTGATCGCCTTCCGGTGCTGCCGGAGGGTTTTGACCAAAACTAGGCTTCTTCGGTTTTAATCCCCCGAATTTCCTATGCTTCATCCTTACTTTTATACAACAAGAATATATAAAGTAAAGAAGAAGCAGTTATTTGAACATATTAATATATCAAATAATAATCAGTCTCTTATCCTGACTTCATTTCATCAAATGGAATATTCTTATCGACCCGGACATCTTGAGGCAGGCCGAGCACGCGTTCAGCAATGATATTTTTCAAGATTTCGTCCGTACCGCCCGCAATGCGCAGGCCGGGCGCCCACATGAAGCTTTGCTGGAACAGGCCATCGGCAGGCATATCGTCGCCCGTCATCAAGCCATAGTGATCCTGCATTTCGATTGCCGAGTTACAGATATCTTGCAGCTGGTTGGCGGTAATGATTTTACCGATGGAATTTTCCGGACCTGGCGTTTGGCCTTTCGACAGGGCCGTTTGCGTACGCAGCTTGGTCAACTTGTAGCCTTGCGCCGCAACATACCAATCGGCGAGATTATCGCGGAAGGCCGCATCGCCCATGGTGCCAGCATCTTTCGCGTAAGACATGATCTCCGACCAATCCGGGCCCGGTGAACCGCCCACCGCGAGGCGCTCATTCATCAGCGTCACGATGGCCACTTTCCAGCCCTGACCCACTTCGCCGAGCCGGTCGCTATCAGGGATCCGAACGTCGGTGAAATAGACCTCGTTAAACTCACGCCCGCCTGAGGCTTGGTGAATTGGACGAGCTTCAACGCCTTGCTGCTTCATGTCCACGATGAACATGGTCAGACCCTTATGCTTGGCCGCTTTTGGATCAGTGCGGACGAGCAGAATGCCATAATCAGAATAGTGCGCGCCAGAGGTCCAGACTTTTTGACCATTAATCACCCACTCATCGCCATCTTTCACCGCGCGCGTTTTGAGGCCGGCAACATCCGACCCCGCCGACGGTTCTGAGAAGAGCTGACACCAAATCTCTTCGCCCATCAGCGCTTTTTGAACATAGCGCTTTTTGTGCTCGTCAGAGCCAAAGGCGATGACGGTTGGGATGCACATGCCAAGGCCGATTGTGAACGGACCCGTCGGGGCATCAAACTTGCCTTCTTCTTGGCCCCAGATGACCTGTTGCATCGGCGTGCCGCCGCGCCCGCCCATCTCTTTCGGCCACGTGATTTTCGCGTAGCCCTCTTTGGCTTTGGTTGCTTGCCAGTCTTTGGCGCGGGTCATGAATTCTTCGCCGGAGAGGCGTTGGCGCATCGGTTTAGCGCCTTTTGGCTCGAGATGCTTTGCCAAGAAGGCCTTCGCTTCGGAGCGGAATTCGGCTTCTTCGGGTGTGTCGTTGAAATCCATTTGTCTGTCTCCGTTCCTTAAGCCGCGTTCTTCATTTCGAGCGCGCGGACCAATTTCTCTTTCCAAACTTTCGGGGCACCGGCCTGTACCGCGAGCAATTTGGCTCTGCGATAGAACAAGTGACAATCGACTTCCCAAGTAAAGCCCATACCACCATGGGTTTGGATATTCTCTTTTGACGCGTACCAGTAAGCTTCACTTGCCGCTAAACGAGCGGCGGCCGCGGCCTCTGGCAGCTCTGAGGCATCGGTCGACAGCGCCCAGGCGCCATAATAGCAATTCGAGCGCGCCACTTCGTTTTTGACATACATATCCGCGAGCTTGTGCTTGATCGCTTGATTGCCGCCAATCGGACGGCCAAAGGCATAGCGCTCTTTGGCATAATCCGTCGCCATTTCCAGACAGCGTGTCGCCCCGCCAAGCTGTTCAAAGGCCAGCAAAACCGCCGCCCGGTTCATAATCGCATCATGCATCTCGCCGCCAGCGCCGGCTTCGCCGAGGCGTTCGCCCGCAGCGCCGTCAAATTTAATCTCGGCATGGCTTCGGGTGGGCTCCAGCGTCTTGACCGGCGTGCGGGTGACCCCGTCGCTATTCAAGTCGACCAGGACCAGGCTCGATCCGCTGCCTTCTTTCGCCAGTACAATCGCGTGGGTTGCAATATCGCCATCGGTAACCGGGATTTTGGTGCCTGAAAGTTTGCTGCCATCAAAACTGACAGAGAGCTTGGACGGGTCTGGATTGCCTGGGCCTTCGCTCGCGGCATAACAGCCGATCACGTCGCCGCTCGCCACGCCGGGAAGCACCGCGCCTTTTTGTGTTTCGCTGCCGGCAATCATCAGGCCTTCGGCAAAGAAATAGACTGTGCTTGCAAACGGCACCGGCGCCAGAGCGCGGCCCATTTCTTCAGCAAGAACACAAAGCTCCAGGGACCCAAGTCCAAGCCCGCCATGTTCTTCTGGGATGGCGGTGCCAAGCCAGCCCATTTCTTTCACTTTGGTCCAAACCCCTTCATGGTGGGATTTGTCATCATCGTTTAGCACCTCGCGCACGTGCTGCGTCGTACACTCCCCGTCGAGGAATTTCCGCGCTTCGTTACCGAGGAATTTTTGATCATCGGAGAAGTCAAAATTCATGGCCCAACCGGCCTCCCTGTGATTTCTTATAGCGTCGACAATAGCGCGGTTGACGTGCACGGAAACCCGTGACCCAACGGTAGGCTCTACTTGCGGAAACTGCGGCGCACGCGATCCGCTCATTGCAAGCGCGCGCAAGATGGGTAAACGGGTTTGACGAATTCCAGAAAGGTCTCCTCATGCGCACGGAAACGCCGGTCCAAATTAAGCTCGCCGACTATGCCCCCTACCCGTTTGCCATTGACCAGGTTGAGATGGCCTTTGATCTGGAGCCGAGCGCCACGCGGGTTCGCACTAAAATGCGAGTACGCCGGCTCAGCGATGGTGATTTTGTCCTCGATGGCATCGCGCTCAAATTGAACGCGGTTGCAATCGATGGCACGGCGCTTTCGGCCGATGGCTATACGCTCAGCGACGAGACACTGACCCTAAAGTCGGTCCCGACTGAGTTCATGCTTGAAACAGACGTGACCATTGACCCATCCGCGAACACCGCCCTGTCCGGGCTGTATATTTCTGGCGGCCGGTTCTGCTCACAGTGTGAGAGCATTGGCTTTCGCCGTATCACGTATTGGCCCGACCGCCCGGACGTTATGAGCCGGTTCAAAGTGCGGATTGAAGCGAGCGAACAAGACTATCCGATCTTGCTTTCGAATGGCACGCCAGGCGCGACCGGGGCGCTAACCGGCGGCCGCCATTTCGCAGAATGGGACGATCCGCACCCGAAACCGTCTTATCTGTTTGCGCTGTGCGCTGGCGATTATGACATTTATCGCGGCACCTATACGACAATGAGCGGCGCTCATGTCGACCTCGCTGTACATGTCGACAAAGGCGATGGCGACCGCGCCGCTTGGGCGATGGACAGCCTCAAAGCTTCAATGAAGTGGGACGAGGATGTCTTCGCCCGGGAATATGATCTCGGCGTGTTTAACATTGTCGCCGTGCGCGATTTCAATTTCGGCGCGATGGAGAATAAGGGCCTCAACATTTTCAACTCGGCCTATGTTTTAGCCGATGAAGCGACTGCGACGGATGCCGACTTTGAAGCGATTGAAAGCATTGTTGGGCACGAATATTTTCACAATTGGACCGGCAACCGCATCACTTGCCGCGACTGGTTCCAGCTCTGCTTAAAAGAAGGCCTGACCGTCTTTCGCGACCAAGAGTTTAGCGCCGACCTGCGCTCGCGACCGGTGCAGCGAATTAAGGACGTCATCCGCCTGCGCGCGCGCCAATTTGCCGAAGATGCCGGCCCTCTCGCCCACCAGGTCCGGCCGGATAATTATGCCAGCATCGACAATCTCTATACCGCTACTGTATATGAGAAAGGTGCCGAGCTGATCCGCATGCTGAAAACGCTGATTGGCGACGAGGCCTTTGCCAAAGGCATGCAGATCTATTTCGACCGCCATGATGGCGAAGCGACGACGATTGAGCATTTCTACACCTGTTTCGAAGAGGCCAGCGGCGAAGACCTGTCTGATTTCCGACGCTGGTATAGCCAGCCCGGCACCCCAACTCTCAAGGCATCAGAAATCTGGGACGAAGACACGCATACGCTGACTGTGATGATCCGCCAGAGCAATCCGAAAACGCCCGGCCATGAGGCGCCGCGCCCGCTGCCAATGCCGCTCCGCGTCGCGGCGTTTGATGCCCGCGGAAACCTGATCGAAGAGCTGACACTGCTGGTCGAGACTGATGAGACCATCTGGTCGGTCAAAAGTGAGGACGGACGCCCCAAGGTCTCGCTCAATCGCGGCTTCTCAGCGCCGGTTCGCCTCGAGCACCAAATCAGTGACGAGCAGCGGCTGGATCTCGCCCGTATGGACACGGATCCGTTTAACCAATGGGATGCCCTGCAAGCCTTGGTCAAAAAGGACATTTTGGCGCTTGCATATGACGCGAAAGAGGCGCCCGACGCGGGCGTCGTTGCCGCCGTTGCAGCGGCCGTTCGAAACAGTCTCAACGACCCAGCTTATGCTGCTTTGCTAACCCGCCTCCCAGATGTTGGAGAGCTGTTCCAAGAGCACACCCCCGCCGATCCAGGCGCGCTGGCCGATGCCCGCAAAGCGTTTCAAACCGCGCTCGCCGCCCTGCTCGCAGATGACGCGGCGGCCAATCTCTCAGCGCCAACGCCGTCGCCTTTCTCACCAAATGCCGAACAATCTGGCATTCGCGCCTTGCGCAGCGCCTTTATGACTCTTCTGAGCGCGATGGGCCCTGGCGCGGATGAAGCGCTGAAAGCCCGGTTCGACGCCGCAACCAATATGACTGAAAGCCTCTCCAGTTTGCGCGCGCTTTGTGCCGCCAAAGGTGACAATAAAGACGCTGCACTGAAAGCGTTTGAAACGGCCTGGTCGAAAAACCCGCTGGTCATGGACAAATGGTTTGCCGTGCAAGCTGCAAACGGAACCGTCGCGGATGTGAAAGCGCTGACCGAGCACGCTGATTTTGAACTCAGCAACCCCAATCGTGTGCGATCGGTAATTGCGGTCTTTGCGATGCAAAATTTGCCCGCATTTCACAGCAAGGATGGTTCAGGATATGCGCTGGTTTCGGATGTGATTGTCGCCGCCGACAAGAAGAACCCAGCCCTCGCGGCGAGATTGTTGACGGCGTTTGAGCAATGGAAATCACTTGAGCCAAAGGCCCGCGCCGCGGCCGAAGCGACTCTCAAATCCCTGCAAGCCGGTGACCTCTCTAAAAATGCCTCAGATATCATCACGCGGACTCTAGGCTAAAACCCCGAAGCACTGAACAATGATTAACCAATCCTGAACTTTCGCGCGCGAAAGCTCGGGATTGAGATTTCAGCGTCCGCAAGAGACGCGACCGGAAAGGTGCAAGCCGTGGCGAAGCAACGGGCGCAAAAGGGAAAATCGCGCAAGCAGGCGCGGCGCGCTTTGAGCGTGACCAAAGCGCTTGGCTTAATCATCATGATTGAAGGCGTCGCGCTTGGCCTAAAAGCCATGGATGATCACAGCCGCACGGTATCGGCAAAACAAGTCGAAGCGCACCGCGAAGCGCTCGCCGTCACAGAGCGGGTCACGGGCAAAGCGCAAACCGTCAGCCAAACCCTACGCATGGCCTATCAAGCCGGCTGGTCGCCGCAACAAACGGCACGGGCCCATGAAGATTTAGACTCCGTCGCCTCGCTCGCGGATGCCCTGACCGCGCCAGCGGGGTCGCGACTGCGAGATGCCGGCGAAACGGCTTCAGCCTTATTGGCAACGTCCCACCAATTCGGCCGCTCGAGCTCGGGTGATTTTATTGTGGTTTATGACCCGGAAGCGGGTGGCACCCGTTTAGGGTTTGCGACGGCAGAACGCTGGCTCCCAGAGGCTCAAGGCAATCGCAAATTTGAGCTGATTAATGGCACGCAAAATGGCGCGCAGACCCTTGGCGGCGGGCTGGTGACCGCCTGCTCACCGATTGAAACTTCGAACCTCTCCGTCTGCTTGGAAACGCAGACCCCAATCTTCACCCGCGCCTATCTGATCAATCTGCTGCTTTACGGCCTATTACTGCTTGCGCCAGCGCTCGGAATATTAGGGGTCTTTCGCCTGCTCGAACAAAGACGCGCTGAAGCCGAGACTTTTGAAGGCGAAGCAACCCGCGCTGGCCGGATTTTGAAGACGGTCTTGGCCCAAGCCAAAGCCGGCTTTTGGTCATGGGACAGCAAAACGGAAAAGATCCATCTCAGCCCGGAAGCAGCAGCGCTATTCGGTACGCCGGACACATTCAGCCACACCATAGGTGAGTTCGTGAGCTTGGTGCATCCCGATCACCAGGCAGCCTTGCGACAAGCCCTCACAACCATGCGTGACCGCGGCACCATCGCGCAAGTATTTGCCACGCCGGATAAGTCGCTTTGGCTCGATATTCGAGCGCAACCAGATGATGAAGCCGGCGCTTTGAACGGCATCCTGCAAGACGTCACCCAAAAGAAAGTCGCGATGGCCCGAACCAAGCAGGCTGAGAACCGGCTGCGCAGCGCTTTAGAAGGGTTTTCTGGCCCGTTCGCGCTGTGGGACGCGCGCAAGCGTTTAATCTATTGGAACCGGGCGTTCACACGTGTGTTTGGACTCGAATCCACGGCCCGCAGCGGCATGGGCTATGATACCGTAATGCTGTCGCAAGCGACCAATGTTATGGAACGCCGCGCGTCAAAGGATGACCGGACCGAGATTATCAAAGTCAGCGATGGCCGGTGGTATAAAATCGTCGAGCGCACGACCCAATCTGGCGGCATGATTTCAATGGGACTGGACGTCTCAAGTGATGTTCGCAACGAAGTTGAGCTGACCAAACAGCAAGGCCGCTTGCGCAAACTGGTCGCCGATTTGGAACGCTCAGAGCGCCGCACGGCGGACCTGACCAAACACTTACAGCATGAAAAGCAGCGGGCCGAACGCTCAGCCAATTCTAAGAGCGCTTTTTTGGCCAATATGAGCCATGAGCTGCGCACGCCATTGAATGCGATTAATGGCTTCTCCGAAATCCTCGTTGACGAGATGTATGGCCCGCTCGGCGATGAGCGCTACAAAGACTATGCCCGGGATATTCTGGCTTCTGGCAAACACTTGCTCGACATGATCACGGACATTCTCGACATGGCCAAAATCGAAGCTGGCAAAATGACTGTCGATCTTCACCCAATTGATATTGTCGATCCCGTCGATGCTGCCGTGCGAATGATCCGGCGCCGCGCCGAAGACAAAGAAATCGCGCTGACCCTAGTGGCCAATCCTGACTTGCCCTTGGTCGAAGCAGATCACCGCGCCATTCGGCAAATGATCCTGAACCTGGTCTCAAATGCGATCAAGTTCACAGATGAAGGCGGCGAGATCCGTGTCTCAGTTGGCCGAAAAGACGAAGAAATTCGCATTGCCGTGCGTGACAATGGCATCGGCATTCCAGCTGACGCCCTGCCCCGTCTTGGCGAACCGTTTGAGCAGGTAAGCGATACCAGAGACCGCAATTATGATGGCACCGGCCTTGGCCTGGCCCTGACCAAATCCTTCGCGGAAATGCATGGCGGCCGTTTGACGATTGCCAGTGAACCCGGCCGCGGGACCCAGGTCAGCTTTTTCCTCCCCATCCCAGACGCACAGTCTGAGGCGTCAAGCTCAGTCGCTTAAGGCAGGGTTTGCAATGTCTCGAGGGCAAATTGGCTGGCTTGCGCCGCACAATCACTCGCAGCATCGCTCAGTGCCATGGCGCGGTTCGCAGAGCTGCTGGTCGCCGCTTCCTCGGCCGACACATATGTCCGCGCGATAAGCTCGCGACGGTTCGACGCGATGACGCTGACGACGATGCCGCAAAGCGCCGTATCGCCGCGCAGCCGCAAGTCAGAGACGCGGGTGGCAAGTTCATATGCGGCCAAGACACCGAGCTCTGGCGGCACGGCATGACCCGGCGCCTCTGGGGCAAAGCTATCAATGATCGAATATTGGATTTGCCGGGTCGCTGGCCCGGACCACTCGACGCCCGGGATCAGTCGGAGTTCGCCGTCGACGCCCTCACTGACCAGCGCTTGTCCGGCCAGGATGACCGGCGCTTCGGGTTCGCGGACGATCAGCGTGTGGGGCAAGTCGTCGAACCTGGTTTGCGCTGAAATCGTATAGAGCGCATCCGGCGCTTCCGGCTCTGGCAAAACCGAAACGCATCCGGACAGTGCCACCGCGCTGAGCCCAGCAAGAATGATAGATGTCTTCATTAGCGGCGCTCCTCATAAGGCAGGGGTTTGCCAAGGACGAGCCCTTGGGGGTTTTGTTCCAATTGGCGGGTCAGGCGATCGATGCGCGAGATTAGCACGCGAAGCTCTTGCGCGGCGAGGCTGGTTTGCTGAACCGTGTCAGAAGCGCCGCCTTCGACCAAAGCGGTTGCCGCTTCGATGGCTTTGCGGCTTTCGGTTAGCATACCTGTGGCACTGCCCGTGGCGGTGTTGAGCTCACCCACCAGGGCTTTCAGTTCAACATTCAGACTGGCCAGCTCTTGGTTCATCGACCCGGCCACAAGGGTGATATCTTCTGAGGCTTTGGTCAGGCCTTCGCCGGCATTTTCCAGGGACGCGAGCGTTGCGAGGCTTTGCGCCAATAGCGCTTTATCATCCTCCGACAGCGCCGCCGTAATATCGCGGACATTCGCCAATATTTCACTGACCGCGGTGATATTCTCTTCGGTGAGCAGGTCGCCGAGACGGTCAATTGTGACGCCGGCTTGCCCAACAATCTCAGCTCCGCCATCGAACAGTGCGGCAAGCGGGGTTTCGCCCGCCTCAATCACCGGAATGTCCTCATAAGGCGCCGGCAAAAGCGGGCCAGCATCATCGCTGCCCGCATTGATCTGAACGAAAGTCACGCCGGTAATCCCGGCAAAATCGATGATCGCGCTGGAGTCCGATTTGACTGGGGTCGAACGATCGACGCGCAAACGGGCGCGCACCATAGATGCATCGCGGCGGTCAATGCGGACGGTTTCAACTTCACCGACCTTAATCCCGATATAGCGCACCGAAGAGCCCTCTTCGAGGCTCACAGGGCCTGGAAAGACAACATCATAGATGGCGTAATCGCGGTTGAATTGCGATGAGCCAAGCCAGAGGGCAAAGCCAATTACGGCTGCCGCCGCCATCAGGACAAAGGCCCCAATTAAAGCGTAATTCGCGCGTGTTTCCATCATCCGGCTCCCATCATTGCGCCGCGACCTCTTGGTCCCCCGAAATAGTCTTGAATCCATGGGTGAGGTTCTCGTCTCAATTCATCCATCGTGCCAATTGCGAGAATGCGCTTCTCGCCCAGCACGGCAATTCGGTCACATGTCACCGCCAGCGTATCGACATCATGGGTCACCAGGAAGACGCTGAGACCCAAGGACTTTTGTAAATCGCGGACGAGTTGGTCAAAGCCTGCTGCGGTAATCGGGTCGAGCCCTGCCGTCGGCTCATCCAAGAATAATAGCGGTGGATCAAGGGCCATTGCGCGGGCCAAAGCGGCGCGTTTGCGCATCCCGCCCGACAGGTCAGACGGGTATTTGCGGCCCGCCCATGTTTCCAAACCGGACATCCGGATCTTTTGATCCGCAAGCTCGCGCATCAAGGAGAGCGGTAAATTGGTGTGCTCTTTCAGCGGCACCATGACATTCTCGCGCACGGTTAAGTTTGAGAATAACGCACCATCTTGGAACATTAAGCCCCACAGGCTTTGCAGCGCGCTTTGATCTTTTTCCTGTAGATGCAAGACATCTTGGCCGAACACCTCGACCGCGCCTGCCGCTGGCTGTTTCAAGCCGACAATCGCGCGCAGCAGAACGGATTTACCCGTCCCTGACGGTCCAATCACGCCGAGCACTTCGCCTTTGCGCATGTCCAAATCGAGATGCTCATGCACGACATGGGTGTCATAGGCAGTCTTCAAGCCGCGGACCTTGATCGCAAAATCACTCATAGGCCCATCTCCATATAGAAGATGGCAAACAGCGCATCGATAACAATGATAGCGAACAGCGCCTGGACCACGGACTTGGTGGTGTGATGGCCAAGCGATTGCACGCTGCCGCCGACTTCCAGACCCTGACGGCAACCGATCAGCGCGATGGCAAGGCCAAAGACTGGCGCTTTCGACATGCCGATCCAGAATTGCTCAAGCGGGACATTTTCTTGCAACCGGTTGAAAAACACAGTCGGGTTCACATCCAAAACCAGCCAACCCACAGCCATGCCGCCGGCAATCGCGGTCAGCATGCCGATAAAAGTCAAAACCGGCAGCATGACCATCATCGCCAAAACACGCGGCGCCACAATCACGCGCATCGGATCAAGACCGAGCGTCTGCATCGCATCGACTTCTTGGCGCATCTTCATGGCGCCAATTTGCGCAGTGAAAGCTGAGTTTGTCCGCCCAGCTATAATGATCGCCACCAGCACGCCGCCCAGTTCGCGCAGCACGCCGAAGCCAACCAGTTCAACCACAAAAATCGTCGCGCCAAACTGCGAGAGAGTGGTCGCGCCAATGAAGGCGACGACCATGCCGACAAAGAAGCTCAAAAACGCAATGATCGGCACCGCGTCTAAGCCCGCGTCTTCCATCACTGAGACCAAGGCTGTCCAGCGCATTTTCGCCGGGCGCCAAATCACTTGCGAAATTGCTACCAATGTGCCGCCCAGGAAAGACAGGGTTTCCAACGCCTCGGCCCACAAATGTTCGGCATTGCGGCCGGTGCGTTCGAGCAGGTCGACAAAGCCATGCCCTTCGACATGAACCGGCGGCGCATGTTCTTCTTGGGTGGCCAAGGCGCGGGCTTGGCTGAGCAAGGATAACGCTTCCGGCGCAGCACCAGTGACGCGCGGCGCGGGGTCGCCAAAGGCTCGCAAGGTGCGATCAATCAAATACGCTCCTGCAGTGTCCAGGCGATGCATATCGGACAGGTCGAGATCAGTGAGCTCGGCGCCATGATCGCTAAGCGCCTTCAAGTCTGCGTCTATCTCGCCAAGCGCCGACACGACCCAATCCCCTCGCAGCGCCAGGCGCGAAGGATCATCCCCAATAAATTCAAAACGGGGCAAAGAAGAGCGCTCGCCAGGTTTCAACACTATTTACCTTAACGCATCAGCGTTTAAGACCACCCCCAAGCCATTCTTCAAATTTTATCAATCCAGCAAACACTTCCTCCATGCGCCAGACCAAGATCGCCACTAAGTCTTCGCCGCTGAACGCCGCGTTTGCAATCTCTCGCGGCGCGAAAAGCAGCGCTGAGACGGTTCTGGTCGAGATCCAAGCAGACGGCAAAGTCGGGCGCGGCGAGTGCGTGCCATATGCCCGTTATGGCGAAAGCTGCGACAGCGTTGTGGCGCAATTGGAGACGATTGTCGGCCCGTTGGATGCAGGGCTTTCCCGTCAAGACTTGCAATCCGCCCTGCCCGCTGGCGCCGCACGATGTGCCGCCGATTGCGCGCTCTGGGACTTAGAGGCCAAGCAATCGGGTCGCCCGGTTTGGCAAAGCGCGAAGCTTTCAGCGCCGCGCCCTCTGCCGACGACCATGACGTTAAGCCTTGCAGCGGCGGACGACATGGCCGCCGCCGCGCGCGCGACACCTGCCACTTTGCTCAAACTCAAACTTGGCGGCCCGGGCGATCTCGTTCGTGTCAAAGCCGTGCACGAGGCCCGCCCAGATGCGAAATTGGTGCTCGACGGGAATGAAGGCCTAGAGCCAGACACGTTTCCTGAACTTGTCAGCGCGGCGCAGGCTTTAGGTGTAATTATGATCGAACAGCCTTTTCCCGTCGGCCAAGATGAGGCCTTGCTGGAGCGGCCTGCCGGCGTCAGTATTTGCGCCGATGAAAGCGTTCACACGTGCACAGATTTGGAAACCCTCGCAGCAAAATATGATGCGGTGAATCTCAAGCTCGACAAAGCGGGCGGCCTGACGGAAGGCCTGCGCATGCTGACCGAAGCGAAACGCTTGGGGATGGGCACCATGGTCGGCTGTATGGTCGCTGGGTCGATCAGCATGGCGCCGGCTTTGCTGCTCGGACAGGACGCCGATATGATCGATTTAGATGGCCCCCTTTGGCTGCGCCAAGACGTGCCGCATGGCCTCATCTATTCCGGCGGCCACGTGTCGCCGCCGAGCCGCGCGCTCTGGGGATAAATCCGCCGGACTTAGTCCGGACGCGCCAAATGAAAGACTTCAGCAATCCGCGCATAATCGCGGTAGCCCATGCGCGCCAACGGCTGATAGCGGGTCACGTCAAACGTGCCGTCCACCAGGCAATCATCGCGCAAATGGACGCCGGTCACTTCACCGAACACGACTGTATTGGCCTCACCCGGCAAGTTGATATGTTCGACCACCCGGCATTCCAAATTGGCCGGCGCCGCGGCAACCCGCGAACAGGCAATCGTCTCGCACGGTGCCCGCAAAAGTCTGGCGCGGTCAAATTCATCGACCTCTTTAGGGAAATGTTCGGCCGTCACATTCATCGCGTCGCGCATCGCATATTCGACAATGTTGACACAAAACACACCGGTTTCGAGCGCGTTGGAGACTGAGTCTTTGCCTTTGTCCCGGTCGGGCTTGCTGGCGGTCGACGCAAACATCACTTGCGGCGGCGTATAAGAAACGCCGTTGAAGAAAGAATAAGGCGCCAAATTCTCCGTCCCGTCGGCGGCGCGCGTTGATATCCAGCCAATCGGCCGCGGCGTGATTACCGCATTGAATGGATTGTGCGGCAGGCCGTGCCCGTCTTTTGGTTGATAAAACATAGCGGATCTTTGTGTTGGGATTTGGCGCGCCGGCGGCGTGTTTAGCGCTTATTGGATAAGCGCTCATCCGTCTACTTAGACAATAATTTCTGATCTGCATCCCAACGCCAGCCAGAAAATGCGCCGGAAATAGCTGGGAAGACCGTGCTGAAAATCGCGATCCGGATCAGCCCCATATCGAGCCAAACCTCGAGCCCGAAGAGAACCAAGGCGATGATCGGCATCGGCACCAGTGCTTGCAACAAAATCCACTTTAGCTTGGGTATTTTTGCCGACCACCCCGTTCGGGAGCGTATTTGGTCAAACCATCCTGACAAGTCTTGCTGAGAGATCATTGAAATAACGTAGGCATGCCGCCAAGCCGGGTCAAATAGACCCTGGCTCTACGGCTTTTCAGCCTCAGCATCCGGGAACTCAGGCGGGCTCGGCATACGGTTCATCGCCGTCGCCATGAGGTGCATCCAGATTTTTGCGTTCAAGTCTTTTGCCTCGGCCTCTTCGCGCGTCTCTAAGGCCGTTTGCACGGTGATCAAAGCTTCTGCGAGCGCGTTGCGTTCTGCGGTCAGTTCCGAGATTTTCACACTGACACTCTCAGGTACGTCGGAGGGCTGTCCGGCCAAAGCAAGCAGCGCTCTAAGGCCGGCAATCTCGTTGACCAAACGATCGGCCGCACTGTCCCACGCTTCGCCTGCCATCACGGCCATCAGGCCGCTCATACCGGCATGACCGCCGGAATAATCGCCTTCAAGTTTCGGCGCCACTTCAATGACGAGCTTGCGCCCGATACGGCCCAGGATCATGCCAATGTCGCTCATAGCGCTGCTCCATATTTAGGACCCAGCCGCATCGCCAACATCAGCTCGTGCGCCGAATGGGTAAACCAGCCAGACCAGGCGAGGATCGGGTCATCATTGTCGCCTTGCGCAAATGCTTTCTCAGACGTCACCCAAATCCCGAGCGCTTTGACATGCGAGAACAAAGACCACCATTCGAACGCGGCCGGGTCAAATGTGCAGCCGGACGCTTGTTGCCAGACGCCCATCGCCTCTGGCCACGGCAACAGGCCGGCGGCACGCTCTTGATCATTGCCGCACCAAAGCAAGTCTGTGGCCCACGCAAGATCTTCATACGGGTCGCCAATATGAGCCATTTCCCAGTCTAAGATCGCGGTCATAGTGCCGGCGCCATCCTGCAAGTAATTGCCGGTGCGATAGTCGCCATGAACGATGGATAGACGCTGCGCGGGCGGCGGCGGGTTGCGCTCTAAATGCCGGATTGCAGCTTCGGCCACGGGTTGCGGGGATTGCGCGTTGGAGCGTATTTCATTGGCCCAATAATCAAGCTCGCGGCGCCAGCATTGATCCGCCGCTGGGGTGTCTGTTTCGGCCGCCAAGGCAGACCCTTCCGCAGGCAGCGCGGCGATTGATCCAAGATGCCGAAAGAATTGCTCGCCAATCGCCGCGCGATGCGGCTCGACGTCGGCAATTTTGAATGGATTAAGCGGACTGCCGGTTTCGATCCGGCCCATCACGAAGAAAGGCGCGCCAAGCGCTTCGGGCCCTGTTTCCAAAAACAACGCCTCTGGGACAGGCAAGTCTCGTTGGCCGTAAGCGCTTCTAATCGCCGCAAACTCAACCCGGCGTTCAGTGTCGATCAGACTATCAGGCGGGTCGCGGCGGAGGATAAGGCCCTTGGTTTTCGGACCGGTGGCGTCTTCATAGGTAAGATCGATCGAATATGTTTGCCGGCTGGCGCCGCCATGGATGCGATTGAGGTTGATCACGCGGGCATTGCGGGCGCCAGGCAGGCGCGCGTCAGCATAGGCCGCAAACCGGGCCGCGAGCTCTTCCTCAAGCATCGAGGACATCTTTCCAGCCGCTCGGCGCGTGCGGCCCGAGCGCCAATTGCTCAAGAATGCCAATGCCTTCACTGGATTGCCCGTCTGGGCCTGTATGGGTGGCTTTGACGATGGCTTGGATATGCAGGTTTTCAGGTTGCTGCCAGGGCAAATTATCTGGCGTCAGGTCTTCGCGCGTGACCACAAGATCGCCGCGATAAGTGCCATGCCCCATGCTCGGGTGGCCATAGCCAATGCCCTTCATCATGAAGGTTGAGAGTGGTTCATATGTGACCTCGTGCGCGCGCCCTTGGCCGTCTTCAACTTTGAGCGTTGCGCCGGCGGCCCGCCGCGTCCCGGGATGCCAATCAACCTGCATTTTCGGGCGGTTAAGGTGCATCAATTCGTCATGAGCGGCGCCGTCCATAGCTAAGACGGAGCGCGTGTTCCAAGCCCCGCCCGCACCATCTTCATTGACGTGAAAATAGAGCGACAGATTGGGAAAATTGATCGGCGCCCAGAGCCAATAGAATTGCGGCAGCTGCATCGGCAGAACCGGTTGCGCGTCGCGTTCACCAATCGGGCGGACGCCCCAGCTGCGATCGCGCGTACCTTGATAAGCCTTGACCTCAATCGCTTCGCCATCAACGCTCATTTGGCCTTGCCAATGTCCGTTTTGGGTCATCCGCGTGCAATCAATCAGCATACGCGGGCCTTGGCGATAGGTGAAGCGTGGCTCTTCAATCGGGAAATGGCGACCAGTGAATTGAACATCGAGCGCGATGCCGTCCGTCTCCGCTAAGGTCAGCCGAATTTGTTTGAGCGGTTCAACCACTTGCACACTGAGCGGGCCGACCCGCGTATCCATGCGCTCCATCCCGAGCAAGCGCGAGACATGGATTGATTTTTGGACGCCATCTTTAAGGATTGAGACGGCGCCATCCATCACATTGAGGTGCGGATAGACGCCAAAGGCGGCGGCGAAAAACACAGAACCATCAGCGGAATAGCCGTTAAAGAAAAACCGGTCATAGAAGTTTCGATCCGACCCCGAAAACGCGACCGGTTCCGGGGTTTGGTGAATTGGATATTCGTCACCTTTGGTGAGCATGGCTTTACCTCCCGTGGCGTGATCTCTATCCGGATCCGCTTCGGTCTATAGGTTGGCCTTCAAGCCAAGTCGGCGTCAATGCCTATCGGAGGGAAAACATGAGCTTGAAAGTCTCCGTCGAAGAGGTCAACGCGTTTTACGATTCCGTGTTCAAAGGCACCGGAGAACCCGCGCGTGTGCTTGAGGTGCGCGAGAACTATGCTCGCCTGCGCCACCCCATCGATGACGGTAATATACGCCCCGGCGGATATATTAGCGGGCCGACGCAAATGGCGATTGCCGACAGCGCCGCCTATATCGCGATTTTCACACGGATTGGGATCACGCCAATGGCCCTGACCAGCAATCTCAACATCAATTTCATGCGGCCTTGTATTGGCAACGCCGTGATCGCGGAAGCGCATATCCTCAAGCTAGGTAGAACCCTGGCGGTGATTAGTGTTGATGTCCGGGCCGATGGCAGCGACAAACTCTCCAGCCACGCCGTCGTCAATTATTCTATTCCGCTTGAGGCGTCAGCAGGATGACCGGGTTCGGGGCGCTGCTTGGATTTATCGCGGTCGCCCTTGGGGCGTTTGGCGCGCATAGCCTGGGCGACAGTTTGAGCGCCAAGCAAACCGGCTGGTGGGACACGGCGACGCTCTATTTGCTCGTGCATGCGGCGCTGGTGACCGCGCTCAGCCTGGCCGGGGGCGAGCGCTATACGATCGCGGCGCTGGTTATGGCGCTTGGCGCAGCCCTATTTGCGGCAACGCTTTATGCGATGGCGCTTGGGGCACCGACTTGGCTGGGCGCCGTCACTCCGATTGGAGGTTTAGGCATGCTCGCGGGCTGGGTGATGATCGCTTGGACGGGGCTGAAAAGCTGACCTCGCGAAACCCTTTTCTTGCGCCAGTCCGGCGCGTATCACCCCGGTCAACAGACTATTATTAGGGAGGGCTCAGATGAGCTTGTTCGATCTTTCAGGAAAATCAGCCATCATTACCGGGTCATCTCGCGGCATCGGCAAAGCGATCGCAGAACAGTTCGCTGCCGCCGGCGCGAAAGTGACGATCAGTTCGCGTAAGCCCGGCCCCTGCCAAGACGTGGCGGGCGCCCTTAATGATCAATATGGCGACGGCACCGCGATTGCGATCCCGGCGAACATTTCCGAGAAAGACCAATTGCAAGCCATGGTTGACGCCACCAATGAGGCGTTCGGCAAGATTGATATTGTCGTCTGCAACGCCGCCTCCAATCCCTATTACGGCCCCATGGAAGGCATTTCGGACGTTCAGTTCGAGAAAATTCTATCGAACAATATCATTTCAAATCACTGGCTGGTTCAAATGTGCGTCCCGCAAATGCGCGAGCGCAAAGATGGGTCGATCATCATTGTCAGCTCAATTGGAGGCCTACGCGCCTCGCCAGTGATTGGCGCCTACAATATTTCAAAAGCCGCCGATTTTCAGCTCGTCCGCAACCTGTCGGCTGAGTATGGTCCGGAAAATGTCCGCGTGAATGCAATTGCGCCAGGCCTGATTAAAACAGACTTTGCCCGGGCCCTGTGGGAAAACCCAGACACGCTCAAACGTGCGACGTCGACGACACCGCTGCGCCGGATTGGCGAGCCTATCGAGATTGCCGGCGCCGCGGTCTATTTGGCCTCGGACGCAGGCAGCTTCATGACCGGCCAAATGATGGTCGTCGATGGCGGTCAGACGGTGGTCTAAATGGCCAAAATGATTGTCCCAGACGCCCTCAAAGACCGCACTGAGCAAATGCAATACGCGCCCGCCACACGGGCCGGTGATATGGTCTATTTGTCCGGCGTTATTGCCGCCTTGAAAGAATATGAAGCGCCGACGGATGAAGCTTATTTTCGGGCGACGGACGAAGCCTTCGCCGAGATTGATATGGTCTTGAAAGCCGCTGGCGGCAGCGTCGCGGACATTGTCGACATGACTGGCTACCATATCGATTTCAAGGCCCATTTAGTGCCGGTGATGCGAGCAAAAGCGAAATGGATGCCGGGACCAGACTTTCCAGCATTCACGCTGATTGGCATTTCAGAACTGTTCAATCCGCTCGGCTTTTTGGAGCTCAAAGTCCGGGCCTATATCCCAGAATGACCCGCACGGAGCTATCGACTGAACAGCAAGGCTTTTTCGCGCGCCTGAAGAGCGGCGAATGGGACAAGCCGGCCGGGATTGAAAATCTCGGCATTCGCCCGGAAGACTGGCTCAAAACCGTGCGGTATGGCTTTGTCCATTATGAGTGGCCGAATAAAGGCGACCGAGACATTTCCGAAGGCCGCGTCTTTGGCGGCTGGGTCGCTGGCTTTAGCGACCATATTGTCTCCATGTGCATGGCATCAGCGTTGGAGGATGGCGAATGGTTCACGACCACAGAGCTGCAGACGCGGATGTTCAGACCCGTCCCGCACGGCCTGATCACGATTCAGGGCCGCTTGGTATCGCGCGGACGCACGACCGGGTTTGTCGAGGCTGACTGGCGCGATGAAAAAGGCCGGCACTTGGTGCGCGTCAGCGCTGCGAAAGCCATTCGCACGCGCGCCGAACTCGGAATGACCTAGCCGGCAGCCATTTCTACTTATCCGAGCTCAAGCCTCAATGGCCCGCATCAAAGCGCGGATGAGCGGCTCGCTGACCTCGCCTGAAGACGAAAGCGCCAACCGGTCCATATTGATCGGCAGCGCCAATCCGCCATGCACCCCAGACCACAAGACCTGAACCAAAGCGTGTGGGTCGCCTTGCATGACCTCTCCGGCGGCCTGCCCTTGCTCAATTGCCTCGAGCAGCAAGCTCGGAAAGGCAAACGCACTCAAAGCCTGTTTCTGCGGTGCTTCTAAGGCACTCGGACGGACAAACATCAGCGCGTTGCGATAGAGCAGTGATTGCGCTGTTCCAAATGCCAGATAAGCCCGCAGCAGAGCTTCAATCCGCGGCTTTGGCGCATCATGTTGCACGGCCAACGCCCGGAGTTCCTCTTCGAGCTGGGCGATCGGCCCTGTCCACAGAGATTGCATCAGGCCGGTCAGGTCGCCGAAATAGGAATAGATGGTGCCAACCGACACGCCCGCTTTGGTGGCGACGGCACGCGCCGATATCGCGGATAAGCCCTCTGCGCGATAGAGGTCGGAGGCGGCCTGTTGAATAGACCGCCGCACCTGCGCGCGCTGTTCGGGACTTGCTTTGGGTCGAGCCATACAGGCCGTTTAGGCGGCTTTGGCGATCTGACGCAAGTTCATTTCAACTTGCAGATTGGCCAGCGGCTCAGCCATCCGCTCTTCCCATTTCTCGAAATTGATATTGTTCGAGTTGCGGCCATAATACCAACCATCGACAAAGGCATCCATTGACGGCACCACGCCTTTCGGCGCGACCAGAGCCGTGTGCGCCATGGTCACAGCCAAGCGAATGGCGTGATAAGGGAAACGGATCTGCGACAGATAATATGAGGCGAGCGCCAGCTCTCCTGGGATCGTCGCGCCATAGCCGGTCAGGACGTGCATGAAATCGTGAATCTGCGTGCCGCGGACCATCATATAGGCCATATCGCTCGGCATCTTGTCGAGCTTGCCGGATGATTGAAGCTGTTTCTGGAAGGCGCGATAGTCGCGGCCGAAATTCTCAATCAAATTATTCTCTTCGACGAAATCACGATATGCAGCGCCGAGCGTGCCGGGCGCATAATCGCGCAATCCCTCAACCGTCAGTGGCTCGGCAATATAGCCCTCTTTGAGAAAAGCTGTGGCGCCGGGGATGTTGTGGAGCTCTTCCATGTAGGCATCAATCGCTTCGGTCGTCGCGCCTTCCCACCAATCGTGGAAGAGGAAATAGACGCCATAATCAAGCGGGCGATCGACAGAGACCATGAACTTTTTGACGAACTCACGATCGACGATTGGCGGCTTCTCAAACACGGGATTGGACATGATGAATTCTCCTGATTTGACCTCGTCATAGCATGAGCAATATGTTTTGTGAACATGTTCATTTAATTATTTTAAAACCCCCTCCCCCTGGACAAACCGGTTCTCCCGGCCTTTCCTGATGGCAAAACACAATCAGGGAGGCCGAATATGCCACTGCAATATCTACCCGCTGACACCCCGCCGGAGGCCTTGGCAGATGCGCTCAAAACCGATGGCGCTTGCATCATTGAAGGCGTGCTCTCGAAAACCGGTTTGGCCCAAATGAAGGAGCAATGCCTGCCTTTTATCACCGCCACAGAGACCGGACGCGATGATTTTACCGGCCGTAAAACGACACGTACCGGCGCGCTCGTGGCGCGCTCAGCAGCCTGCCGAGACGCGGTCATGCATCCGACCATCGTCAACGGCGCCAAGACATTTTTGAAACCCTATTGCGAGACCATCCAGCTGCACCTGACACAGTTCATCCGCATTCAACCTGGCCAACCGGTGCAGCCGCTGCATCGCGACCGACTGGCCTGGGGCGGCTATTTGATGCCAACTCTGGAACCGCAATTTAACACCATCTGGGCGGTCACAGATTTCACCCGCGAGAATGGCGCAACCAATGTTATTCCTGGCTCTAATCTTTGGGACGCTGACCGCAAACCGAGCCGCGATGAGGTCGACTATGCCGAGATGGCGGCGGGCTCTGTGCTCGTCTATTCCGGTTCTGTTGTGCATAGCGGCGGCGCCAATATCTCGGACCAGGACCGGATCGGGCTGAACATCACTTACGCGCTGGGTTGGCTGCGCCAGGAAGAAAACCAATATCTGTCCTGTCCGCCTGAGATCGCCAAGGATTTTGATCCCGAACTGCAGGCGATGCTTGGCTATGCCATGGGCTCGTATGCGCTCGGCTATTTCACCCCGCCGCTGCCCCCTGGCCAGGGCCCTGAAGTGGTGCCGCCCGAATTTCTCTTCAATGGCAAAGTCGCCTCTTGGGGCGAGGATCTCTACGAGAGCGTCTCGGCCCGCGCCAAGGATGGCGCGGTCTAGACACGGCGTCACCGCCCGGATCGCTGATACAAAAAGCCCTGCTCACGCGAGCAGGGCTTTTAAACGTCAAAAACCAGTTGGTTATGCAGGCACACGCAAACGCGGCCCTGCGGCATTCACGTCAGCGTCGACATGCGCCTCATAGACTTTGAAATTGTCGATGAACATTTGCGCCAGTTTTTCCGCTTGGGCGTCATAAGCGCTGCCATCATCCCACGTGGCGCGGGGATCCAGGATGGTCGCATCAACGCCATCAAGTGCGGTCGGGACCATAAAGCCGAACGTTGGATCTTCGCGGAACTCAGCATCATTGAGAGAGCCGTCGAGCGCCGCGTTAAGCAAAGCGCGAGTCGCTTTGATCGGCATCCGGTGACCAACACCATGCGCGCCGCCGGTCCAGCCAGTCGAAACCAACCAGCAATTGACATTGTATTGGTCGATGAGCTCACCGAGCAGCTTGCCATACTCGCTTGGGTGACGCGGCATGAACGGCCCGCCAAAACAAGTTGAGAAGGTCGCTGTTGGTTCGGTGACGCCTTTTTCTGTGCCGGCGACTTTTGCGGTATAGCCAGACAAGAAGTGATACATGGCCTGGGCTGGCGTCAGCTTAGCAATTGGCGGCATCACGCCAAACGCGTCACAGGTCAGCATGATCAGGTTCTTTGGCTGACCGCAGCGGCCGCTCAAAGACGCGTTTTCAATCGCCGAAATCGGATAGGCCCCGCGTGAGTTTTCAGCCAGCGTATTGTCAAAGAAATCAAGCTCACGGGTCTCTGGATCCATGACGACATTTTCGAGCACGGTGCCCCACATGCTTGTGGTGGCGTAAATCTCAGGCTCATTCTCGGGCGAGAGATTGATCATTTTCGCGTAGCAGCCGCCCTCGAAATTAAACAAGCCATTCTCAGACCAACCATGCTCGTCATCGCCGATCAGGGTGCGGCTCGCATCTGCGGACAACGTGGTTTTGCCCGTGCCGGACAAGCCAAAGAAGATCGCTGCATCATTGTTGCCGCCATCATTGACCGAACAATGCATCGGCATGACGCCTTTGGTTGGCAGGATGTAATTGAGGATGGTGAAGACTGACTTCTTGGTTTCACCAGCATAAGACGTGCCGCCGATCAGAACCAGTTTCTTGTCGAAATTCACGGCGATCACGGTCTCAGACACTGTGCCATGCTTGGCCGGATCGGCACGGAAGCTCGGGCTATTGATGATCGTAAACTCGTGGGCGAAATCGGCATATTCGTCCGCGGTCGGAATGCGCAGCAAATGGCGAATAAAAAGCGAGTGCCAAGCAAATTCGTTGACGACGCGAACAGGGGCGCGGTGATCTAGGTCAGCGCCGCCAAACAATTGCTGTGTGTAAAGTGTTTTGCCCGCGAGATGCGTTTGAAAGTCCTGCCACAGCGCCTCGAAATGCTCGGGGGTCATAGAGGCATTATTGTCCCACCAAACAGTGTTTTCGGTGCTCGCGTCGCGGACCGTAAACTTGTCTTTCGCAGACCGGCCGGTGTGCTTGCCGGTTTTGACCAAAAGTGCGCCGCCTTTGGCGACTTCGGCTTCGCCGCTACGAACAGATTGTTCGTATAAGCGTTCTTCCGACCAGTTCTTGCGAATCTCTGCGGCATCGATCCCAAGATCGGCCAACTCTACATTCTGTTGAGACACTTTTTTTTCCCCTGAGCGTTTTAAGCGTGCGTAAGTCATATCTAGCGAATTCCCGATCCAAACTTCGAGATTGGCGATAGAACTGCAAGCCTCCGGCCAACACCACCCCGGCGTCGGAGGTAAACGCTGTCAAAACTGTAAGTCAGCGCTGTCATGTATTTGCGTGCCCGAAATACAAGCGGGAAAACAGGAAACAATACACGCAATAAGCGTGTAATTCCTTCGAATTTGGCTCAAATTTACCCGGTTTGGCGCTTCAATTTCCGCAAAATTTGCCGATTCGGGACAATGGCACGGCGTGTTTCAGGCGTCGCCGGGTCGGGATCACCAAAGATGTCAGCACTGATTAAGCGCGCCGCCCAGGGCGCCCAGGTGAAGCCACGCGAGCCGAGCCCGCCAATGATGTAAGTGCCCGGGACCGCATAGTCCTCAGGCGCAATCTGCCACCGCGCCCGTTCCAAAACCTGACGATCCGCTGCCATTTCTGCGGCGTCGACAAGCGGGCCAATGAGCGGCAATCGGTCTGCTGTTGTCGCGCGCACCCCAGCACGAGATTTCACCTCTCCGCGCCGCGCGTCTTTCACCCAATAAGGCGATAGCGTCTCCAGCGCCGCAGCATTTTCCAAACGGGCGGCCTCGCTGGTCTCCGGCGGTCCGCCTGAATGCGCCGCGAAAGTCGCGCCCCACAGCCGCGCTGATCCGCTCGCAATCGCATAATGACCGCAAGCCAGCGCACTGGGCGGTGCGTCGACCTGAGATTGAACCCAATCCACTTGTCCAAGCCGACCGGTTAATTCGAGCTCAGGGCAGATCGCCGCGAGCGCGGAACCGCTGGCTAAAATCACCGCATCATATCCTTCGCCATTGACGGTCCGCGCGTGCCGGTCGACATCAGCGTCTGTCGACCAGACACCCTCAATGCCATCCAAGAGCGCGGGCAAGAGCTGCTGCGGCGTCACGATCAAGCTTTTTTTGTGCAGCAGGCCGCCGCCGGACAAGGCTTCCAATTGCTCGAGCCCAAGCGGTGGATCGGCGAGCAGTTTGGCAAATCGTTCGGTTTCGCGGGCGTCACGTGGGCGATGGAAGGTCTCTGTTTGAATGACTCCAGGACGGTCTTGGTAAAACGCCTGCGCGGTCAAATAGGCATCAATTAAAAGCTGCGCTTGCACCGTCTCGCCAGCATCAAGGCGCGGCATGACCAGCGCCATTGGATTGCCGCTTGTACCTTGGCCGGGACCTGTCGCGCGATCATAGACCCGAACCTGCGCGCCGCGATCGTGCAGCACACGGGCAAGGCTCGCGCCCGCGATACCAGCCCCAACAATCGCGACTTTTGGAGGGCATACAGGTTGGCGCGGCAGCGCGGCTTCGGTAGGTTTAAACACCGCCTCTAGGCGTTCGCGTTTGCGCCCATGGCCTGGCTTTTTCTCAATCGCGAACCCGGCATTTTGCAATCCGCGTCGGACCGCGCCGGCCACAGTGAAGGTTGAGGCCCGCGTCCCGGGCCGCGAGCGCCGGGCCATTTCTGGCCATAAGGCCTCATCCCACATGGCGGCATTCTTGGCCGGACTAAAACCATCAAGGAACCATGCATCGGCCGTGAATTGCGCGCCGGGCAAAGTGTCCTCGATCCGTCCAATATGTAGCGTTAGGGTCAGGCGTTCCTCAGGCCAGGTGATTTGGCGAATGCCCTTGGCCCTTGCCGGCCAGGCAGCGCAGAGCTTTTCAGCAAGCGGGCGCAATTCGGGCCACGGGGTGAGCGCGCGGGCAATGTCCTCCACGTCGAGCGGGTAGCCTTCGAAGCTAACGAAACTGAGCCAGCCCGCACCGGTGCGGTGGGCGCGCCACATTTGCCAAGCCGCCAGAAAATTCAGACCGGTTCCAAAGCCAAGCTCGGCAATTGTGTGATCGGCGCCAGACGCCCAAGCGCCGGGCAATCCGCAGCCTGCAAGGAACACAGCGCGCGACTCCGCCAAGCCATCTTCGATTGAAAAATAGACATCCCCGACGCGCGCATCGACTGGGGTCCCGTCGTCTTTCCAGGTGAGGTCAGGGCGTGGCGGCAATCTCATCGCGCTGCTTTAGCGGGTTCTCGAGAGACCGGCTAGGTCACGAGGTCTTCGCGGTGCACCTCATACCTATCGAACTTTGAGCTGGGAAAATCAGGCCATAAAAAACCCGCACCAGTCGGTGCGGGTTTTTTATCTAATTGCTTGAACGCTTATGCGCTTTGGCGGTTCTCGTCGTCGACTTCTTCAAAGTCGGCATCAACCACGTCTTCGCCATCCGCCGCGGCATCCGCAGCTGCATCTGTATTGGCGTCTTCAGCCTGCTGCGCGCCGTAAATGGCTTCGCCGAGCTTCATCGCAGCATTCATCAGCGCTTGATGCTTCTCTTGAATGTCGGCTGCATCTTCGCCTTCAGCAGAGGTTTTCAAAGCCGCAATCGCGTCTTCGATCTCTTTTTTCACATCGTCGCCAACTTTGTCGCCATGCTCTTCGAGCTGCTTTTCAGTCTGATGTGCGAGGCTTTCAGCATTGTTTTTGGCTTCGACCAGGTCGCGGCGTTTCTTATCTTCTTCCGCGTTGGCTTCAGCGTCTTTCATCATCGCATCAATGTCAGCGTCATTGAGGCCGCCATCAGCTTGGATGGTGATTTGCTGCTCTTTACCGGTCGCCTTATCTTTGGCGCCGACAGAGACAATGCCGTTGGCATCAATGTCAAAAGTCACTTCGATTTGCGGCACACCGCGCGGCGCTGGCGGAATATCTTCCAGGTTGAACTGGCCGAGATTCTTATTGTCCGCCGCCATTTCACGTTCGCCTTGGAAGACGCGAATGGTCACCGCTGGCTGATTGTCTTCCGCAGTTGAGAAGGTTTGCGACTTCTTAGTTGGGATCGTCGTATTGCGATCGATGAGGCGCGTGAACACGCCTCCCAAAGTCTCAATGCCGAGCGACAAAGGCGTCACGTCGAGCAGGACCACGTCTTTGACGTCGCCTTGCAGCACCCCGCCTTGGATCGCCGCGCCGAGCGCCACAACTTCGTCCGGGTTGACGCCTTTGTGCGGGTCTTTGCCAAAGAAGCCTTTGACCGCTTCTTGGACCGCAGGCATCCGTGTCATACCGCCGACCAGGACCACGTCATCAATATCAGACGGTGACTTACCAGCGTCAGAGAGCGCTTTCTTACACGGATCAATGGTGCGCTTGATCAGGTCACCGACCAGGCTTTCGAGCTTGGCGCGAGACAGTTTGATATTGAGATGTTTCGGGCCACTCGCATCCGCCGTAATGAACGGCAAATTGACTTCATAAGAGGAGGCAGATGACAGCTCTTTCTTGGCTTTCTCAGCTTCTTCTTTCAGACGCTGAAGCGCGAGCTTGTCGGCTTTCAGGTCAATGCCTTGATCTTTCTTGAACTCATCGGCGAGGAAGTCGACAATGCGGAGGTCAAAGTCTTCACCGCCGAGGAATGTATCGCCATTTGTCGAGAGCACTTCAAATACGCCGTCCCCGATCTCAAGCAGCGAGACATCGAACGTGCCGCCACCTAGGTCATAGACCGCGATGATTTTATTCTCTTCTTTGTCCAGCCCATAAGCCAGCGCCGCAGCGGTCGGCTCGTTAATGATGCGAAGGACTTCGAGACCGGCAATCTTACCGGCGTCTTTGGTCGCCTGGCGCTGCGCGTCGTTAAAGTAAGCAGGGACCGTGATCACCGCTTGGGTCACTTCAGAACCGAGATAAGCCTCAGCGGTTTCTTTCATCTTGGTCAGAATGAAAGCGGACACTTCTTGCGGCGCGTAATCTTTGTCGCGGCCTTTAACCCAAGCATCACCGTTTGGACCTTTGACGATTTCAAACGGGCTAAGCTCTTTGTCTTTTTGCGCGGTCGGGTCGTCAAATGTGCGACCGATCAAGCGCTTAATTGCGTAGAACGTAAAGTCGGGGTTCGTCACAGCCTGACGGCGCGCCGGCATCCCGATGAGGCGTTCGCCGCCTTCGGTGAAAGCAACAACAGACGGGGTCGTCCGGGCGCCTTCTGAATTTTCAATAACTTTGGCGTCTCCGCCATCCATGACAGCGACGCAGCTATTGGTCGTGCCGAGGTCGATTCCAATAATCTTACCCATATTTCTTTCTCTCCTTAGCCGCCGCCCTTTGCCTCGAATCGGCCCGCTATGCAGCACCAGCAACCTGCGGCTCTATACACAAAGATGTCCGAACGTGAAGACTGGTTTTCAGTCTTTCCCGATCGATCCCCTCGCATGTGGGAAATGTCGGGACATGTTCAAGGGGGGAAATACCGCCTTGTTAGTTGGCCTGCCCTGCACTTACCGCGACCATCGCCGCGCGCAGCGTGCGATCGCCAATCCGCCAGCCGGCTTGGAACACGCTCGCAATTGTGCCGTTCTCGTGCTCTGACGGAATATTCGCGACGGCTTGGTGTAGGTTTGGATCAAACGCCGCGCCAGGCTCAGCATCAATCACTGTTACGCCATGGCGGGTTAGCACTGTGTGCAGCTCTTTCTGCGTCATCTCAATGCCGCCGAGCAGGCCTTTGCCGCCTTCGGTTAGGGCCTCGCGTTCAGCTTCTGGCAGCGCTTCTAAAGCCCGGGCCAGATTGTCCGCGACACTCAGAAGGTCGCCCGCAAATTTCTCAATCGCATAGATGCGGGCATCTGATTTTTCCCGCTCAGAGCGTTTGCGTAGATTTTCCATCTCCGCCCGGGCGCGGAGCATCTGATCGCGCAGCTCTTGCTTCTCAACTTCGAGCGCCAGGATGAGTTGTTCCGGCGTCACTTCGACCGGCTCTTCTAAAACCGCGGCGTCTTCTTCGGGCGCCGCCTCGGCTTCCGGTTCAGCCTTTTTGGCAGCTTTCAAGATATCATCCGCTGCGGCTTTGAGATCCGCTTGGCTTGCATTTGGGCCCAGCTCGTGGGCGTCATCTTTGATTGTTTCGTCACTCATCGCTTCAATTCACTCATTCTTGGCGGTGCTTGCCGAGCACCTCTCCAACCATCCGTGCGGTATAGTCAACCATTGGTATCACCCGGGCATAGTTTAGGCGGGTCGGCCCAATCACACCCAGAGCGCCAATCACTTGACGATCGGCATTCATATAGGGAGCCACGATCACGCTTGAACCCGAAAGCGGAAAAAGACTGTTTTCCGAGCCGATAAAAAGCCGAACCCCATCCGCATCGCGGGTTGAATCCAGCACTTCGAGCAGACCTTGTTGGCGCTCGAGCACATCAAATAATTGCCGCACCCGCTCCATATCCTCGGCGGCCGCGGTATCGTCGAGCAAATTGGCGCGGCCTTGAATGATCAACCGGCGGTCTTCGCCCGGCGCCGCGCCGCTCCATTCAGCCAGCCCGCGCTGGACCAGGTCCGCGGCGGCGGCATCGAGTTGTGCTTGGCGGCCGGCAATCTCAGCGCGCACCTCGACAGCGGCTTCATGCAGGGTTCGGCCTTTCATCCGGGCGGCAAGATAATTGCCCGCCTCGATCAACACGGTTTGCGGCAGACCCGGCGGAATTTTAACCAGCCGGTTTTCAACATCGCCTTGCTCTTTAACCAGTACGCAAAGCGCCTCGCCGGTCGAAAGCGGGACAAACTCGACATGTCGCACGGCGGCATCTTGGGTTGGCGATGAGACCAGCCCGGCGCCGCCAGCGAGGCCAGACAAGAGCGATGAGGCTTCTTTTAGGACGCCGCTAAAATCACGTCCGACGCCTCTCAATCGGCCTTCAATCGCGGCGCGGTCATCTTGCCCCGGATCGCCCATTTCGAGAAAGCCATCGACGAAGAGGCGAAGTCCGGCATGGGTCGGCATCCGCCCGGCCGAAATGTGCGGCGCGTCGAGCAGGCCGAGCTCTGTCAAATCCGACATCACATTGCGGATCGATGCCGCAGACAGTTCGATCCCGGCTTTTGACAGGGTCCGCGATCCGACAGGCTCACCGGTTTCGAGATAGGTCTCGACAATTTGTTTGAAAATATCACGCGAGCGCTGGTTTAGCGCCCGCATGATGGATGTGTCCGAACTCATCCGTCTTGAATAGGGTGCGCGGCGAGGCCTTGCAATCAGAGACTGGTCAAAGTGCAGTCGTAAAACGCATCATGCTTGCGGGCGCTGTGCCTGTGTAGAGGGCTCGGGGGCGACCCATGGTTTTACGCAGGCTCCGAATAGATACGCCGTCCCGAGGGCCGTCGCCTCGGGCATAGAGCGGCAGCCAAGCTTGAACATTATGCGTCGTTTGTACGTCGCGACTGTGTTCAAGGAGACGCCAATCTCACCAGATATTTCCCGTCCGGTGAGTCCGCACGAACTCATCAAGAGGACCTGCTTCTCGCGTTCAGATAGCGGAAATCCGTCATATTTTTCACAAACCGGATCCGAAAATGAAATAGCATAATCGCCCAGTTTAAGCGCGCGCGCATGCGCGCTGTTTTTTGCCGACACCGCACGCCGCCAGACTAATCGCTGCGAGTCATCTATCGTGACATTTTCCGCCATAGGATCGTGCATTTGGGTCACCCTCTTTACTGCAATGGGTGGCTTATAACATGACCAGTCTGAGAGCGCTGTCAGGGAGCTCCCCGACAAACTGAAATTTGTTTGCAAAAGCGCCGTTCAGTCTATCAACCCTCTGGCAATTGCCCGCAGCGCCGCAGTCATGCGGTCATTCACGTCGAGCTTATGAAATATCCGAGAGAGATAGGTCTCGACGGTTTTAACGGTGACAGAAAGCTCGTCCGATATTTGCTTATTCGTGTTCCCACGTGCGATGAGTCGCAGAACTTGGGTTTCCCGTGCAGAGAGCTTTGATTGATCCTCCGAAACCTCTTGCACCAAGAGCTCGCAATATCGAATGTGGGCGCACTGACAAATCCACTGAAACTCTGAAATAGCCTGCTCATCAATGCCATGATCGGGTTCACTGAAGCCTACGCCATAGCCGCCATTGCGGCCGCTCGGACCATACACGGGAATGGCAAGATGGTCTTTAACCCCGCATTCGCCAGCCAGTTTAAGGTAGCCCTCTTCATCCTTGGTCACGTCGGCGCGGGTGGCTATACTGCTTCGAAAAAACGGTTTCGTAGCATGTGCTAATCGCCGAAAAACAGGATCGCCATTGACGTAACCATGTTCGCGATAGGCGCGAATCCAACTGTCCGGATAGCCTAACCAGACAATGATTTTGACTCCATCGGAGTCAATTGCGCCGATCGGAGGGAAGTGGAAATAGCTAAAGTGGCAAATTCCTCGGTCGAGAAAGTAGTTGTAGCATAGCGCGCTTAGCTCTTTGAAGCTCGCCGCTCGGCCAATTTTCAATACGACTTCATTCATCTCGGTCCATCCGCCACCGGACGATAAAGCTATCAGCGCGCTTCGACGAATTAAAGCGCTGTACCGCACTTGCAGGGCAGTTCGGCTGCGATTGCTAGCGGCCTGTCACCCATTCGCCTGACAGAGAAATTTACGAGCCTTGGTATGAGCGCATCAGGAGAGAATTCAATGACGCTAAGCGCGACTTCGATCAGCATGACGAGAAAACACCATGGCCAATGAAGAGGCAGCGCTTGGTGCCAATGAAATCGAATACGTGGCGGACGTGTTGCGCGCAGTCGTGCAAGTCAAGGATGAACTGTCTCGCGCTTCGGCATCGTCGCTTGAAGAACTTGAATATGCGCTCGCGGCGTCCGAGGCAGCGCTTCGCCGAGTTGCAGCAGAAATCAAAAATACGAATGCCGAATGATAATACGCTGGCGCACTGACTTGCATCTGCGCCTGTCGTAACATTACAACCAGCGTTCTGAGAACGTCTTACATCTGGACTTACGACTTTCGTCGCCAAACGGCTCCGTCTCGCAATGTCGGTGCGTGCCTAATTCCAGTATAATTGAGCCGGATGGGCGGTCCTAAAACAGGCCGGATAGGGCCGAGCGGTCGAAATTATCAAGGCCCGGAATGGCGTCATTTAGCTCCCCATTGGAGAGACCAAACCAGCTGCCCAGAGCGGCGGCATACTGATCGACGGACAATTGCGGGATCAAGCGTCCGCGTCCAGCATCTTGATTGTGACCGAGTTCTGGGGGCGGCACGTCGCCATGGACTTGCCCGCCATTCACGGCGCCGCCGAGAACCATGTGATGCGAGCCCCAACCATGATCAGTGCCGTCGCCATTAACGCCAAGGGTACGTCCGAAATCCGACGCCGTGAACGTGGTCACGCTATTCTCAACGCCCATTTCGACCAGAGAATCATAGAAAGCGCGCACGGACCCTGCAATATCTGCCTGAAGACCTGGCAAGTCTGTCGCTTGGCCAGAGTGGGTATCAAAGCCGCCCGTCGAAACGAAGAAAATCTGGCGCTTCATGCCGAGCGAATTGCGCCGCGCAATGGTTTTCGCAACCATTTGTAATTGCGACGACAAACGCCCGCCCGGAAAGGCGGTCATCGGATCCCCTGGCAGCGCGAGCTGCTCGGCCAGCAGGCCATTATTGTCGAGCGAGGAATTGACGACACTGGCAACATCTCGGCGGAACAAATTGGCGCGATTTGAGCCCGTATCGCGAAGAACTTCCTGGTAGATGTCGTTAAAGTCGGGCGAACTCAAAGTCACATTCTGGTCGATCCCGTTGACGGTTGCCGCGCCATCCGATGAGATCACAAAGGGCTGAACGTCATCGCCGGACAAGAACACTGAATTGCCACTCACCGACATTGCCGTGAAAGCGGCTTGCGCATTCGCGTCGGCGGCTTGCATCATATCAGCGAAGCGACCGCCCCACCCCGTCGTCGCTCCTTCAGGGCGCGAGGCCATCCAAGTCGACTGCTGATCATTGTGAGAGAAGAGTTTTGCAGGTCGTCGTGCCGCGCCGCTGCTATAAGTGGTGCGTGTGAGCGGCTCAATCATTGGACCGACATTGCCGACAATCGCCAAATCGCCTTGTTGATAGAGCTCGTGCAAGGGCCCGTATTCCTGTGGAAACGCGAAGCGACGTCCGCCAACGTTGCCATTCAAGGCGAGCAAATTGCTGCGTCGCCGGGAGACCGCCGCATCATACTGCGCCAGGAGGGGTTCGCGTATGTTTTCAAACTGATTGTACGAGCTTTGATCATACGGCAACAGCATATCGTGGCTGTCCATCGCGCCAAAAAAGAAGACGCAGACCAATGCTTTATAATCATCCGTATCGGCCGCGAAGGCATTGAACGATGCCAAATTCGAAGCAAAACCGGCGCCGACGCCAAGCCCTAAACAGGACGTTCTCAAAAAATGTCTACGGTTCATCATTGTGAGCGTCCCTTTGCTATTGCTGAACAGTGTATTCAGGAGAAACCATCAGCAGTTGGATGGCCAATTGCACACGGGCGCGCAGGCGATCATTGCGCACATCGACGTTCGCAATATCTATGTCGACAGACTCAATCACTGTTTCTAGGCGCTGGCGCGTATCCGTGGTCATCGCGCCGGCAAGTAAGAGCAAGTCTAGACGATCAATTAAAGCATCGGCGTCATCGGCGATGGCGATCTCATCTGAATAGTCGCCAACCAGGCTGAACGTGCCATTCGCGCCGCCCGCTCCGGGGTTTCGGAAGACCAAGCTCCGCATATAATTGGCATAAGACACAACTGAGGTGGTCGTCGTGATCTGAAGCTCAGGCGCGACCAGGCCGGCCGCCGCGGTCTGTGATCCGGCCGCGACATAGCCAGGGCGATAGAAGTTAAACACAGACGGCGAGGTCAGCGGGCGTTGTCCTAAGCGATCGCTTCTGTCTTGGTGCAAGACGAAGCCGTCAACGATAGTGGTGCCGTCCATCAAATCGACGGCTGGCACTTCAGACATTCTTGCCCAATGGGTAAATAGAATAACCGGCTCGCGGACTTTTCCGAAAGTTGGATCAGTCATCGAGGCAGGGTCGTGATACTCTTCATCCATCAGGATCGCGGCCCAAACAGCGCGCAAATCCCCTCGGGTTCCAGATCCGACGGTATCGCCATCTGGGAGCGTGTAAGCGCCGCTATTGAACGCTTCAGCGACCCGCCGCACATAGTCTGGCGATGGATTGCTGGTGGTGAGCCTTTGGATCATTTGTTGCGAGAAAAACGGCGCTGTGTTCGGATGTTCAAACAAAACATCAAGCGCGGCGCGGATGGTCTCATCGCCCGTCAGTGTGGCAGAAAGCGTTTCGCCGAGGAATGTTTTTGACGCATCGGAGTGCTGGTCTTCGAACATCACCATGCGAGACATCCGGTCTTCATCGGTGCGCAGATTGCTCTGGCGCGCAAATGTCAGGCCTTCATACCAAAGTCCTGTAAAGACTTTTGCCAGCTCGGTAATGTCTTCATTGGTATAGGTTTCGATCGGCTGGCCATTGCCATCCAGTTTCAGCGTTCCATCGAGGTTCAGCTCATAAAGTCCGATTGTGAACAATTGCAGGATTTCGCGGGCATAGTTTTCGTCAGGCGCTGAGCCCGTCGCCGGATTGGCTTTGCGATTGCCCACATAGGTCAGGTATTTCCCCATTGTTGGGCTGTAAGTGATCTCTTCAAGCAGGTCGCGGAAGTTCCCGAAGGCGCCTTCCTGTAAAATGTCGACATAGCTTGCGAAGCCTTCTCCATCTCTTCCAACCGCGCCGGAGCGCGATGAAACGACAAAGAATTGCGAAAGGGCGTAAGTCGCCCGCATCCGCAACTGGTCTTCGCCGAGAATAAGATTTTCATAGAATTCAGAAATGATCACGCGCCATTCGGGTGAAAAATCTTCATTTGGACGCAAGTTTGGTAGAGACGCGTCGACAATTGACCGCACCGGCAACTGAAACTGTGCCTCGATCCAATCGGAATATCCCAGATCGACAAGCTCATCGACTGACGCGGCATCCGGACCAAAACTCGCAGACAGCAAAAAGCGTGAGGCTTCCTCAGGCGTCGGCTTTTCCGGTGGAGGAGGTGGCGGCGGCGGCGGTGGGGGCGGCGATGTCGGGGGGTTACCGCCAATCGGCGGAACGGCTGGCAGATCGCCTTCATCATCTCCGCCGCCGGCACTACAGGCCGCTAAACTTGCACCAATAAGGACGGCAAAAGCCGCGTGCTCGAAATTCTTCCGTGTACGCATAAGGGTCCCCTAAATGCTTCTCCACACTAGAGGCCAAAAATGCGAAGACGGTCCTTAGACAGATCTTCAAATTTCAGTGAAATTTCCCTGATTGCGACCTGTACCTAAACGAAGCTGAGCGGCCGCGTCTGCTCGCATCTGCAGGGATTACACATCATCCCCGCGCATCGATTCGCCGGTCAGCGGGTGATTAAACCGCGACACCCGCGCCGCATAGAATTTTGCCACCTGTTCCATGTCCGCCGCATAGTCTCCGCTGGGTACCAATGTCCCGTCCAAGCCGCCAAATTTATTGGCATAATCGATGAAACCAAGCGCGACCGGAACTTCGGCTTCTAGCGCGATATTGTAAAAGCCGGTCTTCCAGGCTTTGACATCGGCGCGGGTGCCCTCTGGCGCGATCACCAGGATCATTTCATCGGCGGCGCTATAGGCCTCAACCACTTGATCGACGAGCTTGGTGGCGCCGCCGCGATCGACAGGCAATAAGCCCCACCAGCGCATCAGCCAGCCAAACGGCCCCTCGCCTAAACTCTTTTTACCCATCCAGCGCACGGGAATACGATAGTAGAAGGCAATGCCGAGCATTTGCGTGAGATCCCAATTGGTCTCATGCGGCGCGGCAATGATCACCATTTTCTTGTCCGGCGGCGCTTCGCCGAGCACGCGCCACCCGAGCAGGCGATACAGACCGTAAAAAAACACACGCGCGATTTCATAGCCGAAGCTTCGTGGCGGCCGCTTAGACTGCGCCGCCCGTGCTTTCATCTCTGCAACGTCCAAGCGTGCGATCCTCCCACATCTCAACGCAGCCTAGACACAAGCGCCAAAACCCGCAATTTGCGCCGTGCAGCTTTTGCTAAGAAAGATAAAACGAATGACTGACTTCGCGCGCCCGTCCGGTCGGACGGCTGACCAACTCCGCGACATCTCCCTCGAAACTGGCGTCACCCGCTATGCGGAGGGCTCTTGCTTGGCCAAGTTTGGCCATACGCATGTGCTCTGCACGGCCAGCTGGACAGACAAAGTGCCCGGCTGGATGCGCGGCACCGGCAGTGGCTGGGTTACCGGCGAATATGGCATGCTGCCGCGCGCCACGCATACACGCGGACGCCGCGAGGCTGCCGCTGGCAAACAGTCTGGCCGGACGCAAGAAATTCAACGCCTGATCGGACGCTCTTTGCGCTCTGTCGTGGATCTCGAAGCGCTGGGCGAAAACCAAATCACGATTGATTGCGACGTCATCCAAGCCGATGGCGGGACGCGAACCGCCTCCATCACCGGCGGCTTTGTCGCCCTGGCTTTGGCCTGTCGCTATCTCAAAGATGAAGGCGTCATCACCCGTGACCCGATCCTCAAGCAAGCCGCGGCGATTTCGGTGGGTGTGTTTAAGAACGTCCCAGTGCTCGACTTGGATTATCCCGAAGACAGCGCCGGCGAAGCCGACATGAATGTTGTTATGAGCTCTGATGGTGGCTTTATCGAAGTCCAAGGCACAGGCGAAGAGCGGCCGATGACGCGGACGGAAGTCGACACAATGATGGCATTGGCTGAGAAAGGCTGTAACGAGCTCTTCGCGGCGCAAAAAGCGGCGATCGGATAAGTCATGGAACGTCTCATTCCGCGCGCAGAAATCGTTGGCGAACGCCTGCTGGCGCGTGGTGAGACGATTGGCATTTCCGAGTCTTCTTCAGGCGGCCTGATTTCAGCCGCCCTGCTCGCCGTCCCTGGCGCGTCGCGTTTCTATCGCGGCGCTGGGGTGATCTATACGCCGAACGCGTTTCGCGGCCTGATGGGGCTGAGCAAAGACGACCTTGTCGGCATGCGCTCGGCGACGGAGCCTTATGCGCGGCTGATGGCGACGACGATCAAAGACCGGCTGCGGACCAATTGGGGCCTGTGTGAAACCGGCGCGGCGGGGCCGTCGGGCAATGGCTATGGCGATGAGGCGGGACATGTTTGCGCGGCGATTGTCGGCGGCACATCAGAGGCACCGATTGAACGCAGCGTGACTCGCGAAACCGGCCTCTCGGACCGGATTGAGAATATGTGTGTGTTCGCAGAAACCGCTTTGGACTTGCTGCGCGGCGCGCTCGACTAAGCCGCTTCGCTTTTCTTATTCGATTGGCCGTCTTCGAAGACGAGAATATCGCCAGGTTGGCAATCCAATTCGCGGCACAGCGCTTCAAGGGTTGAAAATCGCACGGCTTTGGCTTTGCCGGTTTTCAAGATGGAGAGATTGGCCAAGGTTACGCCAACGCGCTCTGAAAGCTCGGTCAGCGACATTCTTTTTTCCAATAATACCCGGTCTAGGGTCACACGAATAGACATCTTATGGCCCTCCTAAATCGTCATTTTTTCTTCTTCGCGAAGGCGAGTGCCCTCTTTGAAGACTTGCGCCAGAATGAGCAGCACGATCACCGCGCCCCATAAGGCAATATTTGGCATGATTGAGACTTCATACGCTTGGTCTGAACCGATTTGGCGCCCCATATCCATTGTCGCATCGATAACCAACAAGGCGATCAATCGGAACACTTCGAGCACCCCCATGGCCAGCGCAATCCGCGTCAGTCTTGGCGCATTCTCGGGCACGAACGGATCGCCGTCCGCTAGCGTTTCAAGGATCAATCGAAGGTGATGACAGACATAGGCAATGGCAGAAAACGACAAGATCGCACTGATGATTGAGCCAACCAATTGCCCAACCGGAACGCCTTCCGCCATCACTTTGGCACCTGGCAATGAAATTTCACCGCCATTTAAACTTCCCGCCAAACCAAGCGAGAGCAAGACCAGAAGCAAGCCGCCGACAATGACAGATAACCAGAAAATCACGGTCACAACGGTTGACAGAACCGCCGCCATTGAATTTTTGCGAGTGCCTGACATGCGTTTATGTCATCCTTCTGTCATATCGCTACGTTTGTCACATAGCACAAAGTCACGAACTTACCGTTAAACGATAAGGTTATTCGTTGAAAAAGCAAGAACGGAGCCACATTGCATGTCGCGAAAACTGCAGCCGGGGAAATTGATCGCCGCAACCCATAACAAAGGCAAAGTGTCTGAACTGAAAGATCTTTTTGAGCCATTGGGGTTTGAAGTCGTCTCCGCTGATGCGCTTGAGCTCGATGAACCTGAAGAAACTGAGTTCACCTTTGAGGGCAATGCCCTGATCAAAGCCCGCGCCGCGGCGCAGGCGACGGGGGCACCAGCTTTGTCCGACGATAGCGGCTTAGAAGTCACGGCGCTGGGCGGCATGCCTGGGGTCCACACAGCGATCTGGGCCGGTGAGCCACGCGACTTCTACGTCGCCATGGAAAAAGTCGAGCGCGAGCTCAATTTGATTGACGCCCAAGACCGCAGCGCAAAATTTGTCAGCTGCCTCGCTGTCGCTTGGCCGGACGGCCATGAAGTGACGTTTCGAGGCGAAGTGTCTGGAAACCTAACCTGGCCGCCGCGCGGAGAGATGGGTTTTGGTTATGACCCGGTTTTTGTCCCCGTCGGTCACGATGTGACCTTTGCCGAACTTGAGCCGGCGCAAAAGCACGCCATGAGCCATCGCGCCGTTGCGTTCGAAAAGCTGAAAGCCGCTTTGCTTTAATGCGCGCGGTCGGGCCAGAACATGGCTTTGGGCTTTATGTCCATTGGCCCTATTGCAGCCGGATCTGCCCGTATTGCGATTTCAATGTCTATGCCGCCAGAGATCGTGACCCGGAGCCGCTCATAAAAGCGATCCAAGCCGATCTCGAAGCGCATCGACGCCTTTTGCCGGATCATCCAGCCCTCGACTCTGTCTTTCTTGGCGGCGGCACGCCATCGCTTCTGCCCGCAGGTGAGATGGCAGCGCTGCTCGAGACCGCGCAGTCAACCTTCGGGCTCGCGCCTGATGTGGAGATCACGCTCGAAGCCAATCCGAATGACATCCTCGCCAATGACCCCGCCACATGGGCCAGCGCTGGCATTAACCGGTTGTCGATTGGCGTTCAATCTTTGGACGATGAGGCGCTGAGCTTTCTCGGCCGCGACCATGCCAGCGCCGATGCCCGCGCGGCGATTGAAACGGCCCAAGCTCATTTCGATAATCATTCCGTCGATTTGATCTATGCCCGGCCTGGGCAAAGCCTCAGCGCCTGGGAAACTGAATTGCGCCAAGTGATGGCGCTGGGCGCGCCGCACCTCTCGCTATATGAATTGACCATTGCGGAGCGCACCGCTTTTGGGCATCGCGCCGCCCGCGGGGAGCTGGTGCCAATGCCAGATGATGATCAAGCCGATCTCTATGAGCTCACCCAAGCGGTCTGCGAGGCGCATGACCTGCCGGCCTATGAAGTCTCCAATCACGCGCGCGGCCCCGCCTATCAATCGCGCCACAATTCGATCTATTGGGCGAGTGGAGACTGGATTGGTATTGGTCCCGGCGCGCATGGGCGTTTGACTCTGCAAGGACAAAGACTGGCAACCGAAGCGCGCCGGCGGCCGGCGGACTATATCCAGGCGCCGCAAGCCATCCGCACCGAATTGTCAAAGACCGATACCGCGCGGGAATTCCTCGCCATGGCGCTCCGCCCGGTCTCTGGGCTTGATTTAAATCGCTTCGAAAAGCTGTTTGGGCGACGGGTCGACGCGGCTGTGCTGGCAGATTTACGAGACAACGGGTTGGGCAGAGCCGAGCAAGACAGTCTAATTCTGTCGCGCTCCGGGCGCCTGATTGCGGACTATATTGCCGGCTTGCTCGCGCCTTAAGCGTAACGCGACAGGGCTTCGTCGAGGACGCGCTCTAAGTCTTTCACCGTCGTCACGTGTTTCATCACATGGCAATGCGGGCGGTAGCGCGGCAATTCGCTGTCGCCGCTGCCCCATTGGCTTTCGCCTTCAGGCGTTAGCCAGATCACGCGCTTGACCCGCCCGGCCGCCTCTCGAAACAGGTCTAGCCGCGGGTCGCCATAATTGGAGCGTCCATCACCGAGAATGATCAGCGTCGTGCGCCGATCTAAGCTATTCCAATGATTCATTTTTAGATCGGACAGAGACTGACCATAATCGGTTGAACTCATGCCAATCGAATTGACGATCTGATCCATTGCCGGGAGAAAGTCTTCATTCTCAAGCGTGTCGCCAACATCTTCGAGCCGTCCTGAAAAAGCGAAAGACTCAATGTCCGGCACGACCTCGTTGAGGCTGTAGAGCAGCATCAAGAAGAAGCGTACGACCCGTGCGACGGAGCCTGACACATCGCAGACCGCGACAATTTTTGCGCGGTCGCGCTTGGTCTGTTTCCAAGCCAAATCGAACGGCACGCCATCAAACCCAGCATTGGCCCGCAGGGTCTTGCGAACGTCCAATTGACCGCGATTTTTCTTCCGCCGCCGGCGTGAGTGTTTGACCGCGAGGCGTTTAGCGATTTTTTGCACCAAGACCTGCATTCGTCCCAGGTCACGGACATCCAAAGCGGTCAGTGCGGTTTCGGCGAGCACATCCTCGCGAAAGGCCAGCGTCGCGCCAGAGCCATAGGTTTCAAACGCCTGTTTGGCATGCTCTCGGGCCCGCGACAGCATTTGCTTGCGCCCTTCGATCAGGTTTTCCGCATAGGCTTGGCCGTCTTCGGTCCGCTCGCGAAAGGCTTGCATCATCTCGCTTTCGAGCCGCTCAACGCCGAGCGCATTCATCATTTGCTGGGCGAAATAAGAAACTTGGGTCGAGAAACGGATATCTTGCAAACCCGCCTCTTGCCCGGCCCGTTCCATTGCCATGGCAATCGCGGTTTCATCACCGTTTTCAAGCAAATCGAGAATGTCGCCCGGGCCATCGGACTCTGAGGCTTCATCGGACTCAGACGTTGTCGGTGGCTCGCTTTGCGGGACTGGTTGGCGCGAAAAATAAAGATCGAACAGGCGGTCGTGCGCCTTCTTTTCGGTCGGCGATTTCGCCAGCACACAGCGCAGCGTATCGAGCAGCTGCTGGCGATCAGCATAACCGATCAGCTTGACCGCTTCGGCCGCATCAATCGCCTCCCCAGTCGACACGCGCACATCCGCAGACCGCAAGGCGCGAATGAAATCGGTGAGGACCTGCTCAGCCATTAGCCAGCAGAGGTCGCCGCGCGGGCCAGCGTCCGCACATCTTTGTCGACAGCTTGGATGTCGCTCTCATGCTTGAGCAGGACGTTTAGCGTCGAACGGACCATGTCTTCATCGAGCTCAGTTGCATGCATTAGCAAGAGCGTCCGGGCCCAATCCACGGTCTCTGAGATAGACGGCCGTTTGCGAATATCGAGATCGCGAAGGCCTTGCACAAAATCCACCAATTGCCCGAGCAGAGCGTCGGATACATCCGGCACCCTGGCCCGCACAATGGCTTGCTCGCGCGCCGCTTCAGGGAAATCAATGTGCAAGTGTAAGCAGCGGCGTTTCAAGGCGTCGCCGAGCTCGCGAATATTGTTTGAGGTCAGGATCACCAAAGGCGGCACTTGCGCGCGAATGGTGCCAATCTCAGGCACGGTCACTTGATAGTCCGACAGAACTTCGAGCAAATAAGCTTCAAACTCTTCGTCCGACTTGTCGATCTCATCGATCAATAAAACTGAGCCGCGCTCTTGCTGCATCGCGGTCAGCAGCGGCCGTGGTTCGAGGAAGGTCTCTGAGTAAAATAGATCTTCAAAAGAGGTGAGCTTGTCGAAGGCGGCATTGAGCGTCCCGGCGCCGTCCATGACTTCGCCAAGCTTCTCTTTCAATAGCTGCGTGTAGAGCAATTGTTTGCCATATTTCCACTCATACAGCGCCTTGCCTTCATCGAGGCCTTCATAGCACTGCAAACGGTTGAGTGAGATGTCGAGATATCGCGCCATAGAGGCCGCGAGGTCGGTCTTGCCAACGCCCGCCGGGCCTTCAATCAGGATCGGTTTGCGCAGATTATGCGCGAGATAAATCGCCGTCGAGATTTCACGCGTCGAGATATAGCCGACGGAGGCCAGACCTGCCGTGATGGCATCAATGGAGGTCAGGGTTTCATAGCCAGTTTGGGTCATGCGTTTCACCTAGTCCGCTGCATAGGGCGTCGCAAGAATGACCTTGAGGTAAGCAGGCTGCGATTCCCTGGCCAAACTAAATTTCGAGCACTAGGCTGACGAGACTGAACATTGTTGGAGATTCTCAATGCGATCTATCCTTCTCGCGGCGCTCGCGCTGTCCCTGGCACCCGCGTGCCAATCGCAAGAAGCCGTAGAGGTTGAGCTCACCGAAGCTGAAATTGCCTCTGCGCTTGATCCCGATTGGCGCGATGTCTCGCCCGAGAATATGATCCTGATCGAAACCAGCTATGGTGATATCGTGATTGAGCTGAACCCCGATTTTGCCCCCAATCACGCCAATCAATTCCGCCAATTGGTCCGCGACGATGTCTATAATGGCATCCATTTCTACCGCGTGATTGATGCCTTTGTTGCCCAAGGCGGGCTGCAAGACGATGCCGCGATTGAACCGTTTCCAACCCTTATAAATGAGAATGATCGGCCGCTCTCGGACGCGCCCCTGGTACCGCTCGGCAATGCCGATTTGTTCGCCCCGATTGTCGGTCATATTGATGGCTTTGCAGCCGGGCGCAGCGAAAGTCTCGAGCGTGAATGGTTGCTGCATTGCCCAGGCGCGCTGGCGATGGCGCGCGACACTGATCCAGACAGTGGCAGCACTGAGTTTTACATCGTGCTCGATGCGCAGCGTTACCTCGATCGCAACCTGACCATTTTCGGGCGAGTGATTGATGGCATGCAATATGTGCAAAAGCTCAAGCGCGGCGATCGCGCGATCGAAAGCGGCGTGATCCAAGCGCCTGAGGTCGGGGATAAAATTCTCTCAATGACAGTCGCTGCCGACATGGACGCGGCGATCCGCCCACAATACCAGGTGCAGAACATGCCGACACAGGCTTTTGAAGACGCCAAGACCGCAAAGCGCGTGCGCAATGAGGATTTCTTCTACCGCAAACCGCCAGAAGTTTTGGATATTTGCGGCTTCGAAGTGCCGATGCGCAAATTGCCGCTCGCGGCGCCTACCCCATTGTCGGAATGATAAAGGCCTGATCGCCAATATCACCGTCCGGCCAGCGCTGTGTGATGGTTTTGATCTTGGTCCAAAAGCGCACGCCTTCGGGGCCGTGCTGATTGGTGTCGCCAAAGGCTGAGCGCTTCCAGCCACCAAAGGTGTGATAAGAAACGGGCACCGGGATCGGCACATTGACGCCGACCATGCCGACATTCACTTGCGCCGCAAACTCACGCGCCGCGCGGCCATTCGACGTGAAGATCGCGACGCCATTGCCATATTGGTGATTGCTCGGCAGCGCCGCAGCCTCTTCCAAGCTCTCGGCCCGCACGACTTGTAGGACCGGTCCGAAAATTTCCTCTTCATAAGACTGCATGCCGGGCTTTACGTGGTCGAACAGGCTCGGCCCGATAAAATAACCATTCTCGTGACCTTGCAGCGTGTGCCCGCGGCCATCGAGTTTTAGATCGGCGCCTTCATCAACGCCCATTTGAATATAGCTTTCGACTTTGGCTTTGTGCGCCGCAGAGACGACAGGTCCGTAATGGGCGTCAGCGTCGGTCGAGACGCCAACTTTCAAGGCCTGCGCCGCATCGAGCATCCGTTCGACGAATTCATCACCGGTCTTCTGGCCAACTGTCACTGCGACCGGCAAGGCCATACAGCGCTCGCCAGCTGAGCCATAGGCGGCACCGACAATGTCTTTGACCGCTTGTTCCATATTGCAGTCCGGCATGATGATACCATGGTTTTTCGCCCCGCCCATCGCCTGGACGCGTTTGCCGTGCGCCGTGCCGGTCGCATAAACATATTGGGCAATATCAGACGAGCCGACAAAGCTCACCGCTTTGATGTCCGGGTGGGTGAGGATGGCATCGACCGCGGTCTTGTCGCCATTGACCATGTTCAGAACGCCTTCCGGGGCGCCCGCTTCCAAGAACAGTTCGACCATGCGCAGCGGTACGCTCGGGTCTTTTTCAGACGGCTTCAGGATAAACGTATTGCCGCATGCAATCGCAACCGCAAACATCCAGCACGGGATCATGGCCGGGAAGTTGAACGGCGTGATGCCGGCCACAACACCGAGCGGCTGGCGCATAGAATAGACATCAATGCCTGGACCAGCGCCTTCGGTGTATTCGCCTTTCTGCAAATGAGGGATGCCGCAGGCAAACTCGACCACATCAATGCCGCGTTGCACATCGCCGCGGCTATCGGCGACGACTTTGCCATGTTCGGATGAGAGCAATTCGGCGAGCTCATCCATATTGGCTTCGAGCAAGCGTTTGAACTCGAACATCACACGGGCGCGGCGTTGTGGATTGGTGTTCGCCCAGCCCGGCAGTGCGGCCTTGGCATTCTCGACCGCGGCGGCCACTTCAGAATCGGTTGCGAGCGCCACGCGCGCCTGAACCTCACCCGTGTTCGGATTGTAAATATCGCCAAACCGGCCTGAGGTTCCAGCCACATGTTTGCCGCCAATGAAATGGCTTACATCGCGCATCGCGCTTCTCCCGATTGATCTTTTATCTCGGGTGAATTTGCGCATTCAGACCGGCAAAGCAAGCCTTTCCGATACGTAAGTTAAGTGTCTCAATAAAAGCTCAGCCTAGCCCGCTAAACGTCCACGAAGCTCGACTTGTGAGACATGCCCGGCGGCGCGGGACATCAGCACATCTGCAATCGTGGCGACCAATTCAGGGCCAGCAATCGGTTTCTGAAGCGCCCGGTCCGCACCCATCGCAATACAGGCCTGGCGCCGGCCTTGTGAAATATCTGCGGTCAAAGCGATCACTGGGGTTGTCGCATTGATCCCGCCGCGGCGGCGCAAGCCATCAATGAAGCTCATCGAATTGCCATCCGGAAGATGCAAGTCAGTCAGAATGGTCTGGAATTTGGTCAGCGAGACATAAGACTCAGCCGCGTGCAGCGTGCCAGCATGGTGCACGGTCCAGCCGGCTTGTTCGAGCGCATTGATGACGACCATGGCGGAAGCTTCGTGATCTTCGACGAGCAACACATCGCCAAGCTCAAACTTGCCGCGTTTCGGCACCGCTGTGGTGATCAAGTTTGGCGCTTGCGGTTTAACGCGCAGAACCGGCACTGATAGGGTGAACACGCAGCCGCCACGTGGATTGTCAGCATGAGAAAGTTCTCCGCCGAGCGCCAGCGCCAAGGCGCGTGAAATGGTCAGGCCAAGCCCCCAGCCTTTGACCCCGTCAATTTCGGGGCCTTTCTCAAACACTTTCATGAATCGCGCGCGCTGGGCGTCGCTGAGGCCGCGTCCGGTGTCGGCAACCGACAGCGTCAAGACTTGGCTGCCATGCACAGTTTGTGTCGACAGCGAGACCTCAACATCGCCTTCGCGGGTGAATTTGAGCGCGTTGGAGATCAGATTATTGGCAATCTGCCGAATGCGGCCGGCATCGGCTTGGACAAAATGCGGCCCGTCAGGAATAAAGCTGACCCGCAAAGCGAGACCGCGGCGCGCCGCTTCAGCGCCCCAGAGTCGGCGGAGATCATCACAAAGCTCTGTCAGATCCGTCACTTCATTGCGGACGTCCAGTTTGCCGGCTTCGAGGCGGGCATAATCCAAGGTGTCGGTGAGGATCCGGTCGAGCGTCTGGCTAGAGCGGACAATGGTCTGCGCTAGATCTTTTTCATAGTCATCGCGCACGCGCGACGCGAGCATGTCGGAGAGGCCCATAATTGCCGTCAGCGGGGTGCGAATTTCATGCGCCAGGGTGCCGAGAATAGGGAGCTTTTCAGCTTCGTCAGCAGAGTCGATAGGCGCGGCTGGCGGGGTCATTTCTGCCGGTGCGGCATTGGCTTTGATCAACGCGTCCCGCAGCTTGTCAGAACTCAAGACGCCTTTGAACCGTTTGTCTTCAACAATGATACAGCCGCGCGTGAGAATTGATTCCAGCTGATCGCCGGCTTTGCGAACAAAGTCGGTGACCGGCGTCTCAGCTTTGATGATGACGGCTTTGGCGGTGATCAAATCGCCGACGGGCAGCTGCGCCAAACGCTCGGTGCCGACGCTGGCGGCGAATTCAAAGGCCAAAAGCCGGCGGATCAACCCAGCCGGACGCTTGTCACGGATCAGAATGAAACATTGGGTCTCAGGCGCGTTGAGAAACATCTCAACCACTTTGGATACGGGGAGCATCGCCGAGATTGGTTTTGCAGTCTCGACATAGTCGCCCAATAAAACGGACATCCCGGAGTCTCCTAGTGATGGTCTCAATAGGAGAAATTGCCGGGAATTCCTTTACGGCTTGCAAACCAAACCGAGATTTTTTTCTATTTGATCTCGCTGTGGTGCGAAACGATCTTGCTGACCAGTCCGTATTTCACCGCTTCTTCGGCGCTCATCCAATGATCACGGTCAGTATCAGCGACAATTTTCTTCAGTGGCTGGCCCGTGGCTTCAGCGAAAATTTTATTTAGACGCTCTCGCATCCGGACGATTTCGCGGACTTGAATCTCGACGTCTGAGGCTTGACCGCCAACGCCGCCGCGCGGTTCGTGTAGCAAGAAACGCGTATTTGGCAGCGCAAACCGGTTCTCTTTCTTGGCCGCAGAATAGATCAAGGCGCCAGCACTGGCGACCCAACCTGAGCCCAGCACTTTTACCGGTGCACCGACAAATTTAATCATGTCGTGGATCATATCACCGGACTCGACGTGTCCACCCGGCGATGAGATCACCAGCAAAATCGGATCCGAACTGTCTGATGCTAAGGCAAGAAGGCGCTCACAGACGCGGCGCGCCAATTTATCATCGACGCCGCCCGTAAGCATGATTGTGCGGGCATTGAACAACGCTTCTTCAAGGAAGGCGTTGGGCTCGCTCTGCGGCTTTGCATCAGGTTCATCATCAAGGCGTGTCATACGGTCTCCGCGAATGTCTTGGCCAGAGATTTGAGGTGCGCGGCGCCCTGGGTCAAGCGCCAACATGCCTATTTTGTGTGGGAAACCGTTAACCCGAGCAATTCGATGATATCTTCGGGCTCAGGATCAAAGCCCTCATCCTGCAAAGACTCGATCAAGTCGGCATTGATCGGCTGCGCGGGTTTGGCCGCCAGCGACAGAGTGCCGCCCTCTTCGATAAAGGCCGCAATCGCGGTCATCCAGCTTTCCGAGCCCGGCATTTGCTGCTCCAACATGGGCGACAGACCGATGGCGCTATTCTTGGCAAAGGCGCGTAATTGTTCGGCGTCATTATAAGTCAGCATGGCCATTTCGGAGCGGTCCGGAAATGCGTCGCCAATCGCGTCCAACATCGCGAACAAGTTGGTCAGGCCGCCAATATCGGTCATCGTGACTTCGAGGCTGCGGAACTCTGCGTCTTGTTTGAGCGCGTCTTCGAAGGCCGCTTCTATATCCTCTTCCTCGAACAGAGCGGCGATTTTAGCTGGGGTTGAAAAGCCCAAGTCAGCGCTATTGGCGCCGGTAAAGGCATCAGCAAAGCGGCTGTCCTCGGCATATGTGATGTCGCCGGTCTCGTCGTCCCAATTCACTGCAATGGTGAAATCACCGCAATAGCACCCGAAGCCGTACTCTTTAGCGATGGCGAGGCCTTTGATCAGGTCGTCGATCGGAATTTCCGAATCCAGTTCTTCGCCCATTTCTTGGGTGAATACTTCGATCAGTTCGCTGATATGGTATCCGCCATCGGTCAGGCTCAGCTCGAGCGTGGTCGGCAGCAACCAGTGGAACTCACTGTCAAAGCTGAACTCACCGATCTTAAACAGCGACTTGCCGGCAAGATCGATCGTGTAATCTGATATTTCCCAACGCCCGAAATCCATGAAATCGGTTTCGGATTTGTCTGGCATGTTCCAATCTGCCAGCGCTTTAAAGGCTTTGGCGAGGCGCATGTCTGAATAGCCAGCAAAAGCAATCTTGCCGGTCATTGGCAGGTTTTTGAGGTCGGGGCCGTCCAAGTCTTCTGACGGAAACGGCATCACTGTATCAAACAAAGCGTCCCAGCTGGCGGAATAGCCGAGATCACCGCGCTGATAATCTTTCATACCCGAAAGTGCGAGGGTCATATCCATCGCCATTTCGATATTTTCGTCGCGCATTTCATAGCCAATCGACATATTTTTGTAGGCCGCTGCATCAAGGCTGAAGGCGCGCATAAAGGCCCCGATCATTTGGAATCCAAGCCGGTCTTCAGCGTCCGGATCGGTTGACGCGACAGGCATACCGGTCTCATCCAAGGTGACCGGCGGTTCGGCATATTCAAACGCCTCAAGGACGAGGCCGTCCATCATCAAGGTTTCGATCGAGAAATTGTAATTGAACATATCGAGCGTGTTCATTTGATCGACGAATTCATCCTCCACCGGCGTAAACTCATCAATCGCTCCGATATATTCGTCGAGGACCATTTTGCTGACCGCGTCCATGCCAATCGACTTGACGCCGCGCATTTCAATCCGCTCAGCCACCGTCACCGTTGCGTCGAGGTTTGAACCGCGAATGCGGGCGGCAATGGCGTCAGGGTCAAATCCATAGAACAGCACTTCATCGGCTTCGACGCCGACGCCGGTTCCGTCCAAATCATAAACGATGGCAAACTTCTCGACCCGGGTCGCACCGGTCGCGGGCTCAAAAGACACATCGCCGGTTTGCAGGCTGACGCCGTCAGGCAGATCCGCAAACGCCGCGGCGAAGTCGACGGCTGAACGCGAGGATGTGTCGCTGGCTTTAAAGTCCGAGGCCAACATGGTTTCGAAAAATGCGCGTTCTTCAGCATCTGGCCCGGTAAATTCCGGGAGCTGAGCTTCATTGCACGAGGTCAGAGTTGCGAGCGCGGTGAGCGCAGAAAGCGTCTGTGTCCAAGGTTTCATCTTATTCCCCCTCAAAAGCCATAAGAGCGTATGTTTTGATGTCATGAGCGCGCAATCGTGCAGCGCCGCCGAGGTCTGGCAAATCAACCAGAAAACTCGCCGCGACCACATTTGCGTCGGCGCGCTTTAACAGCTTGAGACCAGCTTCTGCCGTGCCGCCTGTAGCGATCAAATCGTCGACCAAAAGCACCCGGTCGCCTGGCTTCACCGCATCGGTGTGCATGTGCAATTCATCACTGCCATATTCGAGTTCATAGCTTTCGCTAAACGTCGACCAAGGCAGCTTGCCAGGCTTACGCAGCGCCGTGAAGCCAGCGTTAAGTTCGATCGCGAGCGCCCCACCGAGAATGAACCCGCGGGCATCGATGCCGGCGACTTGATCGATCTTCTGGTCTCGAAACGGCGCCGCCATCGCCTTCACTGCCGCTGGAAACGCTTCGGCATGGGCCATCAGCGTGGTGACATCGCGAAATAGAATACCCGGTTTAGGGTGATCCGGGATGGTGCGGATATAAGATTTGAAATCCATCTACCTATAAAACACTGCCTGGGGTCGGAGGCTTTATTTCTGGCCCTGAGTCTGGCTGCGGTTCAAGTGAGGTGGGCTCAACCACAACTTCTGGCGCAACTTCAGGTGTTGGCGCCGGCTCTGCAGCAATTGGCGCCGCGTCTGCGGTCGGTTCAGGCGCTGGGGGCGTCTCTGCTGGCACTGGGTCGGCTGCCACGACGTCTGGCTCGGGCGCCTCCACCTCAGCTGCGTCAGCGGTTTCGGTGACTACGGGCACCGGCGCGACTTTCGCTTTGCGCTTCCAGAACGGAGCGTTCGGGTCGGCTTTGCGGTCATAGCGTTTCGAGAAATATTCATGCGCTGTGTGCGTCAGCGGGCGCGGGGTCAGGGCCATGCCAGCGCCGCGCAAGTGCTCAACCACGAGGTCGCGCAAATGCAAGCCGGGCAGGATATGCGCGTCGAACTTATGGGCTTTCATCCAGTCGCGGACATCCCAACTGCGAGTCGAACGGGCGAGCTCAGGCGGGCGGCCTTTATGCTCTTCCCATAGATACAAAGTGGCGAGCGATTTGATCGCAGCATCGACGGCCAGATTCGCCGCTTCGGCTGGGTCACCGCCCTTCAATAGTAGCGACCGCAAACTCTGTTTGTGCGCCGATAGCTCATTATAATTGGCGCGGATGACGGTCAGGCCTCGGCGATCCGCCTCGTTCGGGCGCGATAGCAAAGCGTCCAATTGCGGGTGCACGACTGGCAACAGCTCAATATCGCTGGTTACGGTGCCGGTGGCGATGCCGCCCAGCTCACTCAACATGCGGTCGAGATTGCTCTTGATTTCATGTGACACGCCGGCCAGCGCGCGCTTCTCCATATCGCGCTCGCGATCCACCCAGCGCCAAGCCGACCAGGCCAAATAGCCAATCGCCGCGATGAGAACGAGCAAACCGGAAACCAGAAAGGTTTCGAACGTAGCGTCAGACATTTTCCACTCCCCTTTGTTAACCAGTTAGCAAAGGTTTGCCCGAAGAGCCACTCGCATATGTGGAATTTTAGACAGCAACAGGCGCCTTAATGTGCGGATGCGCCTGATAATCCTGCAGGCTGAAATCCTCATAAGTCCAACCAAACAAGTCAGTTTTGTCCGGATTGAGGATCATTCGCGGGCCTTCATAAGGCTCTCGTGTCAGCTGCAAACGGGCCTGCTCTAAATGATTCATATAGAGGTGAGCGTCGCCAAATGTATGGACAAACTCGCCAGGCTCGAGCCCGGTCGCGCGCGCCATCATCATCGTCAGCAGCGCATAAGAGGCGATATTGAAGGGCACGCCCAAAAACACATCCGCTGAGCGCTGATAGAGCTGACAATTGAGCCGGCCATTGATGACGTTGAACTGGAACAGACAATGACAAGGCGGCAGCGCCATAGATGGCACGTCGGCGGGGTTCCAAGCTGACACTACCATCCGGCGCGAATTTGGATTGGTCTTGATCTCTTCTAAGACCCATTCAATCTGGTCGATTACACGGCCATCCGGCGCTGCCCAGCTGCGCCATTGTTTGCCATAGACCGGGCCGAGATCGCCATTCTCGTCGGCCCACTCGTTCCAGATCGAGACTTTGCGCTCTTGCAGCCACCGGACATTGGTGTCGCCGCGCAAAAACCAAAGCAATTCGACGATAATGGAGCGCAAATGCAGCTTTTTCGTCGTTAGAAGCGGAAAGCGATCAGACAGATCAAACCGCAGCTGCCGTCCGAACACGCCGAGCGTGCCGGTGCCAGTGCGGTCGCCGCGTTCGGCGCCATTGTCCAAAATGTCCTGAAGCAGATCGAGATATTGTTGCATGGCGTTTGGAAACCATGACTCGACTTTCAAGACCAGATGGCGACGGCAGATTTGATTAAGAAAACCTTTCTCCGGAGGGTCGAATTTCACAAATTGCGGCAAGCCTTCACCAACTTACGGTCGTTAAATTGTCCTTTCGGGGTGAGATTGGGATTGACCTTATGCCGCTATGGACCACGCGCGTGCACAAAGACATTTCCGGCAATGTCGCAATGATTTTCGCGATTTGCCTCGTCCCGATTTTTGCGCTGATTGCGTTTTCGATCGATCTTAACGCCACAAGCTCTAATAAAACGCGCTTGCAAGCGTTGACTGATTCTGCCGCTGTCTCTGGCGCCCGGTCCCGGCTGCAAGGGATTCGCGGTACCGAGCTACGAAAAGACTTGATCGGATTTATTGAGAGCCAGACCGCCCCGATGCCAGGGATCGCATGCCAAACCCCGGTCGTGATTGATGCCTGGTGGGTGCATGAAGTTATCGTCAAGATGAACTGCCGCAATGGCGCCGAAGCGCCGAGCGAAAACGGGGCGCAGGACCGCACATTCACGGTACAGTCGATTGGCTATTACACGCCTGACGCGAAAGTGTCCGGGCCCGCGATACGCTGACCTCACGGCGACCGCCGTGTCGCTATCGGCATCACTTTGGTTAATCCCCTCTGTTCGAAAAGCCGAAAAATGATCCATTTGTTCTAACCCGGTGTCAAAACTTAGTTTCTACCTCAGGTTGAGAGGGGTGCTCTTGCAGTGAGGCAAAGCACGTCCCATGACTTTCCTTAGACTCCGCAAAAACGAAACCGCCAATGTCTCGATTATATTGGCTGTCAGCTTTCTTCCAATCTGCGCCGTGTGCGGCCTCGCCGTCGATTTTGACCATACGTCAAAACGCAAAATGAAAGTTCAAGCAGTGCTTGATGCCTCGGTCCTGGCCGCGGCGCGGGTCAAACAATCCGGCGCCACCGACCCACTCACGAAAGCCTCCGTGCATCAATTCCTGCAGCCGCAAATCGCCAAATTGACCGGGCTAACATGCACTCCGCCTTTCGTCACGCTGTCGCCAACCACCAAAGAAATCATTGCCGAAATTAGCTGCGAGCAAGACACCACCCTGTCGCACGTGGTTGGCCAAGACCATATGCCATTTAGGGTCCGCGCTGCGTCGTCTTACTCAGTGCCGAAACTTGATGTTGCCTTCATGTTTGATGCCTCCGGGTCAATGCGAAGCGCCAATCGCTTGGTCCACCTGAAGTCTGCCGTCTATCAGGCAATTGACGTCTTGTTGCCGGATGGCGCGGCGCCTGAAGTGATTGAAAATACGCGCGTCGCCATGACCTCCTATGCCAGCAACCTCAACGCTGGACCCTTTTTCGAAAAAGCCACTGGGGTGCCGGAGCGCAGAACCTATTACCATAATATCGAGGAAGACCTTGGCGACGATGATGTCACGCCGGGGCGCCTGTTCGATGAAATGCATATCGGCCTTTATGACGCCGATACGGGAAGCCTCTTATACGAGTTCGGCGACAATGCCGTTTTGCAAATTAAGCCGTCGCAAATAGATGACCTAGCCGTGGCGGTGACGATCCCTGCCTCGTCCAGGCTGTCTGGGCAAGTTGAGAGCATGCGGTTGAAGCTAACCGGTCCGGAAACCGCAGACGCAACGGAAAATGTACCGCCCTATTCGCTTTACGGCGATAGCGGCCTCGACAATTTGACCGGCGAGCGCTGGCAAAGAGGAGATTATCGCCTTCGTTTAAGAGCCTATGAGAACCGCGCGCTGGCCGGCCGCAAACGGTTTGACAAAACGCTCAACTTTGAGATCTTTTTGGAAGGCGACACGCGCCAATCAACCCTCTCTCATACGATCACTTCAAGCTGTGTTTGGGAACGCAATACAGCCGAAGCGTTTTCTGACGCGGCGCCAGGCGCCGGCAATTACCACACCCACCACAAAGCCTGGTTCGAAGAGAATTCGAACCACCCGAATGGCGGTGTCTGGAAAGTCGGCTTTGAGGAGAATGGTCGCCGGTTTGAAGATGGCGGTCGCTGCTTAGTGTCACCGCCGGTCGAGTTGACCAATGATCGCAATAAGCTGCGCACCTATGTCTCGACCCTGCGTACTGAAGCCTATACTGCGGGTCATCTCGGCGTGGCCTGGGCTTGGTATCTAATCTCGGACCGCTGGAACCGCGTCTTTGATGGCGCAGCGGCGCCGGCCAGCTTCACGCAGCCTGGTCTCAAGAAAGCCGTCATTTTAATGACGGATGGCGGTTTCAACCATACCGGCCATCGCACTTTGGGGGAGTCGACGGCGCAAGCGCGCACCTTGTGCGACCGTATGAAAAGCAAAGGCATTCTGATCTATAGCGTCGCCTTCAGTGCCTCGGCGAGCGGACAGGAAGTCTTAAAATACTGCGCCACGACGCACCAACATTACCATCAAGCGGAAAACCGAACGCAGCTCGAAAGTGCCTATAAAGACATTGCCGTCGAGCTCTCTGAACTGCGTATCTCTCAATGATGGCAGGGATAGTAGGATCTATTGGCCGGGCCATAGCCGGACGACAGACGCGTGGTAAAAATTGTCTGAATGTCTCAGGTTTAATCGTTAAGACGATTCTAACGTGGTCTAAAACACCGTCCTGTAATGCTCAAAAAAAAGGGACGTTAGGCGCAGAAGCGCTCAGCGATAAGAGCATGTTTGCAGATTTCAAAAGGGACTGCAGGGGCAAAGTTGTAATTATTTTCGCTTTGATCCTCATTCCTATGTTGGCGGTAGTAGGGTTTGCGGTTGATTTTCAGCAAACCGTGAAACGAAAAGGCAAAGTTCAGCTGGTGCTGGACTCGGCCGTATTGGCGGCGGCACGCGTGAAACAGACGGGTGCCAGCGACGATGTCGTAAAACTTTCAGTGCAGGAATATTTTGATGCGCAGATTGTCGGGCTCGGCGGACTGGAATGCGATCCTGCAACGGTTGTCATCGTGCCGAATTCGGAAGAGATCGACGCCAATATGCGCTGCAGACAAGACACAACTTTGATGAAAGTCGTCGGCCAAGAAGAAATGTCTTTCAAAGTCGTCTCTGGCTCTGAATACGGCATCGAGAAAATCGACGTCGCCTTCATGTTCGACGTCTCGGGGTCGATGAACAGCAATAGCCGTCTGACCAATTTGAAAGTCGCCGCGCAAGAAGCCGTGGACACACTTTTACCGGCTGGCGCATCACAGGAGCTGATCGACAATACCCGGCTCGCCATGGTCTCGTACAATGCGATGGTCAATGCGGGCGACTATTTCGAAGCGGTCACTGGGGTGACACCCACGCGGACATATACCCATGTGATCGAACCAGACTATACTGAAGACGATCTCACTTCGGGCGATGTCTATGATGACTTTTTGATCGGTCTTTACGACACTGATACGGGCCAATTAATCGCCGAGATTGGCGATGGTGCCGTGATCGAAGTTCAGACTTGGCAAGATGATGACCTGACCATTGCGGTGACGCTAGCGCCCTCGCATGAGCTTTATGACGAAGTCGAGAGTATGCGGATGCAACTCAGCGGCACCGAGTATAAGAACAAGACCGAAAACGTCGAACCTTATGCGCTTTATGGCGATGGTGGCTCATTGAAAAAGATGAGCGGCCAAGCTTGGGATATGGGGGAGTTTCAGCTGCGCTTACGGGCCTATTCAGGTAATAATTTGGGCGGCTCAAAAGAATTTGACGAGACCTTCAACTTTACCCTCGTCCTGGCCAATGATCTCGAGCCAGAGACCAAAACCTACACCCTGACCTCAAAATGTGTGTGGGAACGCGATGGTACGGAGAAATTCACGGATGCGGCGCCAGGCGCCAATGCCTATCTGGCTTATCAGCAAGCTTGGTTTGTTGAAAAAGACTGGCAAAATGATGGCGGCGATTGGTTTGTCGGGCATCCGAACCGGCCATATGATGGCAAATATGACGGCAATGAATGTCGGAATATTGAGCCTTTGGGCCTGACCAATAATCGCACGGAATTAAGCTCTTACATCTCGTCGCTGACGGCGGGCGGCTATACCGCGGGCCATCTCGGCGTGGGTTGGACATGGTATCTCGTCGCTGAAGACTGGAACACTGTGTTTACCGGCGATGAAGCGCCTCTGGCCTATTCCGAACCCGATTCTGCGAAAGTCGTGATCTTGATGACAGATGGGGCGTTCAACGCTGAAATCTTCCCGGGTCAGGGCAGCTCGGACGAACAGGCGCGCGCCTTGTGTGACAATATGCATTTGCGCGACATTAAAGTGTATGCAGTCGCACTCAACGCACCTTCGGCGGGGAAAGAGGTTTTGAAATATTGTGCCTCAAGTGACGACTTTTACTTCGAACCCGAAAACGGCACGCAATTGACGGATGCCTATAAGCAGATCGCTACCTCAATTTCCGACCTGCGAATTTCCAAATAAATCACCCCTCAACTCGCGGATGGCCCCTGTGAAAGCAGGGGCCTTTTTTTTGTTTCTTCCCCTACCAGGACTGCAAACCAGGCTCGACATGTTGGCCTTTGTCAGCCAGCTTTGGTGCACAACACCAGAGCAATCCCTGACCAAGTGTTGCGCTGATGACATATCCCTGAACAAAAAACCGAAAATACTTGCGCGGTCAGTGGTTTATGGGCTAATTCGAGCAAAATTATACTCAAAAACATTCTTTTCGGGGGAGAATATTGTCCGAACCTCTAGATACAATCGATGCTAAGATTCTCGATCTGATCCAACAAGACGCCTCGCTCTCGGTCGCAGATATTGCCGAACGGGTTGGCCTGTCTTCCTCGCCATGCTGGCGCCGGATTAAGCGCATGGAAGAAGCCGGAATTATCCAAGGCCGCGTCACGCTTCTTGATCGCCAAGCCCTTGGCCTCGGCTTTGAAGTCGTCGCCAATGTCAAACTGGCTTTGCCCAGTAAAGACAATCTCGAAGCCTTTGAGGAGCTGGTCAGAAATTGGCCGGAAGTGATGGAGTGTATGACTGTGACCGGCGCGGTTGATTACATCATTCGTGTGACCACAACGGATATGTATGCCTATGACAAATTCCTGCGGGACAAATTGCTTGGCTCGGCGCTGGTATCTGACGTTCAATCCCGCATCATCATCAATGTCGCCAAGCGAACGACCGCAGTCCCGCTCGGACTGGTCAGCGATTATGTTCCGGCGAGCTAGCCGGCTTTTTTGGCTCAGTGCCGCCTGTTGCAGCCTGATCGCGGCTTGCACGCCAGATACTGTCTCAGACGCGACACAGACGCGACAGGAAAGCGACACGGAGGCGACTCAAACACCCCTCCAAGCGACCCTAATTGAACAGGTCAGCGCGGCAAAAGCTGAGTATGATTTGATCGCGCTCGGCGCCGTCATCGCCTCCAGCGAAGGTCTCCTCGCAGTGTCCGTTGACGGCCTTCGGGCGCGCGACGAAACCGATCCGGTTCAACCGGACGATAAGTGGCATCTCGGCTCCAATACCAAAGCTTTGACGGCGCTATTATACGGCCAATTGGTCGAACGGGGATTGGCCGATTGGTCGGCAACTTTGCCGGAGCTATTTCCGGACTTGGCAAGCGAGATGGATCCAGCTTGGACCGAGGTGACAATCGAAGACCTGTTTGCGCACCGCACCGGCTTTGAGCAAATGGGCGGGTTTTGGCTCAATGCTCGGCGCAATGATGAGCGACCTGTAACAGAGCAGCGACACGAAGTGACGGCGCAAATCCTCTTAGAACCGCCGGCCAAAGATCCCAGCGAATTCAACTATAATAATCTCAACTATATCATCGCTGGAGCGGCGATTGAGCAGATCCTCTCGACCGACGAAACCTTGCCACAAAGCTGGGAAGCGGCGATGCAAACGCTGGTCTTCGACAGGCTAAGGGATCCGGTGCATCAAAACGGCTTTGGCTTCGGCGCGCCGCAAGCCGGCCTGCAAGGACATCGCAGCGTGTTCGGGACGTTCATCACGCCAGTTGGGCGCGGTAAGACCGCTGACAATCCAGCCATTCTCGGGCCGGCTGGGACGCTGCATGGAACACTCGCGGCGCATGCGCTTTTGGCGACGGAATTCCTCAAACAGGACAGCGACTTGATCCCGGCGGCGCTGCGTGAAAAGCTGACCACGCCCTACCCTGATCCAGACGGAGACTATGCCATGGGCTGGGGTGTCTATGACGATCCAGTGGTCGGTGAGCTTTGGCTACATTCTGGCTCAAACACGGTCTGGTATTCGCAAATCGCCGTCTCGAAACGCCTCGACCGTGTGGTCATTGTCAACACCAATCAATTCAGTGACGCGGCTCAAACCGCGGCCAATCAGGTGATCAAAAATGTGTTGATCGCCGCGCAAGACGCACAAGCTGAACAGATCGAATAACGGGCGACCAAGTTGCCTTGATCGCCCGCCTCAATTGACTGTCTTTTCAAGCGTTTAAACTAAGCCCGCTCAACGCACATGGCGATGCCTTCGCCGCCGCCAATGCACAGCGATGCGACGCCTTTTTTGACATCCCGGTCTTCCATTGCGGCCAGCAGCGTGATCAGAATCCGCGCGCCTGAGGCGCCAATCGGATGGCCCATGGCGCAGGCGCCGCCATTCACATTGACGATGTCATGGCTGAGGCCGAGCTCTTTCATGGCGATCAAGGGCACAACCGCAAAAGCTTCATTAATCTCCCAAAGGCCGACCTCGTCCTTGCTCCAACCGGCTTTGTCCAAAGCCTTTTGCATGGCGGGTACCGGCGCGGTGGTGAAGTTTTCTGGCTCATGCGCATGGCTGGAAGACGAAACGATTTTTGCGATTGGCGTAAGGCCACGCTCCGACGCTTCAGACGCTTTCATTAAGACCAAGGCTGCGGCGCCGTCTGAGATCGCCGACGCGTTTGCCGCAGTGACCGTGCCATCCTTATTAAAGGCCGGCCGCAAGCTTGGGATCTTGTCAGGACGCGCCGTGCGCGGCAATTCATCGGCTTCAACCGTGGTTTCACCTTTGCGGGTCTTGATCGTCACCGGCGCGATTTCACGTTTGAACTTGCCACCTTCGGTCGCGGTTTGCGCCCGCTTCAGGGTTTCCAGCGCATAAGCATCCTGCTGCTCACGGGTGAACTGATATTTCTCAGCAATCATATCGGCGAAAACGCCCATCGGGCCGCCCGCATAAGCATCGGTTAGACCATCAAGGGCCATATGGTCTTTGGCGCTCATATCGCCATATTTATGGCCCTGGCGCACATCTAACAGGTGCGGTGCATTGGTCATACTTTCCATGCCGCCGACAATCACAATATCCGCGTCTCCGGTGGCAATCGATTGGCGGCCCATAACCGCGGCTTGCAGGCCCGAGCCGCACATTTTGTTGATCGTGGTGGCTTCCAGGCCTTTGTCCATGCCGGCTTTAAAACCGGCTTGGCGGGCCGGGGCTTGGCCTTGGCCCGCCGGCAAGCAATTGCCCATGATGATTTCATCCGCGTCTTCGGCGCCGAGGCCGGCTTCTGCGACCGCCGCTTTGACCGCAATCGCGCCAAGCTCATTTGCCGATAGCGCTTGCAGATCGCCCATAAGGCCTCCCATTGGGGTGCGCGCCATGCCAACAATTACCACTGGATCTGTGTCAGACATTTAAGAAGCCCTCCTAAAGCTTATACATTCGCATTCATTGTGCGGTTGCGAACAAATGGGCTTTGAACCGGGCGGTCGTCAAGTCGCGGCGGCGACGAAATTTGCGGTCTCAGCTATCGCACGCGCTGCGGCGCGGTCGTATCCAGCGCCACCGCGCGATCCATAATGTCGAGCAATTCATCATTTAGCTGATCGACCTCAAAGACTTTGACATGGCGCAGCGCTTTGCCCGTGCCTTCAATACGTTCGAGATAATCTTCGGCAAGCTGCGCGCCTTGCCACAATTGCAGGTTACAGCGATCGGCCTGCCCCATGACAGAGAAAACACGCTCATTGCCGCTCCAACAAGGAGAGCCCCAGGCGAGTTTGACCGTAAGGTGCGGCCAATGCGTTTTGATCGCATTCTCTAGAGCGACCGCAATCGCCTTTTGGTGCGGCTCCAATCCGTCGAAATATGCGCGCACCGTTTTTGGCTTCGGCATGATCTCTCCCCATTCATTTCTCTCCCGTAACGGTTCCTAGCTCAGGGTGCACCGCACAAACCATAGGTGAACGGACATTTTTTCGCATAAATAAAAAGGGCGGCTCGAAAGCCGCCCCATCGCAATTGCGTTTGCCTAAAGGCTTACCAGATCCGAATGCGCTCTTCTGGTGGCAGGTAAAGCGCGTGGTCTGGACCGACATCAAAGGCCTCATACCATTCGTCAAAATTTCGGACGATGCCGTTGACGCGGAAATATGGCGGGCTGTGAGGGCCACGGATCAGCTGCTGACGCAGGGCTTCTTCGCGATACTTATTCCGCCAGGCTTGCGCCCAGGCCATGAAGAAGCGTTGATCGCCGGTGACACCGTCAAGCACAGGGGCTTCTTCGTCGGCGCTGACCTCGCCATCGCCATTCGTATCCAAGCTCATTTGATAGGCTTTATAAGACATTGAGAGACCGCCCAGATCGCCGGTATTCTCGCCGAGGCCGAGACGGCCATTGACGCAGGTTTCACCATCATCAAGCGGACAGAAGGCATTATACTGTCCGACCAGCGCATCAGTGCGCGCTTCAAACGCAGCTTTGTCTTCTGGGGTCCACCAATCGCGGAGCACGCCGTCGCCATCAGACTTTGAGCCTTGATCATCAAAGCCGTGACCAATCTCGTGTCCGATCACGCCGCCAATGGCGCCGTAATTGATCGCGGGATCGGCGTCTAAGTTAAAGAAAGGCGGCTGCAAAATCGCGGCCGGGAAGACAATCTCATTGCGGTTCGGGCTGTAATACGCATTCACCGTTTGCGGCAGCATGAACCACTCGGTCTTATCAATCGGCTGACCGAGCTGACTCAGCATGTCGGCATAGCCCCAAGCGTTTGACGCCATCATGTTTTCAAACGCGCTGTCACCAACGGCGAGACCGTCATAGGTCTCAAACTTCTCTGTGAAGCCAATTTTCGGTGTAAACTTAGACAGCTTGTCCCGGGCTTCGACTTTGGTCTCTTCGCCCATCCAATCAATCTCATTGAGATTGTCGGCCATGGCCAAGCGGAGATTGGCAACAAGCTGATCCATCGCCGCTTTATTCTCAGCTGGGAAATAACGTTCAGCATAGACTTTGCCGACCGCTTCCCCGAGCGACCCTTCAACGGCGCTGACGCCGCGCTTCCAACGCGGGCGCTGCTCTTCTTGGCCGCGCAGCTGCTTGGCATAGAAGTCAAACGTCGCGTCATCGATCGCTTTCGGCAGAACCGATGAATGATCGGACAGGAAATGCGCCGTCAGATAGGCTTTCCAATCGTCCAGGGAGGCCGCGTTGGCAACCGCCATAATGCCGGCAATACCGCCGCCTGAAATCTTCTCGACTTGCTCTTCAGTCAGACCCAGCGCTTCAATCTCTGCCGCATCCGGAGTGACTTGGCGGACGACGAATTGCTCTTGATCGCCGATCCCGAGCTCGTCGAGCATCAGGCCGACGGGGAAGTCACCGCCGAGCGCCACCAGGTCATCCTTGCTGAGCTTATTATAAGTCAGGTTGCGATTGCGTCCGACGGTACGGTCCCAATGGGCTTTGGCGATTTCGGTCTCGAGCGCCATGACGCGGTCGGCGGCGCCGGCAGCGTCGTCATAACCGGCTTGTTCCAGCAAGAAAGTGAGATAAGCGAGATAGCCCGCACGGGTCTCTACATTCTTGCCATCATCGGTCAGATAGGTATCGCGGTCGGGCAGGCCGAGGCCGGATTGCGTGACATAGAAAATGTAATTCTCAGTGTCTTTGGAATCGACATCGACCCAGCCGCCAAGCGGCGCAGAATAGCCGGTGGCAGCGAACAGTTTGACCAAGTCTTCTTGGCTTTCCATAGCTTGGATTCGATCCAAGTAAGGTTGCGCCGGCGCCAGGCCGGCCGCTTCAATACCGTCCGTGTCGACAAAGGCATTATAGTAAGCCGCGACTTTGCCTTCGAGGGTCGCTGGATCGGGTTTGGTTTCGGCCAGATCATCAATGATAAACTTGACGCGCTGCTCTGATTTTTCAGCGAGCAAAGAGAATGAGCCATAGCGGGTTCGGTCGCTCGGCATCTCAAACTCATCATACCAGGTGCCATTCACATAGCGGAAGAAGTCGTCGCCAGGATGCGTGGTTTTATCCAAGGAATAGAGATCGAGGCCGAAATCGCCCCAATCGTCGCGCGATGTGGTCTCAACCACGCGGGTGTCTTCAACCGCGGCATCGAGCTTATCGACATCCGCAGATGTGGTGGTTTGGTTCGCCTCTTGGGCGCCGCACGCGCTTAGCGCCAAAGCGGCTGCGCTTGCAAACAATAGCTGTTTCATTCGTTTCTCCCTAAACGCACAGAAATTTGGTTTCAGTTCTATCTCACTATTCGGCTGGCAGAGGTCTCGGAGAGTCTGCACTTGTGCCAATCAATTCTTCGCTATCGATGGTCACTTCGCCGGTATAGCTTTCGCCAATCTGGCGATATGGACGTCCGCCCCAGCTCCACCGGAAGACGCGGCCAATCTCAACACCGACCGCATACAGCGTCGGCACCAGCAGCAGCGAGACGAAAATCGCGAACGCCACCGCATAGCCGAGCGAGATTACCATCGGCTTCAAGAATTGCGCCTGCATCGAGCGCTCAGCAATCAACGGCAAGATGCCGACAAAAGTCGTCACCGAAGTGAGCAGGATGGGCCGGAACCGCGACACCCCGGCATCGACCAGCGCTTGCACCGCGCCAACGCCCTCTGCCCGTTTTCGGTTCACAAAGTCGACCAGGACCAAGTTATCATTGATCACAACCCCGGCAGCGGCGGCGATTCCGAAGATTGAGAACATCGCCATTGAGTTGCCGGTGATCCAGTGCCCGAGCACCGCCCCCGTCATCGCAAACGGGATCGCTGTCATCAATAGAAGCGGCTGGGCATATGACCGGAAGGCAATTGCCAGAACGATATACATACAGATCAACGCCCCGGTTGCGAGCATGACCAGTTCGCTGAAGAAGCGTTGTTCTTCTTCAAATCCGCCGGCAGCGCCGCGCTCAATATCCGGGAATTGCTTTTCAAAGTCTGGCCAGAAATTGACGTCCATGTCGGCAATCACTTGGCCCCGGCCACCATCACCCAGCACATCGGCGAAGACCGAGACGGACCGCGTCCGATTGCGCCGCAGGATGCGGTTGATCCCCGGCGCATAGGTAAACTCTGCGACTTGGGTCAGCGGCAATTCGCGGCCATCCGCGGTGCGAATGCGGAGATTGTCGATACTGTCGAGGTCGGTCCGGGCCGATTTCGGCAGGCGCACCATGACGCGAACATCTTCGCCGTCGCGCGGCAGACGCTGGACTTCCTCGCCGAAATAGGCCTGGCGCACTTGGCGAGAGACATCGGCCAAGGAAATGCCCAAGGCTTCGGCCCCTGGCTTCAATTCGATCCGAAGCTCATCGGCCGCGGCGGTGAGATTGTCGCCGATATCATAGGCGGCCGCATAGGTCGCAAGTTGCTCCTGGACCACAGCGGAAGCTTCCCGCAATCGGTCGAGATCTGGGTGATTGAGCGCAAACCGGACGCCAGTGTCGTTTTCATTATCGGTGAAAGCAAAGCTGATTTCTTCGGCGTCTTGAATTGGGCCGACCAATTCGCGGACTTTCTCAGAAATCTCACGTGTCGACAGCAATTCAGGGCGGCTTTCAGGCGGCACGAGGCCGACCCAGGCTTGGATCCGCGAATTCGAAGCGACCACAGAGGCGCCATTGATGACCCCGCCTGTATAGTCGCCGCCGGACGCCAGGATCTCATCCCCCCATTTGCGATCGAGTTCGGTTTGCGCGCCATCGATGCCAGCTTGCACTTGATCGCGGATCTGCATGGTCCGCGAGAACGGCGTGCCGTCCGGCAGATCAACTGTGATCTGAACCAAGTCGCTTTCAATTTCAGGCATGAATTTGAACGGTACGACGCGGTTCCCCACCAACATGATCGCAAAAGCAAAGACGATGAAGAAGGCAATAATCGTCGCGTAACGCATTTTCAAAGCGAACTCGAGCACCGGCTTATAGATGTTCTGGGCAAACCAGATCAGGCTGTCGGCAATGCGCTGTTGGAAGCGTGACAAAGCGCTTTGCTTGCTACGGTCTTCCCGTTTCATATGCGCCAAGTGGGCGGGCAGAATGAACATACATTCGATGATGGAGAAGACCAGCGAGGCGATCACCACAAAGGTGATTTGCTGGGTAAAGGCCCGCGTTGGACCGGTCAGGAAGGCCCATGGCAAGAAGGCGATAATCGTCGTGATAACCCCGAAGACGACAGGTTTCAGAACCAATTGCGTCCCGACAATTGCAGCATCAAGGCCTTCACGTCGTCCACTTTCAACTTCGCGGTGAATATTTTCCCCAACGACAATGGCATCATCGACAATCACCCCGATCACCAGAAGCACGGCAAAAGTCGACAAGACGTTCCATGAGACCCCGAAGAGCGGCATCAGCATGATCCCGCCCGCGAAGGCGGTAATAATACCAACCGTCACCCAGAACGCCACGATCGGACGCAAGAATAGGATCAGGACCAGCATCACCAAAACCGCGCCGAGCAAAGCGGATTCAGAAATCAATTTCATGCGCGCTTCAAATGGCTCTGAATTGTCCCAGAGAATATCGATTTGCATGCCGAGCGGCAGCATGCCCGAAACCGGATTATTGGCGCGGTCAATATAGTCCCTAAAATTCTGAGCGTATTGGACAATGTCCATTTTGTCGGGTTGCACAACCATGACGAAAGCCGTCGGACGGCCATTATGCGTGGCATCAAGATCGGCATCGACAAAGCCATCAATCACATTCGCGACGTCGCCGACCCGGATCGTGCCTTGATCATTCGATTGGCGAATAATGATGTTCTCAAACTGCTCTTGTGAATCTGCGAGCGCCCGCGCGGTCATTGAAACGTCGCCGACATTCGAGCGAATTTGCCCGCCAGAAGAGTTCAGAGAAGACTCCCGCACCGCTTGCGCCACTTCAGAGAAACTCAAATTATAGCGGCGCAGGGCATCCTCAGAAATTTCAATCGAAACCTCTTCGTCGAGCACAGCATTCAGAACCGCGAGTTCGCCGCCGCTAATCTCCGCAATATCATCGCGCACATCATCGGCGACGCGTTTTAAGGTCAGCTGATCAACATCGCCGTGAATGGCCATGCCGAAATACCAATCTCGCTGTTCCCAGCGCGTAACTTGCGGCTGGAAAGCGGCTTGCGGCAAATTGTTGATCTGATCGACACGCAGCTTAATCTCATCGATAAAGACTTGCATATCAATGTCATCGCGGCCGCGAATATTGACCACCGCAAAGCTCTCGCGAGCGATTGACGTGATCCGGTCGAGCCCATCAATATCGGCAACCGCCTCTTCGATCCGGGTGATGATTTGTTCTTCAACATCCTGCGGCGAAGCGCCTTGCCAGGTCATCGTCACGGAGGCGCCGGCCACGGGCACCACGGGGAACATTTCGCGGTCCATTTGGTTAAAGCCGAGGACGCCGCCAATGAAAGCGACAACCATCAATAGGTTCGCCGCAACTGCGTTACGAGCGAACCAAGATACCATGCCTAACATTACTGACCTCCCTCATCGCTGGTCGAGGCGACCAGCTCAGCCGGCGTATCTTCGCCGGCGGCGCCGCCATCCTCGTCCGGCTTCGCTTGTTCATTATGGTTGACGATTGTGCCGTCTTCCATGCGCTGCAAAATGGTGATGCTCATGCCGTCATTCGAGCCGCGAATTGGGCTGACAATGGCGAGATCGCCGGGCGCGACATCGGCGCTGCGGAACCAAGCGCCATCTGGCGAACTGTTGACCAAATCAACTTGGAAAATCCGCAATATGCCGTCCTCAGGCTTGCCGATAAAGATATTGTCGCCGCCGCGAATAGCCGAGCGCGGCGCCAGCAACAGGTTCTCAATTTTCCGTCCGGCAATATCTGCATTTACGAACAGGCCCGGCGCCATCGGCGCGCCTTCGTCAGACCCGGCGCCATATGGATCTTCGAGCTGCGAGATGACATTGATCAAACGGGTTTGCGGATTGACCGCTGCTGAGGTCCGCGTCACCCGGCCCGTCCATTGCCGGACTTGGCCTGCAACTGCCGCAGTGAACACAACTTCTGGGCCTTTCTCGCTGGCAGTTTCAGCAAAAGCGAGCGGCAGACCGAGCTGGCCCAATTGGTCATCGGTAATCGGCAACGCGACTTCAACAACATCGGTCGCGAACACACGTCCAAGCGACTGTCCCGGCGAGGCGAATTGGCCAACTTCAACATTCTCTTCACGGACGCGGCCATCAAACGGCGCGACCACTGCCGTTCGCCCCAGGGCGAGTTCAGCGTCGGCCAATTGCGCTTTCGCCGATTCAAGCGCGGCTTCCGCTTCGGCCAGTTGCGGCTCACGGCGGGCCAGCGGGCTCGAGTCAGTAATCCCAAGATCAATCAGGTCCTGACGGGCAATCTCGGCTTCGGCTTGCTCCCGCGCGAGACGCTGCTCGGCACTGGCGACGCCGGACTGGGCGCGCACGACGGCGAGCTGATAATCGGCGGTTTCGAGACGTACCAGAACCTGCCCGCGGCGAATGAAGCCGCCATCGATAAAGTCTGGCGAAACAAAGGCGATGCGGCCGGCGATTTGCGGCGCGACTACGATTTCGCGGCGTGGACGCACTTCCCCTTGCGCTGAGACGTTGAAGTCCAAAGTGGTTTGCGACACCGTTTCCGCAAACACCGAAAGCCCGGCAAACTTCTCTTCCGCTTGCTCCGGCTCGGGCTTTAAGATCTGCACCGTGATAAAGGCGAGAACCGCCATGCCGACCAAAGCAGCAATGGTGACGAAAAGGGAGATGATACGACTCATGGGAGGAAGGCCTCTTCCGGGCTATTTAAGCTCACAGTGATCGGTTCAGCGGGTTCAGGAACCGGCAAACCGCCACCGAGAGCGAGGTGAAAACTGACACGATTGGAGGCGCGCGCAGATCGCGCGGCGATGACATTGCTTTCTGCGGTCAATCGTCGGGTTTGAGAATCGATCAGGTTAAAGATCGAAACCAAGCCATTGGTGTATTGGCGCGTTGCCAGCTCTTCGGCGAGCCTGGCTTCTTCGAGGGCGCGAAGTTGCGCGTCTTCTTGTTGCGCCAGAAGCGAATCTGCGGCCAGCGCATCTTCAACTTCGCGCCACGCCGTGAGCACAGTCGCGGCGTAAGACTCAACGGCGGCGCGTGCCCGCGCCACAGCGGCGTCGCGGTCGGCATCCAGCGATCCACCATTGAAAATTGGCGCTGCCAGACTGGCAACCAAGCGCGCGGCAATGCGCGACGGATCAAAAGCGTCGGCGATGCTGTCTTCAGAGGTCGACAACCCGCCAGTCAGACGGAAGCTTGGCAACATTGCCAAACGCGCCTGCTCGGCGCGCAGGCCTGCCGCTGTGACGCGCGCTTCAGCCGCAGCAATATCGGGGCGACGGGCCAGCAACAATGCCGGGTTTCCGGCCGATGCAATCACCGGCAATTCAGGCAGCTCGGCGAGCGCATCGAGCTCTGCCGCCGGATAGCGGCCAAGCAGAATTTCGAGCCGGCGCGAGGCATTGCCGCTGGCTTGGCGACGCCCTGCAATCGAGGCTTCAGCTGAGGCTTGCGTGGTCCGCGCCGTACGAACATCCAGCGCCGAAGCGAGACCGCGCGACAAACGGCGTTCCGTCAACTCAAGCGCCCGGGTCCGCGCTTCATAGGTTTCAACCGCAACCCGCTCTTGGGCCAGAGCTTCGTTCAGATCGAACCAAGCAATTGCGGTCTGCGCTGCCAGCGATAAGCGCGCGGAGGCCAGATCCGCTTCGCCTGCGACCAAGTCGGCATCGGCGGCATTGATGCTGGCGCGGAGACGGCCCCAGAGGTCGGCCTCCCAATTAAAGTCGAGCCCAAGGCCATAGACTTCACCCGAGGCGCGACTATCGGTTTGTTCGACATAGACATCAGAGCCGGTCAGCGACGCGGATGCTGAAATGTTCGGCAAAGTTCGGCCATAAGTGCTGCGCGCTTGGGCCCGGGTCGCTTGGACCGCATAATATTGCGAGCGAATGGATGGATTGGCATCTAGCGCCTCATTGACCAAAGCGACGAGCTTTTCATCATCGAATTGGGCCAGCCAATCGACTTGCGGGGCTTCGCCGGAAATGCCGTAAGCCGCCCACGTCTCGGGCGCATCAGGGGCAACCGGGAATACGGCAAGAGGTTCGCCGCCAAGATTTGGCAGGCTCGGCATATTGGGCACCGTGGAACACGCGCCGAGCGCCAAGAACCCAAATAAGATACTCGCTTGTTTCATAGAAACCTCATTGTCCGTATTGCTGGCTTTACGCCCGCCCTATTCGACTGTCAACAAATAATTATCGTTTTTCAATAATCATGAAAAAGCTTTCAGACTTGCTCATCCCCCCAGCCAACGTATACGCCAGAAAGGCCCGCACGGACCAAAATGAGTCGGAATTGGCGCTGCTATGTCACAACGAAATGGACAAAATCAACCGGACGCTCCGAAAAGATTTCAGGATTTCCTGGTCTTAACCTCGGGCGCGGTGGCCGTGCTGGCTTTGTTATTCCTGACCGGTGCGATTGGATTGGTCGAATGGATCACAGCCGCGATTGTCCTCACCTCTGGCGCGCTGGCCTTCTATGTCGGTTCGGCCCCGGCCAGCCGAACGGCTGATCCTCTGTCGGGTGAGACGGTCCAGGCCTCGCTTCAAGCCCCACCCGACGATGCCATTGGGCCGTTTATTCTGGCTTTGCCATTGCCGGCTTTGCTCATCTCAAGCGACGGCCAAGTGACCACCGCCAACACGCCGGCGCGCAGCCTGTTTCGCGTCGCCCCGGTGGATCAGGCGTTTCCGGTGGCGATGCTGCGGCAACCCGACATCCTCGCCGCGGCCGACCGCGTGGCCGCCGATGGCGCCAATGAACGGGTCGAGTTTAGCCAACATGGTGATGCAGAAGTCTGGATGGCCCATATCCGACCCGGGCCAGAGCCGGGGTCGGTCTTGATGGTGTTTGAAGATTTGACCGCGGTGCGCCGCGCCGAACGTGCCCGGGCTGATTTCCTGGCCAATGCTAGCCATGAATTACGCACGCCGCTGACTGCGATTGGCGGCTTTATCGAGACCATGCGCGGGCCGGCCAAGGATGACAAAGAGGCCTGGGACGGCTTCTTGGTGATTATGGCGCAGCAAACCGAGCGGATGAAACGCTTGGTCGCGGACCTCCTATCCCTGTCCCGGATTGAGTTTAGCGAGCACCGAGCGCCGAGCACTCAGCTGGATCTCGTGCAATTGGCCAAAGACACCAGCCACGCGCTTTTACCGATCGCAGAAGAAACCAGGATCAAGCTTCATTTCGACGCGCCAGATCACGCGATTCAAGCGATCGCAGACGGCGATGAAATTGCCCAAGTGATTCAAAACCTGGCCAGCAATGCGATCAAATATGCCCGCCGCGAAGGCGAAGTTCAGATCCTTGTCGGCAGCGCGCCAACAATGGCCGACGCCGCCACGGCCTGCAGTCGTCAGACCGAAAATGCGCCGCGCTCACTGCTGCTGCAGCCCTATGCCTCGGCTGAAGCGCCGGCCTTTTGGATTCGCGTCACCGATAATGGCGAAGGCATTCCGGAAGAGCATTTGCCGCGCCTTGGCGAGCGCTTCTACCGGGTCGACGAAAGCCGCGGCGGGAAGATTGAAGGCACTGGGCTCGGCCTCGCCATCGTCAAACATATTATGGCGCGCCACCGCGGCGGATTTGCGGTCGAGAGCTTGGAAGGTCACGGCACCGCGTTTGGCATTTGGATGCCGCGCCTGCGTGAAACATCGCCTGTCGACCCCGTATAGGCCGCCGCCCCCAGAGACCCTCGAAACGGTTCATGTCGATGCCGACTTTGTCATCGCCAATAAGCCAAGCGGGTTGCTTAGCGTGCCGGGCATTGGGCCGGAGAAAGCGGTCTGCGCCAACAGCATCTTAAGCGACCGTCACGGCCCGGTGCTGACCGTACACCGTCTCGATATGGACACCTCTGGCGTGATGGTATTTGCCCGCACCAAAGACGCGCAACGGGCTATATCGCGCCAATTTGAGCGGCGCAAAGTAGGTAAGACTTATGAAGCCCTGGTCGAGGGCGTGATGGCGGCCGAGGCGGGCACGATTGATGCGCCGATCGCGAAATATTCTTTGAAGCGCCCGCTGCGCCATTTGGACCCGGAAGGCCAAACCGCAATCACCCATTGGCGCGTGCTGGACCGCGGCGCCGATCAGACCCGGGTTTGTCTGAAACCTGAGACCGGGCGCTCGCACCAACTCCGCTTACATTTAGCAAGCCTTGGGCACGCCATTTTGGGCGATGTTTTTTATGGGAATCCGGACAATTATGCGCGGCTTTGCTTACATGCGAAGACGCTCGAATTCGACCATCCGAGAGAGGCGCGATGCGTTGCCTTTGAAACCCCAACGCCATTTTAGAAATGCCCTGGCCGCTTGCGACGACGGATGTCACATATGTGTCAACGACCCACGCTAAGAGCCCCGAATTACTGAGAATACCAGCTCATGTTACAAACCATAGGACATCTCCCAATTGGATGGGTTTTGATCGCGCCATTGGCCGCGGCCTTTTTCTTTGCATTCTATTTTGGGCGCACGCGGATTGGCGCTCTGCCGACCGGGACAAGCGTCGGATCTCGGTTGAATTCACAGCCAAATTTCCATGGCTATTTCCTCGCCTTTGCGACCATTCTGCCAGCGACCGCGATCCTGCTCGGATATTTGCTCTTCGCCGAGAGCTTGGCGCGGCATCAACTGGTGTCGGAACTGCCAACCTATTTGCTTGAGCGCGGCCCGGCCCAAATCGACTTATTTGTCGACCGCGTGTCGCAACATGCCCAAGAACGCGAAACCTCGCCGACCGGGAATATTTTATTTGATGCCAGCGTCGAACGGTTCTCCGCGCTAAAAGGCGGCGCCCGGCTTTTGGCCATGGTGCTTGCGACTTTGGCGGCGATTGGCGGCTTTATGATCGGACGACGGCGACTGGGCCGAACCTTCCGAGCCCGCTCTTATGTCGAACGCATCATTACCGGATTGCTGTTCATCTGCGCAGCCATCGCCATTCTCACCACAGTCGGCATCGTCCTCTCTCTGGTGTTTGAAACCGTACGGTTTTTCCGCCTGCCAGACGGACCGTCGGTGACGGAGTTTCTGTTCGGGCTGGAATGGAATGCCCAAACGGGTAGGAATTTCGGCGCGGTTCCGCTCTTTTTCGGCACGCTGATGATTGCTCTGTTTGCAATGTGTGTGGCCGTGCCGATTGGGCTCTATTCGGCGATTTATCTGTCCGAGTATGCGAGCCCCGGCTTTCGCAATTGGGTCAAGCCAATTTTGGAACTGCTCGCCGGCATCCCAACCGTGGTCTACGGCTTTTTCGCCGCGACTTTGATTGCGCCGCTGGTGCGCCAGACCGCTCTATGGATCAACGACCTGCCATTTACGCCGGACAATCTGTTATCGGCCCAACCAACCAGCGCAATTGCCGCGGGTTTGGTCATGGGCGTGATGATTATCCCTTTTGTGAGCTCGCTTTCGGACGATGTCATCAATGCCGTGCCGCAGCCTTTGCGTGATGGCGCCCTGGCCATGGGCGCAACAAAATCTGAGACAATCAAGCAGGTTATTCTGCCCGCAGCGCTGCCCGGCATCATTGCCGCGATCTTGCTGGCCGTCTCGCGCGCCATTGGCGAGACGATGATTGTGGTTATGGCCGCCGGTGGCCGGGCCCTGATCACCATTGATCCAACCTCTGACATCACCACTGTGACCTATCAGATCGTCGCGCTTTTGACCGGCGACACCGCCTTTGACAGCGCCAAAACGGTCTCAGCCTTCGCGCTTGGGTTTGTCTTGTTCGGGGTCACACTCGTGTTCAATATTGTGGCGCTGCGCGTCGTGCAAAAATATCGAGAGGCCTATGACTGACGTCTCGACGCCCTCCGACCCGATGCGCGCCAATCAGCTCAAGCGCCGGCATGATGCCGAGCGCCGCTTCAAGCTTTATGGCCAGATGGCGATTGGCCTCGCCGTGAGCTTTCTAGCCATGCTTTTGCTGTCGATTGGCAGCAAAGCGATAGGCGCATTTTCGCGCCATAGTTTGACCCTCCCGCTTGAAGCAATTGAGCGTCCTGTTGACGGTCCGCCGACGGTGACGCAGATCAATCTCGCGGTCCGCACGGCTTTGGTTGAGACGCTGCCGCAAGCGAGCGAAGATCGGCTTGAGAGAGCCGAAATTTACAGCCTGACCACGCGCCTAGCGGTGCTGCCGCTGCAGCGTCAGCTGGCCGCTAATCCGGCGCTCGCTGACCGTCCCATAACCGCCAAATTGGCGCTTTCGGATGACTTAGATCTTTACTTAAAGAATGAAGCAGCGGCGCATCGAATTAACGAACTGGGCCAAGCAGGCCGGTTTATTGAAACAGAAACAGGACGGTTCCGACTGACCGATGCCGGCCTGGATGGATTTGTCGATTTACGCGAACGGATTGGCCGGTCGGAGGGCCAAGACCTTGATACATTAGTATCTTTCAACGGCGCATGGTTTGACTTGGTGGAAATTACGGGCGCGGCTTTGGTGCTTTCCCACCTCGCTGGGCCGGTGCCGGATCTCGGCGAGCAGACGGCACAACCCATCCAAGCAATTGCGCTCGAAACACCGGGCATGGATCGCAAAGTGTCGAACCGGCAAATCGCGATCGCGCTCTATCTGCAAGACCAAGGCCTGATCACGCGCGCGTTTAATACTGAGCTCTTCGTCAATGCCGATAGCACCTATCCCGAGCTCGCCGGCGCCGCGGCGGCTTTGTTTGGATCAATCTTCACTATGCTGATCACGGCGCTGTTCGCCTTGCCGATTGGTATATTGGCCGCGGTCTATTTGGAAGAATTTGCCGAGAAATCTGTCCTGACCAGCATTATTGAGGTCAATATCAACAATCTCGCAGCGGTGCCGTCGATCATTTTTGGACTGCTCGGCGCGGCGGTGTTCCTGAATACGTTCGACTTGCCGCGATCGGTGCCCTTGGTTGGCGGCCTGGTCTTGGGCCTGCTGGTCTTACCGACCATTATCATCGCCTCGCGCGCGGCCTTGCGCGCTGTGCCTCCCTCAGTTCGTGACGCCGCGCTCGGGCTCGGCGCATCGCCGTCGCAGGCCGTGTTCCATCATGTCTTGCCGCTCGCCGCACCGGGTATCTTGACCGGCGCCATCATCGCCATGGCGCGCGCTTTGGGGGAAACTGCGCCGCTGCTTTTGATCGGCATGGTCGCCTTCATTAGCGAAGTGCCGACCTCACCAAATGATGAGGCGACAGTGTTGCCGGTCTTGATCTATAAGTGGTTCTCTGGCGCCGAACGGGCCTGGGAACCGATGACCGCGGCGGTTATCATCCTTTTGTTGACCGTCTTGGTGGCTATGAATTTGGTCGCGACCTTGTTACGGCGACGCTTTGAGCAGAGATGGTGACGATGGCAGACACCGGCATGACAATGGATACAGGCTCAGGATCCGGCGCCGCAATTGGCGGCGCTAAGATCGACTGTCGTAGTATCAGCGTTCACTACCACGATAAGCCAGCCATTCAGGACATATCGATCAAGATCCAAGACAAAGCTGTCACCGCTTTGATCGGGCCCTCTGGGTGTGGCAAGTCGACTTTTCTACGCTGCCTCAATCGCATGAATGATACGATTGAAGGGGCCCGCGTTGACGGCGAAATTCTGATGGATGGTGAGGATATTAACGCGCCCCGGATTGATCCGGTCTTTATCCGCTCAAAAGTCGGTATGGTCTTCCAAAAGCCCAATCCATTCCCGAAATCAGTCTATGACAATGTCGCTTATGGCCCGCGCATTCATGGCCTCGCAGCGACCAAAGCGGATCTCGATGCATTGGTCGAAACCTCGCTGCAGAGAGCTGGACTTTGGGACGAAGTTAAAGACCGTTTGAACACAATCAGCACCAGTCTGTCCGGCGGACAGCAGCAACGTCTGTGCATCGCCCGGGCGATTGCAATCAGCCCAGAAGTGATCCTCATGGATGAACCGTGCTCGGCGCTCGACCCGATTGCGACCGCCCGGATCGAAGAATTAATCGATGATTTGCGGCTACGCTATTGCATCATCATCGTCACCCACTCGATGCAACAAGCGGCACGCGTGTCGCAACGCACCGCCTTCTTCAATCTCGGCGAAATGGTTGAGTTCGGAGAAACAGAGACGATTTTCACCAATCCTGTGCAACAACGCACACAGGATTACATTACCGGCCGGTTTGGGTAGGGGACGAATGTGACAGGACCACAGCATATCGTCAGCGCATTTACCGAAGAGCTTGAACAGCTCTCCGCCGATATTTTGCGGATGGGCGGCCTCGCCGAGGCAATGATCCGCGACGCCGCGCGGGCCGTTGTGTCACGCGACACGCGGCTGGCAGAGACGGTGATTGAACGCGATTTAGAAATGGATCGCCTGGAAACCGAAATTGAGCGCAAAGCCGTCCGCATGCTGGCATTGCGGCAACCGATGGCGTCGGATTTGCGCAATGTCATTGGCGTGATCAAACTGGTTGGCGGGATCGAGCGAATTGGCGACCTGGCCAAAAATATTGCCCGCCGCAGCATTGCCGTCGCTGACGAAGACAACCGCACCGCCTTGCGCGGCATTGAGCGGATGGCGCAAGCCGTGTCTCGTCTGTTGCAAGTGTCGCTTGACGCCTATGCTCGGCGCGACCCGGTCACGGCGCTCAGTGTGATCGAACAAGATGATGATATTGATAGCCATTATAATAGCCTGCTGCGCTCCATGCTGGTCTTCATGTCGGAGTCGCCGGATCAATTACAGGCGCGCTCGAACTTCTTGTTCATTGTCAAAAATCTCGAACGCATTGGCGATCATTGCACCAATATCGCCAAAGTCGTTCACTTCATCGCCACGGGCCAGAGCGTCCGCGAAACAGAGTCTCAGAACAGACCGGAATCAGAGTAAGGAAGCTCGATCATGAAACCTTTCATTGTCATTGCCGAGGACGAACAAGCGGTCTCTGAATTGCTCCGCTATAATTTGGAGGCAGAGGGTTATGAAACCGCGACAGCGCGGGACGGTGATGAAGCGATGCTGCTGATTGATGAGCGCATTCCTGACTTGATGTTGCTCGATTGGATGCTGCCCAAGATCTCCGGCATTGAGATTTGCCGCCGAGTGCGCACGCGGCAAGAAACGGCGAACTTGCCGATCATTATGCTAACGGCGCGGACCGAAGAAGCCGACCGTATTCGCGGCCTTGAAACCGGCGCTGATGATTATGTCACCAAGCCCTTCTCAACCAATGAGCTCATGGCCCGCGTCAAAGCTGTGCTGCGCCGCATCCGCCCGGCTCTGATGGATGATAAGATCCGCGTCGGCGACATTCACATTGACCGAACCACACATAGCGTGGCGCGCGATGGCAAAGACATTCATCTCGGCCCGACAGAATTTCGCCTGTTGGAATATTTCGCTCAGCATCCCGGCCGTGTGTTCTCACGCGAGCAATTGCTGGACGGCGTTTGGGGCTCTGATGTCTATGTCGAAGCGCGTACCGTCGATGTCCATATTGGCCGCTTGCGCAAAGCCTTGATGAGCCAAGGCGGCGACAATCCGATCCGCACGGTTCGCTCGGCCGGCTATTCGCTGCGCACAGACTGAACGGCTTAAATCGTCGGCAGCAAGTTGCGCTGACAGACTGTGCGAATGGCAAATTGAGAGATGACCCGCACGACGTTTGGTAGCCGGGTGAGGACGTCCCGATGCACGCGCTCATAGTCGGCCGTATCGCGGACCGCGATGCGCAGCAAATAATCGGCCTCGCCGGTCATCAGATAGCAGGAGGCAATGTCTGGCGACCGCCGCACGGCTTTCTCAAACGCTTGTAAGCCATCATCTTGCTGATTGTTCAGCGTCACTTGAACAAACACGCTGGTCGCCCGGTCAAGGGCGGCTTCATTGATATGAATGCCATAGCCTTCAATCACGCCGCCCGCTTCCATCGCGCGAATGCGGCGATGTACAGATGAGACGGATAGGCCGACCCGCTCGCCAATCTCAGCATGGGAGAGTTTGGCATTCTCAGACAGAAGTTGAAGAATGCGCTCATCTTGCGTGTTTAGGTTCATTATCTCGCTCAATACGGAATATTTTCCCGTTATTCCTTACTATTCTATCGAATTTGGTGAGATAATCCAGATCAATGCTGGTATTCTATCATAATCAAACATGGGAGCGGATGATGAAGATTGGCGTACCAACCGAAATTAAAAAGCAAGAGTTTCGAGTCGGCCTAACCCCTGAAAGCGTCGGCGAATTGGTCCGCGCCGGGCACCAAGTCTTCGTCCAAGACGAAGCCGGAATCGGATCTGGCTTCGCCAATAGCGACTATACCGAAGTCGGCGCGCACATTGTCGCCGACGCTGACGCGGTCTTCGAAGCGGCAGAATTGATCGTCAAAGTCAAAGAGCCGCAACCGGTTGAGACAGCGCGTTTGAAACCGCACCACACATTGTTCACCTATCTCCACTTGGCGCCCGATCCGGTCCAAGCCAAAGGCCTGATCGAAAGCGGCTGTCTGGCCATCGCTTATGAGACCGTGACTGACCGTGATGGCCGTTTGCCACTGCTCACGCCGATGAGCCAAGTGGCTGGGCGTATGGCCATGCAAGTGGCCGCCTGGGCGCTGATGAAAACCAAACGTGGCCGCGGCGTTTTGTTGGGCGGCGTGCCGGGGGTGATGCCAGCCAAAGTCGTGATCATTGGCGGCGGCGTCTCCGGCTCCAACGCCGCAGAGATTGCTGTCGGCATGCGCGCCGATGTGACCATATTCGATCGCAACAATGCCCGGCTGGCCGAGCTGGATGCGCAATTTGGCGGCGCGGTGAAGACAATGTACTCGACCAAAGCGGCGCTCGATGCGGCTGTGCGCGAAGCCGATTTGGTCATTGGCGCCGTCCTGATCCCAGGCGCATCGGCGCCGAAACTGGTGACCCGTGACCAGCTCAAACATATGCGCCCTGGCGCGGTTTTGGTTGATATTGCGATTGACCAAGGCGGCTGTTTCGAAACCTCGCGCGCAACAACGCACGAAGATCCGATTTATGAGATTGACGGCATTCTGCACTATTGCGTCGCCAATATGCCGGGCGCTGTGCCGCGCACATCAACCTATGCGCTAAACAATGCGACGCTGCCTTTCGTTATGCAAATCGCCAAGCTTGGCGGCAAACAGGCAGTGAATCAAAATCCGCATCTGGCCGAAGGACTGACCGTCGCTGATGGCGCCATCGCGCATGAACAAGTCGCGCATGATCTCGGCATGGCGTTTAAACGTCCGGATTGGTTTGAAGGCTAGGGCCTTGAAAAGGCCGGGGGCACTTAAACCGTCTCAGTCACGCGCAGGCTTGCGACCCGGCCAATCGCCGCTTCGGCTTCATCCATAATCCGGGCGACAATGTCTTTGACCGGCAAAATATCACTGACGCCGCCAGCCGATTGGCCCATGGCAAAACAGGACTTGCTGCCATCAAGGCGGGTCTCGTCTGTGACCCCGCCAATGCCGCCAATCACATCAGTCTGCACCGAATGAATGGCCTGCATCGGGAAGGCTTGGATATCGTCCGGGCGGCGTTCCCAGTCGAGAATATAGTCATTGGTCCGGCACCGCATCGGCTTGCCAGAATAGCAGCGCGTACGGGTCGTATCAGTATCCCCGGCGCCGACCACGGTTTCCTTGTAAGATTGCGCCGCATGAGCCTCTTCAGACGCGATGAAGCGGGTGCCCATCCAGACGCCGACAGCGCCGAGCGATAGCGCTGCGGCGAGTCCGCGGCCATCATAAATGCCGCCGGCTGCAACGACCGGAATGTCCACAGCCTCAACCGCTTGCGCGACCAGAGGCAGGGTGCCAACCAGGCCGGTATGCCCGCCGCCTTCCCCGCCTTGTAGGATCACCGCATCGCATCCAGCCTGTTCGGCTTTGATCGCGTGTTTCACAGCGCCGCCCACGACCATGACTTTAACGCCCGCATCTTTGAGCTTTTTCATAATCGGAAGCGGCACGCCGAGCCCCGCGACAAAACTATCGGCGCCGCCTTCAATGATCACATCGACACTTTTTTCGAGACTCTGAGGATCAGCCGCTAACAGGTCGACCCCAAATGGCTTGTCGGTCAGCTCTTTGACCCGCGCCATTTGCGCGGCGATGAAATCTGGCGAGGTTCCAGCCATTCCCAGGACGCCATAACCGCCGGCATTGCTCATAGCGGCGGCCAGCTCGGCATAGGAAACGCCGCCCATTCCGGCCAACATGATCGGGTGTTTGGTGCCGAGAAAATCGCAAAGTGCGGTATGGATAGCCATGGAAACCTCCTATTTTATTGCCTGATAGGAGGGCAACCTTGCGGTAAGACAAGGCATTCCCGAGCGGAAATCGGGGGCAATTTTGGGCATATGCAATTGGAGTCTGCCTTTCTCGGCCGACTCCGGTACAATGCATCACGCCAATAAAGGCTAATATCTTCGAGAGGGGAAGAGATTATGAGCACGAAACTCTGGATGGCAGCCCTTGCCACAGCAGGCCTGGTGGCCTGTACAGCTGCAGAAGAAGCAGCCGATTCAGCCGCTGAAGCAGCCGCAGACGCTGTTGAAGCCACGGTCGACGCCGCTGGCGATGCCGCTGAAGCGACTGTAGAAGCCGCAGGCGACGCTGCTGATGCAACTGCAGAAGCTGCAGGCGACGTTATGGAAGCTGCGGGCGACGCAGTTGAAGGCGCTGGCGAAGTTGCTGCTGACGTTGCTGATGCAACTGGCGATGCTGTCGAAGGCGCCGCTGCTGATGTTGCTGACGTCGCTGGTGATGCAATGGACGCCGCAGGCGACATGGCAACCGATGCTGCAGACGCTGTTGAAGGCGCTGTTGCTGACGTCATCGACACTGGTGAGGAAGTTGCCGAAGAAGTCACCGACGAATAAGCTTTTCAAGCTTGTCGGATATAAAAGGCCCCGCCGGAGTGACGGGGCCTTTTTTTATGTCTGGATGTCCTGCGTTTAGAAGACGGCGTAGCCGCCATCAATGATCAGCGTGGTGCCGGAATGATAGCGCGACGCGTCGCTGGCGAGATAGACAGCCATGCCGCCAAAATCCTCAGGCTCGCCCCAGCGCCGGATCGGCACGCGCGAAATCACTTTCGTGGTGAAGACATCAGAGTCCTGCGCCATTTCAGTCATATCCGTGGCAATCCAGCCGGGCAGGATTGAATTGGCGCGAATGCCATAACGGCCATGCTCAACGGCAATGCCGCGAATCATCGCCGGTAAGCCGCCTTTGGTCGCCGAATAGGCCTGATTGCGGGCGGCCCCTTCGATCCCTGCCAGCGAAGCAACGCCAACCACAGAGCCGCCAGGATCACCGGCTTTGGCCCGCTCAACCATATGTTTGACGCTCTCCCGCAAAGTCCAGAACGCGCCTTCCATGTTCACAGCCATATTCTTGCGCCACGTCTCGGTCGTCATTTCGACAAAGCTTGGCGCGCCAAAGCCGACGCCGGCATTGGCGAAACAGCTATCGATCCGGCCCATAGACGAGACCACATCACTGGTGGCATCAATCACGGCTTGCTCGTCCGACACATCGACGGACCAGGCTTTCACCTCCCCTGTGCCGAGCCCAGATAGCGCTTCAATAGCGGCTTGGTTGGCGGCGTCTTTGCGGCCCCAGACTGCGATGCTGGCATTTGACGCGGCCATCGCCTTGGCCATGCCGAGGCCAATGCCGCGATTGCCGCCTGTGACCAAAGCCACTTTTCCGCTCAAATCAAAGGGCGTGTATGTCATCCCGGTTTCCTCTCTAACTGTTTATGTTCTTTCAGTCCGAGGCGTGACCATAGGGAAGGCAAATTGAAATTAGGGGTCAATGCTGTCGCGGGCCCGCGAAATGCTCGGACGGGCGAACAAGTCTTCGCGGTCAAGTTCGCGCGACAAGAAGGTGACACGCTGCCGCTTCCGGTCGATTTGCAGGCGAAACCGGCTCAGCAAATCCATCCCCATGACCATCATTGGCGCGTCGCCATAGCCGAGTTCGTCAAATAAGCGGCTGTCTAAGACGGGGATTTGAAAGCGGTCAATCTGTGCTGAGCCGAAGCGCAAGTCGCGAAACTTGTAAGGCACTGCGAGCTGCTTTTCTTGATCACTGCCTTCAATCAGCTTGGCCATGTCGCGGTTCATTTCGGCGCCCGACTGCCGGGCAAATGAGCGGTTTACAAATGAGGCCTCTGCGCCGGTATCGATCAAAGCCTGGCCCCGCACACCATTGATCTTAATCGGAATGAAAATCAGGCCATCTTGGGCAACAAAATCGATCCGATTGCGCCGGGCATTTGAGATCCGCCGAGGGGTGCCGGAATAGATACGCAGACGCCGTTTGGCAAAATCGAAATCGACAATATCGCCCTCAAACATTGAGGTCGGCAGCACATTATAAGGCGCGAGGTCGACGCGTTCTGGGGTCACTGCAGCACGAACGTCCTGCCAGATATGCGGCCCCGCGCGAACTTGTGACAGGGTATGCAAAGGATACACGCGGCGTCCGCCAATGCCCAAGACACTGGTCTCCCCAAATGGCCCGGTTTGCGCTTCACCGCGGTCTAAGAAGGCTTGGTCAATCAGCGCGACTGTGGCCCCGGTATCGACCAAGGCTTGGGTCTCAATGCCATTGATGTGGACCGTCGTCAGCGGCCATTTTTGAGCGCTCCGCTCAAGCACTATAGATTGGTTTTCCGTCGCACTGACGGTTTGCCCAAGCCCAGTGAGGGCAATCGCCAAAGCGCCAGCGCGCAAGCCATTCAAAAGCGACAGTCGAACCATGCCTAAGTATGGCACAGCTTTCACAGATTAGGAAAACACGTCTTTGGCAACGAGATTGTTCAAAATGGCGCCGTCATGAAATCGCTTAAGATTTTCCAGGAAAACCTGGTCTGTGCGCCGCTTCGACTCCTCTGTCAGCGCGGATATGTGCGGGGTCAACGTGACTTTAGAATGGCGCCAAATCGGATCGCCGGCTGGCAAAGGCTCTTCGCGGACGACATCCAAATAGGCTTCTGCTGGCGTACCGGCATCAAGCGCGCGGAGCAGAGCATCCTCATCGACCAAGCCGCCGCGGCCGACATTGATGAACAGCGCGCCAGGCTTCATCGCTGCGAAAAACGCTGCATCGGCCATGTTCTCCGTCGCCTCAGTTAACGGCAAGCAGAGCACAACCGCATCGATTTCGGGCAGTGTCGCCAGCATTTGGTCTGGCGTAATGATCTGATCTGCCGCGGGCGACGTGCCGCCGCTGCGCCGCACACCGATGACCTCGGCGCCAAGCGCTTTCAGGCGCGCGCCGGTGGCTTGGCCAATCCCACCAAAGCCGACCAACAGCCAGCGTGTATTGCTGACTTCGCGAAACGGCAGGCGGGTCCAGTTTTCATCCCGTTGCGCCTGACGCCGCGCCGCGCCAGCTTGATAGAAATCAAGGCCGGCCCACAGCACCCATTCAGCAATCGCGTGTGATTGGGCGTGGCTGCCAGTGAACAGATTGGCTTTCTTTCCGGTCGCTTGGATCATGGGATGCTCGGTTCCCGCGGCCGAGGATTGAAACCAATCGAGCTGCTCTAAGCCAAAAAGGGTTTGAAAGAACACCATGACTGAAGGCGCGAAATAGGCGTCGGACGTCCCATAAGCAATCGCAGCGCTCGCCTCACTCTCGCCCCATGGCTGGTGCAACTCTCCTTGATCATCCAAAACCAAGGGTGAGATCTGATCAGAATAGGGCTTTAGCGCGCCCTCGATTCGCGCGAAAGATTTTGCATGAACCAACAATTTCCGCATCGCGGTCTCCTCCTAGCCATCTGCACGGTTTGCCTGTCTTTCACACCAGGTCAAGTTGCCGAAGGGCAAAGCCGCGCGCAAAGCCAGGACTATTATCGCGACGTGATTGCGCTGGCCGAAGTGCTCGGCAAAGCCCACGCCATCCGCGTCGTTTGCAATGGCCGCAATGATCAATATTGGCGCAGCTATATGCTACGCTTGTTAGAGCTAGAGGCGCCTTATCAAGGCGGGCTCAGGCGCTCTATGGTGAACGGCTTCAATGCCGGTTTTTCCTGGGGCAGCGACTTGCACCCGAGCTGCGATGGCAGCGCTGAAAATGCAGAGAAAGCCTATGCCAAAGAGGGCCGCGATTTATCCGCGCGCTTGGTCCAATCGAATATCCCAGGCGCCATCCCGCTCGCCGATCAGAACCGTTAATCCTGACGCCGCACCCGGGCTTTGCCGCGGCCCAGCGCAAGCGCTTTAATCGCGCCGCGAAAGGTTCGAACTTCTTGGGTCGTCCAATTGCCGCGAATGAAGGCATTGCGGATATTAGTTTTCATCAAAGGCGTTTTGTCGGCGGGGAAGAAATATCCGGCCCGTTCCAGCTCTTCTTCCAAATGCTCGAACATCCGGATCAGGTCGTCTTTCGGCGCCGGCGCATCGACGCTGGCTTTCTCGCCTTCCCAGCGCCCTATAGCTTCCTCAGAGGCGCCCCACGCGGCGCAGAACACGCCGACGGCTTGGGCCAAATTGAGCGAGGCAAAGCCGGGATTAACCGGATAGGTGAGGATGGCATCAGCAAGGCCAACGACATCACTCGGCAAGCCATGATTTTCGGCGCCGAACAGAATACCGGTCTTCTGGTCCCGGCTTTTGATCAAGGCCGTGCTGCCGGCGGCATCGACAACGTCTTTTTCCATGCCGCGCGGCCGCGCTGTGGTTGCCAGCAGCGTGCCGAGATCGGCAATTGCCGCCTCGACTGTGTCAAAGACAGAGACGCTAACGCCGGCCTCGAACGCGCCGGCAGAGAGCGGATCTGACGCCGGATTGGGCCAGCCATCACGCGGCGCGACCAGCCGCAGCTCTGTCAGGCCAAAGTTCAGCATCACGCGCGCGGCAGAGCCAATATTCTCGCCCAATTGCGGGCGATGCAGGATGATGATCGGGGCGGGTGCAGTCATGGCCTCGCGACCTGCCTGATCCTGCTCACTCCGTCAATTCTTCGGGCGGCGCGCTTTGCAGCTCTTGCTTTGCATTGCTCGTCAGGCGGCAAAGCGATGACACCGCGAATAAAACCTGCCGCGTAATGAACTCGGCGAGCTTGAAGCACTCTCAGCCCTTCCAAAAAGTCACATCAAATTATTGAATATCGATAATTTCTTACTATATCCAATTTATGAACAATGAATCTGAGGAAAGCGTCTTGATACCCCTCGGCGCGATCCTGACCATTTTTTCGCTGGTATCTCTTGCTTTCTTTTCGGGCGATAGCCCGGGGCTGAGTTTGATCGCTCTGCTCAGTGTCGGTGGTGTTTCAGCCGGCATAGGACTGGTTATGGCTGGCTCCAAACTGTAGCGACGGCTCACTCCGTCAATTCTTCGGGCGGCGCGTTTTGCAGCTCTTGCTGGCGCATCGGCATCGCATCGATCAACGCGAACACAGTTTCAGCGCTTGGCACCTGATCGCGCCAAGTTTGTTTGATCTCGCCATCCAGTCCAATCAGCGCGGTCACTTGATCTCCTTCGCCGCAGCGCAAGCGATTGGCAATTTGCCGGCGATGGTTTTCGGAAAATACTGGGGCGCAATCCTCGCAATCATGCTTATACGGGAGCAAGACAAGCCGGTTCTCATCGTACGGAATGAACCCTCTTTTTTCGAGGTCCGCTTTCAAACGTTGGGTTTTCTCATCGCTTTCATCCGCGTTTTGAAGCTTATCCGCATATTCCGACATCCAGGCCGCAATTTTGGGCGCGTCGCCCACTTTTCCGGGCACATTCACAGTCCACTCTGACTTGTTTAGCGCAACCAAAATAAGTTTACGGTCTTGTCCCGAGACCGGTTCAACGATCTCACCAACCTCGACTTTGGCCATCAGTAAGGTTTGAGCGGGCCGCATATCACAGGCGACCAGCAACCGATTTTGCCACTTAAAATCACTCAACCGAACCGGATCGGCGGTAGCCGAAAATTGGCTCAGTGAAAGCGTTGCCGCCAAGGCCATTAGACAGAATCGGATCGACATCTGCACCTGCATAGCGGCTCTCCTTTTGACGTCTTCAATAGACCTGCTATAGGCCCCGTCAAACCGTTAAAGGCAAAGGAATTCCTCTCATGGCAAAGATCAAGGTCGAAAATCCAATCGTCGAGATGGATGGGGACGAAATGACCCGCATCATCTGGCAGATGATCAAGGATCAACTCATCAATCCATATCTCGATGTTGACCTGAAATATTACGACCTTTCGATTGAAATGCGTGATGAGACAGATGATCAAATCACCATCGATGCGGCCAACGCGACCAAACAGTATGGTGTCGCCGTCAAATGTGCGACGATCACACCGGACGAGCAACGCGTTGAAGAATTTGGCCTCAAGAAAATGTGGCGCAGCCCGAACGGCACAATCCGTAACATCCTCGGCGGTGTGGTGTTCCGTGAGCCAATCGTGATCAACAATGTCCCACGCCTTGTCCCAGGCTGGACCCAGCCTGTCGTTGTGGGCCGTCACGCTTTTGGCGACCAGTATAAAGCGACAGACTTCCTCGTGCCTGGCAAAGGCAAGCTGACGATGAAATGGGAAGCGGCAGACGGCTCTGACAGCCAAGAATATGAAGTCTTCGACTTCCCAGAAGCCGGCATCGCTATGGGCATGTACAATCTCGATCAGTCGATCCGCGATTTTGCCCGCGCCAGCATGAATTACGGCCTGCAGCGCAAATGGCCGGTCTATCTGTCGACCAAGAATACCATCATGAAAAAATATGATGGCCGCTTCAAAGACATCTTCCAGGAAGTCTTCGACGCAGAGTTTAAAGACGCCTTCGCAGAGTTCGGTGGCACCTATGAGCACCGTCTGATCGACGATATGGTTGCGGCAGCCATGAAATGGTCTGGCGGCTATGTTTGGGCATGTAAGAACTATGATGGCGACGTGCAGTCTGACACGGTCGCGCAAGGCTATGGTTCACTCGGTCTGATGACGTCTGTTCTGATGACCCCAGATGGCAAAACGGTTGAAGCTGAAGCCGCCCACGGCACGGTCACCCGTCACTATCGCAACCACCAAAAAGGCGAAGCGACGTCGACCAATTCGATCGCGTCGATCTTTGCTTGGACGCGCGGCTTGCAGCATCGCGGCCGCATGGACAACACACCAGAGGTCACGGCATTCGCTCAGAAGCTCGAAGACACAATCATCAAGACGGTCGAAAATGGCCAGATGACCAAAGACTTGGCGCTCCTGGTTGGCCCAGAGCAAGAGTGGTTGACCACAGAAGGCTTCCTCAACGCGGTTGGCGACAATTTCGAAAAAGCCATGTCTGCGGGCTAATGGCGGTTGATGCGTCTGAAATAAATATTCGCCGCGCCGAAGCGGGAGAGGAAAACACTCTCAGCGTGATCGGCGCGGCGACATTTTTAGAGGCGTTCACCTTTGACATTAAAGGGCCGGCTTTGGTGGCCCATTGCCAGAGCCAGCACAGCACTGATGTCTACCGCACCTATCTCGAAGCCGCCGATCCGCGCTATGCCTGCTGGATCGCGGAATATGCGCCGACGGGGGCGCCGATTGGCTATGCGGTGACATGCCCGCCCGACCTGCCGGTTGAAGTCGGCGACAATGACATTGAGCTGAAGCGCATTTACGTTTTTTCGCGCTTTCACGGAACCAGAGCTGGAAAAACCCTCAACGCGCAGGTCAATGCGCATGCAAAGGCACTTAACTGTCCGCGCATTTTCCTCGGCACTTATGAAGAAAATCACCGCGCCATCGCCTTCTATAAGCGCGCTGGGTATCGTCTTGCTGGGACCCGTCAGTTTCAGGTTGGCGACGAAATCTATGATGATATTGTGATGGCCATGGCGCTCGTCTAACGGTCGCGACTTGGTGCAGGATTTGCAGGCCGAACCCGCTAAACTGCTCTCATCCAATTCCAGACCTGAAACGGCACACTTAAGCCATGACGACGCCTCCCCTCTCAACCCCAGATGCGCTTCAGGCCTGCGTCGCACAAGATACCGATGAGCGTCGTTATTTCATCGATTTTGATTATACTTTGCTGCTGGAAAACTCGACCGACACCTATCTTCAATCGGCGCGTCCAAAGCCCCTCTTCTGGCTTATTTTGAAAGCGCTTGGTCTGTTCCGGCCATGGCTGCTTCGGGGCGCCAATAGCGTATTTCTGTATCGCGATGCAATGCGCCTGGCGCTGATCGAGCGGTTGCGTCCAGCGCTCCTCGCAGACCTCGAAGCACGCGCCGCGGAGATCTTTGCGGCACATGAAAATACTGAGCTGACAGCGACGCTGAAGACCGTACCCGCTGAGCGCATTGTCATTGTCTCTTTCGGTTTGACCAAAGTCATCGCAGCCATTCTGGCGACCAGCCGGTTCACAGACTGCACAATTGTCGCATCGCAATCAGATCGCTTAGTGGAAGATCGAAGAGGCGGTAAGCTCAAAATGCTTGAACGCGCGGGCTTTTTTCTAAATCCTGAGCTTGACGTGGTCGTTTCCGATTCTTATCGCGATGACCAAGACATTCTAGAACATGTCAAACAGAGCTTTTTGATTAAATGGGGCTAGACCGGGTGGGACAATGGTCAAGAAACACATTAAGTGGCCATTCTATTATATGGCAAAAATCAAGCGGACGCCGGGCTTTTTGCTCAAGCAAGTCTTCTTGGAGGAATTCTGGATCGTGCTTTTGGCGTTCGGCATCTTCCTGCTGCCACTCAATCTAACCGTTTTCCTATCTCTCTGCTTTCTATTCGCAGCGATGCTGAGCGTCTATGAAATTGGGTACGCCGAAAATGACCGGATCGGAAAACGTAAAGAGGCGACCCCGAAACTGTCCCAGAGTTTCGAAGATTTAGGCGATTTCATCATCGCGCCTTATGCCTGGCTTTGGGCCCTGGTGTTTACAACCATCGGCGTATTTGTGCTCGGCGACCGCGTCCAGGGGGCGGCGCTAGAGCGGCTTGGGCTAAGCGATCTTGGCGCTGGATTGGCCGGCGATGCGGCAATGATCGCAATCTGGCTCGGCCTGATTGGCATGAGCCAGTTGATCTTTGCAGCGTTCAATTCCGCACCTTTATTTTGGCGGGTTTACCTCTACGTGCCGCTACATGTCTCGAAATATCTCGCGCCCGCCATCTTCTTCACCACGGGCTTGGTTGGAGCGGTTTTTCTGGCCGCACATATTGTCCGCACCTGGTCGCTCTATGCCATTCGGCGGGCGGGCGGAGATATGGATTTCGTAGCCAGCCAATTCATTCGATTGGTGTTTCTCATCCTGATTCTGACTCTTATGAGCCTGACGCAACCCGCCGCGGAGATTTGGTCGGCCTGGCAAACTTGGTTGATCTTAGCCTTCTGCGTGTTGCGCGCTGTGCCGGAATTGTATCGCAAAATGTAGCCACCCAAAAATGACGGGCCAGAGCTGCGACCCTGACCCGTCAAAATGGCCTTGAAAATTGGAAATATACGGGATCAGCGCGCTGCGTTGTTCAGGCGGAGGGGGACGCCCGAGTTTTTGCGCTGATCCACGCTATGGGGCTATTTCCAGTTTCTACGATCGCGGCGGTCTTCGCGCCGGTCTTGTATGTTTTCAAGGCGATCTACACGATCTTCGAGCCGGTCAAGCGGGCCATTATTGACGGCGCGGTCGCGGCGATCCTCTCGGCGATCAATTTTATTCTCGCGTCGGTCAAAGCGATCTTCGATATAGTCCAAGCGCGAGCCCTGTTTGATAACGCCTTGGCGCTCAAGTCGGTCGAGGCGATTATCGACGCGTTCAAACCGTTCTGCCGGTCCGGCCAAAGCAATGGGTGCGGTCATGGCCGCGACGAGCGCGAGTGTGGTCAGTTTCAGCATGCGGTCCTCCATTTTGTGTTCGCATGCAAGGTGTAACGCGGCAGCGCGCGCAATCCGTCGAAAAAAATACAATAAAATCAATTATGAACAGCCATTCAGGAAATTTTCGCTCAGAGATGCAATGTGCGGCTAAGTGCTCTACACTGCCGCCTAAGGACAGATTGGGAGCACATCTTGACCCCTCATGCTTACCTGCTCGGCGCGGCTTTTGTGCTGTCGGCCTGCGCCACGCCGACCGCGGCGAGTGACTGGCAGCCTTTGTTTGACGGGGAGACGCTGTCGGGGTGGACCCCAAAAATTGTTGGCGAAGCGGCCGGTGAAGATCGACGCGCATTGTTCCGCGCAAAAGACGGCGTACTGCATGTCTCTTACGACAATGTGCAGACCTTTGACGGCGACTTTGGCCACTTGTTCTACAACATACCAGCGGCTCACTACCGGCTGCGCTTTGAGTATCAATTTACCGGCGCGCAAGTTTCGGGCGGGCCCGGTTGGGCGCTCATGAATAGCGGCGTCATGGTGCACGCGCAGGCGCCAGAGACAATGACACTCGACCAGCCTTTCCCAATTTCAATTGAAGCCCAGCTTTTGGGCCTGCCCGAGACGCTGCCCGAGCGCACCACCGCCAATATCTGCACCCCCGGTACGCATTTCGTGCAAAACGACGAGATCACCACCCAGCACTGCGTCAATTCTGATACGCCCGCGATCGCGCCCGATACTTGGGTGAAGTTCGAAATAGAGGTGCGCGGCGACGCATATATACAGCTCAATATTGATGGCGCGCCGGCCTATCGCTTAGAGCAACCGCAATACGATGGGACAGACCCTGACGTGCAGCGCCTCGGCCTATCGGGTCCGCTCGCAGCAGGCTATTTCGCGCTGCAGGCAGAAAGCCACCCGGCGGCATTTCGAAACATTGAATGGCAGCTTTTAGACTAGCTCACCAGCTCGACGCGGTAGCTCTCAATCACGGTATTGGCGAGCAGCTTCTCGCACATGTCTTTGACCCGGGCTTCGGCATCAGCCTCAGAGACCCCATCAAGGTCGAGCTCAATGACTTTGCCAATGCGTGCGCCGGCCACTTCATCAAAGCCCATCCGCCCGAGCGAATCCGCCACAGCTTTGCCTTGAGGATCCAGAACACCTGGTTTCAAACCGACATGGACAATGGCTTTCATGAGAATCGCGCTCCGCTGCTTGAGTCGCGCTCCGTTTAACTCAAACGTTCACTTACTGAAAGGCTGTATAGGCGGCGATCGCAGAAACCGCGAGCGCGGCTGCGGCGACCCATGGCACATAGGCCAAGCGCGTCATGCCTTTGATCATTTTGTGAAACTGTTCGGTATCGTTGACGCGCGGGAATGGCCCCTCCGGCACAGGCTTGTCGAGAAATGCGCACAAAGGCCCCCAGCCGTCTTTGACTTCGAAGACCAGAAGTCGCTCAGCAGGCAGGGTCGATTTCACCTCTTCGATATGCGCGTTCCAAACGCTTTCGGCGTGGGCTTTATCCTCAAACTTGCCGTCAAACTTACCATCCCAAATGATGCTCTTGGCCATTCGGTCAATTTTACGCGGTTTTGGAATCAATCGCGTCCAGGCCGGCTGTTTCTTCCCGACCGCATAAATTGTTCCCGCAGCGCTTTTATACCAGCTTTCAAAGCTGCGAACCGTCAACACCACTTTGGCCTCGGGATAGGCTTCGGCAAGCTCTTTCCAATAAACACTCGATGGAAAATCGACGCTGGCTTGATAGCCCTCGAAAATCGCATCCCACCCTGGTCGCTCGCCCTGACCGACAGCATCCCAATAATCGAGCTGTTCGGAGTCTTTCGCCATCAACACTTCGACCATGTGATGGCATTTCACATAGCCTAGCTGTTCCAACGCTGCTTTCATTGACAGGGTCCCTGTCCGCCCAAACCCGGCGCCAATCACTTGCAAGCTCATAGATCGCTCTCCGTCTCTCGGAGCAGCCTATTTTCCAGCGCCGGTAAAGTCCACAATCTCTGCGCCTTGCGCAGATTCTTTGATAATGCCGAGACGGCGCGCGACTTCGGCATAGGCCTCTGTCACACCGCCCAAGTCACGGCGGAAACGGTCTTTGTCGAGCTTCTCATTGGTCTCGAGATCCCAAAGCCGGCAACTGTCTGGGCTAATTTCGTCAGCGAGAATGACCCGCTGCATGTCATTTTCGAAGAAGCGGCCAAATTCGAGTTTGAAATCGACCAATTTGATACCAACGCCCGCAAACATGCCGGACATGAAATCATTCACTCGCAGCGCTAGGGCGATAATCTCGTCCATTTCGTGCGGCTGCGCCCAGCTAAACGCGGCAATGTGCTCTTCTGAGACCAGCGGATCGCCGAGCGCATCATCTTTCAAGCAAAACTCAACAATCGCACGCGGCAAAGGCGTGCCTTCTTCAATCCCGAGCCGCTTTGACATTGTGCCAGCCGCGACATTGCGGACAATCACTTCGAGCGGAATGATCTCAACTTTCTTGATCAGCTGCTCGCGCATGTTCAGGCGTTTGATGAAATGGTTTGGCACGCCGACACGGCCAAGCTGGGTCATCATAAACTCGGAAATCCGATTGTTCAGCGCGCCTTTGCCATCCAGCACCGCTCTCTTTTCCGCGTTAAAGGCAGTTGCATCATCCTTAAAATACTGAATCAGCGTGTTTGGCTCTGGTCCCTCATAGAGGATTTTGGCCTTGCCTTCATAGATCATTCGCTTGCGTGACACCGGGTAATCCCTCTCGCATATGGCCGCGGGACGACTCACCCGCCCGCGCAATCAGGCGCTTCCCTTACGCCAATCGCCGCCTTTAGGCAAAAGGCTTCTTGCACCCACCCCCCTGGCGCCCCTATATCAGCGGCGGAAACGGCAAACCCTGCAATAAGGTTGGACAAAGAATGTCTTCATTTGATGATCGCGAACGCGCTGAAGAAGCCAAATTCGCTATGGACGAAGCGACAGAGTTTAAAGTCATGGCGCGGCGCAATAAGCTGCTCGGGTTGTGGGCGGCGGAGCTGATGGACCTGCACGGCGCCGATGCCGATGCTTATGCCAAAACGGTTGTCCTCTCTGACTTGGAAGAAGCTGGTGATGATGATGTCTTCCGCAAAGTCCGCGGCGACTTAGATAAAGCGGGTGTCGAGCGCACCGATGCGCGCATTCGCGACCATATGGCAGAATTGCTGCCCGTGGCCCGCGAGCAAGTAATGAAAGAAGCGGAGTAGGTTTCAAAATGTCTGACGATATCCAATCCTCCATCGACAATGCCGTTAAGGGCAATGACGTTCTCCTATTCATGAAAGGGACGCCAGACTTCCCGCAATGCGGCTTCAGCGCGACCGTGGTCAATTATTTGGAATATCTCGGCATTGAGTACCAAGCCGTGAACGTGTTGGAAAACCAAAGCGTTCGAGAAGGGATTAAAACCTATTCGAACTGGCCGACCATTCCGCAACTCTATGTCAAAGGCGAGTTTGTCGGCGGCTGCGACATTGTCAAAGAGATGTTCGAAGAAGGGGAGCTTCGCACGTTCATGGTCGATAACGGGATCGAAGTAGAAGAGGCTTAGGTTAAAATTGAAGGCCTAAATTAATCCGATCGCGAGATCCTCACGATAAGCGATTGGAATGCACGCAACGTCAAATAAATCGCCCGTCATGGGTCGAGCTGCAATCGCCAGCTTTGGCATTTGGCTATGCCTATTCTTCCTTTGCGCCATGCTCCTAATTTGGATGAATTTCTTCGCACCCGTATCCCTGCTTCTATTCTTCTTACCTGCGCTGTTTTTAACGTTTGTAGCGAACTCACTTGTCTTTTGGGCGCTGCTTGTATTCGGGGGAGCGGCGATCTACATCGCGCTCGTTCGTTCCTTTATTGGAAATGCGCGCCCCACAGTATGGTGGACAATCGGCTTCAATCTCCTCGGACCTGTCCTCGTAGTACTTCCATTCCATACATCTATTATGGGCCTGCTTACGTAAAAAAGTAGCGGTCGCAGAACATTTCAAATCGCGAAGAAAAACAAATAAATGCACGCGATCAGCGGCAACAGCCCCATTGCGAACATGGTGCGGATGAACTTGTAGTGCGCCACCCATCCATCAATCTTGGCATCACCGCTTTCGCGCGTCTCAGTTTCTAGATCGATCCAATCATGCTTTCGCTTAAACGTGTCTGAGACGATGTATTGATCAAGCGAGTCTTCGAAAAAGCGGTGCCCGAAATAGAAGCTGATCGAGTAGGAAATGATGCCAAGCATGACGATCATCAGCCAGCCGACCCAGCCCATGCCGCCGCCCGCTTCAAAGACACTCCAAAACAGGGCCCCTGTGCCGAGCCCAATTAGACCTGCGCCGAATACGATTTGCCACAACCGTCCACGGTTAGGCGGTTTGAGCTCGTCATTCATGAGCGCTGCTCCTTTTCAAAGCCTGCTCGAACGTATAACAGCGCGGCCATGACGACCACCCTTGACCGCCCCGCGCCGATCAAACCTGATGCCATCCCAAAAGTTGGGATTGTCTCCCTCGGCTGTCCGAAAGCCTTGGTCGACTCTGAGCGGATCGTGACGCGCTTGCGCGCAGAGGGCTATCAGATCAGCCCAGACTATTCCGGCGCAGACTTGGTCTTGGTCAATACGTGCGGCTTTCTCGACAGCGCCCGCGAAGAGAGTTTGGACGCGATTGGCGAAGCGATTGAGTCCAACGGCAAAGTCATTGTCACAGGCTGTCTCGGCGCCGAACCTGAAGTGATTGAAAAGGCCCACCCGAAAGTGCTCGCGGTCACCGGCCCGCACCAATATGAGCAAGTCATGGATGCGGTGCACACGCATTTAACCCCGCCGCATAACCCGCATCAGGACTTGGTACCGGAAAGCGGCCTGCGTCTAACCCCGCGCCACTATGCCTATTTGAAGATCTCGGAAGGCTGCAACAATCGCTGTAGCTTTTGCATCATTCCCAAACTGCGCGGGGATCTGGCCTCTCGCCCGATCCATCATGTGCTGACCGAGGCCGAACAATTGGTCCGCGCTGGGGTCAAAGAATTGCTGGTTATCAGCCAGGACACAAGCGCCTATGGCCTCGACATAAAATACGCGCCGCAGGCCTGGAAAGGCGACGAGTATGAAACGCGGTTCTTAGATCTCGCGCGCGGTTTAGGCTCGCTCGGTGTGTGGACGCGGATGCATTATGTTTATCCCTATCCGCACGTCGATAAGGTCATTCCGTTGATGGCTGAGGGCCTGATCACACCCTATCTCGACATCCCGTTCCAGCATGCCAGCGCCAATGTCCTGAAAGCGATGAAACGCCCGGCCAAGCAAGACCGCGTGCTTGAGCGGATCCAGCAATGGCGCCGCGATGTCCCGGACTTGGCCATACGGTCGACTTTCATTGTCGGCTTCCCAGGCGAGACGGAGGAAGATTTCGAAATCTTGCTCGACTTTATTCGCGAAGCCAAAATCGATCGCGCCGGCTGTTTTAAATATGAGAATGTCGCGCATGCAGACAGCCGCGACTTGCCAGGTCATTTGCCGGAAGCGGTCAAAGAACAGCGCTGGCATCGCTTCATGGAAACCCAGGCCGAGATCTCAGCGACCCGCGCCGCCGCGCAGATTGGCACGACGCAGGACGTGATTATTGATGGCCCCAGCGACGAAGCTGGCGAATATCTCGCCCGCTCAAAAGCCGACGCACCGGAGATTGACGGCGTCGTCTATTTGAAGTCTGAGACACCGCTGCAGCCAGGCCATATCGTATCCGCGTCCATCACCGATGCCGACGCCTATGACTTATACGGACACGTGGTATAGTCGCCCAAAATAACTTTGGGGAAATGCCATGTTGCCGAAACGCTTCGTCCTACCGCTAGCCGCGATGCTGCTCGCGCCGACCATGATGGCCCAAGACGCTGACGCTCCGACGCCGTTTGCAGCGGTCGACACACCGGCCGATCCAAGTGCTATTGCGCTACCCGTCGCAGACAACATGCCGGCCTTGGAAGAGATCTGGCGCAATGCCGGCACCGAGCGCTGGGCCACGAATGTGACGCAGCCCACTTTGCTCCCGGTTCTGCCCGAGGATCCGTCGCAAACCCGCGCGGCAGTGATTGTCGTCCCGGGTGGCGGCTTCCAATTCGTCTCGATGGACAATGAGGGCTATCCGATTGCCGAATGGTTGGCAGAGCGCGGGATCGCCGCCTTTGTCCTTAAATATCGGACGATGGAAACGCCAAGCACGGCGGCAGAGTTTTCTGCCCATATGAGGGCCCTTTGGGCGCCGCAGCCAGGGGACCCCCAAATTGACGCCACGCAAGGCATCCCCTTCGCCGTCGTTGATGCCCAAGCCGCCTTAGACTTGGTCCGCGCCAAGAGCGAAGCGTGGGGCTATGACGCTGACAAGATTGGCATGCTCGGCTTTTCTGCGGGCGCCATCACAACGCTCGGAGTCAGCGCCGCAGAAGCGGCACAAACGCCGGACTTTATCGGCTATATTTATGGCCCGATGAATATCTCAGACGTGCCGGACAATGCGCCGCCAATGTTTGCAGCGCTCGCCGCCGATGACGGTCTGTTTGCGGGCCAAGGCTTCGCGCTGGTCGAGGCGTGGCAAGCCGCAGGCGCGCCGGTGGAGCTGCATTATTATCAATCCGGCGGACACGGCTTTGGCAGCTATAAGCGCGGCGTGCCCGCCGATGATTGGTTTGATCAATTCATGCTCTGGATGACGGCGCAGGACCTGCTTGCCCCGGCCGTCTCCGACTAGAACACCAAGTCTTATTCGCCGAGCACATCCTCGAGGAAGTCCGCTTGGGCGCGATAATAGAATAAGCGATTGGACAATTTGCGCCAGCCATGACCTTCATCCTCAATGCGGATATAGGGCGCTTCAATGCCATTGGCGCGTAGGGTTTTGACCATTACTTCGGTCTCGTAAATATCGATCCGAGGGTCCATCACACCATGTGAGAACAGGACCGGCACTTGGATCTTGTCCGCCATTCGGATCGGTGAATTCTCAGTATAATAGTCGATCCATTTCTGCTCGCGAATGTCGCCATATTCGATCCGGTCAGAGGCTTTCAGGCCAGGCGAGGCGATTTGCAGCGCGGTCACCCAATCGGCGACGCCGAACAGGCTGACACCTGCCGCAAATGTGTCTGGATAAAGCGCCAGCACGGCATTCACCATATAGCCGCCATAAGAGCCGCCAGCGACCGCCGCTCGGTCCATGTCGACGCGGCCATCCGCGCGCAAATAGTCGGCCATATCGATCAAGTCGCGGACGCTGTCGCGGCGCTTTTCTTGATCATCCAGGGTAACATAGGTGCGTCCAAAGCCGGTTGAACCGCGCACATTTGGCTCAAACACAGCAATGCCGCGATCGACGTGATATTGCACAATCGCATCAAAGCTCGCCATGGATTGGCCGGTCGGCCCGCCATGGACAATAAACAGCACAGGCGGCGCGCCCGCACCGGTGCGAGAGCCGTCGTCGGGCAAATAGAGCAGACCTTGCAAATCGACGCCATCGCGCGCTGGAATGGTCACGCTCTCGGGCCGCACAAAGCGGTCGGCATCAAGGCCCGCCAGAGTGCTTTCAAAGGTCCGACTGGTCGTATTGCGCGCCATATCCCAGACGCGAACATCGCCCGGCGTGCTCCAGCCATTAATACCGATCGCCATTCGATCAGACCCGGGCGCGCAGCTGACCCCATAAACGCCTTCTGGCAAGCGCGGCGCATCCACCGCCTCGCCAGTGGCCAAGTCACGGACGTGCAAAGTGTGGAAGCCGTCGACATTCTCGGTAAAGGCGAGATAGCCGCCTTCAGCGCCGCACAGTTCTAAACCTCTAATATCGCGCGGGGTTTCGATTTTCACCTGCATCTCGCCAGCGGCGACGTCATAGAAATGGACCGCAGCGAATTCTCGATCGACATTGCTGGCGAAATAAAAGCCAGAACTGTCCGGCAACCAAGCAAAGCCCCCATCACCATGATTGGCCCGCGGCGTTGGCGCAGAAATCGTGGTCATCTCCCACGTTTCAACATTCATGACATAGAGATTATCGGAGTCTTCGCCGACCGTTTCTAAGACGATTAAGTGTTTGCCATCTGGCGATAGGCTGCGAGCGAAGAAACCAAACGTGCCCTCAAACAGCATTTCAGTCTCGCCAGTGGTCAGATCGGCGCGGTAAATATCAAAATCGAGCCCGTTGCGTTCGGTTGAGGCGAAGACCGCTTCGGTACCCGTCGATGCAATATCCCCAAACGATCTGAAGCCGCCATCGACAGCCGGCAAAAGCAGCCGCTCGGAGCGGCCATCAGCGCCGACGAAGTAATACGACTCTTGCTCATTGCCATCATTATCGGCGCCATAGATCAGGCCTGATCCGTCCGGCATCCAGCGGAAGAAGGTGATGCCATTGCCAAAGGTCAGCTGTTGCGGCGCGCCGCCTGTGGCGCGGGTCACCCACAATTGCCGAACGCCAGTAACGCTATAGCGGAAGGCAACATGCTCACCCCCCGGTGAAAGCTGCGCCCCAGAGGCCCCACGCGCCAACAAATAGCGCGCAATATTGGCCGGGTCACTGCCAGCGAGGCCAACTTGCACAGCGCCGGATTCCGGCGAGATCGCTTCGAGCGCATAATCCGGACCCCCAATGGTTTCCTCGGCTGCCATCTCAATCGCCGGTACTGGCGTATCCGGTTGCGGTTTGGTCTCAGCCGTGACGCAGCCAGCCATAATGGTGCTCATCGCGGCAATTGAAAGTGTGGTGCGGATCATAGGTGTCCTCCCGATCGATCTGATCTGCGCTATTGCGCCATACGCGCTGGCCCCAGCACAACGGCATTCGCCAATAGCAGGTTAAGTCCGTTCAAATAAGCGCGGGTCGTCGGGCTTTGCGTGAAGCCAATGACCACGCCATCTCCCTGACGTTCGGCCATAACGAACGGCTTATAGGCGAGCTGCAACCGGTTCTCTTCCCAAAGATAGCCGCTGGCGAGCAACGTATCGGCGTCTTCGAAGCGGAACACATTGGTGCCATCAGCTTCGTTCAACGGACGATAAATTTCGCGCCCGGTGACAAGCGCGGTTGCGCCCTGATAGCCAGAGGCAAGCCAATGGTCGGTATTGGCGACGGTGTTGACCAAGACGCCGGGAATGTCTTCCGGCCGGGCGCGATGGTCATGAATGTGAGCTTCATAGGCTTCCATCGTTGCGAAATTGATGCCTGGGACCCGCGCCCCGTCTTCCTCGCCAGTGCCCTCGTCGTCGCTCGCTGCGTATTCGAGCTTTGTTGACAATAGCCCGACCTCCTCGTCGGCAAGCTCGGCGACACCCGTGCCAATGGCGATCAGAACGCCGCCCTCACGGACAAAGTCTTGTAGCGGGCTGCTCCGGCCCATTTGCGACACCAAGCCGCCATAGGTGTCAGGAATGATCAGCACATCATAGGCGGAGAGATTGGCACGCCCGAGCGTCGCAACGCGGATCGGCGCGACTGGAATACCGAGCTGTTGTTCGAGCACGAACCGGGTATTGCCAGCCGAGCTCGGCGCCGTTCCCTGGCCCCAAGCCATGGCAACGCGCGGCATACGCATCGCGGCAAATGCCGAGCTGCCAAAATTCGGGCCGTCTTCAACCCAGCTATTTGGCATGGCGACGAGTTCGGCGCCAATTTCGCCGGCGAGCGCCGTCAGCGTTGCCGCCAAATTGGGGTCATTGTCAGCGCGAGAGAAGACAACACTGCCCGCCGGATAGGTGCGGCCGTTTTGGGTAAATGCCTCATCCGTGGTCTTGCCACTCAAGCCAGCTTTTAAGGCCGCAATTGCTAAGCGCGCTTGGCCGCCATCTTCCCATGGAATGACATAGCCAAACTGGCCGGCGCCGGTCACCGTCGATGCAATTGGGTCATCTGCGGACACCGGCGCCGCGTCGCTTAAATCGACGCGGCCGCATTGCTCCGCGCGAACCCCGTCCATAAGCGGCAAGGACCAGGCGGTGACATCATAAAGCTCATGATTAAGCCCGCGCTCGCGGCGGCTTTCTTGATCAGCGACAAAGTCTTCTGCCAGCGGTGTCGATTGGCTCAGCAATGTGTTGATCAACCGGCCTTGCGGCTGTGCCATGTCGACGACCAGAGCGCCGTCAGGATAGGACTTGCGGCACAGCTGGCGCTCGGCGCCGAGCCGCTGGACCGCAATGCCTTGGCGCACCAAACGCCGCCCCAGCTGCTCCGCTTCATAGCGGTTTTTAGACAGATCAAGCACCACATAACGATCATCGGCGCGGCTGGCTTGGTCAATCGCGCTGCGCCGATAGGCGGCATAATTGGTCAGGAAGGAATTCTTGTCCTGGGCCACAGTCTCTAGCGTTGCCAAAGAGCTCAGCACATTATTTCGGACGCCTTGTGCATAGGTCAGCACTTTGCCGTCACGGCGCTTAAAGGTCAGCCCGCGCGGTGAGGCTTGCTCAAACGTCATGGCGACGGCGCCGTTTAAAGTTGGCCACATATCGCCATAGCCTGGGTAAAAGGCGTCAAACACTTCACGGGTAAAATAGGGCACTCCAAAGCGATCAAACCACCGCGCCATATTCTGTCCAAGCTGCACTTGGCGGCTCTGCTGATCTTCTGTGATGTTTGGATTATAGGGACGCGCAGCAGGCGGGAAATAATAAGAATTGTCGCCGCCCATTTCATGACTGTCGACATAGATGACGGGATGCCAATCCAGCACAGCCGCGACTTTGCCCTGAGTTTCCGGCTGCGTCATCGAAAACCAATCGCGGTTCAAGTCGAAGATATAGTGATTGAAACGCCCGCGCGGCCAAGGCTGATCATGCTCAACCGTATACCGATCCGCTTGCGGCACAAGGCCAAGCGCGGATTTGAAACTATGGACGAAACGGTCCCGGCCATCGGGATTCTGGCTTGGATCGATAATGATGATCGTGTTGTCTAGAATCGTCTCAACGAGCGTGTCGTCCTCGGCCGCGATCAAGTGATAGGCCATGAACAGAGCGCTGTCAGGCGGCGTGATCTCGTCGCCATGGACACCATAAGACAGCCACACCACCGCGGGGGTCTGGTCTAGGCTTTCGCCCGGGAGACTATCGCCATCCCCGAGGATCGAAAGATCGGCCTTAATCGCGTCGAGGCGGGCCATATTCGCAGGCGACGAAATAATGGCATAGGTGAGCTCACGGCCCTGCCATGTCTCACCATAGGACTGGACTTGCATCCGGTCCGGCGCGTGTGCGGCGAGGGCCCGCATAAAGGCAGTGATCTCAGCGGCGGAGGAAATGACACTGCCATGCTCATGGCCGACAGTGTCGAGCAATGTCGGCACGTCAGGGTCGTAAGTCGCCTGCGGATACTCTTGCGCCGTCGCCGTGATCGCCAAGCCAGCAGATAAGACTGCCCCTATCAAATATCGAAACATCGCCGCCCTCTTCTCCAATACGCTATGCCGCCAGTGCGAGACCGGCTTTTTGTTTTTAGTCGGAGCAGTCCCCGCCCCGTTATCTGCTTAGTCTGCCAGCGGCCGTGCGACGCCTTCACGGCGCGGATCGGCGCCGCCTTCTAGGCCATCTTCTGTCACCAAAATAACGTGAAGACCACTGTTCTCGCCGCGTCGCTCTTGGACATTATAGCCGGCCGCTTTGAGTTCATCCGCAACCGCTTGACCATCGCCGCGATCGACCTCGACGCCGACACTCTCACCGCGGGCAATAATATTAGGCAGGTCCACCGCCTCTTGCGGGGTTTTCCCCCAAGCGAGCACGCCAATGATCGTCTTCGCGGTATAGGCCACAATCGAATTGCCGCCCGGCGACCCGGTGACCATTTTCACCTCGCCTTCTGCATCAAAAATAATCGTTGGGGACATTGAACTGCGCGGGCGCTTGAGCGGGCCCGGCGCGTTCGCCACTGGCAGATTGGACTTGCGCGGCTCACGAGCAAAATCGGTCAGCTCATTGTTCAGCAAAAAGCCGTGCACCATGCGTGAATTGCCGAACGCGGCTTCAACCGTCGCGGTCATCGCCACCGCATTGCCTTGGCCGTCAACGATCGACAAATGGGTCGTGCCCGGGGCGTCTTCGGTCGGGTCTTGGCCCCACATGCCGACCATTGGATTGCCGCCAAGCGCGAGGCCTGGATCACCTGGTGTTGGTTTTGCGCCAGGCTCAAACACTTCTGTCGCTCGTACATCGAGATAAGCAGGATTAATCAAATCCGCGGCGGGCACTTGCACAAAATCAGCATCGGCGACGTAATGGTCGCGGTCCGCATAAGCGAGGCGCTGCGCGTCAACAAAGGCGCGGAGGAAGGCTTCCTCAGTGGCCGCATCTTCCGGCAATAAGCGATCATACAGACCGGCAATTGCGTTCTGAGTCACGCCCCCCGAACTGGGCGGCGGCGCTGAGCAAATCCGATATTCCCGCCAGTCACCGCACAAAGGCGGGCGCACTTTGACTTCGTAATTCTCAATATCAGCGACGCTGAGCGCCCCCGGACGCGGCTCTTCAGCGAGGGCAGCAACAATCGCCTCAGGAATTTCGCCGGTATAGAACGCCTCAATGCCCTCGGTCGCGACCCGGCGCAGGGTTTCGGCATAATCTGGATTGTCGCGGACAAAGCCCTCCGGCAATGGCTCACCTTCTGGATAGAAATAAGCCGCGCTGGTCGGATGATCATCAATGCGCGTGAATTGCCGCAAGCGCTCACTGGCCAGCACAGTCGCGAGGCGCGGACTGACTTCAAAGCCGGTTTCAGCCAATGAAATCGCCGCTTGGAAATTGCTCGCCCATTCCATCTTGCCGTATGTTTCGTGGGCAGATTGATAGAGCGCGATGGCGCCCGGGACGCCAGCAGACTTACCAGATTGCCAGGCGTCGAGAAATCCGAGCACTTCGCCATCTTCGATAAATAGGTTTTCGTCGGCCGCGGAGGGTGCGGTCTCGCGCCCGTCAAACACTGTGGTTTCGCCTTTGTCACGATCATAGACCACCATGAAGGCGCCGCCGCCAATGCCCGACGATTGCGGTTCAACCAGACCTAAGACAGTGTGCACAGCAATCGCCGCGTCGACGGCATGTCCGCCATTGCGCAGCACTTCTAAGCCGGCCTCAACCGCACGCGGATCGGCAGCCGCAACCATCGCGCCTTTGTCCCAAACCACTTGAGTCTCTTCGACGGGTGGCTCAGGTGTTTCGATCGGCGCTGTTTCGACGTCCGGTTGGCACGCCGCCAGGATGAAGGCCGAGGCTCCGGCAATAAGGAAAGATTTGACTGACATTCTATAAAGCTCCGGCTTGGCGAATTCTGGTCAGCAACGTAGAGCGGATGCTGAAGACAGGAAAGGCTTTTCAATGTCTCGACCAGGCGAAACCAATCGTATCACCGATATAGCAGGCATCTGCATAGGAAACGCGCACGATGCTGCAATCAATACAGGCACCAGCGTGATCTTGTGTGACGCGCCTTGCGTCGGCGCGGTAGCAGTGGCCGGTGGTGGGCCTGGCACGCGCGAGACCGACTTGCTCGAAGCGGATAAATTGGTCGACCATGTCGATGCGGTCGTCCTGTCCGGCGGCAGCGCTTATGGCCTCGGCGCTGCGGACGGTGTCGCCGCTGTACTCGGCGCCCAAGGCCGCGGCTTGGCTCTGGTCCATAGGCCGGGGGTTCCGAAGACGCCGATTGTCCCGGGCGCCATCCTCTATGACCTTGCCAATGGCGGCGACAAAGCCTGGGGCGACACACCGCCTTATCCAGCGCTTGGCCGCGCTGCATTGGCCGATGCCGACACATCGCCGTTTGCGCTCGGCCGGTCCGGCGCGGGCTATGGCGCACGCGCCGGCGCCCACCAAGGCGGGCTCGGTTCGGCATCCATTGTCACTGATGACGGCATGAGCGTCGGCGCGCTCGCAGCGGTCAACAGTTTTGGCTCGGTCTATATGCCGGGCACGGACGCGTTCTGGGCCTGGCCTTATGAAATAGAAGGTGAATTTGGCGGCGCCCGCCCGCCCGCTGATTATCAAGCCGATGCCGAGGATTGGGGCGCCGCCAAGCAAAACCCGCGGCAAGGTGAGAACACAACGATTGCCTGCATCGCGACGGATGTGGCGCTGACCGCAGGCCAAGCCCAGCGTGTGGCGCAAATGGCGCTGTCCGGCTTTTCCCGCGCCATTCGCCCGGTTTTTGCGCCCTTTGATGGCGATGCGGTTTTCGTCCTGTCGACGGGCCAGATGCCGCTGCCAGAGCCCGATGCGCGCAGTCTCGCTCGGCTCGGAGAGCTTGCCGCTGGAACGCTGGCCCGCGCAATTGCCCGCGGCGTTTACGAAGCACAGTAATTTCCTGATATCAGGTGTTGCTTTCAGCAAAACGCGAGAGTATGTCTCCCGCTTCCGCGCTTCGGTAGCTCAGTTGGATAGAGTACTTGGCTACGAACCAAGGGGTCGGGGGTTCGAATCCTCCCCGAAGCGCCACTTTCTCTTTTCGTGTCACACCCCACACATTGCGCCCAGATGGCGCGCATAAAAAAGCCCGCCTCCCTTCGGACGCGAGCCCTTTCAAGTCTGTTCCGGCCTATTCCAGATCGAGCACGTCGCTCAGGAATAGCGTCACGGCTTCGCGTTGATAATCGCGATTGGATTTCTTGCGGAAGCCATGGCCTTCATCCATGGCCATCAAGAACCAGGATTCGACCTCATTTTCCTTCACCGCGGCGAGAATTTGCTCGGCCTCGGTATAGGGCACGCGCGGGTCGTTATAGCCTTGGATGATGAAAATCGGCTTGTTGATCTTATCAGCATTTTTGAGCGGGCTGATCTCTTCAAAAAAGGCCGCGATTTCCGGATCACGCTCATCGCCATATTCGGCCCGGCGCAAATCGCGGCGATAGCCTTTGGTGTTTTCCAGGAAGGTCTTGAAGTCAGAAATGCCAACAATATTAACGCCGCCCGCAAGACGGTCACCATAATCAATCATCGACGCCAAAACCATATAGCCGCCATAGGAGCCGCCATAGACAATCACCCGGTCCTTATCGAGATTGGGCTGGGTTTCGATCCAATCGAGCAGCGCGCCAATGTCTTCGACTGAGCGTTTGCGGTTCAGCCCATTGTCCATCGACACATAGGTTTTGCCATAGCCGGACGAGCCCCGGACATTCGGCACCAGCACCGCGACCCCTAGCTCTGAAGCCCAGTATTGATAAGTCGATGCAAAGCGCGGCCTGGACTGACCTTCTGGCCCGCCATGGATTTGGATGATGACTGGGTGCGGCCCGTCGCCTTCCGGAATATATTTGAAGGCCGGGATCTCCATCTCGGCCTCATTCGGATAGGTGAACAGGGTTGGCGTAATAAACGTGTCCGCGTTCAAGCCGCCCACTTCGGCCTCCGTCCAGCGGGTCAGCGCCAATGTCTCAACATCAAAAGACCAGGCATCGGACGGACTGGTCGCGCCATTAAAGGTGAAGCCTACTTTCGTCCCATCCGGGCTGAACGTGGTGCTGCCGGCAATCCCAACCGGAAGGGTCGGACCCTCGCGGACACTGCCCGTGGTCAGATCGAGCAACTTAATTGTGCCGAGGCCGCCTTCGTTTAGCGTGAACACAACTGTCGATTCATCGGCTGAGATATCCCAGCCAGCGACGCCCCAGTCGATATCGGCAGTATAATTGACCATTTCGCTCGTCTCAGCGTCGAACCGAACGAGATTGGCAAATTCAGAGCCCTTGTCGGTCACCGTCAGGATATCACCGTCCGCAAGCAAGGCTGCGCCATTATAAGCAACATCCTCATCGGGATTAAACTCGGTGAAGCTGCCATCGCTCAAGTCGAGCGTGAAGACCCGGCTTTTGGTGATCGAGATATATTGTTGAATGAGGATTTTGCTGCCATCGGCCGACCAATCGACGGGGAATAAAGCGCCTTCGCCTTCATGCGCGACCTGGACGCTGCTCGGATCGCTTGGGTCGGCGATCAGGATATCCCAGTTCGGGTCGCCGGCAGTTGACCGATACCATGCCACTTGCTGGCCATCATCGCTCCAAGCCAGACCGCCATTGCGGGTTCCAGGCTCAGTAAACTGAGTGACTTCGCCGGTCGCCATATCAAACTTATAGCCCTGGAAGAATTCATCGCCGCCTGTGTCCTTGCCGAACACAAAGCTTCCCCCCGCAGGACTGTAAGCGCCGCCGCCCACCGGTTCATTGTAGAACGTGACCTGTTTGCGCGCGCCGCCGGGCGTTTCGACATGGTGGACTTGGCTGGTTTCGCCAAACCGGGTTGAAATCAGAATGCCTTCATCAGCCCAATCGGAAAATCCATGACCGCGGACATTTTGATACTGGCGCAGGCGCTCACGCACAGAGGCGGGGATCTCCGGAATGTTCTCCATCACCAGATTGCCGTCAGTGATCCGCGCGCCAGTGTCGACCATGTCCGCTGCGGCTTGAACCGGGTCCGTCGCCGCCTCAGGGACGGGCTCAGCGGTTGCCGTAATGGCGCCGGCCTGAACGCATCCTGCCAAGACCACGGCCAGTCCCGCGGCCATCATAAAGTCCGATCGTATCATTTTGATGCTCCGATGAATTAGGGTTTTGAGCCTGCGCGGCTCGCTGTTTACGGATGTAAAGCAATGGTGGGTCTGGTCCACTCAAATCGACTCGCGGCGAGGATTCATTTGCCTCAATATCAGGCGCAATTCGAGTGGGTGCTGGCAAACGCTGCGGCGCTATGGTCAGGCTGATCTGGATCGCCTAAACCCGAAATGGGGAGTGATATGAGCGAAATAAACAGTGAATTTGAAGCCGTTGCGATTCGCGACGATCAATTGACGCCGTGGTGGCGGGTGGCCGCTGTCGGCTCGATGGTCGCGTTCTCGCTGCCAACCTTCATCACTGGACTGGAAGTCTATCATGGCCTGACGCCCTGGCAGACGGTCTGGGCGCTGCTCATTGGGTCGGCTCTGATTTTCGGCATTGGCTCGGCCATGGGCGGAATTGGCTCTGAGACCCGTATGAGCTCTTACTTGCTAACTCGGATCGCGTTTGGCGATTATGGCGCTGGCGTCGTCAATATCGCGTTCGCGATTTCGCTGCTCGGCTGGTTCGGCATCAATATCAATTTGTTCGCCGAAGGGGTGTCCGGGCTCAGCCTGACGCTGTTTGGGCAGTCACCGTCCAACCTGGTGCTCTCCTTGGGCGCGGCGGCGTGTATGACCGCCGTCACGTTTGCGGGCTTTCGCGCGATCAATTTGCTCGCCAGTCTGATGGTGCCCGTGCTTGCGGTTGTCACAGTGATCTTAGCCTATAACGCGCTTACCCTGGCGCCGCTGCCAGAGCTAATGGCGGCTGAGAAAGAGGTCACCCTCTCCATCGGTGGAGGCATATCCGCGATTGTCGGCGCAATCATTATTGGCGCGATTATTCTGCCGGACATTACCCGCTTTGTGAAAAGCTGGCGCGGCGCGCTGGGCGTGACCTTCGTCTCATATATGATCGTGCAGCTGCTGGTCATGGCGGCGGCGAGCCTGGCTGCGGGCGCGACAGGGTCGACGGACATTATTGACATCATGCTGCAATTCGGGCTCGGCCTTGGCGCCTTTGTGATTGTGATTGCTGGCAGCTGGGTGCTCAATGCGCTCAATCTCTACTCTACTGTTCTGTCGATCAAAGCGACATTTCCACAGTTCAGCCAGAGCCTGCTAATTATCGGGCTAGGCGTCTTCGGGGCCGGCGCGGCATTGCTGAATCTGCTCGATATGTTCGTGATTTTTCTAATCTATCTCTCGATCATCTTCATCCCGGTCGCTGGCATCGTGATCACGGATTATCTGTTCGTGCGGCGCGGCGCTTATCGGATTGAGCAACTCGAGACTAACCGGAAATTCGCGCCGATCGCGTTTTGCGCCTGGTTCATTGGCGCGGCCATGGCATTGGCCATGTCAGAGGGCTTTCTAACGTCGCCGAGCGGGATCGAAGCGATCGACGCGATTGTGCTGACCGCGGTGAGCTATTTCGTCTTAACGGAGATCGCCAAACGCTTCTCCGGCAAAGACGCAGAAGGATAAAACATGCGGATTGGAATTGATGTCGGCGGCACCCACACAGATGCCGTGATCATGGACGGCAACACCGTCATCACTTCGATCAAAGTGTTGACCAGCGCCGACGTCATGGAAGGCGTCGCCAATGCCCTCGACACAGTGCTAGGCGACAGCCAATTGCCGACCAGCGCCATTCAGTCAGTGATGATTGGCACAACCCAATTCACCAATGCGATCATTGAGCGGCGCCAGCTCGCCGAGACGGGCGTGTTCCGGCTCTGCCTGCCGTCTGGCCGCGGCTTGCCGCCTATGGTCGATTGGCCGGACGACATTGCCGATGTCGTTGGTCGACATGCCTATGCTCTGCACGGCGGCAAGCTCTATGATGGCTGGCCCGTCGCCGAGATGGACGAGGCCGAGATGGACGCCGCCATTGCCGACGCCAAAGCCACAGGCTTGAAGAATTTCGCTATCTCATCGGCCTTCTCGCCAATGGATCCGACGCCGGAGACCCTGCTCGAAACCAAGTTGCGCCAGGCCATTCCAGACGCACATATTACCTGCTCGCACAGTTTCGGACGGCTGGGCCTGATGGAGCGAGAGAATGCTGCCATTCTCAATGCGACGCTGCTACATTTTGCCGACAGCGTGGTGACGGCCTTCCTGACCGCGCTCAAAACCCGCAACCTAACCTGCCCGGTCTTTATCAGCCAAAATGATGGCACCCTGATGAGCGCCGACTTTGTACGCGCTTTCCCGGCGCTGACCTTTGCGTCGGGCCCGACCAATTCCCTGCGCGGCGCCATGCTGTTGACTGGGCTCGAAGACGCGATTGTCGTCGACATTGGCGGCACCACATCAGACATTGGGGTGCTGCAAGGCGGTTTCCCACGCGAGTCGAACGCCGTCATCGAAGTCGGCGGCGTGCGGACAAATTTCCGCATGCCCGACATTCAAGCCATTGGCCTCGGCGGTGGCAGCCTGATCAGCGCCGATGGCGAGACGATTGGCCCGCAATCGGTTGGGCATCGCCTGACCCAAGACGGTCTGATCTTTGGCGGCGACACACTGACGGCGACTGACATCATTGTCGCCAGCGGGCATGAACAAATCGGTGATCCGGCCGCCGTGGCGCATCTATCGCCCGACATGGTTGAAACGGCGCGGCAAAACATGCTGACCATTCTGGATCGCGGGATTGATATGATGAAGCCAGGGGCGGTGCAGATGCCGGTCATTCTGGTTGGTGGCGGCGCGGTCTTGGTGACCGGAGATCTCGCCGCAGCGCGCGAGGTTCATCGCCCAGAACATGCCGGCGTCGCCAATGCGATTGGCGCGGCGATTGCGCAAGTTGGCGGCGAGAGTGAGAAAATCGTCTCTTATCAGAGTCTGCCGCGCGACGCCGCGATTGCTGAGCTTAAACAAGAAGCTGAGGACCGCGCACGCGGGGCCGGCGCCGCGCCAGAGAGCCTGCGCGTGGTCGATATTGAAGAAACAGAAGTGCCTTATATGGGCCAAGAGACAATGCGCGTGCGCGTCAAAGTGATTGGCGATCTCGCCTTTGAAACGGCAGGAGCGAGGGCATGAAACTCGGCGCTGAACACTTAGACGATCTCGCCCTCGGCTCGGTATTTCTGGCCACGGGCGGCGGCGGCGACCCGCATGTCCCGAAGCTGCTGACCCGCGAAGTCTTGAAACGCTGCGGCCCGGTCGACTTGCTTCCCCCGGCGGAACTTTCGGACGACGCTTTTGTGGCCGCGATTGGAAATGTCGGCGCGCCAACAGTGAGCTTGGAATTGCTGCCCTCAGACGATGAGGCTTTGATCGCCTTAGAAGCGTTTGAAAAACAGATGGGCCGCAAGCTCGACGCGGTTGTTTCGTTTGAGATTGGCGGCGGAAACTCCCTCATCCCGATCATGGCCGCGGCCAGTCGCGGCATTCCCGTGATTGATGGCGATGGCATGGGCCGCGCGCTGCCCGAAGCGCAAATGATGACGTATGCCATTCGCGGCATTCCATCGACGCCCGCACTTGCTTGCGATTATGCCCGCAATGTGACGCTGTTCACGACCAAGGGCACAGACGTCTATGAACGTCACATCAGGGCTTTGGCAATGAGTTCCGGCGGCATGATCACAACCGTAGAGCATGGCATGACCGGGGCCACGCTGCGGGGCGCTCTGATCCCGGGAACGGTTAGTTTTGCGCTTAAATTGGGCGCGTTTTTGCGCACCCATCGCGGCCAAGCGCCGGCTTTGTTTGACCCGCTCAAAGCCTTATTCGCAGACTCCATTTATGGGGAGTGCCGACTCATCCATTCCGGCAAAGTCGTGGATAAATCGACCCGCATTGTCGGCGGCTTTGATGTCGGCACAACGCTGGTTGAAGGGTTTGAGCCCGGCAGTGCGCCCGTCGAAATTAACATCAAAAACGAATACCTTTTGGCGCGGCGCGGCGCGCAAGTATTGGCCTCTGTGCCGGACCTGATTGTCATCGTTGATTACGAAACCTCGGAACCGATCAATGCCGAACGCCTTCGCTATGGCCAGCGGATTGCGATCTTCGCGATTGGCTGCCCTGAATTTTACCGTACCCCGGATGCCTTAAAAGCCGTCAGTCCGCGGCATTTCGGCTTTGACTTGGACTATATCCCACTGGAAGCGTTGCCAAATTAGCCGGCCTCTCTATTCCTGATCCGGACAATAGATCAAAGTTGAGATTGGGAGCTCTTCATGATTTTCAAGCGTTTACTCGCCGCCCTTGCCGGGACGGTTATGGCCGCTGGCTTGGCCAGCGCCGAAACTGGAACTGTGATCAAAGGCGCCGATATTATCGATGTCGTTGACGGCAAAAAAATCCGCGGCCAAGTCGTAGCCGTACACGATGGGGTGATCACCTATGTTGGCTCAGAGCGCCGGCTTCCGGACGGCGATTGGACGGAAATTGACCTGACTGGTGCAACGCTGCTGCCAGGCCTCTCGGATAGCCACGTGCATCTCACCTCTGGGGCCAATGTTCATGGCTTTCGCCGGCTGACCCGCTCGACGGCTCGGGCAGCAATTAGCGGAGTTGTGAATGCCGAGACGACCTTGCTTGCTGGCTTCACCACAGTGCGCAATTTGGGCGCGCCGGGCTTCACCGATATCGACTTGATGAAAGCCATCAATGAAGGCGAGATTGTCGGGCCGCGGATCATCGGCGCAGGTCAATCGATCGGCATTACCGGGGGACATTGCGGCGACGCGACCTTGATGCCGTACGAGCAACAGCGCCGCACGGGCGGGCGCGCGGATGGCCCTTGGGAAGTCCGCCAAAAAGTGCGCGAGAATAAGAAATATGGCGCCCGGGTGATTAAATTTTGCGGCACGGGCGGGGTGCTCTCTCCGAACACATCGATCAATGCGCAGCAATATTCGCTCGAAGAAATGAAAGCGATTGTCGATGAGGCACGGCTCTTAGATTTGAAAGTTGCTGTGCATGCCCATGGCCCGCGCGGCATACAATCGGCGCTCGAAGCCGGGGTCGACTCGGTTGAGCATGCGAGCATGATTACCGATGCCGGCATCGCTCTGGCGATTGAGCAAGGCACCTATCTGTCAATGGATATTTATGTCTCCGACTATATCCTCTCAGAAGGTGAAGCGGCCGGGATTATGGAAGAGAATCTCGCCAAGGAGCGGCAAGTTGGCCGAGTTCAGCGCGAGCGCTTCCAGGCGGCGGTAAAAGCCGGCGTCAATATGGCGTTTGGCAGTGATGCGGGCGTCTATCCACATGGCACCAATGCCCGCCAATTCCCAAAAATGGTGGAATGGGGGATGACCCCGATGCAAGCCATTCAAGCCGCGACGATTGGCAATGCGGATCTGTTCGGTCTGAAAGATGAGATTGGCTCGATCACAGTCGGCAAAGCCGCGGATATGATTGCTGTTGGCGGCGATCCGCTTAGCGATATTAGTGAGCTCAAAGACGTCGACTTTGTGATGAAAGGCGGCACCGTCTATTTGGACGAGCTTACAAACTAGGCGTCGAAATCACCATGGAACCGGGCGAGCGTTGCGTCTCCCAACGCGGCTTTGAGCGGCTCAAGATGCGGTTCAACGTTGCGCCATGCGCCAATCCCACTTGTATTGATCGGCTGGCGCACTTGCTCACTGCTGGCCGTGCGCACGGCGCGCGTGTTTTCATGAAAGCTCAGACAAGCAGGCTCAAACGGCACGCCGATATGGTCTAGCAGGGCGCGGATATGAGTTTCTGGCGCGCGCACCAAATGCTCGTGCTGGACCCGCAAGACTTTGCCGGGCAGGACCGTGTCCCAATGGTCCATCAGGGTCAGATAGCTATTGTAGAAGGCGCCGATATTCTCCAGCCCATAGCTAAATTCGACGCCGGTTGGGAAATGCTGCTTATACAAGCTGAACCCGCAATCGAGCGGATTGCGGCGCGCATCAATGAAAATGGCGTGCGGCAAGATTTTGTGAATGAGCCCGATATGGCGATAATTGAACGGCAATTTGTCGGTAAAGAAGGCCGTCTCTTCATGCCGAAATAAGGCGCCGTCATCAAGATAAGCCTGGCCAAGTTCGGACAAGTCAGCCGGCGAGAGTGTCCCAAGTTTGCTCAACAAATCGCCGCGGTGCTCAATCGAGCATTTGAGATTGGCTTTGCGGGCAATGCTCGGCAAAGTCGGCTGTTCGATTGTCCCTTGAATTTGCGAATGGCTGGCCAGAATTTGCTCGATCAATGTTGAACCAGAACGCGGCAATCCGAGGATAAAAATGGGCGTTGGCCCCACCGCGCGGCGATCTGCTTGGCGGCCCAGCGCCTCACCTGAAAAAGCCGCTATGCGCGCGCTCAGCTCTTGCGACACTTGGCCAGCGTCAAACGCCGCCTTTGGGTGTAGCGCATTCGCCGCATGATAAAGCGCCATCGTCTCATCCCAGTCACCGGCGCGCTCACTGGCTTTGGCCAGCGCAAAGGTGCCGACACATTTGGCCGCTTGCGGTGTCTCCGGCCGCGCCAGAAGTGTTTCAATCGCGGTCCGATCTTCGGCGGTGAACAGATGCGTTTTCATGTCGGCGAGGGCCCACCACGCGCCGGCATTATCGGGATTGTACTTGAGGCAGGCGCGGTAGGCTGCAATGCTGTCTTCACGCCGCCCCATGACCCGCAATATCTGGCCCCGAACCAGTTCAACTTCGCTCAGTTTACCCGCATCCCCGTCACACCGGGCGCGGGCGCGTTCGCAGACGCCGAGCAATTCTTCATTTTTGCCATGCCGGAGCAGAATGCTGACCAACGTCCACAGGGCGATAAACGAGTCTTGCGTTTTGACCAAAGTGCGCGCGCAGTCGATCGCGCCTTGATAATCGCCGGCTTGCTCTAAGGCGCCAACCAAGCGGCTGCGCAGCACCAGATTGGCCGGCGCATAATCCAGCCCATGCTGCAACACAGCAACCTGCCCTTCTGGATAGTTTTTAAGACCAGCGACATGGGCAATCGTGAACACCGCGCGCGGGTGACCGGGAATTTTCGCCAGCATTTGCCGCGCCGCTCGATCCGCCTCCGAAAACGCTCGGCGCTGCATCAAGTTTTGAACGTGCCCGAACTCATTTTGCAGAGGGTCGAACCGTTCCGCCGCATCGCCGGCTTGAACGGCCTCAGGATAAGCCTCGGCGAGAAACAAATATTTGCTCAGCCGGAGCCAGGCCTGAAAGAAATTCGGCTCGGCTTTGAGCGATGTTTTAAGCGCCGAGATGGCACCGGCGAGGTTACCTTCCTTCGCCATCGCGTCGGCAGCTTCGAGCAGCGCGTGATCTGTACCTGAAGACATATGTCCCCTTAACAAGAAATGCGGAGGCTTTCGCCTCCGCATTCCAGTTTTGTGTTTGGGTCAGTGATTACTGACGGTAAGTCACGCCAACGAAGAAGAACCGTCCGCGTGGACCGACTGGCCAAGCGGTCTGCGTCGAGAATGGCTCTTCGTCTGCGATATTGTTGATACCGCCATAGAAGGACGTTGAGTCATTATACTCGTAGCTGGCATTCACATCGAAGATATATGTGTCGTCGAAGAAGCCGGCATCGCCATAAAGTGCGGTATTGCCGTTTAGACCCAGAACGTCTTCGATTTCAGCCACAGCCTGGCGGCTCTGATAGTTCGTCTGCAATGCGACACCAAGTGGACCGCGGTCCCAAGACAAGGTCAAATTGCCAGAATATTCAGGGATCCGGATCTCTTCGAGTTCTGGGTCACTGTCGCGATTGAGCTTCTCTTGCTGAGATCCAACGACGCTAGCACCGAATGTGTTCTCGCCAACATCGAATGAATAGTTGACAGAAAGGTCATAGCCGGAGGCTTCCAATTGCGAGAAGTTGATCGGGCCTGATTCCAAGAAGTTCAGACCGCCATCGCCGCGACGCGTAAAGGCATTACAGAAATCAATGCCTGGATACGATGTTGAATCGACACAACCGTTGAGAATGTCGCCCGAATCAACGACCGCGATACCGTCTTCAATTGTCACATCCCAGTAATCGAGCGTGATCGACAAGCCGTCAATGAAGCTTGGCTGGAAAACGGCCCCAATCGTGAACGTCTCCGCAGTCTCAACTTCCAATTCAGGATTGCCCCCAGAAACGCCTGAGAAACGGGCGGTCAGCGGGTTCGTCCAGATATAGTCTCCGGCACCATCAACAATATCCGTCAGAGCGACGCCCGCGGCTTGCAGATCAGCAATACAGTTTGCTTCACGTACAGCAGACCCGTTGGTGACGTTGGTTGGATCGCAAGGATCTTCCAACGCGCCAATAGTGATTGGCAAACGCGGGTCAAACAGTTCTGAGATGTTTGGCGCCCGTACCGCTTCGGAAACCGTTGTGCGGAAGGTCAGGTCTTTCACCGGAGCCCAAGTACCACCAACTTTCCAAGTCGTAGCCTCACCCAAGGTTGAGTAATTCGCAAAGCGAACCGCAGCATCGAGCGTCAACTCTTCAGCAAAAGCGCGTTCGCGGAAAATCGGCAACCGGATCTCTGCAAACACATCCGTGACGTCATATCCGCCGCCGGAGTTGAATTGCTGCGTGTTGTCGATGTCTGTGAATGAGAACAGGAAGGAATCAACTTCGCTGACCTGCACGCCAGGCGTGAAAGACGTTCCTTCTGGCAGAATTCCCAATGTCAGAGAGTCGAGCTGATTGTCGCTCGACTCGTCGCGATATTCGACACCCGCCGCATAGCCAATTGGACCATCGAGCAAAGTGTCCATGACGTCGAACTGACCTGTCGCAATCGCTGAGATCACAGTCTGCTCAACTTCCAGAACGTCCTGGAGTTGGGAGGTCACAAAGTTTTGTGCATCCGCGCTCGCAGAATAAGTGCCGAAGGGATTCAGCGGCTGACACTGGCCATCGCCTGGTGTGAACGAATAATAGCGGTCAGAGTTAAACCCACCATCTGCAAATCCGTTACCCGCGGTGAAATAGTCGATTTCATATGCCGCAGTAGGATCGAGATCCGAACGACAGACAATGCTGCCATCCGGGGCTTCAACAGCGTCAATCGCTGCGAACACGCGGTCGAGATAGAGACCCGTTGTGTCAGAGGTGTTTTTGAATTTACCGTGATTGACGGAGAATTCTGCCATATGGCCCGGGGCGAATTCCCACTCGAGTCCACCTACGAAACGGTAGGTCTCACGGGTGTATTTGAATTCATTATTGTCGCTCCAATCCAGAGGATCTTGCGTCAGCAGTAAATAGCCCACGGTATCCGCAACCGACTGCAATTCCGCCGGAATGAATGGGTTATCTGGCAAAATGGCCAATGTATCGTAGAACGTGTCCTGTTCCCCAAACGTCGTCGACTCAGCGCGAACATATTTCCCCTCGAAGAACAGCGACATGTTGTCGGAGAGGTCATACGTTGAGTTGAGGTTTACAACGAATTTGTCTGTGTCCGGGAACAGCGTGTCGCGATCAAAGTTCAATCGACCGCCATCACCGCCAATGCCCCAAAGCCCGTTCAGGACGGTTCCGTCTTGGTTGACCCGAACGGAGCCATCTGGATTGGTCAGCCAGCACCCAGCGAGGAAGCCAACACGGCCGCCTTCTGATTCCTGACAGTCGGCAATACCATTGTCATTAATGTCCACATAAGTGGTCGATCGGCCACCAAAGCCCGGCGCAATTGAGCCTTCTTGCGAGGTCAACCAGAACCGAGGATCCTGAATCACAGCCCGCGATGGTGCGTTCGGGTCGGTGAGCGAATCTGGGTTCGTTTGAGTCGTATCGATCCCATTGTTTCTAGACCAAGACCGATCCCCATAAGTGATAGAGGAATCTTCTTCGACCGTCATCGAAAAGACGACATTACCGCGATTGTCGTGGAAGTTTTGGCCCCACAACAAATCGACCGCAAACGTCTCGGCATCGCGCTTATCAGAGATGCCGGCACTGGCATCAATCTGGAAGCCTTCGAAATCGTCCTTGAGGATAAAGTTCACAACACCGGTCACAGCGTCAGCACCATAGACAGCAGATGCGCCGCCTGTGGTCACTTCAACCCGTTCGACCAATCCGCGCGGGATGGTGCCGACATCAACCGCTTGAGTGCCGCGGAAGCCCGCAACGTGGCGGCGTCCGTTGACCAGGGTCAATGTCCGCTCTTGGCCAAGGCCGCGTAGATCGAGGGCGTTCGCCCCCGTCGTTGAGTTTTCAGCCGTCAGTGAAGACACCAAAGCCGGAATGTCATTCACAACATCGGCTAAGTTGAGCTCGCCTGAGAGCTTAAAGTCTTCTTCGCCCAAGGACTGAACCGGCGTGGACGATGCCAAGTTCGGATCGGTTGGGATCCGAGAGCCGGTCACGACGATTGTGTCTTGAACCGCTGCTTCTTCGTCCTCACTGTCCTGAGCTGTCGCTGTCAGTGCGAGCGCTCCGGCAGTGGTTGCCAAAGCCGCACTTGAAATGAGCATCTTACGCAAAGATGCACCCTTCTTATCTCTCCACATGGATAAGACTCTCCCTGTTACATTAACCCTGGTTAAGAAGTACGGAGAGAGAAGATGCACAGTCCACTGAATAAGTGTCGTAGAACTGTAATCGAGATTTTTAGTGGCGCACATGACACACCTCTAGGCAGAGGTGCTCTGGATTCAGGCAGTGTTTGCTGAACCGATTAAGCCGGCATTGCGATCCGGCGATAGACCAGATCGGCATAATCATTGACCAGCGCTTCAGATGCTGCGCCGGGCTTAAATGTATGCTCGCCAATCTCCGACACGGGCGTAATTTCGGCCGCAGATCCAGTGATAAAACACTCATCAAACGTGCTCAGCTCATCTGGCATGATCACCCGCTCGACGACTTCAATTTGGCGCGCTTTGGCCAATTTGATCGCGGTTTGGCGGGTAATCCCGTTCAAGAAACAATCCGGTGTCGGCGTGTGCAGCGCGCCATCGCGCATGAAAAAGATATTGGCGCCGGTCGCTTCCGCAACTTGGCCGCGATAATCGAGCATCAAGGCATCGGCATAGCCTTCATTCTCAGCGGCATGCTTGGACAGCGTGCAAATCATATACAGGCCGGCTGCTTTGGCATGGCACGGCGCGGTCAGCGGATCGGGGCGTCGATACATGGCATGCGTCATCCGAATGCCCTTCATCTTATCAGCGAAATAATCGCCCCAGGCCCAAACCGCGACCGCGAGATGGATCGAATTGCTTTGCGCCGACACGCCCATCATTTCACTGCCGCGCCATGCAAAGGCGCGGACATAAGCGTTTTCGAGCCCGGACTTGGCCAAGGTTTCGGCCTTGATCGCTTCCAGCTCATCGACCGAAACCGGCAAGTCAAAGCCCATAATCTTGGCCGAATTTTCAAGCCGCTCAGAATGACGGCGCGAGGCATAGATCACCCCGCCATAGGCGCGCTCGCCTTCAAACACACAAGATGCATAGTGCATGGCATGGGTCAGCACGTGGACCTTTGTGTCGCGCCATGGGACGAACTGACCGTCCATCCAGATATAGCCGTCACGATCATCATAGGCCTGGTCTGCCATTCGCTTTTCCTATCTTGCACTTATACGCGTTTCTCGGGCATTCTCTGAACACCATGGTGAATGTCAACCAGATACGCGCAAATGCCCCAGGTTTCGACCCCCGACTTTTCCTCAAGGACGAAGAGCTGGATTACGGAATCGCATTGCTGCTCGCAGGCGAGCGCGCGCTGATGAAAGCTGCTGGCGAGATCGCCCGCACTTTTAACCTCCCACCGCTGGCCGCGCGGGTCCTCGTCACGATCCGGTTTCAGCCCGGACAGACGGTGACCCAATTGTGTGCGCAGCTTGATGCGACGACGCCGACCTTTGCGCGGATCATCGCGGATCTCGAACGGCGCGACTTGATTGAGCGGCGCCGCAATGAGCAAGGCGACCGGCGGGTGCGGCAGCTCTTCCTGACGCTGGAAGGCAAACGCCTCACCGACCCCGCCGCGATCAGCATGCGCGATCAGCTGCGCAAAGCCTATCGCACCGCCGGATCAGGCGCCGTGGGCGGCGCCCGCACGGTTTTGGAGGCCCTTTTATGAGCCCGGGCACACACCTTCTAATTGTCGATGATGATGACCGCATTCGCGATCTGTTGAAGCAATATTTGACGCGAGAAGGGCATGCGGTGACCACCGCCGCCGACGCGGCAACAGCGCGAAAATTGTTTCAGCAATTTAGTTTCGACCTCGCCATTTTGGACATTATGATGCCGGGCGAGGATGGCCTCAGCCTGCTGCAAGCGCTGCGCGCAGATCGCGATACGACCCCGGTCTTGTTGCTCACGGCGCGTGGCCAAGCCAGTGACCGGATTGAAGGTTTGCGGCTCGGCGCGGACGATTATTTGCCCAAACCGTTCGAGCCAGAAGAGCTGGCGCTGCGCACTGCGGCGATCATTCGTCGCAGCCATGTGCCGCCGCCGCCAGAAGAAATAGAGATGTCAGGACTAGTGTTTGAACCGGTCAAAGGCCTGCTCTCCGGCCCGGAAGGCCATATCCGGCTCACCGATAGCGAACTTCAATTGCTGTCATTCCTGTCGCGCCACCCGGGCGAGCCGATCTCCCGCGAGGCCTTAGCGGCCGAAACCTCAAGCGGCACAGAACGTAGCATTGACGTCCAAGTGACGCGGCTCCGAAAGAAAATCGAACCTGACCCGAGGAACCCCATTCACATCCAAACTGTGCGCGGTATCGGATACAGGCTGATGCCTGATTGATATAAAAAGGACCGCCTCATGCTCAAAGTTCATCACCTCCGCGTCGGACGCTCTGTGTTTACGGTCTGGCTGCTGGAGGAACTCGGCGCGCCTTATGAGCTCGACATCTATATTCGCAATGAAATGGGCCGGGCTCCGCCAGAGCTGAAAAACGCACACCCGCTGGGCAAGTCGCCGGTGATTGATGATGGGGGCTTCGTGCTCGCGGAATCCGGCGCAATTGCGCTTTATTTGCTCGAGAAGTTCGATCCGGAGCGCACATTCGGCCCCCCGAAAGGCGATCCGGCGGCGCGCGCTGAATGGATGCAATGGCTGATGTATTCCGAAGCCTCGGCCTTTGCGCCGATGCTGATGAAACTCTTGCTTAGCCGCAGCGAAGATAAGCCACCGGTCTTTGACATGTTCGCCAGCGGCGAAGTCGCGCTCCAGCTCGGCTATGCAGAAGCACGTTTGGAAGGCCGCGAATTTATCATGGGCGACACATTCCAAGCCCCAGACATTGGCATGACCTATATCGCTCAAATGGCCGAGCGCTTGGGCGAGCTCGGCCCATATCCGACGCTTGCCGCTTATTTGGCCCGGAATACAGCAAGGCCCGCCTTTCAGCGGGCCTTGGAGAAAACTGGCGGGTAAGGACAATGAGAGCCAGTCTTCAAACTTGACCGCGTGGTCGCGGTTTAGCTTTTCCCGCGGCGCACGCGGCGACGGCGCCATCCACGACGAGACTCCGGTTTCGGGGTCGGCTCGGCCGTGACAAAATCATCAGCACGACTGACCGCGTTGACCCCTGGCTTAGACGATAGAATGGCGGCGGAAAAAGCGCCGGCTGGGAGGAGGTTTTGCGAGACTTCACGGAACATTTTTATGCTTCCTTTGTTGTTGACTGAACCAGAAGTTGGTTGACGCACGTGATAATTCAAATCTAAAGAAACTTAATTTTCGATAGTTTAGAGTTATCTAATGCGCCCAACCCTTCGCCAACTCCAATACATTGTCGCCGTCTCGGAAACGGGACGCTTCCACGAAGCCGCCAAAAGCCTCAATGTCAGCCAGCCAAGCCTGTCGGCACAAATCGCCGATGTTGAGCAACAATTGGGGTTACAGCTGATTGAACGCGGACGCAGCGGCGCGCTGATGACCCCGCAAGGCGAGGAATTTGTCCGTCGAGCACGGCTCATCTTGCGCGATGTGGAAGATCTTAAAACGGCGATGCGGTCACGAGATGGCGACTTAGCCGGCCGAATTCGCTTGGGGGTGTTACCCTCGGTCGGCCCCTATCTGTTACCGCCCGTCGTGAAAGACTTGCACCGCACCTATCCTGACCTTCGCCTGATCGTTGAAGAGCATTGGACCGATCGCCTGCACGCACAGCTTTTAGACGGCACTTTGGATTGCATCATCTCAACGCCCGAGGATCATGCCGACACGGCCAGTGCCCTGCTCTTCGATGAACATTTGTGGGTTTGTGCAGCGCCTGATGATGCGCTCGCAGGCCGCGGCCCGGTCAAGCTCGATGATCTTGCTGGACGTGAAATTTTGAGCGTGGGCCAAAGCCAAGGTCTGGCGCGCACGGTCGCTGATTTGGCGAAAAGCGCCGACGCCAATATTAGCAGCGTCTTCACCGGCACCAGTCTGGACGCCATTCGGCACATGGCCGCGACCGGTGCTGGTGTTGCCATTCTGCCGGCAATCTATGCGCTGTCAGAAGCCCGGCGAGATGAGGATTTGGTCCTCCGCCCTTTGCAGCACAAACAAGCCCATCGCCGCGTCGCTTTGATTTGGCGCGCCACGTCGCCCATGGCCGAGAGCTTCGGACAGATGGCAGATATTTTGCGCACAGACGCTGAAGCCATCCTCTCGCAAGATCGCGGCTGACGCGCGCTCTACCCAAAATAGATTTGCTCTTTTATGCTATCCCTTTGCGTTGCGTCGCTAGGGGAAAACATGAGTCAGTCGCTGCCTGCGTCTCGTCCGGGGCCGCTCTCACGAGCGCTTATCGGCCTGTCCCGTCATACGATTTTTGGCCGCGGTCAGATGCGGAAAATGATGGCCAAGAGCATTCGCGCCCTGAATCCAGGGGCCCCGCTTGAGGTCAGCCTTTATGGCGGCCGCGCCCGTTTGCATCACTCGGGCAATAATTCTGAGGTCAAAGCGCTGCTCAGCCCGAACCGATATGCGCGCGAGGAATATGCCTTCTGCCGCCAGCATATGCCGGCCGATGGCGGGGTCTTTTTGGACATTGGCGGCAATGCCGGCGTTTTCAGTCTCTATGTTGCCTCGCTGATGCGATCTGGGACATTGATTACAGCTGAACCGCAGCCGGCTATGTTTGACCGGCTCAAAACCAATTTCGCGCTTAATCCGGATTTGCAGGCGCGGCTCGATCTGCATCTCTTACCAACCGCGATTGGGGGGTCTGAACCTGGATCTCTGACCATTTCGACACCTGAAAGCGCTGGCCAAGCCTCAGCCCGCCTCAGCGACGGGGTGCCGACAATAGACGTGCCTGTGGTGCCGATGCACGATGTCTTGAGCCAAGCCGGAATTGGCAAATTGGATCTGCTTAAAATCGATGTTGAGGGGTTTGAGGATGGCATCCTATTTCCCTTTTTTGACACCGCCTCGCCTGAGCTTTTTCCCAAGGCGATTGTTATGGAAGCCTGCCATTCCGGACGCTGGGAACGCGATTGCGAAGCTTTATTGCTCGAACATGGCTATAAAATCGTGCATAAGGATCGAACCAATATGATGCTGGTTCTGGATCGATAATATATGCCTGGATTTCGACTGCGCGATTACACGCCGCGAGGCCTTTATGCCCGTCTCGCCGCCTTGGTCGCGGTGCCAGTAGTCGCCATTTTCGCGATTTTTGCGCTCTATTATTATCAAGAACACATTAGCGATGTGAACGCCAAACTCTCACAAAGCATTGTTCGAGAAGTCAGCCTCATCATCGATGTCTGCGCCGACCCGACCCATGACTTGGCGATGGAAGCCGAGATCGGATTGCAGCTCGGCCTGTCGCTCGATTGCGCTTATTCAGACGGCATGACTTGGCCCGATAGTGCCGTAGAGCGGTTTGGCTATGGCCAAGTTTTGCGCGGGCAAATTGCCTCTGTTACTGATCGCGTGATTGACGTGCGAACGATCAATTCCGGCCGCGAACTCGACTTTCGCAGCGCCATCGATACAGGCACCGTGCGGGTGCTGATCGATCGCAAACGCGCGCTCGCCGCCAATACCCACTTTACAATCGTTTGGGTTTTGCTTGGCGCCTTGTTCATGCTGGCTTTGGCCTTTGCCTTTTTACGCAACCAAGTTCGGTCCATCTTGCAACTGACCGAGGCGGCGAAAGCCTTTGGACGCGGCCGCGATATGCCAGGCTTTCGGCCGAGCGGCGCCACTGAAATCCGCGACGCAGCGCGCGCCGTCACCGGCATGCGGGCACGGCTAACCGCCTTTGCTGACCAGCGCACCGCGATGTTGGCCGGGGTCAGCCATGATTTGCGAACGCCGCTAACACGGCTCAAGCTGCAATTGGCGATGCTCGAACAAACCGAAGAGATTGCTGGGGCCCGCGGCGACCTCGATGACATGTCGAAAATGCTCGACGAATATCTCGCCTTTGCCAGCGGCGAAGAAGGTGAGCGGGCCGAAGTCCTAAGGCTCGATCACATCACCCGCACTGTGGCTGAGCGGATTGACGGGGCCAAGGTTATCGAGGTCTCAGAAATCTCAATCACCACCCGCCCAATGGCGCTGACGCGGACCTTGACCAATTTGATGTCGAATGCGGTTAGCTATGGCGATCGCTGTGAAGTGCAGCTGATCAAAGGACCGCGCATGGCAGAAATCTTGTTCGATGATGATGGGCCTGGCATTTCGGCCGATCAGCGAGAAGACGCGTTCCGCCCGTTCCATAGGCTCGATGACAGTCGCTCGCAAAATGTCGCCGGGACGGGATTAGGTCTGACCCTTGCACGAGATTTCGCGCGGGCGAATGGCGGCGATATTCGGCTTGAAGACAGTCCGCTGGGCGGGCTGCGAGTCCGTTTGCGACTGCCTTACTGATCCGTCTCAGTCGCTTTTGTGTCGTCTTTGCGTCCACGATTTTTGAGCCAGGCAGCGCGTTCTTCCAGCTTCAGAAGCTCCGCATCGAGCGCCGCCATGGTGCGGCTCAAATCAGCGCTGGTCTCTTGCCGCCAGGCGCGTTCTGCTTGCGCAATTGCCCAGCCGAGCGCCGCAACTTGAACACTGCGCGGGATTTGCGTGGCGCCATCTAAGCCTGAACACGCAAGCGCCCATTTGGCCGTCGCTGCGCGCGCCGATAAGCGCAAAGCCAGTCCGTCTAAAGAGCGATCGCGCCAGCGCAAATAAGACAGGGCACCATCCCGTACCGCTTCCATAGTCTCAAACCGCATCATGATCACATCAAACAAACGCGTGCGCGCGGTCTCATCATCCTCGATCGAGCCTTCGCTCATACCGGCATCAAAATGCCGTTCAATCGCGACAGTGAGGTCATCCTTGTCAGCGACGCCGTGAAAGTCACTCAAGGACAGACCGGCTTCCTCGGCAATCGCGGCGAGCGTCAGGTCTTTCCAGGCCGTCAGCTCCGCTAGTGAGAGCGCGGCGGTGACGCCTTTGTTGATGATCTCATCACGGGTCATTCGGTTTCCTTCGAGAGCGCGATATCGCGGGCAATCGCGGCGGCGACAGCTTTCTCGAATATAGATGGCATGGCGTCGGGCGACATCAAGACCTCGAGCGCCGCCTGCGTCACTCCGTTCGGAGAGGTGACGTTCTGGCGCAGCGTCGCGGCATCTTCCGGCGAGTCTTGCATGAGCGCGCCAGCGCCTTCGACCGTCTTGCGCGCCAGCTGCATCGCCATCGCCGGATCCAGGCCATGCGCCGCACCGGCCGCCGCCATCATTTCGGCCAGCAAGAATCCATAGGCCGGACCGCACCCTGAAATCGCCGTTGCAGCAGGCAGGAGATCCTCGCCAATTGGCCCTACGACATCGCCCAATGGCCTCAAAAGCGCATTTAAAGCCTCAATGCGGGCCGCGTCCGTTCCAGCAGGCGGGCAGAGAATGGTGACGCCTTTGCCGACCAATCCTGGCGTATTGGGCATAGCGCGTGCGACCTGCGCGGTGCCGAGCTTGGTCGCCAAAGTCTCGAGCGACACGCCTGCCATAATCGACAAGACTAAGGTCTCCGGGCCGACCCAGCGGCGAATTTCCTCTGCCAATTTGCCAAAGACTTGGGGTTTGACGGCCACCACAAGCGTGTCGGCGGGGGCAGGCTCCGGATTGTGCCGAACCTGACCGGCTTCAATCCAAGACTGCACCGCCCCGGCGGGCGCGGGATCGACAATATCAATCTGGCTAGAGCGGCCAGCTTTCAACCATCCGCCAGCTAAAGCGGAGCCCATGCGGCCGGCGCCGATTAACGTAATTCGAGACTGTTTTTGTTCACTCATGAGACGCTCTTGCCTCAAGCTGGGCGTGAAGCCAAGCGTCTCGCGGTGACGCGCGCTAGGCTTCGCCGGCGGTTTCGAACAGCGCGGCCTCTAGAGCTTCGCGCGGTGTCTTACCGGCCCAAATGACGAAGTTAAACGCGGGGACAAACATATTCACAGCGTCCAGACCTGCCGCCATAATGGCGCGGATTTCGCCGGACTCAGGTTCAATCCGATCAAGCATCGGAATGGCGTGGCGGAAAATGATCACGCCTTCATCGGCCCAATAATCAAAATGGCCGAGCCACAGGCGTTCATTCGCCATCATGACCAATTCGGCGATTGCTTGGCGCCGGGTTTCAGTCGGTTTGACATCCAGGGTGATCGAAAAATGCATCGCTGGCGGCTCGACGCGATTGGCGAACATGCCGCCCATATCGCCCCATTTTGAACCGGCAATGCATTGAAGCGTTTCATCGTCTTCATCGCGTTGGAAATCCCAACCGGCTTCAGTCAAGCAGCTCTCAACAAGCTCCAAGGCATCGATTTCCAGAGTTTGGGAACGATCTACGGATAGGCTCATTTGGCTTCCCCCTTCCGAATCACTAAGGCGTTCTCGCCTTGGAGGCAGGCTAAGCATGCCCGAGTCCTGAGGCAAGAGTCTTGGTTAAAAAGCAGTGAAAATCTCAGCGCTCGAGCTTTTCGATACGTTTTTCGAGGGCTTCGACTTTTTCGAGCGCTTGCAGAGCGATGGCCTTTAACGCCTCGACTTCTTCGCGACTGGCCAGGTCCATATCTGTAATCATCGCGCGGACGCGGGATTGTCCGGCGGTTTTCATTTCTTCGCCAGCCGCCCGGGCAGCGCCCATGGCTCCGGTCATCAATCCAGCCAAATCATCTAGCATTGGGCTTTTTGCAGACATGTGATCGACTCCTATGCGCGTCTTGAACCTGTAACCATTTGTGCCTAGCAGATGGGGATCGAAAAGCCGACAGGAAAGACCGCCGCATGAGTCTTCTCGCAATTTCTGCCCAACAAGCCGCTATGAGCTTCCCGGAAATGTCACCGGCGCTGTTTCAAATCGACCTCGGATTTCTCGGGCTCGGCAAGTTCCCCATCCGTTGGTATGCGCTGGCTTATATCGGCGGTCTGTTGATCGGATGGCGCTATGCGCTGGCGCTGGCCAAACGCCCGATGCTGTGGGGCGGCGCCAGTCCAGCCACGCGCGACGATATTGATGATTTGCTCTTCTACGCGACGCTTGGGGTTATCCTGGGCGGGCGCATTGGCTATATTCTGTTCTATCAATTGCCCCATCAATCCGAGACGGTCATGGCCGATCCGCTCAGCCTATTGCGCATTTGGGAAGGCGGGATGAGTTTCCATGGCGGCTTAATCGGGGTCGCCGTAGCGATCTGGTTGATTGCCCGGCAACGCAATGTGCCGCTTTTATCAATTGGCGATATTGCCGGTGTGGTTACACCAATTGGCCTCTTTCTCGGACGCATGGCCAATTTCATCAATGCCGAACTCTTTGGTCGCCCTGCGCCGGAGGGCAGCAGCTGGGGCATGATTTTTCCAGAAGGCTACGTCCCCGGCTCAACCCCGAGCGCTTATGACTGGGCGGCTGGAGAATGGGTCTATCGCGGCACCGAAGTCGCACGCTATCCCAGTCAAATCTACGAAGCGGTCCTAGAAGGCTTAGTGCCGGCCATTATTCTATCCATCCTTGTCTGGCGGTTTAAAGCCCTTCAGCGCCCCGGCCTGATCGCTGGCCTATTTTTGCTCTTCTATGCCTTTGGCCGCACAGTGTCTGAGCAATATCGTGAACCCGACTCGTTCGTCGAAAATCTCCCAGAATGGATCACAATGGGGCAGGTTTTGTCGCTGCCAATGTGGATTGGCGGGGCTTGGCTGGTTTGGGCAGCTCTGAAAAAGACGAGAGTTACGAGCGAAACGCCCAGCTAGACCCATGAGGCGTGGATGACCGCACCGTCTCTCAAAGATCGTATCGTTGCGATGATCCGAGCCAGCGGCCCAATATCTATCGCGGCCTATATGGATCTTTGCCTGCATGATCGGACGCATGGTTATTACGCGACGCGGCCGGGGATAGGCGAAGATTTCATTACAGCGCCGGAGATCAGTCAAATCTTCGGCGAGCTGATCGGCTTGTGGGCGGCGCATGGATGGCAACAGCTTGGCGCGCCAGATCCGTTTAGATTGGTCGAGATTGGTCCAGGGCGCGGCACATTAATGGCGGATGCTTTGCGCGCTGCGGCGTCGGTCGAAGGCTTTCAACGCGCGTGTCAGCTCTGCCTGGTTGAGCCAAGCCCTGTCCTACGGACCCAATTAAGCACACGGTTTGAGGCCCATGCACCGCAGTTTTTTGACAGCTTAGATGATGTGCCTGCTGATCAACCGGTCATTTTGATCGCCAATGAGTGGCTGGATTGTTTGCCGGTGCAGCAATTTATTCGCGTCGGCGAGGTCTGGCATGAGCGGGTGATCGGCGTTGACGATGCTGGAGCATTGGTCATGGGGCTAAACAGCCAGGCGCTGCCGCCGGAGATTGTCCTGGCCGAAGACACAGACGCGGTCGAAATCCAGCCGGGCCTCAAAACCCTCAGCGAAACTCTGAGCGCTCTGTTCGCTCAAACGCCCGGACGCGCGCTATTGATTGATTATGGCCCACCGGACGCGACACCCGCCGATACGTTGCGGTCTTATAAAGCTGGCACACAAATCGACCCGCTGGCGGCGCCAGGCGCGTCGGACCTGACCTGCGATGTCGATTTCTCTCGTCTGGTCCGCCTGCTCAAAGCGCAAGGCTTAGCGGTTTTGGGGCCGACCTCTCAAAGTGCGTTTCTGTTATCGCTCGGCGCTGAAGCGCGGCTCAATCAATTAGCGCGCCAGCATCCCGGCCAAGCCGACGCGCTGTATCAACACGTGCGCCGTCTCGTCGATCCAGCAGATATGGGCACACGGTTTCAAACCGTCCGCATCGCAACAGCGGAATAATCCGGTCGGAATCGATAAAATTTAGCGGTTCGGTGCAGGCATATCTTTGCCGAATTGGACTAGGCAGATCGCTCAGGGGACCCAGATAGAATGGGTAGTCCAGAATGATCAATGCGGTTTTCGGCGTCATTGCCAGTATGTTTGCGATCGGCATATATCAAAAGAAGCCATCGCCGACGAAAATGGAATCGCGCCTTGCCGATTTGCCGGTTTGGGCCGAGCCGGGCCTTCCGGCTTTGCTGATCTTGGTCTTTCTCTCTAACTTTATCGACATGCCTGGCTTGCTCGCCCTACCACATTTCATTTTGTCCTATGCTGGCCTGATCATTCACGAGGCCGGTCACTTTTACGTCTCCTGGGCGAATGAGTTCATCCACGCATTTGGCGGCACTTTGTTTCAATTGGGCGTGCCACTGACACTGGCGCTGATCTTCTATTCCAAGCGCCATTTTCGCTGGGCGGCGCTCTTCATAGCTTGGCTCTCTGTCGGGTTTTTTAGTGCTTCGATCTATTCCGCTGACGCCGTCGATAGGGTCTTGCCGCTGCTCGGCGGGAATATAGACGGGCATGACTGGCACACGATGTTGGGCCTCTTGGATTGGTTCGAGCACACGCAGCTCATCTCCGACATTTTCTGGTCCTGCGGCGTCGTTTCCGGACTGCTGTCAATCCTGCTCTACAGCGCCCAAAGCTTCAGGCGTTGGCGATTGATACGGCTGAAACACCAAAAACTAAGCTGAGTGCCGCAGCGTCCGGCTTAGAAAACCGTTTCAAAAATCCGCGATAAATTGACCCTAACGTCAACGGAAGCCTTGTGTTTCTTGGCGGTCCTGCTACCTGCCACTCATTATCAAGTGAAGAAACTCGGGAGTCGCCCATGAAGGTCCTCGTGCCTGTCAAACGGGTCATCGATTACAATGTCAAAGTCCGCGTAAAGTCGGACCAGACAGGTGTCGATTTGGCCAATGTTAAAATGTCCATGAACCCTTTCGACGAGATCTCCGTCGAAGAAGCGGTGCGGATGAAAGAAGCCGGGACAGCAACAGAAGTGATCGCTGTTTCCGTTGGACCTCAACAGGCACAAGAAACCATTCGGACAGCCCTCGCCATGGGCGCCGATCGCGGCATCTTGATCAAGACCGATGCCGATGTTGAGCCGCTCGGCGTTGCCAAACTGCTCGCCAAAGTGGTCGAAGCAGAAAGTCCTGATCTGGTCATTCTCGGCAAGCAAGCGATTGACGATGACAGCAATCAGACCGGCCAAATGCTCGGCGCGCTGCTCGGCTGGCCACAAGGTACATTTGCTTCAGAAGTCAAAGCCGAAGGCGGCACGGTCAGTGTCACGCGCGAAGTTGATGGCGGGCTGCAAACAGTCGCGCTGGATGGCCCAGCCATCGTCACCACGGACCTGCGTTTGAACGAGCCGCGCTATGCGTCTCTGCCAAACATTATGAAGGCCAAGAAAAAGCCGATCGATATGAAAGAGCCAGGCGATTATGGCGTCGATATCTCACCGCGCTTGACGGTCGTCAAAGTGACCGAACCGCCGGTGCGCGAAGCCGGTGAAAAAGTCGAAGACGTTGCGACTCTGGTCGACAAACTCAAAACTGCAGGAGCTGTATAATGGCTGTTCTCGTAATTGCAGATCACGATAATGCGGCGCTGTCTGATGCGACCGCCAAAACCGTCACAGCGGCCAAGACATTTGGCGGCGATGTCGACGTTCTGGTCGCGGGCAAAGGTGCCGGCGATGTTGCCGCTGCAGCGGCGAGCATCGACGGCGTCCGCAAAGTTATCCACGCCGATGGCGACGTCTATGAAAAGCAGCTTGCCGAAGCCATGGAAGCGCTGATTGTCCCGATGATGGACGGCTATGACGCACTGTTCGCGCCGGCCACCACTATGGGCAAAAACGTCACCCCGCGCATCGCAGCGAAGCTCGATGTGATGCAGCTGTCTGACATTATCGGCATTGAAGGCCAGGACACATTTGTCCGCCCAATCTATGCCGGTAACGCGATCATGACTGTCACTTCGTCTGATCCCAAGAAAGTCGTCACCGTACGCGGCACCGCGTTCGAAGCGGCGGGCGCTGGTGGCTCTGCAGCGGTCGAAACTGTCGACGCGCCAGCTGGACCGTTCAAATCGACTTTCGTCTCGGAAGAGATTGTCGCCAGCGATCGTCCAGAACTGACCGCGGCCAAGCGGATCGTGTCTGGCGGCCGCGCCCTGGGGTCTGCCGAAGAGTTTGAGCGTCTGATGAACCCTCTCGCCGACAAGCTGGGCGCTGCGGTCGGTGCCTCTCGCGCCGCGGTTGATGCGGGCTATGCGCCTAACGATTACCAAGTCGGCCAGACCGGTAAAATCGTTGCCCCGGAGCTTTACATTGCGGTCGGTATTTCCGGCGCGATCCAGCATCTCGCCGGCATGAAGGACTCTAAAATCATTGTTGCCATCAACAAAGACGAAGAAGCGCCAATCTTCCAAGTCGCAGATTATGGCCTGGTCGCAGACCTGTTTAACGCTGTGCCCGAATTGACCGACGCCCTTTAGGCATCGGTTCTAACGTAAAATTCAAAAGCCCGCGCCGGATTGCGCGGGCTTTTTTCTTGCCCGTGCCCCCTTGGTCAGGCCTTGCCCTGCCCCCGTCCGTGGGGTTCAAAATAGCGCATGACTGATACGATTGAGTTCTTTTTCGATGTGTCCTCGCCTTGGACCTGTCTCGCCTTTCACAACATCCAGCCGATGATGACGCGTTTCGATTTCGCGATTACGTGGCGCCCCTTCTTAGTCGGCGGCGTGCACAATCAAGTGAACCCGGCTGTCTTCGAAGCCCGCGCCAGCACCGATACACCGAAATGGAAACAAGTCGGACTGTCGCTCTATGACTGGGCCGCTCATTCAGGCGTGCCGATGAATTTTCCGTCCGAACATCACCCGCTGCGCTCGGTCCATTTGATGCGATTCTGTTGCTTGCTCGAAAATGACCAGGCGGCGCTGTTAGATTTCGCCCGTGCTGGCTTTGATGCTTACTTCACGGACAAGATCAATCTCGATGATCCCGAGCTGTTGGTCGCGCTGGCGAATAAGGCTGGTTTAGACGGCGCCGATATGTGGCGCCGTTCACAAGAACAATCGTGCAAAGACCATTTGCGCGCCAATACCGATGAAGCGATCGCCCGCGGCGCGTTTGGGTCGCCGAGCATTTTCGTCCCCTTTGGCGACGGCGAACGGCTCTATTTCGGCAATGATCAACTTCCGCTTGTTGGCTGGGCGATTGAGGAAAATCGCCGCCGCGGATAATTTACGACAACCTGGTTTAGGCGGCGCGTTGATTGGTCAAGTCAAACTTGACGGCGCTGTGCTTAAACGATTTGGCAAAATGCGCTTGCGCCGCTGCGAGTTTAATCAAGTCGTCAGAGCTTAAGCCAGCGCGCAGCGAGGTGCCGCCAATCGCGCATTGAATATGGCCTACAAATTGTCCACTCGGGCGTTTGACAATTTTGAAGATATCCAATTCTTCAATAATCGATTTCGCGACTTTGCCGGCATCGCGATACACCGATCTCGGCATCATGATCGCGAATACCGGCCCCGAAAAGCGCGCACACGTGCCTTTGTCACCAACGGCGTTGCGCAATATTCCAGAAACAGACTTCAGAATGAATTCTGAAATATCCATACCGGCGCTTTCATTGAGGGCCTGAATATTCTTCACCCGCAAAATCATCGTCGTCAGGGAATAGCCATTGTTCAGCGCTTCGGCTGATTTCTCCGCCAAGAGTGTCTCAAATTTTTGCCGATTGATCAGTTCGGTCAGCGTATCGCGCATCATATGTTCGCGCACTTGCACCGCTTTGCTGTTGAGGTGGTCGATTTCCTCATGCGTGCTCTGCAAAGCAACTTGAATCGTCTCCGCCGATTTTTTCGAAGTTCGCCCGGTTTCAAGAATGCCCTCAATCGCGCCCACAAGCTGGTCTTGCGTCATGTCAGACGGCAACAGGTCTTTGGCTTTATCGAGCGAAGCAACATACTCATCTGTGTTAGAAATCACTTCCGTGACCAGGGATTGCGCGCCCGCAACTTTGTCTTGAATGGCCAAGCTTAGCGTCTCGAACTGTTCTTCTGTGTCGCGGTCGGAGGCGAGAAAGGTCTCGTACAGATGCTGCATCTCGCCAGCGCTTAATTTGCTGCCTTGGCCCAGAATTTCGTCAATTTCGACATTTAACGCGGTTTGGCTCTGCGCCGCATACTCATACCAAACGGCATAGGATTTGGGGTCCGGCCCGGGGCCGTTTTCGAAAATCAGTTTGAACGCCGCTTGGGCTTTGTCCCAGGATGTGGTCGGCGGCGCGGCGCGGGTTTCATCTTGCGGTTTCACATCGACTGACATTCGGTAACTTCCTCACTGTGTGATTGCAGTTTCTCACTTATCAACCTTGCGTTGAATGATGATTAAATCGCGTTTTCGGATGCCGGGCTTTGACGCCAGAGTTTGTTAACGAAGACGCGGGCTCCCTAGCTCTGGCGCTTTCTCTTTCGCAAAATTGCGCTAGCTTATCGCCCAGCGGGGAGAGTTGGATGCGCGGTGAAATCGCAAAACACTTAGATCATGATCCAGAGTTCGAATGGCGCGGCCAGAATGTCACGCGGATTGAAAACCTCTCGGACATCATCTTCGCCCTGGCGCTGGGTATGATGCTGTTTGGCGACAAGCCGCCAACCACATTTTCAGAACTAGTAATGTTCTTGATCTCGATCATTCCGGTGACGGCCGGCTTCATTATCCTGTTCATGATCTGGAACGCGCATTTTGTCTTTTTCCGGCGCTACGGCTTGGCCGACAATACGATCGTCATGATCAACTCGGCTTTGCTCTTAATGGTGCTGTTCACCGCCTATCCGCTCAAATTCATTTTCGAGAGCTTTTTCTGGTTCATCATCGGCGAAGCGACGGGCAATTATCAGCAATTGATCAGCGCCGATATGGACATCACCAATTCAGCCCGCAGCATGGCCTTTTTCGGCGCCGGGTATGCGGTCATATATACCTTGCTGAGCTTCATGTATGCGCACGCCGTAAGGAAACGCGATCTGATCGGATTGTCGGCACGAGAAGCGCTCATCACCAAGCAAACCGTGTGGATATTCCGCGGCCAAGTGGTGATCGCCATTGCCGTGGTCTTCGCCGCCTTGATGACGCCTCTGGGCCCGTTTGCGGGGGCGCTTATGACCTTCAACTGGCCGAGCGCGCTCCTGGTGTCTTACATCGTTGAAAGGCTCAATAAAAAGCCCGCTGCGAGCGTTATCGCAGCGGGCCCTGATGCTTAGCGCTCAATTCGAGTGAGCGGCAGCGTTTAAGTGTCCAAGAAACTGCGCAGCTTGCGGCTACGGCTTGGATGCTTCAGCTTGCGGAGTGCTTTCGCTTCGATCTGGCGAATCCGTTCCCGTGTCACTGAGAATTGCTGACCGACCTCTTCCAACGTGTGGTCGGTATTCATGCCAATGCCGAAGCGCATCCGTAATACGCGTTCCTCACGCGGTGTCAGCGAGGCCAGAACGCGGGTTGTGGTTTCGCGCAGGTTTGATTGGATCGCCGCATCGACAGGCAGCAACGCTGCCTTATCCTCAATAAAGTCGCCGAGGTTTGAATCCTCATCATCCCCAATCGGCGTCTCCAGCGAGATCGGCTCTTTGGCGATCTTTAGAACCTTGCGGATCTTTTCCAGCGGCAGGCCGAGCTTCTCCGCCAATTCTTCCGGCGTTGGCTCGCGGCCAATTTCGTGCAGCATCTGGCGCTGTGAGCGAACAATCTTATTGATCGTCTCAATCATATGTACCGGAATACGGATCGTGCGGGCTTGGTCAGCGATCGATCGCGTAATCGCCTGACGGATCCACCACGTCGCATAGGTCGAGAATTTATACCCGCGGCGATACTCAAACTTATCCACCGCCTTCATCAGACCGATATTGCCTTCTTGGATCAGATCCAGAAATTGCAGGCCGCGATTGGTGTATTTCTTGGCAATTGAGATGACTAGGCGGAGGTTCGCTTCGACCATTTCTTTCTTGGCGATACGCGCTTCGCGCTCGCCTTTTTGGACGCGCTGGACGATTTTGCGATAATCATCAATCGGAATACCGATCTCTTGCGCCACCATTTGAATTTCGCTGCGGATGAGATCAATCTTTTCAGTTTCGCGCTCAGTAAAGCGCTCCCACTTTTTCGACATCGCTGCGACGTCTTCGATCCACGTTGGATCGAGCTCGCGGCCGAAATAGTTTTTCAGGAATTCGGACCGCGGCACCCCGTGCGCATCGGCCAGACGCATCAATTGACCCTCTAGGCCCATCAGCTTCTTATTAATCGCATAGAGCTGCTCAACCAGCGCTTCGATCCGCGCATTGTTGATGTGCATCGTCTTCAGTTCATCAACAATATTCTGCGAAATCCCGTCATAGGACTCTCGGTCTTTCGTGGTCAGACCTTTGCCTTCCATGCGGCGACCGACGAGCTTTTCCTGGAGCTTACGGAATTTGGCAAAGCCAGCGGCAATCTCGTCGAGCTTGTCGAGAACGCCTTCACGAAGTTCAGCTTCCATGCCGGACATCGACATCGCGGCGCCTTCTTCTTCGTCTTCGCGTTCTTCGCGTGCGTGACGCTCTTCAACCGTTTCGTTTTCGCGGGCTTCGGCTTCTTCTTCGTCGAGCTCGTCCTCCTCAGGGGCCGGATTTTCAGCGCCATAGGTGGCTTCGAGGTCAATCAGATCGCGCAGCAGAATGCGCTCATTCACGAGCTCGTCGCGCCAAACCATCATCGCTTCGAAGGTCAGCGGGGATTCGCACAGGCCGCGGATCATCGCATCGCGGCCGGCTTCAATCCTTTTGGCAATGGCAATCTCGCCTTCGCGAGACAACAATTCGACCGCGCCCATTTCACGCAAATACATTCGGACAGGGTCATCTGTTCGATCAGACCCACGGGCATTGCCTTTTTTGGTCACTGCGCCGGTCGTCGAGGTCGTCGCTACCGCAGTAGATTTCGCCGCAGCTTCGCCCTCTTCTTCATTGTCGACGACCGTGATGCCCTGCTCTGAGAGCATCGCCATCGTGTCTTCAATCCGATCGGACGAGAGCTCGTCTTCGGGTAGGACTTTGTTTAATTGCTCAAGCGTCACATAGCCTTTGGCTTTGGCGTCTTTGAGGAATTTTTTGACTTTGTTGTCGCTGAGGTCGAGGACCGGACGGTCGTCGCCTTCTTCAAGTACTTCCGCTTTGGCTTTCGCCATTTATCGCTCCTGTCCGCTGCGACGTCTGTCGCAACATACACTTTCAAATCCGTAAAAGGAGATCAGCTTTGATCGGCCTTTTCTGCTGCTTCATTGAGACGCGCCGTGCGAGCCCTTCGTTCCGACACGAGCCGATGCCGGTGACGCGCATCTTCAGCAGTGGCAAACGCCTCTGCTGCGATACGGCCGGTCTCATCCGCGCCATCTGGGCGTGCATACTGCTCTAGGGCGATCAGCCATTCCCGCTCCTCTGAACCGCCTTGCGGTAAATTTGGGATGTCGGGATACGTTGTTAACAGTTCTGCAGCGCGCAATTTTCCAAGACTCTCTAAATGGTTGCTCAAAGTCGCCCGGTCAACACCTGATTCAGCAGTATTTTCACTGATCAACGCGTCTCTGATGGCTGAAACATCGGGGTCGGGGAAGAATGCGACCGCTAAGGCTTCAAAGCCAATCTCGGCTAAGTGGTGATGATCCACTGCGCGCACAACCAATCCTAGTCCGCGTGTTTTAGCAGGTGGGCCGCCGCGCAGCACCGGCGACACCACTTGACCACCGCGTTTTGGCCCCTGCTGGGTGCCGCGATTGGCTGAGCGCAATTGCCAGAGATAATCGCGCATGCGGGCCTTTAACTCGCGCTCATAAGCACCTTTAACGGCGCCGTCTTGAATCGCACTGGCCGCCTGCATCAACCGCTTCTCAAGCCCAGCTTGACGCTCAGGCGTATCGACCGGCTCAAGATCGCGTTCGCGGCGCCACAGCACTTCGACCAAAGGCAGCGCCCCATCCAGCGCTTTGCCGATGGCACCGGGGCCTTGCTCGCGAATGAGATCATCAGGATCCATGCCATCCGAGAGCAGACAGAAAAAGATGCTGCGCCCTGGTTGCAGACCGGGCAGAGCGCGCTCGATCGACCGGTATGCAGCGCCGAGGCCTGCCCGGTCGCCATCAAAGCAAAGCACGGGTTCGGGTCCGGCGCGCCATAACAAACCAATCTGGTCTTCGGTGAGCGCTGTGCCCAACGGGGCCACGGCATGGCCAAAGCCGGCCTCGCACAATGCGATCACATCCATATAGCCTTCGCAGACGATGAGACCGCCTTCATCGGTCCCGCCAAAGGCTTCTCGCGCCGCCTTATAGCGGTACAAAACACGGGATTTGTGAAACAGCGGCGTATCCGACGAGTTCAGATATTTCGGTTTGGCATCCGGTTGCAGCGCGCGCCCGCCAAAAGCGATAACTTGGCCGCGCGCGTCTTCGATGGGGAACATTAGCCGGCCGCGGAACCGGTCATATGGTTCGCCGCCGCCGTCTTTGGTGACCGCAAGCCCGGCTTCAACAATCTCGCTTTGCGAAAAGCCTTTGTCTTTCAAATGCTCGAACGTTTTGCGCCAGTCATCGGGTGAGAATCCAAGGCGGTACTTGCTCCAACTGTTCGGGCGCAGGCCCCGTCCTTCTAAATAGCGCCGCGCTTCAGCGCCCTCAGGCACCCGCAAACACGCCTCGTAATAGGCAGCGGCGGCCTCGCTCGCGGCGATCAGGCGGAGGCGCCGATCATATTGTTCTTGGCTTTCCGGCGTCGCTTTGGGCAGCGACATGCCCGCCTCATCGGCCAGTTTTTCGACCGCTTCCATGAAGGAGAGACGCTCGGTTTCCATGACAAAGGAGATAACATCGCCGCCCATGCCGGAAGAGAAACACTTAAAAATCTTCTTCTGGTCGTTGACGTAAAAGCTCGGCGTCTTCTCATTGGTGAAGGGCGATAAGCCGACCCATTCCTTGCCCTGCTTTTTAAGCTTCACTTTGCGACCGATCACATCCGAGGGTCGAATGCGCGCTTTGAGCTCATCGACAAAGCCATCAGGGATGCGAACGTGTGAAGCCATTAAGGATGTATATCTCGTCTCAGTGCAGAAGCGAAGCGACCGGCTCAGCTTTTTCGTGACCAGGCATCAACCTCCGGATGCAAATGCAGAAATGCGTCAAATTTCATCTATCTTCGCAACCCTATCCTAGCCCGCAGCGCCTAATTAGGCCGCAGGTGGACATGACTGTGAATTTTAAACTCGATCTAACAGAGGTTCCGAGCGGACGCGAGTTTGTGACCAATATGGTCACGACCAGCGTCTTCGTGCTCATAATCGCGGTTATGATCGCTGTATCCGTGACCTGGTACACGACCAAAGGCTATGATGATCAAATCCACGGGCAAGCGATGCGCACCGCGGTTTTTCTGCCGTTGCTGATTGTCCCCGTTTGCACGAGTGTGGTTGGCTATCAAGGCTGGCGCAATCATGTTCGATTGACGCAAATTGCTCACTTGGCGCGCACCGATGAGATGACCGGCCTGTCCAATCGCCGGGCCTTTATGCAAGCCGCATCGCATGTGTTTGCGACCACGGATTTCGAGTATTCCGGGGTCAGCCTCCTGATTGTCGACTTGGACCATTTTAAACAGGTCAATGATTTCCATGGCCATGATGCCGGGGATGAAGTGCTGATCCATGCAGCACACCAAATGGTTCGGGCCGCCCCGAGAAACAGTCTTGTCGCCCGGCTCGGCGGCGAAGAGTTTGGCATTCTCATGCCTTATGAAACGATCACAGAGCTGCACCAAAACGCCGAAGCGATCCGCGCCCGTGTGGCGTCGCATCCTTGCATCTACAAGGATCTACCGATCAAAATCTCGGCCAGTGTCGGCGTCGGTGTGGCCCACCGCCGAGACACGGTCAGCTCTGTCCTATCGCGCGCTGATGACGCGCTCTACGAAGCCAAAGACCAAGGTCGAAATCGTTATATTGTCGACGCCGCTTAAGGCGCTTCGGCAGCCATATCTTCAGCATCGACAGCGGGCGCGATAGGTTGATCGAGCCAAGCGGCCAAGGCTTTGTAGACGGCAAAGCTTTGATCATCATGGGCGCGCACATAGCCTTCTGGCCAAGCACTTGAACGGGCAACCACAAGGTCATTCTCGCGGTCGACATAGAGCGTCTGTCCATTGGCGCCGGACGCGGTGAATGTGCCATCCGCATAAGTCCACCAATGCCAAGCATATCCCCGATTAGGATTCGGGTGGACTTCGCCTGGGCGAATATGGGCCTCGTCTGAAATTGTCGCCCGGTCGACCCAATCCTCGGGCAGGATTTGCACCCCGTTCCAGACCCCGCCTTGCTCGATAAAGACACCGAACCGGGCCCAATCGCGCAGCGCGGCATTGTAAAATGCGCCGCCGATCTCAGCCCCCTCGGCACCGGCGCGGTCAAGCACCCATTCGCCAGAATGCTCCATCCCCAGCGGCCGCCAGATTTTTTGCTCAAGATAGTCGGCCGCGTCCATACCGGTAACCCGGCGCACGAGCTCAAGCAGCACTTGGCTTTCCGCCGTATTATAGTTGAACTTGGTTCCGGGCGCGTGCTCGCGCTTATACTTGATGGCGAGATCGAAAGCCGGTTTTTTGCCGGTCACGACACTATTGGTCATGAACTCAACCGTGTCTTGCATATTGCCATCAAAAAGATTTGGATCGTAGCGGATGCCCGACGACATTTGCAGCGCTTGCTTAATCGTCACGCCGTCATAGGCGGTGCCCGCAACCTCTGGCAGATATTTGACCAACGGGTCATCCACACTGTCGATTTTGCCGTCCGCAACAGCAACGCCGACCAAAGTCGAGGTGATCGATTTCACAAGCGACCAAGTCGTAAAGCGGGTGCCGGGGTCCGCGCCGCGACCATAAGACTCGTGCACCACGTCGCCTTTATGGACGATTATGAGGCCGGACGTTTCCATCTCTGTATAGAGATCCGCCAGAGTGCGCGTTTCGCCTTCATACTCATAGGTAAAACCATCGAGCGCGATCTCATTTTGCGGCAGCGGCTGGCGGGTTTCAGAGACCGACACGGTCCGGATTGGATACAGCTCACTGGTGTTTTGGAAGAAATAATCCGCATCGCCTTCAAACGCTGCAGCGCGGGCCAGAACGTCGAGCGGCGGCGGCACGAACCGGGTATAGATGAACACGCCAATCACGGCGCCTAGAATTAACGCAAGACCTGCGACCAAAAACGATTTCATACCAGACCTCCAAACCAGAAGCCTTGATGTCGCTAATTTTTGCGGGAACGTCTAGCCTATCGCGGCGCGAACAGCTTTGCTGGCAGGACCGCATTCGATTTGGCCCGGATAGCGCTCGCGCAAGGCCGACATGCAACGCCCAACATCTTTAAGCTTGCGCGCTTGCAATTCATCCACAACTTTCGCAGCGGCCGAGCTTAAAGCGTCTCCGGCGAGAGGCCGCGGCAGAAACGCATTGATGATGTCTAATTCTTCGCGCTCGCGCTCAGCATCAACGACCCGCCCAGAGTCATCATAATTCTGGATCGATTGTTCGCGCTGGGTAACCATGGTTTCAAGCAATTCGACGATCACCTCATTGTCACAGCCTGAACATTCGCCGCGGCTGCGGGCAATCACATCGCGATCGTCCATAGCACATTTGATCAGCCGCAAAGTCTGCGCTTCAACGCCATTTGGCGAGTCAATTTCGGCTTGGAGAAGGGCGGCATTAATGCGATCACGCAGCTGCCGCTCAATGGTTTGATCCATCTGACCCATAAAACCGCCTTTAAAAAGTCGTCGGTTGAGTTCCAAAACCGCTTGACGGTTCTGCCCGCTACACCCTATCTGCCCTCCGTTTGCCTGAGAAACCGTTAAGGCAACTGACGGCAGGTGAGTCCAGCGAAGCGACGGAGATAAGGGTTTGACAGACAAAAATCAATCCGGGTTCGCCCGTGAGGCGAGTGGGGCCCTGGCATTAGCAGACGGCACGGTCTTTCTCGGACAAGGCGCCGGCGCCGCAGGCATTGCGGTTGGCGAGCTTTGCTTCAATACGGCAATGACCGGCTATCAAGAGATACTTACCGATCCTTCATATGCTGAACAGGTGGTTTTGTTCACTTTCCCGCATATCGGAAACGTTGGCACCACACCTGAAGATCACGAAGAATCGAGCCAGAATGCGGCGCGCGCCGCGGTCGGAACCGTGTTCCGCGAGGCCATCACCCCAGCCTCAAACTGGCGCTCTGAAGACGAGTTTAGCAGCTGGCTCGCGCAAAATGGCATTATCGGCCTTTCTGGCGTCGACACCCGCGCCCTGACCCGGCGCATTCGCGAACAAGGCATGCAGAAATGCGCCATTCAATTCGCCCCTGACGGCAACATCGACACTGCCGCTCTGATTAAAGCGGCGCAGGCCTGGGAAGGCCTTGAAGCCGCAGACCTGGCGGCGCAAGTCGACGCTGATGCGGCCTTCGATCATACTGAACGTCTATGGGATCTGAGCACCGGCTTTAGCCAAAACGACGCCGCTGAGAAGCACGTTGTGGTGGTGGATTTCGGCGTCAAAAAGAATATTTTGCGCAATCTTGCTGAGGTCGGTCTGCGCGCCACTGTGGTCAATGGCGATACCTCGCTTGAAACCCTTCTCGCGCTCAAACCCGATGGCATCGTGCTGTCGAACGGACCAGGTGATCCGGCGGCAACGTTTGAGCGCTGCGCGCCCCTGCTGCGCGCGCTGGTCGATAGCGGACTGCCAATCCTCGGCATCTGTCTCGGCCACCAATTGCTCGCTCTAACGCTCGGCGCGACGACGAAGAAAATGGCCCAAGGACATCACGGCGCCAACCATCCGGTCAAAGACTTAGAGACAGGGAAAGTCGAAATTGTTTCTATGAATCATGGCTTTACGGTGGATACGGCGACACTACCAGCCGGCGTAGAAGAAAGCCACCGATCACTATTTGATGGCACCAATGCCGGCCTGAAAGTCGCCGGCAAGCCTATCATTTCGGTCCAGCATCACCCGGAAGCCAGTCCCGGCCCGCAAGACAGCTTTTATTTGTTTGAGCGATTTGCCGAGCTCATGTCGCGCTAACGCAGGCTTTTGACCATCGCCTCGAATGCGTCGTAGACGCGCTCAGAATCGATCCCAGGTTCTTGCCGGGCAAGGGCAAACCCGGCGCCGTTAAGCGCGCTTTGCAGCATCACCGCCAGAGCATCAACGCGGGCGGCGGCGACAATGCCTTTCTTAGCCAGATAGCGCACCCCCGCATGGACGTTTTGGGCACCCAGGTCGTGGTCGCGCTCATACCACCCTGTCTGTCCGAACACCGCCGGGCCGTCAATCAAGACAATTTTCTGATAATCGCGGCGCGTCGCAAAGGTGAGATAGACCCGACATCCGGCTAAAAAAGCGGCATAAGGATCTGTCAGGCTACGCGCCGCGATCGCCGCCTCACGCGCTTCAGCATCCATCGCCACTTGAAGTCGCGTCCAAGCTTCTAAAAACAAGTCTTGCTTGGTTCGGAAATAATGGAACAGCGCGCCTTTAGTGATACCAAGATCTAAACAAATATCGTTGATTGAAGTCTCGGCATACCCTTTTGCCTCGAACAGTCTTGTTGCAGATTCAACCAACTGTTCGCGTGTCTTTTTTGCATCAGCTCTTGTGCGTTTAACCATACTCGATTGCGATTTCTAGTTGACCCTCAACATACCGATGGTACGTAAAGTGACAGTGCGCGCGTTTGAAACAGGCAATCGCAGTTGCCAGCGCAAATCGTTCACGTGAGTCGTGGGGACGTACGCGGACAAAGAAAAGCCGGGTCGTTTTGCGACCTGGCTTTTTTCGATCTTACCTTAGCGCTCGTCGTCCTCATCATCATCTTCATTCAGACGAAACAAACGCGGGTCAATGCGAACGTTGGTTTCGATATTGACGAGATCGACGACCGTGGTTTGCAGGTTTCCGTCGACGGCCAACCAGCCCAAGAGCTCATAACTTGTCTTATCGAAAACCATGGTCAATGTGCCCTCAAGTTCGCCGCTGGCATCGCTAACCCGGACGCCAATACGATCGGCATTCTCGAACACTCCGAGGATCTCGACATCATCATTCACATCCAGTCGCGGCGATAGGATCAGACCCAGTGGGGTCGAGCCGATTGGAACACGGTCAACGGTCTCGAGATCTCGGTCCTCAATCGCAACCGTTGTTCCATCTGAGACAATCAGAACTGGGGTCGGGTCATCATATTCAAACCGCACACGGCCCGGACGATTGAGGGCAAAACTGCCGGTTGAGAGACTGCCATCAATATTGGTCTGGATGAATTGACCTTTGGCGGTTTTGGCCTCGGACAAGGCACCGCTGACACGTTCCAATATCGCCGGCCATTCAGCTTCCGGGACTTGGCCTGACGCATTGGCTTCGACTGCAGGCTGTTCACGCTTCGTTTCGACGGGCTCTGCAATCTCCGCCGTATCCACAGGGGTTTCCTCGATTGCCTCCATCGGTTCAATCGCGTCAGGCGCGGCGGTCTCGTCTTCACCTTCGGCGCGGGGTGCCTGCTCGGGCAACACTTCAGACCTGACGGTTTCAGCGCGCGGCTCAGGCATCTCTTCAAGGGCTGTGTCGACCGCGAGATCATCTGCAACCGCTTGCAGCGACAGCGAGACTTGCGGTGCGATTGCCCAAGCGAGCGCCAGCGCAGAGACGAATGTAGAAACCATAAGGACACTCCTGTGATGATTTCTACCTAACCCGCTCCGGGCAACAAAAACAGGGCTGAATCAAGGCATTTGCGCCTGCTTTCGTTGCCTTTCATTCAGTTGCGCTCGGTTCAGGTTTCGCCGGATATGACCAAGGCGATCGCTTAAATTTTCCACAGGAATTTTCAAAAGGCTAAAACCCTAAACTTTAAGCGAAAAATACGATGGCAAGTGAGCCGCTCTTCCGCCCCCCAATCGGATTGCAATTAATTCACTTGGCGTTTTCCGAAAACCAGTGGCCTTTGGCCATGCAACTGGGGAGCTTCTTATGAAAACCACGCTTACTGTAATTGCCGCCACCGCAATGTTGGTCGGATGCCAAAGTGTGTCCGATCGAACGCTAGGCACCACCGCGGGCGGCGCCATTATCGGCGCCGGCATCGGGATGATGGCGGGCGGCGACGACAAACGAAACGCCGCCATTGGCGCTGTCGTTGGTGGCCTCGCTGGCGCCGGCATTGGCGTCTATATGGACAAGCAGGAAGAAGAGCTGCGGCGCCAAACCGAAGGCACTGGCATTGAAGTCGAGCGGGTCGGCGATCAAATCGCCCTGACCATGCCGTCTGGCATCACATTCGACGTCAATAGCGCGGCCATCCAAGGCGACTTTTACGGCCCATTGGATCAAGTCAGCACAACTCTGATCGATTATCCAAAAACTTCGGTCGACGTCGTCGGACATGCCAGTTCGGATGGCGCAGATGACTATAATCAAGCCCTATCAGAGCGCCGCGCGACCTCGGTGCAATCCTATTTAATCAATAGCGGCGTGCAATCCGTGCGCGTTCGCGCGCTCGGCATGGGCGAAACCCAGCCGATTGCAGACAATTCCACTCAGGCGGGCCGCGAGGCGAATAGACGCGTCGAGATCCTTCTCACGCCCATCGTCGAAGAGGGCGCCTGATCAAAAAAGGCCGGAGCGCGACGCTCCGGCCTTTCTTTTTAACTGTTATCGAAAGCTGCGGTTTAGGCCGCAGCTTTTTGCTTTACGCTGCCGGGCGGGAAGCGCGAGTAGAAGGTCTCGCCATTCGCCGCCATGTCGCGCAGCAGCTGCGGTACTTTGAACCGGTCACCATACTTCTCCGCCAGTGCATCCGCTTCGGCGACAAATTCCGGGATCCCCCAGATTAGGTCCATGTAAGAGGCGCAGCCTCCAGTATAAGGCGCGAAGCCCCAGGCCAGGATGGAGCCGATATCTGCATCCCGCGCATCCGTGATCACACCTTCCTCAAAGCAGCGTGCCACTTCAACCGCCTGGCGCACTAGGAAGCGGTTGGTGAGGTGCTTTTTGAGCTCTGGTGGACATTCGTCGACCGTGACATCGATACGGCTATTGAGGTCCGGCCAAAGGCGCGATGGCTTGCCCTTCTCATTATAGTCGTAAAAGCCTTTACCAGCCTTGCGTCCGACGCGGCCTTGATCCTCGACCAACCAAGCCATCATCTGGCCGAGCTCGTTTGAATCATAGTCGACACCAGAGGCTTGGGCCATTTGACGGCCAACTTTCAGAGCGGTGTCGAGACCAACTGAGTCAGAGACCTCCAGCGCGCCCATAGGCATGCCGGACTGACGACCGACATTCTCGATGATCGCAGGCTTAATGCCTTCTGCCAGCATCGCCATGCCTTCTTGGGTATAGGTGCCGAAACAGCGCGAAGTGTAGAACCCGCGGCTATCATTGACGACAATCGGAGTCTTGCGGATCGCCAGAACGTAATCGATCGACTTTGCGAGTGTCTCTTCGCTGGTCTTTTCGCCGGTGATGATCTCGACCAATCCCATGCGCTCAACCGGCGAGAAGAAGTGGATGCCGATAAAGTTTTCTGGACGCGACGACGCTTCGGCGAGGCCGGTGATCGGCAGCGTTGATGTGTTCGATCCAAAGATCGCATCAGCGCTGATGACGTCTTCCGCCATTTTGGTGATTTTGGCTTTTAGCTCTGGGTTTTCGAACACCGCTTCGACGACCAGATCGGCGCCTTTGACATCATCATAAGAGTCCGTCGTGGTGATCAGGTCGAGCAGCTTGTCGCCTTTCTCTTGCGTGGTCTTGCCGCGCGACAGATCTTTCTCAACCAAACGGCGAGCATAGTCTTTGCCTTTCTCGGCATTCTCTTTCGAGACGTCGACCAGCACGGTTGGGATCCCGGCTTTGGCTTGGACATAGGCAATGCCCGCGCCCATCAGTCCGGCGCCGACAACCGCGATTTTCTTAAACTCGGCTTTGTCATAGCCCGCGGGGCGGTTGCCACCTTTGGACAGTTCTTGCATCGACAAGAAGAGCGAGCGGATCATCGCTTTGGCTTCAGGGCGCTGCTGCGTGTTGATGAAATAACGCGTTTCGATGCGAAGACCGGCATCAATCGGCACCTGCGTGCCCTCATAGACACACGAGAGAATGTTCTTTTGCGCCGGATAGTTGCCATACGTGTTCGCTGCGAGCATGGCGTTAGACATAGTCGCGACTTGGCCCGCGCCGGGCGAACGGTGGACGACGCCGCCGGGCATTTTGAAGCCTTTTTCATCCCATGGCGCCTGCGCGTCTGGGTTGGCTTTGATCCAAGCTTTACACTTGGCAACCGTGTCGGCTTTTGGCGCAAGCTCGTTCACGACGCCCATTTTGTGGGCTTTCTCAGCGTTAAAGCTCTTGCCTTGGAGGATCAGTGGCAGCGCTTCCTGCACGCCAATCAGGCGCGGCAAACGCTGGGTCCCACCGGCGCCTGGCAGAAGACCGATCTTGGCTTCTGGCAGACCGAATTGGATTTTCGGATTGTCATTCGCGGCGACGCGGTAATGCCCCGCAAGTGCCACTTCCAAGCCGCCGCCAAGCGCCAGTCCGTCAAGCGCAACAGCAATTGGCTTGCCGCAGGTTTCGAGCTCGCGCAGCGTCTTGTTGAGAGAGAAGCCGCGTTCGAACTGCTGAGCTTTCAGCTCCGCTTCTGACATTTCAGATTCGGGCTTTCCGCCGCCAGCGCTTTCATTCATTTCACCGAGATCGGCCCCGGCGCAGAAGCCAGAAGCCTTGCCAGATGAGATCACCAATCCGGTGATTTTTTCATTGGTCGCAACTTCATTTGTGATTGCAATAATGTCTGCAATCGCTTTGCCCGTCAGCGTGTTCATGCTGCGGCCTGGGACATCAAACACCGCGTGGGCGATGCCGTCACCATCAATATCGAAAGAGAATGTTTCGAGGTTCATTTGTCTTTATTCCGTTCTTTTCGTGTCATCCCGGCCGCAGCGAAGCGCGGAACCGGGATTGAGGTCGGCTAGGTCCCGGATCAGCTCAGTTGAGCTGTCCGAGATGACAGCTCAAACTTAAACGCGCTCGATAATTGTCGCGGTGCCCATGCCGGCGCCGACGCAAAGCGTGACCAAAGCGGTTTCTTTGTCCGCACGCTCAAGCTCATCTACCATCGTGCCGAGCAGCATGCCGCCGGTCGCCCCGAGCGGATGCCCCATAGCGATGGCACCGCCATTGACGTTCATTTTCTCATGATCAATGCCGAGCAAATGCATCATCAGCATCGGCACTGATGCGAAAGCTTCGTTGAGTTCGTAAAGATCAATATCGCTGACATCCATGCCAGCTTTTTTGAGCGCTTTGAGGGTCACATCGGTTGGACCCGTCAGCATGATGCCAGGCTCAGAACCAATCGACGCCATTTGCTTGACTCGAGCGCGGGGTTTGAGGCCAAGACGCTCACCCATTTCTTTACTGCCGAACAGAACTGCAGAGGCGCCATCCACGATGCCCGACGAGTTACCAGCATGGTGAACATGATTGATCGCTTCCAGTTCAGGATAGCGCTGCTTGATCACCTCATCGAAGCCCATTGCACCCATGCCGGCGAAGCTCGGGTTCAGTGCGGCAAGGCTCTGCATATCGGCTTGTGGACGCATATGCTCATCATGATCGAGGCGAACACCGCCCATTTGGTCTTTGACCGCGATCACTGATTTCGAGAACCGGCCTTCGTCCCAAGCCTGCTTCGCGCGCTGTTGAGACTCGACCGCATAGGCGTCAACGTCATCGCGCGAGAAGCCCCATTTGGTGGCAATCGTATCAGCGCCAACCCCTTGCGGAGAGAAGTAAGACTTGAGCGCAATTTGCGGATCAGACGCCCAAGCCCCGCCAGCGGCGCCCATGGGCACGCGGCTCATGCTCTCAATGCCGCCGCCAATGGCCATGTCGGCTTCACCGGTCATGACTTTTGCGGCCGCCATATTACAGGCTTCGAGGCCTGAAGCGCAGAACCGGTCGACCTGAACGCCTGCCGTTGTTTCAGCGTAATCGGCATTGAGCACGGCAATCCGCGCAATGTCGCCGCCTTGCTCCCCAACCGGCGAGACACAGCCGAGGACAACATCATCGACATATTTGGTGTCGAGGTCGTTGCGGTCGCGGATCGCTTCCAGGGTTTGGGTGGACAGTTCCAGCGCAGTGATTTCATGCAAGCTGCCAGATTTTTTGCCTTTGCCGCGCGGGGTTCGCACAGCGTCATAGATATAGGCTTCAGTCATGGGAGGGGTCTCCTGTCTTTAACTTGTTAAACGCATCATTTTGCCGGTGCCTTCATCGGGTTGATGGCGAGGGAAGCTGTGGCCCGCGCAGCCTCTTTGCCGCGGGAGTCATATAGGTCAGCTTCAGCAAAAATCACTTGTCGGCCAATATTGCGAAGGCGGGCTGCGACTTCAATCGCGCCAACTCTCACCGGCCGTAAAAAGGTTGTGTGCAGATCAATCGTCGAGGGGAAAGCCCGCGTGCCGGTCTTCATTGTTGCAAGCATGCCAATCGTATCATCGAGCATGGCAGAAAGGTAGCCGCCTTGAATATATCCGGCGGGATTGGTGAACGTCTTTTTGCCGTCAAACCGGACCCGCGTTTCCATCTTGCTCATGTCGAGTGAAATCAGTTCAAACCCGAGCGATTTCGAGCTCTCGGCAGGCTGTGGGAACGTATCGGTGAGGAGATGGGAGTCAGGCATCAAGCTTTTCTCGAAAGAATAAACAAACCGAACACCACAAGGGCTGCGCCGGCAGAGAAGCGCCGCCAAAATTGGAATGGGGTATAATCCGCCGATACCACCCAAAAAACGCCGAACGTGCCCATTCCAAGTAGGCACCATCCGATAATTCGATCGTTTGATTGGTGCAGACTCAAAGCGTCCTCGCGATCAGCATTTTCATGACTTCATTGGCGCCGCCATAGATGCGCTGCACACGCGCATCCTGGTACATCTGACCAATCGGATACTCGTCCATATAGCCCCAGCCGCCATGCAGCTGCAGGCATTCATCAATGATCTTACACTGCAGGTCAGAGATCCAATATTTCGACATCGACGCCGTTGAGGCATCCAGCTCGCCTTTCAGCAGCAGCTCTGTGCAATGATCGACAAACACTTTCGCGACTGTCGCTTCGGTTTTGCATTCCGCCAGTTTGAACTGCGTGTTCTGGAAATCCATAATCGTGCCGCCAAACGCTTTGCGCTGTTTGACATAGGCGACCGTTTCACGGAGCGCGCGTTCGATCATACCAATGCCTTGGATGCCGATAATGTGGCGCTCTTGCGGGAGCTGTTGCATCAGCTGGATAAAGCCTTGGCCTTCTTCCGGGCCGAGCAGAGCCGAGGCCGGCACTTTCACGTCATTGAAAAAGAGCTCGGATGTGTCCGCAGCCGGTTGGCCGATCTTCTTCAGGTTTCGACCGCGCTCGAAGCCTTCAACTTCGTCGGTTTCGACCATCATGATCGAAATTCCTTTGGCGCCTTTGCTCGGATCGGTCTTGGCGCAGACCAGGATCAGATTGGCGGTCTGACCATTGGTAATGAAAGTCTTTGAGCCATTGATGACATAACCATTTCCGTCTTTTTTGGCCGTGGTTTTGATATTTTGAAGATCTGAACCCGTGCCGGGCTCTGTCATCGCAATGGCCGTGACAAGCTCACCCGAGGCGAGCTTTGGGAGGAGACGCTGTTTTTGTTCTTCAGAGCCGTAATGAATGATGTAAGGCGCAACGATCGCATTGTGCAGACCAATTCCGAAACCAGCGATGCCTTGCTGCTCTAGCTGTTCGATAATTACCGCATCATGGCGAAAATCACCGCCAGCGCCGCCATACTCCTCGGGCCCTGAGACCAGCAATAGGCCTTGTTCTGCTGCTTTGTACCAGACATCCCGCGGCACGGCGCCGGCTTCGCGCCAATCTTCCACGTGCGGTTTCAATTCCTTGTCGAAGAATTGCGACACGGCCTCATTGAAGATTTTGATTTCCTCGTCCTGGCGCCACGGCGACAACGGTACATTGAGGACGTCAGACATGAGCAGGCTCCCGGGACACAATTATGACGTTTACGTTCACGTCAATGTAGCCTGAAACACGTGTTTTGACCAGGCGTGACGTAACGGGAAGTTGCATGCGTTTCACCATATCTATTGAGCTTTGTGGCGATAGAAGCGGGTTTCCGGCTCAGCCGGCAGGCGCAGATCCGGCGCATAGGCCGCTCCGAGCCGTTCCGCGAGCTTGATCGACGCCGAATTGTCCTGGTGAATCCCGCTGATCAAACGCGGCCATTCCAGGATCTCAAAGGCAAATGCGCGCGCGTTAAACGCAGCCTCAAAGGCATAACCATGTCCCTCAAATCCTGCCCAAAGGATCCATCCGAGCTCGGGGTCGGGCAATTCGATCGCGGTGTTTAGCGAAACCAAGCCAACCGCAATGCCATCGACCTTGCGCTCAATCGTCCAGGCGCCGTGACCCGCAATCATCCAACGGCCAACGCCAGCAGTGAACAGATCCCACGCAGTTTGGCGAGAGACCGGTCCGTCGGTGTAAATTGATCGCGGCGACGCGAAATAAGCGGCGAACGCATCGAAATCGGTATTGTGATAGGGCCGCAGCACCAAACGCTCCGTTTCGAGCGTTGGAGCTGCGGAAAATCCCATGCCTAGAACCGGTCTGCTGGCAGAGCCATCATCAGATCAGCGCCGGTTTTGAGCTTGGCCAGATGCGCCGCCGCTTCTGGCAGCACCCGGGAAACATAATATTTCCCGGTCAAAACCTTGTCTTCATAGAACGGATCATCGCCTTTTTTCTCAAGTGCGACTTTCGCCATCAGCGCCCACATATAGGTCAGGGCTGTGAGGCCAAAGAGCTGCAAATAATCAGACGAGGCAGCGCCGGCATTGTTAAAGTCAGTCATACCATTCTGCATCAGCCAATTGGTACCGTCCTGCAGCTGCGCCTTGGCGGATTTCAAGCCTTCAATGAAGGGCTCAAGCTCAGCGTCGCCTTCATGGCTACCAATGAAATCATCCATTTCAGCGAAGAAGCTGAACACCGCGCGGCCGCCATTGGCAGCGAGCTTCCGTCCAACCAGATCGAGTGCCTGAATGCCGTTCGTGCCTTCATAAATCAGTGAGATCCTGCAATCGCGGACAAATTGTTCGAGGCCCCACTCTTGAGTGAAGCCAGATCCGCCATGAATTTGCAGCGCCTCATTGGCCATTTTAAAGCCGCGATCGGTCAGGAACGCTTTCAGCACTGGTGTCATCAAAGCCATATAGTCACCGGCTTTTTCGCGGACCTTCTCGTCCGGAGATTTATGGTGCAAATCGCCATAGAGCGCGGTCCAATAGGTAAAGGCGCGGGCGCCCTCGATGAAGGACTTTTGGTCCATCAACATGCGCCGCACATCCGGGTGTACGATCACCGGATCGGCGGGCTTATCCGGAGCTTGAACGCCTTTAAGCGAACGTCCCTGAAGCCGATCATTGGCGAAGTCGACGGCATTTTGGTAAGCAATTTCAGCCTGGCTCAAGCCCTGCATGCCAACCCCGAGGCGCGCTTCGTTCATCATCACGAACATGGTGCGCATGCCTTTATGCTCTTCGCCAACCAGCCAACCGGTGGCGCCGTCATAGTTCATCACGCAGGTGGCATTGCCATGAATGCCCATTTTTTCTTCGAGGCCGCCGCAAGATGCGTCGTTGCGCTCTCCGAGGGAGCCGTCTTCATTGACGATATATTTTGGCACAACGAAAAGCGAAATGCCCTTAATGCCTTCTGGACCGCCTTCGATCCGAGCCAGAACGAGGTGAATAATGTTTTCTGTCAGGTCTTGTTCACCGCCTGAGATCCAAATCTTCTGACCGGTAATTTTATAAGAGCCATCCGGCTGCGGTACAGCTTTAGTCTTGATCAGGCCGAGATCCGTGCCGCATTGCGGCTCAGTCAGGTTCATGGTGCCAGCCCATTCGCCAGAGGCCATTTTCGGACCATACATGGCGCGCTGCTCATCAGAGCCGCCCGCCATCAGCGCTTCGAATGCGCCGGAGGTCAGGCCAGGATACATAGCGAACGCCATGTTCGCGGACGACGTCATCTCGCTGGTCGCCATGCCGACGACATAGGGTAGGCCTTGGCCGCCCATTTCTGGCGATTTGCCGAGCAGCGGCCAACCATTGTCGACCATTTGCTTATAGGCCTCAGGGAAACCATCAGGCGTTTTGACGCTCGCGTCGGCATTACGGATACAGCCTTGCTGGTCACCGACTTTGTTCAGCGGAAAGAGAACTTCTTTGGCAAACTTGCCGGACTCTTCAAGGATCGCATCGATCAGATCAGGGGTCGCTTCTTCGAAACCAGGAAGATTAGAATAGTTTTGGATGGACAGCACATCATGCAGAAGGAACTGCATATCGCGGATTGGAGCGTCGTAGCGTGGCATCTGGATATCCCTCAGATATTATTATGAAACCGTGACGCTTGCTTTAGCGCCACGGTTTGGAAAGGTCATTCAACTCATACGAGCCGAACTGTCATTTCTTACGCGTCATCGAGCTGCTTGCGGGCAACAGCATCGTAGGCTTTGAGATTTTCTGCATCAGCCGCGCGTGGGCCAATTTTCTCGAGCTGCCCTTCGAGCCACTCAATTCCATTGTGTAATTCTTGCAGCGCCATTTCGATATCTTCACGCTGGTTCTCAAGTTCTTTGATTTGATTCTGGAACTTGACCAGAGACATCCGCATTTGCGCGCGTTGGCCATCTTCTAGACCATAAAGGTCGAGGATTTCGCGAATATCAGCCAAGGGTAAGCCCAAGCGCTTCAAGCGAACAATAATTTTGACCCGGCCGCGGTCACGGTGCGAATAAACACGCGTCATGCCATCACGGGCAGGATGTAGCATGTCTTTATCTTCGTAGAACCGGAGAGCGCGGGGGGTAATTCCAAATTCTCGCGCAAGCTCGGAAATCGAATATGTACGCGAATCGGCGATCGAAAGAGAATGTGTATCAGGCATGAGCGCAACTATGCCTTGTCTTTACGCGAACGTCAACGTCACCCTTAAAAAACGAAACTCTGAGAGGTGAATAAATCTTACGAATTTTACGGTTTCTGTTTACCTTTTTAACCAGGCATTAAGAGCGTTCGCTTCATTTCGTACTTTGAAACGGGTAATTCGGCGCGCGATTTCCGGAAATTGGGCGCCCTTAAGCGGAGTACCGGGGATGAGCCATTATGGGTCCTGGAGCGTAAAAGGAGTGGACGATCGCGCCCGCGCGATTGCCAAAGAGAAAGCACGCCTAAAAGGAATCACGCTCGGGGACTATATTAATAATCTCCTGCTCGAAGGGCATAGTGAAGCTGGCCCGCGCGACCTGGGTTCGTATGATCGCGCGCCGCATCATGATCCCTATTTGGACCGCGGCCAACCATCTTTAGATCGCGCTCAACCGACTTTGGACCATGGCCAAAGGACGCCGCTCGATCATTTGGCGCAGCGTATCGAAGCGGTCGAAGCGCGGTCAACATTAGCCATTACAGGCATTGATCAATCCGTGCTTGGCCTCTTAGCGCGGCTTGAGAATACCGAAAACTCCACCTCCGCGATGACCGCCGAAGTCGAGCGTATGGTCGACGAATTGCGCGAAACGAATGAAACGCTGCACGACAAAGTCGGTATTTTAGAAGCTGATCAAAGCGGCCAGAAAAGCCTTGAGGCGATGAAGGCGCTTGAAGATGCGCTCGGAAAACTGGCCTCTCATGTTTACGAAGAAGGCCGCCTGACTCAAGACGAAAGCATGGCTATGAAAGGCCGTGTCGAAGCCGGCTTTGGCGAGCTTAGCGAACGTGTTGAAGGGATGGAGGTTAAAGTCGAATCGACTCTCGCCACTGCCGCTGAGCGCGTTGAGCGGGCGGTTGAACAAGCCGAACTGCGCGCCGAAGGTACATCGCGCCACCTGTCCGAACGCTTCTCAAATATCGAATCATCCGTGGCGACAAAGCTCGCCAAAGTTGAAGACGTCGACAGCCGAATGAAGGCCGTCGAGGGCGACGTTTCTGGCGCCATAAATTCAATGGAAAGCACGCTGACGCGTATTCAAGATCGCTTGTCACGAGCAGAGAACACAACAGATTCGGCCCTGAAAGCGCTTGAAGGCACATTCGCCAATTTAGATGAGCGGATCGATATCGTCGCACAAATGGCAAATCCGGAGAAAGTTGAACGTCTTCGTGAAGAGCTCGAAGCCCAGTTTGAAACCCTGGCCAGCGATCTTCGCGCCAGCGTTGAGCAAACCCGGCTTCACCTCGCCGATGAAATTGAACGCGCCGCGGCCGGACAGAACCCAGAATTGATGGGCGCCCTCGAAACCCGCCTTAATCAGCTCGAAACCGCCGACCTGAGCGCGCGGATTGAAGGCATGAGCGACCAGATGAGTGGACAAATTGTCGACATGTCTGAAGCCCTGACGCAGCGCATTTCGGAAAGCGAAGATCGCAGCGCGAACGCGATTGAGCAAATTGGCGAGCAAGTCTCTGATCTCTCTGAGACCTTGAATGAACGCGTCGCCGAGAGCGAACAGCGCAGCGCTGTCGCAATTGAACAAGTCGGCGAGCAAGTCGCGACGGCGATCAAACACGTTCAAGCCCGCCAAGACCACAATCAACGCGACTTGGTCGAGAAAATCACGGCCTCTGAACACCGCCAAGAAACACGTCTTTCAGATGCTCTCGGCAATGTTTCTGAGCGTCTCGCCGAGATGCAAACTCAAACCGCTTCAGCCGTATCTCCCGTGCAGCGCGCCATTGTTTCGCTCGCCGGGCGCCTGGAAGCGCTTGAGGACTTTAATGCCCCGCCAATGTCCGAACCGGCCGCACCAGCATTGCCGGATATGCCGGAACTTGAAGTCGATGCCTCGCCGATTGAGCTCGCGACGCCGGCCGCGCCTGAACCCGCGCCAAGCATTTCTTACCGGGCGCCTGAACCTGAAGCGCCGTCTATCGAAGTCGCGCCGGAAGGGCTAGACGACACTGACTTTATTGCCGGCCTACCTGATTTTGACGCTGACACCGCCGACGTGGCAGCCAAAACCCCTGAAGCACCGGCTTGGACTGAAGAAGGCGCCGATCAAGATTATATTATCGATACGCCAGAAGAAGATCTCGATCTCAATTTAGACGCTGAAGACGTGTCGATTGACTTTGCAGAAGACGTCTTAGTATCCGAAGAAGACCCCCTAGCGGAGCTCGGAAGCTGGGACGACACCCAGCAAGAAGCCAGAGATTCGGATGTCTTTGCGGCCGATGATGACGCGGCTGGCGTGGATAACTTCGCAGCGCCAGATGATCTCACTGATATCGAAGACGGCGACGCGTTCGGCGATATTTTGCCAGCTTTCGAAGACGACGCGCTCGCTCATAATACAGATGAACTTCTGTCAGAGCTTGATCCAGAAGCGCCCGAGCCCATCAAAGCTGACGCGGCGGATTATTTGAGCCGTGCCCGCAACGCGGCGATCGCCGCCGCTACTGATCCGAAAGCCGGTCCCGCGCCGCGGCGCGGACGTCGCTCAGCGGCCTCGGTGACACCGAAGCCCGCTTCGAGCCGGAAACTGCCTTTGATTATGGCCGCTTCTGCGCTCGCCGTGGCAGCCGCTGGCGCAGGCGGCTGGGTCGTGCTGCGCGGAAAGACAGCACCGCCCACAGATACCGCAACGCCAACTATCGCCACCAAAAGTACTTTGACGCCGGTTGTGGAGGCCGCAGCGGAGCCTGTAGACGCAGAACCAAGCTTAAGCGGCGTTGAGTTCGCAGATATTGGCGACGCCGCACTCGATGAAACGCTGTTCGAAGAAGAAGGCAGTGCCGCCGGTACGCTCGAACCAACAGCTCCGACGGTCCCCGTAGAGGCAGCTCTTCCTGTCGACCTGCCTGTCGTCCCGGCGGCACTGTCCGTCGAGCAAGCCGCCATAAATGGCGACCCAGTGGCCCAATTCGTTTGGGGCAAAGCCCGTTTGGATGCGAAAGACCTGACCGTCGGCGCAGATTTTATCGCTCTGGCGGCACAACATGGCCTGCCCGCCGCGCAATACCGCCTTGCCAAGCTGCATGAACGCGGCACCGGCGTGCCACGCGATATGACCGAAGCGCGGGCTTGGACCGAGCGCGCTGCAAATGGCGGCAATGTCAACGCCATGCATGACCTCGCAGTGTTCTTTGCCGATGGCGAAGGCGGGCCGCAATCCTACGCAGCGTCAGCTGAATGGTTCCGCAAAGCCGCTGATTTTGGCGTTGTCGACAGCCAATATAATTTGGCCTTGCTGTATGAAAATGGCCTCGGCATTTCTCCGAGCCAGACCGAAGCGTTATACTGGTACGAAGTTGCCGCCGCCAATGGCGATACCGGCGCACCCGGCAATATCGAAACCTTGCGAAACGCATTGCCGCTTGAAAGTGGTCAAGAGGCGCAGCGCCGTGCCTCGAGCTGGACAGCAACCCCGGCGGACCCAGCAGCAAACGGCGAGTTTGGCCTGCAAAGCTGGGATCAGTCTCGGCGCGCCCAAATCCGCGCCCTTCAGAATGTCCTGAACGGTCTAGGATACGCCGCTGGCCCTGCCGATGGGGTTGCCGGCGCTGGCACGCGGACCGCCATTCGGGCCTTCCAAGCAGATAATGGTCTGGCGACAACCGGCACCGTTGATGCCGCTCTGGTCGAGACGCTTAACACGCTCACTCAGAACGTATCTGGATAGCTCCCGCTGGCGCCGTAACGAATTCGCCTTTGCAAAATATACAGGCCGACCAGCGTCGCAGCGATGGCCAGGGCGTGCATCTCCGTACGCGTCCAATTGTTGATGATGATGCCGAGCAGTCCCCAGCCAAGCGCGACAACGAACCAGATGCTGCGGCTGACATGAGAGGCGAACACATAGGCCAGTGCCGCGACCGGAATGAGTGTCAGCCAAAGCGACTGCCAAACGGCATCGGTAACGCCGCGGTCGAGCGCCGCGCGCGCCACATCAGGTACGCTGATCGAGACCGCAACCGTCAACCATCCCGCAAACAAGCCTGTAGTGATAGCGTAGAGCATGCTGCGCAATGTGCCATCATATTTGCTCGTCCGATCCCAGCGATACGCTGCCTCCCAAGTGTAAAAGGCGATTGGCAATAGCAATAAGAAATCCAACCAAACCGAGCCAATGCTCTGCGCGCTGAGCATCCAAATTATATTGCCGATGCTGGCCAGCATGAGCGGCTGAGCCAGCCGTTCTGACGTATGATCAGGCGCGCGAAGATTAAGTATGGCGATCAGCACCAAGCCTGTAAAAATCACGCCCCAAATTGAGAAAAACACGCCGAGCGGCAATTCGGGCGGAATGCCAAGCGCCGTCGCCCGGTCACCAACGCTTTGCCCAATGCCCAATTGCGGCAAGACAGGCACGAAGAATTGGGCAATCGCGGCGAATAGAAAAAGGGGTTGGGTCGGGCGCATTCGAAATTTCCTTTGTCCGCTCAATGGCAAAGGTCGATCAAAACTTCCAGTCATTCATTCGTGAACAGATCAGCGCGCCGCTTCAGCGACTTTGTAGAGTTTGACGAACAGATCCCGCATGGCCGGCTCTGCCAGCCCTGCCCCGCCTGGCGATTTGGCCATCAATTCCAGATCATGTAGGCGCTCCACAAGCCGGGTGAGACGCGGCGTCGGCCATTTGCGCAGACGTGTCTGAAAAGCCGGCCAATCGGACTTCCAAACCGGCGGCTTGAGCTTCATTCCAACATTGCTAGCACCGCCCTCGCCCTGCAAGGCTTGTGCTTCGAGCATCCGGCTGGCTTCCATCTCGAACATGCGGATCAGGCTGATCGGCGACAGGCCCGCATCAATCACTCGGTCCATTTCCGCTTGCGCTTTTTGTGGGTCGCCGCTTAGCGCCATTAATACAGCGGCGCGGGCGCTTTCATCCGCATTGGTCTCGCACAGCGCTCGAATATCGCTGACGCTGACCGGGCGCCCGAGCTGATAGGCATAAACCGCGAGCTTTTCCATCTCGGCATTGGCAAGACTGCGATGGCCTGGCAGGCCGCCGACAAAAACCGACAATGCGTCGTCTGCAATCTCAACATCACGCGACTTTAAGAAAGTCCGCACGAGGTCTGACATGTCGGCTTCGGTATCCGAGAATAAATGCAAGGCCGCCGCATTCGGCGCGGCTTCGAACGCTGTTCGCAGCTTTGACCGTGTGTTCAGCGTGCCGTTCTGCAGCACCAATCGCGCCGCGATGCGGTCAGTGGGCAGCGCCAGGACGTCTTTGAACAGGCTAAACAGTTTCTCGCCTTTGGTGCGGATGCGAATAATTGTGCCTTCGCCGAGCAGCGACACGGCTTCCAGTGCATCAAACAGACGCGAAGGATCACGTTTGACGTCATCTTCATCAAGGGTCAGGACCGAACTTGGCTGAGCTTTGTCCCACGACTTAATGAGCGTATTGGCAAGATCAGCAACGACGCCTTCATCCTCGCCAAAAATTAAAGCAAACTGGCACGCGGGATCTGGCTTTTTGGCAAACTGCTCAGCGCTATTGCCCTGCAGCTTCATTCCACATTGGCCATTTTGATGCGTAAATCGTCGGCGATTCGACGGGCCAGCAGGAGCATCGCCCGATCGGTCGCGTCAATTTGCGCCGCAATGTCTGAAAATGGCGCGTCCGGCACCAGGAAGCTGGTCTCGGCGGCGCTGGTCCCGGCAAGAGTGCCTGCATCATAGGCCAGCACATAATTTGCACTGACAATGATATCGGTCCGGGTCGCGGCCTCGTCGGGCTGCAAGGCCAAGCGGCCGATACTCTCATCCAGAATGATGTTGAGTTGTGCCGGTCCATCTAAGCCTGGCAGACCCGGGCCTAGTTCCATCAAAAGGGCTTTGCGCAAGGCTTGACCCGCGCGGCCTTCAATCTGGTCAATTTGAATATTTCCGGCCGATCCGCCCGCCGCATAAAGCGGGGTGAACCCGCACGCAGATAGGGTCAGGACGAGAAGCGCAAAGACAATCTGTTTCATCACACTACGATATTCACGATCCGGCCCGGAACGACAATCACTTTCTTGATGGTTTTGCCATCTATGAAGGCTTGCAAGGCCGGTTCAGCGAGCGCTATGGCTTCAATATCATCTTTGCTCGCGATTTTTGCGACGGAGATTTCCGCCCGTCGCTTGCCATTGACTTGGATCGGCATGGTCACGCTGTCTTCAACCAGAAGGGCGCTGTCCACGTCCGGCCAAGCCGCGGCAGAGCAAAGGCCTTCGCCGCCAATCAAGTGCCAACACTCTTCCGCCAGATGCGGCATGAAAGGCACCAGGCTGCGCGCCAGCATCGAGGCGCCTTCAAACCGCGCGCGCAGAACTTCATCTCCTGCTTGCTCGGCTTTCTTCAAAGCGCTGACCCATTCATGCACGGTTGCGATAGCAGAGTTGAAGCGGAACTCTTCAATAGCTTTGTCGATCGCGGCCGTCGCTTTGTGCGAGACGCGGCGGAGCGCCGTTGCGGCGTCGGTGTCGCTGGCGTCGACGGGCTGTTCCGTATCGCTGAGGGCGTTGAAGATACTCCAGACACGTTGCACAAACCGGCCAGCGCCCTCCGCGCCAGATTGCGTCCATTCGACATCGCGCTCTGGCGGACTGTCAGACAGCACGAACCAACGAGCGGTGTCAGCGCCAAACGTTGCGATAATATTATCCGGGTCGACAACATTCTTCTTCGACTTAGACATTTTTTCGATGGCGCCGACAGAAACCGAATGATTAGAGCCAATTTCCGACAGACTGCCATCACGCTCCTCGACTTCAGCCGGTGTGATCCAGCGACCGTCGTCGGTCTTATAAGTTTCGTGCGTGACCATGCCTTGGGTGAATAGACCCGCGAATGGCTCCCCGCTTGGCAAATCAACCTCGCCAACGTCGCGCATCGCCCGCATGAAAAAGCGCGCGTAGAGTAAGTGTAGAACCGCGTGCTCCACGCCGCCGACATATTGATCGACGGGCAACCAATACGCACGTTCGGCAGGGTCATCGACGCTAGCAAAGCGGGCAAAATACCAACTGGAATCATTGAACGTGTCGAGCGTATCCGTCTCACGCTGCGCCGACTTTCCGCATTTAGGGCAGGCGACGTCTTTCCAAGTCGGATGATGGACCAGAGGATTGCCAGGTTTCTCGAAGCTGACATCGTCGGGCAATTTGACTGGCAAATCGCTTTCCGGGACTGGTACAATACCACAATCATCGCAATGGATCACCGGTATCGGACAGCCCCAATAGCGTTGCCGCGACACGCCCCAGTCCCGCAGACGATAATTCACTGTGCCTTGGCCGAGCTGCAGCGCTTCGATTTTGCCAATCGCGATAGATTTCGCATCAGCGATCTCTTTGCCGTCTAGGTCTGCAGAATTCATAATCGTGCCAGGACCGGTATAGGCTGCTTCCATGTCGCCGCCTTGGCCAGACGTGACCCAGGTTGCAGACGCCGTGTCTTTGTCAATTGGCTTGACCACGGGCAGGATTGGCAAATCGTATTTGCGAGCAAAATCAAAGTCGCGTTGGTCATGCGCCGGACACGCGAAAATCGCGCCGGTGCCATAGCCCATCAAAACAAAGTTCGCGACATAGACCGGCAAGGTCAGGCCCTCGATGAGAGGATGTTTGACGGTAAGCCCAGTATCAAAGCCCATTTTCGGGGCTTTCTCGATATCTGCTTCAGAGGTTCCGACTTTCGCACACTCGGCGCGGAAGGCTTCCAGGTCCGTATTATTGGCGGCCATATCCACGGTTAAGGGATGGTCTGGCGACAGCGCCACAAAACTCGCGCCATAGAGCGTATCTGGACGTGTGGTGAATATTTCGACGCCGGCTTCAAAGCCAGTGGGCGCTGCGCTCGCCCATTCGAACCGCATTTGCAGCCCTTCAGATCGGCCGATCCAATTGGCTTGCATGGTCCGGACTTTTTCTGGCCAGCGGTCAAGCTTCTGAACTTCTTCAAGCAAGTCTTCGGCATAGTCAGTGATGCGGAAAAACCATTGCACCAGCTCGCGCTGTTCAACCGGCGCACCAGAACGCCAGCCCTTGCCATCAATCACTTGCTCATTGGCGAGGACAGTATTGTCGACCGGATCCCAATTCACTTTGGCATTTTTTTGATAGACCAGGCCCTGGTCCATGAATTTCAGGAATAGGCGCTGTTGCTCGCCGTAGTAATCTGGGTCGCAAGTCGCAAACTCGCGCGACCAATCAAGCGACAGGCCCAGCTTTTCGAACTGCGCTTTCATCGCGGCGATGTTTTGATAGGTCCATTCGCCGGGATGGACGTTTTTCTCCATCGCTGCGTTTTCAGCCGGCATCCCGAAAGCATCCCAACCCATAGGGTGTAGGACATTATAGCCCTTAGCCTTTTTGTGCCGCGCTACAACATCGCCCATAGCATAGTTGCGGACATGCCCCATATGCAGGCGCCCCGACGGATAGGGGAACATCTCAAGGACATAGGCTTTTGGCTTATCGCCAGCTTCGGCGGGCGTTTGGGCTTTGAACAAATCGGCGTTCGCCCACGCCTCACGCCATTTGGGTTCCGCGGCTTGCGGATCGTATCTTGAGGCCATCGCCTCCCCCATCCCTGGTTAAATTATTCGAGTTCAGCGGCTTTGAGGTTGCGCGCCCGTGCGAGAATCGCATTCTCAAGCTGGATGCCGGTCTCTGGATCAACCGCAGCATCTGTCCAAGTTCCATCTTGGTCGACTTGGCGAAACACACTGACTTTAACGCCATCAGCGCGCAGACGCGAATCAAGAATGTAGACGGTTGCTTTAATGCGCTCGCCGGCGGCGGCTTCGAATGAATGCCAATCGTAAATAATGGTGCCGCCAAACGGATCAGCGCTAACCAAAGGCATCGCTTGCAGCGTATCGAGGCTGGCGCGCCACAGATAGGGATTGGACCCGCCAGCAATTTCGTCAACGACGCTGGTATCTGTGTTATTGCTGCCGCCGAAGACGCATCCAGATAGAGCCATAGCTCCAAATGCTGCTGCAATCAGGGATGAAACTGCCTTCATATCGTCATTTCCCACTGGCAAGTACTTGTTGATGAACTGTCTCTATAACACCTGAAACTGAGCCTGCCAGTGCCCAAGTGCTGTCAGAGACACGCGCCCCCAAGGAGAGTCGTGACCTTGCGTATTTTTAACTTAGCGAGCGCCGCCATCGCCCTGGGCTCGACCGCCGCTGCTCATGCCGACACGCCGCTCGAAACCGAGTTTGAGTTCGAATCCGTCACAGTGGTGACACCGCTCTCCGAGAGCGACGCGCCCATAGATGTCGACTCCATTCTTGCCGAAGTCTCTTTGGTGGGCACGTCGGAAAAAATTCTCGATAATGGCGTCCGTCTGCGGGCCCGCGGTGCCTTGCGGCTGCAGCGCGATCACCGCTCTCGGCCAGGTGCGATTGGCGGGTTTGGAACGGACGATTTTGCGCCCGTGGGCGCGTTCTCTGGCCTATCGGAGGCGCTGCCAATCGAAGATAGCGATATCCGCACCCGGCTCGAAACCGCATATTTGCAAGTCGATGGTGGCTATGGCGAGCTACGCGTCGGCAAAGACCAAGGCGTCGCCGCCCGCTTTTATGAAGGCCCGCGCTCGGTCTTATCGCATGCGCGCTTGGACACGCCGCTGCTCGATCCAACTGGCCTGAATACGATCCGAACGCGGCACGATTTAACCGGCCCAAGTCCGAAAATTTCTTATGCCAGCCCGCGCCTGATCGGCATTCGGGGCGGCATAAGTTACGCGCCCGAGGCCTCCGCTGATGGCCTTGACCGTCGCCCAGACGCGGGCACGGGCGGCCTCGCCCCTGAGACCGAGAATGCCTTTGAACTTGCCCTGAATGCGACTCGCCGACTGCGCGAATCAGGCGTGCGATTCGATTTTGGCCTCGGTTGGTCAAGTGCAAGCGTTGAAAACCAAACTCTTGCAACACTTTATCAGGATGTCGAAACCTGGTCGGCCGGAACCCGAATCGAGAAAGATGATTGGACCTTTGGCCTGGCTTGGCTCGGATCCGATAATGGCCTCCAAAATGGCGATTATTCTGCGTGGAGTGCAGGCCTCCACAAAGAATCTTACAACACTGATTTTTCTATAGAAATTGGGCATTCAGAGGATGATGGCGTGGCGCTTGAGTCGCAAAGCTGGCGCGTCGGCGCCGCACGCGATTTTACCCCCTCTACCCGCCTCGCAATTGCACTTCTTGGCGATCAAACCGAGCGATTCGGCGAAAAATGGGACTCTCGCGGTGTTGTTGTCGAAATCACACTCTCTCAATAAATTGTACAAGTAACTGGAAATTAAGGTTCTCTTAACCGTTTGCGCTGCTATCTAGGGCGTAGGAGCATTTTATTCATGCGTACGCTGATGGTTTCATTTCTGGCACTTGGTGGCCTCGCCCTTCCGGCGATGGCTGAACAAGCCGTGCCGAATATGCCAGCTCCATCAATCTCTGAAACCGACCAGGCTGAGCCGGAATGGTTCCAGACCTTTAGCTTCAGCTCATCCGCGCTAAATGCACCGATCTGGGGCGAGCGTCCGTCGCAGACTTACAATCTAGCCTGGATCACGGGTGACCGGTGGAGCTTGAGCTTAGATCTTACGTCTCGTGATGAAGATTCTCCCCTGCCGCGGGAAGAGATGTTGGCCGAAGCCGAGTTTCGGATCACGCCGCGTATTTCTGTCGGCGGTGAATTGACGATTGCTGCTGAAGAGCTCGAAGACACAGCGCAGTGGCAAGAGCAAGAGATTGAAGCGGGCATTCGCTTGCGTTCAGCGTTTAAATTCTAGGCCTTAGCGCCGCGCTTCCCACCCCCAAAAACTGGATTCTCACGGGCTGACGTTTCGTCGAGCGGCCATCGCGGACGCGCTGCTGCGGTTAAGCCATTTGTGTCTACCAGGCCCGCCGCCAAGCGCTCCGCGCCAGCAAGTGCAATCATCGCTGCATTGTCCGTGCAGTGGCGCAAAGGCGGCGCGATCAAAACCGCGCCTGCAGAGTCGGCAACTTGATCGAGCGCAGATCGTATCGTTTGATTGGCCGCGACCCCGCCGGCGACGACGAGCCGGCTTGCCCCGTCATGAGTTTCCTGAAATTGTGCCAGCGCGCGCCGGGCCTTTTCAGTCAGGCAATCGGCAATCGCCGCCTGGAAGGATGCGCAAAGGTCTGCTTGCCCTTGCGCGTCGAGCTGTTCTTGCGCCACGACGCGGGCTGCTGCCGTTTTAAGCCCAGCAAAGCTCATATCCAATCCGGGACGGTTAAGCAGCGGGCGCGGTAAAGCAAACCGGGCTGGATCGCCCGCCTTTGCCAGGCGCTCAACCGCTGGACCGCCAGGAAAGCCAATCCCCAAGGTTTTCGCGAGCTTATCAAAAGCTTCGCCAGCCGCATCATCAATGGTCGAGCCTAGGCGTTGATAATCTCCCAGACCGCGCACGGCGATGAATTGGCAATGCCCGCCACTGACCAAGAGCAAGAGATACGGAAATGGGCAGGCCGCCGCGAGCCGCGGTGACAAAGCATGGCCTTCGAGATGATTGATCGGAATAAACGGTTTGCCCGCCGCCATGGCGAGCGCTTTACCGGTCATCATCCCGACCATGACACCGCCAATCAGGCCGGGCCCACTGGTGGCAGCAATCGCATCAAGCTCAGATAGTTTTACACTGCTTTTCGACAGCGCTTCCGCCACCACAGAATCAGTAACGTCGGCATGCGCCCGGGCCGCGATCTCTGGCACCACGCCGCCATAAGGGGAATGCTCTTCAATTTGGCTCAGCACAATCTCTGAGAGCAAGGTCACCCCGCCATCTGGCGCGCGGCGCAAAACCGCCGCCGCGGTTTCATCGCAGCTGGTTTCGATCCCAAGGAGGGTGAGTGCGTCGGTCATGATCGCGATATAGGCGTTTGCCGACGCACTGGAAACAGGTCTAGTCCAGCAAGCTCGCATTGAGCTCCGGCAACCACGCTGCTCGATCGACATCATAGGCTTTCAGAGCGCCAGCAAAGTCCCAATAGCACCAAGACAGATTACGGGCTTCGAGCCCTTCTCGCATCGCCCGTGTCCAACGCGCCCGCTGTTCCATCGGAGCCCCTTCATAGACGCCGAACTCGCCGACAAATACGGGCATCCGCAAACGCTCTTGCACCGCCACAACTTTGTCGAGATCCGTCATCATTTCGGTCACATCATCGCGCGTGCCCCAGCGCACATTTGTGTCTTTATAATGAGTCCAACTCGCGCCCTGATGCGTGAACTCCATCGGAGAATAGTTATGAACGGTCAGCATGACGCGCGGGTCATAAGCTGGCCGCGACTCCTCAAGCGCGCTCAAATTGCTCCAAAACGCCGTCCCGAGAATAACCCAGCGATCTGGATGATCTTGGCGTAGGCGCGACAGGACGCGTTGATTTAAAGCATCCGTCCGCGCCGTTGTCATCTTCGCATGAGGCTCGTTTAAGGTCTCAAAAATGACCGCATGCGACACGCCTGCAAAATGGCTGGAGAGTTGATCCCAGAGTGCCTCCAGGCGCGGCTCATGTGTATCGGGGTCTTCATTCAGGGCGCCATAATGGTGCACATTGACGATGACTTTAAGGCCTGCCGCCTCGGCCCAGCCGACAACCTCGTCGACGCGCGCTAAGAAAGTCGGGTCAATCGTATAAGGCGGTTCCAGGTCAGCATGGCCTGACCAGCGCACCGGCAGACGAACAGTATCAAACCCTGCTTGCTTGATCACATCGAGATGCGACCGTTCGATAACATAACCCCACTCGCCCTCATTTGGCGCTTCGAGGGCGTTGCCGAGATTGATGCAGCGTTCAATTGGCGCCTCAGCGAGGTATAGCTGTGTATCAATATGTGTTGCGATCTCGGTAGGTTGTGAACATGCTGCCAGCGCCACCGCGCCGACCCAAACGAAATGTCGCATCCTGAAGTATCCCTGTGTCTCTCAACTTGAACCAGCTTAAGATCAGTCTTAGCTGATTTCTATCCCAAAATCTGAGCCAGCAAAATCGGAGCCAGAATGACACGAACGCCGCCCGTGCGCATTGGAACCCGCGGATCACCGTTGGCACTGTATCAAGCTCACTTGATTGCTGATGAACTTCAGCGTGTTAGCGCCGGCGCGCTTTCGACCGAGATTGTCACTTTCACAACCAAAGGCGATCAACTGACCACGGAGCGGCTGATCAATTCAGGTGGCAAGGGCCTGTTTACCCGCGAGATCGATCACGCGGTTGATACCGGTGAGGTCGACATTGGCGTGCATAGTCTGAAAGACGTGCCGAGCCTGCTGCCAGAGGGACAGAGCCTCGTCGCCTATCCCGAACGCGCCGACCCCCGCGATGGCCTGTTGTCCGCGTCGGGCGTCGGCAGCTTGCGCGACTTGCCGCATGGCGCAGTCTTGGGCACGGCCAGCCTGCGCCGCGAGTCGCAAGCGCTGGCCTTGCGCCCAGACCTCAAAGTCGTGCCATTTAGAGGGCGTGTCGAAACCCGGATCGAGAAGCTCAAAAGCGGCGAAGCCGACGCCACCTTCCTGGCCATGGCGGGCTTGCAGCGGCTCGGGCTCAGCGATCACGCCGTGCCCATCCCGATCAGCGACCTTCTCCCCGCCGCCGGCCAAGGCATTATCGCCGTGGCGGCACGTCCAGACGCCCTGTCGCCTGAGCTTGGCGAGGCCCTGGCAAAGATTGATCATGCGGCGACGCGCGCAGCCGCCACCGCAGAACGCGCTTTTCTCGCCGAGCTGGACGGATCCTGCCGAACCGCGATGGCGGCGCACATGCGCAATGTAGACGGCGCTTGGCACCTTCGAGGAGAAGTGCTGACGCCGGATGGCCAGACCCGATGGAGTGCGAGCGCCAATGCGCTCATCTCAACGCCGCTCGAACAATTGGAGGCGCTCGGCCGCAACTTGGCCGAGACCGTTCGGGACCAAGCCGGCGGCGACCTGCCGATCTTTACGGACTGAGTGGCCTTGGCGGACACACCTTTTCTTGTGACGCGCGCTGAGCCCGGCGCCAGCGAGACAGCTGCGCGTTTGCGAGAGATGCAATTGTCACCGGTCCTGGCCCCCATGCTGACCCTCGAGGTGCGCGACGTCGGCAATATGCCGCCCGCCAATATGCTCTCAGGCCTGGTCTTTACCAGCGCCAATGGGGTGCGCACCTATGCCGCGCAGCGCGCCGATCGCGCTTTGTCTGCGTGGTGTGTTGGCCCGGCGACAGCAGCGGCCGCGCGCGCCGCAGGGTTTGCCCAGATCCACCAATCCTCTGGCAATGCCGCCGACTTGGCCGCCTTCATCAAGGCCCATAGGATGCCTGACCCCAGGCCGCTTCTACATGTCGCCAATGCGGCGGCAGCCGGCGGTCTGAAGCGCGCCCTGGAAGCCGCAGGCATCGCCGTCACTTTCGCGCCACTCTACGATATGAAACCTGCCGATAAGTTTCCCGAGCCGGTGCAAGCATTACTCACGGGCGTCAAGCCGGGAGTCGTTTTGATTCACTCAGCCAAAGGCGCCGCGGCCTTTGCTGCCTTGGCCGGCGCATATGATCTCTCAGCCTGGCGGGCGGTTGTGATTTCAGCGCCTGCAGCAGCGCCCCTGACGGGTTTAAAGATGCAAGACATCGTCATTGCACCTCATCCTGACGAAGACGGCCTGTTCGCTGCGCTTGCCACACTTTCGGCCTGAAGCAACACCATATAGTCTAACGATTCTCGCTGAGACACGGAGCCCGCCCCAATGACATCATCCACTCTCCCACCTTCGTCTCGGGATGAGGAACCGATTGATGTCGAATTTGAACCAGCAGACATAGCGGCGAACGATAGACCCGCGAGCGGCGGACCAGGCTGGGGCGCCTTTGGCTTGCTCAGTCTGATGGCTCTAAGTGGCATTGCCCTTGCCACTTATGCCGCAGGCCTCATTCCAGGCCTGCAGCCGGCGACGGGCAAGACCAAGGATTTGGAAGCGCAAATTGAAACCCTGCAGAGCGCACTGGCCTCCGACGAGCAAGCGACAGGAACGCTCGGCACTGACGTCGCGACGCTGAAATCCCGCGCCGATAGCCTGATGGCAGACCGCACGAGAACGAATACAGATCTCCGCAATCTAAGAACCGAAATAGAAACACTCGAGGCCGACATAGCGACCCTGCAACGCGCCCGCGTGCGGAGCATTGCCGACGCCGCAGAGAGCGATACAGACGACCTTCCAGGCGGCGATCTGTCTGGTTTAGAGACGCGCGTTTCATCGCTCGAGGATGCGCTGGTGGCGCAGCTCAGCATCTATGATGGCGCCGTCGACGCCCTAAAAGCCCGGCTCGATGCGCTTGAGGCTTTGGCCGAGGCAAACCGCCTGACAGATGCCGATGCCAGCAATGCCCGTACAGAAGCGGCACTCGCGCTATCGGCGATTGAAGCCAGCGCCCGGCGCGGCCGCCCGTTCTTGACGGCCTACCAACAACTGGCAGAGGCCATGCCTGGCAATGATGCCGTAGCGCGCCTAGCGCCGCTCGCGCCGAGAGCCATTCCGACGCTATCTGATTTACGCGCCGACTTGCCGGAACTGATCGATCAAGCGCTGGATCAAGATGCACAATCAGATGGATCTGGGGCGTCATGGATGCGCACCCTATTCGGCGACGGGATTCAGGTCCGCCGCGCCGACGAAGTCACGGCCCGCGATCATTTAGACCAAGCCACCGCGGCGCTCCAGGCCGGCACATTGTCAGACGCGATGGCACATATCCGCGCCGTCGCGCCCAATATTCAGCCTGTCTTCACAGATTGGCTGAATAATGCCGAGGATCGAGCTCAACTCGAACAAACCTTAGAGGCCTTACGGCTCGCCATGATTGCGAAAGACCGCCCATGATCATTCTATTTCTGATCGTCCTTTTGATTGTTGCGGCAGGCGTGTTCGTCATGTGGGCATCAAGCTGGCCGGGTGGACTGACGCTCGATTTCGGCAATGGCACGCTATATGAATTTGAGCTGGTTTGGGCGCTGCTTGCCGTGCTCCTGATTGGCGGCGCTTTGGCGCTGGTCTGGTCCCTCTTAACCGGCCTCGTAACCTTGCCGCATCGGTTCGGTAAATCCCGCCGAGCATCAAAAACCAAAGCGGCGAACAAAGCCCTCGCCGATGGTTTATTGGCGGCCGAAGCGGGCGACGCTGCCCTGGCCAAGAAACTCTCTAAAAAGGCGGCTCAGTTTGCCGAAGATGACCGGCTTAAGCTGCTACTTGAAGCGCGCGCGGCGGAAATTTCTGACGATTGGTCAGGCGCGGAGCGCGCTTGGGGCCAGCTCGCGCGGCTACCGGGTGGACAATTGGCGGGTCTGCGCGGCGCTGCATCTGCGGCCAGTGCGCGCGGTGATGCTTTGTCTGCCGAAAACCGCGCGCGTGAGGCGTTAGAACTCAAATCTGGCGCTGATTGGCCGTTTAACTCGCTGTTCGACAGTCAAGTCGCTGCTGGCAATTGGCCTGCTGCTCTGACGACGCTCGCCACGGGCGAAAAACGCGGACAGATTAGCGGTGAAAGCCTGCGCCGCCGCCGCGCTGTGCTGTATACAGCCCAAGCCGCCGCTTTACAGCACAATGAGCGTAAAGAAGCCCAGCGCCTGCTCGCCGAGGCCATTCGGTCGGCGCCCTCCTTCCCTCCTGCCGCCTGGCATGGCGCCCGACAATTGATGATGGATGACAAAATCAAAGCCGCGCAAGGCGTGTTGGAACTTGGCTGGAAGGCGCGTCCGCACCCCGCTCTGTCGCAGCTGATGCATCGGCTCGATACATCCGCGACGCCAAAAACCATTGCCGAGCGTTTGAACGCGCTCATCCAAGCCAATCCAGATCACCGCGAGAGCCGCATTCTCAGTGCTGAGCGAGCGATGCGCGATCGCGATTGGCTGAGCGCCGTGAAGACCCTCGCGCTCTTGGTCGAAGAAAAGCCAACAGCGCGGTTGTGCTTGCTGCTCGAAAAAGCGCTGAAAGGCTATGGCGACCTGACCGAAGCGGAGCGCTGGGGCCGGATGGCGGTCACCGCAGCGCGCGAACCGGCCTGGTCAGACATCGATCCGCGCGGCGGCGCCTTCCAATATCAGCCCGGCGATTGGGCCCGCTTAGTCTATGCCTTCGGCGATGCCGGGACCTTGGTCCATCCGCGTTATGAACGGTCAGAACGCGAGCTCGATGCCAGCCGCCCTATCGCCTTGCCATCGCCGGGCCAGACATCAGAGACGCCAAAACCCCCGCGCACTGACGTTGTGACGCCGCCCTTGGATTATGTTCCGAGCGAAGACTGAGCCGCGCGCCAGCGTGCAGGTTTGACTTGATGAAGCCGCGCCAGACAGGTATGAAACCGGCTCTGAAAAATTGTGGTTGGCCGCGTTAGCTCAGCTGGTAGAGCATCGCATTCGTAATGCGGAGGTCGGGTGTTCAAGTCACCTACGCGGCACCATAATCCTCTAACATCATATAATTTTATCGCCCAAATGCCTGCGGTTTGACGCCATATGTCTGGACCCGCATTGAGCCTGTTTAGACCCCTCTAGGACCCAAACCGAACATTCACGCCGCACCTATTATCGGCCTCGCCCGTTATCTCAACACAGCCGGCAGCCGCGCCGTAAGAAAGGCTTTAATCTTTTGATCTCGCTCCGGCGATTGATGCGCCAGAACGCCGCGAAACTCGGGCGGAATATGTTCAGCGCTTTCGCCTGCATTCTCCGCGAAAATATAGTGGTCAAAGACCGTTCTCCATGCCGCGCGGTCATTTTCCGGGAGCCCCCGGAAAGGGCGGCGACACGAACCTCAGCTCTGTTGAAAGAAAATGGTGGTCGATACAAGGTTCGAACTTGTGACCCCTGCAATGTCAAAGCGTTCTTTGGCGGTTTGTCGGAGTTTGCGCACGTTTGCTCAATTTTGAAATTTTACAATTAAAACAAGATACTGTAGGGTTTTCAAGGCTGCCTAAGCTTGATCATTTTTGCGCTGAATTGAGCGAGCGGTGGTGACATGGTGGTAACACGACCACCTGAATTTGGAGAATTGAATGACGGAAGTTTCGCTAAAACTAACCAAGCGCAGCGCCGAAAGCTTGCTGCCAAAACCGTCGAAATATGTCGCGTGGGACTCCGAGGTATCTGGTTTCGGCGTTCGGGTGATGCCATCAGGTTCCAAGTCTTACATTCTGAAATATCGAATTGGGAGAGGGCGCGCTGCAAAAACACGGACTATTACACTCGGAAAACTAATCGCCTGCACACCTGAAGCCGCGCGACGAATGGCCAGGGATTACAAAGCCGAGGCTCGATTGGGCCAGGACCCGTTCAAAGCCGAGGAGCAATCTGTAGAAGATGGCACCCAGACGTTCGCCGAGCTTTTCGAAGCTTGGCAGAACAAAGCCGCCCATATCAGCCGACGTACAGGTGCACTGCGCAAATCCGCAAACGTAAAATTGGATGTGGACCGTTTGACGATTCACGTTTTGCCGCTGTTGGGCAACAAACCGATCAACCAGATCAAATTGGCCGATATCGCTAACGTGCGAGACCAAATCACCAGCGGTGCAACAAAGACCCAAAAGAAAACGAAGCCACGCGGTGTGAGACGTGCAAGCGGTGGAGCCGGAACGGCCAAAAGGACCATAGGCATTTTGTCGAGCGTATTCGCGTATGCCGTCGAACACGAGCTTCTAGATCGCAATCCTTGCAAGGGTGTGCGACTTGCTCCGAGCAAAAACAACGAACGGTTCCTAACCGAAGCCGAAGCGGGGCGATTGGGACAGGTTCTCAAGAAATGGGAAGGCCGTGAAAACGCGAAGCAAGCCGTGACCATTATTCGCCTACTTTCGTTGACCGGAGCGCGGCGTTCGGAAATTTCGGAACTCAAGTGGTCTGAAATTGACTTCGATCAGGGATTCTTACGTCTGGGCGATACTAAGACAGGAATGTCCATTCGGCCGATTTCGAAGCTTGCTCTCGACTTGCTCGACTTACAGCCGCGGGAACACCCAAAATGGGTGTTTCCAGCCTCTACTGGACCTGCCGCTTATCAAGGGCTTGGGAAGATATGGCGCCAGATAAGATGTGAAGCCGGTCTCGAAGATGTTCGAATGCACGACTTGCGTCATAGCTTCGCAAGTTTTGGAGCAGCTAAGGGCCTCTCACTTCCTATGATAGGCGCCCTCTTAGGTCATAAAAGTTTCGCGACAACGCAGCGGTATGCACACCTGACGAATTCAGCCGCACAAAAAGCGGCTGAAGAGATTGGGCGCGTTGTAGGCGATGCAATGGATATTTCGCTACGTTAATCGCTTCGATCGCAACGACCGAGGGCATTATCATGACTAACCCGATGCATCCGGAGTTGGCATGAGACTCACTTATTCCGAGAATAGTAACCTATCGCTTTGCAGCTAATTCCTAAAACCAGACGTTACGGAGGCGCTTGATAGATCCCAGCGCCGAGGCTGGACGGGTTCGTATACAAGAGCCATTTGTTGCTAGATCAAATCGATTGTGAATAAATACTCCCGGGTGCACTGGGGGTTTAATTGGAAAACGCAATTTCATACGTGTGCGATCAAGCATCGGTATTGGGCGTAGACTGTCGCCAAGGAGTTTTTACTCTAACAGTTTGGCATCTTTTAATTCTCGCTATCGCGGCGCCGCTAATCGGAGCGGTCATCCATTTCTTCCGAAGGCACAAAGACATAAGCGGAAAAAATTGGCGTCAGTATCAACGAATGACCAGTCACATGCGGGGGGCCGTAAACTACCCATCCACCTTAATGCTCAACGCTCACACACTCCGGGATGTTTTGAACGAACCGGGACTCTCAGACACAACTCTAAGAGAGGCCGCTGGCGTCCTGAATGAAAGGCTCAAATACAAGTACTTCCTGGTGCAATTTCGGGAAGGCGGAAAAGAATTGTTTCGGAAGGAACTCAAAATTCGCGCAGGATGGATGACTCTGGGCCCACAATTGTTTCGTACAGATCCAGAGACTCTAAAGATTCTAAAATCCAAAAGCATCAGCGACGAAGATGACGAAACCGAAGACAATCAGGGTGCTATCGGAGAGTTTGACATTTTCTTCAGGCCGATCGCCAATTGGGATGTTCGCCATTGGCTCAACCACCCCAGTCGAGAAGTCAGAATTGGTATTTGGGTCGCCATGTTCGCGACTGCATTGGAATTCGGTCCTGATCTGGCTGAATTCGTGAGGGCACTGCTCACCACACCCACGGACTAAAACGACCGAAACAACCGGCGTGAAATTGAGCGAATTACTTAATCGGTAGTTCTACCATAAGTGGTACAGACGAGCATTATGAGACTCTTTCGTTTCTTCGCCTTGTTCATAGCACTTTGGATCGTGGGGATCTCAGACACTCATGCACAAGGGAGTTTGAGGTGCGAGCGCGAGACCGTCGGCGGAAACAAGCGATTTGTATCCAGCAATCTCAATTTGCGCTCTAGTCCGAGCCGATATGGGAAAGTTCTGGTCACGCTCCCCAAAGGCGAGCTGGTTTACGAGTATCGGCTGTTTGATGGCTGGAGTCAGGTCAATGTGGCATCATTAAACGTGACTGGTTTCGTCGCGACCCGCTATCTCAGTGAGACTTGTATTCCTGGTGGAGGAATTTCGAGACAAAGCCTAAGCCGTGATCAGATTGCATCGATCTTAATCGCCCAAAGCCTGGGCTCATATCGAGGAAACTGTCCGTGTCCTTACAACACCGATAGCGCTGGGAGGAGCTGTGGCAGACGATCGGCATATTCTCGCCCAGGTGGCCGCTCACCTCTCTGCTATCGATCTGATGTCTCTGCAGCACAGATTGAGGGTTTTCGCACCAATTGGTGACAAGGCAGTCGAGAAGACTCTCTGAGTCGCTCACTCGCTTTTCTTGCCATCGAGGAGATCAAGTGATCCTACCTTCTCAAACAACTTCTCGATGTCCAGAGTTTCGGAGTTGTCCGCGTAAAAAAATCTGGGAGCCAAAAACGCTTTAATCCGATCTTGAGTGGATTTGGGCAAGGTGGATAAGTACGGTCCTAATGCGGCGATGTGCAATTGATTCCGTTTGGCAGTGTCATACGCTTGCTTTTGTCTTCTCGACTGAGCTCCAGCGTAAGCCGCCGGAACTAGCAATACCGTTGAGATCGGAAATCTCGACAAAACTTGGGTCCAATCGATTGGGCTAAATCCTTTCACGAAGTATGAGATCAAGCTCGGACCGACGAGAACAATAATTGCCAGCACCATGAAGAAAAAAGTAATGCCGTCCCATAGCATTCCGGCGCGTCGAGCGCTCTCGGCATTCTCCTTGTACCCACCAATTTGTGAATCTCTACCGACCAAGCCATACAGCTGCAAAATTTCTTCGTGCTTTTCCGTAGAATCTGACTGCAGATCCTCCAAAAATTGGAGCAGTTGACTGGCATCCTTTGAGAACTTCGTCTTGCTGCTACCGATGTGCTTTTCCAGAGTTCCGTCCGTTTCGGCCAGTTTCTCTCTCAGTGTTGTGGAGAACCCATCGAGAGATTCGTTGAACGCCTTAGAACGACTACCTTGCGACTCAGTGAATTGAGTTTCGACATTACCTAACCCATCGGTGATCCTCTGTTGTTCAGCATCAATTGCTTGCTTCAATTGGTTGCTCAGCGCCTCCAGCCTCTCCAAGTCACTCATGGATTGTTGAGACTTTGAATCAAGTTCTTCGATTAGAGAATGAGTGCGCTTAGACAGCGCAGTTAGCACCGTGCTGTACGTGTCTTTTCCTTCTACGCGAAATACAGATGGGAACGATTGAAATGCGCTACTCAGATTGTTGATCGCACTTTGTATGTGGGCCGCGTTTTTGTTCGATAGGAAATTGTTGAGCTCGGTTACCACGTTGTGCAGATGGCTATGAGTTTGATCTAGAGACACTGTTGGGATCATGATCGCATCAGACCCAACGACCCTGGCCAAAATTAGTTCGGTTAGTGCAAAAAATCGTTCAAACATTCCTTCAGGAAGCTCCGAAGCTTGCTCTCGCAATTCGTCGGATCGCTCCCTGAGTTGTTCGACAGTGTTAAATAGCGCATGTGCTTCGACCTGCTGAATAGTGTGAGCCATTGATCGCTCCAGAGTGGATGTATAGTTCGAGACGATACACTAAGTCGCCCAGGAACAAAACTAGAACTTTTTGATTTCCGGTGAATAACACTGGGTTTCGATTCTGGCTCGCCCACATGAAATCATTGGAGGCTAACTTTTTACTTGATAGACTGGAAAAGCTCCGAGTCATAAACGGCATTTTTGTGTGCTGCTAATGTCTGGTTTTGCTCGCCTAGCGGCCGATCTGCGGCGATTTTAAGCCGCTGAGATCATGTCCTCTCACAGTGTCAACGAGGTCTTCAGCGCGTGAGGAAGCCACGTTCCCTTAAGAATGTGATTGTCTCAGTTGTGAAGCCGGTGTCGGGGCCTTCAAACATCCGAAACTCCCGACCACTCGGAAGCGTTTCAACACGTTCGTCGAAATCGTATCCGTGTCCGCTCTCTTTCAGGACAACTACACGCACATCGGACCCAATGCTTTCCAGTGCCTGTACATTCTCTGAGACGGGGACAATCGGGTCTTTTGCTCCGAAAACAGCGAGGTAAGGAAGATCACCAAGATCGCGCAAAAAGGGCGTCGGGTCATAAGAAAAGCGTCTCAGCCAGAGTCTTGGTACATCTTCAAGCGTGCGGGGAATGTCATCACCGCCAAAGCCCTGATCGACCCAACCTTCAGCTTCGGCGGCGCGTCGGATCGGATCGAGCTTCGCAAAAGCTTCGTCGTTTGAGAGCGAGGGGTCTACGATGATACGGGAGACATCGGCCAAAATATTCTGCTGGTTTTTGGACAGACCAACGGCTTCGCCATAGGTCGTGGCTGAGCTGATTTGCTGTTGAATAATCGATGTCGAGGGGCCAATCCAAGTGATCAAGAAAGCCGCCTGAACACCGCCAGCCCGCTTGCGCTGTCGCTCCGCAGCGGCCTGTATAGTCCAGGCGCCAGCGGACTCACCAAAGAAGCCTACGCGGTGTGCATCGACATTTGGCTGTGCGGCCAAGTGCTCCAAAGCGGCAACGGCATCATCTGTAAGCTGCTCAAACGTGAAGGTAGCACAATCTCCCTCAGAATCGCCGGCTCCACGTTTGTCGTAGGTTAAGACCGCGATACCATAATTTGCCAGGAAGCGAGCGCGGCCATTCAATCGTGACGCACATCCTCTCCCACGGACCATAACCATTCCGGCGACCTGTTCTCCGAACTCTGGCAAGGTCAGAGTAGCGGCTATGCGGGTGCCATCCGCTGAAATAAAACTTGTTTCTGTCGAGGAGATCAGTGGCGCAGGCGGCGACGGAGATCGTTTCAAGTGAATTTGCCGACCATCTTCTCCGACGGTTCCGATCAGTTGCTCGAACTTCGGTTCCAACTCTAAATTCGCATCGCCTGCCAAAAGGTCTTCGATAATCAAGCCTTCGGGCGTGGTGCGGACCGTTTCGAAGCTCGATGGGGTGTAATAGAACCAATCAGGGAACTTTGTCCGCGCCATGAAGGCGTCCTCAGATTTTTCGATCTCAAGCTCGATTGGAAGCACAGAACCATCCTGAATAATTGCGCCCGTCCAATAGCCGGATGGATCGAAGGACAAGTCGTGGTCAGCAAATGCGATAGGCGTGCTAAAAAGTGAGAGCGCGAATGCTGCGAGACCTAACACGAGTAATTTCAAATTCATGCCTATTGTTCCTTCAAGTTGAGTGCGGGCAGACTAGCAGTCCACAATTGCACATCGCGCTTACCCGTTTCTTCAGTAGGGCGATCTGACGGAAAAACGATCTGCTCTGTCCCTGGTATCACTGAAGCCGCATATTCGGAAAAAGGGGAATTTATATCACACCCAAGATTGACCGGTTCCGTCCATTTACCGTCGATCCGCCGTGATTGAAAAAGATCGCTGCCGCCGCATCCGCCCCGATCTGAATAGGTGATCAGCATTAGTTTGCCATCCGGCGACACCCATAAACCATCGTCGGCCTTGGTAGAGTTTATCGGCGCGGGTAGAAGCTCTGGCGCGATAAACCCGCCAGCGCCATCGGAGCGCGCGACATAAGCATCGCGATCACCTATTCCATCGAGGCGCTCTCCCCAGAAATAAAGATCGCCCGCCGTCGTTAAGTTCGGCGCTGTTTCATTATTGACGAAGCGGAGCGTACGCACAGCGCCTGCGCGCACCCGATTTAGATCGGGACCTTCAAGAGGGTCTGGATGCGCATTCGGAGACGTCAAATCAAGTTGCCATAGGTCAAAGTTCCCCGCAGTGTCGTCATTCGCGCGCGCGGGGTGCGTGACCATCCAGGAAAACAACAAAGTCGACCCATCAGGTGTCACGCTCGGATAATCGACCCGGGACTCGACCGGAAGGTCCACAAGTTCGGGCGCGGTCCACCCCTCTGCGGTTCGGGTTGAGCGCTTCAAGCGCTGCGGGCACTCCCAGATCGGGAAACATTCTGATTGCGCAAAGAACATAGTTTGACCGTCTGGAGTGAAGCCCGGTGTGAGCGTTATTTTGTTCTCCGTTTGCAAGTCATCCGGAAAGAACGGGTGCGCTTTGTCCGCTTCAGCATAAGCTGGTGCAGCCATGATCAGCAGGGCGGGAATGGACGTCGCTAAGCGACAGAAAAGAGTTTTCACGATTTTGCTCCATCGATCAGAAAGACTATAAAACGCGCGTTGGAGCTTGAGATAGATCGATGTCTGTTACGTTTCTGATCGAAAATCGTTGCCATTTGACGGAATTAGATCATTTCCTGGCTGGTACAGACGAAAACCGTAAGGCACCTCATGATAGACAGCTTCGACCGAAGAATACTGAGCGAGCTGCAAAGAAATAATCGGCAATCTATGCTCGCCATAGGTGACAAGGTTGGATTGTCAGAGCCTTCGGTTCGGCGCCGGGTCAGCAGGCTCCGGCAAGACGGCTACATTATCGGCGATGTCAGTCTCGTTGATCCCGGCAAACTTGGCATCACCGTAATCATATCCATTCGCTTCGAAAAAGAGAGCCAGGCGACTTACGACGCCTTTAAAGCGGAGATGATAAAAACGCCTGAAATCACTCAGTGCTACACGGTGACCGGGGATGAGGATTTCATTTTGATTGGACACTATCCAGACATGGCAGCCTACGATGAATGGGTGAATGAACGCCTTCTCACCAATGCTGCAATTTCACGCTCAACGACAAACGTAGTCTATCGCCGCATCAAGTTTGAAACGGCCTTGCCGACTTAGATGAATAAGCAGCCAATTCTTGCCCAGTGGAAGAAATAGCCAGCGGCTGTTGTGGGCCGAGTTTAGGACGCTCGAAAGAGCGCTTGCTTCGGTTAAAGGGCGGTATTCAGCTAACGGGTGGTTTGCAGCTCGCGATAGTCGACGAAATCAGTTGGGATGTCGGAAGCTGATAGCTCTCGGTTCCATCTATAATCAGGTCGAAATAGTCGTCGTCATTGCCAAGCGCTCTGAGCCAAGGAGCTGCCGGACTAATCAGTAAGTCAGGCAAACGACCACCCCCTCCAATTAGTTCGCCAGAGAATGATCCCCCTTTGGTCACCAATTTTACGTTCCATCGTACAGGCTGATCTTGAGAGATTTCGCGAACTCGTTCCACACCGCTCGGAACTGCTGTGAGCCGGACTTTCTCCTCCGATTTCGCGCAGTTGAATACGACCAAACCCGAGTAGTAGTCCCTCGGGTCTAGAGTGAAGTGCACATTTTGCGGCTTTGGAGAAACCCATTCTCCAGCTTGAATTAATGGTTCAAGGGAGTCGTCTTGTCCCTCGCCATATGCCCAAGGAGAAGCCAGTAACAACGCCGCGAGAAGTCCCACACTTTTCTTCATTAGCCCATATCCAAATGAAATCACCGAAGGCGGTAGTGAAACCAAGTCTCAGATATTCTCAAGTTTTAAGTTGCGTCGGACAGCTGCGTCCGTTGTGGGGCGAATTTAAGCCCCTGGTAGTTGATCTAATCCATGTGTCTTTAGCCTATCAGCAGTATTAATCGTTTCCCACTTGCAAGGCACTCCTGTACCAATTCAACAGGGTCTGAGAGCAACAAGGGGCTGCGGATGAAGTTAGACTTCTTACAAGCTAATCTGGAGCAGCATCGCGAATTGCTCATTGATTTCAATGTCGCATACATCGATTGGGCCGGTGATTGTATTCAAGAACACTTCGGGCTCTCGCTACCCAGTCTATTGGGGATGTCGATCCCCGACTATGCTGACAGTTCGTTGGACAAGCTGTGTGAGGAAAAGCCGCCACATGGCATCTTCTATATCGTTGTCAACGCCGGTTTAAAAGTGCCCCACCTCGCCGATTGAAAAGGGACCCACCTAGGGTTTAGCAGGCTGGCCCGT
>JBCBMU010000007.1:0-225026 GCA_039822145.1 Pseudomonadota bacterium | reverse complement strand
GTTTTATTTAGATTGGACAAGGCTCGTCTGAAGCTCAAAAAGCCAGAAGCAGGCGGATAATTCCTATAAGTCCAAAAAAGAAGAAGTATCCCTCCAAACAGTGGCAGAAGATACACAATAGCGAGCAATTTAGGTCCATCGGAAGGTGATTTAACGAGCAAAAAAATGAATGGGATGGTCGCCACCCGCATTAGTGCTTGGGTTGCGCTCAGAATGACGGTTTTTTCCAACCCCATAAACAACCACTGGGGAGTAAACAGCACCACCGCTACCCCCAATGCACCGACAGTAAAGTGCGCACGATAACTATCTGAAATTAGACCGGAGCCTAAGGCGGCAGCTAGGACCGCCAATGCGACAAAGGACAAGCATAGCTGCCCCATCCAGTGCAGCCAGAACACCCGTGCGACTTCAGAGCTAGAACGACATTTAGCGATAGAGCTGGTAGCGCTAATCTGAAATCCCCAGAGCTGCATGACGCCAAAATAACCGATGATTATCTGCGTCCAAGCGACCAATCCCCACCCCTCTGGGCCCAGCACGCGAGTCACATACGGTAGCGTAATTAGCGGTGTCGCGTAGGTGACCAATTGTATCACGGCGAGCGCTGAGATATTCCGCGCCAGGCTATCGCGACTGTGCGTGTCTTCGTCAGCGGACAAGTGAGCCACTCATACCACTCAGTCTTTCACGTAGTCGCCTTCGTAGCAGTGGCGCCCGTTTATCGCTTAACACAGGCGAGTATTTCGCAACCGCGATTAACAAGAAAATGTACTCGAATACATAGAAGCGAAGAAATGCTACACATAGCAGGAACGCCAGAAGATATGATGATCGATCTACGAATTTTCGCAAGTACGCATCATCGGCGCGTCTGCGCATGCTACTCTGTGTGATGTAATTTACGATGAACAGAATAAAGCAAATGGACCCTAAAACACCAGCATTAGCCAGCAAAAAAAGTGAACCGCTTTTGGGCGATAAAATCTTACCTTCCGTATAGTAACGCATACGTTCTGGAATTAGGTGATCAGTATCCACGTGAGATTGCCCAAGCCCTTTCCCCAGAAAAAAATAATTGGGAGTTTCCAACATGGATTTAGAGATGATGTAGTCGAAGTCTTCAACTTCGACCCTACCAATCGTGCGGTCAGCCAGCGTCTGCGCGAAGCCGACCTCATCTAGAGCTACAGTGCTGTTTGTAGAAACACCCCCTGCTTCAACCACATACAGCATAGACCCGAGCAGTCCAAAATTCATACTAGCCAAGAGCACAAACATTGCCGCAGGTTTTTTGAACATTGAAATCGGACGTCGAAACAAAAAAAACATCAGATAAACAAAAATACAAATAAATGCAGATGTAGAAAAGCACGCAAGAACTGTTATCAAGTAAATAGAAGCAAATAAACGAAAAGTAATTTTGCGATAAATTGACCTAAAGTGAACCATTACAGCCAAAGCAATGACATTTACTAGTGCAAGTATCTTCGGCTCACCAGATAGCCCAGTTGGACGCAAATATGTGACACCGGAAATAGAGAGAACGGGAGACCTGAGCAACGAGTTATCTGCGCTCATCGCACCTATCGGAAATAGATCCACTTGTGTGAGAGAATAGTAAGCAGAATGGAACAATCCTAGAACGGAAAACACGAAAACAGATAATAAGAACACCTTTATAGTCAAATTACATTCTATGTTATTTCGAAGGCCCTCGACTAAAAATATAGGCAGCACCATTAAAGATACTAAGACAAGTGTTACGAATGTTCGTGGCCAGCCATTCCGAAAATATCCCCCAAAAAAGTCTTGCTGCGGAGCTGAATCCAACGTAATTGCCGCCGACGCGGTTGCAGCGAACAAAGCGATGAGTAAAAATACTAAGCCTTGAGCATTCGTCAGCCTTACACTCCCGGACAAAAAGAAGCGCAGAAATAAAACAGCAACCCCAACCTGGAATAGAGATAACCCTACGCCAACATTCAACTCAACCGAAGCCAATGGAACGGCCCCCAAGGGAATACTTAGCGCATACCGCCGAGGAACCACGAGACACAAGATCACTACGGCCGCAGCGAAGAAATAAGAGACTAAGTTAAGCACCAGAGATAAACTTTAATAGCCGAGACATTCAGATTAAAGCCATCGCGCTTTGTATCTGTTCATCAGCCCGGCATTTTCTTCAGCTGCGGCACAAACATAAGACAACTCCGTATGGCCATCGTCACGCCGCGTTGGCGTCCGAACGGCGGTGAAGACCGCATTGGCATCAGCGATCTCGTCTCTCACTTCAGAGATCATCGCGCTTTGGCTCATAACACGGCATGATATTTTTATACAAACAGTCAATCTTGCTCGCTTCCTTAACGACGCAGGTCACGACATGCCCGAAATCCGCAAAACACACCCCACTCACGAGGCCGACATCACCCGTTCCAATCACCGCAACTTTCATTAAATATGTTCTACTTTACAAAACGGCTCGCCCGATAATGCCGAGTGTAGAAAGAAACGCAGTCTTGAACCCGGTTCATCGGACGAGCGCAGCGAGGATCGGGGACCCGCTTTGAATGGCGTCGCCAGAAGGGCGTCATCGCCAGTCACAAATCCGAACCTAAACACTCTTGAAGTCATCCTGGTGCTCGAGGAACCAAGCATACGTGCTCTCTAGCCCCTCTTTGAGTTCTATGCTGGATTTCCACCCGAGCCGCTCGAGCTTGGAGACATCCATAAGCTTGCGCGGGGTGCCGTCAGGTTTGCTCGTGTCCCAATCAAGCTTGCCTTTAAAACCGGTCACCTCCGCCATCGTTTCGGCGAGTTCGCGAATGGTGCAATCGACGCCGGTGCCGACATTGATATGGCTCAGCATAGGGTCGGTATTTTTCTCGTAAGTCGCTTGATCCAAGCCCATCACATGCACGCTCGCCGCGGCCATATCATCGACGTGCAAAAACTCGCGCATCGGTGTGCCGCTGCCCCAAACTGTGACCACGTCATCGCCGCGCGCCGCAGCTTCGCGGAAGCGCCGCATCAAGGCCGGAACAACATGGCTGTTCTCAGGGTGGAAATTATCGCCAGGGCCATAGAGATTGGTCGGCATAACCGAGCGATAATCGCGGCCATGCTGGCGGTGATAGCTTTCGCACAGTTTGATGCCAGCAATCTTTGCGATCGCATAAGGCTCATTGGTTGACTCAAGCGTTCCGGTCAGGAGCGCGTCTTCGCGCATCGGCTGATCAGCCAATTTTGGATAGATGCAAGAGGAGCCCAAAAACAGCAAATGCTGGACGTCAAAAGTGTGGGCGGCGTGGATGATATTGGCCTGGATCATCAGGTTTTCGTAAATGAAATCCGCCGGATAAGTGTTATTGGCGTGAATGCCCCCAACTTTTGCCGCGGCCAAATAGACATGGCTGATCCGCTCGGCTTTGAAAAAGGCGCGAACCGCCGCTTGGTCGGTGAGATTGAGCTCAGAGCGCGTGCGGGTAATAATTTTGCCCGCCTTTTCCGCCTCGAGCCCGCGCACCAAAGCAGAGCCCACCATGCCGCGATGGCCGGCGACAAAAATTCTTTTGTCTTGCGCCATTGGGCTTAGTTCTCCACCGCCACGGGGAGATCATATCCATGTAATTTCAAGAAGGCGTGGCGCTGGGCGTCCTTTAAGTCTTCAGCGACCATTTCGGCGCACATCTCTTCGACGGTAATTTCAGGCACCCATCCGAGCTTTTCCTTGGCTTTGGCCGGATCCCCGAGCAGGGTCTCAACTTCAGCGGGGCGGAAATAGCGGGGGTCGACGGCCACAATCTTGTCGCCAACCGAAACGGCTGGGGCTTTGTCAGAGGTGATCGCTTCGACAACGGCATACTCGCCCTCGCCTTCGCCTTCAAACTTGAGCGTGATCCCCAGCTCTCTCGCGCTCATCGCGACAAACTCGCGGACCGAGATTTGCTTGCCCGTGGCGATGACAAAATCCTCGGCTTGGTCTTGCTGCAGCATCATCCATTGCATGCGGACATAGTCTTTCGCATGTCCCCAATCGCGCAGCGCGTCCATGTTGCCGAGATAGAGGCATGGCTCAAGCCCTTGGGCGATATTGGCGAGCGCGCGGGTGATTTTGCGGGTCACAAAAGTCTCACCACGGCGCGGGCTTTCATGATTGAAGAGGATGCCATTGCAAGCATACATGCCATAGCTCTCGCGATAGTTCACCGTGATCCAATAGGCGTAGAGCTTGGCCACACCATAAGGCGACCGCGGATAGAAGGGCGTGGTCTCACGCTGCGGCGTTTCTTGGACGAGACCGTAAAGCTCAGAAGTCGAGGCTTGGTAGAAACGGGTCTTCTTTTCGAGCCCCAGAAAACGAATGGCTTCAAGCAGGCGCAGCGTGCCGAGCGCGTCGACATCGGCGGTGTATTCGGGCGCTTCGAAACTGACGGCGACGTGGCTTTGGGCGCCGAGATTGTAGACTTCGTCGGGTTGAACCTCTTGGATCAAGCGGGTGAGGTTGGAGGTATCCGTGAGGTCGCCATAATGGAGCTTAAACCGGCGATTATCAGTGTGCGGATCTTCATAGATGTGGTCGATCCGCTGGGTGTTAAAGGACGAAGCCCGGCGCTTTAGTCCGTGCACTTCGTAGCCTTTTTCCAGGAGAAGCTCTGCGAGATAAGAGCCGTCTTGGCCTGTTGTTCCGGTGATAAGGGCGCGTTTCATCTGTTCTAAATTCCGATTGAGCGTCGCGAGGCGCGTTAGCTCATCTTTTTAAGAAGGCCGTCAAAATAAGCGATGGTTTTGGTCAGCCCTGCGCGTAGCGCAATTTCAGGCTGCCAATCCAAGCTGTCTTTGGCGCGGGTGATATTGGGTTGTCTTTGCTTTGGATCGTCCTGCGGCAACGGCTGGTGGACCATTTTCGAACTCGAACCCGTCAAATCAATGACCTGTTCGGCAAGCTCTTTAATTGTGAACTCGCCGGGATTGCCGAGATTGATCGGGCCGGTGACCCCGTCTGGGCTTTCCATCAGGCGAATGAGGCCTTCGACGAGATCATCAACATAGCAAAAGCTTCGCGTCTGCTCGCCGTCACCATAGAGCGTGATGTCTTCGCCGCGCAGAGCTTGCATAATGAAGTTCGACACCACGCGGCCATCATTTGGATGCATACGCGGGCCATACGTATTGAAGATACGGGCAACTTTAATGTCGAGATCATGCTGGCGATGATAATCAAAGAACAACGTTTCGGCGCAGCGTTTGCCCTCATCATAACAAGAGCGCGGGCCGATGGGGTTCACATTGCCCCAATAACTCTCTTCCTGAGGGTGAACCGCCGGGTCGCCATACACTTCTGAGGTCGAGGCCTGGAGGATGCGGGCTTTCACGCGCTTTGCCAATCCCAGCATATTGATCGCGCCGTGCACGGAAGTTTTGGTCGTCTGCACGGGATCGAATTGATAGTGAACCGGGCTCGCCGGGCAGGCCATATTGTAGATTTGGTCAACTTCGACAAAGAGCGGGAACGTGACGTCATGGCGAAGCAGCTCAAACGCCTTGACGTCCAGCAAATGCGTGACATTTCCGCGGGCGCCGGTAAAAAAGTTATCGACGCAAAGGACTTCATAGCCCTTGTCGATAAGGCGTTCGCAAATATGGCTGCCAATGAAGCCTGCGCCGCCGGTGACGAGAACACGATTAGTTAGATGCATTTGCGCATTTTACCGAGTTAGTCTTAAGCCAAAGTATCATCAAAGACCGGCAGAGTTTTCCAGTCGCCATGTGAACGGTCACATCGCGGGAGTCTGATCCCAATTTTTCACTTGAAGGCACTCTACTCTTCCACACCCATTTATTGGCCGCCATGGAGCTCAAAATGTCTCTTTGCCCATTGCTGCCGCACTCAGGGTGAAGGCGGAGCCTTTCACCAAGAGCGTTCACTTCAGACGCGTAACGTCTTGATTTTTGAGGTCAACCGAAAACAATTTTGGTCGCAAACTCTTCATAATGCGTAGGCTGTTGCCGAAAATCTGTCCAGCTTGCTCAACTATCGAGCAGTGCAGTCGGGCAAAGATTCCACTACTGGTTGACCTCCGCTTAGTTGACAGAGACCGGCATGTGTTTCGGTCAGCCGCTCTGGGACATCTGTCACGGCCTCACCTTCAAACAACGGAACCGTTTGCATGATGGGATACGTCGCGGCAGCGTTTCCATTGGCGGCGCAGGCGAACAAGCATTGGACTTCAGCAGGCTCGGCCGGTGCCGGCTCGGGCGATAGGCCGCGATCTGGTGTCGGCATTTCAGCGGCGGCGCTCTCGGGCTCATTTGCCTGATTATCCAGTTGCGCTTGTTCAGCAATCTCCGCGACAGGCGGCGTCACTTCAATAGCAGCTCGCGAGGCTGGATCCGGCATTGGGGTTTCGGGCGGCGCCTCTGTCTCCATCATTGGCGCGTCAATGTTCACTTGCGCCGAAACTGATGGATCTGTAGCGGGCAGTTCTAAGGCTACATCCCCCACTTCACGCGGGCTTGGCGGACGCACGTCACTGTCCGTTCCGTCATAGACTAAAGCTTCGGACAAGCGAACCAAGTTTAGGATCAAGCGGTGCTCGCCCCCGTCAGCGTCCATGACCTCAAGGCTCGCTTGCACGTCATTCAAACTCTGCAAGACGCCGCGTGTGAGATCCACGTCGAGGGGAAGTTCGATCACGCGCGAACGTGTTCCATTTTCTCGTACGCCCCAAAGCATCAGCGCGCCAGCTTTATGGCCGACGACTAAGAATTGATCGCCGTCGAAGATGGCCCCGATGGGCCGTGCTTGCGGATCAATCCATCGTCGCCAAACCGGCGCGCCCGAGGCAGAGAGCAGCTGAACCGCAATACCGGAGCGACCTTCAAGCACAAGTACACGGCCAAGATCATCGCTGGTCACCGCCGTCGCGGGTAGCGTTCGGTCTTCCAGGTCTACGCTATAAGTAACGGTGTTTTGCGGCGTTAAGGCCGTGACCCGCACGGCGTAAGTGCCAGCGTCAGTCTCAACATTGTAGACAATTAGAATATCGCCGAGCGGGCTAGACGCAAGGATTGGAGATGTTTCGGCGCGGACCTCCGGCAAGAGACGCTGCCAAAGCAGGACACTGTCTAAGCCATAAGCGGTCAGCAAATGCAGGGTTTTCTGCGGGGTCGGCGAAATCACTAAGACTTGCTCATCAATGATCTTGGTTGATAGCGTCATTGCATCGACAGCCTCAACCGGCAGAATTCGTGTCCAGCTAATCGATCCATTCGCGCTAATTTCGCTAATCGCAAGACCGTCGGAGAGCACCGCGCTGGCAATTGCGCCATTTGTGCGTGTTGGGCATACCTCTTGCACCTGCCAATTGTCAGGCAATAGCGGCGATAGGCTGAAAAGACGGTCTCCGCGCGGCGTGACCCAGGCGATTTCAGCAGGGGTTTGCGCAACTCGCTGACAGCCTTGCGCGGCAATGAGGGTGAGGGTTTCAGCGCCAGCATCGATCAATGTCACGCGCTGCACCAGGGATAAAGGGTCGGCCACCAAGAGCTGCGACGTCGGCTCCGCTGGCGCATCGCTCGCAGAGACGAAATCGAAGTCCGGCATCTTCAAACCATAGCGGTCGGCGGCGTAGACCCCTGCCCCGCCAAGCAGTGCCAGGACGAAAGTCGCACCAAAAAGCTTGAACCAAATCGGGCGACGCTTTTGGACTGGCGGCATGACAACATCGCCGTCTTCGCCCAAGGCTTGAAGCTCTGTGCCGCAGGCTTCGCAATAGGGCCCCGTCGGTCCCATTTTCATTTCTGCAAAGCAGTCAGAGCAACGCATTTTTTATAGTCTCGCTCAACCAGTCCGTGACAAACGCAAATCTAGCCCCTAGACCTGGCTTAGCACTATAATGAATGGTGTATAGGCTTGTGCGCTGACTTTTATAAAGAAAGTGCGCAAAACAGACTTGCTCGTGGGGACGTAAGGGCGGCACAGATATGGATTATGAGGAGCCGAAACCGCGCACGAGACCGGGTCGCCAACGGGCGCAACCGTTACAGTCGGCGCCGCGCCGTGCTCCGCGCAAGAAACAGGCAGACCTACCTATCGCGCTAAACGATGTCTCGGACCAAATTTGGGATATGTCAAAGGTTCAGTCTTTTACAGTCGCCGCCGTAGAAGAGATTTTGGAGCGACGCGAGGTGCCGAAACACCGGGTCTGTACGCCGAGCATGGAAATCACCATTCCAGCGATTGAGGCGATGCGCTATTCGCCGCTCCGGCGCGAGATCGCCGGCCTCATTGCCAGCACAATGGACCAAGAAAATGCCGATCAAGCGCATCCGGCTTTCTTAAACCTTCTCGGGCAGCTGACGACAGACGAGATCGCCATTCTGGGCGCCTTTCCGGGAGAAGGGCGCTTATTGCCGATGGCGCACCTTTGGCTGATGAATGGCGGCGACTATGTTGAAGTAATCCATCGCAACATCGTGCCTGGCGCGCTCGCACGGTTGTGCAAGTCCAAGTCTCGAATGCCGCTTTACATTGATAATCTAATCAGGCTGCAACTCTTACATGAACCGAAGGACGTCAAAATTCGTGATGCGCGTCCTTACTCTAGCCTGCTGCGCCAAGACTTTTGCCAACGGTTGATGGAAGCCAGTGCCGTGCGGCGAAATTCTAGCCTGGAAAAACGGGTTTTATCGCTCACGGCGACTGGCGAAGCGTTTCGGAAAGTCTGCTTGTCTTAAACGGTTATCGCCTAAACAAAGGCGCCAAAAGCCCACTGGGCTAGTGCAACTTGCGCAATTACACAAACCAACCCCATCAGGATCCAAACCGGTGTGACAAAGCCCCAATCGGTTGTTTCTGACTTTCTCCGCTGGCGCTCAAATCTAAAGGCCGCGCGGCACCAATCTGGGGTCACTCCGGGCTGCGCTCTTTGATAATCGTCAAAGGTCGGCTCCTGGACATTCATTTGGACACTTGTATTGGCGGCTTCAGGAGCTGCAGACTGGGCATACTCAACCGGCGCGATGAACGCCGCGGTGGATTTAAATCCAAGTATGTTTTTGGCCCATTTCAGCACTAATTTTCGCTCCCTGGTTGCATTTGTGTCACGATTCTCCTCAGAATTGGTAAAAGACTCTGATTAAATCACGCCGACACTGTGTTTTCTTTCGTCACATTCACAAAACCGTCTCACCCATCTCATGCGGAATCACCATGAACGATAGATGAAGCGGCGTTCAAATGACTGTGATTTGTGCCGCTCCGCCCTCGACGGGATAGCAGCCGCCTTAATCATTTCGATACCGGAACGAGAAGCCCAGGCGACGACATGTACGCCTCTGGCTGTCATTCTATTCGCCGCATGTAGAGTGATTTCAAAGGCGGTTGCCATGACCCTGTGCGGTCGCAAACTTATCGGCGCGGACAATCAGGCCGGGCCTCACGTCCATAATGACTGCGTCGCATCTATGCGCGTGGCGCAGTTTGACCGAACACCCCGCCCAAAGCTCTACGCGCCCCCCCATGCGATGCAGAACGTATCGCTGAGACCGGCCCAACGGCCTTCGAGGTCCATTTCACACCCCTACGGTTTGGTTAACGCTCTTAACCAAACTTGCGAGGGCAGATGCGCGAATACACAACTTCTGCGTGATATATGGACCACTCAACCTAGAGAAGCTGGAGTTGCAGATGACCAAACCAATCCTACAAGGCCTCGCCATGGCGGCCGTCGTATCGCTGAGCGCGTGCGTCACCGCCATCCCAATTGCCCGAGAAGCGGACATGATGCTGTCAGGCGCCATGGGCGGACACCTTTATCCGCCACAACACTTTATTGAAGACAAAGAATGGCTGCGTGAAAACGTTGCTGTGTCTCACGTCCCGGGACATGAAGTCGGCCCGAAGTGCAATCTTTATGGCAACTTCCTCGACATGTTTGTTGCCGAATGCGTGAAGACGATGTCAGACGGCTCAATCGTGATGATTTTGCCGACCTGCCCTGAATTTTCGACTTTCTATTGCAATGTCGCTGAAGAACATGGCTGGGGCCATGTCTATCAGGCCAAAACTGGCAAAGAGATGGACCATTCTGGCTGGGGGCGTTTCGCCAATCCGAGCACCTAAAGTCACCTGACTTTAGAAGTTTCATCTGTCTCTGGCTGAGATTGCGCGTCGCTCCTATTTTTGGAGCGGCGGCGCACGCCATCAGCCAGCCGGCGCCATTCCCGCAGGTGCGAGCAACCATTTGCCGTCGATGCGGTTCAGCACCATGCTGAAAAAGATTGACTGACCACTCGGGTGTTTGAGCGTGCCATCTAAAATGGCCTCATCCCCTTCAATCGATCGGACACTGACATCCGCATCGAGCGAGACGCCGACATTTGGCGACATCATCCACGCATTTGCGCCCGCCATCGCAGCCGTTTCGGCTTCAACTTGGGCTTGGGCATCCGCGTCTAAACCCTCGATAAAGAGCAGACTTTTCACGCCCTCAATATCGCCGGCATTATAAAAGGTTTCAAACTGGTCCCAAGTGTCCAGAATTTCGGTTTCAGCCAGCTGCTCCGGCGTCATGACGCAAGCGGTCAATGTGACCCAAGCGAGTCCAGCGATGATAGCGCGCCGCATCTGTCCCTCATTTCAATCGCCAAACTGCCCGGCCTTCTGGCCCGCTTTGCTTGGCGATCGCTCTTTTGATTCTTTAGCTGTGTAGCACTAGCGGCGGTGATCAATCAATCGGATGGCACCGCGCATTCAAGACCAGCGACACATGCTGTTCTGCGCCAGGCAAAGATCCAACCAGTGTCCGGGTCAAGGACAAGTCATTGCCGCTCAAAACCACCGAACCACCCTCGATAGAATGATAGTCAGCGCGGCCGCGATAGCCGTCAAACTTTTGCGGCCAATCGGTTTCTGGCTCCTGCAAAAGTAAACTTAGCGGACGATCTTTGCTGCGTTGCGGCAAGCAAAACGTCTCACAGGCCTTGATTTGGATCTGGAACCGGCTCGGCGGATCGGTCCATTCGCCATGCTGCGAAATTTTCGGTGAGGCGAACAAAGCCTCTTCCGTCAAACAGAGATAATCTTTATTTGATTCAAACACTTCTCCGAATGCAACGGCATATTGCCACGCGCATAAGGCCACTAAAAAGCTAATGCCAAGCTTCTGGTAAGCTTTCATTCGTCCAATCCCCTGAACGCTTAATCTGGAAAAAACTCTACGCGCCCCAATTTGCGCCAACAGAGTGAATAAAATACTACCCTGAATAGAATTTTTCAAATTTGTGCGAGGCGGTTTAGGCGGCGCTAATCCTTTGGAACGCTGAATTCCGGCAATCCATCCAAAGCGGTTTTCAAGGCTAAACTCCAGCCTTCGGAAATGCTTTTAAACGCGTCGTCCGTCTCTTCAATGCGAAACTGATCGCCTTCGACCAAAGCATCGCCATTATAGATATGCACATCAAGCGGCATGCCGACCGAGAGATTGGCGCGCAGAGTTGAGTCAAATGAGACGCACAAGAGCCTCAGCGCTTGCTCAACCCGCATCGCTGGATCAAACGCCCGCAGAATGATTGGACGCCCATATTTGGTTTCACCGATTTGGAAGAACGGTGTCTCAGCACTCGCCTCGACAAAATTCCCTTCTGGATAAATCATGAATAAGCGCGGCTCCATGCCGGCGATTTGTCCGCCCATAATCAAGGTTGCGCCAAAACTTGCTTCAGCTTGCTGACCGTCCTCGGCATGTGAATTGACGACTTCATTCAGCGTATTGCCGATCAAACGCGCGGCTTGAAACAGGGTCGGCACTTGCATCAAAGTTGGGTCGCGTTCGGCCGGGGCTTTTGAGCGCTCATCCAGCAAGCTGACCACCGCTTGTGTGGTGGCGAGATTGCCGGCGGTCATCAAAGTGATCACCCGCTCGCCTGGCACTGACCACGTGAACATTTTGCGGAACTTTGAGATATTATCGACGCCGGCATTGGTCCGTGTGTCTGACATGAAAATCAGATGGTCATTCATTTTAAGCGCGGCGCAATAAGTCATAGAGGGCAGTTCCGATGCAAGAATCAAGCAGATCTATTGCTGGACTTGGATCGAGACAATCAAATTTTCCCGCTCTGCCCCTAAGGTCACCCCTTTTGACGGCGCGACATCAGCATAGTCTAATCCTTGAGCAATGCGGACATAGCGGCGGTCTGGGCTGATCCCATTGGAGACATCAAAGCCAACCCAGCCGAGCCCGTCTAAATGCACTTCGGCCCAGGCGTGACTGGCATCTTGGTCAGTCCGATCATCCATCATCAAATAGCCGCTAACATAGCGCGCCGGCAGGCCAAGCGTCCGTACGGCGCTGAGAAAAATATGGGCATGATCCTGACACACCCCTTGCGCCGCGATCAACGCTTCGGCCGCGGTTGTGGTCACGCCCGTGGCGCCCGTCGTATAAGCGACCTGATCACGAATGGCGAAGCTCAGCGCGTGCAAATCAGTGAGCCTTGGCGCTTCACTGCCGCGCAAAGGCGCCGCGAGCGCGATAATCCCATCGCTCGGGGCCGTAAGCGCGGTTTGGCGCTCGTAGAACCAAAGCGGCATCGATTGGAAATGGCGCCCGAGAATGCCGTCATCAGACAGCGTTTCGACCTGCCCCGAGACGGTAATTTCAACCTGGCTTTGGTCTGGAAGGAGTTCGATCAAATCGACGCGGTTGCCATGTTGGTCGAGAAAGTTCGCCTGCTGGCGCGCACCTTTCAGCGCCATGTCCCAAGCGATAATTTTCTGACTTGCACCGCCTTGCGGCACCATCCGAACTTGCAGCAGACCATAAGACGGCGCCACATCATATTCGAAACTGGTCGTATGATTGATGGCCAGCCGCATCTTATTCGGCAAACCTATAATCAGTCTCGATTTGGCGTGACAGCGCGGCGTTTCGGGCAATGAAATCGATCAAGAATTCGTGCAGACCCGAGCCGATAATCGCATCACTGGTCGAGTGCGTGATATGCGCCTCATGACTGGCGGCGAGATCATGAGCTTTGGTCCGGCGGCCATATTCTTGCTCGAGGCCAGTCAGCATCTCGATAATCTCATCATAGCAATAAGCGATGGAGCGCGGCAGTCGGACATCATGGATCAGAAACTCGACAATCGCCGCCGGGCTCATCTCACCGCCATAGAGCCAATGGAAAGATCGCTCAGCTGAGGCCGACCGTAGGATCATTTCCCATTGGACGCGGTCCAGCGACGACCCCACAGAGGCGCTTGATGGCAGCAGCACATAATATTTTGTGTCGAGAATGCGCGCTGTATTATCAGCCCGCTCAATCAAGCTGCCGAGTTTCACAAAGCGGAAAATCTCATTGCGCAGCATGGTGCCATTAATCGTCCCGCGCACCAGGGCCGCTTGTTGACGAACACGCGACAGCAGATCGGGTAAATCGCTCTTATGGCTGTCACTCTCAAAGTCGCGTTTGCAGTGCAGCCAAGTCTCATTGATGGCTTCCCAAACATCGCGGGTCAGCGCCGTCCGGGTCATGCGCGCATTTTCGCGCGCCGCCGCAATCGAGTTGAACAGGCTGCTCGGATTGTTGCGATCGATGATCGAAAACTCGACCGCATTGCCAGTATTGAAGCGGTCATGCGTCTCGAGATAGAGGTCGCGCGTGCCGGCCGTGGTGAGCACCGACTCCCATTCGCTTCGCGCGGTTCGGGCCCGCGTCAGCGACATACGGAAGCCAGCATCAATGAGGCGGGCGGTATTCTCAAACCGCTCCAGATAGCGCATCATCCAAAACAGACCGGAGGCCGTCCGGCCGAGCATTTTACTCATCAGCGAGCACCCATGTGTCTTTGGTGCCGCCGCCTTGGCTAGAATTGACCACCAATGACCCGGCCCGCATCGCCACCCTTGTCAGGCCGCCGGGCACGACATCAATCGAATGCGGAGAGACCAAAACGAACGGGCGTAAATCAACATGGCGCGGCGCTAGCCCTGCTTCAGTCAAGATCGGCACTGTCGACAGCGACAGGGTCGGCTGGGCGATATAATTGCCGGGATTGGCTTTCAGCTTGGCCCGGAAAGCTTCAATCTCGGACTTATTCGCGGCCGGCCCGACCAACATGCCATACCCGCCTGAGCCATGGACTTCTTTGACCACTAAGTCGGCCAAATTATCGAGCACATAGGAGAGAGACTGAGGCTCAGAACAGCGCCAGGTTTCAACATTCTTCAGCAGCGGTTCCTGGCCGGTGTAAAACTCAATAATCTCCGGCATGTAGGAATAAAGCGCTTTATCGTCTGAGATGCCGGTACCTGGCGCGTTGGCCAGCGTGATCCCGCCGGCGCGGTAAATGTCAAAAATGCCCGGCACCCCGAGCAAAGAATCCGGGTTGAAATTGAGCGGGTCCAAGAACTCATCATCGACACGGCGATAGAGAATATCAATCGGCTCATAGCCGCACGTCGTGCGCATCGCGATGCGGCCATCGACGACTTTCAGATCTTGCCCCTCAACCAGCTCCACACCCATTTGGTCGGCCAGGAAGGCATGCTCATAATAAGCTGAATTGTGAATGCCGGGGGTTAGGACCGCGATGGTCGGCTTGCCCGAGCAGGCCGGCGGCGGCGAAGCCGCGAGCGCCCGGCGCAGCATGGACGGATAATCGCTGATCGATTCGACGCCGACATTGGAAAACAGCTCTGGGAACATTTTCAGCATCGTTTCCCGGTTTTCGAGCATGTAGGAGACCCCAGACGGCGTCCGTGCATTGTCCTCAAGGACGTAGAATTCATCCGGCCCGGTCCGCACCAAATCGGTGCCGACAATGTGGGTGTAAATTCCGCCGGGCGGATTGACCCCAACCATTTGCGGCAGGAAAGCCTCATTCTGAGTGATCAAATGCGCCGGAATACGCCCGGCCCGCAAAATCTCTTGGCGGTGATAAATGTCGTGCAGAAACGCGTTTAGCGCCTTGATGCGCTGCTCAATTCCGCGCGTCAGCGTGCGCCACTCTTTGGCGCTGATAATCCGCGGCAGCAAATCAAACGGGATCAATCGCTCTTCGGCTTCAGCGTCGCCGTAGACATTAAACGTGATGCCGGTGCGGCGGAAGAAGTCTTCCGCTTTCACAGCTTTGCGCTGCAACCGCGTCTGATCCATATCCGTGAGCAGGCTGTGATAGACTTGATACGGTCCGCGAATTTCGTCGCCAAAGCCATGCATTTCATCGAAGAATTTACGTTCACCCACCATAGGCCCAAGACACATAAGTGGGTCGACCTGGCAAGGCCTCACGCTTGATAGGTGATTGAATTCCCTGTCATTGCTCGAACTGCGGGCGCGCCTACACAAGGACCGCAAATACCCATATCCAGAAGCCTTAGAGGAGACGCCCATGTTGAATGCCATTCGTGATTTTGGACAAAGCGGCGCCATCTTATTGCTCGGTCTGGCGGTTGGCGCGGCTTGGATCGCCGCGATTGTCGCGCCGAACACGTCTTATGATCATCTGAAAGACGATGACGCCGAAGAGCATGTGCGCGAATTGCTGCGCTCAGCCTCTGACCCCATCGCTGTGCTGCTGCTCGTCGCCGCCGCCCTCGCCATTCTCGGCGGGGCTCTGGTCGCTGGCATCACATCCTTGCTGGCGGCGTTTGGCTTTTTCACCAATCGCTTCACGTTGCCCAAAGGCGATAGCGCCAAAGAGAGCGGCGGTAAGACACAGCGTGTTCTCGCGGTGAGTATGACGCTGGTCTTTTCCGTCGTCGCCGCTGCTGCCGCGGGCATGGCGGTATTCGGTTTTTAAGCGTCTGGAACTGCCGGTGTGGACGTGTCTTCCTCAGGCATCCACGGCGCCGTCAACTCATTCAAAACCTCAAGATCTGAGCGTTGGTTCGACAATTTGCGCAGGGCTTTCAAAAAGGCTCCGCCCGCCGTTACACCGTCTGCGCTAAACCGCACCGATAGCTCCGCCGCTTTGGCATAATGACCTTGGGCCGCTTGGAAATCGGATGTCGCTTCGGCGCAGGCGCCGAGATTGTGGATCACCGCAGGGGCTTCTGGATATTCCTCCGCGAGTCCTGTCCACAGTGCACATGATTCAAACGGTCTGCGCGATGACATATCCAAAGCCTGTTCAAAGCGCGGATCGGCGCGGGCGACTGGATCAAGCGCTTCGGTAATAAAAGTCGCTTTCACCGTGGCATTGCGCGGGGCGATGTCTCGGCGGATCGGCGATAGCGTCTGGAACAAGGCATCCCGGACCAAATCGGCAGGCGCATCGGCGCCGACAAAGCCCAGCGAATGATAGCCTGACAGGCCGTGGTGACGCCGCTTCTTTTTCAACCCCTTATTGAATTCTCCATCATAAACACCCGTTTCAAAACAGTTTTCATGACTTGCTGTGCCGCCATAGGCGCCAGAAAAGACGGTTTCTCCGGTATCCGCATCAACCAAACGCGGGTGCGCGCTGACCGAGACGCGCTCTTCGACGCAAAGCTCTTCGACATCAACGCGGGTTTCGCAATCGAACAAGCCGTCCCATTCAATACATTTGCTGGTCGTGCGGTGATACTCGCTCCAGTCATAACTGTCGACGTCGACATGACCGGTATAAGTCCCGGCCGGCGTGTCGCCGGGAACGCCATATTCGAAATCTGCCAGCGTGAACCATGCCGCGCCATCGAAGACTGTATTGGCAATCATCGTCTCAAACTGGCGCGCATACCAGCGCCCACCCGGGCCACGAAAGCGATCGACTTGCACTGTGCGGGTCTCCGCCGCGGCGAGGCTCTCTGGCATCAACCGGGCTTCATAACTGATCCCTGGCGTCGTACAGGCTGCCGCGCCGGTCAGAGCCAGTGTGCTTGCAATAAGGGTCTTCTTCATCGCTTTATTCCCTACAGCTTGAGCGTGATCTAACGCCCAAATGCCTGAACGGTCTCTGAATGTAATAGGAAAATTAAAGGGCGAAATCTTGCCGCTGGGTGAGCCTTGCGAGCGCGGTCGCGAATTCGCAGATACACATGCAGACTAAAAAGGATCTCCACATGTCGAGCACATCGCCACTTTTTGAGCCGTATAAATTGGGCAGCCTGACACTCCCCAGCCGCGTAGTTATGGCGCCGATGACGAGGTCTTTCTCTCCGAACGGCGTCCCGGGCGAGAACGTCGCTGAATATTATGGCCGCCGCGGCGGCGCCGATGTCGGCCTGATCATTACCGAGGGAACAACGATCGATCGCGGCGGCGCCTCGAATGACCCACGCGTACCGAACTTCCATAAACAGGATGCCCTCAACGGTTGGTCAAACGTCGTCGACGCGGTCCACAAAACTCCAGGAAAAATCGCGCCGCAGCTTTGGCATGTTGGCATGATGCGCAAGCCTGGCACCGGCCCAGATCCTGAAGCGGTCTCGGACAGCCCGTCTGGTCGCACCCATAAAGGCAAGCAAGTTCAGCCTGAGCCAAGCGACAAAGAGGTCGACGACATGGTCATGGCCTATGCCAATGCCGCCGGCGAAGCCAAACGGCTTGGCTTTGACGCAATCGAAATTCACGGCGCGCATGGCTATCTCATCGACGAATTCTTCTGGAATGTGATGAACACGCGCGAGGACAAATATGGCGGCGACTTGGTCGACCGCGCCACGTTCGCCGGCGACATCATTCGCGAATGCCGCAAACAGGTCGGCGACATGCCGATCATTCTGCGCTTTTCTCAGTGGAAGCAGCAAGAATATACCGCCCGCCTCGCCGAAAGCCCGCAAGAGCTTGAGGGCTTTTTGCAAGTCTTTGCCGATGCAGGTGTCGACGCCCTGCACGCCAGCCAGAGGCGCTGGTGGGAGGCAGAATTCCCTGAAGTCGATGGCGACAATGGTTTGAACCTCGCCGGATGGTGTAAGAAAATGACCGGCCTGACCTCGATCACAGTCGGGTCTGTGGGCCTATCGTCAGACTTTACCGGCGCGTTTGCTGGCCAAGACTCCAAGACCCGCCCGATTGCCGATGTGATTGAGCGCTTGGACAAAGGCGAGTTTGACCTCGTCGCCGTTGGCCGCGCTTTGCTGCAAGACCCATTCTGGGCTCAAAAGATCAAAGAAGGCCGCACCGAGGACTTGGCCGACTATGACGGCAAAGCGCTGGCAACGCTTTACTAGCGCCTTCGCCAAGTGAACCATTCCTGAGTTTGGCGCGTAAACGGGGTAAATAAGAAAGTTCCCCTTTATGCGCCTCTCAGACCTTTTTGCCCCGACCCTCGCCGTTGCGACGAGCGCCGCCTTGACCACAGGCTGCGTCGCTGGACCTGACTTGCAAGACTATGCCGACGCCCCTCGCCCGCTCGTGCTCGAAGAATATTTTAGCGGCGAGACGACCGCTTATGGCGTCTTCGAAGACCGGTTCGGCAAAGTCCGCCGCAGCTTCAAAGTCGACATTACCGGAACCGTAGAAGACGACGTTCTGACTTTAGATGAACGCTTCATCTATAATGACGGCGAACGTGAGACACGGATCTGGACGATCGACATTCTCGGCAATGGCGAATATCGCGGCACCGCCGGCGACGTACCGGGAATTGCGACCGGTTCGGTCAGCGGCAATGCCTTTAATTGGAAGTATAAAGTCGATCTGAAAGTTGGCGACAGCGTTTGGAATGTCGGCTTTGACGATTGGATGTATTTGCTCGAAGACGGCGTCCTGCTCAATCGCGCTTATGTCACCCGCTTCGGCATTCGCATTGGCGAAGTGACGATCGCCTTTCAAAAATAAGCCCTACGCCCGCAGCGAATTTGCGCTATTATCATGAGCGTGGAGGAGCAAATGCATAGGTTAGAGATTGAAGCCGCGTTTAAAGAGCGTGTCGATCAGCCGATTGATCTCACAGAGCTCAAACATCTCGTGCAGTCGCTTAAAGCAAGCGGCAAAAAAGCCTCATCCAAAGATCGGATTAAACTCGCCGCAAAGCTTGCCCATGCCGCTTTCCTGGCGCCTGATCGCGTTGGTGAGACATATGATATGGTCTCGGAGGCTTGGCTCGGGCGCGGTCTGGAAGCGCAGCCGATACCGTCTCTGAACGCACCGCAAGAAACAGCGCCGGACGCCCTTTGGGAGCAATTTTGGAGCACGGTCACAGATGCCGCCAATGGCAAATTGGACGCACTCGCGATTACTGAAAGAACTGCTGCCTTAGGCGGCGAAATGCCGGAGGCGTTCGTCAATCGCGTCGCCGCCATGTCGCATACCTATCCTGGCGTAACTGAGGCTTCCAATGGCGCATGGCCCGAGAAAATCGACCTCGACATCCTGGCAGAGCAACCGAAGGGCTCCGTCGGCGCCGATTTCCATCGCCTCATTGTCGATAATAAATTTGACCTCGAAGTTTTAGACCGCGGTGAAATCGGCTTGGCGGCGCTTCCAAAACCGCTTGATTATCTCAACACGCGGATCCTTCAGGCACACGATTTGTGGCATATCGTGGCCGGCTATGAGACGACCGCGCTGCACGAAATTGCCTTGTCGGCATTTCAGATGGCGCAATTCGGGCACAATTATTCCGCGCAGTTCCTGGCCATTGTTGCGGCGGTCGGCGCTCTATCGCCGGCATCAGGCTATAAAGTCCTAATGGATACGGTCACCACCTCTTGGGCGCATGGGCGCGAGACCTATCCAATGATGCTGATTCCTTGGGAACAGGTTTGGCATAAATCTTCAGACGATATTCGCCGTCAGTTCGCTATCACACCTTATGATCGCCCTTACCGCGCAGACCTGATCGAGCGCACGGCGCCGATCGCTAATCTCTTGCGACGCATCAGCGGCTTTCTGGCCCTGTTCCAGCGCACGACCAAGCCGGTCTAGATTAAAAGTTGACGCAGGCGTCATTTTTTGAGATGACGGAGCATGGTTCAAGTCATCAAAGCGATCTTCTATGTCGGCCCTCTGCTCTTCGCATTTGGCTTTCTGACGCCGCTGACCGCGCAAATCATTAAAGCTATGGCGTGGACGCCGCCCTTTGGCCTGTCGCCCCTGATGGCCGGGCTTTTGGTCGGCGGGGTGTTTGGCTTGATCGCCCAGATACGAGGACGCTGGATATGAGCCCGAGCCAAGATCTCAGCCTATTATCAGACGCCGAACTAGTCCGCATGGAGCGCGAGATTGCATCGCGGCATCTCGATAAGTTTCCTTACTTTGCCGTGATATGGGCCTTTACCAATCTGGCCGTGTGGCTGGCGCTGTGGCCGCTGGTCTTCATGGGTATTATCCCGCTCTGGCTTGGCTTCATTATTGCCACTGTCAACGTGACTTTGTCTTACTTGCCGAGCCATGAAGCTCAGCATGACATTATCGCCAAGCCCGGCTCCAAGCTGCGCTGGCTCAATCAATTGGTCGGGCATCTTTCAACCATTCCTTTGGTGCTGCCCTACCGCGTCGCCAAGGTGACGCATATGGATCATCATAAACACGCCAATGACCCTGCCCTAGATCCTGATTATTCGTCCCACGCGGATGGTCCCATGCAAGCGATTTGGAAAAGCCTGCTCAATCGCCAACCCCGGGCCAATGGCGGGTTTAATGCCTATGGCGAAACCTTGCAGCGTAAAGAACGGCTCGACGTCTTGCTCGATGGCATCGTCTATCAAATTCTCCATTATGGGATTTTGTTTGCCCTCGCCTGGTCAGGCTATGCGATAGAGGCCGCGCTGCTGTGGTGGCTGCCACGCCATATCGCGCTGACTTATATCCAATATTATCTCAGTTGGGCGCCGCATCATCCAGGCCATCAGACCGGGCGCTATCGTGATACACGCAGCTTCCGCTCTATTCTCGGCAATTTTGGCTCGCTCGGCATGCAATATCACATCATCCACCATCTCCATCCGCGGATCCCGCTTTACCGGACGCCACGCGCCTATTGGGAGATGAAACCGATCTTGGAAGCCCGTGGCTGCGACGTCCACGCGCTTTAGTGGTTAGGCGCCGGCCGCCAAAGTTTTAGCAATGATTTCCCAGACCGTCGCATTGGCGCCGAGGGCCATATGGGTGCTGCGCACCTCGACATTGCGGGCTTGCGCATTGTACGTGTCGCGCGCCGCTTGCCAGCCGACCACGCCATCTGATTTGCTGTAAATCACTGTCAGGGGCTGCGATAGTCCAATAGAATTGCGCTCATGCACTTCGCGCTCAAACGCATCCATATCCATGCCCTCTTTCCAGGCATAAAGCGCGCCCACCGAGGTATATTTCGGGCCACCAATCAGAGGCGTGCCCATAGTGATCACTTCGCGCACAGAGTCGCTATAGAGGCGCGCCGTCTCGCGGGCGATGACACCGCCAAGGCTCCAGCCGATCAGGGTAATTTGTGAGTTGGAAGCCTCTGCCATAGCTTCAATCTTGGGCCCGAACTGCGCGGTCAGCCCGTCGACATCGCCGCCATTAATCCCAAGCCCCCATGTCGAGGCATCATAGCCGAGGAATTTCAAATAGGTGGCCAGCGGCAGCAGCGCCATTTCCGGCGAGGTAAAGCCGGGCAATAATACGATCTTGCGACCATCGCCGCGCGGCGCCATGGCAAGAGACGGCGTTTTCAGCGGAAATTTGAGGAATTCCAGCGGCGTCCCGAACTCACGCAAGCTCGACCACAAGCTTGGCCGTTCGCAATCGGTTGGCATATGTTTCGTCATGGTCGGCTCCCAATCCCTCCACAACCTATACGCATAGGTTGTGGAGCTGGATCTATCGCTCTACCAGGCGCCGATATTTTCCATACTTACCCAAGGCTCGACCGGTGCGAGCGGCTTACCTTTTTGCAGCAGTTCGACCGAGATCCCATCCGGCGAACGGACAAAGGCCATGCGGCCATCGCGCGGCGGCCGATTGATCTCTACGCCCATTTCCTGAAAGCGCTCGCAAGCCTCATAGATATTGCCGACTTTATACGCCAGATGACCGAAATTGCGGCCGCCAGAATAGTCTTCAGGGTCCCAATTATAAGTCAGTTCGACCATCGGGATATCCATTTGTGTCGGCATCGTCCCTTCCGGTACACCGCCGCAGCGCTCAATGTCGTCAGGTGAGGCCAGAAAGACCAGCGTGAACCGCCCCTCTTCACTGTCATAGCGCAACAGCTCTTTCAGCCCGAGGCCGTCGCCGTAGAATTTCAAAGCGGCATCAATGTCAGTCACGCGGACCATGGCATGTAGGAATTCGACGCTCATTTATATTCTTCCTCTAAACGGCGGATCTCAGACCGCAGCGATGGCGGCCGGTTGCGATAGTAGAAATACGTCGTCGCCGCCAGCAGCGCGACATTCACCGCCATGATAATCAAAATGGTGATAAAGTCGCCAAGAATGTTGCCGAGATTCTGGCTCTGGAATCGGACTTCAATATTGTCGCCGCCCCAGGTGTTCATCGACTGCATGGAATCGTAAAAGACCGACACAATGAGCGGCAAAATCAGCAAAGCAAACAGCGCCGCGCCGCACTGATATAGCCCGAGACGCGGGCGTTCAGCCTTGGCGAAACTGCGAACGAATTCATCTTTCGGAACCTTGTCACTGATCAGTCCTTTTTCGACATTCGACGCATAGACTTGTTCGCCAAGCTCGGGCGCCTTGACCCAACGCCACGCCAATAAGCCCGCCCACAGCGCGATCGGAACAAACATCAAATAATAGAAAGGCGTGAAGTTATCGACGAACATGTGTTCACTCCATTCGGTGAACCAGAGGATCTTTAGATCGCCGTGTGCACCGTTTCATAGGTTAGCATGGCGCGCTTTCGCGCCGTCCCCCAATGGTAATTATGTAACCTACCGTCAGATGCAAGCGCGCGATGACATGGAATCAACCAAGCAATCGTATTGGCGCCAATCGCTTTGCCCGCCGCGCGCGCCGCTTTTGAGTTACCAGCGACGCTCGCCACTTGGCCATAAGTCCAGGTTGCACCGGCCGGAATCTCTAATAGAGCGCGCCAGACTTGGCGCCGAAAGGGGGTGCCATAAAGGGCCAAATGGATCTCGCCGCCATCGCCAAATATTTTCTTTGCCCAAGCCGCCGCATCGCCATCATCGCGAACAATATCAGCTTTCGGATAGCGCGCCGCCATGTCGGTAAAAGTTTGGTCCTCGCTATAACCCGGATGCTCAAATCCGGTTTTCGGCGCGGCGCCATCATCAGCAAAACCAAGCCCACACAGCCCGCGCGGAGAGCTTAAGAACACCCCGGTCCCGAACGGTGTCGCGGCTTTACCAATTGTCAGGCGCGCCGCTTCGCCGCCACGTTTCGCCTCCCCGGGCGACAGCGCCTCATGCGCAATGAAGAGATCATGCAAGCGCGATGGCGACGACAGTCCGGTCTCAAACGTTGTATCTAAGACGCTCGCGCCTTCGCGCAGCAAATCCCCGGCCTCGGCATGCGCGAGGCTGGCTTGATACTGTTTCGGGCTGACCCCGGCCCAACGTGTAAACTCACGTTGAAAATGGCTGGCCGATAAGCCAACAGCGTCGGCGCACGCTTGGAGGTTGGGCCAATCGCGCCAAGTCTCTCCAAGATGTTCAAGAGCATCTGCCATCCGCTCATAAGCGGCGCAGCGTTCGTTCAAAGGCATCAATACAGTTGTCATAATGGCACTGTGCCAAGCTCTCGCCAGCTTCGCCACCCGTTTCTTGCGGGTCATAAAAACCTGTAAATGAGAATCGTTCTTGACAAACCGCCCATGAAGTTGCAAATCATTCGCATGATCATTTGCATCTGCAGACGGATAAATGACTCAGGCGTGCGCGAAGCGGTCGAAGCTGGCGCGCGCTCCCCTGAAGCCGTGCAGGCGCATCATGGCTGCCAATTCAATTGCGGCAAGTGCCGGTGCACGATTGGCGAAATGATTTCAGATTCGCTTGATCAACAGCCGGATGAGCTCGAGCTGATCGCGGCTGAATAAGCTATTTTAGAAAATCAGGCAGATCACGAGCGGGCTCAGCATCGGCTTTGTGCGGGGTGTCTGCATCTTCAATCTGGCTTTGAAATCCGCCTTGCAATTCGAGCACAGTGACTTTCTGCCAAATCTTTCGGGAAAGCTCTCCGGTCAGGCTCTCAAAATCATTGACTGAGGCAATGACCACCGGGTCTTCGATATATTCGAGATAGATCGATGCGAGTTTGCCGGTAATCGCCAGCAAATCCGCGCAATAATCCAAATACCGGACGAGGTCATAGCCATGCAGATCGCTCTCTGGCAGCGATTCGCTTTTCGCGCCGACATGCAGATCTGACATCGGGTCTTTCGACAATTGGTGCATATCAATGACATGCGCGATGGAGCGCAATTGATTGATCCGGACCAGGACATCGTGCCGCTTCATCCGCGTTTCGAGATTGAGCAGGAACCAAATTCCAGCGCCAAGCAACAGCAACAGATTGATAAACGCCTCAACCCCTTCAAACATGTCCAAGCTCGGATCGGCGCGCAGGTCGAGCTTCACCGTCCACCCGATATAGCCAATCACGGCAATGCCGCTGGCAATGAACAGATACACCAAGCTTCGCACCAAGAGGCGCGGGCGCGCGATACGCTTGGCCAGGCCAACCTCTTCATGCGCAAATTTGGTCAGCTCTTTGGCCACGCTGGTCAGCCCACGGCCGCCAAAGCGCGCTTCCATACGGTCGCTTAAACGCGCCGTGGTTTTGATAATCTGATCCGGGTCTAGCCTGCGATACGGCATTTACAGCCCGCACAAATCCGCATGCGCGTCACAGGCCGAGATAACGCTTTCAATCCACGTCCCGAAGCCCTGAAGATTGGTATATACAGCGCCATAATCGCCTTCGCAGAATTGCTGTGTCTGTTCATTTTGCTCGACCACGGACAGCACGCCGACCACGACGGAATCGCCATTCTCTTCGGAGACATAAAGCGGCCCGCCACTATCGCCGACACATGGGCCAGCGCCGTTCTGGCTGCGTACGCGGATCGAACTCGGCCCGGTGCTGTTCATGGTTAGGGTCGCCGAAAGCAAGACATCCGATAGTGAGCCGCGGAAACTGGTCAGACCCCATCCGGCCATCCGCGCGTCTGTATAATTGGCTGGCAATAGGCGGTCCTGCGTGGCGCCAAATTTTGCAATCGGAACCGATCCGATTTCGGCGAGTTCATTGTCGCCGAGATAGACCAGCGCGATATCATTGGCATATCGGGTAGCGCCGCCTTCAAAGGCCGCATGGCAAATCGAAGACGTCGCAAATACGCGCTTCGCCAACGGGCTCGACAAGGTCTCTGATCGCGTCACCAGCATCACTTCATCGTATTCATCATCCAAACAGTGCGCGGCAGTGACAAACCAATGTTCGGAAATCCGGGTCGCGCTGCAATGGCCTGAGGCCACCGAGGTCTCGCCGAGAATCTTTCGTGGTTCCATTTTGACGATGCCGGGAAAATCGATCAGCGAGGCACTGTCGCCATTAATCGCGGCGGCGCTGACCAAATCTTCTTGCGCGGGCTGTGCGTCCATGCGTTCAGCGAAGGTTTGGCTCTCATCAATTGCGCCCAGCGTCAGGCCGCAGCGTGTGGCATTGATTTCCAAGAGGTCAACTATCGAAACCTCAGGTTCGGACACGTCGACCGTTTCAATCGGCGCTTCAGGCTCTGGCTCCGTATCGATCAATGGTCCCGGGTCCAGCTCCGCGTTTCCGCTGCCAGGCACACGGATGACATCGCAGCCTGCGAGCAGCACAATTGCCAATGCGGCGCCTAAGACGGGTTTCAACATGCACAAATCCCCTTTGCGATTGATCCTGATTAACGCCTGAAAGTGACAGTAAAGTCAAAGTGCTGATTCACTCGCCTTCATCATCATACCCGACCAGCCGAAGGGGGCGTGCCTTACGCCCTTCAAGCTCGGCCCAGCGCACTAAGGCATCTTCGCGGCCATGGGTGATCCATAATTCTTCCGGATCGACATCGCGCACGGTTTGCGTCAGTTCATCCCAATCTGCGTGATCGGACAGAATCAGCGGCAGCTCGACGCCGCGCTGCTTAGCGCGTTGGCGGACGCTCATCCAGCCCGACGCAAAACACGTGACGGGGTCCGGAAATCGCCGCCCCCATTTGTCGTTAAAGCTCGCTGGCGGGCCGAGGACGATTTCGCCGCGAAACTGCTCACTCTCCCCGCGTTGGCCTTTTTCCAACGTTGCCGGGCGCAGGTCGCCAAGCGTTACGCCGCTTTGCTCATACAGCCCGCACAGTTTCTCAAGCGCGCCGTGAATATAAAGCGGGCGATCATATCCAGCCTCTCTGAGCAAGGCGATCACGCGCTGCGCTTTACCAAGCGAATAGACGCCGACCAAATGCGTGCGTTCCTTAAACAGATCGACGCTGGCGATCAGTTTGGCCATTTCCGCGCGATCATCCGGATGACGAAACACCGGAAGCCCAAATGTCGCCTCGCTGATAAAAACATGTGTATTGGGGACGACTTCAAACGTCCGGCATGTCGGGTCCTGGCGGCGTTTGTAATCACCGGTGCAGACCATGCGCAGGCCGCGCCAGTCCACGACAACTTGTGCCGAGCCAAGAATATGTCCGGCCGGCGCCAGCCAAACCGTAACGCCATTAATCTCAACCCGTTCTCCGAACGCCAGCGCCTGCCGAGTGGCGGTAAAGGCCTCGCCATAGCGCGCCGCCATGATGTCGAGCGTGTCTTGGGTCGCCAGCACAGCGCCATGCCCAGCGCGGGCATGGTCGGCATGGCCATGCGTGATGACGGCGCGATCGACCGCCCCGCGGACCGGATCAATGTAAAAATCGCCCGGCGGGCAATAAAGCCCTTTTGGCGTTTCATGCAGCAATAAGTCAGGCCGGATCATGCCCGATATATAGACGGTTCGAAGAGACTGCACACTGCCGCATTTCCGCCGCTTGCAGCCGCTAAGCAAACGCGCATAAGATTTGAATAGATGATCTCTGGAGGAGAGAAGAATGCGCCGTCTCGCAGCTTTGGCCGCTGGCCTTACCCTTGCCCTCAGCCCGCTTGCCGACGCGCAAGACGATACTGCCCAGGCTTTAGAGAAAAGCATGCTCGCAGCTGGATATAAGGCACTGTTCACGTGTTCTGGCTATTTCAGCGCAGGCCAATCCATTGCCGAGATCGAAGCCAATGAGCTGTCCGGCATTTATGTCGATTATCGCAGCGCCATGGCCACCGTTTCAGAGCCTGAAATCCTCGAGGCAGAGAAAACCATCCTGGTGAGCTATGATCGCACTATGCCGCCGCGCGCCGCCGTTTGGCGCCAGGGCATTGGCTGCTCATTGCTGCCCACTGGCGCCGCGCCGGACATGACCGCCTGGCTGCCCCGCTTCACCAATATGCCAAGCCTGTCTGAACCCGATACATCGACGGCGCTCGGCGACAATGTCACGCTGACCGACAATACATTTGCGCTCGATCTCTTGGGTATTCCTGTCAGCTTCGCATTTGATGGCGAGACCTATGGCAAAGGCACCCGCACCAGCGCTCTGCTCGTCGTCCACAAAGGTCAATTGGTGGCCGAGCAATATGCTCGCGGGATTGACAGCACGACGCCGCAGCGCACTTGGTCGGTGGCGAAATCGCTCACCTCCACAATTATCGGCACAGCCGTCTATCAGGGCCTGCTCGGCTTGGACACTGAGGCGGTGATTTCCGATTTCAATAAAGGCGGCGACCCCCGCCGCGCGATCACTTTGCGCAATGTCTTAAACATGGCGAGCGGTTTGGAATCGAACAATCCGGGGTCGCGCACGGATAAGCTCTATTTTGGCGGCGCTAGTATTGCTGACACATTGGCTGCGCGCGCGCTCGAAGCCGCGCCCGGCGCGCGGTTCAAGTATTCAAATATCGACACATTGATCGCGATGCGCGCCTTGCGCGAAGCGATCAATGATGACGGCCGGTTTCATACTTTTCCGTACACGGATTTACTGCATAAGATTGGCGCTCGGCACACGGTCTTAGAAACCGATTGGCACGGCGATTATATGTCGTCGTCGCAAGTCTGGATGACGGCCCGTGACATGGCGCGGCTCGGCCAGCTTTATCTGCAAGACGGCATATGGGGCGGCGAGCGTTTGCTGCCGGAAGACTGGCGCGACTTCGTCACCACACCGTCTTCAGCGCAGCCCGGCGGCGACTTCGGCTATGCGGGATCATTTTGGTTGATGGGCGGCGTTGACGGTGCTCCGGCCGACGCCTTTGCCGGCTTTGGCAATCGCGGCCAATATATGGTGATCATCCCGTCGCGCGATTTGGTCATCGTTCGCCGCGGCTATGACATTGCTAGCCAGCCTCGGTTCGAGATTGCGAGCCTGACGACAGATATTGTCGCCGCCTTTGACGCCGCCGAACGCGCTCGGCTCGCGGCAGAAGCGGCCGCAGCAGCAGCCGAATTGGAAGCGGCTGACTAACCGACAGGGTCAAGCAATTTGGTGATTTGGCGGGTCACCGTCTCCTCAAAAGTCTGCATCATCGCAGAACCTGAAATATCGAACTCAAACTGCTCGACATAGGTGCGGCCATCAGGTGCGCGATTGCACGCCGCGCTCATTTCGAAGCGCTCAATCTTGGCGACCATGGCCGGTTTATAGGGCTTCGGCAAAACCATATTATAAGCCAGCACCGCGCCATCTGATTTCGCCAGCGTCACGGTCCCGTTGAGCTGTTTCATCATTTTGCGCCGCGTCTTATCTGCGTCATCGCCCGGTTGCGGCGTGAACGCATAGGTCACAGAGCTCTCATCCTGTCCGGTTTGAACCGCATTTGTCGGCACCATTTGGGCAAATTCAGTGCACCAAATGTCGCCATCTGCCTCAGCGTCCATCTGTTTCAGGCCCTTTTTGAAATCGCCTGACAACTCGTCTTCGCTCGGACTGTAGAGCTGAATACGTTGTCCTTCCGGCTGGCTCGGGTCGACTTTGCCCGAGGCCACAACGTCTTCGCCGGAATATGTCATCTCATAAGCATAGACTGGGCCGTCAGCCGACGCGCTGCGCATCATCTCCAAAACGGGATCTGCAGCCGCCGACAAGATCGCGGTTGACACCCATGCGCTTAAAATGATCGTGCGGTACATGCAGTCTCCTCATACTTGTTGTCTCCTAAAAGCCTGGATGCGTCTGAATGTCAGATGAAAATTCTGCAATCGCCAGCGAGAATGCGCTAAGGATCAGGACATGCCGGACACGCTGCCCTCTTCTTTTACGCTGCCAGAGACATTTCAAACTTGGTTTGAAAGCCGCAACTGGGCACCCCGGACGCATCAATTAGACCTCACTGAAGCTGCGCTCTCAGGCGAGAGCGGGCTACTGATTGCGCCCACGGGCGGCGGCAAAACGCTCGCCGGGTTTTTGGCCAGCTTGATCGAGCTTTCGAAAAAGAGCCAACGCAATTCTGATCGCCCGGCTTTGCACACGCTCTACCTGTCGCCGCTCAAAGCCCTCGCGGTCGATGTCGCGCGCAATTTGATGACGCCAGTCGAGGAAATGGGCTTAGACATCAAAATCGAAACCCGGACCGGTGATACACCAGCGCATAAACGCCAGAGGCAACGCCGCACGCCGCCGGATATTTTATTGAGCACGCCGGAACAATTGGCGCTCTTTCTCGCGTCCGATCATGCCGCAGAATTCTTCGCTGACTTAAAGTGCGTGATCATCGACGAGATCCACGCCATCGCGCCCAGCAAGCGCGGCGATTTGCTCAGCCTTGGCCTCGCAACCCTGGCGAGGTGGGCGCCGGCGTGCCGGTTTATCGGTTTGTCCGCGACTGTCCACGACCCCGCTATTCTGCAATCCTGGCTGGCGGTTCGCGGCGATACCCCGCACCTGATCCAAGCCGAAGGAGGTGTGCATGCCGATGTCGATATTCTGATCTCAGATGAGCGCATTCCATGGTCTGGACATTCCGGTCGGTTCGCCGTCGGCGAAGTTTATGAGCAAATCAAAGACGCGCGCATGTCGCTCATTTTCGTCAATACGAGGTCGCAAGCCGAAGTGCTGTTCCAAGAGCTTTGGACCGCCAATGAAGATGGCTTGGCGATTGCGCTACACCATGGCTCACTGGCCAAAGAACAACGCCGCAAAGTCGAAGCTGCGATGGCTGCGGGTCAATTGAAAGCTGTGGTTTGCACCTCAACTTTGGACCTTGGGATTGATTGGGGCGAAGTGGATCTGGTCATTCAAATGGGCGCCCCTAAAGGCGCTGCGCGCTTGGTCCAGCGTATCGGCCGGGCCAATCACCGTATGGACGAGGCCAGCCGGGCGATGTTGGTGCCAACCAATCGGTTTGAGATCTTAGAATGCCGCGCCGCCGAAGCCGCGGTTGAGGCCGGCGAGATTGACGGCGAGCCGATCCGCCAAGGCGCCCTAGATGTGCTTGCGCAGCACATTATGGGCCGCGCCTGCGGAGAAGGGTTCGATCTCACCGCCTTGTTTGACGAGGTCCGCGCCGCCGCCCCCTATCGAGACTTGGATTGGGAGACTTATGAGCGGGTCGTCGATCTTGTCGCGACCGGCGGCTATGCGCTGAAAACCTATGACCGGTTCAAACGGATTACGCGAACGAGGTCTGGGGCGTGGTTTGCCCGCACCCAGCGCGACCGCCAGCAACACCGGATGAATGTCGGCGCCATTGTCGAAGCCCGCAGTCTCAATGTCCGACTGGCGAGCCGGATCGGCAAAGATAAAGCCGGCCAAGCCACTGGGCGCCCGGCTTTAAGGGCAGGCCGAAAATTAGGGGAGATAGAGGAATATTTCATCTCTACGTTGACGCCGGGGGATACGTTTCTCTTCGCAGGCGAAATTCTTCGCTTTTTAGGCGTACAGGAAACCGACTGTTTGGCCATGCGCGCGCCGGCTGACACCAATCCGGCCATTCCGAGTTACAATGGCGGCAAGTTTCCGCTGACCCAATTTCTCGCCGGTCGGGTGCGCAAAATGATCCATGATCGCGACCAGTGGAGCGCCCTGCCCGATCAAGTCCGCGAATGGTTCGAGATCCAAGACCTACGCTCGACTATTCCGGACGAGAATGAGCTCCTGGTCGAAACCTTCCCGCGCGGTGAACGGCATTTCCTCACCTGTTACCCATTTGAAGGCCGCCTGGCGCACCAAACACTTGGCATGCTGCTGACCCGCCGACTGGAGCGCATGGGTGCCAAGCCTTTGGGCTTTGTCGCCTCTGAATATGCGATGGCCGTTTGGGCGATGGAACCGATGGGCAAGATTGATATGGCCGAGCTGTTTGCGCCTGATCTTCTCGGGGATGATCTTGAAGAATGGCTCGACGAAGCGGTCTTGATGAAACGCCATTTTGCCCATTGCGCGCAAATCTCTGGCCTCATCGCGCGGCGCATGCCGGGTAGCGAAAAGACCGGCAAACAGGTCACTTTCTCGACCGATTTAATATATGACGTCCTGCGCAGCCATGAGCCGGATCACATCCTGCTCCAAGCCGCACGCCATGACGCGGCGACGGGCTTTCTCGACATTCGCCGTCTGTCCGACATGCTGGTGCGTGTGCGCGGCAAAATTGTCTTAAAAGACTTACCTAAGATCAGTCCGTTCGCGGTGCCGGTCATGCTCGAAGTCGGCAAAGAACCGGTCCACGGCGCCAGCGTCGAAGAAGCGATCCTACGCGACGCGGAAGCCGATTTGATCGCCGACGCGATGTCGATATAGACGTCGTGCCAGACCTGATCTAGGGTCGGCCAAGTTTCGCGCGGGGAGAGTATTTTGTTACAAGTCATTCGGATCTTTTGCGTCGGGGTCATCCTCGCGGCTTGCACAGCAATTGACCAGCCGAGCGCGCCCGAGCCGAGCGGGCCGCCGCCTATAATTATACTCGATACCGATTTTGGCGGCGATGCGGATGATCTCGGCGCCGTTGCGATGCTGCACTATTATATGGATCGCGGGGATTTAGACGTCGCTGCGATTGTGAGTTGGTCAAATGAGGCCTATGCCGTACGCGGCCTTGCCGCAGTCAATCAATTCTATGGGCGTCCTGGCTTGCGCCTCGGCGTCCGCGAAACTGCGGTTACCCGAACCGAGTGGAGTTATTCAAAAGCCATCGTCGACGCCTTCCCGTTTGACCAGGACGCGGTCGATCGCACCGAGCCCGCGGTCGCTATCTACCGAGACATTTTGGCTAATGCCGCCCCGAACTCAATCACCATCGTCACAGTTGGGCCACTGGCCAATATTCAAAACTTGCTCAATTCTGGACCAGACGTACACTCACCGCTCACAGGCGCTGACCTGGTCGCCGCAAAAGTGGACCGCTTCATCATCATGGGCGGCCAGTTTCCGTCGGGCATCACGGCGCATGGGCCGGAATGGAATTTTAGTGGCAACATGCCGGGCGTCACGAAGGAAGTCTTAGAGACTATCACCCGACCAATTGTGTTTAGCGGCTATGAAGTGGGAGACGCCGTAAGATACGGCACTGCGCTCAATGAGCGCCCAGTGGAGACGCCATTATATGTCGGTTACAAGTATTACAGCGAGCATGCGCCATGGATGAAACGCTGGTATGAGGGCGAAATTTTGAACAATGCCTCGTTTGACCAAACCGCCGTCATGGCCGCCGTATGGGGCGATGATGAGACCTTTTGGACGTTCAGTGCGCCCGGCACTTTAAGCACTGATGAAGCCGGTATTGCGACTTGGACGGAGGATCCGGACGGACAGCATCGCTATCTCATTTTGACCGAAGCGATCGATGCCACAGTGGCTGAAATCGCGACCGCGATGACGCATTAAAGTGCCGATATCGCAGCCTCGCGCCGTATCGACGCGGGCAGCGACTTAAGCGCTCGCTTTCAGCATCCGACGACGCTGAACCGAGCTTTGAATGCCGAGGCTTTCCCGATATTTCGCCACTGTGCGACGCGCGATTTCGATGCCAAACTCCGTCAGAATTTCGACAATCTTATCGTCGGAAAGGACTTTGTCGCCTTCATCATCAATCAATTGCTTGATCCGATAGCGCACGGCCTCTGCCGAATGGGCTTCGCCGCCGCCGGTGGATGGGATGGCAGCAGAGAAGAAATATTTCAGCTCAAACAGGCCGCGCGGCGTCGACATATATTTATTGCTGGTCACCCGGCTAACCGTCGATTCGTGCATTTCGATCGCGTCGGCCACCTGCTTTAGATTGAGCGGCCGCAAATGTGCCACGCCATGCGCGAAAAACGCGTCTTGCTGACGGACAATCTCACTCGCCACTTTCAAAATCGTACGAGCACGCTGATCGAGCGATTTGATCAACCACGTTGCATTGGCGGCGCATTCAGAGATAAATTCTTTCTCTTTGTCGCGCATCGGCAACGCGCTGACTTCGGCATAATAGGCCTTGTCCATCAACACGCGCGGTAGCGTCTCGCTGTTCAGTTCAACCGCGAACATGCCGTTCGGCATCTCGCGAATAAAGACATCCGGGGCAACGGCAATTGTCGCTTCAGTGGCAAAGCCAGAGGCCGGACGCGGGCTGAGCGTGCGCAGCTCGGCCAACATGTCCATAATGTCTTCTTTATCGACGCCGCACAAATCGACCAGAGCTTTGAAATCATGCTTGGCGACCAGGTGCAGGTTTTCGAGGAAAACTTGCATGGCTGGATCTAAACGGTCACGCTCATGCAGCTGCAAGGCCAGACATTCGGTCAAATCGCGGGCCATAACGCCCGTCGGGTCAAAGCCCTGACAGACTTGTAAGACTTGCGCGACATTTGCTGGATCGGCGCCGAGCACGGTTGCCACTTCGTCCAGATCGACTTTGCAAAACCCAGCTTCGTCGGTTTCATCAATCAAGCGCGCACCAATCAAGCTGTCGGCTTGGCTGAGTCCGGTCATCGACAATTGATCGTGCAAGTGTTGATGCAGAGACTTCTCACTGGTCAGTGAGCCTTCAAAATCAAAGTCTTCGCCGCCGCCGCGGCCAGATCCGACCGTTGACCAATCTGTGCTGGCCGAGGGTCCTGATTGACTATTTGCGGTCCGGGCTTCGTCTGACCCCGTTCCGGCTTCGTACATGTCGCTGTCAGAAGCATCGACCGCGTCGTGCGCCGCCGCCATGCCTTCGGACCCGTCCAAAGACAGTTCGTCGCGGCCTTGCGCTTTGTCGATATCGCCATCTGCCTCATTGGCAGCTGCGGCATCTCCGCGTTCCAGCAACGGATTGCGCTCAATCTCTTCCGCGACAAATTCAGCAAGTTCAATGTTGGACAATTGCAGCAACTTGATCGCTTGCTGCAGTTGCGGCGTCATCACCAGGGACTGGCCCTGGCGCATATCTAAACGTTGATAGGCACTCATAGGATCGTCCTCTACGCCGCGAATCTCTGTCCGAGATAAACTCGGCGGACATCTTCATTGTTGAGCACTTCCTCAGGTGCGCCTTCAAACAGGACGCTGCCTTCGTAAATGATCGACGCTCGATCGACGATTTGAAGTGTTTCACGGACTTGGTGGTCTGTAATCAGAACCCCAAGACCGCGTTGCTTCAAATAGCCAACCAGGTCTGAAATGTCCGAAATCGCCAGCGGGTCGATCCCCGTGAACGGTTCGTCTAGTAACATAAAGGCCGGCCGAGAGGCCAAAGCCCGAGCAATCTCAACTCGGCGCCGCTCACCGCCAGACAGGCTGGTCGACGGCTGTTTGCGCAAATGTGAGATGTGCAATTCTTCAAGCAGCGAATCGACTTGATTCTGACGCTCGCTCTTATCGCGCTCGACCAGTTCGACGACGGCCATGATATTTTCTTCGACGCTCATGCCGCGGAAAATACTGGCTTCCTGGGGCAAATAGCCCAGTCCGAGCCGCGCTCTTTGGTACATGGGCAGCGCCGTAACATCAGCGCCATCAATCCGGATCGCGCCATCATCTGCGCCGATCAGACCCATGATCATATAAAAACAAGTGGTTTTCCCCGCGCCGTTCGGGCCTAACAACCCAACGACTTCGCCCCGCTGCAAACTCAGCGAAACATCATGGACAACCTGCCGCTTGCCAAAGGATTTGGCGAGCCCGGTTGCGACGAGGCCTTGGCCAGTCTGGTCCATATGTTTCAGCTCCTTCAGTGATCAGTCCTCAACTAATCACTTAGAATAACAGGCTTAAAATCCATTTAGGTCGATAGATTGAATTTCATCGACCGTCATTCTCGCCCGGTATAATCACCATTTTGACCTGATTGTCGCCGCCATCAAGGCTTGTTTTTCCGGCCGCCAATTCCATGGTCAAACGTTCGCCTTTGGCGACATCCTCGCCGCGCACCAGGACAATATTGCCGGTCAGCGTGATCGTGTCAGTCGACGCGACATAGACACCAAGATCGCCATTCGCCTTCAAATCAGGGGTGACATAGAACACGTTACCACGCGCAGTCATGGTCCGGATATCGCCAAAGCTCGAGCCGAGGCCGCTGGTTTCGGTCGTCCCGCCGCCGCCATATTCAATGGTGACGATATCGGCCCGCAACCGCGCTGTGCCTTGGGTGATGTCGACATTATCGATAAGAACGACTTTGCGTTCTTTATCTAAAACCTCAGAGCGATCAGCATTGACGCGGATCGGGCCACCCTCGCCGGACACCTGGGCAACAGCGGCAGCGGCGCTCATGGTCAGTGCACATGCACACAAGGCGGCCTTCATCATCATTGGCGTAATCCTCTACTCTTCGTCACCCTCAGGGCGAGGCGCTTCATCCTCGCGTCCCCCGGGATAAATGGTCATATCCACATTTCCGCGAAAGATCACGCGATCTCCCTCATCTTCAATCTCATAGGAGTCTGCGCGCACATCGCCAAGGGGGCCATTACCGCTTAGCGGTTCAATTCCTTGCACGCGCCCCTCTTGAACGAAGATACGCGCCGCGGTCGAGGCAAATTCATATCCTTCGCTGTCGCGCACTTGTACCGCTTCGAACAGATCCAGATATTCGGCGTTTTGATAGAAAACGCCGACGGGCGCGCTCACTTCCGTGCCTTGATCATCGACCAATCGCGGATTGGTTAGGTTGATAATGCTCGGATCCGCGCGTCGGCGCTGCGCAGCTTCGGCGGTAATCACATAGGCGTCACCGGCAATATTGCGCCCGGTAAAGCGCGCATTGACCATGGTGACGACCTCATCGCTGTCCAATTGATCGATTTGCTGGCCCGCCCCGGAGAGGGTCGACGCGGCGATCGGCCCAATGATCACGCCGGCTGAAATCGCAGCGCCGGCGACAAAAGCCATGCGCAACAGCCCAACAAAGGACGACCGCCGGCGCGCCTGCGCCAATGTCATCTGACGTTGCGGCGCCCATTGCGCCAGCATTTCGGTGTGTTGAGCATTCATGCCATTGTTCTATGGGACAAAAATTCGAAAGAATAGAGCCGGAGTGATGACAGATCCGTCACACTTACCCTAACTGTGCGCGAAGATGTCAGTCTCTTCCCAGCCCAGCAAATCGAGATCGGCACGGGTTGGTAAAAAGTCAAAACAGGCCTGAGCCAGCTCGATGCGCCCCTCGCGCTCCAACATGGCCATCAAACCGGCGCGAATCTCATGCAGATGCAGCACGTCGCTGGCGGCATATTGCAATTGTTGATCGCTGAGCTCTGCTGCGCCCCAGTCCGAGGACTGCTGAGATTTGTCCATATTGGTGCCAATCAGCTCCCGCGTGACATCTTTTAAGCCATGGCGGTCTGTATAAGTACGCGCCAATTTCGAAGCGATCTTGGTGCACCAGACCGGCGCGCACGCAACCCCCAGCCATTTCTTCATCATTGCCACGTCGAAGCGGGCAAAATGGAAGATTTTCAGGACCTTCGGATCAACCAAAAGCGCTTTTAGGTTGGGGCAATCATAGTCGCGGTTCAGCTGCACCACATGGGCGCTCCCATCGCCGGACGAAATTTGCACAACACAGAGCGCATCGCGAACCGGATTGAGGCCCATGGCTTCAGTATCAATCGCGATCACGTCACCGAGCACAAGCCCGGCCGGCAGATCGCCTTTATGGAGACTTATCTTATTCATGTAAGCGGCATAGGCCTGCCCTGACGCGCTTGCAAGAGCATGTGCGAAAAGCGCGGGGAAGGATTACATCTCTGCTTGCCATCACGCTGCGATATTATTAGGGGTTTGTCGCTCGCGGAGAGGTGGCCGAGTGGCTGAAGGCGCTCCCCTGCTAAGGGAGTATACGTGATAAGCGTATCGAGGGTTCGAATCCCTTCCTCTCCGCCACGCAGTCTGGCCATTTTCAGCGAATTTCTATCCTTCTAAAATAGTCCCGACTATTCCGGGACTTGTGGCAGGTTTCAGGGATATCCTGATGCCTGGTCTCCGCTTCAGGGAGACGATTCCCGCCTATTTGGCGTTAAGTCTCTGCCGGGATTCAATTTGGTCAGTTATCAGGGTCTTTTCCCTGATAAGAGCCATTTTACAGGGTATTCTCAGAAAATAGCCTGTTTTTGATGAGCAAGGCCTGCCGTGATCGCCCGTAGACACTGGGGATCATGACGAAATTCCCTACTTGACAAAACAGGGAAACGAATTTGGAGAACAGGGAATTCAAAAGTGGAAACAGGGAAGCATAGCAGACCGATCAGGGAAGCTGATTTTGCTCCAAAACGATGGAGTTTTGTGCGCTCCAGTCTACCGGAATCGTCATCTTTGAAAGTTGGTATGCGGAGATGTCTGCCCGCTGGGATCCGGACGCGATCGCACGCAGAATGCCAGGCGACAGCAAACCCAGACCAAGATTATGTGTGATGTATTCCGGGCTTACGTTCTCCGATGCAGCGATGTCGGAAATGCCCTGCCCGAGTTTGATCTGATCAAGCCATTTCATCGCTTTCAGGACTCGCCTGATCAGAAACTTATCAGGTTTGCGCATTGATCCGGTTTCAAGAACCAGTTTGTTCTCGACACCGCGGCGCCGTCGAACAAAATCCGATTCAATTCGCTTTGGTTCGAGCCCTTCTTTCAGGGCGATGCTGATCTTTGATCCATGTAAAGTCACGCGGGCGACGATAAGATTGGAATTCGGGCTGGCTTTCTGATGGCGTTGAAAGTGAAGCTGAAGCTCCCGGTTCGCGCCCAGCGCTTCGCGAACCGCGTGTTCAAGTTCAGACGCAGCGAGACGCACCTGACCGTCTTTTGAAACGTAGTAGCGATATCGCCGACCAGCTTTGTTCGCATGACTTGGCGTCAGCGGTGACCCATTTTCATCAAACACTTTGCCCGCAAGCGGTGATGGATTAGCAGCGTTCTTCCCGCTCTTTCGATCGACTGCATTTTGACTGAGCCGTGCCTGGACCCTCGTCCAAATGGCTTCGTCAATGATAGCATCGTGCACGCCGTCATAGAGCTTGTCCTTGTGACGGATCTTGCCGATATAAATCTGGTTCGAAAGAAGATGGTACAGTCGTCCCCGGGAAAAGGATTTGCCTTCAATGATGCGCCCGGATTTCAGCGTTCGGGTCTTGGTGCGAAAACCGCTCGCGTCGGCGAACTGTTTCAAAGCACGGACACTGCCGCGGACGAGATAGGCTTCAAACAAAGTCCGAACAATCTGCGCCTCCACTTTGTTGATGACCAGACCGTCATCGGTCTTGTCATACCCAAGCGGGACCAGGCCGCCCATCCAGAGACCTTTCTTCTTCGACGCTGCAATCTTGTCCCGGATGCGCTCAGCAGTCACTTCGCGTTCGAACTGTGCGAATGACAGCAGGACATTGAGCGTAAGGCGCCCCATGCTGGTGGACGTGTTGAATTGCTGGGTCACAGATACAAAACTCGCGCCCGCTGCATCCAACCGATCCACGAGCTTGGCAAAGTCAGCCAACGAGCGTGTCAATCGGTCGATCTTGTAGACGACAACCATATCGACTCGCCCCTGATCGATTTCGGACAATAGTATTTGTAGAGCCTTCCGATCCATATTGCCGCCGGATGCGTCGCCATCGTCGTATCGAGCGGGAAGCGCTTTCCAGCCCTCATGCTTTTGCGATCGAACGTAAGCTTCACACGCCTCACGCTGCGCATCGAGAGAGTTGAAATTCTGATCGAGCCCTTCGTCAGAAGACTTTCGCGTATAGATCGCGCAACGAACACGCTTCATCCCTTCACTCCGAAGAAGCGAGGGCCGGACCACCTGGCACCGGTAATCTCGCGGGCGATCGCGCTGAGCGATTTCCAGGTCTTGTCATTCCAGTGGTAGACCCCGTCAATGACGTCCACGACGTGTTCGGTTCCGTGCCATTCTCGGATCAGGCGCGTTCCGTCCTGAACAGCGGGACGAACAGCGACAACTTTCTCGAGGTCGCGCCTGATGCTGGACCGGTTTTCTCCGCTTCGCTGCCATTGCGCTTCGCAAATCAGGATGCGTTCCAATGTCGCCCGGCGCATTTTCCTGGGCGGCTTCGACCCGAAGCAATCGTTCCAATGCGATTTCAGGTCTGTCGTTGATAGAGCGCTGATCTGTTCTGGCGCCATCATGATTTCGATCGGTCGAGATGGAACCGCGCCGCCGATTTCTCGGTTTTCGGCACCCGTGTCAGTCGATAGCCTCGCGCACGCAACCGCGTGAAAGCAGCGCGCACCGTATGAGGTTTCCAGCTCAGCAGTGAACCCAGCTGATCGATGGTCTTTCCGCGCCCGTTAAGCGCTTTGACGAGCGTGGCTTCCTTGGTTCCAGATTTTGGGGCGTTGAGGGCTTCAGTCATGGTCTTGTCTCCTTACTTGCGAGGCAAATCCCCGCCCCACCGAGACAAGCCCGAATTCTCCCGGGCGCGACGATAGCAATGCTCCGAATTAGCCAGTAGTCCAGTCGCGATCCGAAAAAGCTGCATGACAATCAGACTGGGTCGAGCGACACCGGCTCCATGGATGAACTGGACCCCGCTCGTGTCATCGTCGTAGAGACAATCGCGACACTCGAAGATGTGATAGAGGAATTGATGCCCGCTCAAGCGTCCTGTTCGAAAGAGGCGGAAATCAGGATCGGCATTCAAACCCTCCGGCAAACCTGCGCCTCACTTGCCAAATTCGCTGATCGGATCGAGTCTTCATTGCCCTCAGGCGACGGCGGTTAATTCCTAAAAGCGGACATTATCATCGGGTTTGCAAAGCGCCGTTCACAAAATCGGTAATCGCCGCGACTGAGACCTGCCTATCTAAGGATGTGATCTCATAGTCGCTATTGAACTTCTTATTCGCGGCAATCTTGTTCGACGGTCTAATTCGAAATACAGTCCTCAAATGAAGTCGCCTTCGCATCATTCACTCAATCAGGATTGGAATACGCAATCGCTGGGGGCTGGACTGATCGCTGCGGCAGATCGGCCAGATTTTTATGCGCGTATGGCGAACCTGGTAAAGCAGTCAATGGTGACGTCCGGTATCTCTGCTTATGTTCTTAAAAGAAGTGCCAACCCTCAGATGCGACTTCAGACTGTGAGGCCCTCTGCCATCCGCAAACGGACTGTCCCGCTTAACGCGTTTCAGAACTGGGCTTATGCGCTCGACCCTCTCTACCAGGCCTTCATCTCCGGGGAGTCGGCTGGCGCGTTTACACTCGGCGAGCTCGCACCAGATGGCTTTGAGAACACCGATTTCTACGATGAATTCTATACTAAGGCCTATGCCAGTGATGAAGTGAACGTATTGGCACCGCTTTCAAAGAAACGGGCGATTGCGATCTACTTTGTGCGTGATCCTAAAGAGGGTCGATATTCAACGGGCGAGATTGCGGCGATTAAGTCCTTATCGCCTTTGCTTATCGAAAGCGCGCGCTTGCACGAACGAATTCGGACCCAATTGGTTTCACCGGCGGCCTTTAGTGACCAATGGAATAAAGCATTAGCGACATTCGGGCGCTCAAGTTTGACCCATCGCGAACATCAAATCCTTCAATTCACACTTATTGGAAAGAGCGCCCAAGACACAGCCGACCTTCTTGGACTGGCGCTTGGAACGGTTAAGAACCATCGAAAAGCTGTGTATCGTAAGCTTGGCGTAGAGAGTTTCGGTGACCTATTCGCGATGTTTCTAAGAACAGCCGGACACGCTGACGGCACGGTGGACCCTTTAGAGATTTGCCCAGCGTCTTTGATGCGAACGGATATTATACTCTGACCGCCGAATGATCCGGCGTCATGGATGCCCGACATAAATCGATCGGATCGAGCGGAAAGACGGGTCTTCTAAGGTTCTTGTACGGAAAATCAGATAAGTTTTCGCTGGCGGCGCCTTTTGCATCGCAATAGACGATTTGATCGGCAAAGGGTTCAAAAGCCCCATAGAAATGATTGGTCGATTTTAAGATGATGACATCGCACGTCTCTGGTGCGAGCCCTAAGTCGGTGAACACTTCCGGCGAAAAGGGCTGCTGACGCTTGCTGCAGACAACTATATTCAGCGGCCCTGCGACGAGCAAAGCTGTATCGCCAATGGAGATCTTCCCGGACTGTCCGAACGCCGATTGTGTGGCGCCAGATTTCATCGCTTTTACCAGCGCCTTAAGCTTCACCGGGGCGCCGGATAATTCATTGGCCCGTCCACCGACTTCGATGTCTATTGTCGAACCCACACCAGCTCGTTGAGCAGCGAGTACTGCTTCCGGGTCATGCAGTAAGGCGGCAGCAACTTTGTTGTGAGGCGATGCCTGAAATGCTTTCAACAAATGAGTGGCATCGCCCGCACCGCCCGCGCCCGGATTGTCTGAGCGCTCGGCGATAATCAGTGGACCGCTTCGCGGTGTTTTTGCCAGTTCAACCACATCATCGACACTCTGACTTGGAGCCAACTCAGCCGCCGTGATGCAAGCATCAAAAAAGGCGTGGGCGCAGCTATCTGCGATCTGATCGCATTTTCTTTGAGTGCTCCCATAAACGAGAATACCGGCCCCGGCATGCGCGACATCGGCGTGGGGAAATCCATGAATTGCGGAGATGCTGACGATGCCGTCATGCTTCTCCAGATGTTTCAGTTTTTGAACAAATGGCTGCATAGGGCCACTAACCGTCGTCGCCGCTGGAAATGCAGGTACAGCGCGCCAGGCATGGAAGATTTTCGAACGCCTTTGAATACTTAGGCTAGCCCATAGTTGACGGGCCACATCGCCGAAATCTGTGTGTGGGTATTCCTTGCAAGCCGCGACGATTGTCGCGGTTTCCAGCAACGTGTTGGATACATTCGCATGTAGGTCTAACAAGACGCCGATGGCGCACTCAGGTCCCACTAAAGCCCTGATCTCGTTCACAAGGTCTCCAGCGCAGTCATCCTCTCCTTCGGCGGTTTGAGCGCCGTGCAGAAACAGCAATATGGCATCAACCGAGCCTGCAGCGTCGAGATCGGTTATGATCTCCCGTCGAAGGATTTGGTAGCTCTCTCTATCACAAGGCGCACTTGGCGTTGCGATCGCATAAGGTCCGTGAATGGCCTCGTCTCCGCCGGTCTCGACGGCTGTTAGGAAATCTCCATAGCCGATCCAATCGCCATCTTGTCTGCTGTCACCCGCTAACGGACGCGGCGCATGTTTGAACGCGGACAGAGGTGTTTCTATCGGAGAGAACGCATTCGCTTCATGAAAAAGGCCGGAGACGAAGACTCTCATACTAATCCTTATGCACGCAGTTTAGGGCGCAAGCACGCTTTCCACCATTGGCGCCATCGAATGGCGAATTGGATCAAGCGTAGGAACACCGAGTTCATTTGCGATGTGCTCGCAATGTTTGACGCTTTCATCAATCCACAGCTTGGAGGTATTCAAGCAGACACCGACCAATCGCGCATCAGGATTTGTGAGTCTCGCATGCTCTAGGCAGAGCGCGGCGCATTCAGCCAGGCCTGGTGCGGGGAAATCTGGAAGGTCGTCGAGACGATCTCGTCCGACCTCACTGCACAAGATCAAGCCGTCAGCCTGAGCCCCGTGAATGAGCCCTAATGAGACGCCCGCATAGGAGGGGTGATATAGCGATCCTTGGCCCTCGATCACATCCCAATGGGTGTCCGATGATGCATTAGGCGAGAGAGTTTCAATTGCCCCAGAGATGAAATCGCATGGTATGCAATCGAGCGGGACGCCGCGTCCTGAGATCATAATACCAGTTTGTCCAGTTGCGCAGAAATTGGCTGATACATCATGCGCCTGTAGGGCTTTCGTCATGGCGAGCGCCGCATATTTTTTGCCAACCGCGCAGTCGGTGCCGACCGTTAATATCCGCTTGCCGCGCCTCGGAGCACCTGTGCCCACGGTCAACCGAGTGGGCGGTGTTCTTAGATCAATGAGGTCGATGCTGCTCTGATGCGCGGCTGAAACAATGATGTCGTAGTCGGTGAGTTTATCATGCAGTCCGTTTATGATGTGCAGCCCTGCGCGTGCAGCCTCTATGAGGGTCGCGACCCAGGCATCGGGCAACCGGCCACCAAGTGGCGCGACGCCGATGATCAGAGACTTTGCCCCGCGAGCGACTGCTTCCTCAACCGAAAGTTCCGTGAGGCCGACGCTCGTCGTATCATCGGTTAGTCTTAACTCGCCGATACAGTCTTCGCGCCGCCACTCAACCAAGCCCGCCGCCGTTTTCGCGTCGGTTAATCGCTTGGCATCGCCTAAGAAAAGGAGAAATGGCGGCTGAAGTTCGACCCTCATATGGTTGTCCCGTTCTCGATTGGAGTTTTTCCCTGCCGCAGAGTGGCCAAGTGCTTCTATGTCCCTTTAGGGCTATTCGCTGGTGCGAAATTCTCGATCAACACTGGTGTCATAACCCTGGATGAGGATTTTCAAAATGCACCGTACGCAGACATATTCCCTAAAATTGGCACTCGCGCTCTTGGCTTCCTCTAGCGTTTTCGCGGTCGCGCCCGTAACGGCGCAAGAAACAGAAGACGCAGATACCAAACGGTTTGAAACAGTCATGGTGACCGCGCAGAAGCGTGAGCAAGCAATCACAGATATTCCAGCATCAATTCAAGCGTTCGGCGGCGCAGATATTACCAGCGCCGGCATCACAGATTTGGAGGATTTGCAGTATCTGACCCCAGGTCTATCGATCACACCTTTCCAGTCTGAAAGTCAGCTCTTTATCCGCGGGATCGGCAACAACATCAATGCACCAGGCCTCGACCCCTCTAACGCAGTGCATCTTAACGGCGTCTATCTTTCGCGGCCATCACTTGCCCTGGTCGACTTCTATGACATTGAGCGCATCGAAGTTCTCAAAGGTCCTCAAGGAACGCTGTATGGCCGAAATGCAACCGGCGGCGCAGTCAATATAATCACCGCGAAGCCTGAGGATACATTCTCTGCATCGGGGCAGGTTGGTTTCGGCTCCTTTAACGCTAGGCGCGCCGAGGGCATGGTCAATATCCCATTCGAAGCGGGCGGAATTCGGATTTCTGGGCTGTATTCTGAAGATGACGGCTATACCGACAATCTATTCGATGGAGGCGATCTTGATGTGACAGACGTGTTCGCTCTTCGCGGTCGCGGGCTGTTTGAAATCAGCGATAGTATAACGATCGAAGGTGGTCTCGATTTCTTCGAAGACAATGGCAATGTCGGCCTACCTTTGCGCAATGTTCCCGAATTTGGCGGGCCGTACATCGACTTTCCTGGTAATGCAACGGGCCCGCGCGACTACAATTTGGACGGTGATTCCTCCGGCGCCCAGGAAGGCTTGCTGAGTGATCTTCAATTCACCTGGACGGGCGATAATCTCGTGTTCAAGTCGATTACCGGTTATCTTGATTATGAGATCGATCAAAACGTCGACACGGATGGGACATCAAACCCACTCGAGCAACTCACCCAATCAACCGCCACGACCTCGTTCAGCCAAGAAATTCAACTTCAGAACAAGGGCGGCGGAAATGTCGATTGGATCGTTGGAGCTTTTTATCTCGATGAAGAAACCGACCATACATCCACCTTTGAGTTAGCTTTTGCACTTGGCGACCCTAGGATCGATCTGTTCAGCGATGCAACGAACACCACCACAGAGGCGTGGGCGGTTTTTGCCGAAGGCACATATAGGTTCGAGAATGGATTTTCAGCCACGGTAGGGGGACGCTATACCGAGGAAGAAAAAGAAGGGAAGATCACAGACTTGCTCTTCGATACGGTCGGAACCTCTTCGCAAAGTTTCGATGCATTTACACCGCGTTTTATACTTGCTTATGATGCGAACAATGACACCAACTATTATGCGAGCGTCTCCCGCGGCTTCAAAAGCGGCGGCAATAGCGGGCTGGGCGGTTTTTTCGACGAGTTCGATGAAGAAACGGTCACCGCCTATGAAGCCGGCTTTAAATCCGTGCTTGCGGATGGGACTCTGCGGCTCAACGGGGCTGTTTTCTTTAACGATTACGAGGGTGCTCAGATTTTCGCGACCGAAGAAACCGGGGTCGGCGGCTTCGCAACCGTACCGATTAATATCCCAGAATCTGAAACGTCCGGCTTTGAGGTAGATACGGAATGGGCAGCTACGGATGCGCTCACCTTCCGCGCAGGTTACACGTATCTGGATACAGAAATTAAAAGTGACATTATCCTTCCGTCAGGAATTTCTGGGGGCGGTTTGCCTCTGCCAAATGCATCTGAGAACCAGTATAATATCGGTGTCGAGTACGTCACAGATCTTGCGTCCAATGGAGATCTCACCTGGAGCGCTGATTATTCCTATCAAGATGATTGGCTTGCGCCGGTTTTCCAAAACCCAGCGACTGAAACACTTGATGGGTACGGTCTCCTAAACGCTGGTGTCGCCTGGGAGTCAGACGGTGGCGGCTTGTTTGCGAGCCTTGTGGGCCGAAATCTAACAGACGAGACCTATGCCACTTATCGGGCAGACTTCACAGATTTTGCGGCGGTGTTGGAATATAATGGACGTCCGCTTACAGTTATGTTCACGATCGGGTTTCGTCGCTAAGCTTGATTTGAATGGACCAGGACATATCCCCGAAGCTTGATCAGAACAGTCTTGCGAAAAGCGGTCCGCGCGCCAAATCTGGCGCGCTGGCTGCTTATGCCAGTCTGGAATTTCCATTCACGATTCTGACCGCGCCGATCCTGGCCGTCTTACCGCCGCTTTACGCCAAAGAGTATGGGATCGAGCTTGCCTCGCTTTCGGTCATTTTGCTGGCTTTGCGGATTATGGATGCCATCACCGATCCGCTCACCGGTTACTTATCGGATAAAACCAGGACCAGATTTGGACCCCGCAAGCCGTGGATCCTGACCGGATCGATCCTATCACTTTGGGCGGCCTACAACCTTTTCAATCCTCCAGAAACGGCTGACCGGTTCTATATTGGGGTCTGGCTTTGTGCGATTTACATTGGTTGGACTCTGCTGGAGGTGCCGTATCGCGCCTGGTCGGCGGAACTCACGACATCGTATGAAGACCGATCTCGCTTGTCTTTGTACGTGCGGTTTTCGGGAAATGCGGCGCTGCTTGCTTTCGGCTTTCTGCCGCTCTTATTCTCACCGACGAATGAATTTGATTTTGCTGTCCTACGCTCGACATCGATTTTTCTTCTAATCCTCCTCCCAATCGGCACGATGCTGGCACTGTTCGCGGCGCCAGTTGGGGATGCGCCAAAAGAAAGCGGAAAACTCAACCCTATCGAATTGTGGAGATGCTTACGAGACAATCGCGCTCTCACAATTTGGTTGGTCGTCCTAACAATCGGTTATTTGGGGATTGGCACGGCGGGCGCGCTCTTCTTCGTGCTGTTCGATACCTATCTGGGGATCGGTCATCACTTCACGCTCATTTCCACGACATCCCAGCTCGTGGCGCTTGCCTCGCTCCCCCTATGGGCCTGGCTGATTGGTCGGTATGAAAAGCGCACAATCATGGTGATCGGGCTGGCTGGCATTGCTTGTACGCTTCCCATTTTGCATTTCATTCAACCCGGGCCGCTCGCTTTGCCGCTCTACATGTTGAATGACGCGCTCTGGTACACATTCTTGATGGGGTTTGAAGTCGCTGTGCTCGCCATGGTTGGCGACATTGCCGACAGCGAGCTTGACCGCTCTGGTGAGGGGCGCTCCGGCTTGTTTTGTGCCGCTTGGGCGTTTAGCCGCAAAGCCATGTATGGGGTCGGCGCGGCGATTGCTTACGGAATAACCGGGTGGGCCGGGTATGATCCGAGCGCAGAAACCAACTCAGACTTCGCCGTGCTCAGCCTCAAGACGGTGAATGGAGGTTTGCCTGCCTTGATTTGTGCTTGCGCTGCTATCATCGCCCTGGCTTATCCCTTAACCCGAGCACGTCATCGCGCGGTCCGTCAGCGTCTCGAAGCAGCCGAGCCAGTTGGAGCGCCGGCTGAATGAACCTGTCTTGGACAATTGAGGTCGAGCGATGGGCTTATCGGCGCCCGTTTACGATCGCTCGAACGCGGCTGACCCATGCCGCAAATCTACGAGCGACTGTTACGGATGGGACCTTTATCGGGCGCGGCGAATGCGAGCCACATGAGAGTGATGCCCGGATCGTGCAGCGCACCGAAAGTCAGGCCCGGGAGTTTCTGCGCGAACATGGCGCCGACTTAGACCGCCAACGCCTGATGACGCTGATGCCCTGTTCGCCGCATAGAAATGCGATCGATTGCGCCTTATGGGACTTGGAGGCCAAGCAAAGCCAGACAAGTGTCGCCGCGTTGCTGGATATTGAGCTTCCACGTTCGCTCCCAATTACCGGAACCGTTTCGCTCGGCCCAGCTGCAGACATGGTGGACGAGGCCGTTAGCGTGTCCGCCGAATCCTCCATTATCAAAATCAAACTTGGCGGACGTATTGACGAAGATGCTCGCCGTATTGAGGCAGTCCGCGCGGCCGTCCCCGACAAAACATTTATCGTGGATGCCAATGAGGGATGGAGCCTGGCAGGATTGTCAGAGATTGCACCAGTTCTAGCCGCGAATGGTGTTGCGATGATCGAGCAACCGCTGAAACGAAATGCCGACTCCAGTGTCGCTGATGCGAACGTATCCGTTTCATTGTGCGCCGATGAAAGCATCACCGACCGCCAATCGCTTGAGCGCCTCCCCAAGGGGTATGATATGATCAATATCAAACTTGATAAAACGGGCGGGCTAACCGAAGCCTTAGCTCTGATCAGCGCCGCTCGGGATCGTGGCCTAGATTATATGGTCGGATCGAACGGAGGGACGTCGCTGGCCGCGGCGCCCGCTTACTTGCTCGCTGCAAATGCGCGTTATGCCGACATAGACTCTCCGATGATGCTGGCCGATGACATTGCCGGCGGTATGCAATTCGCGGAGGGCCGCGTCTTTGCTCCAACCGCGGCTTTATGGGGTGCTTAGTGAACGGTAAGCCTTTTCATCTGAGCTTTGGCCATTTTGTGGAAATGCCTGATGGCGTTTGCCTGCATGCGGCAATCTACAAGAATGCCGAAGTCGATAAAGCTCCGGCGCTGCTGACCCTGACCCCTTACACAGTGGGCTATGTGCACAATATGGCGTCGAAGCTTGCCTCGGCAGGATTTGCCGTGGTGGTTGTGGATGTCAGAGGACGCGGAGACTCTGGCGGCGTCTTCGATCTCTATAATGATGGCAAAGATGGCGCCGCCTGTGTGGATTGGGTGGCCGCGCAGCCTTGGTGCAATGGCGATGTCGCGCTGTTTGGCGGCTCGTACGCTGGCCTCAACCAATGGGCGATCGCGGCGCAAAAACCTGCTGCGCTAAAAGCAATTGCGCCTATATGCGCGCCGATGCCAGGTTTGGACGCGGATGGTTTCAACGGTCTTTTTCCGATGAATAATCTACGCTGGGCGAGTTTTATCCGAGGCCGCACGCTCCACCGACAATTGTTGGAGGACGAAGCGTTTTGGAAAGCGACCTATTTGGACCTTTATCGCAAAGGGGCGACGATTGAGGATCTTAGGTCCGCGCTTGATGGCGATGATAACGTACTGGCAGCGATCATTGAAAAGTTCGACAAAGCAGGCGCGTGGGACGCTGCTGTACACGGCCCGCAGGGGCTTCAAGCGATCAAAGTGCCGGCGCTAACGATGACCGGGACCGCCGACAATGCTCAACGCGGCGCGATTGCCTATCATGAGCGATCGAAATCTAGCGCCCCGCGCTGGCTGGTGGTTGGGCCCTGGAACCATGCGGGGCAGCGTGATCCAAACCCTCGACCCGGCGCGCCTGAAACGCCGCCCTCGCGAGTGATTGACGATACTGAGTTCGAGACTCTTGTAGGCTTTTTTAAATGGGCGCTCTTCGGCGCTGCGCTGCCGTCCGTTTTATCCGCGTCGGAGGCGATCTATGTTGATGGACTGGAGACGTGGATAGATCTGAACGCTCTACCTGAGCGCTCAGCAAAGCTCTTCTATCCCGGTAACAAAAGCCAACTCTTAGATCACCGTCCGGAGATGCAGGTGTCATTCGATTTGCTCCAACCGTCTAGCAAGCTCAGTCACGGGGAACAGGAAATCGCGCGGGACAGCGCTGACCTCTTCGACATCCTCGGCGGTGAAAAAAGCGACGATGCCTGGCATATGAGCGCTCAAGATGAGGCTGGATTTGTTTGCCTCAGCGCCCCTCTAGAATCTGACATAGTTTTCCTCGGCCGACCTTCTGCAACGCTTACGGTCACAACCACCGTGCCTGAAGTGGCCATTTATGTTTTGATCTTTGTTCAGGCGCCAAATGGCGACTCACGCATCATCTCCAGTGATGCGCGCGCGTTGAAGACCGTTCCCGGATCGGCAAACACAGTCGCGTTCGACACCTTTCGCTTTGGTAGCTCTTTGATCGGAATAGGCAGTCGTATTGGCGTAAAGATTGCCCTGGTGGACTCTCCTGCGTTCGCATCCTTGCCCGCCATGCAGCCGCAAGGACACCAAGAAACGCGTGTGAGCTTTGGCGAAGACGATCTCCAAAGCGTCGAACTCCCTCTATTCAAACCAGACGAGGTGGCCCGTGCCAAAATCATTTGAAGACTGGAAAAAGCTCGCCGCAGACATTGAGATTGATCCCAGGCCATTCATTGGCGCAGGCCGCATCGCGACTGGCGGAAGCGACGCGTTTTCATCTATCAATCCTTATGATGGAAGCGTCGTGGCGACCTATACCAATTGCGACGAAGGCATTGTGGGGAAGGCTGTAGAGCAAGCCGAGACGTCATTTTCGGCTGGAACCTGGTCGCACACAACAATGGCCGAACGCGCCGCTGTCCTCAACCAATGGGCCGACAAAGTTGCGAAGAACGCTGATCTGCTCGCGCTCTTGGACAGTCTCGAAATGGGCATGCCGATCGCCAATGCAGCCGGAGATGTCGAATACTCAGCTGACTTTATTAGAGAGACCGCTTCGCTTGGCCTTTCCCTGACGAGCCACGCCGGTGTCACGGCGCCTGGAACGCTCAACCTCAATATGATCGAACCACTCGGGGTCATCGCCGCCATTACGCCGTGGAACTTTCCGGTCAATCAGGTTCTAGTTCGGATCGTGCCCGCTTTAGTGATGGGCAATAGTGTCGTCCTAAAGCCGTCCGAGGTAGCAAGCGCGAGTGCACTTAGACTGGCTGACCTCGCACTGGAAGCGGGCTTGCCGGCCGGCGTGCTGAACGTCGTAACCGGGACCGGTGCTCAAACCGGCGCAGCTTTGGTAAGAGATCCACGTGTTGCCCGCATCGCCTTTACTGGATCTACAGGAACAGGCGCCCGCATACAGGCCCTGGCTGCAGGCGCCGGCGTTCCGAAGCCAATGGTTATGGAGCTTGGCGGCAAGTCCCCGCATATCGTGTGTGCCTCCTTTGACGAGGTCGCAGAACTTGCGCCCTTAATCGCTCAGAATATTTTTTGGAATAGCGGCCAAGTCTGCTCTGCTGGGTCGCTTCTAATTGTGCATGAAGATCTAGCCGACGAGTTGGTTCAGGCTGTTCTGGAGCTTGGCAAGGGCTTTACACCCGGACATCCGCTCGATCCGAATACGCAGTTCGGACCGATCGCGACCAGCGGCCAATACAAACAAGTGCAGGCGCATCTATCCAACGCGAAAGATCAAGGCGCAAACCTGCACCCCGCCTATCAAACAAGTGATGGGTTATTCGTTGCCCCGACACTGGTCGACAGTATTGCTCCAAAGGCGGCAATCGCGCGCGAGGAAATATTTGGACCCGTCTTAGCGGTGGCGCGATACACCGAACTGTCAGAGGCTATAGAGCTCGCAAATTCCAGTGGCTTTGGGCTCGTCGCAACGGCCTGGACCAAAGACTTGGCAGAAGGACACGGACTGGCGCGCGCGTTGAAAGCCGGTTCGGTGACGATCAATTCATCCATCGGCGCGGGAGGCGAAATATCGATCCCCCTCGGACTTGAGCCCGTCGGGAAATCTGGTTTTGGAGCTGATTACGGATTTCCCGGATTAATGCAATTTGCGCATGCGAAGATGATTGCGTTCAACACGCATTAAGGGATGATTAGTCTGTGCCGCAAATGACCGAGTCCATAACGATTTCAGACGCGCTTATGGAATGCTTGGGTGCGGCGATGAACGCACCTGAAACACCACGTGTGATTATGCTGTCTGGGCCCCAAGGGATTGGCAAATCCACGGCGCTCAAAACGCTTGAGCAAGCCTACCCGGACCGCCTGGTGACCCTTAGCCTTGATGATTTTTATCTCACCCATCGGGAAAGAAAATTGTTGGCGAACGAGGCTCACGCTCTATGCAGCATGCGAGGTCCTCCGGGGACGCACGATCTTGAGATGCTCAATGCCACAATCGACCGCATCTTGAACTCACAGGAAAAACGAGACATCGCTGTGCCGGTTTTCTCGAAACAGCAAGATGACCGATTACAAACCCCGAGAACCTTAAAACTCTCAGCGGGTCCTAAGACGATATTGCTTGAAGGCTGGTTGCTCGGCGCGCTTGCCGATTTAGCTGCCAGTCGTGACAGCCCTATCAACGACCTTGAAGCGAATGAGGATGCAGACGGCATTTGGCGTGACTGGCAAGAACACCATCTCGCAGGCGGTTACGCAGCGCTTTGGGCCCGAGCCGATCTGTTCTGCCATCTGACCACATCAAGTTTCGACAATGTGTCTGCCTGGCGCGTGCAACAGGAGGCAACAACCCTTGGATGCCAGCCAGAAGATCTACCGCCCGAACGCCAGCGATGGGTCGAACGATTCGTCAAACATTATGAGCGGATCACACGCCGGATGATTGATGGCGGCCGGGAAAAAGGGGTCTCTGTCGCGGTATCGAAGGACCGGCAGGTCTATTCATCTCATGGCCCCGATTAATCTAGCAAGCGGGTTTTGTTGTTCTACCAGCATATCGCTGAATTCATCACCAGTCGTGAGACAGGAAGTTCCTATTAGCAGACATAAAAAATTACTGATTTCTCCCAGGAGTAGCCACGTAAACCGTTGATGCATATCTAACTTTTATGCTAAAGCACGCGTACGCTTCGTGGGAACGTAATCAGCGCTTGCGTTCCCCCCTTTGGCAAGTTTGCGAGCGTTAGCATCGCGCCTTGCGCACTGAGAAGAGATTTCGCGATGGAAAGCCCTAAACCACTGCCGCCGGTTGCTCGGCTGCGAGATTGGTCTACCCGGTAGAACGGATCGAAAATGTGGGGAAGGTCCGCTTCAGGGATACCAGGCCCTTCATCTTCGATGCAAATCTCATATCCTGCTTCAACAAACCTCGAGCTAATGTGTGGATTAACGCCATAATTCTGGGCATTTTGTAAGAGGTTCAAAAGCGCTCTTTGAATGGCGAGTCGATCAGCAGCAATTTTGAACGGTGCCTGGGCCAGACGGCAATCGAGCGCGAATGGCAAACCATCAATCGTAGACTGAACAAGCTGACCAAGATCGAGTAACTCGGTATTCGTTTCGGTTTGTTCTGAGCGCGCATAGAGCAGCATATCTCCAATCAAAACTTCCATCGTTTCGATGTCGCGGGACAGCGCGACCATGTCTGTGTCAGCGGCATCATCTAACCGCAGTTTCATATGTGTTAGGCTCGTTCGAACGTCATGTGCCATTGCTGCGACCATGCGCGAGCGCTCCGCGAGTAAGTCGTTGACCCTTTCCTGAACCGCATTCAAGGCCCTTGCCACGCGCCGAATATCTTCGCTACCATCCTCTTCGATGAAATGAGGTTTACTGGTGTGCCCAATCATCTGCGTCGCCGCTTCAAGCTTGCGCAATGGGCGAAACAAAAAAATGAGACTGATGAGCGTCGCCGCGGCGATGGACAAGATGAAAATTGCAAATATCGTAACACCATAGTAGCCAATAATGGCCGCTGGCGTCAGCAAAACTGCGAGAACGCGGCCGTCGTCTAGTTCAATCGACACTTCCAGAGCTGTGATCCCGATAATCGCCGTCTGTCCAAACTGTGCTCCCAGACGCGACAATTCGCCGCCTCTGACCGTACGAAATCGGGTTTCGCGATCGGCCAATGAATAGGCCGACGCACTGGGCAAAGCCTGAAAGGGGCTGCTCAACGCCTGGGACGGTTCGGCATCATCCGGGAAATTGCTAGCGATATAGGCGGCGCGAGAGGTGCCCGAATACGCAGACAAGACCACAGGGACGGCGCCTTCGGGGACACTCTCTAAGAGGAAGACAAGCTCGGAGGTCGCGATCGCGTGTTTTTCCATAAGGCCAGGGAATAATCTAAATAAAACTGATGTCTGGAGCAAAATATTCACAAAGAACCCAGTGATGAACAAGCCGATGATGCAAACCGCCGCTGTCCTGATAAAGAGCGATTTGTGTAGAATCCTCCCCAAATAGGTCATGATTGGACTTTTTCGATTGAGGCGGTGAACACATAGCCCAAATTCCGGATGGTCTTTATCAATTCAGGATGCCGCGGGTTTTGTTCAATCTTGCCGCGCAATCTGCTTATGTGAGAATCGATACTACGATCGAAGGCGGTCGAGTGAATACCACGCGATAATTCCAAAAGTTGGTCGCGACTTAAAACTCTCGGGGCGTGTTCGATCAGGATTTGTAAGATCGTGAACTCGCCAGAGGTGAGGTCAATCTCTTGCTCCTGTCGCAGCAGCTTTCTGGCTGCCGGTTGAAACTGAAAATCCTCAAACTGAAGGATTTGGATTTGCGGCGTGTCCGTGTGCGCCGTTTCGCCACTAGAACGACGAAGAATGCTGCGGATCCTGGCCACCAGCTCGCGTGGATTGAACGGCTTTGCTAAATAGTCATCGGCGCCGGTTTCCAGGCCAATGATGCGGTCAATATCATCACCCATCGCTGACAGCATCAAAATTGGAACATTAGAGTCTTGTCTGAGGCGTCTACAAAAAGTTGTCCCATCCCCTCCCGGCATCATGATATCCAACACTATGAGATCCGGCGCCTTCTGATCGAAAGAGGCTTGCGCTTCGAATACATCCCGCGCGAGCCTCACTTGCATATGATTGCGCTCCAGCAGCTTTTTCACAAGCGTTCGGATCTCAGGGTCATCGTCAACAACAAGGATACTCGGGTTGGTCATGCTCTCTTTTAAAACCCCGAGAGACCAATCACAAAGAAAACTTTTTCTCAATTTGTGTCTAAATCGAACGCTTTGCTTTCGCTCGCAACAAATCGCAACAAATCGGGCGACTGAATGACATAACGCCGCAATTTTTTAGCACCACGAATAAAGCCCAAGTGGAAATGGAGCTTTTTTATGCGTCGGATCATAACTTCTCGCCCATCGGTCATCGTCACTTGCATAGCGGTTTTCGTCCTGCCGTCTTGCGCGCAAACCGCGCTCGAAGGTGAATATCCTCAATCTCAGCGGGATGAAATGGGCGAAAAGCTTAGCCAAATGGAAATTGATCCAAATAGCGCAGAGGCGCGCAGAATGCGCCAAAACCAAATTAAGTTCCTCAAGAAAGCAGATTCGAACAACGATGACATTCTGACCGAAGAGGAGCTAGCTGAGTCAATTCGCAGGCGGTTCGATCAAATGGATCGAAATGGTGATGGTGAATTCGATTTTGGCGATAAGCCCTCTGTCGCGCCACGAGCGCGATTTGAGCGCGCGGTATCGCCGGTGATTGAGCAACTCGATGAAGACGGGTCTGGGGGAGTCTCCATTCTCGAATTTCAAGCTCAGTCGATGCGAGGCTTTGAAGCTTTTGATGCCGCGGGCACCGGCTCCGTCAACCTCAATGAAATGATCGCGGCCATCGAATCAATCGGTCAGAAGTGATCGCCTCAACGCCCGGACAAAACGTCGGTGGCGCACAGCTTGAAAACACTAAAGGAGAGTAGTGTGAACATGAAGCATTTAGTGTCGCTTATTGGGACTTTAATCTTGCCCATAGCTGCGACGGCCCAAGGGAATCTTAGCGGTTTGGGCGACGTTCGGTTGGGCATCGGACTTATCTCAAGCGCTTCCGAAGTTGAAGTGGTTGATTCCGAAGTCGACTTTCCGATTGGCGATTTGCCCGTTTCAGATGTCGAGGTGAAGCTCATTGATCAGATCCAGCTCAACCAAAATGGGATCGAGCTTAACGGGGTTTACTCACCCGTTCCATTTCTGGAGTTTTCTGGGAATATTGGATACTCGAACACGGATTCTGATGTGACACTAAGCGTTGCAGGAACATTGGACCAAGATGCCTTAGACATCCCAGACTTCATCAGTGACTTGATCGGTGATACATTTGAAACCGAAACGACAACGTCACAGAGCACCGATACTTTCCGCTATGGATTTGGCACCGCTCTGAGAGCGCCTATCGCGCGCATTGGTAACAACCCTCTCGTGGTGCGTGTTGGCGCGCAGGCGAACTTTTCTGAAGGGTCAGCGACCGACTCTGAAACATATGTGGGGTCGATCACGCTCATTCACCCGACGGATGCTTTCGGACCGAATATGACGATCGCAGTGGGCGCCAGCTATTTGGATTATACGCGATTTGTAGAGTTCACGCAGGAATTCGATGGAGAACTAGCAACCATCAGTCTCGAACAAGAGATCGAGGAACCGTGGAGTCTAACCGGCAGTTTGATCATTCCTGCATCCGAGAATGTGAGCTGGAGCTTGGGTACAGCTCAAAACTTTGATGGGACATCCGCTTATTCGGTCCGGCTGACCCGTCGATTTTAGCTGCACCAATCATTCAATCGCCATCGTCTTCTCAATGTTTCATTCTTCTCCTTCCTCATTTCGATTAAGCGTCGTCGCGTTTGGATGCATTTGCGCATCTTGCTCTTTGACGCCGGAAGCAGACTATCCTCCAATTGTCGATCAAATAAGCACGCTAGCGGCCTTCCAGTCTGAGCTTCCGAAATCGGCCGAGATCTCGCCCTCCGAGGGATGGTGGATATATATCGGTGGTGCTGAGTTAGACGCGCTCGTCAGGACGCTGATTGAGAATAACTTTAGTCTGACAGAAGCGCGTGAAGACATTACCCAATCAATTGAGAGATATCATATCAATCGTGGTCAGAGACTTCCGGCAGTGAATCTTAGCACGGGAAACGCGCGCACAAACTTCCTTCAACCGAGCGGAGAATTTGACTGGATTGACAGCTTTGATTTGGACCTCACGGCTACGCTCGAAAGCGATGTGTTCGGTCGTCTTCGAAGTGCTGAACGCTCCAGCTACTTGTCGATCGAAGCCACAAAACTTACCTACCGTGCTCGAGAACAGCAAGAAATTGCACGACTTGCGAGCAATTGGATTGCCGCATCTACCCTTCAACGGCGCCTAGATTTGGCCCGCGATACGGCCGCAAGTTTCCAATCGACTTATGAACTCACGGACCAGCGATATCGGGGTGGTTCGACTGGCGTGTCGGCGAATGATGTCCAAATTGCACGTCAGAACTATGAGTCTTCGCTGATCGACATTCCTGATCTGGAAGCGCAATACAAAACTCAGCTTTTTGAGATTGACACACAGGTAGCTAGCTTGCCTGGGCAAACACAAAAGAGCTTCCTAGGAAGCATCGATCTTAAGACTTTGTCCGCGCCAAACCTCGATGTTCCGTCGGCAATATTGTCCAGTCGTCCTGATATCGCGGCAGCTGACTTTCGATATCGCGCAGCGTTGGAAGACATCGGGTCCGCGAAGGCGAGTTTGTATCCCGCGCTAAACCTAAGTGCCTCCCTCTCCTTTTCTGGCGAATCCGCGAGCGATGCGTTGGATTGGGATGCACGCATTGCGCGGCTTTCTCAGAATCTCACCCAGCCATTATTCCAAGGGGGACGCTTGAAAGCTCAAGTCCGGCTCGAACAGTCTGAAGCGCGAGAACTCGCGACCGTCTTCGCACGTACGGCCTTAGAAGCACTGACGGATATTGAAGCCGCATTAACTGACCTCCGTTCCCTTTCAGAGCAAAGACGGCGACAAGCTGAGGCTGTTGAGACCGCTAGGACATCCAATACCTTGGCCCAGTCCAGATATCGCCAAGGTTCGACATCGATCCTTTCTGTCTTGGAGACTCAGCGCAGCCTGAACAATGCGGCGCTCAACCTGATCTTAATTGAGCAGGCATTTCTAAATGCGCACGTAGAGTTGGCTCTAAGCCAAGGCGGCCATTGGTTCCCAGCACCTAAAGAGACCGGGGGCGCGCATGACGGAAGCTCATAAAACAACGGAGGTCCGCAGGTCCAAAGCAGCGGAGCAACAAAGCGGATACACTCGTCTTCTAGGATGGATTCAGCTCATTCTGGTGATCGCTGTTTTAGGCTTAGCTGGCGTCGTCAATCGCATTTTGTCGAGTGCGCAATCCACGCCAGATACAAACGTCGTTTCAGATGCGATTTTATACGTTGATACGATTGTGCCAGAGATAAGGGACGTTCCTGTGAAGGTCCGCGAGTCCGGCGTGGTACGCGCACGGAACACCGTCAATCTCAGTCCGCAAGTCAGCGGACGCGTCGTCGCGATTTCACCAAACCTCGCATCCGGGGGCTTCTTTAAAGCGGGTGAAACCTTGTTTCGTCTCGACAAATCTGACCTCGAAGGAATGTTGGATCGCGCCAAAGCGGATGTCGCGTCCGCGCAAGCGAATCTTGAAGTCGAACGCGCTGAATCGAATATCGCCGTTTCAGAGTGGAACCTCGTCAACCCTGGTGAACCTGTCCCGGATTTGGTGGCTCGAACCCCACAAATCAGTCAAGCCGTAGCGAACTTACAATCCGCCAGGGCGACAGAATCCCAAGCAAGACTGGACTTATCTCGCGTCGATTTTTCCCTCCCCTTCGATGGTCGAGTATTGTCAACGACAATTGAAATCGGTCAAAATCTCAGCGTCGGCCAGTCTTATGGCAGTGTCTACAATGCTGACGAAATTGAGGTTTCAGTTCCCATTCCGCAAAGGTCTATTGACGCACTTGCACCCGTCGTTGGACGAAAATCATTCGTGCAGGTCTCGAATGAAAGTGGAGCAGGCGCACACCGATATACAGCCGCCATTTCACGCGAAGACGCCGAGCTTGACACTGAGACCCGGTTAAGTCGCGTGACGCTCAGTTTCACCGAACCGCCAACCTTGTTGCCAGGCGAATTTGTTGATGTCGAAATAGAAGGTCCTTTGGTGCGGGATGCACATATCATTCCCGCGGCCGCTTTTGCGGAAAGTGGTTTAATTTGGGTGGCAAGCGAGGGCAGGCTTTCGGCACGGCGTCCGCGAATATTTTACGCAGAGGATCAACGCATCATTGCCGAGCCATTCGATTTTGCTGACGGCGTCGTTACCACTCTGCTCGTTGACCCCATTTCGGGAACGCCGGTTCAGACGACCCCGAGCGATCGCAAGCGATGAGTCTAAATCAATCTAAACACTCGGGCCTAATTTCGTGGTTTGCAGGGAACTCCGTAGCCGCAAACTTGCTTATGTTTGGTCTTTTGTTTGGTGGCTTTCTGATGATTGATCGCACCAACTCAGAAATACTTCCGCCGATCGATCCGCGCGCACTCTCTGTGAGTGTCTCTTATCCAGGCGCGACGCCTGAAGAAGTCGAAGATGCGATCACGCGCCGCGCGGAGGAAGCAGTCATCAGTCTCGAGGGCGTGGACCGGGTGCGGTCAGTGGCCTCTGAGGGTCTCGGCACGTTGACAATAGAGCTCGACGATTTCACCGATGCTTTGCAAGTCAAAGACGACGTTGAAACCGCGCTGGATAGACTGGTCAATTTTCCGCCTGAGGATGCGGAAGAGCCTCAGATTACGCATCTCAAACCGATTTCGGCGGTGATGCGACTGGTTCTAATGGGTCAGGTTGGCGAACGCACATTACGGCGCGCCGGTGAAAGCTTGGAACGCGATTTGAGATCTCTCGACAAAGTCAGCATTGTCACGCTTCAGGGCGTGCGCGATTACGAAATTTCCATCCAGGTTTCACAGGCCACACTCAATCAGTACAACCTCTCAATTGATCAGGTCTCTTCAGCCATTCGCAGGTCATCGATAAACTTGTCAGGAGGTGTCATCCGCAGCGCGGGCGGTGAAATTCTACTTCGAACTAACACCGAAGCGCGAAGTGCAGAGTCATTCTCCGACATCATCATCATCAGCGATTTTGAAGGTCGTCGTGTTACCCTTGGTGACATCGCAAAGGTTAAAGATGGATTTGAGGAAGGGCAGTTAAAAAACACCAACAATGGCGTGCCAGCCGTTTTCCTACAAATTGAGCGATCAGCTGGCGAAGACGCATTCGATGTCGCCAATGCAGTGAAAGCTCATCTAGCCGATTATACGCCTCCTCCTGGAATCAGCGTTTTGATTTCTGCGGACACCACGGGCGTCATTGGTGATCGGATCAATCTACTGAGCCGGAACGGCTTATTGGGATTATCCTTGGTCTTTGTGTTTTTAGCGCTGACCTTGGATTTAAGGCTCGCTTTTTGGACGAGCGTTGGCATCCCCATCGCCTTCCTGGGCGGATTGATCCTGTTTGGTCAATTCACGACGATCAACATGATCTCGTTACTTGGCCTCATCATGGTGCTTGGGATCGTGGTCGATGACGCCATCGTCGTCGGAGAGAATATCTATGAGCAACAAGCCAACGGTACACTCGCAGGTGTTGTCGGCGCTGTTCGCGGCTCCATCGGGGTATTCGCGCCGGTCATGGTAGGCGTGCTCACGACGATGATCGCGTTTTCAACCTTACTCCTGTCGACGGGAATATTGGGGCAAATGCTGCGACCTGTTTCCATCGTTGTGGTCTGTGTGCTGCTGATCTCCTTGATTGAAGTTTTTTTGATACTCCCTGCCCACCTCTCGCATGGGCGCGACTGGAGTGTTGGGGTTATGCTTCGCGTGCGAAATGCCGTGCAAAAAGGCTTAGTTTTTATTCGAGACGAGTGGGTGATGCCAATCGTCGGCTTCAGCACGCGCCTTCCATATCTGACCGTCGCCATTTGCCTCGCAATCCTGATCGTTTTCGCAGGTCTGTTCACAGGTGGACATGTTCGATTCGTTTTCTTCCCGACAGTCGAGTCGGATGAAATTCGTGTCGAGCTTGAAATGCCGCCTGGAACGCCATTTCTCACGACTGAACGCACTATGGAAGGTGTGATCGACGCGGCTTACGCCTCCGTTGGCGGCGAACAAACGGAATTAGTAAAATCGATCTCTATGACGGTAGGGGCCCGCTTGAGTTCAGGTTTCAATGCGCGAGGGACGGTGCTTCAATCCGAAGTTGCGACCGCGACTTTGGAGTTGGTCCCGGCATCTGAGCGAGACATTTCGGCGGCTGAAGTCGAAGCGAACTGGCGAGATCGAATCGAACGTTTGCCCGGCATTAAAAGCCTCACATTCCAGTCCGCGGGTCTCGCCGGTGGAGATGACGTGAGCTTCAATCTCTCGCATCAAGATGAAGAAGTATTGCTGCTCGCGGCGGAGCAGTTCCAAACTCAATTGGCGCAAATTGATGGATTAGCAGAATTGCAAAGCTCGATTGATCGCGGCAAGCGGCAATTAGAGTTTTCGCTAACGCCGAGCGGGGTTGCTGCCGGGCTAAGTGAAGACGATTTGGCCCGTTCGATTCGAAACGCTTTTTTCGGCGATGAAGTTACACGCATCCAACGCGATCGCGAAGAAGTGAAAGTGTTCGTCCGGTTCCCAGAACAGGATCGCCAAAGTGTTTCGGGCCTTTCCAATTTGCGCATTACGCTACCAAATGGAGAAGATGCGTTTTTATCGACAGTTGCCACAATCACCGAAACACGAAGCTATGTTAGCATCGATCGCGTTGATGGACGCCGCGTAGTATCAATTTCCGGCGACGTCGATGAAGCTGTAAATACGCCCAATGCAATCAACGATCTGATTCAAACGCGCCTCGTTCCTGCTTTACTGAGAGATTATCCCGGTTTGCAGCTGATCCAGGAGGGGCAAGCGCGCAACCAAATGCGAGAATTGACCGCTCTGACGAATAATTTCCTGTTCGCGGTCATCGGCATATACGTCATGCTGGCGAGTATTCTACGGTCCTATACCCAGCCTTTTTTGATCCTGCTGATCATTCCGTATGGTCTGGTCGGTGCAGTCCTTGGACACATGCTACTTGGTTACGACATGACCTTTTTGTCCTTGTTTGGGGTCGTCGCTCTGTCTGGTGTCGTCGTCAATGACAGCGTGGTTTTGATCGATTACTACAACACGCTCCAAGCCAAAGGCGGTGATGCGAAATCCAATATTCAAAAAGCGGTGCGTCGACGGTTTCGACCGATTTTATTAACAACGCTCACGACATTTATTGGACTGGTCCCGATGATCTCCGAAACAAGCTTACAAGCGCGCTTTTTAATCCCAATGGCAATTAGTCTTGCCTATGGAATAATCGTTGCGAGCGTGTTGATCTTATTCTTGGTCCCAGCATGCGTTGCTATTGCTGAGCACTTTCGAACCGTACGCCCCCAACAGTCTCTGCCGCGCCCCTAATATTTCGCCACACTTCGGCAAAATTAAGCGCTGTTTCGACAAATGAACGAACGAATAAGTCAGTACAACATATCAGTAGACTGATCCGAAAGACCAAACTGACATGATGAGACCTCTGGCGCGTTACCGATTGCCTGTAATTGCTGTTTTCGCACTCATGAACACGGCTTGTACAAGTACGGGTGACTCTAAGCTGCCCCCAGCTGAACAACTATCCCAACTACAAGGTCGTCAGGTTTCTCCACCTATTGGGTTATTGCTCGCGGGAATGGATGCAAACCAGGACGCGACTTTGACCCAGGACGAATTGCAATCTGGTTTCGAAACCATTTTCGCGATTGGTGACAAGGATGAGAGTCAGTCATTGAACGGGACTGAATTCACGCAGTGGTCAGAGGTATATCTCGGCGAAACGTATACGATGCCAAGCATGATGAATTTCGATCTTGATCAAAATATGTTGGTCTCCAAACAAGAGTTTGGGGCAACGCTGGACGAAATAGTCAGCCGCTTTGATCGCAATGCCGATGGCGTTCTTGTCCGCACGGAGCTACTGACAACTCTAAACATCCCATCGCTGGACCCAGAAAAAATGCGCCGCGAGATGGAAGCCGAAATGCGTAAGAAAATGGAAGAGACGATGCGCCGTCGGCGCGCCGGTGCCGGTTGATTTTTAGACAAGAGAAAACGTCGTGCAGTTGCGTTCAATTCTCCTTGGTTTTACCGGATGCCTTGCCATTGTAGCAGGGGCCTTAGCCTATGACCCGTATGAGCGCAGATCATGCATCGCGGCTGGGAATAATTCGACACAGACGAAACCAAAAGGCTACGAATTTGTTGATTTGGGGCGCCGGCAGGTTTGGGGCACATCTAATTGGACGGATCAAGAGTTCAACGCTTTCAATCTGCCATGGCACAAGCCGCTATACTTCAAAAACGACCCCCGAGTCGGTTATGCTGACCAAGCTCGCATTTTGCGGTCGCCCGGGTGCGAGACGGACGGCGAATTTAACACGCTGAGCGCCTTTGGCCAGGAATTTCGGCACGTCGTACAACTTACCTCGTTCAACCGCATTGACCGCGGTGATAAACAATTACTGGTGACGCGATTGGTTAAGTATCATGAGCTGACTTATCACGCGGGGCGAGAGGTGCGCGTGTTACATGCGCCGGATGGCCAACAGTACATTGCTGTGGCACGGACCGCCAATCGATCGCTAAAAGGGATAACCCTTCCGGTCGGTTGGTGGATCGATTCATATCGACTAGAAGAAGACTTTGACCTCAATCTATCTGGGGAAATCACCAATATCCGCACTCGGAACAAGGACTCATTTCAGGGGCCACTCCATGAGATAGACCAGTTTCCTCGGTCTCCGAGCGTCCAGGACTAATCAAGACTTCATTGGATCGAAAACTGATGGAGGTGACGCGTTAGACCTTCAAACACTATCAAACTAACCATCCACGACAGGTTCTTTTAAACGCGGTGTGCGTCAAAAAAATGGGTGACTTCTCTGCGCAGAAGCCACCCGGGAGTGAGACGCTGAGGAATCGCTACCAGTCTTTAGACAAGCGAATGCCAAACTGTCGGGGCTCCAACAGGAAGACATTCGTGAATAGACCGGAAGAGGCGTCAGTAAGGTATTGGTTGGTGATCTGATCATCTTCGAGCAGGTTTTTGACAAACAACTCAACTTCGAGATCAGCGTCAGAGTTGGTGAATTGCAGCGCGACATTGGCGTTTTGGAAGGCGTCAATGCGATCGGCTTCGAGATTGAAAATCCGTGAATAGGTCTCACCTCGATGATAGAAGTCACCCCGCAACGAGACGTCCCAGACATCCGATAGATCCCAGACATATTCGGCACCGACTGAGAAGGTCATCTCTGGCGAAGCCGGCAGGCTGTTGCCAGATACATCCACCGGAATGCCCTCCAACTGTCCGGCGCAGGACCCGGTGATGTCGGTGACCTCATTGACGCAGTTCTGCGCCGTGGCCGGGTCTTTGACGACAATGTAATTCGGGTCACCACCCGTTTGATCATACGTGTCAAGGAGTGGCGCTTGGTCCGCGAGTTCGGACTTGAGCAAGCCGAGTGTTGAGTCGATGCGAAGTTGCTCGGTTACCTGATAGTAAAACTCGGCTTCGAAACCCAAAACGGTCGCATCGACGTTCTGATTGACGGATGTCCGATTGACGATCGAGGAGATCTGGTAGCCTTCATAATCATAATAGAAGGCGGCCATGTTAAGAATGCCAGCGCCGGCAAAAAGCGTGCTCTTGGACCCGATTTCAAACGCGTTGATGAATTCTGGGTCAAACGTCGTCCCAACGCTTTCGAGCCCCGCGGATTGAGGCGGGTTAATTCCGCCGCCTTTGTAGCCGCGAGAGAGATTGGCATAGACGAGACTGTCATCGGTGAACCAGAAGTTTCCGACTTGATAGTCGAAGCCAAATCGACCCGTGACTTCTTCGAACTCAGCTTCTTGAGCAGGGCCATTTTGGTAAAACCCATTGATCGCATCAACCGGATCATTGAATGCCCCGCCTGGACCTGGTTCTTCGAGCAAAAGGCCCGGCGTATCTTCTTGCCGTTTTTGGTCATTTGTATAGCGCAAACCCAAGGTCCATTTGAGATCGTCACTGGCTTCCCAATAGGCTTCGCCAAAAAGTCCAAGCGCTTTTAATTTATAGGGGCTGCGGCTCAAGAAATAAGAGCGGTCGGCCGGCAAACCGAGTGCGACCGAAAAGACCTCAGACGTATTGAAAAAGACATAATAATTCGTCTCGCCAATCTGATCGAGTTGCAGTGCACCAATGGTAAAGTTGAAGGCGCCATCAAAATCCGACTGCAAGCGCGCTTCCAAGGAGGTAGTTTCAAAATCGGAGTCTGAGCGGTCTGTGGCAAGCAGCGTATCAGCCGGGGTCCGTAGTCGGCTATCAATTGGTGGCGGGGCCAGGCCGAACGCTTCAAAGCCCGGAAAATCCCCGTCACCATCACCATCCAAATCTGGAGTGAGTGCGGTGACGTTGAATGGCACTGTGCCAATGCCCTTATTATAGTCATCGGTAAAAGCGCGAAACGTGTCATTATAGCTGGCGAGCAAAGTTAGCGAAAGATCATTGTCGAACTCATATTGAAATTCCGCCTGCACAGTTGTCGCCTGAGACTCGAATTCCGGAATGATATTGGTTTCAAACTCGCGAAGATTGGACGAGGTTGTAGCGCCGGCATTGCTATCAACGCCGAAACCATCGTAAAGACCGACCAACGGCGCGAGGAGGCCTCCGAGCGTTGCGCTCGCATTTACCGTCTCAAAGCCAGGGGACACTTGTATAGGATTGCCATTGGCATCTCGCGCATATCCTAATCCTTCGATCTCGTAAGGGACACACCCCTGATTAAACGGGAAGTCGCGTGTGTCTTTGGTGCAAAGCTGTTTGGTCGATCGAGTCCGGGTTGAATCTTCTTCATAATGCTCGCTCATAATCCAGAACGAGGCTTTGTCGGTGAGATCACCGCCCAGAGTGGCGCGAAGAGACCATAGGTCTCGACCGTCGACATTCTGTTCAGATCCATCCGGCAGCAAAGCCGTCGAATAGCCGTCGCGCTGGAGATAAAATCCGGCAAACCTCGCAGCAAGACTTTCGCCGAGTGGAACATTAATATGGCCGGTCAGTTTTTGATTGTTGAACTCTCCATAGGTGCCTTCGAGACTGGCATTGAATTCTTCTAGAACGGGCTTTGCCGTAATTGCGTTGACGACACCGCCCGTGGCGTTGCGCCCATAAAGTGTACCCTGCGGACCGCGGAGAATTTCGATGCGCTCTACATCATAAAACTCTGTTTCCAAAAGCGTCGAGCCGTTCGACGAAACGCCATTAATGTGCGTCCCTACGGCGGAGTCAGATGAGGTGCCGACAGCCGCATTTGTGATCCCTCTTATGCTTATGCCCCCGGCTGAGAAGTTGCCCTGAGTAGACCCAAAGTTCGGTATGTTAAATTGAAGGTCGGAACCTGTTTTTATATTGAGCCTTTCTAGGGCATCAGGGTCAAACGCGGAAACGGCTATCGGCACGTCTTGAATCGATTCGTCTCGCTTCTGCGTCGTGACGACGACGGTCTCTAACGTCCGGTCCGCACTGGCGTCTTGATCTTGTGCATGTGCCATCTCCATCTGTCCCAAGGCCAGCGTTGAGACTCCGAGCAATAGACTCGCATTTAACAGTCTTGTTTCAGTCATAACTTCTCCTCCGCTCGTTGGCATTTCGCCTAACGATTTTTTTGCGGTCATCTCATTCTCACCGCTATCGACGGCAGAAATGGCGAACGCTTATCGTGATCATGGAAAGGAGATGTTGTTGGAATTTGTCGGAACCGGCAGACTTTTTTGTCAAAATGTTGCGGGCGACAGGTGGTGATGTGACGATCGCGCGTGCATCGAATGTTGGCGGATCAAGCAAAATGAAAAAGCGGATACTTACACGCTTTACCTGAAGCCCCATGGCGATCACTGGAATGTCGAAGGCCCGCATTTCTAGCTGCTGCACTTTCCAGTCATGGAGCAATAAACGAAGAAGCGGACGTCGGTAGATAAGCTCGACGAACGCATTCGCGCGCTCGGTAAATACGCGCCAGTCTCCTACGGCGAGATGGCAAAGTTCTCCACGATCAGCGAAGAAAAAGGCCGCACGGACTGGGAACAAATGGTCGAAACACTCGCCAAGGGTCATACACAATTCGCACAGTCTGCGCGAGAAGACCGTCTGGATGCTACGCGCGACAGCATCCTAGTCTGACTGACATTTCGATGTTCGTCTCATTTAAGACAGATATCTGATTGAGCATTTGGAGTGGAAAAGAGTTGGCGACCGACCCGTTTAGGGCGTCTCCTTCCTCTGAGCCTATGTCTTCTAATGCTCGTATTTCAGAAATCATTAGCCACTTAGATGAGCAGACGAATTTAAGCCGCTCTGGACCACCGCAATTTACTAGGAAATGGCTATTCCAAGCAAATCTCAGTCTTCCTTGACGCTGAAGAGCGCTTCAAAGAGTGCTTGTTGGTCAACGCCGGGGAAGTTTGCCAAAACCTTTTCGCGGACCTTTTCTGCGACGTGCTGCTGAACCTGCGACAACTCTTCGGTCGACAAATCCCCGCTTCCGTCGGCGTCGAAGGCACGCAGTTTGTCCGCCACCTGCGAGCCTCGTTCTGTGGCCATAATTTCCTCGAAGCTCACTCGGCCATTTTGATCGGTATCAACCTTTGCCAAAACGTGATTGTGCATCTCTTGCGAATTACCGTTTGCATGGGCGTTGCTTGTCGAAATCGGTCCCAGTCCACTCATTTGAAGTCTCCTTATTAAATGGCGCTGACTCTACTGCGATGCTTAAGTACGTCTCATGTAGCGCCTTATGCATGGTTAATATCACTTCAAGCCAGAGTAGTTTTCCAGCAAAACCAATGCTCATGCTTCTGATTTCATTTGTTTTTTAATGTTTATTACTGATTATTCATTATTGGGTATCCCCGGCCGACAAGTCAACGTACGAGAAGGCTCAATGTACGTGTCTCGTATGCTCTCCTTTTTAGGGGAAACAGCACGATCTCAGCGGTTTAGAATACCCTACAGGAGATATTGTTAGCGACCATTTTAGGGCGACTTGAGCCGCCGAGCTAATGACTTCTTTTGCCACAATCCAAAACAGCAGACGCCAATTTAAACATTCGGGCTCCAAAAACGTCAGCGACAGGTTATGGTTTTGCGGCGGGAACTAAAAAGGGGTGCGCGATTTGTCTTCCAAGCCATCGACAGATGCGAAAATCACAGCGGCGACGCCGGTGAATTTTCCGAGTTTTGTCTTTCACTCTCTGTGCACATCGCCTGAAGCTATTGAAGCGGCTTTGGCAGGTACATGCATCACCAAGGCGGATTTTGAAGATCCAACGTTTCGGCTCGACCTGCCGACACTTCACTGTTTCATATCGAATATGATTGATCATACGGGCGATCCACATGTCTGGGTGAGACAAGCAAGATCATACAAAGTGGAGTATATTGGCCTCGTGGTGCAGGCAGCAATGAATGCGCCGCGCCTGGTTGACGGCATCAAAGTGTTGAACCGGTTCGCGCCCGTCGCGTATCCGAAGGTGGGCCACACGTTTGACCCTTCGCTCAGCGAACATGGTGCAGCGGAAAGTGAGATCTCCTTTCAGCCCGTCGTCGACTTCACACCTCATGAATACTCGCATGTTGGGGCTGCGCTCGTGATCACAAATCGCGTGCTCAACGAAATGCTGCGCTCACCGCTTGTTGCGACGCGAATAGAATTTGCATTGGACAAACCGGAGGGATGGGACGCGTTCGCGCCAAACATGAATGATACTTTCATACCCGTTCAATTCGGCGGGATACGAAACAGGATCGTCTTCCCAAAAGCGCGACTGGACGAGGTATTGCCAGGTGCTGACCCGATCAATCATAAACGATATATCGAACTTTGCGACAAAATCGCCGCCGAACTCGTTATTGCCCCAACACCTGTGGAGCAAGTTTTGCAGTATCTATCAAACTGCGGCGATTTAAATGTACCGCTTTCAACTGCCGCGTCTGCTTTGGGATTCTCTGAACGGAGTCTTCGTCGGCATTTGGAGCGCGCAAACACATCTTTTCGCAGATTGAAAGACGAGGTTCGAGAGCAAAGGGCGTGCGCTTTACTGAGAAACCCAGACCTGTCTATCCAAGTGATTGCCTTCCAGCTCGGATATGAATCGCCGTCCAACTTCGCGCGCAGCTTCAAACGCTGGACAGGCCAGTCTCCCAAGGCGTTTCGCGACGTCGGCTAAAACCTCTAGTGACTTGGTCAAATCGGAATGGTGATTGGCCGCCTCGGAGCTTTGCGCGCGCGGTGATTGACGCATATCGACGGAAGTCCCGGCCAAAGCTCACCTGCTCAACCAACAGCAAGGGGAAAGAGAGCGAGCCGCTGGTCACGGGCCGCCGCGTCACCGAGGTGACGGACAATCAGATAAAGAGGAGACTCAAAATTGGCATTCCCAAAGGCATCACAAGTCCGCAGCCTGGCCGCTTTCGGTGTATTGAGCGTTCTGGTGGCCAGCACCCATTTGCAGGCAGCAGCACAATCCAGCAGCGCCTCCGATACGGTCGACAGGCTCACAGGCGCGGGCGTGTACTTCCCACCCGTGAGCAGCACAGACACACCTGAGATCCGGTTCGAGTTGATGGAGGCAATCGGCCCTCAACAGCGTCAAGCGTTTGTCGACCAGCTGAATTTGGCGACCGCCGGCGGGGAGCGCGTGCTCCCGATCGTCATTCAAGCCGTGGGAGAAGATCGTTCCACGCTGGTGATTATGAATATCGAACCCGAAGCGTTTTTTACGCCTTACATCGCTCGGGCGATACTGGCCCGATTGACGTCACTGACACGTTTCTTGCCCGCCGTATCAGAGATGGGCCTGAGCTCGGAATTCGACATTTACAACATGGCATCGGTGCTCGGTTTCGATCGGATCGTCGTCACAGATGGACGCGAATTTTCGCACGAAGCCCGTCTTGTCCGCCCGGTGATCGCGCCATAACCATTGCGCTGACCGGCGACATCCACTCGAACGCGCAAGACTTAGCTGACGCAATCGAGATATCTTCACCGACTTTGATCGACATTTTGTCCGTCGAGGAAGGGCCCTAAAAGCGCGACTTAAGACTCCCGAAACTTAGGTGTTGAAATTGAGCACCAAAATAGTGGCTCAAAAACGGTCGTTAAAAGACCACCCAATTCTGAGAATTGAGAGGCCCGTAAAATAAGGGCTTCCAGAGCTCCAAATTCGACACCCTTAAAGAGCCACCCTTATTGTCCTTTTTCCGACGTACCTCACAAAATCGCTCAGCGACTGTTCTGGGGCGAGTTTAAGACGCTGAAAGGTGCTTCGGTTCCGACATAAGACAGAACGCGACAAAATCTAAAGTTGGATCCATTTATAGGCTGAGCGACCCACGTCTTCTCAGCCATCACCGAGACGTTGTTTGAGCTAGATTTGCTTTTGGGGCGATCTGAACCGCTAGACTCTGGAAAAAACTATCGCTGATATCATCCACACCAATATCATGATAAAAATGAAGGTGTATATCTTCCACCAGGGGCGATTTGATACATGTAAGTGAAACGCGGCGGCAGCGAAAACTAGAAAGGTTTGAAATAAATTATTTGGAATATCGCTCCAATCCCACCAAACGCACACAAGTAAAGCCAACACGAGTGTGATAAAAAAAATGGTTTTGCGATCAACATTCATTGTGACCCTCGGCAGTCCTTAACCTCTATACCAGCTAGACTCGTCTGTCCGCCCATCTTGAATAGTCTGTTGTTTATGGTGCGGGTGATGTCCTGCTCAAAAAAGGCGGGGTATCTTTCACCAGTAGTTGATTTCAATTTTTAAACGTGAGCGATTGTAATTGTCATCATAGTCCGCGCAAATAGGCTTTAAATGGCCATAAGCTCCTGCAATGGAAATGTCAGCGGAAAGTGAGCTTTAACCGCCCTGCTCTAGCGTGGTTGCATGACTAAAAACCCGTTTCGCTATTTTAAGACATCACCAGAGATTATCCAGCTTGCGGTTATGATATATGTCCGATTTTCGCCGGCAAGATCCGTATGAAGCACGCTTCCTACATGCGACAGCATACTCAGTGGCAATGGCACTTGGACAAGGTCTTCGTGAAGATCAATGGCGTCCAACACTATCTATGGCGCGCGGTCGACCACGAAGGCGAAGTGCTTGAGAGTTATGTTACCAAAACCCGCGACAAGCCCGCTGCGCTAAGGTTTCTGAAGAAAGCAATGAAGCGATATGGATCACCCAGGACGGTGATCACCGACCGGCTTCGGTCTTACGGCGCAGCCATGAAAGAGATTGGAAACAGCGACCGCCGGGAGGTCGGTCGTCACCTCAAAAACAGAGCGGAGAACAGCCACCTACGCTTCCGACGAAGAGAGCGGGCACTGTACAGATTCAGGCGAATGTCCACCCTTCAGAAATTCGCTTCGACCCACGCTTTGTTCCACAATCACTTCAACTTAGATCGCCATATCAATCATCGTCAGACTTTCAAATCGATGAGAAACGCCGCCGTCTCCGAATGGCGCCAACTTCTGGCTGGATAAGAGCCTCTACCCCGTTCGCTGCTGGAGACCGGTTCGCATTAGACTGACAGCACCTTCATTAGCCCACCAAGAACAAAGAAATTTGCGGAATGTAGGTCACCAAGATCAAGCAGAAGATCAGAGCCAAATAGAAAGGCCACATGCTCTTCACAGTGTCTTCCATCCGGATCTTACCAACGGCGGAACCGACAAATAGCACCGTCCCAACCGGCGGGGTAATTGTCCCGATGCCCAGCGCCAGCATCATAATGATGCCGAAATGCACCGGATCAACACCAATGGTTTGCACCACGGGCAAGAAAATCGGTGTCACAATGATGATCAAAGGCGCCATATCCATGAACGTCCCAAGCACTAAGAGACAGAGCAAGACCAACGCTAATATGACGATCGGAGAGCTCGTCGCGCCCAAGATGAGCTGTGACATCATTAGCGGCGCTTCGAGCAAAGCCAGCAGCCAACCAAAGGCTGCCGCAGCACCGATGATGAGCATGATCATCGCTGTGGTCTTGGCCGAGTTCACCACCGCCGCTTTAAACTCTTTCACGCCGAGCGAGCGATAGACGAAGACACCAATCGCAAGCGTATAAACGATCGCTACAGCCGAGCTTTCGGTTGGCGTGAACACGCCGCCTAGGATGCCGACCACGATAATGACGGCAGTGAGCAAACCTGGCAGCGCGCCAATCGCCGACAAGATCAAGGCCTTAAAGCCTGGGAAAACGCCTTTCGAATAGCCTTTAATCCGAGCCAGGATCGAGACTGCGACCATCAAGGCAAAGCCGCACAAAATGCCTGGCAAAATACCCGCTACGAACAAGTCACCGATAGAAATTGAGACCCCAGCAGCAGCGGCATAGATAATCATATTATGGCTCGGTGGAATGATCAGGCCGAGCACCGCAGCTGAGCAGGTGACGTTGACTGAAAAGTCGCGGTCATAGCCTTTTTCTTCCATGATCGGGATCATAGTTGAGCCAATCGCGGAGACACTTGCCACCGCAGATCCAGACACCGCGCCAAACATCATGGAGGCGCCGACATTCACATGCCCCAGCCCGCCGCGCACGCGCCCGAACAAGCCTTCGGCGACGCGAATGAGGCGTGCGGCGATCCCGGTTTGAGTCATCAAATCACCGGCAAAGACAAAGAATGGAATGGCCATGAGCGTGAACACGTCAATGCCGGCCGACAATCGCTGCACAGCAATGAGCGGGTTAAGCCCTAATAGAGCGAACACCAACATGGATGAAATGAGCAGCGCGAAGGCCACTGGCACGCGGATGGCGAGCAAGCCTAAAAGGCTCAGCAGAAGGACAATCAGTTCCATTATTCTGTCTCCTCAGCCGAACCTGTCAGCGATTCAAAGAGTTGCGCTCCTGAGAAGAGCGTGATCAAGGCGCCGGCCAAGGGCAGCGGCAACAGCGCTAAGCCCCGCGGCAAGCCAAGCGAGGGAATATCGAAGGCCCAAAGCGTTGTGGTCAGCTGCCACCCGGCGACCACCATGACGATCCCGGCCAGCGCCACAGCGAGATTTGCGCTGACATCAAACAGTTTTGCGATCGGCTTCGACATCGCATTGCGAAGCGCGTCGATACGGATATGAAACCGCTCATGCACACCAACGGCGGCGCCAAAGAAAACCAGATAAGCCAAAAGCACCAGCGAGAGGCGTTCTGACCAAGCCGGACTAGAATTGAAAAAGTAACGCGCAATCACCTGGTAAGAGATGATGCTGGTCATCAGAACGAGACAAGACGCGCTCAAAACGAGCGACCCTTTGCTCAGAGTATCGAGGATCTTCTTCATGCCCCAGCCTCCCCAATACGATCAATTTCTTCGAGATAGGGGGCCAGCTCTGCGGTCACGAATTGCTCGTAGACCGGGCCCATCAATTCGCGGAACGGGTCAGTATCTATATTGGATAGGATCTGTCCGCCGCTGTCTAAGAGCGTTTTCTTAGAGTCTTCGACACGCGCGTCCCAAAGTCCCCGCATCACGCCAACCGATTGACGCGCCGCCTCTTTGACCAGCGCTTGATCTTCGGGCGAAAAATTCTCCCAAGTGCGCAAGCTCATGATCAACATGTCCGGGGTCCGAAAATGGCCGGTCTCGGAATAAAATGGCGCCACTTCATAATGCCGCGTACTGATATAGCTGGGCCAATTATTCTCCGCGCCATCAATGACGTTTTGGACCAGGCCTTGATAGACCTCGCTAAAATTCATCGGCGTTGGATTGGCCCCGAGCGCGCGCACCGTCGCCAGGAAGATGTCAGAATTCGGCACCCGGATTTTCAGGCCTTCCAAGTCGGAAGGATGGCCGATAGCACGCTCGGTCGTGTAAAAGCCGCGACCGCCAGTGTCGTAAATCGCGAGCCCTCTTAGGCCGAAATTCTCAAGCGACTTGAGAATGGTTTCGCCGATCTCGCCATCCGCAACTTCGCGCTGATGCGCGGTGGAGCGAAACAAGAAAGGCAGACTGAACAATTTGGTCAGCGGCGCAATATTGTTGAGCGCGGCAGCAAAAGTCCGGGTCATATCCAGGCCGCCAAACATCGCGATTTCGAGCGTGCTGCCCTCTGAGCCAAGCTGCCCGCCTGGATAGGATTTGACGCTCAGCCGCCCATCGGTTTTCTCTTCAAGATAGGCGCCCATGAATTTGACCGCTTCAACTGTCGGATAGCCATCCGGCTGTGAGTCAGTTGAATAGAGTATTCGGGATGCGTTCGAGCCGGCGTCTCCGCACCCCGCAAGAGCGAAAGAACTTCCAAGCATCAGCCCTCCCAGGCCGCGGCGGCTGACTTGGAATTTAGGCTTGCGTGTCGTCATGATTGCACCTCTCTGTGGACCAGCTGTCGCCTCTAGCGACGCAGCCGTCCGGTTCCGTCGCTCTCCATCAGCGCTTTAACTTCGCTGACAGTGACCATATTCGCGTCACCCGTGATTGTGTGTTTCAACGCATTCGCAGCAGCGCCAAATTGCAATGCCTCCAGACTCGCAGCCCCGGTCGCTAGCCCGTAAATCAGTCCAGCAGCAAAGGCGTCACCCGTGCCAACACGGTCAACGACATTTTGAAGATGATACGTTTTCGAGAAACAGGATTCAGACTTTGTGCGCAGGTGCGCGGCCCATTTATGGCAATCTGCCGAACTCGAATTTCGAATGGTCACAGCCACGCGTGATAGGTTTGGGTAGCGCCTCATCACGTCTTCAGAGAGCTCTTCATACCAATCATTTGTGCTGCCATCGCCATCTGGCGAAAAGCCCAAACAGGCGGCGCAATCGCCGCGTCCAGCGATCAGCGTATCGGCATAGATGGCAAGGCCCGGCATCACATCGGTGGCCGCTTGTCCGTATTGCCAAAGCCGCTCGCGATGATTGAGATCGAGTGAGACATGTATGCCGCGCGCCTTAGCCTGTTTCAGCGCGGCCTCGCAGAGGTCGCGCGCTGAGGCAGAAATCGCTGGCGTGATACCGCTAACATGGAACCAAGAAACATCATCGAAGGCGCTGTCCCAATCGACATCATCTTCGGTCAACGCGCAAAAAGCCGTATCCTGGCGATCGTAAATCACGCAGCCCGACCTGACATCAGCGCCGTCTTCGAGAAAGTAAATGCCCATCCGGCCCGGCAAGCGCGTGACATTCGTGACGTCGACGCCGCTGGCGCGCAGCGACATTAGCGCTTGCTCACCAAGCTCAGTTGGCGGCAGAGCTGAAATGAACCGGCTCCCCAATCCAAATTGCGCGAGGCTGTTGGCGACATTTGCCTCCGCCCCGCCATGGCAAACATCGAAGCGCGCGCTTTGTCTCAGACGCAGCTTGCCAGGCGACTTCAGCCGCATGATGAGCTCGCCTAGCGAGGCTATGGTCGCTTGTTTAGTCACCGTCTCAAACCCTCTTCCACCGCCAGCCTCTGCCCCCTAAGGGGCATGCTAGCGGCACCCCTTACTTCTTTAAGTCGACAAAATAATCGAAAATCTCCGGGACGTTTCCATCCCCCATGCCCTTGGCAACTGCGGCCTGCAGGCTTTCTGATGTGCCTTCAGCAACCAAAGACCGGGTCCCTAAATCACTCATCATTTGCACGAAATAGCGCAGGTCTTTGTTGGCATTATTCATTGAGAAGCCAAGATCACTGACCCCATCGACGGCATAATTCTTACAGAATTTCATGAATGGCGAATTTGAGGGTCCAGCAGACATGATGTCGTAAAGCTGCGCGCGGTCGACGCCCGCCAGCTCGGCTGCTGCGAAGGCCTGAGACATCGCTGTGACCGTGGTCATGCCCATAAAATTATTGATCAGTTTGGTAACATGCCCCGCGCCGAGCTTGCCGAGATAGAAAATATTCTCGCCTTGCTCTTTGAGGATTGGCTCATATTTGTCGAATGTCGCTTTGTCGCCGGCCGCCATAATATTGAGGAGGCCGTCTTTCGCGTGCGCTGGGGTCCGGCCGAGCGGCGCGTCCAACATGCCAGCGCCTTTGGCTGCGAGTTCGGCGCCAATCTTCTGAGTCGAGGCCGGGATTGAGGTGCCGAAATCGATCAGCACAGATCCCTCTTTAATGCCGGCCAGAACGCCGTCTTCACCATAGACGAGCTTCTCAACCACTTCTGATGTGGTGACACAGAACTGAATAATATCGCTCTGCTCGGCGAGCTCTTTTGGCGTGCTCATTTGGCTCGCATTGCCACGCGCCAAGACCGCATCAACCGCATCTTGATTGAGATCCATGACGTTCACATGGAACCCGCGCTTTTGCAGATTCTCAACCATGTTGCCGCCCATAAGTCCAAGGCCGATAAAACCAATGACTGGTTTAGACATATTCGTCGCTCCTAATTCCGTCGAAGTCTGAAGGGTTTGCTGCTTGGCCGCAATCTGCTTGCAAGATCAGCGTATTTGAAAAAGTCATCTAAGCGCCTCCGGGACGAAAGCGCTTTCATTTTGTGCCGCGAAGACGCCGAGTAAGACGCCCTCCTCTAAACAGGTCATTTCATACATCGTTCTAGCTGGCACGATAAAAGACCCACTTGGCCCGAGAATTTGGGTTTTGCCGTCAATGTGGATCTCAAAAAATCCATCCAGAACATAACAAACCAGCGTCGATGCATTGGCTTTCGGTTCTGTGACCGCGCCGCGCGCATACCAAGTCTTAGCTTGCATGACGCAATCATCAGCGCCGAGCAGGACTTGCTTTATCCCGCGCGCTACCGGTTCAGCCTGCGATTCAGGACCGTACCGGAAGAGATCATCATGGTGCCTGAGCGCGCTCATTGATCGCCCCCCGCGGACCCGCGAATAACTTGCAAAGGCTGCCGCGTGTTACGGCTCTCCGCCAGTTTGAAAGTAATTGCGTCGCCAACCTCTGGCTTCAACATGACCGATGTGACGCCGCTATTCGTGGTGATTTCAATATCCTCAATTGAGCTGCCATCAAAGACCGTGACTTCATTGTCTGAGTCGTAAAGACCATGGCGCTCATAGACTGAGACAAAGGTCGCCGCTTCGCCTTGTGCGCGCAAGATCAAAGCTTGCTCATGCCTGAGGTTGTGGTCCGGATCGTTTGCCCCAAGCTCGGCAAAATAGGCCGTCAGGACTTGGTCGGCAGCAAAGCTCAACGTGTAGAATTGATCGCCCAGCAGCCAAGACGCATCTTGTTGTCCGCTCATCGGCACGGATTGGCTGCGCTTCCAAAGATGCTGATAGCCATTGGCACTGCCCAAGGGTTCCAGCCGCATGGTCTCGTGCACCATGTCAAAACTGGTTTCGATCAACTGACCTTTAAAATGGACCGGCAGGTCAAACATATGCCCTTCTGTTCCAATGCCGCGCATGATGTCGATCACATAATCACGCCCGGTTTCACTCGGCACGATGGCGATGAGGCGCTGCAAGTTCACCCCGTCATAAGCGGTGTCAATTTCCGCAAACGCCACTTGCACACCCTCATAGGTGTCGAACGCGATTACGGATGGCGCGTGCTTTTGGCCTTCCCGCCAATCGCCGCCAAAATGGCTGGTCTGATCGACGACGAGCGCATTGTGCGCGATGGTCTGCTTCGCCCAGGTCTCGTTCTCTGGCAGATATCGACCGCCATTTTTGGCCTCGACATTGAGGAAGCGCGCCGCGCCATAATCGGCAACGATCTCATCGCCATTATCGTAATAGAGGAAGCCGAGCTTATCATGATGACCATGGCCGAGGCCTTGGGTCGTGGCTTTCATGATTGCCGCAGCATCGTCATCTGTCGGTCCAGACCGCAGCACCATTAGCGCGCCTTGATCGCCGCTCGGACCATCGCGGAACTGTTTGGAGGTAAAGGCAAAGGGTTCTGCTTTACCGGCCTCAATGGCTTCTAAGGCGGCGCGTCCACTGGGCGTCGGCACCACTCCATTTTGCAACTGGATCGCGCCCAGCAAAGACGGATCTTTGGTCCGCTCATAGGCGATGGCGAGCCCGTATTTTAACTCGACCGTGTTGATGCCTTTCTCGCGAATGGCGTCATTGATCGGAAAGAACAGCCCGGCATAGCTTTGTTCCATGGTCGAACGGATGGCTTTTAGAACAATGCCATCGCGATGCTCAAATATCCCGCGCTCAGGCTGATTGCGATCGATCGCTTGGCTGAACAAGACGAAGGGCATCAGCGCATAGCGTTGATAATACGGCCCTTCGGCATAATAGCCGTCGGGCGAAAACAGCTCATCAAGCTGCTTCAAGAAACCCGCCTCGCCTGACTGGTCTAAGCCATAAAGCGCCTGTTCAACGCGCTCTGGTTGGCCCAGCACATAGCCGGTCATACCGACGGCGGTGGTCGCCCAAGTGGCGTGATTGTGGATGCGGTCAAAAGTTTGCGGCGACCCGACGGACAAGAAATCGGCCATTGGGTTCAGCACACCCGCCTCAATCATCTCACGTGCATCGTCTGACAGGCTATCTCGTACCGTTTCATAGCCTTGGATCGTGTAAACCAACCACCAAGCCTCGTTCAAACCTTGCCAGAACAGCTTGCCCTTATTGGAGCTTTTTTGCTCTGGGTGAATGCCCAAAGTCGGATAAAGCGCGGCATAGTCGAGCAGGATGTCCCGAACCGCGTCGCGATATTTAAGGTCGCCGGTTTGCTCGAACAGCATGCCGGCTTCGTAAATCGTTTTGGCGTTCTGCTTATGCTGCTCATGGGTATAGCCGCCGCCCGCATCGACCGGCACGGGAACTGGAATACCGGCCTGTAAACGCTGATCAACTCTGACGGCGAGGTCCGACATCAGGGCGTCAAAGCTACTCGCTTTGACCTGGCTTTGAGCGGTCGCATCGGACGCGTCGCCTTCTGGCGCTGCTGCGCATGCAGACACCAAAGCCAGCGCAAGAGAAGAAACGATTATCTGCCTCATTTGCGTAAATCCTCCGTCACGAGAATGGACGCTGGCGCGCCATCCGCAGAAACATTTCCAGTATAAGAGACTTTCGGAATTCCAGTTGTGATCACGAACCGCGCAGGCGACGCAGCGTCGACCACATTGTTTTCAATCTTGATGTTCTGAGCGCCGTGCAAAACCGCGAGAGGCGCCTCGCCACTGCCGACATTTGAGAAGGTTGATCCGCTAATGAAAGCGTGCGGTCCGAACGTGCTCTCATCCCGTCCGCCGCGATAGATAGAAGCAACCGAGCCGCGCAGATCGGCAAAAGTGCTGTCTTTGATGATCAGATACTCAACATTGTAGATGCCAAAATCATCGGCTTCTCCGTCAAACTTAAACGGAATGCCCGAAATGTTCTTAAACGCGGAATTGGTCACTTCGACGCGATCGAAGAAGGTTCCTTTGGCCGCCGTAACGATGGAAAAGGCGCGATTGATGACGAAATCCTCGAACACCATGTCAGACAGCTCAACCACGTGATTGCCAGGTCCAGCGCGCGTCGACGAGGCAATAAAACTATTGCCGACATTATCAGGGGCAGATCGCCCCGTGGCATTAATCCCCGACATCCGCAAAGCCCCGTCCAATGACAGGATAAACAAGTTCCGGCGCTCAAAACTTAGATTCACGGATCCGGCTTCAGCGGCGCGGATCGTCACGGGAATATTCAAGTGGATCGACTTGGCTTCATTATAGTCACCCGCGGCGAGGACGATCTCGTCTCCTGGTGCGGCGGCGTTCAACGCCTCGAACAATTTATTATTGCCGGGCGTGATCGTCGTGGTTTTACCGCCCGCAAAACGCGATTCCGCGCTTGCCTTTGGATACCAATCGACGCCGGTGTCGGCCTTAGCGACGCCAAACACGCCGCTCGCACCTGCATTGGCCGGAGCGACCTGGTCTTGTTGAACCAATTCAAAGCCCGATTGGAGCGCGGCTGGTGGTTCAAAATTCGTATAGTTTTCTGAAAACGCGATCCCGCTCATGTCGTCATAGAGATTGAACGGAGTCTTTTCCAAGCTTCCGATCACAACATTGTTTTCGAAGCGAGAATTGATCGGCACAGCACTACGCTCGCTATCCGATCCCTCGCCGAGTTCAATCGTCCCGACGCGGTCAAATGTGTTGCCCTCAATCACCGCGCCATCGACTTGGTGATAACGGTTGATCGGTGAGTTCGGCACACCATTCATCACCACCAGCGCGCCAGAGAAACGTGTCCCGGTCAAATTTCGGAACATGTTGTTTCGTAGGGTCTGCTGCGCATTGATCACGCGAACGCCGCCCGTATAGGGGGCGCCATTGCCGTCGAATAGGTTATTCTCGACCAGCGTGCCATTGCCATGGCGCAGCGTCAGAGTCCCGCGCGATTCATAGAACGTGTTGCCGCGAAACGTATTGCTACCAGACTTATTGGAGGCGATCTCAACCTCGCCACTGCAACGATCAAAGTAGTTGTTTTCAACCAGCGTGTTCGACGTCGTCAGCGAATAATGGCTGGTGCCGATGCGCAACGTCTCCCCGCCATTCGAGCCAAAGACCGGGCGCGGCCCGAAATAATTGTGGTGAATGTGGTGATTGTTGTTCTGGCTGTCTTCTGAATTCAGACGCACAGTCATGGTCGGACCAGAATTAAGCTTTCCGGACAGATGATTGTGGTCGAACTCATTGTTCTGGCCGTACATCACCACCCACGTGTCGCGCTGGGCGCGGTCGGGATTGTTGTAGTTTTCGATCACCGTATTGGTCACGCGCGAATTAAACGCCAGAGAATCTGCATTTTTGCGGAAACTGATAACCTCATTGAGCGGCGTGTAGCCGTCTCGAAAGACCAGGCCAGAGACAATCAAATGCTGACCGCTCAGTCGCAAGCTGGATTGCCCGGTCAGGATAACCTTTCCCGGCTCTTGCGCGACTAGGCGCACAGGATGTTCGGCGGTCCCATTGGCTTCGAGCAAAAGGTCAAAATCGTTCCATTCACCATTGGCAAGAATGATCGCATCCCCGGGCTGCGCGTCGGCGACGGCAACGCGAAAGGCGTCTTGATCTGATACGAAGACTGAACGCAAGGCCGTTTCATCGAACGGGCTCGCTTGCGCGATCGGCTGCACCGGTGTGGTGCACGCCGACGCCGCCATTAATGACAGCATCAATACTGCCAAACCAGTGGCTTTCATAAGCTTCCTCCCAGGTCGCCCATTCTTGTGAGCTTTGTCTTTACGCTATTGAGGCTAAAATTATTGTCAACCAGTATTACATACCAATTATCAGTTTTTCTCATACCGGTTCTTTTTGGCGAAGCCGATGCTGTCACCGCGCCTGCAGTTTGAGAACGCTTTCATCAGAAATCACATTCATACCTTTAGGACCGAACCACCCCGTCCGACACGAAGCTCGCAAACTCTCATACCTTTCATTTCGATTTCAGTAGCTGTTTTTATTCATTATTTTATCACACTAAGCGCTTTTTTTCTTGAATTGGTAGGACAACTTTGTCATAAAACGAAAGCACAGCCGCATTTCGCGCAGGAGTTCAGCCATGGCCGAAAAACGCCTCTATCAGAAAATCGCGAGCCATATTCTCGAAATGATCGCGACCGGCGCCTATCCCCCCGGAACACGCTTACCAGGGGAGCGCGAGCTCGCCGAAAAGCTCGGCGTCAGCCGCGTTGTCATTCGCGAGGCAGAAATCTCGCTTGAGGCGCTGGGCCACGTCGAGATCAAAGTTGGCTCGGGTGTATATGTCAAAAACCCGGACCGCATTGATAGCGGCACTCTGCCCAAGGTCACCGCTTTTGAGCTAACGCAAACGCGCTTGCTATTCGAATCTGAATCAGCGGCGCTCGCCGCCACCGAAATCACCGCGGAGCAAATCGCCGTGCTCGAGCGCACGATAGAAACAATGGAAAAGACCCCTCAGGATTCGCCCGAGTCGGATGAGGCAGACCGGGTCTTTCACCTGACCATTGCTGAGGCCAGCGGGAACACAGCCAATTACTTTATCATGCAGAACCTGTGGCGGATGCGCGTGGAATTGCCGGACGTCCGGGAAATGTATGCCGCCGTTTGTGTCGAAGACACTTATAGCCGTGTGGACGAGCACGAGGCGATCTTAAACGCGCTGAAGGCGCACGATCCCGAAAAAGCGCGCAAGACGATGCGGGCGCACTTCTCTCGCCTCATCGAAAACCTGCTCATCGCGTCTGAACAACACGCGATCGAAGAAGCCCGCCGTCGCTCAAGCGCGAATCGCGAAAAGTACCTTAAATCAGCACTCGCCGGATAACCCAGGCCCCAAAAGCCCTATTTCGCATAGGTTGTTTGGCCTGCACGCAATCGGCATCTATTCGACGCGCGCGCTCACGCAGCGGCGCCGTATATTTGTGTCACATAAACACCACACTCCGCACTGGATCGCCAATTGGTAGGACCAATATGCTGAGTTTTTCACTACCAAAGTGATTGACACAACATTTCGCAAGCGTATGCCTATCCCCACTTCGAGCGAATACGAAGACATATCTACCGGGAGGAAAATTGGTATGCACAAGAATCGACAGGACAATTCCGTCCGCAATTTGTGGCGCGCTGCGTTGCTCGCCGGCGTCGCCTTGCCTTTGGGCACGGTTGCCATGGCGCAAGACGCCGCCGATGAGGCGGAAGAAGAAGCCCGCCAAGATGTGATTGTCGTGCAGGGGATCCGAGGATCTCTACAGACTGCGCTGAATGAGAAGCGCAATGCCGACAATCTGAAAGAGGTTATTCAGGCCGAAGACATTGGTAAGCTGCCTGACCAAAACCTTGCTGAAGTGTTGGAAAACATTACCGGCGTTCAAATCACGCGAACCGCAGGTGTCGGTACGGGCGTGCAAATTCGCGGTACCAATGCGAACCGCGTTGAGATCAACGGCGTTTCGACGGTCGGCTCTGGCTCAGGCCGTAGCGGCATCGACTTTGAAGATGTCAACGCTGCGATCATTTCATCGGTTGAAGTTATCAAAGCCCCTGAAGCCAAGACCATTGAAGGCTCTGTTGGTGGCACAATCAATCTGCGCACCATTCGCCCACTCGAATTGACCGATTGGCTCGGCAATATCCGTATCCAAGGCGAAGATAGCAGTCTGAGCACAGAAGACATTCAGCCTCGTTTCTCCGGCGCCATCGGCAATAGCTGGGAAACCGATATGGGCGATTTTGGTTTCGTCATTAGCGGCAGCTACACGGAACAAGAATCTGTATCATTCCGTCCACGGACTGACCGCGACAACGTCGCCTCTCCTGCTGGTGCCGATCCAGCCGAATTCCTCGGCATCCAGTTCCTCGTCCAAGAGCAAGAGAATTTCGACTTCGAAACCACAAACCTCGCGTCGACCTTTGAGTGGGCGCCGAATGACGAGCTTAAGTTCAGCTTGGACTATATCGTCAACGAGCAAGAGCGCAGCCAGGACTCTTACCGCCTGCAGGCTTCGGGCGTCAGCACACTGCGCCAGCTCAGCATTCCATCTCAGTTCGAGACGGTTGATTTTGGCGTCACATCTGACAATGGCCGCAACCTTCGGGCGTTCCCAGCCGCATTGGTTGGCACACTCGAGCCGGATCTCGCCAATGATGACGATGATCCAAACCTGCGCTTCTCAAGCGATACCGGCGCCCGTATCACGGACAGTGAAGTGTTCGCCCTCGGCGGCGAGTGGGAGCGCGACAATTGGAGCGTTCGTGCAGAATTCGCATCGACCACATCGAGCACGGAAAACCCGAATCTCAGCACCACGCTGAACTTCATCAACCCGAACTGCCCACTCGATGGCTCCAGTAACGATAACTGCGTTCCGTTCCGGTATGATCTGCGCGGCGACTCGCTTGCGTTCGGCATCAACTTCGATTCGCCGTTTGCACCGTCTGTTGCTGATCTGACCAACCCGAACAATGTGGTCCTTGACCAGGTTGATGTTGGCCGCAACACAACAGAGAATAAAGAAGATGCCTTCCGCATCGATGTTTCTTACGATCTCGCGGACAATGGCCTAGTTGGCGATTACCTCACATCCGTTGATGTCGGTTACCGCTACAATGAATCTTCCAGCGTGTTTGACCGCGTCAATGATCGCATCGGTGGCTTCAGCCAAATGGAAGACAGCCCGAACGGCTCACTCTTTGCTGATCTGTTGGTTCCAGGACCGTCGAATTTCGGCGATGCAGACGGCCGCAGCTTGTTCATCTCGAACTTCCTGCTAATCGATCCAGATCGCGCCTTCTCTGACCCGAACGGTGTCCTCGCAACGCTCGAAAGCGCGCTCGCACAGCACCGGGTGAACAACCCACAAGCTGATGGTGACTTGGTTGCTGTTCTGTCTTCAGATCAGAACTCGTTCTATGACGTGACGGAAGAAACCCAAGCCATCTACGCGCAAGCGAATTTTGAGCATGGCATGTTCCGAGGCAATTTCGGTGTCCGCTATCTCGAGACCGACATTACTTCACTCGGTTTCGGACCAGCTGATGCCAGCGGTACACGCTCGCTCGAAGCAACGACCGGTAAGTATGACTTTGTACTGCCGCGCTTGAACGTGGTCGCACAGCCGCGTGAAGATTTGATCCTGCGCTTCGGCTATGGCTCAGACATTCGCCGTCCAAACTTCAGCGACCTGAATACAGCGTTTACATTCGGACCACAGGAAAACACGGCGGTTGCACTCGGCAACCCAGGCCTACTGCCAGAAGAAGTCGACTCCATCGACATCTCTGCAGAATGGTACTTCGCGCCTAGCGCCGTTGTCAGCCTCGGTTACTTCACCAAAGATCGCACCAATATTTTCGGTGTCGACTTCGAAGGTGCGGCGCTCATCGCTGACCCGAACAACACGACCGGTGGCTTGTCTCGTGAGACGGATCCAACCTGCCCAGGCGGCGGTATCTTCAACCCTGAAGTTATCCCGAACGTGCTTGGTGATCCAAACACGCAAGGCCTGTGTGTTGATTTCACACAGCCCGGCAACGACCCGGACACGACGACACAATCTGGTTGGGAATTTGCGTTTCAGTATGACCTCTCTGATTGGGAAGATCGTCTCGGTTGGGCCTCAGGCTTTGGTGTGATCGCCAACTATACGATCCAGGATTTCTCTGGTGGTTCTGTTGTCGACACAACATCTGGCCGCGGTGCCAACGTGTTGGGCGATGTCAGCATTCCACGTGGTCTGCTCGACTTCTCTGAGAACGCCTACAACCTGACTGGCTACTATGAAAAGTACGGTGTCTCGGCTCGGGTACGTTATACCTGGCGTGAAGGCTTCCGCACCCAAGACTTCGGTGGCGGCGCCAATACCAGCGGTAGCTCGACTTTCAGCTTCCCAGTTCACACACTTGATCGTGGCCAGTTGAATGCCAGCATCAATTATGATGTGACCGAGAACTTCAATATCGGCATCGAAGCGGTCAACCTGACCGAAGAGCAAATCATCCAGCGCTGTGTCAGCGAAACCGGACCAACTTGCTTTGTCGGCTATCCTGATCGCCGCGTCACCTTCGGTGGCAGCTACACATTCTAATAAAAAAAGAACGCCGCGGCCTCGCGTCGCGGCGCATCCTCCAAAACACTCAGCGCTCCGCAATTTATTTGCGGGGCGTTTTTTGTGCTTTGAGAATGCGTTCGGTGTGAACTGCCCCGGCGCCTTAGCGCGCGAGCCACCCGCCATCGACTGCCAGGGTTGTGCCGTGAACATAGTCAGAGGCATCTGAGGCTAGGAAAATTGCCGCCCCGCCAAGCTCAGACGGTTGCCCCCAACGCCCGGCTGGGATGCGGCCGAGAATTTCGGCACTGCGCTTGGGGTCAGCCTGCAAGGCGGCAGTATTATTGGTCGCAAAATAGCCCGGGGCGATGGCATTCACGTTGATGCCTTGACCGGCCCATTCATTTGCCAACGCCCGGGTCAGCCCCATCACGCCAGACTTAGAGGCCGTGTAAGACGGCACCCGAATGCCGCCCTGATAGGACAGCATGGAGGCAATATTGACGATCTTTCCGCCCCGCTCCGCCGCAATGCAAGCGCGGGCAAAAGCCTGACTTAGAAAGAACACGGTTCGCAAATTGACATTCAGAACACTGTCCCACTCGGCCACTGTGAAATCGACCGCATCATTGCGTTGAATGATCCCGGCATTGTTGATCAACACATCCGGTGGCCCCAAGCGCTCAGTCGTTTCGGCGATAATATGATCGACGGTTTCGAGCTCGGACAAGTCAGCTTGAATAGCGGCGCATGCACCGCCGGCCGCCTCGATTTGCGCCATAGTTTCGTCAGGCGCGGAGCGTCCAACCAAGGATATCGCGGCGCCCGCTTCAGCCAAAGCGAGCGCGATGCCCTGCCCCAGTCCGGTATTCGCGCCGGTGACAATCGCAGTCTTGCCGCTGAGGTCAAACAAATGGCTCATCGCGCCCTCGCTGTGTTAGAAGTGATAATGGCCTAAGACGCTAAGACCGCTTTGAGATAGTCGGCCATGGCTTCGTCCTGGGTGTTGGCAAAGAATAGCTCACTGAACTTCTCGCCAGAGATCGTGGTCTTTAAGAGGTCTTGATCCACCGCTTTCAGAACGGTCAGCATATCGTGGCACGCGGCGGCTTTTACGTCGCCGAGAATGCCGCGGTTCTTGGCCATGATCGCGGCGCGTTCTTTCGGATATCCAACGCCGCGCTCGACCTCGAACAATTTGCGATAGCAGTCTTGCAGGTTCAGTTCCGCGGCCCAACCGAAGCCTTTGGCATACGGCATGGAGATCGCGTTGCCGTCATTGATCTGGCCAAACAGGAAGGCATCAGTTGGGTCGATGACAAGCCCGCAAATCACGCCTGGCATAGCGTTACAACCGAGCATCGAGCCCATGCCTGTGCCGCAGCCGGTGACGACAAAGTCGGCCGCCTTTGAATTGAGCAAAATGCCGGCCAGCAAGCCATTCATAATATATGTCAAAGAGGTGTCATCATCCGGCCCGTACATGCCATAATGATGGACGTCATGACCGAGCGGCTCGGCCACAGTTTTCAGCGCATCATGGACAATTTCGCTCTTCGCGGCCTGGCTGTTCTCGATAATCAGCGCGATTTTCATGTTGGACTTTCCTTGTCATATCTGAGCGCGGAGGCGCGATTTCGCTCGGCTTATGCTCCACGCAAAAGGTAACCGGTGTCATGTCTCTCCCAAATTTTGTCGACGACCGCAACTGTTTAATTGAAAGCACGAGTCGATTCGCGGACGATGAGCTCGTGATTGAAGCTGTCATTCACGGCCGCCTCATCGTCGCCAGAGATTAAACGCATCAGTCCCCGCGCCGCCGCATTGCCCATCTCACGAATAGGCAAGCGCACCGTGGTCAAAGCCGGCGCAATGCGGGAGGCCATGGGTGTATCGTCAAAACCGACTACAGACAGGTCTTCGGGAATGGAAAGACCGAGCTTTCGCGCCGACGTGAAGACGCCAATCGCCATTTCATCATTGCCCGCGAAGACCGCGCTGGGCCGGTTCGGCCGAGCCAGCAAATTGTCCGCGGCGCGCACGCCAGAATCAAACGTGTACCCCGCCTCGATCGTCAGCGCGTCATCGAGCTCTAGGCCAAATTCGGCCAGACCTGACTTAAAGCCAGCCAAACGCTCATGCGCTGAGCGGAAAGACTTGGGGCCATGAATGTGAGCAATCCGGGTATGCCCGAGGCTGGCCAGATGACGCGCCGCTTGGGCGGCGCCATCCGCGTCGAAGGTGCGAACCAGTTTGGACGCCGCATCTAGGTCGACGGAGGCAATACGCACATAGGGACAGCCCTGTCCGCGCAGCATCTCGCATAAGGCCTCATCTTCAGAAACAGATGGCGGCATGATTACGCCCGCCGGGCGGTGGCGCTCGACAAACAGCTCCATTTTTTCGATGAAGCCGGATTGTATGCGATCGACCGGATGCAGGACCAATTGATAGTCGCTGCCGTCCAGTTGATCGAGAATGCCGCGCTGCATATTGACGACATATTGCGGGCTCGGATTGTCATAAGCCAGTGCGATTAAAAAGGACCGCCGAAACGCTAAAGCGCGGGCTTGGGGATCCGGCGCATAGCCTTGCTCGATCATAATTTGCTTGACCTTAGCCCGCGTCTCATCGCGCACAATTGGGTGATCGTTGAGGACCCTCGACACTGTCTTTTTGGAGACATTGGCGAGACGCGCAATATCATTGATCGTGACTTTATCGCGGTCGAGGGAACCACGCGCCGCCGTCGGGCTTTTACCGTCAATGGCCCGCACATCCCGTTGTTGAAGTGCCTTGTCAGCCATTTAACCGCTCCGGTATCAAAAAACCTGTTATGCCTTCATATCGCAATGAAATGAATTCATTGTCAAAATATGCCCGGTCTGGCGGCATAACACACCCTAGTCCACCATCGCGGTGATCTCGATATCTATCTCTCCGATCGCACCGAACACGATCTTCGAGCGCTGCCCAATCGTGACATCATGGATCCCCGTCAGTGCGCCAGATGAGACCCGCAATCCTGATGCGATTGGGCGGCCGCGCAGGGCCAGGTTTTGAACCAGAAACGCCGCGGCCCCCATTGGCCCCGCAGGCGGTGCCGGCGGGCGCGCCGCGCCGACCGAGGCGCCATCGATAAAGGTTTGAACGTCGATTTGAGACAGGGTTTCAGGCGACCAATTGTCAATTTCACGGCCGACAATCATGCCATTATTATTGCCGAAATCACTGATCACCGCCAACGAGCCGATGACATTAATGTCAGGCATCGGGCTACTGGCAATCTCAACCCCGATATAACACGTTGAAATAAACTCAGCGACATTTTGGGGATTGATTTCCGACGGCACGAGCGCCTCCGTATTGCCGAATTCCAAGATGATTTCGGCTTCCACTGCAGCAAAGCCGCCATCATAGACCGGCATTTGAACCGGCTCTGCGCCGGCAAATTTTTGCCGGTTTCTATAGATCGGTCCGGTGACCCAGTCCTGGCCCAAGACGGGCCGCAAATGAGGCGGAATCCCGCCGACTTTCCAGGCGACAACATCCGAGTCCCAGAGCCCAATTGAACGTTCTTGAACGCGATAAGCCTCATCTAAATCGGCTGGCAGATCGCCCGGAAAGGCGGGCAAGATTGTCCGTGACTTCCGCGCGCCAATAATCGTGTCGGATATATGTGCGATGCGGGCCTCGCGGACGGTCTCGGCGCGCGCGGTTTTAGCGGCTTCTGTGTTCATTTTGAGCTCGATATTTCTTGAGTAATGACACCGGTTACTTATCAAAGACCCTCGATTTCGCAACGTATTTTGCCTGAACTCCCAGTTTGGATCTGAGTTCAGCCTAGTTTTTGGGCTTTCTTGGCGCAAAGCATTGCCAAAATGACACCGGTCACCTAACGCTAAACCAAAGAATAAGCCCCCAATTCAAGGGCAGGGAGAATGATTTTGCTGCACCGGAGAAAGCCGTCGTCAAAAACCGCGTCCGCGCGCGCCTCGATGTCTGCGTCCGTGTTCGGGGCGGCGCTCGCTCTATCGGGCTTGAGCGCGTGCTCAAGCCTCACCGCGGCGCATGCCGACAATGGTTTCTTGACCTCAGACGCCGCCAAGGACCTGCCCGATTTTTCATATGCCGGGTATCAATTTGGCCTTGGCGAGATTCCAAATTCGCGCGGCGAAACGCTGCAGGCGAGTGATTTTGGCGTTGTCGCCAATGATGGTGTCGACGATTCCGCAGCGATGCTGCAAGCAATCGAAGCCGCCAACGCAGTGCCCGGCCCAGTGACACTGCACTTGCCGCCTGGGCGCATCCTAGTTTCCGAAATCCTACCGATTACGCGCGGCGACTTCATCCTTCGCGGCGCCGGGTCAGGCGCGAAAGGCACCGAGATCCACTTTCCGCGTCCGTTGATTGACATTGACGGGTCGACGCGCCTGACCGAACTGCGCACCTATTTACAGAAATACGATAAACGCCAACGCGAGCCGGCACGAAACATTGATGAGCTGTTCTCCGAATATTCCTGGACCGGCGGCTTCATCTGGATCCAAAAGCCCGGCACGCGCGCCGCCTCTTATCTGGTCGATTATGACCCTGAGATTGAGACTTTGGCCAAGCTCCAATCCGGAACGCGAGGTGAGCGCTGGGTCCGCGCCGAGCGCACAGATCAATTGACCGTCGGCGATGCGGTGCAAATCCATTGGTTCAACCGTGACGGGGAATCCGGACCGCTTTTGCAGGAGATTTATGGCGACACAGAGCTCGCCATAGGCTCGCACCATTGGACCTTTGCGGACCGCCCCCTCGTTCGCCAAACCACGCGGATCACGGCAATTGAAGGCAATGCCGTTCAGATCGGCGACCCACTTTTGCACAACATTTCGAAGGTTGTGCCCGCGCAATTCTCCCGCTGGGCGCATTTGCAACAGGTCGGCCTTGAAGACTTCTCCATCAGCTTCCCCGACAGCCCCTATTTCGGCCATCATTTAGAACGCGGCTATAACGGTATCTATGTGACCAGCGTGATGGATGGCTGGGTGCGGGACGTTCGCTTTCGCAATGCCGATAGCGGTATCCTGACGTATAATAGCGCTAATTTGACGATTGAGAATATTCTTTCAGAAGGCCAGCGCCCGGCCCATTATGCGGTTCATCTCGGCAATGTACACAATGTCCTGGTCAAAGACCTCACAGTCGAAAACCCGGTCATTCACTCGCTGACATTCAATACCCAATCGACCAAAAGCGTTTATCAAAACGCAACGGTGCTGAACGCCTCAGTGCTCGATCAGCATGCTGGCGCCAATCACCAAAACTTGTTTGATAATGTGACCCTTCACGTCAATGCAGACCGGAAAAATGGAGCGCCCTTCTATTCCGTCTGGGATGGCAGCGGCGCCGGATATTGGCAGCCAGGCCATGGCCGTTTCAATACAACATGGAACCTCAACGTAATTGTGGAATCTGGCGCCCGCCGTGATGAACGTGTCAAACTCGAAGGGCTGGCGGAGGGCCCCGACGCCTTCATCCATGGCGTCCATGGGAATCGCAGTTTCGTGGTCGACTACCGCCCCGCGCCAATGGCGCTCAGTGTCAATCAAGAACCCGAAATTCGGTCTCTATATAATTGGCAGTTGCAAAATCGGGCGCAAGAATAAAAGACCCCGAGGGATTGGACGCGCAAAGTGACCCTCAACCGCGTAGCGGTCTGAGGAGCCATCACCTGAATTTACGCCGCGCCGACAGGAACCAAGATGGCCCGTCAGACAGCCTGCGGCTGTCGAGGGTGAGGCCTGTGGCGCTGAGCCTTGTTCCAAGCCTCATCCTGAGCGACGTCGATGGGCGAGGCGGGCGTTCGGGAGATTTTGCGCCAGCAACAGACCTTTGATATGCGTCGGCACAGCAAAATTAGGCGCGACAATGCTCTGGCATCTCAACCAAACCCACTCAACACAGGCCGGATCCGTTGCGGCGGGGGTCGCCGGTAAAGGACCGCCTTTGGTGCTGGCGCATGGCTGGCCATGGTCGTCTTTCTCCTGGCACCGCCTGATCCCGAAACTGGCTCAAAGCCATACGGTCTATTGGTATGACATGCCGGGCTATGGGCAGTCGTCCATGTCATCTGACCAAGCGACCTCCCTTGATGTCCAAGGCGCCGTGTTCGCCGAGATGCTCCAGATTTGGGGCTTGGATCGCCCGCGTGTGATCGCTCACGACTTTGGCGGCGCGACGACGCTCAGAGCCCACCTGCTGCACGCGGCCGAGTTCGATCACCTGGTGCTCATGAACGTCGTCGCAATGAGACCGTGGGGATCGGAATTTTTCGAGCATGTCGGTCAACATATCGACGCGTTCCTTGGCTTGCCGCCACACATCCACGCCGCCATTGTCCGCGCCTATATTCAAAGCGCTCTGGTCAATGACATTGATGACGCTGACTTTGCCAGACTGGCAGAGCCATGGCTATCGGACCAAGGACGCGCGAGCTTCTATCAACAATTTGCGCAGGCTGATGAGGGTTTCACAGCGGAAATTGAACCTGATTTTGGCAATTTGCGATGTCCCGTGACGATCCTTTGGGGCGCAGAAGATCCGTGGATCCCCTTGGCGCGCGGCTTGGCGCTGCGGGACAGAATGCAGCCGCTCAAGTTCTTGGAACTCACGGGGTTGGGTCATCTTCCACAACTCGAAAATCCGGGCGCAGTCCTGCAAGCGTTGAATGAGGTTGGCGCGTTGGAGCAAAGCACCGCGCGCCCCAATCCTTCAAAGTGACAATCTGGACCAAGTCATTCTTGCGCCTTTCCAAATCCCCTTGAGGGCGGTGTATGAAACAATTTGTCGACGTCAAAGCATAGACACGCGAGGTGTCTTGGTCGCTCAAACCTGACTGCATAGCCATCCATCGCCGGCGCATCGAGCGGTGGAACCGAGACAGCCGCGGTAAAATCTGTAGCGAGCAGTGACAAAGCCATATCGATGCTGACAAGCCGCGGGTGTTCTGACATGGTCATGGGTAAGTTCATTGAGCTGGAAAGGCGCGGATCTAGTGATGACGCCACTCCTTCGAAACACGCTGTCTGACGTGCCTTGCGTCATCCTGGCTGGCGGTCAATCTCGGCGCTTCGGATCGAATAAAGCCTTCGCCCGTTTCCGCGGCGCCCGCCTGATAGATTATTTGATCCAGCGTATGGCGGAACAGACGTCTGGACCGATCGCAATCAACGCGTCCCCCGATCCAGGGTATGACCACTTGAACCATTTGGTCTTGAGCGATCAATTGCCGGGACGGATCGGGCCCTTGGCTGGGCTTCACGCGGCGATGTTTTGGGCCCAGAAAAACGGGTATCACTCCGTCATAACGACGCCTGTCGATACGCCAATATTGCCGACGAATTTTGTCGCGCGACTTATCGAGACGGGCGCTCCGGCCATTGCAAAGGCCAATCAGCGGCGGCATCCCGTTCATGGCTTGTGGCCGACAAGGCTGCTCGAGCCATTGGCCGACACGATTGAAGGCGGCATGCGGGCCGCCCGCGACTGGGCCACCGCATGCGATGCAATCGATTGTGAGTTTCCCGAGTCATCGGGAGCTGATTTCTTTTTCAACGTCAATACACCGGACGACCTGCATATCTTGGAACGGACTCAGCCAGATTCACCGCGCTGAAAACGATCCAGCTCATCGGGATCAAAGCCCAAATCATTATCGATTAGGGGATCTCGCAAAAAATCATCTTCAGGCTTCACCGCGGTCGCGCGATTGACGAGAAAGCGGCAAATCTTGTCGGTGAGGCTTTTGTTTCGAGATGACTTGCCCGCCATCCATACTGTGAGCTTGGTGGCACGTTCTAGTTTTTTAATCTGTTTGTCGCGCGCACTCATTTGGCAAACTCCGCTGCGGTTGCGTCCGCATCCAGTGCCCCGGTCTGGCTGACTTTGTTGACCCGGCACGGCACACCTTTGAGATGCGGGATACCTTGTTCCCGATCGAGATAGTCGTCATCGTCGCGGCAGAGTTGCGCATCGGCATATTTAAGCGCGCCCGACAGATGCCCTGCACCTTGTTTCATTTCAGGTTTCCACCAACCGTGCGGAATTCGGATGAGGCCGTCTGGCATAGCATCTTTGATCGCGACTTTGATCGAGATCTTGGCAAGTTCGTTTTCGACCTCGACCCATTCGCCCTCTTCGAGCTTGTACTTCGCAGCCGTCCCAGGGCTGACAAACATAAGCGGCTCGGGGTGGCGTTTGCGCATTTCTTCAATATGTCGATGACCGGTTTGAAAAAAGCCGTCTTCGCGCACGCCGGTGAACAGCTTCAATGGATAGTTCGGATCCACGGGTGGGTCCTCGCGGAAATAAGGCAGCGGATCAAACCCCATCTCTTCAAGCGCTGACGACCACAACTCGACTTTACCACTTGGCGTCGCAAACCCAGTCTTGAGGTATTTGCGAAACTCTGGCGGCCCGAAATGGACGTCCGTCGTGGCGACAAATTCTTTCCATCCCATGCCGAGTTTTTGGAGGCGATAATCATAGAAATCTTCAAGCGTTTCCCAGGGCACGATTTCAGGGCGGTCGAGGGCGCCCGCGACTGATTTCCAAAAGTCAAAGGTTGAGCGGCATTCACCGGGCGGCTCCATGGATTTCTCTGACGTTCGCACCGTCGACATCCAGCCAAATGAGTCCATCAACCAAGGGCGCTCTAACCAACTATCCGCGGGCAAGACATAGTCCGCCAATTGGGCTGACGGGGTCATGAATTGCTCGTGCGCGACGACCAGATCCTGGTTCATCATAGCTTTGATGATGAGGTTCATATTCGCATAACTCATCATTGGGTTATTCCCGAGAAAGAAGAAAGCTTTCACAGGATAAGGCCCTTCGCCCGCCATTGCTCTAAACAGCGAAGATGGCGGCGTCATATGGCAGCCCATAACCAGGTTGGCGTATTCTTGACCCCAGACCTTTTTGGTCGGTCCGCGGAACCGCTCTTGGCCGCGATAGGTGAAGGCCGGGTGTTTGTCAGAGCCAAGTTGTTTGGCTTTCTGCTCATCTGACAGCACCTCGTGCATCTCGATGGCAGATTCGTTGATCACGTCCGGATTGAATCCTTGTAAGTGTTCCCCACCTGGCACATCGATGTAGCCGCAAATCGACCTCAAAATACTCTGCAACCTAATCGCCGACGTTGAGTTGCGCTGCATATCCGTGATCGGCGTCCATGGAATGATCGAGGGGCCTTCAGTGGCATACATATGTGCCGCTTTGGCGATCATTTCAGGATCGCATTCGGTCAGCTTCGCGACCCGTTCCAGCGGGTATTCATCAACGCGCTTTTTCAGCTCTTCAAACCCAGTCGTCCAATTCGCCACGAAGTCTTTATCATAGAGCTCTTCGTCAATGATGACTTTAAGCCATCCGAACATCATCGCCGCGTCGCTACCGACTTTCAGCGGCAACCAGATATCAGCCCGCTCGGCGCTGGAACTGCGGCGCGGATCTGTGACGATTAGCTTTGCGCCCCGCGCTTGGGCTTGCTTGATCCAGGTATACATTGGCGTCCAGCTGTGGCGGCGCGGATTATGCCCCATCAGAACGATGCATTTGGTATTTTGGAAATCGCCAATCGGGAACCAGCCATAAGTGTAGCGATTAATCGCGGCTGTGTTGCCCGCACATAACGCGACGCCGCTGGTCCAATTCGGCGTGCCGATATGATTCATAATCCGGCGGCCAAGACCGTGATCGGTTGCTGTATTCCATTGGCTGGTGGAAACCGCCCAAGCCTCAGGTCCGTGTTCAGCGATGATCGCCTTGAGACGCTCGCCAATATCGGCGAACGCCTCTTCCCAGGTGACCTGCTGCCATTCGCCTGACCCGCGCGCCCCAACGCGTTTCAGCGGGTGCAATATGCGATTGGGATTGGCAAACCCTTTCGGGGCAATAATCCCTTTCATACAAATATTGTCGCGGAAGATGGGATTGTCTGATGAGCGGACGCGAACGACGCGGCCCTTCTCGACTTCGGTCACAACAGAACAGGCAATGTCGCAGGAGGCGCAAATCGTGCGCTTTGTTGTGACGCCAGGCCTCACTTTTCGAGGCTCATATTTCGCGTTCACGACATCTTGTGGATCAATCGGCATCGGCGCGGGCATATCTGTTCCTCCCAATTGCTTGTCTATTTTATCGCCCGAATTATACGAGTTATCGCTCGGTTATGGTATTCGGATATTGGCATGGATCAGCAAAGCAAACCCAATGCGTTGTATTCAATGCGAAAAACACCAACCCAAGAGCGCTCCAAAGCCACCATCAACGCGATTCTGTCAGCCGCTACTCGGGTTTTGTTGACCGTCGGATATGACAAAGCCAGCACCAATAAGATTGCCGAGCTCGCCGGTGTCGGGATCGGCTCACTTTACGAGTATTTCCCCGGCAAAGAGGCGATTTACGCAGAAGTCCGTCGCCGCGAAGACTTGCGGCTGTTCGAGCTAACGATGAACCATTCGGAGCCTGAAACGCTGACTGAGTTGGTTCGCTCCCACGTCGCGATATATTTCGAATTTGTTCGCTCTAATTTGGACTTACACGCGGCTTTGATAAATGACGTTCCGCAATTTGCTGTCGGCCAGCAAGAGCTCCCATTCTACCGCGAATACCAGCCATGGGCGACGGCGTTTTTGGAGACGCACAGATCAGAGCTGCGCTATGACGACAATATCGCGCAAGTCAGCAATTTCATTACCCGCGCGACGCGAGCGACGATCGACAATTATGTTCTTCACGCGCCAGAGCAGCTCAATGACCCGCTCATCGAACAGCTGCTTATCGATCTTCTCGAGCGATTTTTGCTAAATGACTAGGCTGCCGCGGCTGGCATCAGAATCCGGTTGCAATTTAAACAAACATCCCCGACGCTTATCCCTGAGGGAATAATTCGGGGAAACATATGACCTTTCAAATACGTGCACTCTTAGCAATTGCTTTGGCCATTCTGACCATGAGCATAGGCTGGACGCCGATGGCCGAGGCGCAATCGGATGAAGAGAGCAGCCCCAGCCCACTCGCTTCCCTGCCCTTGCGGTTGATTGGCCCGGCTTACCCATCCGGGCGCATTTCTGACTTCGCCTTCTTCTCCGGCGGTCATCATGACTATTTGGTCGGGGTCGCCTCGGGCGGCCTCTGGCACACGCAGAATGCCGGTGCGACCTGGACCCCAATTTTTGACAAGGAAGGCACCTATGCAATCGGCGTGGTGGAGATTGCCGCCTCTGATGAGAACACGATTTGGGTCGGCACGGGTGAGAATAATGCGCAACGCTCCGTGGCGTTTGGCGACGGCGTTTATAAATCGACCGATCGCGGCCGCAGCTGGACACATATGGGTTTGAAAGAGTCCGGACATATCAGCCAAATCTGGATCCACCCAGAAGACGTTGATACCGTCCTGGTCGCCGCCCAAGGTCCGCTTTGGTCGGATGGCGGCGATCGCGGCCTTTATAAAACCACCGATGGCGGTGAGACTTGGTCAGCCATCCTGACGGTTGATGAGTATACCGGCATTAATGAGTTTATTGTCGATCCGAATGATTTCGACACGATTGTTGCCTCAAGCTATCAGCGCCGCCGACATGTGTGGGTGCTCATCAATGGCGGGCCGGGGTCAGGCATTCACCGCACCACAGATGGTGGCGAGACGTGGACTGAGGTTACAGCCGGCCTCCCCAGCGACGATATTGGCCGTATTGGTCTCGCCGGTGCGCCATCTAATTCGGATATGATCTATGCCATCATCGAAGCCCAGCCAGACGAACAAGGGGTCTATCGCTCCACTGACTTTGGGCAGAATTGGGAGAAACGGTCGGATCATATCACGACCAGTCCGCAATATTATAATGAGATCATCGTCGACCCGAACAATGAAGACATGCTCTATTCCCTAGACACGTTCTCAAAGCGCTCGACCGATGGTGGCAAGTCGTTCACAGACTTAGGCGCGGCGCACCGCCACGTCGATGATCACGCGCTCTGGATTGATCCCGACAATACCGATCACCTGATTATGGGCGGCGATGGCGGTATTTATGAGAGCTGGGATGGCGGCACGCTTTGGCGCCACACCAATAATCTGCCAGTCGTGCAATTCTATCGCATCCAGCCCGACAATGCTGAACCGTTCTACAATGTCTGCGGCGGCACCCAGGACAATAATTCGCTATGTGGTCCATCGCGAACAGACTTGCAGCACGGCATTGTCAATTCAGACTGGCATATCGTGCTCGGCGGCGACGGCTATAAACCGCAAATCGACCCTCGCGATCCGAATATTGTCTATGCGCAATATCAATATGGCGGCCTGGTTCGTTATGATCGCCGCACCCATGAGCGGGTCTTCTTAACGCCGCAGCCGAGGGCTGGTGAACCGGCCTATAAGTGGAATTGGAACACTCCCCTGTTGATCAGCCCGCACAATCCAGACCGGATTTATTATGCTGCCGAATATCTATTCGTGTCGAATGACCGGGGCGACAATTGGGAGATTATCAGCCCCGACCTGACCAGCGGCGTCGATCGCAACGCGCTCGAAGTGATGGGCCGGGTGTGGAGCGTCGACGCGATCGCGAAGAATGACTCCACCTCAATTTTTGGCGCCGCCATTTCACTGAGCGAAAGTCCCGTGGTGGAAGGGCTGATTTATGTCGGCACGGATGATGGCGTGATTTCTGTGACTGAAGACAATGGCGCCACTTGGCGTCATAGCAACGACACCCGCGGCGTGCCGAAACTGATTTTGGTCGAGGATATCGTCACCTCCTCCCATGATGGCAATGTTGCGTTCGCTGTGTTCGACAATCACAAACGCAATGATCACAAGCCGTACGTGTTCCGTACTGACAATCGCGGTCAGTCCTGGCGCGATATTTCGGGCGATCTCCCGGAATGGGGATCAGTGCATACGATTGCGCAGGATCATGTCGATCCGAACCTGCTTTTCGTCGGCACAGAGTTTGGCTTATTCTACAGCCAGAATGGCGGCCAGAATTGGACGCCGCTCAAGGCCAATTTCCCAACCATTGATGTCCGTGACATCGAGATCCAACGCCGCGAGAACGACCTTGTCATCGGCACGTTCGGGCGCGGCATTTATATCCTGGATGACTATACCCCACTAAGAACCAATGCCGCTGAACTGGCGCAATCAGAAGCCACTTTGTTTCCGGTCAGAGACAGTTGGATTTATGTCGAAGGCGATCTCTGGGGGCCGTTTGGCGGCGCAAAAGGTTCGAATGGCGACAATTTCTGGCATGCCGAAAACCCGCCCTTTGGCGCGGTCTTCTCTTACGTCCTTCGCGACGGTCTAGAGTCGCAAAGCAAAGCGCGTCGCACGCGCGAGATTGAAATCGAAAAAGAAGGCGGCGACACGCCCTATCCGTCTTGGGAGACTTTGCGGGCAGAAGACCGCGAAGACGACCCTGCCATCCTGTTCATTGTCCGCGACGGCGCTGGCAATGTTGTCCGCCGGATAACTGGGCCGAGCGGAAAAGGCCTTCACCGGGTCGCTTGGGATTTGCGCTATCCAGCACCCGATGCAGTCCGGCTATCGCCGCCGCCCGCCTCGCCTTTCTCCAATCCGCCCGTTGGGCCATTGGTGGTTCCCGGACAATATAGCGTCACGCTGGCGAAACGGATCAATGGGGTTGTCACGACCTTATCAGAGCCGCAAACCTTCACGCTGAAACCCTTGCACGACACCCCGGAAGCAACGACCAATCGCAGCGGCCTCCTGGCTTTCCAACAGGAGACTGCAGAGCTCGCGCGCGTGATTGCCGGAGCAACCGCCACAGCTTCCGATCAACGCAACCGCCTCGCCCATCTAAAAATCGGTGTCGAGACGATCGGATCTGATGCTGCGGCCTTGCGGGCTGAGATCCAATCGCTGGAGGCGCAATTGGACACAATCGACGTGGCGCTCACCGGTGACCGGACGATTTCGCGGCGCAATGAACCCGCCCCGTGGTCAATTGCCGCCCGAGTCTCGCAAATCCGCGGCTGGGGCTGGCAGACACAAGCCCCGGCGACGGGATCGAATAAGGACGCCTTAGCCATTGCGAAAAGTGAATTAGACGACGTCCTGACCCAGATGCGAACGCTGCAAGCGGGGCTCACCAAAGTTGAGCAGAGCCTCGAAGACCTTGGCGCCCCGTTCACCCCCGCGCGCGGCGTCCCAGACTGGAGACTTGACGATTAGTCGGCCCACGAACGGGCAGGCACATTCCTATCGGTTCGGCACCTGCCTTATTTCTTTCATGGCCATAATGCCGGGATGGGCTCTGGCGCAGGGCACCGGCACAGTGGCCAGTCCAGTAATCAAACCGGGATCGTCGCTCAGTCTTGCGGGCGCGATCAGTGTTGACGACGATGAAGAGGGCTTCGCCCATCGCATGGATTACCGCCGTGCGGTTGGCGATCAATGGCGCTTGAGCGCGCTCCTATTCTTCAATGATCGCGGCGGTGATTATCGCTTTAGACGGATTGGCGGTGAGGCGATGTACCAGTTCGCTTCGAGCGATACCGGTTGGAACAGCGCGATCCAGGTTCGCGGACGGCTCGCCGATGGCAATGACGGCCCCGGCCGCGTCCGCGTCGCTTGGCTAAACCGCTGGCGCCCGGAAAATGGCCCAGAGCTACGCTTGATCGGTCTCGCATCTCAGGAAATCGGCGATGAGCGTCGTGATGGGATCGCTCTCGAAACACGCGCCGAAGCGACGTGGCGGGTCGGCACGGACACCCGCGCCGGCGCGCAGGTTTTCAACCGGTACAATACGACTGCTGAGTTTGGCTCTTTTCAGAGCCAACGTCATTCAATTGGCGCAGTCCTTAAAGGGCCGCTCACGCAAACACTCTCTTACCGCCTCAACGCCCTCACCGGAGTAAGCGATGCGGCGCCCGATTTTGAACTGCGCCTACGCCTGCGCTGGGCGCTTTAGGATTTCGCGATCGGTTTTTTCTTTTTCCGAAATCTCGGCAGCAGGAAGAGGTAGATCCCTGTCCCCCACATGATGATCAGCAATATACCGGTGGGCAGGAAAACGTATAGTTTTACAGCGTCTGAAAAGAACGAGCCGTCATGGATTTGCTCAATCAGGTCAGACCGTCGATAAGCGACATTCAGCACCTCGCCTGAACGGGTGTCGACTTGCACTTCCCACCCCGAATTGGCGCGCAGTTTCGCGACCCCTTTGCCAACGCGCAGATCGATGCGGTCAATATCCGTCCACTCATTGATTTGGGCTTCCGGATGGTTTCTCGCAGCTTCCACCATTTGCTGAAAACTAATCTCTGGAAGCTCATCCGAGATGCTCCCCGATTGGGTCGGCGGCTGGATCCATGCGACCTCTTTTTTCAACATCAGAAAGATCCCCGCGACCAGAATAATCACAGTCGGAACCGCCACGGCTAAAGACAGCCAATAGTGGATTTGGCGGAGGAGACGTTTCAAATTGAGTTTCATTTTTTCACACGCAAAGAAACCCGCCCAGACAAATGCAGCTGGGCGGGGTTGTTTTAAGAATCGTCCTTACGGAATCTGTCCGCCCGGCACCCATGGCGCGCCAGCCGCAATCAATTCGCGTTCAAAGGTCGGGATCGTCGCCTCCACGAGCGTTGTCAGACGCTGGCGAATGCCGTCAAATTCCGACTTGGCAAATGCAAGTTGCTCTCGATGCGTTTGGGTCGGCCCATAGGTTGACCGTTCGAGCCCTGTGAGCACCACGCCAAGACGGCTGCGAACCGTCGGCTGCATCCGCTCAGCGATCGCATTGCGCGCTGGATTTCCGCCAACCTGTTCAGCAATCTCATTGGCTTCATCACGAATGGACTGCAATCGATTTTCAAGCCGCACCGGATCACCGCCCGCCGCCCGCTCGGTGGCAAGCGCCAACAGTTGAACTTTCTCATCGAGTTCAGAAACCGTTGCATTCAACGCGGTCACGGAGCGATCGAATGCCGACACTTCCGCCCAGAACTCAGCGGTGTCTGGCTGCGCTGGCAAGGCGCCATCGCGAAGCGGTTTCACCGTGAAGCTTTGCGGTCCGACAAGCTCGGTCGTCTGTCCCCGAACGCGCTGCGATAAGGACACAGAATACGTCCCAGGCGTGACCAGGAACCCGGTCGGCTCTTCATCCACATTGTCGCCGATCGCAACGCTGCCGGCATAAGGATAACGAAGATCCCAGTTCACACGGTGGAAGCCTTTTGCCGCTGGACCTTTCAAGCGCCGCACAACATTTCCATCAGCGTCCCGAACGGTCAGCCAAATCACCGGCTCCACTTCTTGAAGCTCTTCGGTCAGCGCTTCAAACGCTGGGAAGGGTGTATTTTCCCCATCTTCGATTAAGGGCGTCTCGCGCTCGACGCGCTGCGCTTTCAAGGATTGTAGATCATCCTTCAAATAGTAAGTGAAATTGGCCCCAAATGGCGGGTTGTCAGCCCGGAAATAGCCATGTCCCTGCGACCCACCTGGGGAGAATGCCAGGGATGGCTGCTCAATGTACCAAAGCGCATCGCGGCCGCCAAACAGCATTGCATCTTGTTCGAGGCTGTCCTCAGTCAATGCCCGCAAGGGTGAGATATCATCGACAATAAAGAAGCCGCGTCCAAAGCTGGCTGCGACAAGGTCATCCTCGCGGCGCTGTATCGTCACATCCCGGAACGCAATGGTCGGCGCGTCGCCCGTCAGCTTGACCCATTTGCCGCCGCCATCGAGGGTGAAGAACAAACCAAATTCTGTTGCGGTGAATAGCAGGTTTGGATTCTCATGGTCCTGGACAATGCGCCAGACCAAATGACGGTCTTCAAGATTGCTGGCAATGTTGCGCCAGGTCCGGCCGCGATTGGTACTCTTTAAGAGGTAAGGTTTGTAATCGCCATATTTGTGATTATCGAGCGCGATATAGACCGTATCCTCATCGAACAAGTCGGCGCGGATATCGTTGACAAAGGCTGTATCCGGAACCCCTGGAAGCCGCCCGACTTCGATACGGCGCCAGGTTTCACCACCATCCTCCGTGATCTGAATTAGACCATCATCTGTCCCGGCATAAACGAGGTTTTCGTTGAACGGGGATTCTCCGAGCGACGTGATCGTATTGTACTGCGACATGGCCAGCAGGTCCCAGCCAGCTTCCCAGCTCCATTGCCGTCCTTGCACGGGGAGGCGTAGGCGATTCTCATCACGGGTGAGATCCCCAGAAATGGCGGTCCAGCTATCGCCGCGATCATCGGATCGCCAGACCCGCTGCGACGCAAAATAAAGCCGCTTTGGATCGTGCTGACTGACCCAGATGGGGGCATCCCAATTCCAACGCTCAATCGGGTCACCCGGCTTAGGTTGGGGTTTGATATAAATAAACTCTCCCGTGGTGCGATCAACGCGGGTGAGGTTGCCCTGCTGCCACTGCGCGTACATGATGTCGGGATTGCCAGGCTCGGTCGCAGACTGGTGGCCATCGCCCCACAACGTCACAAACCAATCCGAATTACGAATGCCCTGGACATTGTCTGTGCGCGACGGCCCGCCTTGCGAATTATTATCCTGCGTCCCGCCATAGACAAAATAGAACGGCTCAGCATCGTCGACGGCAACTTTATAAAACTGCGTGATCGGTAGATTGTTTATGAACCGCCACGTCTTGGTGTGATCATAGCTCTCATAAAGCCCGCCATCAGAGCCGAACATAACATACTCTTTATCGTCAGGCCGGAAGGCAATCGCGTGATCGTCGACATGCTTGAGCTCATTGTTCAAGGGCGTCCAAGTAACACCGCCATCATTTGAGATTTGGCTGGTATTCGACATCAAATAGATGCGATCGAAATAGTGCGGGCTGGCATACAATTCTTGATAATAATGCGGGCCTGTCCCGCCACTCACCATGTCCGATTGTTTTTCCCAACTCGCGCCGCGATCAGTGGATTTCCAAACCCCACCTTCGCGCAAATCGAGCTCAATCGCGGCGTAGAGAACATCCGGTTGAAGCGGTGAAATGGCCAGGCCAATCTTGCCCATATTGCCGTCGGGCAAGCCGGTTTCTAGCTCCGACCATGTGTCGCCGCCATCATCTGATTTCCATAGGCCGCTTTCCGGTCCGCCGCCGACATAAGCGGCAACTGTGCGATGGTGCTGCCACATCGCGGCGTAGAGACGGTCGGGGTTGCGCGGGTCAATCTGCAAATCGGTAGCACCCGTATATTCACCAGCCGAAAGCACATTCGTCCAAGTGTCGCCGCCATCAGTACTTTTATAGACGCCGCGCTCACCGCCAGACGACCAAAGTGGTCCTTGCGAGGCGACCCAGATCGTATCAGAATCGTCAGGGTGGACGATAATTTTAGAAATGTGTTCAGAGGCCTCTAGGCCTTTTTTCTCCCACGTCGCGCCGCCATCATCAGATTTATAGATGCCGTCACCAAAGCCATTATGGCGCCCGCCATGGTTTTCGCCAGTGCCGACCCAAATTCGGTTCGGGTCAGACGGATCGGCGCCAAGTGAGCCAATCGAATAAGAGCCCTGCCCGTCAAACAGCGATGTCCATGTGGTCCCGGCATTCTCGGTTTTCCAAACCCCGCCCGATCCGACCGCGACATACCAAGTGGCGGGATCATCGGGGACAATCAAAATGTCTGCGATACGCCCCGACATGAAAGCTGGGCCGATGTTTCGAAGTTTGAACGCGTCAAAGTTTGAACTCGACAGCGGGGCCGCGTCCTCGTCACTCGCTTGCGCAAGCACAGGAAGCGACAAAACCATCGCAAACAGAATTCCAATCACACCGCGAAACAATTTCATTCAGCCCTCCACCATGCTTGAGACTGGCGCACGCTAGCACAATCCAAAGACTTGGAAAGCGCCGATCAAGGACGATTTGAGCCTGTCGTGGGGGTAAGCAAAATGCTGGTGAACTGGACCCCGTCGGAGATCGGCTCGGCTGCCGTGTGACTAATCCCTGGCGAACCAGGCGGCGAATAAAGCCCGCTTGTCGCGATCTTCGTGCAGGGCTTGCTCAAAGCTCCGTCGCAACAGCTGAATTTGATCGCCAGGCCGCGCCTGTCCAAGCAGATGTTGATCACAGCGGGCAATGCTCGCCACCCGCGGATAGCCGCCTGTCGTCTGGGCATCACAGAGTAGGATGATTGGGTGCCCCGACGGCGGCGCCTGGATCGTGCCGGGAAAGACTGGCGCGCTCTCCATCATGCCATCGCTATGCGGGATGATCATGGGGCCGTCCAAGCTCAAGCCCATGCGCGTCGCTTGGCGCCCGACCGTAAACGAGGCTTGGAAAAGCATGTCCAAGGCCTCCGGCAACAGCAAATCGGTTTCGGCAGAAACTGTCGCGCGGAGGGCATAAGTGTCGCCAAGATGCGGGCGCAACGTTTCCGGCGTGATCTGCTTTGGTACGACCAGCGCGTCGGCATGCGGTGCCAAGCGATCGCCCGCAATCAGGGCTCTCCCCTCGTGCCCGCCAAACTTCCCCGGCAAATAGGTCGAGCAGGAGCCAAAGTGCGACCACGCCTGGAAGCCCGAGGCGACCGCCAAATAGGTGCGTACGCCATGGCGCATCGGCGGGATAACCAATTGGTCTCCAGCTTGGAGCTCTAAGCTTTCATGCATCGGCGCGCGCTGGCCCGAAATCAACACATCATCACCCGCCCCCGTCACGGCGATTGTCACGGCTGCTTCGATCGCCGCCTCGAAGCCGCCATAGGCAATTTCCAAACAGGTCGCATCCAGAGCATTATCGACCAGGCGATTGGCGAGCGCCATTGACAGCGGATCCGCCGGCCCCGCATACGGAATCCCGAAATGCCGGTGGCCGACACGCGGTGCCCCTTGCAGCGTCGACTGAAGGCCAGGCGTCTCGATGCGAAACACTTAAATCGCCTTGAATCGGACCCGGTATCCGGGCTGCAATTTAAACGGCTGCTCAGCCTCAGGCGTGAACAGTTGATCGTGAATTTGGCCAATCAACGGCCAGCCCCCGGGCCCGGCTAAAGCATAGACGCCGGTATAGCGTGAACTGATCCCGACCGCGCCTGCTGGCACACGCGGTCGAGGATCGCCGCGCCGCGGCACGTCAAACTGCGCTGGCAGGCCAGAAATATAAGAGAAGCCAGGCGTGAACCCAATCATATCCACACGATGGGTTTGGCCCGTGTGCAAATCGATAAACGCCGTTTCGGTGAGGCCCATAGCGCGGCAAATCGCGGCGAGGTCCGGCCCAGCGGCACCGCCATACTGAATTTCAAGCTCTACCTGTTGATCCGGCAATGCCAAGTCGAGCGGGCGCTTCGATAAGTCGTTAAACGCGAGTTCGAGCTTTGGCAGCTTATCGGGGGCAAAGCGCACGCAAACCGATTTTATTCCGGCGACGACGTCTTCTGCCAAACCAAGTTCACGCAGTTGCGTCGCAAGCGCTTGAGCTTCCTCCGAACTCGACGCGCTAAACTCGAAAACGTCGTCGGCAATCCGCTGCGGGATTAAGTCGGAGCGCATATGTCGGCCCCATTTTGCTCAAGCGTTGCGCGTATGGCTTGCGCCGCTGCGAACGCGCCAGGCGTGTCGCCATGGACGCAAATCGTGGCCGCCGGCAGCGCGAGGAACGTGCCGTCATAGGTGCTGACGCGTCCCTCAAGCGCAATCTGCATGGCCTGCCGCGCTTGTATCTCAGCATCCTCGAACACCGCGCCCGGTTTGGTCCGGTCCCGCAGACGGCCATCTGGCTCATAGGCGCGATCGGCAAAGCCTTCGGCTATGAAGCGGATATCCCGCGCCCGCGCTGCGGCCTCTAATTGGGAGCTTGGCGGTCCGAACAAGGCCGCGCCCGGCAAGACCGACTGGAGAACGTGCACGATGCTGGTCGCGAGCGACGCATCCTGCGCCGCCATATTATAAAGCGCCCCGTGCGGTTTCAAATGGGTCAAGGCGACGCCGATCTCGTCGGCGGATCTCTTTAAGTGGAGAACTTGCTCAGCAAGTTCTTGTTCCAAAGCGGCGCCTGCCAAAGCAGATTTGGTCCGGCCAAAATTCTCGCGATCCGGAAAAGACGGATGGGCGCCCGCAGACACCTCATGCTCCTTTGCCAATTGCAAAGCCACCCGCATCGACGCCCCATCGCCAGCATGACCACCACAGGCTATGTTGCTGCTCGTCACCACCGCCATCAGCTCAGCGTCAAAGGCGCAGCCTTCGCCGAGATCGGCATTTAGATCGATCGGTTTTGCCATCACATTACCCCGGCCGCACGCAAGACTGATCTCAATCCAAGACCAAACGTGATCAGGACAACAGCAACACCCGCCACGTTCGGTGCCAAGCGATTGGCATGTGCCCCCAACAAGTCCTTGCGGTTCATCACGTAAAGCAAGAAGGCGGCAACCAGCGGCAAAAGCAGGCCATTGGCATATTGGGCGATCAGGATCAGCGAAACGGGCCGTATCCCTGACAGACTGATCGCGGCCCCGACAAACACAACAAACAAGGCGATGCCGCGAAACAATTTTGATCTGCGCGCCTCATCGCCGCCGATAATCTCACTCAAAGCATAAGCGGTCGCCATCGGCGCGGTAATCGCTGAGGTCAGCCCGGCCGCAAACAAGCCTATCCCGATGAGAAAGCGCGACGCCTCGCCAAATGTCGGCTCAATCGCGCGCGCCATATCGGCCGCGCTGGTGACGTCGAGCTCTGATTCAAAGAGGCTGCCGGCGGCAGTTGAGAGGATGAGAATGGACACCAAACCGCCGAGCCCAATCGATAACGCAGAATCGGTTCTGGCCTCACGCATCCCGGCTTCGCTCGCCCATTTTTTGCGCGCTGCGGCGGCGTGAAGGAATAAATTGTAAGGCACTATCGTTGTCCCAATCAGGGCAATCGCTGTCAGTGTGCCGCCTTCAGGTATGGCTGGCACCAGGCCCGAAAAGAACGCCCCGAAATCCGGGGGCACCAGCACTGCGCTGAGCACAAAAGCGACACTCATGAGCAGCACCAAGCCGACCAAAAGCCGTTCGAGTAAGGCATATTTTCCAACCAGGACAACGCCGGCCGCGAGCAAAGCTAAGCCGGCGACCAAGACATTTTGGCCCGGCGACGCGTTTAACAGCATGGCGTCCAAGCCAAGCGCGCCGCCAGCGAGGTTTCCGCCTTCATAAGCGCAGTTTCCGATCAACAGCGCCGAGAAGACCAAGCCGCCGACCAGCCATTTTAGCGCTGGCACAGGGGCGGTTTGCATCAAGGCCTCACCGAGGCCCAATTGCGCCCCAACACCAAGCCGAACCGCCATGTCTTGCAGGACAATCGTCGCCAGCGTTGCAAACACTAAAGCCCAAACCAGAGCATAGCCAAAATTGCTGCCAGCCAGCGTGCAGGCTGTGACGGTGCCCGGCCCGATAAACGCCGCTGCAACGAGAATTCCTGGACCGAATTTACGGGTCATTTGCGCGCCCTTCTCACTTAAGCCCGCGCTGAGTGGTCAAATAAGTGGCGAAACTGGCCAGCCAGTGACTGCCGGAATAATGCTCGTCAGAGACCGCTGCAATGCCCACCTCACGGTGCAAATCAGCGGACGCTGTCAGCGCCGCGATCCGCAAATCTCCTTCTGGCAGAGCGCTCGCAATCCCTTCCAGGGCCCAGGCGCGAGAGAGATTTACGCCGTCCAAATGCACCAGTTTGCCATCGGATGCATCGAGAACGATTCCGGGCTCGAGCCAATCACCGCCCCCGTCCATCGGGATTTGCGGCAAGAAGGCGCCAAGCCAGGCGGCAAATTCAACCTCTGACAAAACCCGGCGCATTAAATCGGCTTCCATCAAGCACGGCGACAGAAAGTCTTCGCCGGAAGGTTCATAGGCCAAGGGGCAATTGATATCTTGCAAATGAAACGCTCGGACCTTTTCGACCAAGTCTTGCTCAAACGCAGCATCCTCGACGATGCGCGCATAGTCGATCATCAAGCCAAAAGCGAATGCGGTTTGATTGTGCGTACCGAGGCGCACAGGGTATGATAATTTCGGCAACCAGGCGCGGGTTTTGGCGACAATCGCCTCTTCCAAGGGACGCAGCAATTCGCGTTTATCTTGCAAGACTGGATCTTCGCTCTGTTCGAGCTCGGCAACCAATTGCAGATACCAAGCGATGCCATAGGGGCGTTCAAAGGAATTGCGGCCTTCGCCGGCATAATAGGCCACCTCGCCGGCAAATTTTTCGGCGGTAAAGCTCTCCTCGAGCGCCCGTCTGATATCCTCGGCGAGCACGCTATCAGGTTGAGTGTTCAAAATGCGGGTCAACAACCAATGTCCGTGCACAGAAGAATGCCAATCGAAGCAGCCATAAAAGACCGGCGTCAAAGATCGCGGCGGCTGGGCATCACCGTCTGACTGCAGGACATGACTGATCTTGTTTGGATACTCACGATGCACGCAATCGAGCGCCAGACGAGCGAACCGATCTTCAAGCGTTTGCGGCTCTGGTGTTTCCGCCGCGGTTTCTTCGACGTCGGTCTCAGTCGCGGCCGGCTCATTTGAGGCGCCGCAACTTGCCAGCAGAATAAGGCCGGCCGCTATTATTATCGATCTCATGCTGTTTTCTTCCGCCATATCTTTGCTTTGGGCACCATATCGGCTGGCGCGCGCTTGTCGATGCAAGGCTCTGAACGAGGTGACGTGTGCGCGGCAATTGCTCAAAACATTCTCAAGTAAGACATGACAATCACTTGATATAGTTTCTCTTTGACACGACGCCGCGGACGCAGATAGCAGGACGTATGAGGAAACAAAAAGCGGTTATCGGCGCGGCAGTTTCATCCGTCGCCATCCTAAACGGGGCGGCGCAGGCACAGTCGCCTGATCGAGACTTTTCAACCTACACGCCGAGTGTCACGCCGCAGCGAATTGCCTTATCTGAAGCGCCTAAAATCGATGGCGTCCTGGATGACACGGTCTGGCAATCGGCCACGCGCATCACTGAATTCTATCAGACCGACCCGACCATCGACACACCGCCTGTCGAGACCGAAGTCTATCTCGCTTTCTCTGAGGACGCCCTCTATATCGGGGTCTACGCGTATGACGATGAGCCTGAAAATGTGCGGGCGACGATTATGCAACGCGACGGTGATGTTTGGCGCGATGATATGATCCGCTTCTACATTGATCCGTTTGATACCGGGCTGTCGGGCTTCGGATTTGATGTGAATGCTTTGGGCGCCAGGCTGGACCGCTTGATCCAACCCAATCGGCGTCCGATCGACGAATGGGATACGATTTGGGGCGCCGCAGGCCAACGCACCTCAGATGGCTGGACCGCCGAAATCGAGATTCCGTTTCGGTCGATCAATTTCGATCCAAATGCCGAAGCCTGGGGCCTGATGCTGACGCGGGAACGATCGCATAAGAACGAAGAATACCGTTGGGCGGGAATTGATCAGTCCTTGCAATCATTCTCGTTCAATCGCGCCGGGCGTCTCACCGGGATTGAGAACGTCAATCGCGGCAGCGGATTAGAGCTCGATTTGCAAGCATCAGCAATTGGAACGCGCGATTGGATCCAACCGCGAGAAGACGAATTCGAGCTCGAACCGAGCGCGACGCTGCGCTACCAATTCACCCCTGGGCTGACTGGGCTCGCCACCGTCAATACAGATTTCTCGGACACGCCGCTCGACAATCGCGAGATTAATACCGGGCGGTTTTCGCTCTTCTTCCCTGAGACGCGGGATTTCTTCCTGCAAGATACGGCCTTTTTCGAGTTTGGCGGCAGCGCCTTTGCGCAATCACCGAATGGCCGGCCCTTCTTCTCACGTCGCATCGGCATTGTCGGCGGCCAGAGCGTTCCAATCGATGGCGGGGTTAAGTTGAGCGGTGAATATGCAGGCTTCGAAATCGGTGCGCTGTCCACGCTGACCGGCGAAGTGGATGGTATTGAGTCGCAAAACTTGTCGGTGGCGCGCGTCACGCGCGACGTCCTGGGCCATTCACGGATTGGCTTTATCGGCACCTCTGGCGACCCAACTGGAGCGACGGAGAATAGCCTTCTCGGCGTCGACTATCTGTATCAAGATCCGTCTTTTCTGGGCGGCGGCCGGCTTGATGTCGACCTATTCTATCAACGCACATTTTCCGACACGTTTGGCGACGATGACAGTATGGGCGCCCGCATCGATTATCCCAATGATAAATGGAATTGGACCCTCGAATATCGCCAGATTGGCGAGGATTTTCGCCCCGCCCTTGGCTTTGTCAATCGCGCTAACTCAAAGACTTATGAGGGCAATTGGCATAGACGGTTCCGGCAATCGAGCGGCCCGCTGAGATGGTGGCAAATTAGCAGTGCGCATGAGCGCGTTACCCGCTTAGATGGCGAGCTAGAGACCCGCGAGGACGAAGTCGCCTTCACGGTCGAAACGGCCGGAACGGATGAAATATCAGCGACTATTTTCGATGTTGAAGAACGCGTCTTTGAGCCTTTTACCTTGCCCAATGACTTAGTCGTGCCCGCTGGCACGTATGACAATGATGGCGCCGCGTTCAATTTCCGGATGTCGCGCACACGCCCCTTTGGCATGGAAGTCTCATTTGAAGCCCGAGATTTTTTCGGCGGGGAATCTGAAGCGATTGATATTGAGCTCCTCGCCCGCCCCAGCCGTTTTCTTGACCTGCAAGCAAGCTATTCGCGCGAAGACATTACTGTCCCCGCAGGCGACGTGATTGTCGAAGTCGGATCGCTCGACGCGATCGTAAACCTCAGCCCGCGCCTCTCAGTCTCCACGCAAACGCAATATGACAATCTCTCAGAGAGCTTATCTTTCTTCGGCCGCATGCGGTGGGAGCTGCGCCCGGAAACCGAACTGTTCTTTTCCTTCGCGCATGGCGCTTTGATTGAAGGCAGCGATTTCGGTCGTAATTTCCGGTCGATCCAAAGCCGGTCGATCATCCGCCTCGGCAATACGTATCGCTTCTAACCCGCGCTGATTTTCAGGACGGCGACTGACAGCGGTTCGACCCTACCCTGATTTAAAAAAGCCCCCGGAGAGATCTCCGAGGGCTTCTTCGAATTTGCTGCGTCGCTCAGATTAGAACGTGTATCCGACTTCTACACCCCAAGTCCGCGGCTCGTTCACGAAGCCGGTCAGGTTGTTAAAGTCGATCGCGCCTTCGAGCACGACTTCGTCAGTCAGGTTGCGAACGAAGGCTGAGACATTGACGCCATTATTGCCTTCCCAACCGGCGCGCAATCCGCCGAGCCAGTAACCGTCTTCGCCAAACTCAACACTTTCATACAGGAAGAAATTGGTCTCGCCTTTGAAGGCCCAGTCGGTGAAGGCATAAAGCTCACCATTGCGGAAAGGCACACCATAGCGCGCGGTGAAGTTGGCGATCCATTCCGGCGCATTCGGGAAGGAATTGCCCGAGATATTGTAGAATGTGGCGCCATCAACAATCACCTCTGGATCAAGGACTGTACATCCAGCGCCGCATCCTGGGGCGAGAAGAACATCGTCTTTGATCTCGGTATTGTTGTAAGACAGACCGCCCGTGACGGCCAGATTGTCTGTCAGCAAGGCTTCGATGTCCGCCTCAAAGCCATAGCCCTGGCCTTCATCGGCATTGAACAGCGCCACAGTATTGTCGAGACCGCCAACAATTGTCAGCTGCTGATCTTCTAGCGTGTACAGGAAGACGTTGGCATTCGCCCGAACGCGGTTTTCGAGAAGTTCGGATTTGACCCCCGCCTCATAAGACAGAACAGTTTCGCTGTCGGCGCTGGAAATATCATCACCGAAGACCAAACGGCCTTGCACAGATGGCCCGCGGAAGCCGCGTGCAATCTTGGCGTAATAAGACAGATCTTCTGACGCTTTATAAGTTGCCGACAGGTCCCAGCTGATTTGGTCATCTCCGACCACAACCGTGCGCGGGGCAAGCGCGCCAGACCCAAACGGTCCGATTGAGCGGCCGGCTGTGAATTCTTTCTCTTCATCCGTGAAGCGAAGACCACCGGCGAGCGTCACCTTGTCCGACACGTCATAGGCAACGGAGGCGAAGAGACCGGTTGACGTGGTGTCTTGGTTCCGCAGCGCCAATCCATTGACCGGTTGGCCTGGAGCCAGTGTATCAAAGCTCAGGGAAGAGATGTTCACTTTCTCATCGAACAAGAACACACCGGCTTGGGCACGCATCGCGCCGCCATCATCAAAGGCAATCCGCGCTTCATGCGTGACTTGGCGAAGGTCATCTACCCCGCCCGCACTTTCAGATGGAAATGGGATGAAGCCCGGGCCAAAATTACCGTCGCCGAGGAAGGATGCACCAAAGCCGCCATCGATATCCCCGCGCGAGTAAACTTCAGCGGTTTCATAGCCATAGACATAAGTCAGATCGAAAGCATCGTTGAGCTCGTGATCGACCCGCAAGGTCAAACCATACGCGTCTTGTTCCAACTCGTTTTGACCGTCGAAGAAGACGGTTTCAAAGTCAAAGCTGTCCGACAGCCCTCGTGAGCCTTGGTCGATAATGTTGGCGCGGAATAAGCGAGCATCGCTGGTATTGCTGCGTCCATGCAGGTTCAGAAGGACATCGGTGCTCGGCAGCGGCGACCAGAGCGCCTGGGCACGTACGGCTTGTTCTTCAAACCCTTCATACGCGTCGCTCTCACCGGTGAAAGCATTGTCAACGAAATCGTCACGCTGCTGCAGCAGACCAGAGAAACGCAGCGCCAATTGATCATTCACGCGGAAACCGAGCGCCGCTTCTAGTTCCGTGGTGTTATGCTCGCCAAATGAGACGCGGGCATAGCCATTTGTGTCTTCGCCGGGCTTGACGCTGTCAAACTTGATAATGCCGCCGGGTGTGTTGCGGCCAAACAACGTGCCTTGTGGGCCGCGCAAGACTTCAATGCCTTCGACGTCAAAGACCGGATAGCCTTTGAGGATCGGGTTTTCATATGGCACATCGTCGTAGACCAGAGAGACCGGCTGCGAAGCGTTCAGGTCGAAATCTGTGTTGCCGATGCCGCGAATGTAAAAGCGCGGAAAGGCGCGGCCGAAAGAGCTTTCAGCGATCACACTTGGAACGCGCGCCGAAAGAAAGCGAATATCCGCGCCGCCTGCTTTGAGATTGTCGAGCTTCTCATCGGCAACAGTGGTGATCGAAATCGGAACGTCTTGCGCGTCTTGTTCGACACGTTGCGCCGTAGTGACGATGGGGTCGAGCCGGCGAGCATCGGCCTCGCCGGATTCTTGCGCGGTTGCAGGGATGGTGATGAGGCTTGCTGCAATCAGCGCAGCCGAAGAATATTTGAGGGAGAATTTAAGGGACATCAGCAGGTCACTTTCTGTCAGTTTTCGGAGCGTCTCCTGGGCAAGACACTTTCCAGGCCCGGATAAATTTCTTTTTTGGAGAAAAGCAAGATCAGGACGTGAAGAAAGGCTGTAAAATTGTTTACATTGCCTCGCCGTGTGGCAGCGATGCCACTTAGCCAATTGAAAAAGCGCGCCTCGAAAGGCGCGCTTTGTAAATCTGCATAGTGAAAGACGTCAGGATCAATCCCAAGGGTTGAAGCGAGTCCGCGGCTTTAAGATGTCAGCGCCCTCTTCTGTCGCTTCCTCAGCCTTGGGCGTTTCAGGCGCGCTCGCCTTCACCGCGGCGGTGACTTTTTCCGCCAAGGGGACATTGAGATGGCTTTCAGGCTTAGGCAAGACATCGTCAGTCGCATCAATGACGACTTTGTCCGATGCCGGCGCAATTCCTGCGCTTGGTCCTGGAACGCCGCTCGCTTCGGTTTTGGCGGACATCGCGCCCAGTCCAAATCCTGCACCAATGCCGCTCAAACTATAGCTCTGAGGCGCCGGCTCTGGCGCACTCGCCGCAGGCGTGAGCGCTTCTGTCTCGGCCACAGGCTCCGGCTCCGCCACGGGTTCCTGCGTAAGATCAGGCTCTGGTTCGGGGTCAGAGATAGTCTCGGCATCGGTCATCGGCTCAAACGCTGGGGTTTCTGCGGAGATATTGGTCTCAGGCGCCACGCCTTCATGCGGCGTTGCTGCGTCCTCCAAGCTTGATTCAAGCTCGGGCTCGGGCTCGGGCGCTTCGATCGGCGCAGCTGCGAGGTCTGTTTCATCGCTGGCTTCAGCAACGGCTTCATCCACTGTGGCCGGCGTCTCTAAAGCCTCTAAACCAAAGGGCACATATGATTTTGTGATCGGCTCAGGGGCGGCTGCGATGACGGGCTCTGGTTCAGAAACGGTTTCTTCCTCTACCGCTTCGAGGGGCTCGGATTGCAAATCTGCGACCGTTGGCGCCTCAAACTCAGCAATAGGGTCTGATACGGGCTCTGGCATATCCACCACCGGCTCAGATTCGGTTTCCGCTTCGGAGTCTGATCCTTGTCCGGCGAACAGCGCCGCCGCGCCGAGCGCAGCGCCGCTCGCTGCGAACGCCGTATAGTCGGACGGGGTTTCGGGTGTCTCTTCGCGTTGATTGACTTCTTCGGCCATGCGCGCGACCGCTTCAGTGACCCCAGATTCAGTCTCGGTCACGTCCGTTTCGGTCTCGGCGACGCTTTCAATTGTGTCATCAGAAGCGGTGATTTCAGTGTCGGGCTCTGTGTCCGTCGAGTCTGCGCCGAGTATCACTGGAGTACGTTCTGTGTCTGACTCTGTCTCAGGCGTTTCGGCTTGTTCAACGGCGTCTTCGATGGTCGCGTCAGTCGCCACAAGACCGGCCGTGTCATCAGCGATTTCATCAACAGCTTCGGACACCTCTACGACCTCTTCCACGGCCTCTTCAACCGCGTCTGCCTCAGTGTCGTCAGGCTCGGTGGCTTTATCGACAGCGACTGCGGCGACGGATGCGACGGCCAAAGTCGACAATGCCGTGGTTTCATCGACGGCGTCTTCAGGAGCCTCTGCGGTCAGAATCGGCTCCGCGACGGGTGCGGCTTCAGTCACGGGCTCATCCATGCCCGCCAAAAGCGTCGAGATGGCGACTTCGGTGCCACGCGCGATCCGGATCGCTTCGCTGGTCATCTCGGCGACGATGGTCGCATAGGTTTTGCCATCTTCGGTCACCGTCGCGGTGAGCTCGTCGCTGGTCGCACGTTCTAATTCTCTGCCATCTTTGCTGGTGATCACCAGTTCGTTAGGTGCATCTATCAGTGAGACGCTGTAGCCTTCGGTCGAATAGACAATGTTTTGCCCTTCGCCTTCGGCCCAATCGAGTTTTCCGAGTTCGGTCATTTCCGCTAAGCGATCGATCAATTTCCGCGTCGAAGTGTGCAGCATTGGGAGGTCCACCATGTCTAGTTATACTTACCCATCCGTAATACCCGCCAAGAGGGGTACTTTCCTAGGGATAAAAGCTCGAAATCTGATGAAATTACGGTTATATCCGCTTGTTTTTTAGAAGTTTCCGGACGCCTGTACGAGCTTAGATAACGCGGTGTATGAATACGGGGATTTGACCTCCAACCCAAAGTTGAAAAAACCTGTGAGAGGGACATAAGAGTGGAGCGGATTTGGTTCTTTTTGGTGCCGCTAGCGATGCTGATCGCGGCTGAAACGCTGTGGCCGCGCCGACTGCGCACCTTGCCGCGTTTTGCGCGCTGGCCAGGCGCCGCCTTGCTGCTCGGATCTGGCATTGTGCTGATGCGTTTGATTGTTCCAGCGGGTCTCATCGGGATCAGCTTCTGGGCCAGCACCAACGGATTTGGGCTGTTTAACCAGGTAGAGGCACCGCTTTGGATCGTCGCACTGCTCGGATACCTGATCTTCGATTTGGCGGTCTGGGCGCAGCATGTTGCCCTGCACCGATGGGATTTTCTGTGGCGGTTTCATCGCGTGCATCATGCCGACCCTGATATTGATGTGGTCACTGCGCTTCGCTTCCATCCCGGCGAGATGCTCATCTCCTTGGCTTGGAAAGGCGCAATTGTCGTCGCGCTTGGGGCGCCGGCGATTTGCGTCTTGTGGTACGAAGTTTTGCTCAATGTCGGCGCAATGTTCAATCACGCCAATCTCAAACTGCCATCGGCTCTCGATCGCGTTTTACGTTGGTTCATCGTGACGCCAGACATGCACCGCGTGCATCATTCAACCGAGCATGAAGAAGCCAATCGGAATTTCGGGTTTTTATTGCCGTGGTGGGACCGGCTCTTTCGCCTCTATCAAGCGCAGCCCTCAAAGGGGCATCAAGGCATGCAAATCGGCCAGAGCGACTGGCGCCGTGCCAGCGATCAATCAATTTGGGCGCTGCTCATTCAACCCAGAGCGAAGCCCTAAGAAGGCTGCCAATCGGCACGCGTTTCAGCAATATCTTGGACAAAGTCTTTGACCGCCAGTTCGCCGGCATCCGCGAGCCCTGTGCGAAAGCCTTGCACACTCAGATCTGGCGCGATCACGAGATAAGTCGGCGTCCATCGAATGCGTAGCGTCTCTCGAATAGACGCATCGGCATCAATCACTGTAGGAAACGACCAGCCTTTTTCCGCAAACCAGGCCGGCACAGAATCATACCCGCGATAAGCCTTGTCCGCATGCTCACTATTCGGTGGCGTGTGGATCGACATGAAGTCGACGCCCGCATCTTGCGCCAAAGCCCGGGACAGCGCCGCCGCATAAGGCGCATCATTGCGGCTATCATGACACCAAATGCCCCAGACTTCGATGACCGTCCAACGGCCTTCTAAAAGCGATGTTGAAAAACTCGCGCCACTCGCCAATTCGCCGGAAAATGCCGGCAAGGCTTCGCCGAGGCCTTCATATGTATAGGGGCGCCCATAGCTGTCGCGTGGAACATCGCCGCGGCTTAGGTCCGCCGTTTCGGGCGCAACATCTCCCGTCCGGTAATAGCCCGTAGCTGCGGCCTCCCCACTCGTTTTCGGCGGCGCGGCCTGAGCCAACGCGCTCAGGGCCAAAGCTGTTAGAAAAATTGTGAGGGGCCGCAGCATAGGTCAGTCCTTTTTAGGCGATCACGCGCCCGGGATACGGAGCACCTGACCTGGGTAAATTTTATCTGGATGCTTCAACATCGGTGTATTCGCGTCGAAAATATCCGGGTAGCGCATCGCATCGCCATAATACTTTTTAGCGATTTTGGAGAGCGTGTCTCCTGACTTTACTGTGTGGAACACAGACCCGTCGACTTTCGCTTTCGATTTCACTTTCATATCGTCAGAAACCTCGCCAATGCCGCTGACATTGCCAGCTGCCAGGATCAGCTTTTCCTTGGTTTCGACATCTGGCACTTTGCCTTCAAGCTTGACCTGTTTGCCGTCGACAGTGACTTTAAAATCATTGCCCAGATCGTCGTCGAGGCCGAGATCTTCGACTTCTTTTCGGATCGCCTTTTCGGCGATTTTGTTTCGGCTCGCGATCAGCTCTTTGCCTTTGTTCAGCGCGAATTTGAAAATACTCATTTGTGTTCTCCCCTTTGTGAACGCGACGAAATTAAGGGGGAATCGCAGCTTCGTGAAGGGGTTTCCGCGACGTCGTTCCACTTTACGTTAACGTTACCCCTAGTCGACGCCTGCTCGCGGCAGTAGGGTGCACTGCAACAATAAGCCACTTACGGGAGAAATTCTCACATGCGCGAAGCTGTCATCGTTTCCACTGCCCGCACCGGACTTGCGAAAGCCGGACGTGGGTCTCTTAATAATACGCACGGCATCACAATGGCCGGCCACGCGATCAAGCACGCTATGGAGCGTGCGGGTGTAGAGCCAGAAGCCGTTGAAGATGTCTTCCTCGGCTCTGCACAGCCAGAAGGCGCAACCGGACACAATGTTGCTCGCAACGCCGCGCTTTGGGCCGGCTGCCCAAGCTCAACCTCTGGCGCGACCATCAACCGGTTCTGCTCGTCAGGCCTGCAAGCGATCGCCAACGCGGCGCAAACAGTGATCAATGAGGGCGCTCCTGTTGCCATTGGCGGCGGTGTCGAAAGCCTCTCTCTGGTGTCGCGTTCAGGTCACATGAACCTGCACCGCTACACCGAAGATCAGTTGATGGCGAAATGGCCTGCGATCTGGATGACAATGATCGAAACTGCTGAAATCGTCGCCGAGCGTTATGGCGTCAGCCGCGAAGCGCAAGACGAGTATTCTGCTGAGTCTCAGCGCCGCACAGCCGAGTTCCAAAAGAACGGCTATATGGCTGAGGAAATTGTTCCGCTGGCCACAAAAATGATGCTCAAGAATAAAGAGACCGGCGAAATCACCGAAGAAGATGTCGTCTGTGATCGCGATGAGTGTAATCGCCCAGGCACAACGGCAGAAGCGCTTGCTGGCCTGCCACCAGTTTTCTCTGGCGGACAGCAAGTCCAACAGGGCAAGTACATCACCGCGGGTAACGCTTCACAGCTCTCTGATGGCGCCGCCGCCGTCGTGGTTATGGAAGCGCAAGAAGCTGCACGTCGCAACATTCAGCCACTTGGCCGCTTCATGGGCTTCAATGTCGGCGGTGTTGATCCAGACGAAATGGGCATCGGTCCGATCAAAGCCGTCCCGCGCTTGCTTGAGCGTCACGGCCTGAAAGTCGACGACATCGATCTTTGGGAGCTCAACGAAGCTTTTGCTTCTCAGTGTCTTTATAGCCGCGACTTCCTCGGCATTGACCCTGAGAAATATAACGTCAATGGCGGCTCGATCTCAATTGGTCACCCGTTCGGCATGACTGGCGCCCGCTGCACCGGTTCAATCCTGATGGAAGGCCAGCGCCGCAAAGCCAAATACGGTGTTGTCACTATGTGTATTGGTGGCGGCATGGGCGCTGCAGGCCTGTTCGAGTTCCTGCACTAAGCGATACCCGCACAGGAATAGAAAAGCCCGCGCCGACAGGTGCGGGCTTTTTGTTTGGCTGCAGCGCAGAATGTGGGTCAGTGGGCCGCGACGTTTTCGGGCACCGCGGCGAAATCGGTGTTGTCTTTGAGCGCCATGACCGCTTCAATCTCGTCGTCGGGAACGCCTGCTAAATAGAGACCAATCTCAGCCACGACGAGCTCCACAGCACGCTTTTTGGCGCCGTTTAAATTGGTCGACACAAAATGCGATTGATTGCCATACACGCCGATCAATTCTGAAAAGAAGAAGACTGACTGACCACGATTAACCGACGATACCTCAACCACCGGAGACAGCGCCCGCAAGACATTGCCAAAGCAATCTGTCAGCTCCGTTTCAATCGTGAAGACGTCCGTGGTCGAGCCAGATTGGCGCGACAGGTCGAGCCCGAGATCATCATCCTGCGCGAATGGCGATGTCCCACTATTGCGGCGCCGCACACCGGGATCGTAATTGCTAACATAAGTCTTCAACAGGAAGACGCGAGCGCCGTTTGACGCATTCTGGCAGTCCATGGGCATATCGGCTGAGAAATGACCGGGATCAATCACACGCAGGGCGCTGCCGCGATATTGCCGCGCCGCTGCAATCCGCGCCGTCGGAGCCTCGGGTCCGCCCATGTCTCGTGTGAAGGAGGTCGGCGTGTCGACGAGATTCACAGTATTAAGCACATAAACCAGCGTGACCGGTGCAGTCTCTGGCAGCTGGTTTGAAATCAGGGCGCTAGCCGCATCGAGTTTCTGTTCAAAACCGCGATGAGCTTCGGCGGCGGCTTCGTCGACGCTAAAGCCATTGTGGGAGTAGCGCATGGCCGGGGCATCTGGCGCACGGGTCGCAGCGCCGATTGAGGTGCAACCTGTCGCGATAAGACAGAAAATAAGCAAAAAGTACCGCATGATTTAGTGTCCCTTGATATTCGTTTTTTGAGAAATGTGGTGCGGCGTTTGACGCGCAAACCGCAAGTGATTGACATCGATTGGCGCGGAATTGGGTCCGCCGCCTTGCATCAAGATATCAACGGTAGCGTCGACATGGCGAACCTGGCTTGGGATATTGACGGCCTCAAACGCGGCGCCGTGCCGAGGCGAAACGATCACTTTGACCCGGCTTACTAGCAAAGGTGCATCAGCATTTGCGCCGAGCGCATTGGCATAAGCTTCGCGCACATCAGGGGTTAGCCCATTACGCGCATCAATAAGGGTGAAACGCGCAGATTGTGCGTTGGCAACAGCGGACATGCTGGCCATCACCACTGCGATGGAGATGAGCCAAACCGGCCGTGTCAACGTGGGGACGTCTGCGCGTTTCATAGCCATCCTCTAACGAATAGAGATTGTGTTGGCCGCAATCGTAGAATTTGCGGCAGACATTCTGCGAACGGTGACATCCTGATCAATTGTTGTCGTGATCGACCGGGCGCGCGTCATGTCAACGGTGTTCAACGCGACATTGGAATTTGCCAAACTTGTTTGACGAACAGTTGCGTCTTGATCGGTCTCGAGATTGGAAATCAGGGAATCATCGACATGCAGGCTGTTTGTACGCAGCGCGCTATTATAGGATGTGACTTGGGTCATTGTCGCATCTTGATCAGCGTCGAAGCGAAGAATGTTGCTGCCATTGCGGTTCAAACGCGCTTGTGACGCATTCTGCATCGCATTCTTGAATTGCTTGCCGTTCTGAGGCGCAGCATGCGCTGCGAGCGGCATGAGCAGGCCAGTTGCGAGGGCGGCTGCAGCAAGAATTTTAAGTTGTTTCATAAATCACCTTTTTGAGTTTTGAGTGCCTCCCGGCAGCAATAAATGACGCCGCAAGCGAGGCTCACGTCGCAATTTCAGATCCACTCAGGTGAATTTGCAAAATTCTATATTTATTATATAATAAACAAGGCACTAGTAGGCTTTCATAAAAACACAATTTTGATTTTCATCGAGACTCTGTGCGATTTGCGACGGCGCCTGCAACGGTTTTCATTGCAGATTGCAAAAATCCCAATACCGATTGGTCTGGACCATAAGCTCGCTTTTGTAGCTGTCTTCGAGGCCGCGGCTGCCTCCTTGGATGCATGTAAAAGGAACTATATATCGCATTATGCCACGTATATAGCAATATTTGCCTAAATTACTCTAATCGCAAAAAAATATTACCTCAAAATGATAAATATCAAGACTTTTATCCCCTTTTCAGGGGCGGTAAGTTATGTCACAAGCATCTCACATATTCGCTCGCCCTTGAGCGGCGGACCGCGCGTGCCTGCGCCAAACATTCTAGACCCGCGAGTTGATGCAAGAATGACGAAGAAACGGCCTTTTGAACTTCACGTTCCCGAACCGGAATGCCGCCCCGGGGACACTCCTGACTTTACCGATTTTGAGGTCCCTAAGGCCGGCTCAACGCCGCGCCCCGCGACAGACGCGGTTGCCAAAGACATTGACTATTTGGCCTATGACATCATCCGCGTCTTGGACGATGACGGCCATGCCGTCGGGCCCTGGGCGCCTGATTTGGACAAGGATGCGGCGCTGAAAGGCCTGCGCGATATGCTGACCGTGCGCGCCTTTGATGCCCGCATGTTGACGGCGCAGCGCCAAGGCAAAACGAGCTTCTATGTGCAAGCCCTCGGCGAAGAGGCGATCGCGTGTGCGTTCCAAGCGGCCTTGCGCAAAGGCGACATGAATTTCCCGACCTATCGCCAGCAAGGGCTCTTGATCAGTGCTGGCTATCCGCTTGAGACGATGATGAATCAAATCTATTCGAACGCTGCGGACCCGCTCAATGGTCGCCAGCTGCCGATCATGTATTCCTCCAAAGAATACGGCTTCTTCTCGATCTCCGGCAATCTCGGCACGCAATTCGTGCAAGCCGTCGGCTGGGCTATGGCCTCGGCGATTGAGGGCGACACGAAAATCGCCGCCGGCTGGATTGGCGACGGTGCGACAGCCGAATCAGATTTCTATTCGGCCATGGTCTTCGCCTCGACATTCCGGGCCCCCGTGGTCTTGAACATTGTCAACAATCAGTGGGCGATCTCAACTTTCCAAGGCATAGCCCGCGGCCGGTCGGCGACGTTTGCGGCGCGCGGTTTAGGGTTTGGCATTCCATCTCTCCGGGTCGACGGAAACGATTATCTTGCCGTCTACGCTGCCGCCAAATGGGCCGTGGAGCGCGCCGAGCTTGGCAAAGGCCCAACTCTGATCGAACACGTCACCTATCGCGCTGGACCGCATTCAACCTCGGATGACCCGTCAAGTTATCGGCCGAAAGAAGAGTCAGCCTCTTGGCCACTTGGCGATCCGATTGAGCGAATGAAACAATACCTGATTGCGCAAGGCTGGTGGTCTGAAGATCGACACGCGCAGACGGTCGCCGAGATTGAAAGCGATGTGATCGCCACGCAGAAACGGGCCGAAGCCAATGGCACGCTGATTGACGGCCCGGTTCCGAGCACCAAAGACATGTTCGAAGGCGTCTATAAAACCCTGCCGAGCCACTTGGTTCGCCAGCGCAGAGAGGCAGGTGTCTGATGGCGCATATGACAATGATCGAAGCGATCCGTGACGCGCATGATGTCTGCATGGAGCGGGATCAGAAAGTCGTCGTGTTCGGCGAAGACGTTGGCTATTTCGGCGGCGTCTTCCGTTGCACCAAAGGCCTGCAAGAAAAATATGGGCGCAATCGCTGTTTCGATGCGCCGATCAATGAAAGCGGGATTGTTGGCACCGCGATCGGCATGGCCGCGTATGGCCTCCGCCCGTGCATTGAGATCCAATTCGCCGATTATGTTTACCCCGCCTATGATCAGATCGTCTCAGAGGCGGCGCGTATTCGCTATCGCTCTGACGGCGATTTCACCTCGTCTCTGACGATTAGAATGCCCACCGGTGGCGGCATCTTTGGTGGACAAACCCATTCGCAAAGCCCGGAAGCCTTGTTTGCGCATGTGGCGGGATTGAAAACAGTCATTCCATCTAATCCCTATGACGCGAAAGGCATGCTGATCGCGGCGATTGAAGACGATGACCCAGTGATCTTCCTAGAACCAAAGCGTCTTTATAATGGGCCGTTTGATGGCCATCATGATCGCCCGGTCACGCCATGGTCGAAACATGAGCTCGGGCAAGTCCCAGAGGGTCATTATACCGTCCCGTTCGGGGAAGCCGCCATCCGGCGCCCCGGCAATGAGGTCACGGTGATCGCTTATGGCACTATGGTTCACGTCGCCCTGGCGGCGGCGGAAGAAAGCGGCATTGATGCTGAAGTGATTGATTTGCGGACGATTGTGCCGGTCGACCTCGATACGATTACCGAATCTGTCAAAAAGACTGGCCGCTGTGTCGTCGTGCACGAAGCCACGCGGACATGCGGCTTTGGCGCTGAGCTGGTCACGCTGATCGCCAATCATTGCTTCTATCATTTGGAATCGCCGCCATCGCGAGTCACCGGCTATGACACGCCCTACCCGCATGCTCAGGAATGGGATTATTTCCCAGGGCCGAAACGGGTTGCCGACGCCTTGAAAAAAGCGATGGAGGCCGCCTGATGGGTGAACATCTGATCAAAATGCCCGACATTGGCGAAGGCGTGGCCGAGGCTGAGCTCGTCGAATGGGCCGTCGAAATCGGCGCGCAAGTGCGCGAAGATGACGTCCTCGCAGCGGTGATGACCGACAAAGCCACAGTTGAGATCCCAGCACCCGCCGATGGCAAAATCATGTGGCTCGGTGCCAGCGTCGGCGACACCGTCGCGATTGGTGCGCCGATCATTCGCATGGAAGTGGCCGGCGACGGCAATATTAAACCCGGCGACGCCGTGCCCGAAACACCCGCGCCTGCTCCGGCGCCAGAACCGACGCCGCCTGAACCGACGCCGCCTGAACCGATCAAAACAGCGCCCCCTGCGAGCCGCCCAGCGATCACCTCTCAGCCCGGTCAAAAACCGCTTGCTGCCCCATCGGTGCGCCGACGCGCGATGGAAACCGGCATCGACTTGCGCGCCGTTCCTGGCACCGGACCTGCCGGACGGATTGGCCACGAGGACTTAGATGCCTTCCTTGGTGGTCATGCCAGCAATGGATCGGCGCAGGCGGGCCGGTCCGCCGACACATCTGTGAAAGAGATCAAATTGGTCGGGATGCGCCGGAAGATTGCCGAGCAAATGGTGCGCGCCAAATCGAGCATTCCGCACATTACTTATGTCGATGAAGTCGACGTGACGGCTTTGGAAGATTTGCGCAAACAGCTCAATGCAGAGGCCAAACCCGACCAAGCGAAAATCACGCTTCTGCCATTCTTGATGCGCGCTATGGCGCGGGCGATCGAGGCGCAACCGCTGATGAATTCTCGGTTCGATGAGGCCACAGACACAATCCAGCAATATGGCGGTATACATATCGGCATCGCCGCCCAAACGGATGCCGGACTGGTTGTCCCTGTCGTTCGCCACGTCGAGACGTTGAACCTGCGGTCCTGTGCCGCCGAAATGTTGCGCGTGAGCGAAGCCGCGAAAGCCGGCACCGCCGCCCGCGACGAGCTGAGCGGCTCGACCATCACGATCACATCGCTCGGTAAGCTTGGCGGGATCGTGACAACGCCTGTGATCAATCATCCTGAAGTCGCGATTGTCGGCGTAAACAAGATTCGCACGCTGCCGGTTTGGAAAGATGGCGAGTTTGTCCCCCGCAAAATGATGAACCTGTCATCGAGCTTTGACCATCGCGTCATTGATGGATGGGACGCCGCGGTCTTCGTTCAACGCATTAAAGGCTTGCTCGAAAGCCCGGCCACAATCTTCATCGAGGACTAAATGTCAGATCTTTCTTGCAATCTATTGGTCATCGGCGCCGGCCCGGGCGGTTATGTGACCGCGATCCGCGCCGGGCAATTGGGCTTAGATACGATTATTGTCGATGGCGAAGCGCTTGGCGGCACGTGCCTGAATGTCGGCTGCATCCCGTCAAAAGCCCTGATCCATGCCTCTGACGAGTTTGCCAGCGCGATGTCCTTCTCCAAGAAGAATGCGCTTGGCATCAGCCGCTCAAAACCCAAAATCGACCTGGCGGAGACGCGGAAATGGAAAGACGGCATTGTCAAACAATTGACCGGCGGCGTTAGCGGTTTGCTGAAAAAGGCAAACGTCCGAACGGTTATGGGCTGGGCGACTTTCGTCGACGGCAAGACGGTCTCGGTTGCGACGCCAAAGGGACCGGTCAAAATAAGGGCTGAGAATATCTGCATTGCCAGCGGGTCGAAAGCGACCGAGCTGACGCATTTGCCGTTTGGAGACGCGGTCATTTCGTCAACCGATGCGCTCGCTTTAGACGCTGTGCCGGCCTCCTTGGCGGTGGTCGGCGCTGGCTATATCGGGCTCGAATTGGGCATGGCTTATGCCAAACTTGGCGCCAAGGTTTCGATTGTTGAGCGTGAAGGCCAAATTCTCCCCATCTATGATTCAGAGTTGACCAAGCCCGTCCTTGATCGCCTCAAAAAGCTGAACGTAGACGTCTATTTGGGAACCGATGCTGCCGCCTATCAGGACGGCGTATTGACCGGCAAGACCAACAACGGGAAATCCCTAGAAATTGCCGCAGAAAAACTGCTCGTCACCGTCGGGCGACGGCCCAATACAGACGGTCTCGGGCTCGATAATCTGGTCCTCGATATGGACGGGCCTTTCATCAAAATCGATGACCGGTGCCGGACGGCCATGTCGGGCGTTTACGCGATTGGCGATGTCACCGGCGAGCCCATGCTTGCCCACCGCGCGATGGCACAAGGCGAAATGGTTGCCGAGCTGATTGCCGGCAAAAACCGGCGCTGGGACAAACAAGTTATTCCCGCCATTTGCTTCACCGATCCTGAAATTGTCACAGCTGGCCTGTCACCAGACGAAGCCAAAGCTCAAGGCGTGGAAGCAATTGTCTCAAGCTTTCCGTTGGCAGCGAATGGACGATCGCTGGCGATCGAACGCACGGATGGTTTTGTTCGGATCGTCGCCAGAGAAGACAATCACTTGGTGCTTGGGATCCAAGCTGTCGGCAAAGGCTGCGCCGAACTCGCTTCGGGGTTCGGATTGGCGATTGAAATGAGCGCCCGCTTGGAAGACATCGCTGATACGATTCACGCCCATCCGAGCCAAGGCGAAGCCGTTCAAGAAGCGGCGCTGAAAGGCCTCGGACACGCGCTGCATATCTAGCCGCTCCTGCAATAAGTTCAGGCGAAGGCGAATAGATTGCGAATAGTTGCAGTTTACTACTGACTTTTAAACTATCCGCCTTATCTGCGGGGTCATGCAAAACCGTTTCACTGCTGCTAGTCTGCTGGTCCTTGGGGCGAGCGCCTGTGTTACACCGCCGGACGCCCCAGCGCGTCCACAGATGGCGCCGCTGAGCCCGACATTTACCACGGCCGAAGCCGCGGCGACTGAGCCCGTCGCGATGTCATGGTGGTCTGAGTTTGATGACCCGCTTCTCGGGCGTCTGGTTGAGGACGCTCTGGCGACCAATAAAGATCTGTCCGTGGCCGCCGCGAATATCTCTACGGCCCGCGCCACGCTGCAGCGCCAGGGGCTTGAGCGCGGATCATCGACCTCGGCCAGCACCAGCGCCGAATTGGCCCGCGGGGCGCGCGAAGGCGCCGACGTCGAATTGTCGGGCAGCGGCCAGCTCGGGGCGAGCTGGGAATATGACGCGTTCGGACGGATTGCAGCGCAAATTGACAGCGCCGCCCTACAAGTTGAACGTTTGCAAGAAGTTCGCCGCGACGTCGCAGTCACTGTGGCGGCTGAAACGGCTCTGGCTTATGTCGATTATCGCGGCAACCAGGTGCGCCTCGCCGTGGCGCAATCGAATGCAGACTTGCAGCGCGAGAGTGTCGATCTGTTACGCGTTCTGTTCGACAATGGCCGGGCGACGCGATTGGACGTGGAACGCGCCGAGGCGCAATACCGCACGACACTCGCCTCCTTGCCCTTAATCGAGCTCAACATCCGCACCGCGCGCATCCGGCTGACAACGCTCACGGGGCAAACCGATTTTGGAGCAAACCCGTCATTGGCGCTCCCGCCCAACGCTGACCCAGCCATCCCAAAGCCCCCGCAAATGCTATATGCTGGCAATCCTGAGGACTTAATCCAAAGGCGGCCCGACCTCCGGGCTTTGGAAGCCGACATTGCCCGTCTTTTAGCGCTTGGAGAGGTCGAACGGGCACGACTGTTTCCGACGCTGACGTTTAATGCGAACCTGTTGGCGCTGTTTACCGAAGACAATGTCAGCGAAGAGAGCTTTGGCTTTGGAATTGGCCCCGCCATACGCTGGGACGGACCAGACTTGAGACGAGTGCGCGCCGACATTGATATTGCTGATGCGCAAACCCGAACCGCTTTCGCAGCTTATGAGCAAGCGGTGGTCGCCGCCTTAGGCGAGGTGGAAACCGCGCTTGTCTCCTATCAGTTGGAAAAGTCGCGCCAGGATAATCTTGAAGCTGCTGCGGCATCTGCCGCCCGGGCGCTCGACCTCGCGCGATTGCGATTTGACGAAGGCCTGGACGATTTCCTAGATGTAATCGACGCCCAGCGGACGCTGCTGGACGCACAAGATAGACTAGAAAGTAACCGCCTCGACACAACCAGACAGGCGATTGCTGCGTATAGAGCTTTAGGTGGAATTTGGCGGGACGAGGACTTCGCGAATGCGGTGTCAGAAAGTGAATGAGATCCTGATGATTAGAACTGTTTTGATCGCGGCCCTGATGGCTGTTTTCGCAGCTGCTCCGGCCAGTGCACAACGCGGTGGCCCGGCCAGCGTGTTTGCAGAACCGGTGACCGAGCGCGTCTTCTCGCGTGACATCGAGGCGCTGGGTACGCTCGAACCGAACGAACAAGTCGATTTGTCTCTCAATGCCTCTGACCGAATCACGGCGCTGTATTTCGAAGATGGCGAGCGCGTTCGGGCCGGAAAGACCTTGCTCTCGCTCGCCCAACGCGAACAAACGGCGCTGGTCGAATCCGCGGAAGCTGACGTTGAAGAAGCCACACGGCAGCTTGAACGGGTCGTGCGACTGGCCGAGGCCGAAGCGGTGTCGCAGTCAGAACTCGACCGGGCGCAACGCGACTTGGATAGTGCAGAGGCGAATTTGCGGGCGCTACAATCGCGCCAAAAAGACCGCGTCCTGGTCGCGCCCTTTGATGGCATTCTCGGCTTTCGGCGGGTCAGCGTTGGATCCTTTGTACGCCCAGGCGATGTTGTTGCGACCCTGATCGACGACAGTGAAATGAATCTCGATTTTGATGTGCCGTCTTTGTTTACCCGCTCAATTCAGCCGGGAACGGCGATTATTGCCGAAACCGATGATCTTCCCGGCGAAGTGTTTGAAGGTACGATTGCCACGCTCGACAATCGAATTGACCCGGTCACGCGGTCAATTCGGGCCCGCGCGAAGCTGCCCAATCCGGATCAATTCTTGCGCAGCGGCATGTTCATGAGGGTCACCGTGACCGCCGATCCACGTCGCAATTTGGCGATTCCGGAAGAGGCCGTGCAACCGGTCGGGCCGCGTACTTATGTCTGGCGTGTGACGCCTGAAGGCGATGCGCTCAAAGCACGCCGCGTGGAAGTGCAACTTGGACAGCGCGCCGACGGGTATATCGAAGTGGTCTCTGGCCTCACCGCCGGTGATAAAGTGATCACCGAGGGCATTATTCGGGTTCGCGAAGGCTCTGACATTCGCCTCCAAGATAAATCTATTCTCGCGCCCGATTCGACAATTGCGGGATCCGGCCCATCCGCCTCTGGCGCTGCCAACTAGGACCTCGCGATGGTTATATCCGATACAGCAGTGACGCGGCCGGTCTTCGCCTCGGTCATCGCGCTCATCCTGGTCATTCTCGGTGTGGTGTCTTTTGACCGGCTGTCCTTACGAGAATATCCGGATATCGATGCGCCGATCGTGACCATTGATACACGCTATGCTGGTGCCTCTGCCAGCGTCGTTGAAACCCGGATCACGCAAATCATTGAAGACCGAATTGCCGGGGTTGAGGGCATCCGTTTCATTGACTCCAACTCTAGCGACGGTCGATCGCGTATTTCCATCGAGTTCGGCGTCAATCAAGATATCGACGTCGCCGCCAATGATATTCGCGACCGGATTTCTGGAGTGCTCGACAATTTGCCTGAAGAGGCGGATCCGCCGGAGGTCGAGAAAGCCGATTCAAACGATGATGTGATCATATGGTTGAACTTGGCGGCCGAGAACCTGACCACGTCTGAGATCTCTGATTATGCCGAACGCAACCTCGTCGATCGCTTCTCCGCCTTGGACGGCGTCGCTCGCGTGCGCGTCGGCGGATCGCGCAATTACGCCCTACGCGTTTGGATTGACCGACGGGCGCTGGCCGCCCGCAGCCTGACCGTCAATGATTTGGAACAAGCGCTCAGACGCGAGAATATTGAAGCCCCTGCCGGCAGCATTGAATCCGATACCCGCGCTTACACAGTCCGGATCGACCGCGCTTTCCAGAGCCCTGAAGACTTTGCCGGGCTGGTCGTCGCCGAAGGCGAGGATGGCTATCTGGTCCGGCTCGGAGATGTCGCGCGAGTTGAACGCGGCACAGTTGAAGACCGCAACATGTTCCGCGGCAATGGCGTCCCTATGGTCGGCCTCGGCATCGTCAAACAATCGACGGCGAATACAGTCGACGTCGCCAACGCCGCGAAAGCTATGGCGAGCCAATTGAATGAGACTTTGCCCGAAGGCATGGTGATTGCCCGCAGCTTTGACAGCTCAGTCTTCATTTCCGCGTCGATCCGCGAGGTCTATACGACGCTCGCCATCGCGGTTGGCTTGGTGACTTTGGTGATTTTCTTATTCCTCGGCAGCGCCCGGGCAACGATTATCCCGGCGATCACAGTTCCAATCTCGCTGATCGCGACTTTCATTGTTTTGTTCGCCTTGGGCTTTTCGATCAATCTGCTGACACTGCTGGCCATGGTATTAGCGATTGGATTGGTCGTTGATGACGCGATTGTCGTCTTGGAGAATATTTCGCGGCGCATGAAAGAGTATGGCGAAACGCCGCTCGTCGCGGCCTTTAAAGGCACGAGACAAGTCGGGTTCGCTGTCGTCGCGACCACATTGGTTCTGGTCGCCGTGTTTGTCCCAATCACTTTCTTGCAAGGCGATATTGGACGTCTGTTCACCGAGTTTGCGCTGACCATTTCAGCCGCCGTCGTGTTCTCGAGCCTGCTGGCTTTGACCTTAACCCCAATGATGGCGTCGAAATTACTGCAACCGATCAAGGATGAGTGGACCGTCACCAGCACGCTGCCTCGGCTCGTCGATGGCGCCTTCAATATTGTCCGACGCGGCTATAGCCGCTTGCTCAACCTTTTGATCCCGCGCCCGATACTGATGGCGATCTTGCTCACCGGCCTGTTCGGCGCGACATATCAATTGTCGCAAACCGTCACTGAGGAATATGTCCCGCAAGAAGATCGCGGTGCATTTTTTGTCGTCGTGCGCGGACCTGAGGGCGCATCGTATAGTTATATGGAGCGCTATATTGATGAGATTGAGCGTCGCCTCCTGCCCTATACAGAGAGCCAAGATGGCGCCCCGCCTGAAGTCAATCGATTGCTTTTCAGGGCCCCTGGCTTCGGCTCAGCCGGCTTCAACCAGGCTTTTGTCATTGTCGTTTTAAACGATTGGAGCCAGCGCCGTCCGGCCAATACGATCATTGGTGAGATTAATCGAAAACTGTCCGACTTGCCGGGCGTTCGAGGCTTCGCGCGCATGCGCCAAGGGTTAGGCGGCGGCACCGGCAAGCCGGTTCAATTCGTGCTTGGCGGGCCGAGCTATGAAGCCTTGTTAGAGTGGCGCGAAACATTCGTCACAGCGTTGGAAGAGAGCGATCTCGGCCTGGTTGATATCGATTGGGATTACAAAGAAACCCAGCCGCAATACCGCATTCAAGTGGATTATGACCGTGCCGCCGACCTCGGTGTTACCGTGGCCGATATTGGCGTCACGCTGCAAACCATGCTCGGCTCGAGGCGGGTCACAACTTACATCGAGAATGGCGAAGAATATGACGTCATTCTGGAAGGCCTGCGTTCGGATCAAAATAATCCGAATGATATCGAGAACATCTATGTCCGCTCCTCGCGGTCAGGAAACTTGATCCCGCTGGCCAGTCTGATCAATGTTGAGCCCATCGCCGACAGCGCTCGCCTCAATCGCTATAATCGGGTGCGGGCAATCACGATTGAAGCCGGCTTGGCGCCGGGAACCTCGCTCGGCGAAGCCTTAGATGGCATGCAAGATATCGCGCGGGATATTTTGCCGATTGAAGCCACAATTGATTTCAAAGGGCAGTCTTTGGATTTCAAAACATCGGGCTCTTCCATCTTGTTCGTATTTGCCATCGGCATCGTCATTGTCTTCTTGGTTCTGGCCGCGCAGTTTGAGAGTTATCGCCACCCGATCATCATCATGCTGTGCGTTCCAGCGACGCTTGCTGGCGGCTTGCTTGGTCTCTGGCTGACCGGAAACAGCATCAATATCTATACCCAAATCGGCTTGATCATGCTGGTCGGGCTGGCCGCTAAGAATGGTATTCTCATTGTCGAGTTTGCCAATCAATTGCGCGATGAAGGCCAAGAGTTTGAGGCCGCTTTGAAGGAGGCATCTTTGGCGCGGTTGCGGCCAATTGTGATGACCGGGTTGACCACAGCCGCCGGGACCCTGCCGCTTATTTTATCGAGTGGAGCCGGCGCCGAAACGCGGGCCGCCATCGGCGTCGTTATCCTGTTTGGTGTTATCGCCGCTGTCTTGGTGACAGTCCTCTTCGTCCCGACCGCCTATGCGTTGATTGCGCGTGGCTCAGGATCGCCCGGCGATGTGGCGCGGCGCTTAGATGCCGAGCAACAAGCGGTCCCGGCTGAATAGCGGTCTTGCCGCCGGCATCGCCCGCGAGATATTGACATGCTTCGTGCCACTTACCAAAGTGCAGCGCGGAGGAAAAACTATATGTCTCAACAAGAGCGACTTGAGCTCACCGGCGCGCCGGGGTCTCCCTATACGCGCAAAATGATCGGCGTTTTGCGGTATCGCCGCCTGCCTTTCACGATCTATTGGGGCGCGACGAGCATCCCAAAAGGCTATCCCGAGCCGAAAGTTCGATTATTGCCGACCTTCTATTTTCCCGATGGCGAAGATGGCAGCTTGGTCCCGACCACGGACTCGACGCCGATCATTCGACGCCTGGAAACGGACTATCCAGGACGGTCCGTCATTCCAACCGATCCGACGCTCAAATTCATCAATGAGCTGATCGAAGACTATGCTGATGAATGGCTGACAAAGGCGATGTTTCATTTTCGCTGGGCCCATGAGGCGGACTGGAAAAACGCCGCGTCCCTATTGGTGTTTTGGAACACCAGCACGGCGAACGCCGAGCAAGCGCGTGAGTTTGCCGACTATTTCGCCAAACGTCAGATTGATCGACTTTATGTGGTTGGCTCAAATGAGATCACGGCAGAGACCATCGAATCTTCCTACGAAAGACTGATTGGCATTTTAGATGAATTGATCGCGCGCAAAGGCTTTGTCCTCGGCGCCCGTCCCTCATCGGCCGATTTCGCGCTTCAAGGGCAACTGACGCAATTGGGGATTGTCGAACCCACGTCCGCTGCCATCACGCAGAAAACATCGTATCGTGTACGGGCCTGGATCGACTTGTTAGATGACCTTTCGGGGCTCGAGCCAGGCGATGATGATTGGTTTACTGCCGACGAAGCGCGCGACGCATTGGCCCCGCTCCTCGCAGAAATTGGCCGCACTTATGCGCCCGCAATGATCGCCAATGCGGAGGCGATCATGGCCGGGAGCGAGACGTTTGAAACGGAGATTGATGGACGTCCGTGGACCCAGCCTGTGTTCAAATATCAAGCGAAATGTCTGCACTGGCTACGCGAAGGTCATTCCGGCTTGTCCGGCAATGAACGCGGCGCTGTCGACGCGTTGCTGAGCGGCACTGGCTGCGACCACCTGTTTAGCTAAGAAAGAGACCACCCTTATGAAAAAAGCTCTTATCGGACTGCTCATCTTAGTCTTGGCGCTAGGCGCGGTTGCATGGTTCAACCGATCGTCTCTCCTGACCCATTTGGTGCTGCGCCAAGCGCAGGCCAATCATATCGAGATTGGACCGTTTCAACCTATTGACTGGCAACCAGGCCCGGCCCAGGCCGATATACCAGTCACGGAACGCCCGCCCAACATCGTCTTCATTTTGCTCGATGATTTTGGCTACAATGACTTGTCGACATTTGGCGGCGGCATGATCCCGACGCCGAATATTGATCGCTTGGCGGCCGAAGGCGCGATCTATTCACAATCCTATGCCGGGACCGGCACATGCGCGCCGTCGCGCGCTATGCTGATGACCGGGCGCTATCCGACGCGCACGGGATTTGAGTTTACGCCGACCCCTAATGGTATGGGACGGGTCATCTCGACGATTGGCAAGGCGATGAGTGACGGCATCTATCCTGATCTCGACTATAATCGTGACGCCGACGAGACCAATCCCGATTATCAGGATCAAGGCTTACCCGGATCAGAAATCACCATCGCGGAACTGCTTAAAGAGCAGGATTATCACACCGTTCATATTGGCAAATGGCACCTCGGGCGGCGCGATGATTTCCTCCCAAATGCGCAGGGCTTTGATGAAAGCCTGCTGATGCATAGCGGGTTGTTCTTGAATGAGGATCACCCTGATGTCGTCAACGCCAAGCTCGACTTTGACCCGATTGATAAATTCCTTTGGGCGGCGATGCAGTATGCCGCCTCATTCAATGGCGGCGAACCATTTGAACCAGGCGGCTATCTAACCGACTGGTGGACCGATGAAAGCTTGCGCGTGATCGAGGCCAATAAACACCGCCCCTTCTTCCTATATTTGGCACACTGGGCGCCGCACACACCCTTGCAGGCGACGAAGGCCGACTATGACGCGGCGGGCGATATCGGGCCGCATCGTAAACGGGTCTATGCCGCCATGCTGCATGCTTTAGACCGCAGTGTCGGTCGCGTGATGGAAAAATTAGAAGCAGAAGGTCTCGCCGAGAATACGATTGTGGTTCTGAGCAGCGACAATGGCGGCGCTGGTTATGTCGGCCTACCAGAGGTCAACGCCCCCTATCGAGGTTGGAAAATCACACTGTTTGAAGGCGGCATTCGGGTGCCTATGTTCGTCAAATGGCCTGCCAAAATTGCCCCCGGGACAATTATCGACACCCCGGTCGCGCATATTGACTTCATGCCGACACTTGCTGCTGCCGCCGGCGCGGACTTGCCCACAGACCGCATCATTGACGGTCGCAATATCCTGGTCGAAGCCACCGGCGAAGGCCTGATTGAGAGGCCGGATAATGCAATATTCTGGCAGTCTGGATTCTATCAAGTGGTGCGGTCAGGCGACTGGAAACTGCAAGTAAATGGGGCGCAGGACAGAGCCTGGTTGTTCAACTTGGCAGCGGACCCAACCGAGCAGAACAATCTTGCCGAGGCACAGCCGGAGAAAGTCGCAGAATTGCGGGCCCTCCTCGACGCCCATCATGCCAATTCAGTTGGACCGCTTTATGAGCATACGCTCGAAAGTCCGATCGCCATTGATAAAACCCTTGCCGACAAGCGGATGAAGGACGATGAGTTCATCATTTGGCCAAATTAATCAGGCCGTTTATGACCCTATAAACAAAGACATATTCGGGACGCTATGACTGCTGCTACTCAATCCACCAAGGCCCCCTGGCCCGCACTTGAAACGCAAGCGAAAGACGGTCGACGTCGACGCAGCGGGCGGAGCCGCCGGCAAATCATTGAGGCGCTGTTCGACCTCCTCCGCGAAGGCAAAATGTCGCCAACCGCAGTCGAAGTCGCAGACCGCGCCAATGTCGGCCTACGCACCGTGTTTCGGCACTTCGAAGACATGGAGAGTATCTTCGAAGAAATGACCGAAGAGCTGAAATCCGTGACCATGCCGAGAGTTATGGCCCCTTTAGAAAGCGCGGCCTGGCGGGACCGTTTGTTCGAACTTTCTGACCGCATTGCCGACATTTATGAAAGCGTCTTCCCGATGCAAGTGGCATTGGTGATCCGCCGCTTTCAGTCTGATTTTTTGACCAAGCAATATCAAAGCGAAGTCGATCTCCTGCGATCGACGCTAAGCTCGATTCTTCCAGACAAGATCGTTAAAGACCGTGATCTCTTCGCCGCCATCGAAGTCAATCTAACCTTCGCAACCTGGCGCCGGTTACGGGAAGATCAAAACCTGTCAGTGCGAAGCGCGAAGTCGACGCTGAACCGCATTTTGACGGCGCTGATTGCAGATGTTGATTAGAGCGCCCCTATCGGGGGCCGCGCTATCGCTGGCGCTCTCAGCGTGTTCGGCCGCGACACCAGATCCCGCCGCATCGACGGCGGCATGCGGACTGGCAGCCGATAAAATCGGTCAGTTCATAGCCGTACCGAGTGGCAGTTTTGTTAAAGGGGAGCGCGCTGTTTACCCCGAAGAAGCGCCGAGTTTGCGCCTGCAGGTTGATGCTTTTGAGATCCAAATTCACGAAGTGACCAATGCACAATTCGCAGCTTTCGTCGACGCAACCGGATATGTCACAGACGTCGAGCAAGGCCGTGCAGATGGCCGCGCCGACGCGGGCTCTGCCGTGTTCGAACACGCGCAACCCGCGGAAGGTGATCCGCCCGCTTGGCGCCTCGATGCTGGCGCGAATTGGCGTCGGCCAGGCGGACCAGACAGCTCACTTGAAGGGCGCGCCGCTTACCCTGTCGTTCACGTCTCTCTGCGTGATGCGAAAGCCTATGCGACCTGGGCTGGTGGCCGATTGGCCAGCGAAGTGGAATGGGAATATGCCGCAACCCTGGGGCTGCCCGATCCGACAGACCCGACCTCCGGCGCCTATGACGGCGACACGCCAAAGGCAAATACTTGGCAAGGGGTATTTCCAATCGTCGATAATGGGAGAGACGGCTTTCGCGGCGCCGCCCCGGTTGGGTGTTTCGATCCCAATCGCCTTGGCCTTAGCGATATGATCGGCAATGTCTGGGAATGGACAGACACCCCCTTTGGCGCTGGTACACACACGCTCAAGGGCGGATCATTTCTCTGTGCCGATAATTATTGCCGCCGCTACCGCCCTGCGGCGCGCCATCCACAAGAGTCTGATTTTTCGGCAAACCATATCGGCTTTCGGATCGTTCGCGACATCGCCTCCCCCTAGGTGGGCGCCGAGAGCGATCAATTGCTCGCATATTTTTGGCGTGTTAGGTGCCATAAAAAGAGCGCAAAGCGCCGCATAAAAGCAATTGGAGGAAAACCCTTGGGTCTTATCATAAAAGTCTTAGTGATCGTCACCGCTGCGTTTTTTGCGCTTATTGGTGTGATCGGACTGTTTCAGCCGGCGCAACTCGCTGAAACGCTCGGGTTCGGACTGCCAACGCCTGATGCACTCGGCAATATGCGCGCCATGATTGGCGCCCATTATGTGGCCATGAGCGCGGTCTGTATCTTAGCGATCGTCCGACAAAATCCGACCCTGCTTTTCCCGATCGCGATGATTGAAGCAATGATGCTGATCTCGCGCGGCATTGCCGCCGTGCATGGCGAATTCACCAGCGCGACTGTCGGGCCAACGGTGATTGAAGTTGTGGCTTGCACCATTCTGTTTGCCGCGTCCTGGCGATCGGTCTTTTCGCGCTAGAACGCCTTTGACGTATCGATGCGGTCGGTGCCAGCCGGCAGGCTGATCACCATCCCGTCCGACGCGACCGTAATCGGCCCATCAAACTCCGCTTTGGTGCCATCGAGAAAAATTGTCTCGATAATTTTCGCCGGAAGAGGCGGCACCAAATGGTACAGGATAAGCTGATCTGCGCCGGCCTCACTGGCGCTGCGGGCGGCATCTTCTGGCGTCGCATGATAATCGAGAATGTCGTGGAAAATTTTGGCATTGTTCGCCTGACCGCGCGCCGCCAATTGGGTGCCGATAGCCGTTATCATTTCCGGATCGAGCGCCTCGTGAAGCATTACATCGACGCCTTTAGAAGCCGCCACAAAGCTTGGATGATAAATCGTATCGCCGCTGATCGAGATGGCGCGGTCTTTGTAATCGATGCGATAGCCAAAAGCCGGTTCAACCGGAGCGTGCTCGACCCGTAGCGCCGTAATTTTCAGGACATCATCTTCAAACACGATGGATTGACCGCCCGGCCCAGCCGGAAGCGTGAGTTCCGTCGCCGCGCCGCCAAATCCCTTCGGATCGGCCACGTCGGTGCCGTGATGCGCGGTGCGAAAAGTCGCGTCCAGCCCGTAGGCCATGTTGAACCCATCGACGACTCTCTGCGTCCCAACCGGCCCGATGACTGGCGTCGGCGTCTTGCGGCTGCCACCGACCCAGGACAGCACCATGAGCTCGCCAAGCCCATCAATGTGATCAGAGTGCAAGTGAGTAAAGTATACGCTTTCCAGGTTCCAAAACGGAAACCCCATCGATCCCAAATTTCGGCCGCCGCCGGACCCGATATCAAAGACATAAGCGCGATCACCGGCGATGACACCGAGACATGGCCCGGCCCGCGTTGCATCAGGCATCGGCGCCCCGGCGCCGCAAATATAGACATGCAGCCCGTCTGGTAGATCAGCGGTCGCATCGACGCCGACTCGCTCCGCCATGACCCGATTGAACAGCGCGTTGGCGATGGGTTTCTTGAAGATGTTGAAGGCCAACACCGCAACAACTGTTATTAGAGCGAGGGCGATCACGCCGCGCTTGATCCAAATCATGTTTCTAACTCTTTCATCAGCAAGGCCATCCAAGGCAGGGCTTTTCCGAATTCCGGCATTACGGTCTCAATATTGATCTGCCCGGCGAGGCCGGCTTCGCGGTGAACCGCAAGATCAAGCCATTCTTGTGAGGTCGACATTCGCATGAGTGCATTTCGATCTGGATAGGCCGCGATCGCCACCTCATCCCACAGCTCGTCAACTTGGCCGAGCGATAAGAAGGTGACGTCAGCCATAAAGAAAATGCGCCCCCCGAACTCCGGCAACAGGCCGGCGACGCCCATGCCATAGAGCTGATAGGCCTGGCGTCCGGTCAAATCGGTCTCGCGCCCATCGGCATAGTCGGCTTTGTCTTTGAACTTCAGCAAATTGACCATGAAGATCGGACCGTCAGGGCCTTTTTCTTGCATCTGTGCCAATCGCGCGGGATCAGATGGGATGACTTCATTGATGACTTCCATACCGGTTCTTTCCTATGTCTTGGTGAGCGCTTTGAGAGCGTCTTCAATGACCCAAAGTCGGTCTTGTCCCCACGCAGCAACATCGCCGACGCGAAAACTCGGGACGCCCCAGAGGCCGTAGCTAAACATTTCTTGTTGATTGGCCTCGGCCTCGCCGCGCCAATGGTCGCCGCCAATCAGCGGGCTCATATCGGCCCAGGACAAGCCGGCGCGTTCTGTGATTTTTTTCAAGCCGCGATCCGATCCGGCATCGAGCCCATTGGCCCACACCCCGGCAAGGAAAGAGTTGGCGAATTCATAGCCTTTGCCGCGCTTGATCGCCTCGTGCAGGACCGCATATCCGCGCTCGACCGGCGCGCCGACGGGGTCGACAGAATTGCCAAAGGTCACGTTCAAGCGCTCTGCTTCACGGACCGTATCGCTCATAATGTAGAAGCCCTTTTTGCGCGGCACCTGCATCCCGCGCATGACCATGGGCAAGACAAATCTGAGCTTTAGATCCGCGCCGTAGGCATCGGCCAAGGCTTTGACCCGCTCACGCACGATACCGGTATAGGGGCTGCGAAAGGAGAGATACCAATGCAGCTCGGGGCGGTCCTCGCCGGACGGTGACCCTGATCCGATGGGTGAAGACGGCGGTGCAAAAATGGGGGCACTTATCGACGCCTCGCGGCTGACCCCGAGGGCCTGAAGTCTGGCTTCCAAGAAATGTAAGCGATCCAGCCCCCAATACCATTCGCCGGCATAATAGAGTGTGCCGCCGAGATAGTGGCCGAGCTGATCTCGGCGCTCCGCCGCTGCGTCGAGCGCTTGCAGCGTTTCTGTCTTGGGGGTCGCGGGCGCGGATGGGGCGCCTTCCTGCCAGGCCTGCGTGCCAATCATGGAGGCCTGCTCTAGAAACGTCCCAGCCTGCACAGCCGCCAAGAGCTGGTCATTAGCACGCGCCGCCGCGGCCGGGTTTGGCTGATGCCCAGGATCGTTGAAACTAAGGCCAGCCTTTGCTGCCAGCATAGCGGCATCTCGGCGCGCATAAGCGTCTAAACGGTCGCGATCAGGCGCGGCCCAATCCGGGGGCGGCGCAGTGACGTGAATGTTCAAGTCTATATCATATCGCCGGACAAAATCAGGCAGCACCTGGACCATGAGATGTGAGTAAGGATCACTCACTTCATGAAAATACTCGACCACATGCGGGAGCTTTTTTGCGGCGCGCTGACGCTCGGCTTTTCGACGGTTACGGTCCCGGCGCTTTGGACTGAACAGTGATCGAACCACACGATTTTGCAGCGCCGCTTTGAACCCCATGTCGCTTCACCTTCTCCACTCCAACCCCACTTAATGGCATTTTGAGTGCCATTACAATCACTTTCTACGATGAAGCTGTGCGCCGGGTCCAAAGCCAGCGCAAAGCCCGATAGATGCCGTACAAGAAAAGCAAAGTGAACACGCCGGTGAGAATCAAGATCCACCCATAGCGAGCGCGCATGCGCTTCATCGTATTCTGCAAGATTTGCTGAAGCGAGTTATATCCGTCCGGCATTTCCAAGACGCCCATTTCGCTGGCATAGGTTTCGTACGATGCCAGCAGGTCTGCAAAGACTTCGGGATTTTCAGCGCGGACATCCATGGTCTCCCCCGGATCGTTGACCATATTGAAAAGACGCCATTGGCCATCCCCAACCGGCGGAACACTTCGGGTGATTTTATAGTCGCCTTTATAAAGCGCGGTATTGCCTGAGACTTCGATCGCGCGGATATCGTTCGGCGCATAGACGCTATCAATCTCACCGCGCAGCACGGGCAGCAGACTGCGTCCGGTCATTCCGACACTGTCTGCCGGCGCGGCGGGAGCTTCGACCCAATCAAGTAAGGTCGGCGCGATATCGGTGACCATTGCGGGCGAGCCAATGCGCGCCGGCGCGATGCCCGGGCCAGCAATGATTAAAGGCGACCGGACGCCGCCCTCGGTCGCGTAGAATTTAAACAGGCCGCCGGGCGAGGCTGCGGCATTCGCCCATTCAGGCCCGATAAAGCCCCAACTCCCGACTTGCCCGGCGCGTTCTGGGTCAATGTGGTAATCGTTGAGCTGTCGCCACAAGGTCAGGCGCCAATCATCGTCGCCGCGATTAAATTCAGGACCATTGTCCGAGGCGACAATGAAAATGGACTGTTCATAATCTCCCTCAGACTTCAAATGTTCAATGAAGCGGCCGATGTGAAAGTCCATCGCTTCGAGCATGGCCGCGTTGACTTCCATCATCGCCGCATAGAGCACTCTCTCATCATCGGTGAGACTGTCCCAATCACGCGCATCATCCGGCATCGGCCCGAGCGGCGCGCCTTGTGCAAACAGGCCGAGCTCTTGCGCGCGCTGGTGGCGCTTTTGCCGCAAAGCGTGCCAGCCCTCATCATAGACGCCATCATAGTTTTCGATGAACTCGCGCGGGGCTTGCACTGGGATATGGATCGCCTGGAACGGTAAGTAGGCAAAGAAAGGTTTGCTCTGGTCCGTCTCGCCGAGATACGAGATCATCTTATCGACAATGAATTCCGAGGAATAAAAATCCTCCGGCAAAGAGGTTTCCTCGCCATCCTCCCACCATGGCGCGTCATGGTAATACGGCATGTAGGATTTATCTTGCCAATTGTCGGCGCCCGAGGCGGCAAGGGAGAATGATCGCTGGAAGCCATGCTTGTCAGGCATTTCATCGGCGGTTTCGCCGAGATGCCATTTGCCGCTCATCAAGGTTCTGTATCCGGCGGCCCCAAGCCGGTCTGCTAGCGTCAACACGCCGGGCTCCAACGCCATGGAATAACCAGGCTGGTCTTTATGTTCTGGTGGCAAGACTTCCGGAATGGTGGCGACGCCGGTGCGGTGATTATCAACCCCTGTCAGCAACATTGCCCGCGTCGGCGAACACAGCGGCGAGGTCCGGTATTGTAGGAACATCGCGCCGCGCGCCGCCAGCGCATCAATGTGCGGGGTTCGCGCCTCGCCGCCATAGACGCCAAGATCCATAAGCGCCGCATCATCTATGAGAATGATGACAATGTTCGGTTGGTCGGAGGTCTGCGCCGCGGCCGGCCACAAACTGAAAACAACGCCCAAGAAGGCGAGTAAGACGGATCGCATATTTTCCTCCCACAGGCTCTCGCGAGCTCTATTGGCACTTGAGGTGCCTTATGCCTTTCAGCCCGTCAAGTGTCGGACGTGACGGTTGGCGGCTATGCGACGCGCGCTAAACGGGCCCGAGACCGAGCTCCATCAGCACCAGATCTGTATCCTCTCCGGGCAAGCGGGCGGGCTGGATCTCTTTTTCTGGAAGGCCAGCGAACCGGACGGGCGGCTGCGGCTCCCAATAGGCGCCTTCGGTCGGATGCATCTTCTTCTTAAAGAAGCCCGTGGCTTGCAAATGCGGGTCTTGGTGCAGGTCGGGAAAATCGTTGACCGGCGCCGCTGGAATGTCCGCTGCGGCGCAGGCCTTAAGCCAGTGCGCGCTCGTCTCTTTTAGCAAATGGTGCTGCACACGCTCCAACATATAGGCCATGTTGTAATAGCGCCCGCGATAGTCGCTGATACGCTCATCTTGCAATTCGTCTGGCGCCTTCAGGACGTCGTCGAACAGCCGCACCCAGCGCTTATCGACATACGGAGCGAGTACGACATAGCCATCCTTGGTTTGCAGCGGTTGGCGCGAAGGATCGACTTGCCGCTGATAACAAAACGGCCCGACCGGTGGATCGAAAACCGCTTCGTAGAAATGCTCTTCGAGCAGAAAATGCGTGATACATTCAAACATCGGCACTTCGACATGGACCGGTTCGCCGGTGCGATCGCGATGATGCAGAGCGGCAAGTGTGGCGTAGACGGCGTGCAATCCCGAGACTTTGTCAGCGAACGCGGTTGGAATGAAACGCGGTTTCGGGTCGCCGTCGACTTTCGGCAATAGGCTGGCGGCGCCGGACAAGCCCTGGATCAAGTCATCATAGGCCGGGCGCCCGGCATAAGGCCCGTCAGATCCAAACCCAACACAATGGACATAAACAATGTCCGGTTTGATCGCTTTGACATCTTCAAAGGACAGGCCCAGTCGGGCGATTGCGGGCGCGCGCACATTGTGGATGAAGACGTCGCTCTCAGCGATCAGCTTCCGGATCGCAGCGGCGCCCGCCTCGGACTTTAAGTCCCAAATCACTGAGCGCTTGCCGCGATTCATTGTCATATGGCACGGCCCCATATGGCGGGTCACAGCGGACTTTCCGACATTGCGAAAATCATCGCCCTTTTCGGGTTCAATCTTCGTCACGTCCGCGCCCATATCCGCCAGGGTCTGAGTGCAATATGGCCCGAAGATCACCGTGCTCATGTCAGCGATTTTGACGTCTGATAGTAATGTGTTCGCTGGCATTTCTTCGTCTCCAATCCTGTGTTCGCGATAAATATCACGCTGCGCACATTGATCCTGAGATCTCCGAGCTCTGTCAAAGCCTCCCTTGCGTCACCCTTGTTCTCGCCCGCGGCCCTCTCGGCGCGAAACAGACGTGTTCAAGTCAAAAATTGCTTGTCACGGGCTGAGTGGACGTGGCGACAAGTCTGGACGTCGCTCTAATTAGCGATACGCTCATAAAATACTGATCCGCGACTCAGAAGGCGCGGAGATTTCAGATAGCGTATAGGAGGCCGTGCTCATGCGATTGGTCAGCGATGATATTTTTGTCGACAATGGCGCGCGCGAGCCCGTGTATCCGGCTATATATCCTGAACTAGAAAGTGATTTCGAGCTTTGGAACCCAAACTCATGGCTCCGCGGGCACCCTTATGACTTGTATAAGAGCATGCGCGAAGACGCACCGGTCATGTGGTCCGCCATGGGCCGCAAAGCTGCGCGCTTTTGGTCGGTCTCCCGCTATGAAGATATTAAAACCGTAGAGCTCAATCCAAACGTCTTTTCGTCGCAGCGCGGCGGCATCAATATGGCCGTCCCTCCACGTGAACATTGGAAGCCAGAAGTCCTGGTCCGGGCAGCGATGGACAATCTGATCTCGATGGATGAACCGCAGCATATGCAAATGCGGATTCAGCAAAAAGACTTTTTCATTCCTGCTTATGTGAGCAAACTAAGAGAAAGCGTCAGCAACGAAGTCGAGCGCCTGCTGGACAATCTAGAAGCGGCGGGCCCGGTCGTCGACTTCGTCAAAATCTTCTCCAATCAATTGCCGCTCTTCACCTTGTGCGAAATGCTCGGCGTGGATGAAGAAGATCGCCAAAAAATCGTCTATTGGATGCATTATCTGGAAATGGCGTCGCAATTCATGACCAACCCTTGGCGGACCTTTCTCGGCGAGCCGATGTTCCCGTTCCGGTTTAAGAAAACGGTCGAAGAGATGTTCGCCTATGGGGCCCGTGTGATGGCCGACCGCCGTGCCAATCCACGCGAAGACTTGCTAACCGTGATCGCGCATTCGAAACTCGAAGATGAAATGTTGCCGCAAGAATATCTCGATGGCTCATGGCTGCTGATTATTTTCGCGGGCAATGACACGACCCGTAACTCCCTCTCCGGGACGATCAAGCTGATGACGGAATGGCAGGATCAACGCGCCATGGTCTTAGACGATCCGTCTTTGATCCCGCGCATGTCAGAAGAAGCCCTGCGCATGGTCTCGCCGGTCAAACATATGCGCCGGACAGCGCTGGAAGACTTTGACCTGAACGGCCAGAAAATCGCCAAGGATGAGAAAGTCGTGATGTGGTACGGCGCCGGCAACCGTGATCCGAATGTGTTCCCGAACCCAGACACGTTTGACCTGACACGTGACAATGTCGACAAGCATATCGCCTTTGGTCACGGGGTGCATAAGTGCCTCGGCTCACGCGTCGCGCAGATGCAATTGCGGGTCGCTTATGAGCAGATTTTCGCGCGCTTTCCGAACATCGAATTCACCGGCGAGATCAAATACGGACCGAATGCCCTCGTGCACGCCATCTCGAAGTTGAAAGTCAATCTTTACGGCCGCGGCAATACCCGTCCAACTGTAAAACAAGTCAAAACTCTTACTGACGCCTAGCGGCCAAAGCATTGGTCACGGCGCGCCTATCCAAAACCCTCAGATTCTACTTGCCAAATCTATTATGCAATATAATTACATATACAGGGGCTCGCCTGTAGCAGTTATTGCGCTCAGGCAAGCTATTTGCATCGCGCAAAGGGTAGATTTGGGAAAACGCTATGAAGCTTCAATGGCTCTATTCGGCAGCGGCAGGACTCGTTCTTGCCAGCTGCAATTCTGCAGAAGGCACTGAAGAAGCTGCGGGCGCCACGCTCGCTGCCGTTCCCGTGAGCCAAGGCGACGTCACCAAAGTTGTGAACGCATCAGGCAAAATCGTGCCGCGCGATGAAGTGATGATTGGCTCAGAAGTCTCAGGCCGCCTCCTCAGCGTCGATGTCGACTATAACAGCGTCGTCAAAGCCGGCGATGTGCTCGCCGTGATCGACCCGCAAAACTTTCAAAACCGCGTCCGCCAACTCAGCAGCCGGCTTGAGGCGGTCCTCGCCGATACCAAAGTCAGAGAAGCGTCGATCAATCGCGCCGAAGTCAACTATTCGCAAGCGCTGACCGTCTTGGCGCGCCAACAAGATCTATTCGAACAAAACGCGGCGTCGCAGGCGCGGCTTGATGAAGCCAATCGCGCCGTCGGCGTCGCCCGCGCCGATTTACGGTTAGCCGAAGCGCAGCTCGAAAGTACGCGCGCGCAGGTCAATCAGATCCGTGCCGAACTCGCGACTGCACGCCTGGACCTGGAACGGACAACCATTACCAGCCCCATCGATGGCGTCATCATTGACCGCAAAATAGACCCCGGCCAAACCGTACAAGCAAGCTTCTCCGCGCCAGAGCTTTTTGTCTTGGCCGCCGATCTCTCCGACATTCGCGTCGAAGCTCAAATTGTTGAAAGTGATGTCGCGGGTTTGGATGCCGGCGATAAAGTGAAATTCTCGGTCGACGCCTATCCAGATGCCGCTTTGGAGGGGACGGTTGAGCAACTCCGATTGAAGTCCGAAGAAGCCAACAATATCGTAACTTATGTCGCTGTCGTTTCGGCAGAGAATGATGATAGCAAATTAATGCCCGGCATGACGGCCAATCTTGAAATCACGACCGATATCAAGCCCGGCGTGCTGCGTATCCCGGCGCAAGCCGATCGCTTCCGTCCAAGACCCGACCAAATCGCCAGATGGCAAGTCGAGGGCGCGGGGATTGAAACCGGCCCAGCCGCTCCAAACGCCCCCGTCTATAATCGATTAGAGCGGATCGGCATGAGCGCCGCAGACTTACAAGCGGCCAAAGAAACCGTCGAACGCGCCACGGCGCCGCTGGTCGAAATTATCAATGACCCTGAACGGACATTCTTGCATACGCCGACGCGGATACGTCTGGCAGAGCTCACAGAGAATATTCTCGCGACACAGCTCAGCCCCGCAGATTATTCCGCGTATCGCGCTTTGATGGCGGCAGAACGCAATATCCGCGATGCGAATATTTGGATCGCCACTGAAGACGGCAAAATGCGCCAAAAACCCGTTCGCCTCGGCCTCTCTGATGGGGCTTTCATCGAAGTGATTTCCGGTTTGGAGCCGGGCGAGCAAGTCGTAACTGGGATCCGGCAAGGCGGCGCAAATGGCGGCGGGCGTCCTGGTGGACGGGGATAGACGCGTGGCCACGCCGCTGATCAAGACGCAAAATCTGACCAAGCTCTATGGCCGCGGCAATGCCGTGATCCGCGCTTTGGATGGTGTGGATTTGGAGATTGCGCGCGGTGAATTCGTTGCCGTGATCGGAGCATCGGGCTCTGGAAAGTCGACGCTGATGAACATGCTGGGCGGCCTCGATAAGCCAGACCAAGGTGACATCGCGATTGCCGGCCGGTCCCTTATTTCCATGAACAAACGCGCCCTCGCCTATTTCCGCAATGAGACAATTGGCTTTGTCTTCCAGCAATTCCAATTGCTGCCTAAGAAGTCCGCTTTGACCAATGTCCGCTTGCCAATGCAGTATCGCCGGCCACGTCTCGAGGATGAAGCAGAACGCGCCCGCAAAAGTCTTGAACGCGTCGGCCTCGGCGACCGGGTCACGCATAAGCCAACAGAGCTCTCAGGCGGCCAGCAGCAACGCGTTGCCATCGCCCGCGCTTTGGTCGGTGAACCTGAGCTGCTCTTGGCCGATGAACCGACAGGCGCGCTCGATTCAAAAACATCTGAAGACGTCATGCGCTTGCTCGTCGAGCTCAATCGCCAGGGTATTACCATTGTCTTGATCACGCATGACAAAGAAGTTGCCGACTATGCGCGGCGCGTGATCACCATGCGTGACGGCCGCGTGGTCGAAGATCGAGTGCAGGAGGTTATGGCATGAGAATTCCAGGTCTCACCACATTCAGCCTTGCTATGGGGTCGCTACTTGAACGCCCGTTCCGGACCGTACTAACCATGCTCGGCATCATCATCGGTGTCGCGGCGGTGTTCGCCATGCTGTCAATTGGCGAGGGGACGCAGAAGGAAATTTTGAAAAGTATTGATAGCGTCGAAGCGCGGACGATTACCGTTTACCCGAACTGGACCAATCGCCGCGCAAGCCAGCGGCGCGCTTGGCGCCCATTCACAGAACAGGATGTCGAAGACGTTCAAAACATCCCGGGCATCTATGCGGCCACGGGCGATATTTCTTCTGAATACAGCATCGTCTCGGAGACCAGCGATTGGAGCGCCAATGTGGTCGGCGTGGACGAGCAATATCTCAAAGCCAATGATCTTCTGATTCAACGCGGCCAAGGAATTACCGAAACCGAAATTGAGCGTCGAGAGACGGTGGCCGTGGTCGGGCAATCGGTCGTCCGATCGCTGTTTCGCGGCCAAGACCCGATGGGCGAGCGGATCAAGATCCAAAACATTCCTTTCAAAGTGATTGGCATTGTTGATGCGACGGAGGGGCAGAATTGGCGCGGTCAGGACTCCAATAATTTCGTCCTCATCCCACGCCCAACAGCGCGGGCGCGACTGTTCGGCGATGACCGATTGGTGCGCAACCAAGTGCGCTCAATCCGCATCGTTGGCGACGACCAAGCGTCCTTGTCCCGGATCGAACGCGAAACTGATTTTATCCTACGCCGCTCGCGCGGATTGACCGCAGACGAAGCGCCCGACTTTCGGATTTTCAACTACTCTGCCAGCCGTCAGGCCTATGCAGAAAGTCAGCGCACGCTCAGCCTCCTCTTGGCAACCATGGGCGCGGTGTCATTGATTGTTGGCGGCGTTGGGGTGATGAACATCATGCTCGTTTCCGTGACCGAGCGGACGCGCGAGATTGGCTTGCGCATGGCCATTGGCGCGCGCGGCTCGGACATTCTCGGGCAGTTCCTGACCGAAGCGCTGCTCTTATCCATCTTGTCGGGGTTTTTAGGACTGGCGCTGGGATATGGCGTCTCTCAGGTTTCCCTCGGAACCGACGATATTGAAATGGTTTTTTCCACGCGGATTGCGCTGCTATCGTTCGGATCAGCGCTTTTGGTTGGCGTCGTATTCGGCTTCCTACCGGCGCAGCGCGCGTCCCGGCTCAACCCGATTGAGGCATTGCGACATGAATAGATATGGCCCCGCTCGCCATGTGTCATGGCCGATCTTTTTGGCCTTAGGGCTCAGCCTCGGCGCCTGTCAGACGGCGCAGCAAACACGCATTGACGGCGCTGCTACCCAGGTCGCGGGTGATACGCCGCAGACCTGGCAGACACCGTTCGATGCCGCCATTCCAGCAGACTGGGACAGCCTCTTTCAAGACGATCAGTTGCGCGCCTACTTGGCCGCAGCCGAGACGTCGAACTTGGACTTGAAACAGGCCGAAGCGCGCTTGCGGCAATCAGAAGCGAGCCTTCGCCAAAGCCGCGCTTTGCTCGGCCCGAGCCTCAGCGCTGACTTGAGCGCGAGCGGCGCGGCAGATTTATCTGACCTCGGCGATAGCAGCGACAGCGGCAGCGCCGGCCTCAGCGCATCTTGGGATCCAGACCTGTTCGGGGTCAATCGTGCAACGGTCCGCCAAGCCGAGGCGCAGCTCAATGTCTCGCGCGCCAACACTGCGCGCTTGCGGCGCAGCATCCTGGCGCAAACCGCGCGCGCTTATTTTCAAATCATTGAAGCCGATCAGCAACTCGCGCTGGCGCAAGAGAACCTGACCTTTATCGAAGAGACTAAACGCGTCTCCGAAGCCCGCTTTAATGCCGGCGATATTGCCCGCAGCGATCTCGCATTGGCCGAGCTAGAGTTCGAGAACGCACTGGCCGGGTTGCGCAATCAGGAATTTGCGACCCGCGCCGCACGCCGGGCTTTGTCGATTTTGATCGGCGACTTTGGCGCCGATGATTTGAAGGTTGCCGCCGCCTTGCCCGCGCCAACAGAACTCGGGACGCTAACTGTCCCGGCCGCTTTGCTCGAAACCCGTTATGATATTATCGCCTCGCGCGCGGCCTTGAATGTCGAACTGGCAAACTTTGACGCCGTGCGCAAAAGCAATTGGCCGGCTTTGCGTTTGTCCGGCCGGGTCGGCAGCAGCGGCGCCGACTTAAGCGACCTATTTGATCCTGATTTCTATATTGCAAGCCTCACCGCGAGCGTCAGCGCCGTGTTGTTTGATTCCGGTCGCAACGCTGCTCAGATCGAGAGCGCAGACGCACGCATCGATGCCGCCCTGGCCGCGTATGCACAAGCGGTGCGCAGCGCTGTGTTCGACGTCAATAATGCGTTCGATAGCGCTACAACCCTCACCGACGCCCTCGCCGCCCTCGAGCGCGCCCGAGCCTCGGCGGAAGAAGCTTTGGCGCTTGAACAAATCAAGTTCGATCTCGGCGAGACGATTTTGCTCGATGTGCTGACTGTGCAGCGCCGGGTAAACGCCATTCGCGGCTCGCGGATCAATACAGAACGGCGTCTGCTTGACGCCCAAGTCGAGGCCTATTTGGCGCTCGGCGGCGCCGACACTTAGAGTTTAATACTCCGATGAGATGATCTCGACATAGACGCCGTAAATCCACTCCTGCGCCCCACCAATCGGCGAAATCATATACCATTCCCCATTCAACGTGCGCGCCGTGATCGGGATTTCAGTGTTTAAAGGCAGACGACGCTTCACCGTGCAGGAGGGACTTGGACACGTCCGCACATTCAACTGATTTGTAGTGATCCGACCAAGCGCCGAGTAAAGCTCATAATCAACGCTGCTTGATGCATTTGCCGGCGGCAATGGCACCGCGCGGGCGCTATAGGCGCGGACGAATTCCGCGGTTTGGGCGAAATCCTCCTGCACCGGAAGAATAGGCTCGATGGAAGACTGGATCGACCTTAGCTCGCCCAGAACAGGATCTGATCCCACCCGCAAGCTTTCCACACAAACATCGACAATCCGCTGCTGCTCCATTGGCGGTGCATTCATTGGCGCCAATCCGCCTGCAAGCACGTTTGAACAGAACCGCATCTGTTCCTGCATCGCTGTCAGGCGATAGGCCTGAACGTCGGCTTCCATTTGCTTCAACTGCAATTCGAGACGGGCATTTTGAGCTTTCACCAATTGGCTCGAAAAGGAGTCCATGACCTTCTGACAAGTCTCATTAAAGTCTAGCGTTTGCTGGCTCAGGCCGGACAGTCCTGTGCGCCGCGCGCTCAAGCGATTATTGGCAATCGCTAGGGCCTTCTCTGTGTCGAGAATGGCTTCATCCAAAGGTGAGGTCTGATCATATTCAGCCCGAATGATCGTCACCTCGTCAAGCGCCGGGGGTAAGCTGCGACCGACCATGCGCCGGGCGAGAAAGACCCGGAAGTCTTCTTCATACTCGCGCTGCAGAGAATCGAGTTCAACTTCCAGCTCGGCCACCATGTCTTCTAATTGATTGATCTCGGCGCGCAGCATTTGCGTGCTGGAATTGCCATTCCGCTCGCCATAGCCGGCCAGGACATCTTCATTCATGCGGGTCAAACAGGTATCGACAATGGCGCCGAGCTCATCGCGATCAAGATAGTTTTGTTGCAACTGCACCAGGCTCTCAGCGGCGCGGCGCGAACGGTTGCCGGACCAAGACGACGCCTCAGAGAAGGCATTTGTGCCGGCTGTTGGCAGGCCGCCAAATTGGCCGCCGCTGCCTGTGTCTGCATAGCGCAATTCTGCGTCTGTCAGCGCCCGGCGACGAGCGCTTGTTTGTTCCGACAATCTGCGCGCTCTTGCGTCCCAGCGGGCAGTTGCGCGTTGGTTGGCCGCGTCAATTCGAGCGCTTTCTGCGTCTGAAGCACCATTCGGGATGGGCTCAAGGTCAGGCGCGGTGGATAGGTGAATTTCCTCTTCCTCTTGCGCCAGCGCCAGGTCATCGCGGGCGCTGTTCACAGCTTCGCGCTGGGCCTGCACTTCTGCCTCAGATTTTTCCGTCCCTTGGGCATTGCCAGCAAAAGCAATCGAGCCTGAGATTGAAGCGCTTTCGCGCTGAAAAGATCCGGCAATCATTTCCGCCGTCAGCAAGGTCACCATTTTCTCATCAAGCTGCGCCAAACGGAGCGTGTAATTGGTCGTCGAGATCGCCCCATTGGCATAAGAGCGACAAAGGTCGGCCAGTTCGTCTCGCAGCAATTGCGTGGTCGCTAAGCGCTGGCCGAGCTGTGCGATACTCTCTGTCGCCGCATAGCTTCCGGCGGCCGAGCCTTGGGTGCCATCCGGGATAATCCCTTTCAGCGAGGCCGATAAAGCTTGCGACAGGCTCGAGGCCACATCCGGGCTTGGCTCGGGACAAATGATCCGTTCGGGTGCGATGTAGCGCGGCGGGACATCGCCGGTCCACGGTTCACCTGGTAGGTTTGCAACCACGCGCTGGCGCGCGTCGAGCACGATCGATCCATCTGATTGCTCTAAGTCGAGTTGTCGGAACACCGAGCCTGATGCGCATCCGCTGAGCACCATGACGGTACAACACATCAGTATACTGATAGCATGTTTCATTCGTATCCCCGAACATCCTCAATCTTTTGGTGTGCCAATGCGTTGCGTATAAAACAACTCAATTCCCTCCCCTGGGGAGGAATGGCCAACCGGTTCGCACTTGACGGCACTTGTCGGATCCGCCCCCCGAAGGCGAAACCCCTGGATGCTCAAAGAGCCATAACGCATTTGATGAGGGAGGTTTTCGCCTCACAGATGCATCGTGATCACCTGATCGGATAACGGTCTGAGAGTCAAACATGACCAAGCTTGCCTTAAGCGATATCTGCACCGCCCGCCCAAGCCTTGGTGATCTATCAGTTAAACGCAGCAATACGGCGCAATGGCGTCGAATTGCGTCAGTCATTGTAAAATATAGTGGTCTTATTGAGACGGATAAGGCTCGGCGCCCTGCAATGTCGCTGAACAGGTTTCAGCCGCCACCGACAAATTGCACCACTTCCAATCGATCGCCGTCTTCGAGCAGCGTGGTCGGGTGCTCCGCTTTCGGCACAATTTCCAAGTTTCGTTCAATCGCGATGCCGCGTGGATCACCAGCGAGCGTCTGCACCAAGGCGGCGACACTCATGCCGTCGGCAATGTTGAGGCTTTCGCCGTTCAAAAATATCTGCATATCCGAACTCCTTTCCGGCTAAATTAGGCTTGCCAAGCTTATCGATCCACCGCAAGAGCGTGTTGCAATGACGCAACAGATATATGTTCTAAACGGACCAAATCTCAACCTTCTCGGCACACGGGAACCGGAGATTTACGGCTCGACGACGCTGGCGGACATCCATCAGCAAATGCTCGCCGCCGCGCCGAATGTAGAGATCACGTTTCGTCAGACCAATTCGGAAGGTGAATTGGTGGATTGGGTGCAAGAGGCGTCGAAAGCTGCCTCCATCCTCATCCTTAATGCGGGGGCATATACCCACACATCTATTGCGCTTCATGATGCGCTACGCGCGTGCGACGCACGCATTTTAGAAGTCCATTTGTCCAATCCAGCCGCCCGTGAGCCTTTCCGTTCGACAAATTATGTTGCCCCATGCGCTGAAGCCAGCATTGCCGGATTTGGCGCACGTGGTTATCTGATGGCGTTAGACGCCGCACTCAATAAAGAAAAAGACTGAGGAGCCCCACACCGATGTCCACAAGCAAGACAAAACTTGATGCTGGCCTTGTCCGTGAACTCGCCGCCATACTGCGCGAAGCCGATTTAGGCGAAGTTGAAGTTGAACATGAAGGCCTCCGCATTCGCGTCAGCAAAGCCACATCAATGGCGCCCGCAGCGCCGACCTATGTACAAGCACCTGCGGCGGCGCCCGTCGCAGCCGCACCGGCCGCGGCAGCAGCCCCCGCCGCTGCGAGCGCACCTGCCGCGCCTTCAAATGCTACGACCAGCCCGATGGTCGGAACCGTCTATTTGTCGCCTGAGCCGGGCGCAAAAGCCTTCGTCAAGGCCGGTGATAAAGTCAAAAAAGGCGATACGCTGATGCTGATTGAAGCGATGAAAACCTTCAATCCTGTGACCGCCGATGCGGCCGGCACCGTCAAGGAAATCCTCGTCTCAGACTCACAACCGGTTGAGTTTGGTGAACCTCTGATCGTGGTCGAATAAGGACACGAACTGATGATTGAAAAAGTCCTCATCGCCAATCGCGGCGAGATTGCTTTGCGCATCCACCGCGCTTGTAAGGAAATGGGCCTGTCGACCGTCGCGGTTCACTCAGAAGCCGATCGTGACGCGATGGCGGTGCGGCTGGCCGACGAAAGCGTCTGCATTGGACCTGCGCCCAGCGCCAACAGCTATTTGAAGAAGTCGCAAATCATCGCGGCCGCTGAAATCACCGGCGCCGATGCGGTCCATCCCGGCTATGGCTTTTTGTCTGAGAATGCTCAATTCGCCGAAATGGTCGAAGCGCATGATCTGATCTTTATCGGGCCGACGGCCCACCATATCCGCACCATGGGCGATAAGATCACCGCGAAACAGACCATGATTGAGGCCGGTGTACCGGTTGTCCCTGGCTCAGAGGGCGGCGTTTCATCGATCAGCGAAGGCAAAAAAGTCGCCAAGAAAATCGGCTATCCGGTGCTCGTCAAAGCCGCTTCTGGCGGCGGCGGCCGCGGCATGCGCGTCGCCGAAACCGAGAAAGATCTCGAAAACGCGATTAAGTCTGCCAAGACGGAGGCGAAGGCCGCCTTTGGCGACGATGCGGTCTATCTCGAAAAATATCTCGGCAAGCCGCGCCATATTGAGATCCAGCTGATTGCCGATACGCATGGCAACGTCTGTCACCTTTGGGAGCGCGATTGCTCCTTGCAGCGCCGACACCAGAAAGTCTTTGAAGAAGCCCCGTCCCCAGCCTTGAACCAGGCGCAGCGCGAAGAAATCGGCAAAATCGTTGCGACCGCCGTCAAAAAGATGGGCTATCGCGGCGCGGGCACAATGGAATTCCTGTACGAAGATGGGAACTTCTATTTCATCGAGATGAATACGCGGATCCAAGTTGAGCATCCGGTCACCGAGATGATTACCGGGATCGATCTGATCCGCGAGCAAATCCGCGTTGCCGATGGCAAAAAGCTGTCCTTCACGCAAGAAGACGTGATGCTGGTCGGCCATGCTATTGAATGTCGGATCAATGCCGAGCATCATGAGACCTTCGTGCCGTCGCCGGGCAAGATCACCGATTTCCATGCACCGGGCGGCCCAGATGTCCGCCTGGATAGTGCGGTCTATGCCGGCTATAAGATCCCGCCGCATTATGACAGCATGATTGCCAAACTAATCGTCCATGGCCGGACCCGGAATGAGTGCATCATGCGCCTGCGCCGCGCCCTAGATGAAATGGTCGTGGGCGGCGTTGACACGACCCTGCCTTTGCATCGCCGCCTGGTCGAAGCCCAAGACGTGATTGATGGAAATTACGATATTCACTGGCTGGAGCGTTTCCTCGGTCTGAAGTAAGCTGCGGCCTATGTCAGATCGGTTCGACACTACGGATCTCTTAAACTGCTACCGCCGCGGCGTGTTTCCGATGGCGGATTCACGGCAAGATATGCGGCTCTTTCTAATGGATCCGGACATGCGGGGTGTGTTGCCGCTTGATCGCTTTCATGTCCCATCGCGGCTGCGCAAAACCGTGCGCAAAGACCCGTTTCGCGTCACCGTGGATACCGCCTTTAATCGCGTGATTGAAGCTTGCGCGGCGCCGCACCCCAATCGCCCGGCGACTTGGATTAATAACGCCATTTTGAACCTATACGGGGCGCTGCACCGACAAGGTCACGCGCATAGCGTTGAATGCTGGGATAGCGAAGATACGCTTGTTGGCGGACTTTATGGGGTATCGCTTGGCGGCGCGTTCTTTGGCGAGAGCATGTTCTCGCGCGCCACCGATGCCTCCAAAATTGCTTTGGTCCATCTGGTCGCGCGGCTAAAGCTAGGCGGTTTCAAACTATTGGACGCGCAGTTTCACAACCCGCATTTGGAGCAGTTTGGCTTAGAAGAAATTCCGCGGGAAAATTTTCGCGCCCGCCTTTGGGAGGCGTTACGGGTCGAAGCCGATTTTTACTCTTCTGGCGCGAGAGGCAGCACCTCAACGGGTACGACTTCGCTACAAGCGATCACCCAAATATCGTAGACCGGGTGTTCGAGGGCGCTGAGGCCAGGTGAAGAGGCATACATCCAACCAGAAAACCGCACGTCCGCATCGTCCGCTTCCGAAACGGCCAATTCTTCGGCGGTTAGGTCACGCGGCTCGGCCATGGTCTGAACCTGTTTCGAGGTCGCAGATGTGACTTTCAAAAAGGCGGCGCTTTCCGGCGGTTCTTCTGGTGGGGTTTGGAAACAGGTCTGCAAATCGATCCGTAATGAGCCATAGACTTTCGGGATCCCGACCAGCATTTCGAAATCCGTTGATCGGCCGGTAATCTTATCCAGCGCGCGCAAAATCACGGTGTCTTTTTGCTGGAAGGTTTGGCGCTGCGTTGGCACAATCTCCAGCTCGCCGTCTTCGCTCTCAGCGAGATCATCATCGGTAAAACCGAGCTCCTCGGCGAGGCTCCGCGTCGCGTCATCTGTCTTAGGTTCGGGCGTTGGCGCTTCTTGCGAGATCGCCGCGATTGCGAGACCTGCGCCCAAGACGACCGCAATGACAGACCGGATCACTCAGACTCTCCGCCATTTCCTGCGGCAAAAGAGGCGAACAAAGTCATCAGATCAACCGAGCCTTGAGCATATAAAATTTCGCCGCAACCGGTCTCGCCGAACAGCTCTTCGTCCGCCGCGCAAGGCGGGATTTCGCCAAACCCTTCGGCCGGTTCGATATTGATATAAGCGCCCCCAAGCAGGCCTTCGGACTGAACTCGGGCGCTGGTGCCGTCGCCGAGCGGCAAGATGTCGGAATTGATCGCAAAAGTGACCAAAGCCTCGGCCCGGTCGCGATCAAGCTCAATATCCCGCACGGTGCCGATTTTGACGCCGGCCATGCGCACATCTGTGCCGCGATCAATCGTGGCGGCGCTGCTGAACCGGGCGCCAATTTCGACGGTTTCGCCGGCGCTGCCAGCATCCGCCCCGCGGGCTAAGCCAAACCACAGAAACACTGCAGCAACTGCGAGCACGCCAAGCCCAACTAAAGTCTCAAAAATGGATTCACGCATTTGGATCCCAAGCCTCGTAATCTGCGTCCGCTTCGCGACGTTCCCCGCCTTCGCGTAAGCTTCCTTTTGGTCGATACGCAAACAATGTCCCGGTCATGTTTGGCGTATGGTCTGTTTCCCAGCTCTGTCGTTTGAGCGGCGCTTCTGTCGGCGGCTCTTTAAATGTGTAATGCAACCAGCCGTGCCATTCGGGCGGCACTTTCGACGGCTCGGCCAATCCATCGTAAATCACATAGCGTCGTTTGCGCCCTTCGACCGATGCTTTGCGATCCTGAAAATAGCGATTGCCGTACTCATCGGTACCGATCAACTCGCTGCGGCGCTTGATATCAAACCAGCCGCCGGGGCTAACATTATTCCACCATGTGAAGAGCTTGAACATGCGAACTGTCCTGACAGTGATATTTGACCGCAATATGGCGCGTGTGTGTCGCCGAATCTAGTTAAGAAAGGCAACATATCATGTCGCGGGCCAGGTCAAGCCCGCTTAGGCTGGAGGCCAAAGGTCATGTCGACGTCGGAACGCAACGCTCAATTGCTCGCAACAGCAACAGAAGAAGGCTTAATCAGCCAGGTATTACGCTTTGGCGAGCTCAGCGCTGTCCCGATGAAAAATCTGCAAGATGGTGAGACCGCGATCGCCGATGCGCGGCGCCGGACGCTCGATCGAACCAGCAAATTGGCCATGGCCGAGCTTTTAGAGGGTCTGGGTGATTCGCCGCGCAATGCGGAATTGGCCGAAGCCGCAGCGCGCGGCGTGCCGCTTTCACTGATCGAGGAAGCTCTGCAACAAGGCCGCGGATTTGAATCACTGGCCACCGAATTTCGTAATACTGCGATCGAAACCGCGGCGCCGCCGGCCTGTCTGGCGCCGACCGATATGTCGAGCGAGCGGATCAATGAAATCCGCCGCGCCGGGGTCAACGTGTTCGCCGCAAAAGGCGATCTGCCTGATGCAGACCGCGCAGCGATGGCGATTGATCTGGCGCGCTTTGTGACGCCAGATGGTATCGAAACAGACGTTTTGGACGATTTGATCACGGCTGCCCTGGCCGAGCATGACGACACGCTGCTGCTCGTCCCGTGCGGGATTTCAGCTGCGCTGCTCGGATTAGGACAGACTTATGGCAAGGACCAAGACGGCGCCGTGATCGCCCTGATAAAGCTGCTCCAATCTGTCGCCAAAGGCAGCGGCTTTCCAAAGAAATATGCAGAAATCCTTGGCCTAAACGCTCGGTCCGCAAAAAAGACCAAGCGCGATGTTGACCTTGTTTTGGTGCCGCTGTCAGCCCGAGCGCTTAGCGCCTTCCAACCGACGACTTTGGGGCTGCGCCCGATTGTTTCATTCATTGAGGCGCTGGAAGGGGATGAGCCGAGCCTCAGTTTGATGGCGCGCATGGGCCTGGCGCGGACCGCGCCAGCAGCATTGCCGCCTCTTTTGCAAGACATTGAGCGCTCGGCCGACTTAGACCTGATGCCACACTTTAGCGGCGAGACGCTGCGCACGCGTGGTTTTTCAACCCAAGCAATTGAGAAAGTCGAAAGCGCCCTTGGCGAAGGCTTGCCTTTGAACGCGGCCTTCTCGCGCTGGGTTTTGGGCGATGATATTATTTCAAACGACCTCAGATTGGCGCCAGAGTCTTATGATGCAGATGGGCGCGCGCTGCTCAGATCGATTGGCTTTTCAAAGCGTGAGATCGCCGAAGCCGAGGAAGCCTTAGACGGACGCCCGGATAAACTCGCCGCAGCCGCTATTGCTGCGGCGGGCTTAGCGCAAGATCTGTCATCGGAGGCGATGCTGGATATGGCCACAAGTCTCCAAAAGGCCTGCGATTTTCCGGTTATGATCTCATCATCCCTGATGCCCGATTTGCAAACCGGCACTTTGCTCGCCAGCGCCTTATCGGTTTGGCTGCCGGCGCTAAATTCTGAGCTTGACCGCCTGACGGCTGACCGGATGAGCCATATCACAGCCCTGGCCGAGGACTTGGTGGCTGAAGATGCAGCGCCGCAAACGGTCTATGCCGCGCCCAATGGCGTGTCTCGCACCCGCCTGCCCGATCGCCGCAAAGGCTATATTCAGAAAGCCACGGTCGGCGGCCACAAAGTCTATCTTCATACCGGCGAGTTTGACGATGGCTCACTCGGCGAGATCTTCCTTGATATGCACAAAGAGGGCGCGGCCTTCCGGTCATTGATGAACAATTTCGCCATCGCGGTCTCCCTCGGCCTGCAATATGGTGTGCCGCTGGAAGAATATGTCGATGCTTTTGTATTCACACGGTTTGAGCCAGCTGGAGATGTCACCGGCAATGACCAAATCACCCGCGCGACGTCGATCCTCGACTATATTTTCCGCGAACTCGCCGTCTCTTATCTGGCCCGGGAAGACTTAGCCGAGCTGGGCGATGCGACCCATGATGGTCTCGGCCGCGGGCTTCAAGATGGAATTGAGAAATCAGAGGCGCAACCGCTGCCGGATGAGGCCGCACACCTGATTTCGCGCGGCTTTGCCCGCGGCCAAATCCCGGACAATATCGTCATTCTCAACAAGAAGCGGGAAGAACGTGACGCCGAGCGCTTAGAGGATGACGCGCTTGACGCCGAAGCGGAACCAGAGGCGCCATCTTATTTGCCGGATGCTTGTCCAAGTTGTGGCAGCTTTACCCTCTATTTGGAGACGGCCGACGGTGAGACCGCCTGTGATACGTGCGGCCAGGTCGGAAAGATGGAAGTCGAAGAATAAGCCGCTGGCCCAGCACTTGCCTCGTACAGGGTGGAAATCACCTTAGCGGGAAATGGGCCGTCTCATGTTGAAACACTTTGTTTACCTTATTTTTGTCGCCAGCTTCATGGCGGCGCCAAGTTTTGCCCAGGATGCCAGCGAAATCGCGCTGGTTCAGAGCGGCAAGTCCTGCCCGGGCTGCAATCTCTTTCAAGCCGAGCTGTCTTACAAAGATGCGCACAAAATGGATCTGTCAGACGCCCGTTTGCGGCAGGCTGATTTGTCCCTCTCAACTTATGATGATGTGAATTTTTCCGGCGCCAATCTGTCCGTTTCAAACCTCTTCGGCCTGCGCTTGAACCGCGCCAATTTGCGCGGCGCCAATCTTCAGCGGGCAATCGCGGTTGGGGCTTTTTTTGGGTCTTCGAACCTTAGCGGCGCTGACCTCTCAGGCGCGAACTTCTCAGGCGCAGATTTATCCTTAGCCCGCGGTCTTTTGCAATCTCAGCTCGACACGGCATGCGGCGACGCGCAGACAAAATTGCCGAAAGGATTGATCATCCCAAGCTGTTCTTAACCGATCTGGGTGAGACATGAATGCAACAGCCATCCGTGGGCTGCATGGATTACCACAATTTCAGTTATGAGTGCGAGCGTCATCAAGTATGACACGCAATATGATGACTCGATCAGGTATGCGTTCTTTGGCCGTATTGGGGATGGTGCTCAGCTTGGGCACGACAGCCTTTGCTCAGGAAACCCCGCGGCGTATTGGTTGGGCTCCGTCTTATAGCGGATCCTGCACCGATTGCTCTTTGGTCGGGCGCAACATGTCTGGCTGGAATATCTCAAAAGCCAATTATCCGGGCGCCGACTTGACCGCCGCCAATTTGCGCCGGGTCAACGGACACAATGCCAATTTCAAAGGCGTCCAAGCGGCCGGTGCCGATTTGCGTCTGGGCGATTTCACCAACGCGACATTCGAGCAGGCCCTTTTTGTCGGCGCGCGTCTGCAAGGCGCGACCTTCAACAATTGCAAAATGACGGGGATTACGCTGACCCGCGCCAATCTTAGCGATGGCAAATTTATCGGGGCAACGCTCTCCGGCGCTCAAATGCATGCCAGTATCGCGCACAGTTCAGACTTCTCCGCCGCGACCCTGTCTGGCGCACAATTGCCAGGTGCCGATTTGACCGGCTCAGTGTTTGACAATGCCATCATGATTGACGCTGACCTGACCGGCGCTCAAATCACCGATGCGAGCTTCCGTGATGTCCGCTTCATGGGCGCTAATCTAGAGACGGTCACCGGGGTCGAAACCGCGAATTTTGACGGCGCCTGCGCCTCGGACACGGCGCGCTTACCTGCGGGGCTCACGCTTCCCGATTGCGCACCGTAACTAAGCTTCAGCTTCGGCTGCTTCTTGTTCCGCCGCTTTGCGTTCCATCGCCGCGACAATCCAAATACTGATTTCATATAGACCATAGACCGGCACGGTCAGCATGATTTGCGAAATGAAGTCGGGCGGGGTCGCAAAGGCTGCTACGGCCAAGATACCAACAATCGCATATTTTCGGCCATTGCGCAGAGTCTCGGCGCCGACCAATCCGGCGCGGCCGAGTAACCCTAGAATCACTGGCAATTGAAACGATAAGCCAAAGGCCGTCATCAGCGCTAAAGTCAGCGATAAATACTCAGACACTTTGATCTGCGCTTCGATTTGTACAGCGTCGAGACCGCCGGCTTGCTGCTGGCTCAAGGCGAACGTCATGACCAGCGGCATCATCACATAGAAGACGAACAGAACGCCAATGGTGAACAAGACCGGCGCCGCGATCAAAAATGGCAGGAAGGCACCGCGTTCATTCTTGTAAAGCCCTGGCGCGACAAAGGCGTAGACTTGCCAAGCCATGACCGGGAAAGACACAAACAGCCCGGCAAATAAAGCAATCTTCAGCTTCACGAAAAAGAATTCAAGCGGCGCAGTATAGATTAAGCGCGGATCCTCCGTCACCCCGTGCGTTCGAAACGCATCAAGGAAAGGCTCAACGAGGATGTTAAATATCGGGCCGGCGATGAAGAAACAGGCAATCGTGCAGACCGCGAATGCCAGCAGCGCTTTCATCAAACGTGAGCGTAATTCGTTGAGATGCTCCAATAAGGGCGCCCGAGACGCCTCGATTTCACTCTCAATTAAATCGGGGCGCTGGTCTGCTGGCAGGTCCTGGCTCATGAAGCGGCCTTGTCTTCCGGATCATTCGCTACCGGAGGTTCAGGCTCGCTTTTCGGCGCCTTATTCAACTCATCCTTCATCGCGCGTTCTTCGCGCATGACCGTTTCATTGATGTCTTTCTCAACCGATTTCAGGTCATCGACGGCTTCCGTTAACGCGTTATCGCGCTTCAAATCTTCGATCTCTTTGCGCAAGTCATCGAGTTCCGCCTGGCGCGCAATATCATCAAACGCCGCCTTAAATTCATTCGCCATAGAACGGCCACGGGCAACAAATTGCCCAAGCTTGCGCATGGCCAGCGACAAATCTGTTGGGCCGAGAATCACCAAAGCGATAATGACCAAAAAAATGAGTTCGCTAAATCCGAATTGCGGCAGCATGAATTGGCGCCTTCCGCGCTATGGGTCAGCTTAGTCTGTCGACTTCGCTTTTTCCTTTTCCGGCGTGATATTGACCATATCCTCGCCTTCCACTGCTTTGCCTTCGTCTTCTTCCTTCAGTCCCTTGCGGAAACTGGTAATGCCTTTGGCGACGTCACCCATAATTGATGAAATCCGCCCGCGTCCGCCGAAGATTAGCAACGCAACGACGGCAACGAGCAAAAGCTGCATCCAACTTGGAGCCATGATTCATCTCCTATCACTGATTTTGAGATAACGCGGCACACCACCTGTTACAATGGCCTGACCGACGTTTCATAACGACAAATCGCTAATGAACTTCTTCCTCATTGCCCATAAAGTCTTGAACAAAGTCAGCGTTTTCTTCAGTTTCTGCCTCAGAAACAAGCTCTTCGCCGTCATTGTGCATGCTTGAGCCATCTGCGAAGAAGCCATCCGGAATAACATCCGTGAGCAATCCTTCGGCTTCCAACTCTGCCCGACCCGGCAAGACATCCAAGCTCTCCAGGCCGAAGTGCTCAAGGAATTTGTCCGTGGTGCCGAGTGTGACCGGGCGGCCGGGTGTTTTGCGGCGGCCTTTAATCTTGACCCAGCCGGCTTCCATTAGGACATCAATCGTCCCTTTCGACACTGCAACGCCGCGTACGGCTTCAATCTCCGCCCGTGTCACCGGTTGGCCATAAGCAATGATGGCCAGAGTTTCGAGCGCGGCTTGCGAGAGACTCTTTTGCTCGTGACGCTCTTCGACAAAGAGATAATCCAGGTCACTCGCGGTTTGGAACCGCCAACGTCCGGCGACCTCAACCAAATTGACCCCGCGCTGCGCATAAGTTGTCTTTAGCGTCATCAGAACCGCGGGCACGTCCACACCCTGCGGCAGGGCTTCTGCGATCTCGCTAGCTTCCAGGGGCTGACCCGCCGCGAACAAGATCGCTTCGGCGCGCCGGACGGCTTCGGCCATCGCGTCATCTTCGACCTCATAGAGCGTTTCAGCCGAGCGCTTATAGGCAAAGGAAAGCTGCTGAACGGCGCGGCGAATGTCTTCTGGCGCGTCTTCGATCGGAACAGATGAGTCGATTTTGGTCATGGCGCAATCCCCTCAGATGGCGGTACTTTACTGCGTAAATAGAGTGGCCCGAAATGCGTGTCTTGGCGCAAATCAACGTCGCCATCGCGGGTCAGCTCAAGCGTCGCTGAAAACACGCTAGCGGTGACCGAGCGCGGCGGCACATCGGGGTCGACATTGGTCATTTGCTTGCGAATATCATCTAAGCTTGCCCATTCCTGCAATTTCGGGCTCAGCGTCCGCAAATTATCCCGGGCGCTTTCGAGCGGCAGGACAAATTGGTTCTCAATGGTATGCGGCGCTTCTTTGGCTTTGCGCTGGCGAATGCTGCCAAAAGACTGCATCAAGTGGAACAGTGTCGTATTGTATTCCGTGGTTTTGACGACTTTTGGTTGCTGCGGCATGCCGCGCACAAAGACATCGCGGCCAAGCAGATTGCCGTCCATCAAAGCCTCACCGGCCTCCCGCATGGCATCTAGGCGTTTCAGTCGGAAAGCCAGTTTCAGCGCGTCATCTTCAGCGCTCGCGTCATCGGCATTGTCGGCTTTTGGCTTTGGCAGCAGCAAGCGCGATTTCAGGAATGCCAACCAGGCCGCCATTAACAGATAATCAGCCGCGAGATCGATCCGCTTATCCTGTGCTTCTTGGATGAAGTGCAGATATTGCGTCGCCAATTCCAAGATCGAGACATGCAGCAAGTCGACTTTTTGCTTGCGCGCCAGGTCGAGCAAAAGATGCAGCGGCCCCTCATATCCGGAGACATCAATCGAAAACACCTCTTCGGCTTCGACATCGTCATCCAAGGTGACCAGATCGTTGGAAACCAGCTCCATGATTTAAGCCTTTGCGTCCTGGCCGGTCATCAGCGCGTTAAACCGCGCCCATCCGGCCTCTGCATCAAACGCAGTTGGCGGCTCTATGGCTTCCATCACGGCTTCGGCGCGCTCGAGCGCGCGTCCCGAAAGCGTGCCAGCCGCGCGCGCCACCGCTTCCATTTCCGCCAAAATCTCTTTCGGGTCTTTGAGGAAACCCGAACAGTGAAGCAGGACATCGCATCCAGCCGCAAGCGCTTTCGCACCGCGATCTTCCAAACTGCCGCCTAACGCGTCCATACCAAGATCGTCCGTCATCAGAAGACCTTGAAATCCGATTCGGCCACGAATGGTCTCAGAAATGACGGCTTCGGAGATTGTGGCCGGGAGATCCGGATCGAACGCTTCGAAGATCACGTGGCAGGTCATGCCCATCAAAGCCTGATCGCTCAGCGCTTTGAAAATCGACAAATCCTCGAGCAATGTGGCAAGATCGACGTCGATGCAGGGCAAATCATAATGCGTGTCGAGCGTCGAGCGCCCCTGCCCTGGCATATGTTTAACGACCGCAGCAACTCCGGCATCGGACAGCCCTTTTATGGCCGCCTCGGTCAGATCGGTCACCGCTTCGACAGAGTATCCGAAAGCTCGGTCGCCAATCGCATCATGGGTCTCGGCTTGGCGCAAATCGCAACACGGCGCGCAGTCGGCATAAAGGCCGAGCCGATATAGGATTTGCCCCATCAAGCGATGGCCGAGATAACAAGCCTCACGCGCGGCCTCTGGGTTACGCTCAAACAGGTCTCCATACAGGCCCGCGGCCGGAAATTTCGGCCACACCGGCGGTTTTAAACGCGCCACCCGTCCGCCTTCTTGATCGATAAAAATCAGCGCATCGCGGCCCAGAGCCGACTTTATCTCAGAGGTTAAGGCCTCAACTTGCGCCGCATCCTGACAAGAGCGCCCCATGAGGATGACGCCCCAGGGCTGAGCCTCACGCAAAAAGGCCCGCTCCTCGGGCAAGAGGCTCGGGCCTGAAACGCTTGTGATGCAGGCGGATGCACTCATCCAGTAGCCTTCGCGACGACCATACAGTCTTTTCCCGCAGCTTTGACATCAGCGCAAAAGCCTTTTGCAGCCTCGCGATTGGCAAATGACCCAACGCGCAAGCGATAGAATACGCCTTTCGCGCCTAAATCGGCGCGCTGAATGTCCAAATTTGCGCCTTTGAATAGATCCGGCGCACTGCTCTGCAACTGTACCCAAGCGGACTGGGCTGCGTCCTGCGAGCGCAGCGCTGAGAGTTGAACTTGGTAAGTCCCGGCATTCGCGAATCTGGATGGCGGGGCGATCGCCGGCATCGATTCTGTCTCAACCTTTTCAAGGCTTGGCATTACTGGCTCCGGCAAAGGCTGGACATTGGCAATCTGCGGTGTCCGGCTTTGCGGGGCTGGCGCAGTCACTGTCGCTTCGCCATAGATGATCGGCGGCGCCTCTTCGGCCTCGGGCGGCGCAGGTTGCGGACCGCCCTGCAATTGCGGGTCCCGGCGACGAATATCGAGGGGATTGCGCGCCGCAGCCTTTTGCACAGCAGGATCGCCTAGCCCATCCATTGAATCGTAATAGGCCTTGTCTTGGCCTGCCACTTCAACGCCGCCGCGCGCCTCCGGTGAGCGCTTATACGGCCCGGCATCAGAAGCGATAATCGGCAGACCACTTTCCGCCGATCGCACACCCTGGCGGTACGTATTCCACACCACGCCCGCAAAAATCAGCAGCACGCCCAAGGCGAGCACCAAAATCAGCGGACCGCGTCCGGTTTCATCATCGCGAATTTCAAATCCGCGATATTCGTCTTCATAAGGCCCAAAATCATAGTCAGGCTCTCGTGATGCACGGCTCATAGCTACCCCTGCCATCGAAAGTTTCGTTAACAGTTAGGCCTGTTTTGTTAACGATACCTGAATCTTCAGACCATCAGCGGCGTGATTTTGTTCTTTCCAGAGGCGCAGATCAGAGCATGCTTTCCATGCTGAACAGCTGCCTGTGTAAGTCGATTGCGTAATTGTCCGTCATGCCCGCCAGATAGTCGCAAACGAGGCGTGCGCGCCGGGTGTCTGTGGCTTGCTCCGCATCGCCCCGCCAGAGGTCTGGCAGCGTTTCAGGTTCGGCCATGAACAGTTCAAACAGCTCTTTCAAGATCCGCTTGCCCTGCGAGCGCATCCGATTGACTTTGTAATGTTTATACATGCGCTCATAGAGAAAGGCCCGCAGCGCCCGTTGATCGCGCTCAAGCTGCCCTGAGAAGGCGACCAAAGGCACCGTCATCGCGCGTACATCTGCAGCGCTTTGCGGCGCATATTCAGCTGCGCGGCGGCGCGTCTCTGTGGTTAGATCATTGATCCAATAGCCGATCAAACGGCGCACCCCTTCATAAACCGCCTTGCGGTTAGAGAGCGCCGGATAGTCTTTGCGAACATCTCGGAAAATATCGCCGACGAGCGGCAAAGTCATCAGGTCTTCAATCGTGAACAGACCGGCCCCAATGCCATCATCAATGTCGTGATTGTTATACGCGATATCATCGGCCAAAGCCGCAACTTGCGCTTCGGGGCCGGCAAATTGATCGAGCTCCAACTGCTCCAGCCACGGAAAATCGCGAAATGCGGCGGGTAAATCTTCAATCGAATTGTCGGCTGTGATCAAAGGGCCATTATGTTTGACCAAGCCTTCGAGCATTTCCCAGGTCAAATTGAGCCCTTCAAAGGCGGGATAGCGATCCTCCATGCGCGTCACCACGCGCAAGGTCTGAGCATTGTGATCAAAGCCCTCATACGCTGCCATACATTCATCCAGCTGATCTTCGCCAGCATGCCCAAAAGGCGGGTGCCCTAAATCATGAGCTAAGGCCATAGCTTCCGCCAGGTCCTCATCTAGCCCTAGCGATCGGGCCACAGAGCGGGCAATTTGCGCGACTTCTAAAGAATGCGTCAGGCGTGTGCGGTAATGATCGCCCTCATGAGCGACGAAAACCTGCGTTTTTTGCTTCAAACGGCGAAAAGCTGAAGCATGAATAATTCGGTCTCGATCTCTCTGAAACGGCGTGCGGGTGGCCGAATGCGGCTCATTTATAAACCGCCCACGGGACTCTTCCCACCGAGTTGCAAACACTACCCTCTTTTCAGGAATGTCTGGGGCCACTATCTTAGTCGGCATGAGCACTGTCACCCTATCTGAATCTGCTGCGAAGCGCATTAAAGCGATTCTGGCCAAACAACCGGATAAGTCCTACTTAAGAGTTTCTGTCGAAGGCGGCGGCTGCTCAGGATTTTCGTATAAATTTGGTCTAGATGATACGGCCAATGATGATGACCTCGTGATCTCGCGAGATGGCGTCAGCGTTCTGGTCGATGAAATGAGTCTGGAATTCATGGGCGGTTCGGAAATCGACTTCTCAACCGAATTGATCGGCGCAGCGTTCAAGATCAACAATCCCAATGCGACGGCCGGGTGTGGCTGCGGCACCAGTTTTTCAATTTAAACTGCCTCAGATTCGAAAAGGCCGCCTCTTTTCAGAGACGGCCCAGTCGTATGAATTGTAAGGAAAAACCTTAGTGGCGATTGCTCAAACGAGCGCGACGCCGACGCCGCTTATCCAAAATATGTGAACCAGATTCCTCGATTTGCTCGGGGGTTGGCGCTTTGATTTCAACCACGGCCTTCGTCTCTTGGAGGACATTAAGGGCCGCTTTCACGGCTGCGGTTGAAGGAGCCGCGATCGGGGTCTGCTCAATTTCGCGGACTTGCGGGGTCATGTTTATTTTCCTTTTCAATTCTGGCTTGCGCCATATCAGCGGGGAGTGAGGGGAGGTTTTGTCCGCTGATGAATAGGATTTGGGAATCTCCATATTGTTTTTCAATAAGGATTTATCGTTTTTTGAGAATTATTATTGTTTTTCGATACTTTTCAGGGCTCTAGGCCGTTCAATTTTTGCGGCCCGGGTCTTGGCCACTCAAGCGCTCGAGCGAAGGCTGCGAAATCTGCCTCTATTGCGAGCGAATTTCTCGCCCCACGTGCACCCCAATCCATACAAGGCTTTTCCAAACGCGAAGCTTATGGTTGATTATCCCGCAAGCCATTTGCGAGATCATCATGCGTTCAGTTTTTGCCGCCTTTGCTCTTTTCGTTTTTGCAAGCGCCGCGGTGGCAGATCCCTCGCCCCACCCTGGAGTGCCCACCATGCAGGTTCAATATCTTGAAATCGTAACCCCGAATGTCGACGAGACATGCGCCGTGCTCGCCGCGCAACATGCAGTGACCTTTAGCGCGCCTGAGCCTGGCCTCGGTAATGCTCGCGTCGCGGCGCTCTCCGATGGTGGCCGGATCGGCGTCCGGGCGCCGATGCGCGATGACGAAGCGCCGGTCGTTCGGCCTTATATGCTGGTCACTGATATCGAAGCCGCGATCGCTGCCGCAGAAGCCGAGGGTGCCGTCTTCGCGATGCGCGCGATGGAAATCCCTGGCCAAGGCACGTTCGCAATTTACCTCCTCGGCGGGATTGAACACGGCATCTGGCAGAATTGAACGCGCTTCTGAAGCCCGATTGCCGCACGCTCGATGGAGCCTCTAGACCGTCTCGACCTCTTTCGGGGCCTCTGTCTTTTTTGACTCTTTCGCTTTGCGGGGCTTAGGCAATAAGCGGAACCGTGTTTGGCACCAGGCAAAGCCAACGCCGACATCCAGCAAGGCATCCGACCGCCCGCAAGGGCACAAGAATGGAAGTACGGTCCAGACGCGGTAGGTCTCACCGCGCTTCAGCGGCACTGGCTCCCCCGTCACATGGTTCGGGGAATCATTGACGCAAAGCACCAGGTCGCCATCATTTACATCATAAGACATGCAAAGGCTTATAGCATAGATTGGCGGATCTTTGCGATACAAACGCGCAAACTGGCCCGCTTAATTGAGATCGCCATGAACTCGTCGAGTTATGCTTTGAGCTTGCGTTGGGCTGAGAGCATCCACGCTGCGGGCTTTCCGGCGAGGTGAAACTTATCGAGCTCATAGGTCCCGTCTGCCGCGATCACTGACAGAATTTGACGGGCCTCCTGCTCATCAATCGCGGCTGATAGCATGCCATTCATACGGCCGCGATAGGCCTCCATTTCCGCCCGCATTTGGTCCAGCCATTGCAGCAAATCTTCTAAAAGATAAGCTTTCCGGCGTTCGAACAATTGCCGCGCGCCATCATGCAGCTGCCGCGCAAACCCGCTCAATTTGATCACCGGCGCCATATGCCCTTGTGCGGTTTGGAAGGCGTTTCCAGCCTCATCAACTTGCTGCCGCGCCGCTTCGGACGGGGCGCGATCAAAGGCGAAAACGGATTTATAAAGGGCTTCAACGGCGTCGATGTATTGGCTGGCTTTAATCGTCTCGACATTCGCCAAATGCTGTTCGCACTCTGCTGCAATGGCGCCGGACTTTAAGTGAACGATCGCTGTGAAAGCCCCTTCCGCGCCGATCACCCGTGCGACTTCGGCGGAAGCGTGCGATCGATCTGAATACTCGAATCCAAATTGACTGATGACATGTGAAATTGCGCCATCCGCGAAAGGTAACGCGTCCGCCGACCCGACCACGCCCTGAAACCCAGGTATTTTCGCCCCCGCCGAAAGCAATGCATCTCTGGAGATGTCTAAGCCCAATAAAGCTGACGCGCCGGATCCGGCGGCGTGACGGAGGGCTGAACCTGCCCCGCAAGCAAGGTCCAAAACGATGCCAGATTGCGGCCGAGAAAAGATCTCCGCCCAGAAGTCAGAAAGCTCCTCGCTTTTTTCAACGCCCTCGCCAGCAAAAACTTCCCCGGTTCGGCCCGCATGGCGGCCTTGCCAATAAGTTCTCCACTCGGTTTGAGCTGCATCTATTTTATCCATGTGCTCAGGCCCTTTAGAGCTTGTAGAGATCGAGTGAGTACGTACACGGTATAGCAAAATCTGTATTCTGGAACTCACCAATGTCTCAGGAAGACTTATATCGCAGCGGCGTCCAAGCCTTCAATGCTGGCGCGTTCGAACGCGCGTATGAAGCGCTGCGGACGTTGAGCCACCCGCAAGCGGCGCATTTGGCCGCGATCAGCGCGCAGAAAACCGGACGCATGAGCGACGCTGCAGATTTGTTCCTCAAGGCCTCAAAGCTCGCACCCGCTGATCCGAACATCGCCAATAATTTTGGCCACTTCCTGTTTTCGACGGGGCAGTTGGAGGCGGCAGCAAAGCAATTCTCCATTGCCCTCGAGAGCGCACCAAATCTCGCACCGGCCTTGATCGGTTTGGCCAAAATCGAAGCTCAACACAAAAATTGGGACGCCTCCGGCAAGCTTTATGAGCGGGTATTAGAAGCCTCACCGACCAGTATGGTCGGACAATATGGCCTCGCCACGGCCTTGCTCGAAACCGGCAAAGCCAATCAGGCGGCGCCGCGGTTTGAGCGCGTCATCGCAAAAAACAGATCGCCAGAAGCGATCTTTATGCTTGGCCGCACCCGCCTCGATCAAGGCAAGCAAGAAGAGGCTTTGTCCTGTTTCAGAGACTCCTATGCCCTGGCGCCGAGCGAGCATGCCTTCCGCAATCTGGCAAACCTGCTTTGGATGCAGGGCGACACAAGCGCGTTCGATGATCTTGTCGACGCGGCGCCCGCAGAGTTGCAATCACTTGCCGTCACTTTGCTCACCGAAAGCGGTCAACTTGAGCGAGCGCAACGGAAGTGGGAGTCGTTATATTCTGCGCGCCCCCAAGACGTGTCTGCTTGGCTATTAAAAGCCAATATCGCGCGCGCCCAACAGGATGCTGAAGGCCTTGCCGGCGCCGCCGATGGCGCGCTCGCACTGGATCCTCAATCGCCTTCAGCCCTCGACGCGCGCATTGTCGCTGACTTGATGCTTGGGCGCCCTAAACAAGCGCTTGAACGGGTTCAGCCTTTGCGCCGCGCCGCGCCGCATTCCCAGCATTGGATCGCTCACGAATTCACCGCGCATCGCTTGATGGGGACTGAAAATGCGATGCTCGACTTAGACCAGTTTATCGGCGTTTATGACATAGCCGCGCCGCCCGGCTATGCGTCGATAGAAGCGTTTAACGCTGAGCTCGAGACGGCGCTGAAAACCCTGCACAGCTTTCAAGCGAGACCGCTCAACCAGTCACTACGCGGCACTGGCACGCAGACAACGCTGAGCTTAAGCGACGTCGATCACGCGGTGATCAATACCTACGTCCAGGCGCTCCATGCGCCCATCCAAGACTATCTCTCGCGTATCGGCCGCGACCCCGCGCACCCGACCGCGGCGCGCAATCGCGACACGTATACGATCAAAGGCATATGGTCGATTTTGCTGCGCGGCGGTGGCTTTCATGAGCCGCACGTACATCCTGATGGTTGGATCAGCTCGGCCTATTATGTGACCGTGCCGGCGGAAACCAAAAGCGCCGCTGACCGCGCCGGTTGGATCGGCTTTGGCACGCCGCCTTACAAATTGCCGGAAGGCGCACCAGAAACAAAGTGGATCTGTCCTCAGCCAGGGCGTTTAGTTCTGTTTCCGTCTTTTCTCTGGCACGGAACGCGGCCGATCGCGGATCAGGCCGAACGCTTAACCGCGCCTTTCGATCTTATTCCCTAAGCCAAAAATACGGACAAAAAAAACAGGCCCTCAAAAGAGGGCCTGTTCTCATAAGTTGTTTCTAATCAAAGACTAGAAGCGTGCTGTCGCGCGCAGGAAGACCGTGCGTCCGAACACATCATACGTCGCTGGGAACGTGTTGGCCTGCTCTTGGTTGTCACCAAGGATTGGTGGCTCAGTATCGAGAACGTTGTCGATACCGCCTGTCAGAGTCAGGACCTCATTGATGTCCCAAGAACCAGAGACGTCGAAGTAACTCTCCGCATCAAGCTCTTCGACAGCAGGTGTAAAGCTTAGACCACCATCGTCTTCCGTTGAGCCAATGTAGCGCCACAGAAGCTGTGCAGTGTATGGTCCGTTAGCCCATTTCGCAGCGAGACGGTGCTTATATTCTGGCTGTGGATCATCACAGTCAACACCGAACGCACCGGCACACTCAAGCGGGTCGCCGCCTTCGAATGGAAGCAGTGTGTTCTCTTCAGTGACGGTACCGACATAGTCGATCCCGAAGAGGCCCCACTTGCCTGCATCATACTCATAATCAGCCAAGATATCCCAGCCGTTTAGAGTAAGCGACGCAACGTTCTGTGATGTTACAGAAACCTGCGTGATGAGGCCGTCACCACCGCGAGAAATCGCGTTACAGAATGGTGATCCTGCACCACCCAGAGTGGCATCGCCATAGCAGGTAGTGATGACGTTGTTCGCGCCGCCACCGAATGCTGAGATGACATTTTCGATTTCAATATCGAAATAGTCGACAGAGAAGGTCAGACCAGGCACCAAGTCTGGTGACGCAACGAAGCCAACCGTAAGTGTTTCAGCTTCTTCTGCTTCCAGGTCCGGGTTACCACCAGAAATCTGGCGAACCTGACCAGATGGCAGATCGATGTTAGCCGAACCAACGTTCGCAGCAGGAACACCTGTGGCCACACAAACTGCAGTCAGAGTTGCATCCTGAGGCGCGCCAGCAGACGAACATGGGTCAGACGCACCTGGGAAACCTTCGCCTTGTGGGGAGAAGAGTTCGCTGATTGATGGTGCACGTACCGCCGTGTTGAATGATGCACGGAAGCGCAATTGCTCATCCGGTGCCCACTCACCAGCAATTTTGTAGGCTTCTACTGTGCCTGCAGTGCTGTAGTCTTCTGTACGATAAGCAAGCTCAAGGGCCAGAATGTCGGCAAACGGAACATCCGACAAGATTGGCAGATATGCTTCGCCGTAGAGGCCGTACACATCAAAGCCACCAGTGACTGGAGGTGCGCCGTTAAAGCCAGAAATCGTACCCGCTGCGACCGCTTGAGACGGTGCGAAGTCGAAATACTCTTCACGATACTCAGTACCGAAAGCGAGGCCGATAGGACCGCCTGGCAGTTCGAATACGCCGGTTGTATCACCAGATACGTTGGCTACGAAATTGGTCATTTCATAGTCAATGTCGATCACAGCCAGCGTACGGATGAAGTCAGCCGCGTCTGCAGAGATGTTGCCTTGGCCATAAATGTTGATCGGCACACAAGCGCCCGTCAAAGATCCGCTTGAAGACGGATCAGAACAGCTTGGGTTTCCATCAGCGTCAACGTCGACATTGCCGTCGCCGTCGGCGTCAGCCAGCAAGAGCGCTTGGAAGAAGCGGTCTTTGTCGATGTTACCAGACTGATTTTCTTTACCATTGGTGCGACCTTCAGAGAAGGACACGTCCAATTGCCAAGTGTCGGAGATATCCCATTTCAGGCCAGTCTCGAATTGGAACGAGGTGAACGAGTTATCTGCGACACGGTTGCCGACTTCTTCGAGACGACGGCGGATACCAAAGGCACCAGCTGTGAATTCGTCATCGATGCCGTCGCCATCGGTATCTACACCAGAGCCGATATCATCGGAAATCTGCTGTTGTGCAGATGGCGCGATGAATGGGTTGCCGTCCAGAGAGACCTGAATTGTGCCACTGCGTGGCTCAAAGATTGGCGTTGGAGCAAGCTGTTGTGGAACATTGTTGTCAGCGAAGAAGGCAGACGCATAAACTTCGATCTCATCATTGATCTCGTAGTCAGCTTTACCATTAAACTGGAAACGCTCTTGTGGCAGCTGAATGTAGTTTTCAGGTGCGTAGTTATAGAAGTCGTTATTGTCGCCAGAAGAAACAAACTCACGGATCGTGCCGTCTGGATTGAAAATACCCGCACTGCCAAACACACCGGAGATACGACCTTCTGGGACACCAGAAGAACCACCGTCAAATAGACCGCCCTCACCATCGTCAAACTGTGCGAAGAAAGAGAAGTCCCGGTCGCCCTGGAACAATTCTTCACGGCTCGTGTAACCCAAGCTAACAACCGCATTACCGCGACCGTCAGCAAAGTTGCCGCCGATGGTTGCATTTGCAGACCAGACTTGAGCATCCCAGTTTTCAACTGCCGCTTCATATCCGGCAGAGAATTCAGCGCCTTCGAAGTCGTCTTTCAGGATGAAGTTAACAACACCAGAGATCGCATCAGAACCATAGACAGCTGATGCACCGCCGGTCACAACTTCGACCCGCTCGATCAGAGCAGCTGGAATGTTGTTGATGTCGACTGTACCGCCACCCGTTGATGGAACAACGCGCTTCCCGTCGACCAGAACCAATGTACGGTTAGAACCGAGGCCACGAAGATCGACTGTTGCGATACCGCCGCCTGGGTTGTTTGATGTCCGGTCGAGACCCGGAACGGTCTGTGGCAACGTGTTGAGCAGCGATTCAGTGTTGACCGTACCTGTGAGGTCAAACTGCTCAGCGCCTACTGTTGCAACAGGGCTGTTAGAGACGAAGTCAGCGCGCGCAATCCGCGAACCTGTAACCGTGATGGTTTCCTGGACCGCTTCTTCGTCTTCGGCGGCGTCTTGAGCAAACGCAGATCCGGACATCGCGAGCGAAGCGCCAGCGATCACTGAAGTCGCAAGCAAGCTCGACTTCAAATTCATTTTCTTCAACAAAATGTCCTCCAAAAAAAGATTAATGCAGCCCCCTAACGCAGATTCCCTGATAGGCCGCATGCGGAGGAAGAAAACACTCTGAGACACCAGGTCAATGTGCAGGTTTGCTCTCATCTGCCTTTAGCAAAGGCGTGTGATAAAAAGATCATACTTCTGGTTGACGCGAGCTACACTTGTAACGCACCCCTTGCGAGACTCCCGTTCACCCTTGCGCGCCGCAACTTCAGTTTAAACCCACGCCTTTACGCTGCTGCTCACATGCCTTGCTTGACAGAGGCCGGATGCTTCATCCTATTAGCACGCGATAGACGACCGCGAGATTTGGCCATCTGACTTTATCGGGTCGCCGCTTCAGGTGGCTGTGTAGATTAACAGGCATAGGCGCAAATATGAGACGCATCACATTCTTCTCTTCGTTTTCAACGCTGGCGCTGGGCGCGGCGCTGTGGTCGTCGGCGTCGGCTCAGACCCCGGACGAGATGATCGCAACTTGCGCCGCGGAAACCGATTTGACCGAGCGCATTGACTGCTTGGAGCGGGCGCTTCGCGGTGACGCGGTGGCGGCGGTGGCCAGCGTTGAGCCGGCGGCGGCGGTCGCAGCGGTCGCTGTGGTTGAGGCGCCGGAGGAGCTTGGCGCTGACCAAGTCGCGGCGCGGACGGGCTCGGTTGAGATTGACGAAAATCGACAGACTTTTCAAGTCGCTAGCACGCGTTTGACGCCGCGCCAGAAACTCGAAATCACGCTGGGGAATGGCCAAGTCTGGCGCCAAATTGGCGGCGATTCCCGGGTCATTCGGATCTCAAAAGTCTATAAGGACTCGCTGACCGCCGACATTTGGAATGCCCGGTTTAGTGGCTATAAGATGCGCCTGAATGAAGTCAAAAAGACGATCCGCGTCGAACGCCTGAAATAACCTCCCCCGCCTGCGCGGGGGCGGCGCCGCTTCCCCAGCAGTCTCAGAAGAGCACGCACGCTACGGCACCCCCGCGAAGGCGGGGGGCGGGGGCGGCGCCGCTTTCCCGACCATATCAGAAGAGCGCGCACGCTGAGTCACCCCCGCGCAGGCGGGGGCAAATTCCTCGCGGGCCAAGCGGTCGAGCCACCAGAGGGCGGGCTGCAGCTCAGAGCTGCGCCGCGCCCGTCGCCCGCTTATGGCCCCGGGCGGCCGGCCGACCCGTAAGGGATGGCGCCGGACAAAGCCCCGCCGCGCCGCCGCCCGCCGCAGCCAGCGCGTCATCCGCGCCGCATGATGGTCCGGCCGCCGCAGGACATCGAGCAAAGCCTCGGTCCGCCGCAGCAGCCCGGCTGAGGGCCCCTCCAGTGCCGTATCGACTGGCGGGCCGTTCGATGCAGGCGCCGCCGCCGGGGTAAAAGGCTGGCCTGAAAAATCCGCCGCCCGCAAAGCCGGATCACGCTCCAAAAAGCGCAAAAGCGGCGCCCGTTCGGGGCGCGGCGCGGCGGGACAGACGCGGGAAACAGCGCCAGTTGTGCAACGCTGCGCAGAGGCGGCGCGAAAACACGGCGTTGACTTGAGCATCAGCCACCGCCGGGCCAGGGCTTCGGCCCCGCGCAGCCGCGCAAACAGCTTGGCCTGGCGCGCCCGCGTCCAGGCGCCCGGCGCCGCGACCTGGCCGCTCACCTTTAAGATGAGCGAGATCAAAAGCGGCCAATAGCGGGCCAGAGCGGCGGCAAGATCAGAAGTCATGTCAGCCCCGAGTGTAGCGCCCCGCGACCTGGGTCGGACAGAAAAGGGACAGAAAGGTGACTCAAGAGCGACTCTCAAGGGGATGAGGCCGGGATCGCGGCAGCTCTGGGCGCGAAGCAGACATTAGCTCAGAGGCAAAAACGCCCTAAGACAGTCGCTCGTAACATTCCGTTACAAAACTCATCTCGATCGAAAAATTCCAGAAAAGCACCAGTGAGACATCCGTCTTCGATTGCTCCGAGCAGGAGCTTGATAAGGAGACGAATATGACAGGCGCTGCAAAACGGAACCGACTGAAATTCAACAAAATGGCCACGACCTCAATAGGTCTGATCATGGCGGCTCTGCTATCAGCGTGCTCTGGCTCCGGGGGCGGTTCCTCACCTCCTCCAGAGGCGACCACGCCGCCTACCTCAACAAATGCATCGCCGTCACTTGGCGGCGACGTGACCGTCACAGTGGATGAGAATTCAGCCGAGGTGACAACCGTTAGCGCGACGGATAGTGACGGCGATACAATCACTTATGCCATCGCTGGTGAGGACGCGGGTGAATTCTTGATTGATTCAAGTTCCGGCGACCTGGTGTTCAATATCGCGCCTGATTTCGAAAACCCCCGAGATATGGGAACCGACAACACATATGAGCTTGAAGTGACGGCGTCCGACTCTTTTGGAGGGTCCGATACCGCCGCGATTACGGTGACCATCAACAATCTGGCAGAGACCCGTTATCTCGAACAGCTCTTCGCCGAAACTGAGATCACAGATGATATCATCTATGCGACCGTAGGCGGCCAAGCGCTGGCCCTGAATGTGGTCACGCCAGTCGGCGATACGGAAGCGAACCGTCCCTTCATTCTGTTCGCGACGGGGGGTGGATTTGCCGTAACCTTCCCCGCGCTGAGTATTCCATTTGCGGAGGGCTATGCGCGCGCCGGCTACGTTGCCGCGGTGATGGATTATCGGGTGACCGGCAATCAGGATATGACGCCAGAAGAAGCGCAAATCGCAACCGTCAACGCCACTCACGACATGGTCGCCGCCGTGCGGTTCATGCGCGCTAATGCTGATGCGTATGGCATCAATCCAGACCAGATCATCGTTTCTGGAACATCGGCAGGCGCCTTCATGGCGGCGACGCTGGCCACCCGCGATCCGGATGACCCACTACCGCCGACAATCCAGACCTATGTCGATGCCAATGGCGGGGTTTATGGCACTGTCGGAGACCATGTCGATCAGTCGCCAGCCGTCCAAGGGGCCCTCACGTATTCCGGCAATATTTTTGACCTGGACTCGATCGATTTGAACTCGGCGCCGGTTTATGGCGCACATGAAGAGCTGGACCCTGTTGCGCCATGTGGAACGACAACATCGACAGACGGCATAACCACGCTTCATGGAACCTGCGATTTCATTCCCGCGATGCAGGTCCTTGGGCTCCCAGCGCAGTCCTTTATTGTTCCCGATGATGACGGACATGTCGATTTCTCCAACGAAGAGTACGCTCAAATCCGCAATGAATCGCTCGCATTCTTCAAAACCCACGTGATTGACGCGGAATAAAACGAATGCCGCTTGAGTCCCCTCCTTGCGGCCGTCGGCATAACCTGGGAATTTGCTCGCAGGCTTTTCCGGGTTATGCCGACACCATGGATACGCCCAAAATTCTCGTCGTTGATGATGATATCAAGATCAGAGATCTCGTACGCGATCTGCTGACGCGAAACCACATGCTTGCCATGACCGCAAATGGCGTCGCCGCTGCGGAGCGTCTGCTCGAGCAAGAGCGGTTCGATATGATCGTCCTTGATATCATGATGCCCGGCGAAGATGGCACGAGCTATTGTCGACGGTTGCGACAAACCTCGAATATCCCGATCCTGATGCTGTCGGCCCTCGGCGAAGATATTGACCGCATTGTCGGATTGGAAATGGGCGCGGACGATTATCTGGCCAAGCCTTTTAACCCGAGAGAGTTGATCGCGCGGATTAAGTCCGTCCTGCGTCGGTCGCCGCCCTTACGGCTTGGGGAGTCGCATCAATCTTCCGCCTGTTTGGCCTTTGATCGCTTTCGCATGTACCCAGACAGCCGCCAGTTAGAGACGGCCAAAGGCCCGGTCGAGATCACCTCAGGCGAGTTTGCGCTTTTGCTGGCCTTAGTGGAAGCGTCGCCGCGTATCCTCAGCCGAGATCAACTCTTGGACTTATCACGCGGCGCCGTCGCCAATCCCTTTGATCGCTCGATCGATACCCATATCAGTCGCTTGCGCCGCAAACTCGAACAAGACCCAAAGAAACCGGTCCTGATCAAAACGGTGCGCAATCTCGGTTATGCGCTTGCGGTGAAAGTCGAGCGGACGGTGGCGTAATGTCAATCTTGTCGGTGTTTCGCCAATCGCTATTCGTGCGCGTGGCTGTGGTTCTGCTTGTCACGGCCTTCGCCGTCGGCCTGCTGATCCAATTCATCCTGCAATCGACCCTTTTGTTTCGCGTGTTTCCCGGTGCCTTGGAGCCGAATGCGAAATCGGTCGCTGAACTGGTCTATCTCGTTGAGCAAACGGCGGATGACCGCGATACGATTTTACTATCTGCCTATTCAGGCCCCGCCCGGAACGCCGTCATCAGAGACGCTTTCCCAGACGGCGCGCGCGCCAGTGAGGTCTTGGGGAAATCCTTTGACGCCGCCGTGTCCGATCTTTCAGGGGCGGACCGCCCGCGTGAAATACGGTTTCGAACGCTAAGGTTTGCCGAGATGTCCGAAGCGCAATCGGATATGGCGGGCGCTCAGATCTTCAGCGTTTCCGGGCTCGAAGTGTCGGTCGAGCTCGAAGACGGCAAAGTCCTATCTGTCTTATATTCCGTGATGGCGATCATGAGCTCGCGCGGTATATGGCTCGCGATTTTGCTCTTATCGATTTTGCTCTCCGCGATCATTGTCGCTTTGAGGACGATTTTTCGTCCCTTGCGAGATCTTGAAACCGCGGCGCTCAATCTTGGCTCAACCTCGAGAGTCGATGAGATCGAGGAGCAGGGCACCGAAGATATTCGCCGTGTCGCGCGCGCGCTCAATGCGTCTCAGGCGCGCGTCAAAAAGCTGCTGACCGAGCGCTCGCAAATGCTGGCCTCGCTTGCGCACGACATTCGAACCGGGTTGACCCACCTCAAATTGCGCTTGGACAAAATCGACGCAGAGACCCGCGCAGCGTTCAATGACGATATCCAAACCATGGAGCATCTGATCAGCGATATGCTGCTTTACGCGCGCGCTGAACAACCGTCAGAGAGCTTCGAACTTGTTGAATTGAATGCGTTTCTACGCACCACGATCAGCGCGCTGCCATACGATGTGCCGTCCCAAATCTGCGACGAGCCGTTCTGGATCGCGGCCGATCAAAGGTCGCTGAAGCGCGCCGTCACCAACCTCATCGACAATGCGACCCGCTATGCCGATGGTGCATTTTTGCGGACACAGATTGAGGAGGGCGGTCTCCTGATTCACATTGAAGATGACGGACCGGGGATTGCCGAAGACGATCTCGAGACCCTTTTTGACCCATTCTACCGCGTCGAGTCGTCGAGAAACCGAGAAACCGGCGGCAGCGGCTTAGGGCTCACCATCGCCCGCGCGTTACTGAGCGCGCATGGCGCAACGCTTGTTTTGGAAAATAAGAAGCCCAGAGGACTACGCGCGACGGCGCTTTTCTCTGTCGATTGCCGCGTAGAATAGACATGAGGGCCAGTTTTCAAGCGGCCTAAACTCGCCCCACTACGGTCGCTCGTAGATTCCGAAAAGCGAGCAAAAAGCGGACGCAACGATTTTAACTTCAATGGCGACATTTGGCGCACTCATCCTATTAATGAGCGCAGGAAGTTTTGATATCCTTGAACTAGGTATCGCGACAGATCTACTCGACCAAGTTGCAGTGATTGTGGGTAGGTGTTTTTTCGGGGAGTGACAGACTTAACTGCGCGAGGTGCACATCGAATTTTCGATCAGTTCGTCGAGGTTATCCTCTACCTCTGTTTCCATGGTGGCCCGCTCAAAAAATGCGTATGCTGCCAAGCCAAAAATTGAAGCGACCAAAAATCTGAAAATGGTAATCTGAACCTTTTTCTTCACACCGCGTCGCCTTTTTGACGTTGTGAACATTTAGCTAAATCCGTCGCAGACCTCTACTTTAATGTCTGAACACTGAATGCGCATGAGTGCGCGTTTACGCCGGCCTTTCGGTATGAGCTGCTGTTATCCAAACGCATTGAGTCCAGCGGGGAGTGCAGCATGAAGCCTTTATCGAATAAGACGGTGAAAGAAGGACCCATCCTTCGCTTAGTTGGGCAGGTGTCTAAACATAATCCTTCTTTGAAAGTGATCCTGATCGCGCTTTGCGCGCACTCGGTTGGGGCAATTCCAATTGCCTCTGCGCAAGAAGACGATCTTGAAGCTCTGAAAGCGCAAATCGACGCGCTTGCAGACTTGGTCGAAGCTCAAGCTGGCCAGATCGATCAACTTAAAGCGCAAATTCAGATGGAGCCTCGGTCCGAAGACGCCTTGATCGAAATCGAACCCGGCGGATCAGAAGTGACCTCGCGAGACGGGCAGACCGTCGACACCTCGATAGATGCCGGGCGATATGAAGTCGGCCGCGTACCCGACGATGCTATTGTTACGGCAGGGGATTTTGAAAGCTCTATCACATTGCCTGGCTCAACCGCATCGATGCGGATTGGCGGCTATGTACAGGCCGATATGGGATACGATTTTGATAGCCTCGGCTTTTCGGATTCATTGAACTTGCGCACCATTCCGCTGGATGGATCGACAAGCGATGGAGAGCAAGTCTTTCGCAGCCATGCGCGATATACACGGCTCAACCTGGATGTGCGCGATCAAACACGGTTGGGTGAGTTCCGATCGTTTCTAGAGATCGACTTTTTTGGTTCTGGAAACAGCACAACAAATAACTACACGCCTGTCTTGAGGCATGCAGCGGCCGGGGTTGGTGGGCTCTATGTGGGCCAATACTGGTCTCAGTTTGTGGACATTGCAGCCTCCCCAGAAGGGCCGAACACCCCCTTTGCTGTTCCGATCGTCCGCAATCCAGGGATTAGATGGCGTACGGACTTAAACGAGAGTTGGAGAGTTGCGGTCGGCCTTGAAGATCCGGCTGGCGACCTGTCGGGTGACAGTGCGCTGCTCGCCTCCGACTCAACACCAAATGTGACGGGTTATGTTGAGTATACACAGCCCTGGGGGCGGGTCCGACTTGCGGGCCTTGGTCTGCAATTGGAATCTACGAGCGACAGCGTGTATACTGGCGGCTTGAATCTTTCGGGGCGGATCAATCTCCCGGCCTTCGGTGAGAATAATAATCTGGCATTTGCGTTTCAAGGCGGTGAGGGTTTTGCTCACTATTACGCAACGCTTGCGAATGTTGGTCTTGAGGGCGTCGTCTCTGACGATGGCTCCGTTGAAGCGACAGGTATCCTTGCCGGACACCTTTCTTATCAGCACTGGTGGAGCAATTCACTACGCTCGAGCTTTAAGATCAGCGCGCTTGAGTTTGACTCGCCCACAGGCTCCAGCGAAACAGCAACAGATGGCGGCTCCTCGCTTGCCGTCAATCTGTTTTGGACCCCGGTTAAAAATGCAACCTTTGGCGTAGAATATGTCTATGCCGATAGAGAGGTCGTCAGCGGCCTGACCGGCGAAGGTTCGCGGCTTTCCGCGCAAGCGCGGTTCGATTTTTAGCGGTTAAAAAAAGCCTATACAAATCCAGCAAAAAAAACCGCGCAGCTTCAAGGGACAGAAAGCGGCGCGGGGTTTAAGATTGGCTCAGCACAGGCGTGGGGGAGACGTGCTGAAGCCACAATACAGAGCTAAGTGGGACCTTCTCTCTGGGGGAACTTAGTGCTCTGTGCTGTGATTGGTGCCCCCATGTGCCATAGGGCTTGATTGGGGGGGCATCACAACTTCCAAAACTTGCATCATTCCAAAGTCTTCATGATCGAGGATATGACAGTGCAATACGAACGTGCCGATATAGCGCTTATACTGGGTGCGCACGGTCACGGTATATGGCGCGCCAAACAGATTCGTCGGCAGGAATACCGTGTCTTTCCATTGTCCTTTGAGCCCGGCATAGACCGAGCCCGACTCAAACGCGCTGACATCAACGCCGGTATCAGGATCAATAATGCTGACGATCTGGATCGGGTTGACGTGCTTATGGAAGGGATGGCCTTCAGTGAACGCCGCGAGGGTCCATTCCTCGACATTGCCGAGGATGAGCGAGCGATCCATGCGGCCCATTTCATATTCCGAAGCATCGATCAGCTTTGGCAGCGGGCCAGACTCTAGATCCAAGTTGCCGACAACAAACTCGTTTTGCGCGCCACCCGGCGACGGCGGGGCTTCTTCATTGATGAAAGTGTCAAAGCCGAGGGTCTGTGTGCCGTCCAGTTCGACGTCGATCAAGCTCTTGTGAGCGACGAATGAGGCCAGACTAATAATGTCGCCAGACACGTCTTCCGCAATCTTTTCTCGAACCTGCTCGGGCATATGGACCTGCGCCGCAGCGACCATAAAGTCCTGCAATTGCTCTTTCGGCGTGTCAGGCAGATCCGGGCGAGCTTCGCCGCTTACTTGCACAAAGCCAAGCAATTGGCGTTGCTTTTCTTGCATCCGAATATTCTCATTCTTCGGGGCATCATTATCGATCATGCAATAGAGGCCTGGCTCCGGGAAGGAAACGAGCACGTCATCGCGATAGCCCGGATGCAGCATGGTTCTTTGCTGAACATTCACGCGGCTTCGGGTCAGGCCATCCAAAGCGATCGAGAATTGATCGACTTCAGGACCCGTGCATTGATCGCCCACAAAGGACGCCCGCTCTGCGCTGTCGCCCCCATCATAGTCGGCGACGGATCCTTCAAACTTGCGGAAGCTGACCGAAATGGACCCGCTGACGCCGGCCTGGATGAACCGCCAGCGTTCAAATTCACCCGTCTTTACACCGTCAATTGTCGGCATGACGCGCCCGTTTAGAGCCGTGTGCCGTCCGGAGACTTGCCATCGCGTGGCGATTTCTGGGATGCCGCTCGGCGTGTCGAAATTCTCGTACATGCCAAACTGATTATACCCTTCGACCATGCCGACATCATCTTCGTCACACACCCAAAACCCTTCGGCATCGGTTTTGATATCAATCATGCCCAGATCATCGCGGTCGCCGCAGGCATAAGCAATTTGCGTCAGCGTCACAATGCGCTCGCCGAGCGGGGATCCGTCCGGATAACGGAGCAATGTATCGATATCGCCAGTATGCTCGGCCCCGGGCAGACGATCACCCCGAATGATCAAAGGACCGCCCATTCCGCTACTGACTTGCAGCGCCGTCGCGCCATGTAGATGCGGGTGGTACCAGAAAGTTCCCGCCGGGTGATCGGCTGGAATATTGTACTCATGCGTGAACGTCGCGCCGGGCGTTAGCCGGACCAGGACATTGTCCGAATTGCCGGACGGGCTCACCCACAAGCCATGCACATGCATATTGGTGCTGTTGAAGCAGTGTGGGACATTGACATCGCCATGATCCACGCAGGATGGATCGTCGGCTGGCAGGTCATTCTCAAGATTGAATAAGAACGTGTCGCCGGGTCGCAGATTGATCGCGGGTGGGACAAATGAAACGTCGGGATCTACCCCTTCGCCCTGATAGGAGCGGAGCCGGACTTTATCCATTTTTCCGGTCGCCGGATTATAGATCTCGCCATCGGTATAAGCGATGCGCGCCGACCATTCGACGGTGCCAGCAGGGCGAGAGAGTAGCGCTTCACGCGCCGCCATTTGTTCGTTTGGGGAGGCATAGCTGGCATAAGAAATACCCGCGGTCGGTGCGTCCGCAGATTGCGACGACTCTGCTGAAGAACTGAGTGGCGATTGAGTGCACGCCACGAATAGGCTGAGTCCGGCAATCGAAAAACCTCTTCGAAGAGTAGTAGATTTGGTTTTTGTAATCATGCGATCGTCTCCATAGATTGATCTGGACTTCTACCCAGGCAGAAGACAAATTGGTGATGATTGAGAGCGATCGCCGACCCCAAACGTTTGGGGCCGGCGGTTTTGCTTAGGCTTTATTCGATGGTCAGTTCTGGGAACCCTTCGAGGGGTTTCAGCATGTTATGGAACATCTGTGTGCCGACTTGGTTTTCCGCATAGGTATAGTCAGGGAAGGTATATTCGCTGACAAAGTCGGAGAGTCGGAAATAGACGCCTTTCATAGACGAGATCAGGTCAACGTCGCCTGTGTCGATATTTCTCCGCAGCGTCAAAATGAATTGCGCGTCCTGATCGTCTGCCTGCAAGATGCCGGCAAATGGCACATGAGTACCCTCAACGCCGAGCGTGTCTCCCAAACCTTTGAAAGCCTCATTCAGCGCAGGCGCATCAGCAAAATCATCAACCTTGATGAGATTGGCACTCATCTCGCGATTGATAACCAAGACGAATTCTTCGGGTTGGCGTTCCATATTGTAGGCGGTTAGTGAAAGGACCTCGAGCGGACGATTACCATAACCGAGCTCAGAAACGGTTTTTCCGACAACGTGAGCGCCATCCTCGAGCGCATCTGCGGGAATAGTGACCAATGGTGTACATGTGTAGGCTGCAACCATGGTCTTCTCGCCGCCGACTTCGACCATCGCCATGGCCCGGATCGGTGCCCGCGTTTCATTTTGATTGTGTGCGGTGTGGAACATCTCAATGCTGGTCGTTTCCACGCCGTCCTGGAACGGATATTCAACGCTGCGAAGCGTCGATGCAAACTCACCTGTCGACAGCCCAGCGACATAGAGCGTGCCATCATCGTATTCGAAGTCTGTGACCGACAGGGCTGGCGCAGGGATATCCCGCCAGAAGGTAATATCGGGGTCGGCAGGCTCCGATATATCAATGCTAGTGAACCTAAGCGAGTCCTCATCCACTTTCGTAATCTCGCCTTGCGGGGATACCATCACCAGTGCCGAGAGGTCTTCGCCTTCGCCTTTAACCGATATTGAAATGAAAGCGGCCTTAGTGACGGGATGAACCGCCAGGTCGTGATACACGATGTTAAACGGGCTGACTTCTAGAAACGTCGCCAACTGGCTCCCAAAGCCAACTAGATTATATGGTATCGAGTCCAGGTTTCCTGTTTCGTCGGGAATATCACCCAATTCGAGCGCGTAGATTTTGTTCTGAACCTCATCGGCCGCGAACAGCGTGTTCGGTCCGCCAAACTCAAGCACCGTCAGTGAAACTGGAGGTGGTCCCATATCGGCTGTTGTCGTGGTCTCTGGCGCTTGTTGTGCGCAGGCAGAAACCATTAAGGTGAACGCAGATAGGCTCAAAGCGGAGCTCTTTAAAACGGAAAACATAGTTGACCCTTTTTTCCATGGAATTCTGGTTCATCGTAGACATGAAATGGGGGGGACATATACCGAATGACGTGCACACAGAGTGCGCGCATTTGCGGCATGGTTTTAGTGCGGCTTGACACGCATCGACTGTGCATTTTTGCGCATGTACTGTCATCTTGTGCGGCGTTTCTGATGTAAACTAGTTTGCTTATATAACTCATATGAGCTTGCTGATTGAAATACGGACCGCATATTTTATCGCGAAGCTGGGGACTGTTTCAGCGGCCGCTGCGGCTTTAGGTGTTCACCGGGCCACTATTATGCGGCGCGTAGATTTGCTTGAGAGCGAACTCGGCCGAAAAGTCTTCCGAAGACATTCCAAAGGCTATTCGCTGACGGATTTCGGGGAATCGCTCGTGCGGTCGGCTGAGATGATCGAAAATGAAGCCGCAAGATTTGTCGGCCTCTGCAAACTGGGTGATGAAAAGATTGAGGGTGAACTTATTATCGCGACACCTTACGGATCCGCGCCAACTGTCGTGGCTGCCGTTCAAGAGTTTCAAAATAGATTTCCGAATATCTCAGTCCGGCATGACGCGGTAACGAAAATGCCGAGAATGGAACTTGGCGAAGCACACATAAGCTTCTCCTTTGGACCAAAGCCCGAAATCCCAGACTATGTTGTGATGCCATGGCTGTCATATTATGGCAGATTGTATGCTCATCGGTCTTACATCGACAAATATGGAAATCCCGGCGAGCTCTCAGATATTCCCGCTCATCGCTTCGCACTGCTCTCGGAAGACTTGTATTCCCTGCCCAATGACTGGATCCGTGAAAACGTGCCTAAGGAGAATATCGTGTTTTCCAGCAATGAGCGACAAACCGTCTGGCGCGCGGTTCATGAAGGTCTTGCAATCGGGAGCACAGGTGATCACATCGCCCATAACAATCCAGAGATCCAGCGTATAAACCTCCCAATACCGCATTATGAGACCAATAGCTGGATGGTCACGCATATGGATACGCATCGAAGCCCGAAAGTCACAGCGTTTCTGAACTGCCTGAAAGACGCTGGTTTTATAGGTAAGTTCGATACCGACATGGACGCCAAAGTGATGCCGACGGGCTGATGAGATGCCGGGAAGCAATGCATAGACCTTGCGTGCTCTAGTGCACATTGAATGCGCTTTCGGCGCGCTAGTCGCCCGTTTTCGTTGAAGTTAGAATTACCACAGGAGGTCCCGCATGGTTTCTTTTGAACATTCCCGACATGTAAGTTGGCCCGCCCCCACCTCATATGTTGGTCCAGTCGAAGTACGAAGACCTTTACCTATAGGCCAGGTGAAAAGCGTTGGCCCGTTCGTATTGCTCGATCACTTTGGACCAGTTCCAGCCCCACCGGGCAAACTCCCGGCGCATCCACATGCGGGCATTGAGGTGATGACTTATCTCATCGATGGCGCGAACGAACATACTGACAGCCTCGGCAATATCGGTCAGATTGGGGCTGGCGGCGCGCAATGGATGAAGTCAGGGCGCGGAATTCTGCACACAGAGCGTAACCTGGTGGACCGGGCCAGCACAATGCATGGCTTGCAAATTTGGGCTCGCTTGCCAATCGAACAGCAAGACGATGCGCCGGACTATAGAGCATTTCAGGCTGAAGAGATGGCGCGCTGGAACCGAGATTGTATAGATTTCAACCTGATTTCTGGAGACTTAGAGGGGCAGAAAGGACCGCTATCCTTGGCCCTGCCGTCAATAATGGCTCATGTCTCATTGCATCGAAATTCAAGCGCTCTGTTGCAACTTCCGAACACCAAGCATGAATACGCTTTCTATGTCATCAGTGCTGAGGACGGGGTATGGCTCGACGAAAGCGATCATGTGCCCGAAGGTGGAATGATCCGACTGGTCTCCGGCGTGACTGAATTTAGTTTGGCCAACAAGTCGTCTGAGCCAGCGGAGCTGTTCTTGCTCGGCGGGGAGCCGGCGCCCCAGCCCTTGGTGTTTGGAGGCAGTTACGTCTTGGACAGTCCCGAAGCTATCCAAGCCGCCGATCAACGTTATCGCCTAGGCGCAATGGGAACGCTAGACGGCGTTCCGTTCTAAAACACTCCACCACATTCGGGATCGGTTTTTCGCGATCTGATTTCGTCCACCCCTTTGGCCCGTTCGGTAAATAAAGAATACGATCTGAAGATGAACTCAATGTTTGCGATCTTTCAGGACCATTTGGCTTCATATGGACATCATCTAAACCATACGGAATGGCGAAGTTTACGTGAACACTTGATACCAATTGCTGCGATCCGTGGGACAATTTTATTGGACAGCGCGGTGGTCACCCAACATCTAATCTTTGTCAGTGAAGGCGTCGCAGCGTCTATCCAAACTACGCCGGACGGAAAACAACACATCGCCCGCTTCTTTGAGCGCGGACAATTATGTTCAAACCTTACTTCTGCTTGGCATCAAAACGCGAGTTCTGACGCCCTCATCGCGATGAGCGACTTTAAGGGCGTGCAGATTCCGTTCGCGATGTTTCGTGATGCTTTTATGTCGGACGGCCTGCTCAGTCGATATTGGCGTGAGATGGTGCTCGAAACACTCTTGTTCGATAAAGACCTGATTTGCATCAAGACGATGAGAGATGTTGAACCCCGCTATCGCTTTTTAGTCGATCGATATGATCATGTGGTGAGAACAGTGCCAGACAAATATATTGCCCGTTTTCTGGGAATTACGCCGCAAGGCCTTAGCCGGTTCAGGAAAAATTTTCGCCCAACTTAACTTTGGTGAACGTCAGGGGCAGGCGTTTCACGATAACAGAAGGTGTGTGTTTAACAGCGAGTGGTGAAAACAATGGCTGGGTTTGCAATGCCAATCGAACGCGATTTTGGGTGGTCGCTCAAGCCGACACATTCAACTGAATTTGAGATCATTGAACGACCGAATGGGCAATTTTGCGTGGTCTTGAACCACTCCCTCCTCAGGGGCGTGACGAGCGAGATGATCTATTGGTGGTTTTTGAATTTTCCGAACCTGCGCGTCACTTTGGAGGATGTTCCGGGTTATGAAGCCCAAACCGTTGCAGGGTATTTGCTCTGGCATCCATCGGACCATTGTAGCGCGTCGCTTTCTGGTAATTTGGGCCCGAATGGGATTTCGCAAGCGGGGGCAAAAATTCACATTCGCGAAGCCATGCAATTCAATACCTATGCGCTAAAATACCCTGTCGATACCGCTTTGACGATTTTCTATTGCGCGTCAGATGGATGGGCGATGGGCAAAAGCTTGCCGGTTATAGGTAAAGTGATGTGCCTGCGCATTCACTTCCAAGATGTTGTCGTCGACGGCAATCTGATTGGCGTGCATTACCATTACGAAGTGGTGATCGGCGCCACCGGAAACAATCCGCTGATCCGCGCGTTCAACGCCCGGCTGACGAAAGAATATTCTCCGGAATTCTTTGCCGCCTGGCACTTACACAATACGATAGAAGTCGGCACGTTCGAGAATTTCCTGCCGGTCTTGTTTGCTCAGCGTCAGGGCGATGCCGGCTATCGATACGCCAGAGGCATGAACCCGATTGGCGCCCTCGCCGCCCCTCAATCCGCACAGGCGCCGGACTTGTTCCGACAGCGCGTAGAAGGGTTTAAAACCGCCAAGGATCCGTTCGCTTACCAAGCGCCGGAGAAATCCAGTTTTGTTTAAAGCTTGCGTCTCAGTCTGCTAAATCCGTTTCGAGTTCAGCGGCAATTTGCGTTCCGAGCTCGGCCAAAGCGCGGCTCAGTGCTGACATATAGGCCTCATAGTCGTCGTCCGCGCTCGGGATTGAAATTGAGAAACGCTTGATTTCTGCGGCACGTTCTTCGGATTGAATAAGGTATTGTCCGCTCATTTCCGCATCGCCATCGACCCCTCTTAAAAGACGATCGAATGTTATTGATAAGCGGATATTTGGGCGCACGCCGCTCGGGTAGGGGCGCTGAAGAACCGTGCTGCTAGAACTGCTCTCTAAAGCTTTTGATAGAGCTGCGGTGAGCGCTTCGCTTGGCGGCGCTGCCCAACGATGGTTATCATCTTCTGAGATCCGATACGGCGAAACCGCCGTCGTGATCTGCTGATTGCGCGCATATGCTGGCAAGTTGAGTTCTGAAAGCCCTATGATTTGGTCACTGGTGATCGAACTCGCGGGCAGATTCTGATCTGCCAATGTATAAAGAATGGGATCAGGTGCGGACGAGCAGGATGCCGTGTAAGCTGATAAACCGACGGCGATCAGCAAGCGATGGATGAGCATGGGTCAATTCCTCCCCGTGAGCAGCGCATTGGGTTGTTCTTCAAGTCTGGCGGCGAGCGCGGACAAAGACCGCGCAGCATCACGCAGGTCTCGCACGGCGCCGGACAAATTCACGTAAAGCTGCGAGTCTGGCGAGAGACCGCTCAAAGTACTTTCGCCCGCATCCGCGATTTGATTCAGGTTATCGACGAGCTGCGGCAGATTCTGACTGGCGGCATCTAATCGCACGGCCACACTATCAAAAGACGCGAGCGTCGAGTTGAGCCCTCTAGGGAGGTCCTGGAGATCTGGATTTGCAATCAGCGCGTTCGTATTGTCGAGCAATCGGACGGCTGAGACAACCAGATCTTCGAGCGGGAGTTGGGATAAATTTTGGACCAATTGTTCAGCATCCTGTGTAATCGCGTTCAGCTCTGATGGCGCGGTCGGTAAACGCGGCATTGGATCGTTGAAATCGACAGTGAAGCGATCCGTCCCGACGCCGTCGACAAAGCGGATCAGCTTCTTTCCAGTTAGGATATTGCCGGTCGCCAGGCGCACGCGCATGCCTGAATTGACCCAGTCCTGAATGGAGGCTTGCCCTTCCTCAATTGTGCTAAAAGCGAGCCCGATCCGGCTCGGTTGCAATTCGATCACCACATTGACAATTTGCGAGCCAGGCGCGCCCGTCAGGTCGAGCCTCAGATCATTGACGGTGCCGATGCGAATGCCTTGCCATTCAACCGGAGCGCCAGGTTCCAAGCCAGCGACAGAATCGTCGAACGCGACCAAGAATAAGACGCCAGCCTCGTCTGGATTTACGTACTGATTTTCGATCGCGGCTTCTTGATCGTCGAACAGCGTAAACACGTAATCGTCAGCCAGAGGGGCGTTTGAGACATCGATTCCGATATCCCCGAATTCGATGCCGCCGCCTAACAGCGACTGCACAGAGGCAAAATTGACGGAAAGCCCGTCAGTGCTGGTTTCAAGACTGATTCCGGACACATTCCAGAAATGCGTCGCCCGGGACACCAAAGCGTCATGCGGCGCCTCGATGAAGAGCGAATACTCAATCGCGCGATTGTCGCTGCTCAGCTCACGGCTTTCTATGCGCCCCACTTGAATGCCGCGAAAATAGACAGGCGAGCCGACATTGACGGAGCCGGCACGCGACGATCGCATTTTCAGGTGGCGCCCTTCAGCGCTTGGCGGTGTCAGCGGTTGTTTCTCTAATCCTTCAAACTTACGGCGACTTTCGGTCGGCGTGCCCGACCAGTCCACTTCAATGTAAGAGCCGGACAAAATGGTGCTCAAGCCGGAAAAATTCGTGCCCGAGATATTGGCGCTGACAACCCAGAAATCGGTGGTATCTCCGAGATAAGGCTCGATTTCAGGGTCTAGTCTGGCCGAAACAATGACGCTCCCCAAGCCGTCCGCAAATTTCAATTCTTCGACGATGCCGATCACGACATCCTTGTGCTTGATCTCGGTTTTTCCGGCAGAGATGCCTTTCGCCGCTTCGAATTCGATTTCGACCAGCGGGCCTTGATTGGCCATGGATCGATACGCCACCGCCCCACCGATCAGCGCGGCAATGATTGGCACGATCCAGACGACCGATATGCCGCCCCGCCCTTCGCTTTTAATCTCCGGCGTTTCAAACTCATTGTTCGCCATGTTCAGCCTCCCCTTCTGGCGTGCTGCCGTCCCAAATCAGTCGCGGATCGAAGCTCATCGCGGAGAACATCGTAAAGATAACGGACAGAGCAAACGCGTTGACTCCGGCGCCTGGCAAGATCGACATCAATGCGCCAACTTGGATCAGTGCAGCGAGCGCCGCGACCACAAATACATCGATCATTGACCATCGTCCGATTAACTCGACCGCTTCATGTGCGAAATGCCGACGATGTTCGCTGAGGGCCCAGCCACGCTGAATGGACAGCGCTAACCAAGCAATCGTAATGAATTTTGAGACGGGAACAACGATGCTGGCAATGAAGATCACAGCGGCGATTTCAAAGCTGCCATGATGGATCAACGTGATCACGCCGCCCATAATCGTCGATGGACTGTCCCCGGCAACAGATTGCGTGATCATGATGGGCAAGACATTGCCGGGAATGTAAGCGATCACACCTGCAAACCAGAAGGCCCAGACATATTGTAAGCTCTTCGGTCGCCTGACATAGGTCTTGGCGCCGCAGACCACGCATTTTTCGCCCGGTTGATCGGTGAGCGTGCCGCACGATTGGCAGCGCGCCAGCCCAGCATCTTTTGCGGTCTTCATGGCACGCTCCGAATGTCGTTCCAGATCGTGTCACGACAAACGGCCGAGGCCCCAAAGGCCATAATGACGATTAAAGCCGACATCCCCCAAAAGGCGGGCCCGAGATAGATGTCCGCGAGCTTTCCGACTTTAACCAGAGAGACAATCACACCGATCATGAAGATCTCGGCCATGGTCCAGGGCTCAAGCATTTGCGCGAACCTGAACGATAAGGCGTGTGGGCGCGCCGTCGATTGCTTACGAAACAAGCTGAGCCCGACGAATAAAAGCAAGATAATACGCGCCAGCGGGAAGACGAGAATAAGTCCGGCGCAAATGATCGCCAAGGTCACCATTGAGTTGTTCGCCAGGATCGCGACGGCATCGATGATCGAAATCTCGTTCGACAAGCCAGAGCGCTCCATGCGCATGAACGGGAAGCTGATAGCGACCGCATACAGGACGAGGCTTGCGACCATGAACGCCACGGTGCGCTCGGCACTCCGGTGCTTATTGGTCAAAATCGTCGCGTGACATCGTTTGCACTTGGCTTGCTCCTTGGGCGCAAGTTTAGGGCGTTCCCACAATGCATCGCAGGCGGGACAAGCGATGAGCTGTCGATTGAGGTGATCGATCTCACGCATGCGCGCCTCAGACGGTGATGGGTCTCGGCGAAAAAAGGGTCCCCTGGGTGGTCGCAATGTCAGCCAGTGCTCCGTATTTTTTCAATTATTTCAGCAAATTACAAAAATACCCCGAACGGCTTGTCTGAGCGAACAGATGCCAAAGATCAATCAGTTATTTGACGCAAATGCGCACACATTGTGCGCATTTGAGGTGGTTTCGCGCAACAAATATTCCTGAATACTGCGAACGACCAGGTGTTTCGTTTCTTGTCAAGAATAGAATTGCGGGTGGTTAGTATGGTTCGAATTCGACCTTTAAGACTGATTTTGAGTGCGTTTGCCCTGACCTTTTTGGCACCGATCGCGCAGGCTGATGAGCGCTGCGAAGAGTTTATCGGTGGGACCCTTGAAGACATGTTCGCCTCGATCAATCGTGACCCAGCGCGCGACGATCCTGAGCTGCATAAGTTGATGCGCGCGAATGTGGATACGCAATCCATTGCGAAATTTACACTCGGAAAATATGCCGCCCGTGTGACCGCAGACGACCTTCACGTCTTTGCAGGCTCTCTGAACACCTATTTGTTGGAAACCATCTACGACAATATTCAAGGCGGAGAGAAGCTGAGCGCCGACATACTCAAATCATTTGATCGTAATCACCGCGATTGCATTGTCCAAACGGTCATCCATAGAGAGTCGCTGGAAGACGTTCTCGTGATTTGGCGGGTCATGCGGGTCGGCGATCATCACCAAGTCATCGATCTCGCAATAGAGCAGAACGGAAACACCATCTGGTTAGCGCTTGAACTCAGAGCCCAAGTGGTTGCTCTGTATGAGCGATCAGGCGGAGATCTAGATGTGGTGATCCACGAATTAGGAATGGGTTGAAGCGAACTTGCCCTCTGTCACGGGCGCGGTGTAAAAGTGAGCTCTCTTGCCCATTCTTCAATCTGTGTACCGGGCGGACGATCGAATGCCACACCGGGTCTATTGCCCGACAAATCTTCTAAGCGTTCGTCAATCACGATGCTGTGGGGCGCTGGCTTCCAATTGTCGCGCGGGACAAATGTCCAAACGCTTTCATTGGCTTCAAAGCCGATCCGACCGGCAATGGACTGACCCTCTCGCGTTTTGACGCGTATTCGGAAGGCCAGCGAAAGATGGTCATGCGGACGGCCTAAGTCGACTTTTAGCGCTTCCCGTGTTTCTGCGCTGGGAACCGCTATGGACCAGGTCTTCGGCGCTGGCGGTTGGAGGTCTGCGGGGCGCACGGAAAAATCAAACGATGTGTCTGCCAAAAGACCGCATCCTTCTGAATCCTTTAAAGTGCCTGGCACTCGAAGTTCGAAACCTTCGCCTGCGGTCAAGGCTCGGCCAAGAGCATTATGGGACTGCAGGCCTGTTTTGACTCGACCGGGATCTAAAATGAGCGTTAGGCGGCGCCGATCAGGTGACCATAATTCAAATCGCATCGGTAAAAATGCTTGGGTGATTTCGAGGCCCTCGGGATTTACGAGAAGAATGTCTGAACTCGCAATCTCTCTGCTCATCGAGCGCGGGAAATAGAGATAAAACCGAAGCAGGTTCTCCGGTAGGCTCTGCGCACTCGGGAAAACCTCAATCTCGGACGTAGAAATGGGGGGCGGACACTCGGCAACAACCGGGGCACTCAGCACGCCACTCGCGAGGATAGAAACGCACCATTTCTTCAGCATATTAAATGGCCCTTTTGACGACGTGATTGCACAGAGCGGGCGTTGGAGAGGTCCGCGCGGTTCTCGCACTTGTATTGGAGAGTGCCTCGAGGATGTGCTCCTCACAAGGTGCATCCATGCGCAGGGGGAGTGCGCCTAGTCGCGCACTGCCAATGGTTCAGGAATGGAGTCTGGCGCGCTCCTTGGAAAGGTGTTCTTCAACAAGGCGAGAAATGCCTGAACCTTTCCGGTCCGATGCAAGTCGACATGTGTTGTAATCCAGAATTTTGTCGTCCAACTTCGCATAGAAGGCATAACTTCGATCAGGTCTTGGTTCATTTTAGCTTGGTCTTTTGGCAGGAAGCCTAGCCCGAGTCCCTCATGGACCGCTTTTCTTTGAACGCTGCTTTTATTGCTTACAAATGCAATATTTTCAGGGGGGACAGCCTTCTGCATCCAAACGCGGAACGGGACCTCGGTCTTTTCATTTGTATCACCGATAAAGCAGTGGTTTGGGATGTCATCAACGCCATGAAAGGTCCCATGGCGATCCAGGTAAGAACGGTGTCCATAAAGCCCGGTCTCCATTGTCATTAAGGGCAGCACAACATTGTCGGGGTGGCTGGGCTTGCGACCGGCGCGGATCGCAACATGCGCCTCTCCATATTCGAGGTTCAGCACGGAGTTTCCGATTTGAAGCGTGATATGCGTTTCTGGATGCTGAGTCCGGAATTGCCGTATAGCTGGCAATAAATAGTCATCCATAATTTCGACAGAGGTGACAATAAGTTGTCCAACAACTTGGCTGGATTTGCCTCGAATTCGGCCAGCCAAGTCGACCAATTGGTCTTCCGTCGCGCTCGCAACGCTGAGAAAATCTTCGCCCGCTTCAGTCAAGTGATAACCACGCGCATGACGCTGAAAAAGCTTGCCACCGACTTCCTGTTCAAGCTCATCAATGTGCCGAATAATGGTCGCCCGATGTATTTTCAATTCCTTCGCGGCCGCACTCACAGTCCCCAACCGGGCGACATAGAGGGCCGTACGAATTGCCATCCAATTTTCCATATATATGTCTCGATATTGTTCACAAGCAGCCAGAAAGGCGCCGCTAATCTCTATATTTGTCCAATTAGTGGGTCAATTTTTGAGCGCAAGCCCGTCCATGCATCAGCAAAGACTGGGGGAGGTGCGGTCAGTCTTGAGCGAGATCGTCTTCCTCTATTTCCCATATAGGGGAATAAATGAACTGCGCAGCACAGCGAAGCGTCTGCTTTTAGGAATTTGAGTCGGAAGCAGACGATTTGACCATCGGAGATTTATCTACATTTTCTTATGACCGCCTTTGCTCGCATTTCAGAGTCTCCGAGCGTTCGTAATAGTGCTGGCGATTCAATCGGATGCCAATTCTCGCTGGCTGATAGGAACGGCAGATTTTTACCTCTGTTCGAACCGAGTCATAGGGTTTTGTGAAAATGCGCTGCAAGCAGGCCAGCCGCCTCATTCACGAGTTCAGGCGCGTCATAGAACGCTGTCTGGTTCGGACCGTCGACCCAGTGGATCGTCTTCTCGCCGGATAATGTGTCATAGAATTTTCGAGCCCAGTTCGGCGAAAGCGCATTTTCGCTATGCATCATGATCATTGGCACATGAACCTTGGGCGCGGCCGATTGCACATCAAACCGCAGGAAATACTCACGCGACATAACCGCAAACGCATTTGTATAATTAGACACACCGGCGCGCGGCGTGGCGTAATAATCATATGTCGATTGCAGCGTCATGGCCGCATCGCCCTCAAGTGCTGCCGCTGGAATGGTCAACACCTCGCCAGTTCGTTCAAACTGCTCACGCGCCGCACGACCCTGATCGACTTTCGCCTGAAAGCCAGCAGGATCACTCGCTTTCATGGCTGGGACATCACGATAATAGCCAACAACGGCGCCAATCGATTTAACCAGCGGGTTATCAATAGAGGCCCAGACCGAATACCCCACACCAAGACAGATACCTGCTGCGCCAATGCGTGCGGCGTCAATATCGGGTTGCTTGCCAAGGGCTTGCAGGCCTGCCTTCAAATCCTCGATCTTGTGCGGATAGTATTCGTACTGGCGAGGCTGCCCGGCGCTTTCGCCATAATGGCGGTGATCGAGGCAGAGCGCCGCAATCCCGCGTTCAGAGAGAGCTTTAGCATAAACGCCTGTGACCTGTTCTTTGACGCTGGTCATCGGACCACCAACGATCGCGGCCGGATGCGGACCCGGCCCAGCGGGTAAATACAAGTCTCCCACAACACGATTGCCCGAAACATCAAATTCGAAACGCCGTTTGGTCATTTCTGTCTCCTACCCTGCGGCTTGGTGATAAAGGAAAGCTGCATCGGTGCCGCCTGACTGACCCACCGCAATGGCGATATTGAGATGCGCCAAGGCTTCAAGGTAGCGCGCCGTTGCGAGCGGTCCGGTCTCAACCGGGGCGAGCCCCATGGCTTTGATAAGACCCGCAATCTGGGCGCGCGCACCGATATCATCCCCGGCAATAAAGCCCGTAACCGGAACACCAAGGCGATTGAGCTTGTCGGACTTCATGATGTCAGCGAACACAGTATTGAAGGCTTTGACAATATGGGCACCCGGCAGAAGTCTGGCGATTTCCTCAGCCGCAGATGTTTCCGCACCAAGGATTTTCGGGGACCAGTCGTCATTCAAAGGGTTGGTTGCATCGACCACGATCTTGCCCTCAAGGGCATTGGCAAGCGAAGGAAGCATGGATTCAGTTGCAGTATAAGGCACAGCGATGATGATGATCTCGCCGGATTGCGCAGCCTCTGCAAAGCTGACCGCATCACCAGAGGGGGTTCGTTCTGAAACAAGCGTCTCATGACCAGCAGCGCTGATAAGGTTTGCCAAAGCGCGCGCGACCGATCCGGCTCCAAGTATTCCGATTTTCATGGTAAATGCTCCGATTTGCAAATCTCAGAAACAGATGCGAGAGTAGGTCTCTATCGTCAATTAGGTACCTGGGAGTAACCATACGTGTCGGACCCCAACGCATTTCTTGCGATTTGCCCATCGCGACAGCTCATGGCACGGATCGGTGATAAATGGTCGACACTTGTCGTTGTCGCACTGGCCGATGGGCCGCATCGTTTTGGTGAATTGCGGCGACGGCTGGACGGTATTTCACAGAAAATGTTGACGCAGACGGCCCGCAATCTTGAACGCGATGGCTTGGTCTCCAGAACCCTCCATGATGAGCGTCCGCTTCGAGTGGAATATGATCTGACCGCACTCGGCAAAACAATCGTGCCACACGTCAAAGCCCTCAAAGCATGGGCCGAGAGGAACTGGCATGCCGTTGAGCAAGCGCAATCGAAGTATGACACCATTCATAATGCCGATTGATGACGCCACCTGAAAAGTGCCCCGCGCGTCCAAAGGCAATCGCAGCCAACCTAAAGTGCACGGGGTTGCACAACTATCGTCCGGCTTTCTTGCTTTAGAGATCAAAGAGCGTGAAGACGCAGTGTTTTGACCAGCCTTCTGGGGTCTCAAAAGGTCGCTCGCTTAGTCCCAGTCGCGTTCGGACGAAGCGCAAACCTTCCCACATGCTAATGAGGTGATCTGCAAGGTCACGGGCACTTGCGGAATGCTTCAAAAACCCTTGATCCATCCCATGTGTGATCAATTGGGTAATATCGTTATGACCGCGGCCATACGCATTCTCGTAGAAACGTTTGGCAAGCCCTGGATTACGTCGCGCCTCTTCATGCATGGTTCGGTCAAGTTGAATGCAAAAAGGCGTGTTGAGTAAGTTCAAAAGCCGCGTTCCATAGCCGATGAGCTCTTCCCAAAAAGCCGCTTCAGTTTGCGGCGCTGTATCGACATTCAGTTCAAACAGGTCGCCCTCTCGAGAGACAACCGCGATGAGAACGCCGGACATGTCGCCAAAATACTTATACAATGAGGTCTTGGAGACCCGAGCAGCCTTGCACAGCAAGTCCCCAGAAACGCCTGAGAACCCATGCTCCAGAAACAGCTCGCGGGCGGCAACGAGGATGCGTTCTTCAGTATCCAGGCGAGAAACGGGTTTTGATTCAGGGATCGCTGTCTCAGTCATCATTCTCTTATCGCGGCTTTGTAAGATTTTTTCTAGGCCGCCCTTGTCATAACTCCAAACCTATATAGATACGAATTCGTATCAATGATACTATCACGTATCATACTTGGATTAACGGGAGCTCAATATGCTGGGAAAACGAAGGCGTGACGCGCTGGGGCAATCGACTGCTGAGTGGAGCATACGCTGGCGATGGCTGCTCATCCCTTTGACAGTTCTGGCCGTTATTGCTGTCTCTTATGGCGCCTCTTCACTCAAATTCGCGGGCGATTACCGCGTCTTTTTCGGGGCTGACAATCCAGACTTCATCGCCAACGAGCAAGCTCAGGGCACATTCGGTAAACCAGACAATGTCGCTTTCGTTCTCATTCCAAACAGCGGCGATGTCTATAACGATGAGACGCTGAGCGCCGTTCACAAACTCACATACCTCTCCTGGACGCTGCCTTATGTGTCGCGAGTCGACAGCCTCACGAATTTTCAAAACACGGTCGGTGAGGAGAATGATCTGATCGTTGAAGATCTGCTCTGGAGTACAGATGAGCTCTCGCCCACGCGTATCGATTATATCAAAAGCGTGGCCACCACTGAACCGCTGGTCAACGGATTTGTTGTCTCCCGCGACGGTGAAGCGACGATCATCAATGCCGTGGTCCAAATGCCGGGCGATGTGCAAACGGCGGCCTCGACCATCGCGGCAAAAGCCCGTGAGCTTCGCGCTGAAGTCTTAGCGGAGTTTCCAAATAATGAGATCCACATTACCGGTGTGGCGAGCCTCAGCGCCGCGTTCGAAGAAGCCGGCGTTCGCGATAGCTCGACGCTGATCCCGCTGGTTTATCTCTTCATCCTGATCGTGATGTTCATCGCCTTGCGCTCGATCAGCGCTGTGTTAGCCAGCCTCACAGTGATTGCACTTTCGACCCTGTTTGGCATGGGCATTGGCGGCTGGACGGGCGTTGAACTGACTCCGATTTCATTGTCTGCACCTACGATCATTCTGACGATTGCGGTGGCAGACGCCATTCACTTGATCAGCGGCATTCGCACCAAGATGCGCGACGGGATGGCCAAGCGTGAGGCGATCATTGCCTCAACAGGGCTGAACTTTACCCCGATCATGATCACGTCGATCACTACAATTGTCGGCTTCCTGACACTGAACTTCTCCGACAGCCCGCCTTTCCACCACCTGGGTAACATCTCCGCGGCCGGCATTTTCGCGGCCTGGCTTCTCTCCGTCACTTTCCTGCCTGCTCTGCTGTCGGCTTTGCCGCTAAAGTTCAAAGCCGTCAAAGAGGGAACGGAGCGCGTCGAGCTGACAGACCGCATGGCCGAATTTGTCATCGAGCGCCCAAAGCAAGTTCTAATCGGCACGCTCGTCTTCAGCCTTGCGGCCACAGCGATGATCCCTTCTATGACTCTGAACGACCAATGGTCCGGCTATTTCGATAAGTCGCTAGAGTTTCGCCAGGCGCTGGACGCAACAGAGCCTTATTTTGGTTCAGACCAGGTCGAGTTCGTGCTTGATCCCAGCGTCCCGGGCGCGGTGGTTGATCCAGATTTTTTGCGCACCGTCGACCGCTTCGCCGACTGGCTACGCGAACGGGATGAGACGGCGCACATCTTTGCGATCTCTGACATCATGAAGCGCGTGAACAAGAACCTGAACGCGGATGACCCGGCCTTCTATCGCATCCCGGATGATCAGACGCTCGCAAGCCAATATCTTCTGGTCTATGAGCTCTCCTTGCCGCGCGGCCTCGACCTCAATGACCGCGTTGATATTGACCGCCAATCCACCCGCGTCACGGCGACCATGAAGGATATTTCCACCGAAGAAACCAAAGCCTTTCTAAGCGAGACTGAGGTCTGGTGGGACGCAAATGGCAATGGCTACGGCTACACCGCCACGGGCTCAAAAGTCCTCTTCTCCTTTGTGGCGGAGCGGAACATTCAGGCCATGTTTGAAGGGGCCATCTATCTCATCCTCGCCATCTTCATCATTCTGGCGGTTGCTTTCCGGTCGCTTGTTGTGGGCGCAATTTCGATCCTGCCCAATGCGCTCCCCATCCTGACCACGTTCGGAATTTGGGCCTTGCTGGTGGGCACAGTCGGTTTCTCTGTCGCCGCCGTTGGCGCGGTGGCCGTGGGCCTTGTCGTCGACTTTACCGTGCACTTCCTGTCGAAATATCTGCGCGCGCGGCGTGAAGAGGACCAAACGATTGAAGACTCAGTGCGCTACGCCTTCCGCACGGCAGGGGCCGCGATCTTTGTCACGACGATTATCCTGGCCGCCGGCTTTGCCGTCCTCGTCACTTCCTCGTTCAAGCTGAATGCAGACCTCGGATTGCTGACTGCGCTCGCGGTGATTTTCGCCATGCTGATCAATTTCCTGCTTCTGCCAAGCCTGTTCCTAACCTTTGGCAAAAGCCGCGCGGAGAGGTCGGCCGAACCCGAGCTTCTAGCTGCAGACTAATTCCTCCCAGACAAACCCAATAGGAGCCAATCATGACTCTCTTCAAATCTACCCTCACCGCGATCGCTGCACTGACTCTAACTGCGCCCGTGCTAGCCGAAACACCGCAAGAGAAAGGCTTTGCGATTGCAGAGCGCAACGATCTTTCAGATGCGGGCTTCGCTACCTCCACAGTGGAGCTCACCATGACCCTCGCCGACCCGAGCGGGCGCACCACAACACGCGATCTGCGCATTGATACGCGCGAAAAAGAAGGCGAAGGTAATGGCGACCGCTCCGTCACCGTCTTCTATTCCCCGCGCGATGTTGAGGGCACCGCGCTGCTGACCCATTCCAAAGTCATTGAAAGCGATGATCAATGGCTCTACCTGCCAGCGCTCCGGCGCACCAAGCGTATCTCTTCGTCAAATAAATCCGGTCCGTTCGTTGGCTCTGAGTTTGCGTTTGAAGACATCGCAGGTGCTGAGCTTGGCAAATACGAATACACCTATCTCGAAACCGTCACGGAAGAGATTGGCGGCGTTGAGCTGGAGCTCGACAAGATTGAATGTATCCCTGCCTATGAGCGCTCCGGCTATACGAAAATCCACTGCCACTTCGACACCGACGTCTACCAGGCTCGCAAGTTTGAATTCTATGGTCGCGGTGATCAAAAACTCAAAACGCTAATCCTCGATGACTATCGTTTGTACGAGGACACCTATTGGCGCCCGCACAAACAGACCATGACGAACCATATCACGGGCAAGGAAACCGTCCTCGAATTCGGCGAGTATGAATTTGGTGTGGACCTGGACGAACGCGATTTTGAACCTGAAGCGCTGGAGCGGCTCTAAACCATGCAACGATACTCAAGGTTATGCATCGGAGCCGTTCTTCTTGCGGCGGCTTCGGCTGAGGCGCAGCGCCTTGATGTGCGCCCGGAAGCCGCCGTCGAAGTGCGCCTCTTTCCAGACGATCCTCAGTTTGAAGACCAATTGGAGACCTCTCAACTCTCCTTTATTCTGTCTGGCGAAGTCAGCTGGCGCTCCAAAGATCGCGACACACGCGTCCTGTTTGAGCCTTATGTTCGGCTTGACGCGGAGGATGAAGAACGCACCTATCTTGATGTTCGCGAGGCCAGCGTCAGTCATGAGATTAACCGCGACTGGGATGTTCTGGTCGGGGTCAGCCAGGTTTTTTGGGGCGTCGCCGAAAGCCGCAACGTGGTCGATGTCATCAACCAGTTCGACACGGTTGAAGATGTCGATGAAGGCGAAAAACTTGGTCAGCCCATGGTCCGCGTTACACGGCGGGGCGATTTCGGAACCTTGGAAGCCTATTACCTGCCTTACTTTCGTGAGCGTCAGTTTCCCGGCGCCGATGGACGTTTACGCACGCAGCCGACAACGAATAGCGACCGCGCGAGCTATGAACGCAGCGACGACGAATGGGCGGGCGACGCGGCCTTGCGCTACACCAACCGGTTTGGCGGCTTCGATCTCGGCCTCCACGCGTTTTATGGCACCAGCCGCAATCCAAGGCTCGATTTCAATCCCGCCACCGGCGACCTGGAGCCCTTCTATCCAGAACTCACCCAAGGCGGTGTTGACCTGCAATGGACCAGCGAGGCCTGGCTTCTGAAGAGCGAAGCTGTGGTCGGGGAGATGTTAGGCGAGACCTTCACCAGCGCCGTTGGCGGCTTCGAATACACATTTTTTGACGTGTCAGGCTCCGGCCTAGATGTTGGACTGATTGGCGAATATCTCTATGATGATCGTGATCAGAGCCTTTTGCCGACAACCCTGTTTGAAAGTGATGTATTCCTTGGCACCCGGATCACGCTGAACGATATTCAGGACACGGAATTCCTGGCTGGCGCCATCATCGACGATCAAACCGGCGGCGTCTTCGCCTCAGCCGAGTTTCAGCGACGGATAGGCGACAAGATGATTGTCGAAGTCGAAACCCGCGCCTTTGCAGCCGAGAACGATCCATTTATCCGCACTCTCGACAAAGATGATCACCTCTTGGTTCGGTTGAAGCGGTATTTTTAATGCTACTCGTGAGCGCTTAAACTTATAGCTGGCTCAAAGGCTCAAAGGCTCAAAGGTTGAGGATAACTATTAGGCCGCCAAGTCCTCAGAGCTAATGTCTCCTTTTGCTCGCATTTCAGCAACGACGAGCGTCCGTTCCGGGGGAGTTTAGGACCCCTGGATTGTGCTCCTATATCAATCGTGATCTATCGCGCAGATGACAAAAGTACTCATTATCAACGGTCATCAACCCTTCCCAACATCACCCGGTCGACTGAACGCGGCGTTCTGTTCGAACGCTCAGTTTTTCCTAGAGAACGAGGATTGTGTTGTGAGAGTCACCAACACATCGGAACCCTGGGACACGGATGCACAAGTCGAGCACCAATTATGGGCAGACCTGATCCTGCTGCAGTTTCCGTTGAACTCAATGGGGCTACCTTGGTCGCTCAAAAAGTATCTGGACGAGGTCTACACAGCCGGAATGGATGGTCGCCTCGCCAATGGCGACGGAAGAACCAGATCGGACCCGCGCATGCAGTATGGATCGGGCGGATGCATGCAGGGGCGTTTCTACATGCTTTCAGTAACCTGCAATGCTCCAGAAAACGCGTTTTCCGATCCCAATCAAACTTTATTTGCGGGGCGTTCGCTAGATGATCTGCTGAGCCCAGTTCACATCAATTTCGCTTTCTTTGCGCTCAGCACGCTACCAACCTTTGCCGCCTTCGATGTGAAGAAATCACCTTCAATCTCGACAGATTTTGAACGGTTTAAAGCACTGCTGGGGTCGAACCTGGTACGCGTCCGATCTGAGGCTTCCACCTGAAACAAGCGTCCGTTTTAGGGCGCTTTAAGCCTCTGAGCGAATAACTTCTTTTGCTCGCTTTTCAGACACACAGTCGCCTTCGCCCCGCATGCGCGGAACAAGGCGCCCGCGCATGCGCTGATCAGCGCCGAAAACTGATCGTCGCGCCAACGGTCATAGGGGCATTATACTCGTTCCAAACATTGTCGAGACCATCTTCCCAAATGAATGTGCGGTGGACGGTATCGGTTAGGTTTCGTCCCCAAAGCGCAAATGACCAACCGCTATCTTCGTTGTAGAATTCGAGCCTTGCATCTAGCTTGCCGTATCCGTCCTCGGCATATTCACGCGCATTCGAGACGTCGAAATTATAGTCATCGACATATGATCCGCTGAGTTGTGCCGCGCCGCGCCACGCCCCCTGGACCGCGAAATCGTATCGGGCGAGTGCATTTAAAGAATAGCTCGGGGCTTGTTGGATCTCATTGCCAACCGGGTCGATGAACTCGTCGAATGAACCGATGATGCCGACATTATCCGTACCGGACGGCGTGTTGAGGGCCGTGACTTCGGTCTCGAGCAGCCCGACGCCAAGTCCGAGCTCCCAGCCCTCTGCTGGTCGCCACTGGACATCGAAATCAGCGCCAAACATTTCAACATCCCCAAGATTGGTGAGCCCGGAAAATGCGGCACCTGCATCTGAAAAAGCGGTCAAATTGTCTTGCCAGCCTTTGTAATCATAGAAAAAGACGGCTCCATTAAACTGGACCGTGTCATCAAAGAAACGCGTTTTTAGGCCGACTTCATAGGCCAGATTTTTTTCCGGCTTATAAGGTTCTAATTCGTCCGGCGTGTTCAGAAATCCGCCGAAAATACCGCCAGACTTGAACCCTTCGCCGACGCTGAAATAGGCGATCCCGCCGCGCTCAAGCGCGTAATCAAGACTGACCTTCCAGGACACGACTTGCTCGTCATATTGGCTCGTATAGGGCGGGAAATCGCCGGTTGAGAGGACCGGGAGCGAAATACCGCCCGTTTCAGGGTTTTGCAACGCAACACAGTCCGCCGGTTCGATTTCGAACAGCAAACAGGTTAAGTCGCCATCGGACACTTCGGCATTGCCGATATAGTCTTTTGTCTCATCCGTCAGCCGCGCATCGACGACAAGAGCGAGCCGATCCGTGACATCAAAGCCCACCTGTCCGTAGACCGAATAAGCTTCGGTTTTTTGATCATAGGACAGCTGCCCGCCGCCCGGAAAGTTCAGCCAGTTCCACCACAGGTTCTCATCGATGCGGGTTGTTCGCAATTCACTGAAATCATCTTGATGATAGCTCGCGCCGAGCATCCAATTGAACGGTTCGGTCGTGTTCGAAAGAACGCGGACTTCCTGCGAGATCGCTTCCACTTGCGACGTATATCCAGCCTGCCAGAGCTGTCCGCTGCCACCGAAAGCGGCCCATTCGGGATTGTTGTTCTGGGTCACCACGCCATCACCGTTCGGGTGATCATAGTCTAGATTTGCCCATGAACTGATCGAGACAAGAGTCACCGGACCGGCGTCCCAATTCAGGGTCAGCGATGCCGCTCTAAACGTATCATCAAATTCAAACACCCGCTCATCGACCCCCTTATAAGGGTCACCATCCGGGGTGATGCGCGCCATGTTGATACAATCAGGTCCTGGGATACCGGTTGCGAGGAATGAGGGGCAATAAGCTGGCCCTGACAGGTCTTCGGTATAAGGGATGTTGAAGGCCGGAAAAAAGCCGGTGAGCCCAAACAAGTCGATCACGGGCTGAGACGCATTTGGATCAAGTGTGCCGACCACTTCCGGGATCGAGGCTTCCGAACGATCGCGGCCATATGTGAGACGAAGATCCGCGTTGAATGTGCTGGTCGGCTCGAAAGACACTGTGCCACGAAAGAGATCGCGATTCACACCGCCGACATTCTCGTTGAGGAATGTGTTCTCATAATAGCCGTCGCTACGATCAAACTGTGCCGCCAGGCGCACGGCAAAATAGTCGCCGATGGGTACGCTCCCTGCCAACTTTGCGCCATGAGATCCATAATTGCCAATCTCAGCGCTCGCATTGTAGCTCGCTGGCGCGCCAGGTGTGGCTTTGTTCGAAACAAAACTGATGGCGCCGCCCGTCGAATTCCGGCCGTAAAGGCCGCCCTGCGGTCCTTTCAATATTTCGACCCGATCCATATCAAATAGGGTGAACGGTGCCATGATATTGTATGGCAGGTAAACGTCGTCGGCGATGAGGGCCGTTGTCGGAGTGTTATTGGCGTTAAAGTCCTGCAGGCCAACGCCGCGCACGATGAAGATTTGGGACGCTCCATCACCATTGGTCCCAAGCTCCACATTTGGGACAAACTCAGTGAGCTCCGCCGCTGTCTCCACGCCTAAACGTTCGAGATCATCCGCTCCAAGTGCCGTGATCGCGATCGGGACATCTTGCAGATTCTCCTCACGTTTTTGAGCTGTGACGAGAACGGTCCCGAGCACGCGCGCCTCAGCGCTCTGTTGCTCGGCACCTTCCTGGCTCCAGGCGGGTGAAAGCGCGAGCAACGCAGCCGCGGAAATAGCAGAATAGATCCGCTTAGAAATTGACCCCATTTTCGTCCCCAAAATATATCGTTAACGTCCTCATATCGCATGACTATCATCACCGAATGGCTATTGAAAATAGTCCGTACGTCTCTCTATCGGGGTGATCGGCTGACCCAAGCGAACGAAGAAGCAGGTAGTTGCCGCTCCGGAGATTGTCGGTTTCCAGATCAAATGCGTTGGACCAGAGCCGACGTGAATAGAGGACCGGATGGCCGCGTGTTTCAGGCGTCGTCTTCCGCCAAACGCCCCACATTTGAGATGTAGCGCTAATGTTTTCGAGCGCGGGATCACCCATACTCCTAATCGTGTTCAAAGGGTTCTTGCCGATCACTCGGCAGACTGCGCTCGCGGACAGCAGTTTGGGAAAGATGCTATTTCATATGACACGCGTGCAGGATCGGATGGCCACCGCTGTAGCGACACCTAAGGCCGCGCCGCGCGCCCATCTAGACAGAACCTCGCCGTTGCTTCCACTTGTTTTCGATCTGGACGGGACTCTTGTTCGCAGCGATCTGACACTTGAAATGCTGGCGCTTTGTTTGCGCTGGCGCCCCGCATTGTTTGTCTTTGTGATCTACAAATTTTGCTTCGACAAAGCCGCGGCGAAACATGTTTTGGCGGGCGCGTTCGCGGATGAGATCGATGTGACGAGGTTGCCTTACGAACCCGCGGTGGTCGATCTCATGCGCGCCGCAGCGGCCGAAGCGCGGGAGGTGTCGATGGTCTCCGGGTCCGATCATGCCATTGTGCAGCGGGTTGCAGCGCATCTAAAAGTGAGCGCCTTTAAAGGGTCTGAACCTGGGGCTAACCTGACCGGCCATCGCAAGGCCGCCTATTTGCGCGAAAAATACGGCGAAGCGTTTGAATATGTTGGCAATTCCGCCGCTGATTGCGCGGTCTGGCGGGCTGGGCGACGGGGGTATGCCGTCAGAGCCCCGGCCAAGGCCTTTCGATTGCGGCGTCCCAACGGCGCGGCCATCGAGTTGCAAACGGTCATTCCCCAAAGCCGCCAAATTCACCCCCTCATCCGGAGCTTACGGCCGCATCAATGGGCGAAAAACCTGCTCATCTTTGTTGTGCCGGCGCTGCAAATTGCAAATCTGATGGCGCTCGATGCTTTGCTTCTCGTCTTGGCGTTCATTTGTTTCTGCGCATTGACCAGTGGTTCTTACCTTCTGAACGATGTCCTCGATATTCCAGATGATCGACGCCATGCACAAAAGTCGGCACGCTCCATCCCCAGCGGCCAGCTCGGAATTCCAGTTGCCTTGGCCGCCAGCGCACTCTTAATCGCATTGGCGTTGTTCTTTTCGTTTCGGCTCAATCCCGTGTTTGGGGCTTTGGCGCTGCTCTATCTCGGCGTGACATTGGTCTATTCTCTTCGTCTCAAGCGTGTTGCCGTCTTTGATGTGTTCACACTGGCCAGCCTCTATTCGATCCGCGTCATCGCTGGCGCCTATCTTGTGAGTTTCCCGCCGACGGGCTGGCTGATGACATTTACCGGTGCTTTCTTTTTGTCTTTGGCCATCGGCAAAAGATATGTGGAAGTGAAGCGATTGGTTTCGAACCAGGCGATATCCGGGCGCGGGTATTTGGCCGCCGACGAGGCGCCATTGTTAATCACTGGCGCAGCGATCGGAACCATATCGGTTTTAGCCTTGTTGATGTATGGCTTCTCAGCGCCAGTGACGGTCTTTCAGTCGGAGATGGTGTTGCTTTGCGGCGCGGCGCTATTGATGGCCTGGGTATTTCGATTTTGGTTGCTGGCCGGGCGCGGGGAAATTTCGGATGATCCGGTTGAGTATGCAGTCACAGACCAGACAAGCCTGATGCTGCTTGGCTTGATTTCAATGATATTTGCTTTCGATCTCACGGGGCCGATGTGGCAGAGCCTATTCTGAGTTGGGGGCGGGCGAACCGATATCAGCATGACCTGTATGCGCTTCCGAAGCTCGGCGCGGCCCCTGGGCCAGTCTTCGCAGCGGATAAAATGACCATATTCCGCGGCATGGGCAGGTCTTATGGCGACGTCGCATTGAACGCGGATGGCGGGCTTTGCCAGACGTGCCAGGTCGACAATGTCTTATCATTCGATCGAGGTCGGGGCGTTATTCGCGCGCATTCGGGTTTGACGGTTAGTGCGCTCAATTCCCTCACCGTTCCAAACGGTTGGATTGTGCCGGTTTCACCCGGCACACAATATGTGACCTTGGGCGGCGCGGTCGCAAATGATGTGCACGGCAAAAACCATCATTGTGTGGGAAGTTTTGGCGCGCATGTCACAGCGTTAAAGCTCAGGCGGTCCTCTGGCGAAGCCTTGGTCTGCAATCGTCAACGACATTCAGACCTGTTCAAGGCGACGATTTCTGGGCTCGGATTGACCGGCTATATCGAATGGGTCGAAATCCAATTGATGCCGATCCGGTCGGCGAATGTTTTTGTTGAGAATATTCGATTTCCAAATTTGGACGGCTTCTTTGATCTCAATGCTCAAAGCCGTGATTGGCCCTATACAGTCGCCTGGGTGGATTGTTTTAGCGGCAGATCAAACTTGGGATCGGGCATATTCTCTCGCGCGCGCTTCATCGAAGACGGCGATTTGAGGATGGCGGCGACATCGCCGGTTCTGTCTCTGTCTGTTTCGCTGCCCAATTGTCTTCTCAACAAGGTCTCGATTTCCTTGTTCAATAAGCTTTATAAATGGCGGCCCGGCGCCACATCCAGCGGTGTTCAAAAGTTTCAACGTTTCTTCTATCCCCTCGATCGCATTCGCGGATGGAACAAATTGTATGGCCGCGCGGGCTTTTATCAGCACCAATCTATTATACCTGACCACTGCGCTGCTGAAGGCGTCTTGGCATTGCTAGTCGCGATCAAAAAACGCGGATGGGGATCATTTCTGGCTGTTTTAAAGGCGCACGGAGCAGAGACTTCCCCGGGCCTAAACACGTTCTCCATGGCCGGTGTCAGTTTGGCGCTAGACTTCCCAAATCGCGGAGACGAAACCACGCGCTTTCTACGCCAGCTCGACGAAATTGTCGTCGAGCATGGCGGGCGAATGTATCCCGCCAAAGACGCCGCGATGAGCGCTGAGACCTTTCAAGCCGGCTACCCTAATTGGCGACAGCTTGAATCGCTGCGCGACCCGAAAGTCACATCGTCATTCTGGCGGCGCGTCAGTCAGAGCCCGGGCGTTGCAGATGCGCAATGATCTAAAAACGCTGCTCGTGCTTGGGGCGACATCGGCGGTTGCCCATGCCTATCTTCGGCGCGCCGCGGATGACGGTGTCTTCTCACGCTACATTCTCACCGCGCGAAACCAAGAAAAACTAGAGATTGTCAGACAGGATATTGCTGCGAGGTCGGGCGTAGAGACAGTCTCTGTCATGTCTCATTTAGGCGACGCATCGCAAGTTCAGGAGGCGTTTGATCAAGTCCTGCAGCTCTCGGATCAGATTGATGAATGTTTGCTGGCCTATGGCGTTCTGGGAGGCGTTCCCCCGGCCGTGCTGCTGGAAACGAATTTCCTATCGGCTGCCATTTGGCTTGAGGCTTTGGCGACTCAATTCGAACGGCAGTCTTATGGCCGTATGGCCGTGATCGGCTCTGTCGCCGCGGATCGTGGGCGCCAGAGCAATTATCTCTATGGTGCTTCGAAGGCGGGCCTGGAGCGCCTGTGCGAGGGGCTGTCTCATCGGTTTGCTCAGCATCAAGACATTCATTTTTGCTGTGTCAAACCCGGATTTATCGAGACCCCGATGACGGCGCACCTCGACCGATCCGGGCTGCTCTGGAGCCGTCCGGTTCAAATCGCGAATATCGTCAGGCGCGCCCTTCTTAAGAGGCGCGCCCGGGTCTATGCGCCTTGGTTTTGGCGCTACATCATGTTGATTGTGCGCCTCTTGCCGAGGTCGATTTTTCACAAAACAAAGCTCTGAACCTGACCTGCGCTAAGCTTCGAGCAGCTCCGGCACGGGGCCACGATAGATGGATTTTGGTCGCACAATACGGCCTTCGGCGATTTGCTCGCGGGCATGCGCAATCCATCCCAGCACCCGTCCACACGCAAACACGGCGGTAAAGGCTTCGCGCGGGATTTCCAGAGCTTCGAGCAGGACGGCTGTGTAGAACTCGACATTCGTTTCGAGCGGACGGTTCGGATATTTTGTCTGAAGCTTACCAAGCACTTCCCGCTCTATGTGTTCAGCAAAGGCGATCCGCCCCGCCGTGCCGGGTAGGCGCCGCGCCGCGGCTTTGAGAGCGTCAGCACGCGGGTCGCGGGCCCGGTAGACGCGGTGACCAAACCCCATAAGCCGTTCGCCGCGCCCCAAAGCATCATCGATCCAAGCTTGTGCGTGCTCCTTTTCTCCGATCGCGTCGAGCATGTCGAGCACCGGTCCCGGCGCGCCGCCATGCAAAGGGCCCTTCAACGCGGACAAACCGCCCAAGACGGCTGACGTCAGGCCCGCACGCGTCGACGAGACCACGCGCGCGGCGAAGGTCGACGCGTTTAGGCCGTGGTCACAAATGGTCACAAGATAGGCGTCGAGAGCGCGGGCTTGGCTGGCATCTGGGGTTTCATCTGAGATCATCCTTAAAAAGTCAGCCGATGAGGATAAAGCCGGATCCGGGGCAATCGGCGCAAGCCCGCGGGCAAGACGGACCGCGGCCGCGGTATAGACAAGACCACCAGCCGCCAATCCGATGGCCGTGTCGAGCGTTTCGTCATCTTGCTGCTTGGCCCATCCCATCCGCAAATATTGAATGATGTCGATGTCCGTGTCGGAATCCGGAAGGGCTTGAAAGGCCTGTTGCCGCGCCGCCCCTAAATGCTCCCCCAAAGCTTGAGCGGTTGGAATGTCATCAAAAGCCGACCGCCAGAGCAAGTGCGCGACGTCTTCATAAGCCATCGATGCGGCGAGCTTTTCGACATACCAGCCGGCAATAATCAGCGTGCCAATATCACCTTTCACATCAGAAAGACCTGTTTCAGCGGCGATCACATTTTCTAATCCAGAATCCATGGAATTCTCCTGTCTTTATCTGGATAATTTCAGGGTCGAACTAGACAACGTCAATCTTGATCAACATAATCAATATATGTCTTGGTTGGAGCGAGAAGCCGCTTTGTTGAAGCTTGGGGTGAAAGCGCAGACGCTTTACGCCTATGTCAGTCGCGGCCAAATTTCAGCGCAAACGCACCCCGATGACCCGCGCGCGAGCCTGTATTCTGAAATTGATATTGATCGCCTTGTGAGCCGCCGCCGGCGGGGGCGATCGCGGTCTGATATTGCCTCCGCCGCGATTGCCTGGGGCGATCCGGTCATGGAGACTGAGATCACCACTGTGCGCGAGGGGCGGCTGATCTATCGCGGTATCGACGCCGTAAAATTCGCCGAGCAGGCAACGATTGAAGAAACTGCTGCCCTCTTATGGCAAGCGGATCCGCTTAAACCGGTTGACCTGCCGCGCCAAAGTTTTGTCGGCCAATCCGGCAAAGCGCGGGCGTTCAACTATCTTGCTACTGAAGCCGCGAGAGGGCTTGCGATGCCGTCTCAATCACCTGGCGATTTGGTCCAGTCGGGCCGTCAGCTGCTGCTTGGATTTGCGTCGGCGATCGCCGGCACCTCAGGGCGCGGCCTGTTTCACCAAAGACTTGCGCGCTATTGGACCCTCGATCCTGATGGCGTGGACATGCTCCGCCGCACTTTGGTTCTCGTCGCCGACCATGAGTTAAACCCTTCCAGCTTTGCCGCGCGCGTGTCCGCCTCGACGGGCGCCTCCTTGCCTGCATGTGCTTTGGCCGGGCTTTCAACCCTGTCCGGTCCGCGCCACGGAGAAGCAGCAATGAGTGCAGTGTCTTATTTGCGCTCAGCGCTTAGCGGCGCGCCAAACACGTTGAGTGACCCCATTCCGGCCATCGGGCATGCGCTCTATCCAAATGGGGATCCCCGCGCCAAGGCGCTGCTGCGCTCGCTGAAACCGCCACCAAACTTGAAGCAGGCCATTCGCGCGGCCGAACGCAAAGGCGGCCAGCCAGCCAATATTGATATGGCATTGGCAGCGCTCTGTTTGCAGTTCGACTTGCCAGACGACGCTCCGTTTTTGATTTTTGCGGCGGGGCGCATGGTTGGTTGGATTGCCCATGCGATGGAGCAAAGCCAGAGTGGTAAAACGATCCGCCCGCGCGCTAAATATCTCGGAGGTTGAGCACGGGATGGCGGCATGCTTCGTATCGTTCTCGGACTGCTGCTGGCAGGACTGTGCACGCTTGCCCCGAGCACCAGCGCGCAAGGTTTTACGCCACAAGAGCGCGCTTCCATTGTCACCTTTCCGCCGTAAACGCCTCGTTGACAAGCACGGTTGGGCCGCGCAGCTTTGAATGATCTGAGATCGAATTTTTTGAACGCGAGTTGAAATGCACAAACCCTCCATATTCGACTTTAATCCGCGACCACTGGCGGAGCTGAATAACGTCTCGCGAACGCTGTTTGATCAAGAGGTCCGACGGGCTGGTCAACCGGTAATTTTGAGAGGATTGGTCAAAGACTGGCCCGCTGTTGCAGCCGCCCTGGATGGCCCCGAGAAAATTGCTGATCATCTGCGGAGTCTTGATGTCGGGGCGAAGGTTCCGGCATTCATCGCGCCTCCCGAAGTCCGTGGGCGCTATTTCTATGCGCCGGATATGCGCGGGTTTAATTTTGAAGTCCGCGAAGTGCCGTTTCGTGCCCTTGTCGACAAGCTTTTGGAGCAATTGGAAGCGTCAGCGCCGATGGGGATTTATGCCGGCGCATCGCCAACAACGCAGACCCTGCCGACATTTTCGAATCACAATCAAATGTCTTTGGTCGAAGACCATGTTGTGCCCAAAGTTTGGGTCGGAAACAGCGCTCAGGTTGCTCCTCATTTTGACATATCTGACAATATTGCGTGTGTGGTGTCGGGGGTCCGGCGGTTTGTGGTCTTCCCGCCTGAACAGATCAGCAATCTTTATGTTGGGCCCATCGACTATAATATGGCTGGGCAGCCGGCGAGCTTGGTTGATCTGAATGCGATTGATTTGTTGAAATTTCCCAAGTTCGAACGGGCGATCGAAAGTGCAATGATTGCCGAACTCCACCCCGGCGATGCGCTTTATATGCCGAGCTTGTGGTGGCACTTTGTTGAATCGGCTGGCCCTTTCAACGTTCTGGTCAATTACTGGTTCGACACATTGCGACATGGGTCACCGATGAATGTCCTGGCCCTCGCATTGCTCGTCCTTCGGGACTTGCCGGACAGCGATCGCGCGGCCTGGCGGTCAGTGTTTGACCATTATGTCTTCGGAGAGACTGCGGGCGCCAGCGCAACTCATATTCCACCAGAGTTTCGAGGGGTTCTAGGGGAGCCGTCGCAAGAGCGAGATCAAAAGATCAAAGCGTTTTTGGCGACGCAATTGGCTGCCGTTCTCAGGTGAGGGATCAAGCCCTCAAATCTCGGGGTGTTATCAAGCGCAGAAATTGGGGAAGTGACTTGGCGCTGGCTCCGCGAGTAGGATCAAACCTTTATCGATAAAGGGGGGGTGAGATGAAAAAAACTTCCGCTCAACCCATTGATTATAAAAGATTTAGCAGAAAATTTTTTCGCTTTTTCCCGCGCTAGGGGGGTGTGCGGTATTTTTGAAAAGTGCTACGTGAGTGCCACTGGAACAAAAGCGGTACAAAATTTCTGGATAACGGCATGGCGAAAGACCTTCTTACAAAAAGACAGCTTGCGAGCCTGAAAAAAGACGATTGGCTTTCTGACGGAAGTGGTCTGGCCTTGAAGGGCTCGGCCCCGGGCGTTGGAAGTTGGGTTTATCGCAAACGCGTCGGAGGCAAACTCAAATCTACTGGGCTAGGTCCTTATCCAAATGTCTCGGTCGCGGCTGCTAGAGCAAAGAGAGATGAGATAGAACAGTCTATCCGTGGCGGGCAGAGCTTTGAGAGTGCGGTTCTCTCGGCGAAGACCTCCGTTACTCACCTCGGGCCAATCACGTTCTGGAGGTATGCCGACGATTGGTTGAAGCGAAATAAGCCGATCCCGGCGATTGGCAAACCCCGCACCAACATACTCTGGCGAAAACGTATCGAGGACTATTGCACGGCGCTTCATCCGATCCCCATGAATGAAATTTGCGTTACGCATATCCGCGATGCACTCATGCCAATCTGGATGGACAAAATTGAAAGCGCCAATCGCACGCGGCATCATTTGGGCGCAATTTTCGCATCCGCGAGGGTTGAAGGTATCGTCGATAGTAACCCTGCGGCTTGGAACGATAATCTTGTCCATATCATGCCCAAGCGAAGGAAGAAGGTGACGCACCACGCGTCACTACCCTATCAAGACATCCCGCGCTTCTACGAGTGGTTAGAGCAACAGGGCACTATCACCGCGCGATGCATTCAATGGGCGATCCTTACGGGAGTAAGGCCGTCAGAGGCGCGGTGGACTGAATGGGCTGAATTCGATTTTGATGCGTTGATATGGAACGTCCCGGAATCACGAATGAAGGATACCGGAGTCTCGACAAGGCACATCGTTCCGTTGAGCAAGGAAATGCTCCGTGTTCTTGCTGAAATTCGTAAAAAGAACATCAATTACAGAGCCTTCGGGCGAACCAATCGTCACGACCCTTCGTGGTGGAACGATCGACGTGATTTAGAACATGGCGGACTGTTGTTTTGTCTGAATGACAAGCGCAAACCCTTGTCAGACACTGCGCTGCGCAGAATGCTGCTCAAAGCGCCATTTGATCATTGCACGATGCATGGCTTTCGGGCCACGCTTAGGACATGGCTCGAGGAAGAAATTGAAGTTCCGGAACGGGTCGCTGAGGCATGTCTTGCGCACAAAGAGCAAGACATGAAAAAGCGAGCCTATCTTCGAACTGACCATTTCAAGCAGCGTGTGCCGTTGATGGAGCGTTGGGGGCAGTATCTAGCACCCGGATGGGCGAGTGATCATTACTTGTTCGGTCCATTGAGAGAACTGTTAGATCAGATGTTCGATGAGCCGCGGGCCAAACCTATTGGCCGCCCGCGCTCAAACAATGACGCCAAACACGCACCACAAGCCATGGAGGAAGTGCATGTTTGAGATTGATCGTTTTCCCAAGACCGGGTTCGTCCGATTAAAACAAATAATTGCTCCCGACGGTCCAATTCCCGTATCTAAGAGTACGTGGTGGGCAGGCTGCAAAGATGGGCGTTTTCCAGCACCACAAAAGTTGAGCCCGGGTGTCACCGTTTGGAGGGCGGAAGATGTTCGCGCTCTTTTCTTCTCTTCGAACGAAGGCGTCACATAGAGAGCTTCGGTGTCTGGCGCATTATATCCTTCAAGTAGGCACGATAGGCCTCATGCTCGTTTGTACGATCACCACCTGAACCATGCTGCGTGGAGGTCTTTGAGCGGGAATGCGCTAAAATTGTTGCTGTACTTGATGGCATCCTACAGACCCAACAAGCCAAATAGTTTTCCGGTAGGAAGGAAAACGTTAGCGGACAAAATAAATGTATCCGAGAAAACAGCTGCGAAGCTCGTGGATGAGTTGGTAGAAAAAGGACATTTGCGAGAAGAGCGGAAAGGCCGTAATCGTGGCTTTACGAAAACGCGAGAGCGTGTGGCGTCCCTCACTAGGTACGACACGGAAATGCACGCAGGAAATCCAGAACTCCCCATTGAGGTTTGGAACGCAAAGAGGGCCGGGGAAAAAGTCCCGGTTAAGCCGGGGAAAAACTCCGGGTCTGTGCAGCGTACATCTGATGGAACGGGTAATGATGGTCGAGCTGGCGGAGCCACCATTCATTGAGCGCACACCCATATATAGTTAGCCTTCAGGCATCCAACCTAGTCCAATCTCCTATTGATTTCGAAAAGGACCGGATATGGGCGGCATAGGTTCTGGTCTATGGTATCGTGATGCAACAAAGACATCGGAGCTCATGGCGCTGGATGTCGCCGCATTGGATTTTAGCGAAACTGCGCCGCTAAAGACCAAGACTTTACGTTGGTTGCAAAACGAACGGTGCATGGGGAGCGTAAACTGCACTGTGACTGGGTCCACCATCATGCTCGACTACGTTCTCCTTGATGGTCGTTCCGTATCTGCGTTCATAGAACTCACCACCACCCATCCGCAGTTCGGTGGTGTACGACGATGGTTCGTCTGTCCTGATTGTGGGCGACGCTGCCGTCTTCTCCATTTTGCAAGTGCTTTTAAGTGCCGTAAGTGCGTTAACGCGGTATATCCCAGTCAGTACGACTACGTCAGGCTAGCCGGTGAAGCGAAGGCGAAACGGGCTCGGGAACAACTGGGAGCCGCGGTCGGATTAGATATCGCATTTGCAACCAAGCCGAAGGGCATGCACTGGAAGACCTACCGAAAGCTAGAGCAATTAGTCTGGAACGCAGATGTCGCGTTCGAGGAATACATTCAAGCCAGATTGTAAAAAGGGCGCTTCTCCGCGGCTTGCTCCCACAAAGCTAAAGCCGCGGGGAAGCGCCCCTTTATCTTATCAGTTCACAACCAAGAATCTCGAGACATCGCCCGGTGATGAGGTACGTCAGCTTTTGACCCAGAACGGCCTCTGGTGATGTCTGCTTTGGGCGCAAAAGCAGTCATTAGCTCAGAGGCTTAAGTCGCCCTAAACCGGACGCTCTTTCTTCATTTCAAATGGAGGCCATAGCCAGCTTAAAGAAAGTGATGAATGACAGTGTTTGCATTGTCTTGTGCGGTCTGACTTCCAATGATTTCAGGCCAGTGTTCGCACTGATCGGCGAGTTGCCCCGTGAGCCCTTTCTTGCTCCCCCACCAAACACCAGACGTAAAGTCGTCCTGGTTCAACATCAAATCCACATAGCGTTTCGCGCCGACATCAACCGAATGCGCTTTGCCGAGTGTTTGCATAACCCACATCGCTGTTTCCATAGTGAGTCTTTGAAAGAACGATAGAGATTTGGTGCCTGAGGTGCCACGCGCCATACCCGGATCGATGGTCATAAACCTCATTTTTGGGTGCTTACGTGACATGCTCATGGTCCACAGAGCACCCATTAGTTTTGTGGCACCATAAATGTCAGTATAAGAAGAACTCTCATTGAATTTCGTGCCATTCGCAACAGAGGTCCATTCTTCGACTGACCCTTCTTCAATTGGGGGTTTGGACGCCCCAACTTCTGGGGCACCTCGCGCCGCAAAACTGGCGACATACATGACCGATCCTGTATCGGACAATTTTCCATTGTCCATTATCTGATCCACAAAGTGTACGTGCCCGAGGACATTAATCCCAAAAATAAACATGACACCGTCTTTGGTCACTTTGCTGGGCTCAGCGCCACCACCGCCACCGGCATTCAGAACGACGCCGTCGACCTTGGTGGTCAGGCTCTCAGCCGCTTTGCGGCATGAGTCTAAATCACCGACATCCACGATCAAAATTTCGAAAATGCTCTTGTTTGTCAGCGCCTCCAGATTCTGGACTGCTTCTTCCGCTTTCGCTTTGTTTCGGCATGCCAAGACAATTTTTTCAACGCCGTCACGGAGCGCGAATTGTCTTGCCGCTTCGAAACCGAGTCCAGAGTTGGCTCCGGTGATAAGAATGTTCGATGGTGTCATTCAAACGCGTATATTATGCGCTCATTAAATCCGCAATGAAGACGTTTGCTGCCTTTCTGAGCGTCCTAAATTCGCCCCAGAACGGTCGCTCGTAATGTCCGCTTCTGGGATTTAGGGGACGAAAAGTGAGAGTCCGTTCTGGGGCGAGTTTAGGCCGCTCGATCACATGTGCTTTCGGCGTCATCTCAGATATTTCGTTTCCAACCGACCCTTTGGGGCGAACTCGGCATTGAAAAGCATCAAGAGCAGAATGAGAGTTGATTTATACCCCCACTGGGTATAACTGCATACCCTATAGGAGTATGTTGATGCAAACAGAAACACGAGAAGCAGCCACGAAGCGACTAGCCCGTATCGAAGGTCAAGTTCGCGGCGTTTCAAAGATGATCGACGAAGATCGCTACTGTATCGACGTGGTTCGACAGGTTCAGGCGATAAAGGCGGCGTTGAGCGGTTTGGAGAGGCTGGTCTTGGACGATCATTTAGACACGTGTGTCGAAACGGCGCTCAAAGGCAAAAATCTGTCTGAGCGTCGCGAGAAGGTCGAAGAATTGGTCGCGGTCCTCGGCGGTCGCAAAAAATGAGTGTTCGTTTTTTGATTTCGACAGCGTTAGCCGCGACCACTATCGGGTGTGCGTCCGTTCCATCAAATAGCGGCTTCGACGATCTGTCTCAGCGGGTATCAGATGCGAGCAATGCGGCGCCTGTTTGGCCGGGCGTCACCATATCCGAAACCGAAGTCCAGGCTCAGCTAAATGTTTTGCTCGCAAAGCCGCTCACCGAACAGGCCGCCATTGAGTTGGCGTTGCTCAGCAATCGCAGCCTACGCGCCGAATACCTGGGCTTGCGAGCTGCGGCTGGGAGCTACAAAGACCAGGCATCGCTACCAAACCCATTCGTTTCGGCGTTGGTCTTGGATGTCGAAGATGAGCCGGTTACCAATCTTTCTTACGGCATTGGTATCGAGTTGCTTGATGTTCTCTTTTTTCCGCGTCGGATGAAAGCGGCGGGGGAAACGTTTGAGGCTGAGCAAGCAGACACCACCGCGACGGTTTTGGATTTTATAGCCGACACGCGCGTTGCCTATTACGATGTCGTCGCCGCCAAACAAATCGCCGAGCTGATGGATCAGGCAGATGAAGCAAGTGAGGCTTCAGTTGCCGTCGCACAGGCTTTATTCGATGCTGGCAACATCGCGCAGATAGAGCTTGATCGCGAAAAACTACTGGCCGCGGAGATCGCACTTGAGGCCATGCAAGCACGCGCCGCTCTCGCAGCCGAGAGGGAACAGTTTAATGCAAAGCTCGGATTGGACGGCGAAGCCGCTGCGAATTGGACGATTGAAGGGCGCTTGAGAAATCCTCCAAGAGAGGAAGTGTTTGGCACTTTTCACATCGCGCAAAACCTTCATCTCACGGCAAGTGACGCGCGCATCGACGCTGCCGGAGCCTTGCTGGGGTTAGAAGCCGCGTCCTCTTTTGTCGGTGATCTCGAACTCGAATTTGAACGCGAGCGAGACGATGGAGAATGGGAGAATGGTGTCGGCGTTGCATTAGAGTTGCCCATCTTCAATTGGGGCAATGGAGCAAGGCAAGCAGCAGGAGCGCGGCTGCAAGCCATGATCGAGCAGCGCGTCGCTGACACGGTTGAGCTTAATGCAGAGGCGCGGCGGCTCACCGGAGAATTGCAAGCCGCTAGAGACGCCGCCATGTTCCAAAGAACCGATTTATTGCCGCTTGCAGGACGCGTTATGCAAGGCGCACAGCTTGATTACAATGCGATGCAGATCGGCGTGTTTGCCTTGCTGGATGCCAAACGAGATCAATTGGCTGCGGGACGGAACTATGTTTCAGCGTTGCGAGATTATTGGGCACTGAAAGCCCGCTACGACCAAATGATCGCAGGTGGGTCGATTGGCGATGTAGAAATGAGCGGTGCGGCGTCTGGGGCTGCATCGGGCGATCGAGGAGATCACTGATGACATCACGAAGAGATGCATTGAAGCTGGCCGGTTTGGGCGCAGGGGCATTGGCGATCGGAGGTGGCACCGCGTCCGCCTCTACATCTGCGGCTTACGCCTATTCGACTTCGGTTCCACACAATCAGGATCGAACCTACTCGCCTGGGCAACCGGGTCGAGACTACACGCCTGTAGAAACTCCAAATGGCTCTGCGCTGCCTTACACCCTGAAGGACGGCGTCAAAGTTTTTCACTTGGTTGCCGAAGAGATGGAGCACGAATTTGCTCCAGGTCTAAGCGGTATCTGCTGGGGATATAATGGGCAGGTTCACGGTCCCACTATTGAGGCCGTCGAAGGCGACCGTGTGCGGGTCTATGTCACCAATAAGCTGATAGCACCCACGACCGTGCATTGGCATGGCGTGATCCTGAACTCCGGAATGGACGGGGTTGGTGGCCTTAATCAGCGATCCATTCATCCCGGTGAAACATTCGTCTACGAATGGACCTTCACTCAGTTTGGCACGTTCATGTATCATTCTCATCATGATGAGATGACCCAGATGGCGATGGGGCTCATGGGTATGATTGTGGTGCATCCTCGTCGTCCAACCGAGCCGCTCCCTGATCGCGATTTCGCGCTGATGCTATCGACCTGGATGATGCGCCCCGGCGTGAGGCGGCCCGATCCAAATGAGATGGCGGATTTTAATATCCTGACGATCAATGCCAAAGCCTATCCGGGCACAGCCCCTCTGGTCGCCCGGACGGGGCAGCGCGTTCGGTTCAGGATCGGCAATCTCTCAGCCATGCATCATCACCCGATCCATCTGCATGGTTACGCGTTCGAAGAGATCATGACGGATGGTGGTTTGGTGCCGAAGTCTGCCCGGCGACCCGAAACCACGACGCTGGTCCCTGTTGGTGCGACACGGACGGTCGAGTTCATCGCGGACAATCCAGGCGATTGGGCAATGCATTGCCATATGACCCACCATGTCATGAACCAAATGGGACACGATATTCCCAATATGGTAGGGGTCGATCCCTCCAGTTTTGATGCCCGTGTTGCGTCGCTTCTACCCGCTTACATGACGATGGGCCAAGACGGCATGGGCGAGATGGGCGTTCATATTGAAAGCGGGCACATGGCCGCGCCAAATAATTCCCTGCCCATGGTCGGCGCACAGGGGCCACATGATTACATCACAATGGGCGGTATGTTCACCATCCTAAAGGTTCGCAATGGCATCACGAGCTATGGCGACCCCGGCTGGTATGATGATCCGATGGGTATGGCGCGCCCGGCAACCGCTGACGAACTTCAAAGAGATGGGATTAATGCAGAGGTCGGAAAGCCGATGAAGGCCCATGGGATGGATATGATGGGAGATGATCATGACCACTGATCAAAAGGCTTGTCACAGCACGGACCACGCTCACAATACGCACAATCATGGCGGCTGGACCAGTCGGTTTGATCCTGTCACGCAAGCCACCATCCATTGCTTAACCGGCTGTGTGCTTGGTGAAGTGGCGGGTTTGATGATTGGGGTGTCACTTGGTCTCGGCGCTTGGTGGACTATGGGCCTTGCGACCACGCTGGCATTTATCACCGGAATGGGGCTAACCGTCTTTCCTCTCATGGGGCGCGAAAATCTGAGCTTCGGATCGGCCTTTCGGGCGGTTTGGCTGGGCGAAGTCGTTTCTATCGCGGTCATGGAAATAGCGATGAACGGTACGGATTACGCCGTTGGCGGCGTTCACGCCAAGTCAATCTTCGAACCGATATTCTGGATTGGAATAGCGGTTGCGATCCCCGCTGGCTTCATAGCAGCGTGGCCGGTCAATAAATGGCTGATCGGTCGCGAACTCAAGAAATGTCACTGAAAGGACACCTTATGAAACGAATTATCCTGGCAACGGCCTGCGCCGCATTGTTTTCAGCTCCCGCGCTTGCTGATCACGGTCATAATCATGGCGAGAAAGCTGAAAAATATGATGAGCATGGTATGGACCATGACGCCATGGAAGCAGGCACGACAATGCCTGCAGACGGTGAAGTGGTCACCGGTTCTCCAGAGCATCTTATGATCCAATTTGGACACGCCATGAATGTCGAGAGCTTAACTCTGACCACGCTGACGGGTGAGGTGATCGACGTAGACGTATCTGCCGTCGGCAAAACCGCTCACCTTATGGTCGATCTGCCCGAGCTACAAGCCGACGACTATTCCGCCGACTGGCGCGCAACCGGTGACGATGGGCACGTTATGAGCGGGTCATTCTCGTTCACGGTCGAGTAGGGAAAGCTATGGGGCTGCTCAAATGGAGTGTGCGCATCCATAAATGGGTCGCACTCGTGGTTGGCGTTCAAATCGTGCTTTGGATCGCGGGCGGGCTTGTTATGAGCGCGATCCCCATTGAGCAGGTCCGTGGTGAACACAAAGTCTCTGAGTGGACCGTGCAGCCCTTCGATCCGGCGCGCACAATCTCTTTGGAAGAAGCGGCGAATGCAGCATCGCTTGTGCGGGTCAAGACGGCCACTCTCGGTCATGTGCTGGGCAAGCCGGTTTGGCGTCTCACGAGCGATGCCGACACACTGGTTACGATAGATGCGCGTACGGCTCGGATCATATCTCCTATCGACGAGAACACGGCACGACAGATAGCCGAAGCAGATTATTCGAGAGACGCAGAAATAGAGGCGGTGTCTCTGGTGAGTGACCCGCCCGCAGAGTATGGCCGACCTGGTCCGGTCTGGCAGGTTCGCTTCGATGATCCCGGCGACACAACGCTCTATATCCACCCCGAGCGCGCAGAAGTTCTGGCGCGCCGGTCTTCCACTTGGCGGTTCTACGATTTCTTCTGGAAGCTTCATGTGATGGACTATGATGATGGTGAAAGCTTCAATCACCCCTTGCTAATCACAGCAGCGGGCGCAGCCATTTTTGTTGCATTATCAGGGATGTTATTGCTGATCATCAAGACGCGCCGAAGCATTTTGGTCTGGCGGAACAGGCGTCACTCGGCCTGATGATCCCAGTAGAGACAATGGCGATCAGAGTAAGACGAACGACCTATTTAGGGCGTTCATTGCCTCACGCTCAGCGACCGTTCTGGGGCGAATTTAGGACGCTGAAGTCGATCGGTGACGTTAAAAACCGAGCTGAGCATTAAGGCGCAGTATTATCTGTCTTGAGTTTGCGACGTATCAAACGGGCAACCGGCAAGAAGATCGGCCCCGACACTCAAGTCCGAGTTGAAGATGTCGGCTTTCATTAGCCAAGTTCCATCGGACTGGCGTTTACGCACTTCGAGAAACTTTCCGATCTCAACGCCATACCCGCCCGCTCCATCGGGAATGAAGACGCACGAACGTCCACGGACATAAGCCGTGTCACCTTCTCCGTCGATTGCCGCGATATCAAATGCGATGCGAAAGCCTGGTTCATTAATCTGCTCCCATTCAGCAATCGCTGCGCGACCGATGACAGCTGGTCCATTCGGCGGCATCAAAACCGCGTCGGGCGTGAACAAGTTAGACAGCGCCTCCCAATCGTTCTTGTTGTAGGTTTCGACCCAAAGCCTTGAAGATGCTTCTATCGCAACGCGATCTTGTTCCCCGAGCGCCGTTGGATTCGTCTGACAGGCCGCAATCGTTATTGTGGCCAGAATGGCTGAAATTGAAATCGTTTTCATATTGGTCGTCTTCCTTTGGGTCACATGCGTCTTAAGTAAACTCGGCCCCGTTTCCGATATTGCTGTATGTCCGCTTATTATTGAGCTGGTTCTGGCGTCGCCGGTCCTCCCGTCGCGGCGCTCAACCCTAAGCCCATTGCGGCCGCCGCGAGAATTGTAACAATGGCTGCCGTCAGCAGTGCAGGAAAGCCGCCCATCTGGTCCAGCCATCCAACCGATCCAGCCCCAAGCGCCATACCCAACGCCATAGAACCCGCGATCAAGGCGTACGACGTTGCGGCGACATGCTGTTCGCAAACCCGCATACCAAGTGTAATCATAGATAGGTAGAAACCCAGAACGATCAAAGCCACGAGCAAGTACCATGCGGAGAAAAGCAGGTCAGATCCAAAGGTCAGGCCGAACGCGACATAAAGGGCAAGACCAATAGCAGCGAGACTAGCCGTCCAGAGCGCCAGTTTGGCGGGACCAAGCTTATCCGTCATCCAACCACCTACCAAAATACCGGCGCCTCCAGCGATTAAACCACCTACGCCTGACAGAGAGGCATATCCGGTTTCGCCCCAGCCCAATTCCTGAACCACGTAAACCGGTAACGTGGCCTCAAAGATCCCCTGGTGCATGCCGTAAAAAATACACAGGCCGATGATCAGCAAGGGATCTCGGCGCAATAAGACCGCTTTGAACGTCTCACGTAAAACCGGCCACCAAGCTTTTGGCGTTATCTCTATGCTCTCGTGCGAGGCTGCACCGTGCGTCCAGGGGAATAGCCGCTCGCCCTTGCGCTCGCGGATCAGGATGGCAAAAAACGCTGGAATGGAAAACAGGCCTGCGACCACAAACATAGCGGTTGCGAACCCATGAAACTCCAAGAAATAAGCCGCGAGTGCCCCGCCCCCCGAAATCCCAAAAACCTTTCCGCCCAGCATAAAGCCATTGATTTTTCCGAGCTCAGTCTTTGGGGTAAGATCGATGATCATTGCGTCGAGTGCCACATCCTGCAGAGCTGTCATCGTCGAAAGAATTGTCCCAAAAACGATGATCGCTGTCAGTTCGCTTGGCAACGGATTGCGCAAAGCGAAGGCGACCAGCGAAATGATTAAGCAAATCTGCGCGCCAATTAGCCATGCCCGGCGTCGGCCCATCGGCAGAAAGGCGTAGCGGTCAACCAAGGCGCCGAGCAGGACCTTGAGACTCCAGGGCAGCGAAACCGCAGCAATGAAAGATCCAACAACGCCGGCCGATTGTCCGCCTGCAGCAAGCCAACTTGGGATCGCAATAAAGAACAAACCCTGCGACAACCCTTGCGCCAGATATAGCAGCGTACCTGTAGCCAGGCGCAATCGAGCGTTTTCGGTGTATGCTGGCAGCTTTGAAGCTCCGGCGCTAAGAGCCAAGTCCGCAGTATCACTCATATCTTCCAGCCCCATTCAAACAGGGTTGAAAGCTGCAGCGCGCCGCGTCGGTTCTGGCCTATGCCGGAGACCTCTGCTGCCAAAAAGAGAGAGTGTAGCATTCAGACGCCTCCGGCCGGCACAGCTTCACCAGTGCCTCCGTTGGAGTATTCGGAGGCTTGGCAGCACGCTGTTTTTGTTGACTTAATTAAACGCTCACGTCGCTGAAACTGACTGCCTCCGTCAAGCAATGCAGGCGTCAAAAAAGCGTCAATTCGACTGATGGTTTTCCGATCTCAGTCGGGTTTAACTCATCTGAGGATAAGAAATACGGCACCCTACTTGCCTCGATTTCACCGGGAAGCAGAGTGCCGTGAAATTGTAGCACCGTTGAGCGTGTCAACGCCGGTTTAAAAGTGCCCCACCTCGCCGATTGAAAAGGGACCCACCTAGGGTTTAGCAGGCTGGCCCGTG
>JBCBMU010000006.1:0-242721 GCA_039822145.1 Pseudomonadota bacterium | reverse complement strand
GACCTATCAATATTGCCGAACGCAAACAGCGCCAAATCCGATACGGATTTAATTGGTCCCGGTCATTGCCTCGCCCTGAACGCGCAGAACTCACAATCGAAGAGCGACAGCAACTTCGTCAAATTTTCCTTCGGCGATTAGACGAGGAAGATCGCGCACGCGCGCAGGAGCGGATGGCAGAACGCGCCGCCGAACAAGGACAGGGCGGCAATGCGCGCGCTGGCGGCGGGCGTGGACGCGGTGGCGGACGCGGAAGAGGGCGCGGCGGCCGTGGCGGCGAAGGCCGGATTTTCGTGTCGATCAATCACTCAGTCTTTTTACAGGACACCTTGCTTATCGCGCCTGGCGAGCAGTCGCTCGATCTGCTTGATGGCGATGCGATTAGTGATCAAGGCGGAACACCCCAGCATCAAGTTTCTGGACGAGCCGGCTTTTCGCGTGGGGCTTTCGGCGGATTTTTGCGGGCCAACTGGCAAAGCGGTACCAAAATCGTAGAGAATGGAAGCGCCAGCTTACAATTCGATGATTTGGTGACTGCTGATCTACGTCTACAATATAATTTCGAGAATAATCGACGCCTTCTACTGAGGTATCCGTTCCTTGATAGCGCGCGCGTATCAATTGGGATCGATAATGTTTTTGATGAAAAACAATCGGTAACAGACGCAACAGGTTTGGTTCCCTTCAACTTCCAGCCCGACCTATTAGATCCTCAAGGGCGGGTCGTAACGTTCCGGTTCCGTAAGTTGTTCTATTGAATGCAAGCAGATCAAATTTCGACAAATATAAAAACGCCCGGCCAAATGACCGGGCGTTTCTGTTTGCTAGTAGCGGGTTGCTTAGTATGAGATGCGGACACCTGCGAGGACTGAGCGACCGAAGCCTTCAACTTCATACACGCGTGATGTGTCGCCATTGTAGCGGCGACCAAACTCATCGGTCAGATTATTGGCATCGAGGAAGTAAGTGACGTTCTCATTCTGCGTGTAGCGGAACGAATAGTCGAGCGAAGGACGGGCATCCCAGAAGCGATCAAGGCGCTCATCGCTTAGATCAACTGCGTTGAGCCAAGGCGAACGATATTGATAAGTCAGACGGGTCGAGATGCCGTACTTTTCGAAGTAAAGAGAGACATTGTAAGTCTCATCCGACGCACCTGAAAGGCCAGATTCGCGAGAGTTTCCATTCACGTCGACTGGTGTTTGAGCGGAGTCTTCGGAGCTCGTATAATTGATTGAGGTTCCGAAACCATCCCAGGGTTCAGGTAAAAAGCCGAACTGTTGCGAGTAGTTAATCTCGAAACCAGTAATCTCACCGTCTGAGCCGTTGAGCGGTCCAGACAAACGCACATCATTGTTGGGGAAACCAAAAGGTGCTCCCGCAACTGTTTGTGTCGTGCCGAAGATTGGGTCTTCGATGTCTTTTAAGAAAACACCGGCGCTTAAGAGACCGCGATATGGCAGATAGTACTCTGCGTACGCATCAATCGACTTTGCACGGTACGGTTCGAGAGCAGGGTTGCCGCCTGAGATAAATATCGTGCCGCCTGGGTTTTCGTCGGAATCCTCACCAATTTCTCGGCTCGGTGCGATTTGACCATATCCAGGACGCTGAATGCTTTCTGTATAGGCGAGGCGGAAAACCAAGTCTTCCGTCGGGCGATAGTTGAAGTGTAGCGATGGGAAAAAGTCGATATAGTCATCGGACGCTTCCACTTGAGTGACCAAGCCCGTTGCATAGACTTCATTTAGTGTCAGACCGCGGTTCGATCCAGCTTCGAGGAAATCCTCCAAGTCGCCGACATTCTGTTCAAGAACCTGGTTCGCTGTCGCATCCCATTCCGTTTGCTCAATACGCCCACCAACAATGATGTCGAAATTGTCGAAGCGGAACGTGTTCATGGCATAAAGCGCCAGGACGGTCTCGTCGACATCATAGAAGTTTTCCCAGATATTGCCCTGAGTCAGGATCAAATTGTTCGCTTCAGCAGCATCAAACACCAAATCGCGTTGGTTGAAGGACCGGTCTTCGCCAAATTCGAACATAGCCGGCTGAGGGAATTCAGCGCGCGACAGGTTCGCGGTTAGGATGTTCGAATAGCTTGTATCAACGAAGTCATTAATGTCATTTGTGACTTCCAGATCGGTATCTTCTAGCGTTGCATTCGCCATCGAGATCTTACCACCGAACTTCAGATCGGACGTGATCCCAAATGGTGTCCATGGGTATTCGACGTCGATTTGACCATAATACTCATCGACCTGTTGCAGCGTGTCCGAAATTTCGAGGTTTTCGAAGACAAAAGAAGACACTGGTGGCCCAGGCAAACGGTCGCCAAGCGTGTAGCCTTCTGGGTTTGTCGCAGAAATTGCGGATGGGTCGATCACGGTATCATAAACCTGAACGATTGGAGCATCTGGGTTGGTGTAGTCATAAGTGACTGAGATGCCATCATCACCATTATTAATGTCATATTCCCAGTATGCGCTATCTGGATCACGCTCTGATTTAGATTGGTTGAAACCGGCGCTCCAATCCACGGAGAATGACTGGAAGTCGCTCTCACCACCAATTTGCGTCGTAAAGAGGGATTCAATATCCTCACGCATGTTGAACGTGGCATCAAGTTCAACGCCATAGACTGTCCCTCGGATCGGCGTGTTGCCAATCGCGACACCACCAATCACTGGATCATCATCATCAATGTCACCATACTCGGCATCGTCTAGGTCATAGATATGCTGATCGCGCTGCTCGAAATCGGAGAAGGACGAGAAAATCGTGTTCCAGTGAAAAGAGTGATTTTCATTTGGGCGGAAGTCGAAGCGCAGGTTCGCAGACGTGTTCTGGCGCTCAAGCCGATAGAGGCGGAAGTCCGCTTGGTTCGGAAAAATTGTGCCATCGACGTCTTCGAAACGGTTTTCCGTGTTGTCGGTGATTTTGTTGTCGTGGAAGAATGATGCTGAGCCGAGCACACCGAGCTTACCATCCAGGAAAATGTTAGATGCGGTGATCTGAGCATTGAACTGCTCGCCGCCGCCAAGTTCTTTGATCCCTACAGCCAGTTCGCCGTCAACTGCCAGGCCGTCTTTGTCAAACGCACCCGAGGTCTCGATATTGATGAAACCCCCAATAGAATCCGCTGGGAGGTCAGGTGTGATCGCTTTTACAACTTCGATAGAGCCGATGACGTCATTTGGGATCGTGTCGAAACGCGCAAGGCGGTTACCGGTTTGTGGAGCGGATACTCCGTTAAAGGCGATGGTTGAGAATTCCGCTGGGGCACCTCGAACATTGACGAAGCGGGCTTGACCTTGGTCACGCTCAATCGAGATACCAGACACGCGGCCCAACGCGTCGGCAGCGTTCCGGTCAGGGAAACGACCAATCGAGTCTGATGCGATGATATTTCCGACATTATCAGCATTTTTCTGACGCGACAGCGCGGCAGCTTCTGAATCTGCGATCGGTGTGCCGAGAACAATAACGGTGTCCTGCACCAGGTCTGACCCGATGCGCGCCAGGCTGATTGAGATGTTTTCAGTTTGTCCGCCAGAGATCGTGACCGTTTGAGTCACTTCTGTCCGTCCGACATAGTTGATTTTGACGTCATAGGTGCCCGCTGGCACGCGGCGCAGTGCAAACCGCCCTTCTGAATCTGTTTCAGTCGTGAGATTGAGCGCAGGGATTTCTACAGATGCACCCCGCAGACTACTGCCTTGCGCCGCATCGGAGACCACCCCATCCAAACGTCCGATTTCTTCGGATTGTGCTGCCGCAGGGACAGTTAAAGCTGATATGGAACTGGCCGCGAGGCCGCCAAGCGCAAGACCTCGCGCGGCGCTTAAAAGCGTTGCTTTTCTGAGTAACGAATTCATGGACTTTCCCTCTTGATTGTCCTGGAACGGAGGCGTTCACGAGAGGGCAGTAATTGCGGGTCCAAAAAGAAAAACGACGGTTAAGCGAAGATTTGTAGAAACTTTCTCGCGCTAAATGTGAACGAATAGTTAATTTGTCGAATGCGTAGTTTGTGTGCGCGCTAAACGCTCGGTTGTGTTGTAAATATGAGCAATTGGGGCGATTGCGCGTGACTTAAGAGACACCGGATTGGCTGCGACTTATCTACTTTTCGAGGGTCATTATGTCCCGCAATGCTCCATTATCGTCATGCATGCGATACTCTAGGCGATTCCCGATAACCGAGAACAATGAATAACCGTAGCCTTGATATGTCTTGGCCCAGCGCAAATCAGGCTGCTGCGGGCGATCAGAAAGATTGCCGCCGCCGCCTCCCAGTTGGACATAGACGACCCCATCATCCGTTGGGGTCTCCCCAATCAGCGGCCATGACCGAAGGTAGTTGTGATGATGGCCAACCAAAACCACGTCGACATCATGCGCTTCATAGAGATCCACAAAGTCCGAGACCAGGTCGGGATAGCGTTCTGATAAAACAGGATGGTGATGTGTCGCGATTTTCCAAGTGGCATCTGATGCCGCCAATGCGGCATCAAGCCAGGCGCGTTGTTCAGCTCGGAAATTCGGTTGCTCGTCTCTCTCGGTTATATTCGAGTCCAAGACAAATATCTCAACATCGCCATAGCGAAAATTGTAATAGGAGCGGGCGGGGCCGCGGTCGGCGTGATAGCGATCGAACCAGATATAGTCATGCTCTCCGTTTCCCATGACCGGCAAAACCGCCAACTGCGCCATAAGATGCCCCATGGCGGCGAAATATTCATGCGTCCACTCAACCCGCTGATCATGGCGGCCGCCATCTGTTAAATCGCCGGCATTGATCAAAAAGTGTGGCGTCTCGCGCCAGATCAAATCCGCAAGGTGGGCGTTCACGTGCGGTCGTGCTTCAGTATCAGAAATTGCTGCGAAGACGACCGGATCACCTGGTTCGACCGCCGTCCTAAACGACAATAGGCCGGAATTGACTTCATTGCCTGCGCCATCATCGAGGGTCACCCGATAATAATAGGCTGAATTCGGCTGCAGATCGGACACTTGTGTTTTGACCATACGCCCGTTCGACCTCGCGATACGCTTGGAATTGCCTAAGGCTGGTGTTGTTCCCCATTCGACAAGGGCGGCGTGAGGCCGATCAGCTTCCCAGGTCAATTGTATGCTGTTCGTAGATGGAAGCGCGACGTGTGGTGCCGCCGTCGTAAAATGGAAATGGTCACGAAAGTGAACCGCTTTATCGATCAGCTCGCGATGATCTTCAAACCGACCGGCGATCTCGGACACTGACAACGCCCGATCATAAAGCGCGACGTTACGGATGAGATTACCTATCTCCATGTGGGATTCGCGCTGAAGATAGGCCGCGACCTCAAACTCTATTCCATCAGGATAGGGGAGGAGGGTGGCACCATCGGTTTCCGCTAGCAAATCACCCTGATGATACAATCTAAGCTTATCGCCTTGATAAACGCCAACCAGATGATGCCAGTATCGATCGACCCCGCGGCGATAGGCACCGCCTCCCAGATCTTGCTCAACTTTGCTCGATTTAAGCTCCATCACCGGCTGGTTCAAAGCTGCGTCTCCAACGCTGAAGTGGACGTCGCCTTGCCAGAATCCGAATTGCCAAATCGCGGGTCGGTTATGATCCGCATCAAATGCCATCGCCGCCGCGCCAACGGGTTGGTCAACATGATAGGTGACCCAGAACTCGACTGTGAAGTCGCCTTCAGGGAGCCGTTCAACTTCTAGCAGACGGCGTTGACGGTCAGTTGCAAACTGCCCAATCCAATTACGTTGCGGCGAAAGACGGTCGGACAAAGGCGGCGCGACGGTTTCCGAGATTGGAATGTCGTTCGAGACAACCCCCGCGCGCCCAGGCAATATATAGGTGGGCCAGAAGAGCCATTCTTCAATCAAGCCATCAGGAGCAAGCGCTGGACGCTCTAAGACCGCTTCCGCGGGCGCTTCAACGTGGCCGGGATGAGCATTCGCTACGTTAACGAACAACAAGCATATGGCTGTGGCACAAAGCGCTAAAACTGGTCTGAGCATCACGATATTCCCCCACCTTTAAATACAGGAGATGCGATTAGGGCGCGGGCGTGACAAGCATGTTAAGGATTCATGTAATGTCGATTACACGTCGCCCGCTTGTGGGGACTCTTGAAGGTGAGAGATAATGGCTTTGGCACAGTCCTCGATGCTGAGCTGGCTACTGTCCAGTCGGATATTGACTGCGTCCCAGGGATGATATTCGCGGTTTTGCACTTGTGCCCATGTGGGCAAGGGATGGCCTTCTAAGTCCGCAGAGCGTGTTTCTACGCGGTTCTTGTGTACGCTGATATCAGTGCAAACAATTTCGACATTTAATAAGTGCGCACCTGCCGCCTGCGCAGCCTCGGTCCATAAGGCGCGGGACTCAGGAACCGGGTTTACTGTGTCTGCAATGACATTCTGCCTTAGCTTCAAATTACTAATGGCGATACCGCAAATAGCGCGATAGCCCGCATCTTGCGGCTGGTCGATCTTCAATAAGCTTTCACGAAGAGCGGATTCGACAACATCAACTCTCAGATAGGTTGCGGATAAGTGTTGGGTCAGCGCCTTAGCGATGGTTGTTTTGCCGACGCCTGGAAGACCTGAAAAAGTAATCAAAATGGGCATGTTTCTCTTTCGCACGATCGTCATCTCATGCCTTTAACGAGGCCAGATCCGAACGCGTATCAAGCAAAATCTGAGGTGAGAATGATAAAAGGGGCCTGCCATTGCGGAAACGTAAAATGGGATTTGAAAACGCATCCAGACTCGGCGCTAGTTTGCAATTGTTCCATTTGTCATCGCCACGGCGCGCTGTGGGCTTACGGCATTCTAGGGGGAGATGTATGTGTCTCGGGAAACCCCAAAGCCTATGTGCGAGGGGCTGAGCAGAACATCCAGTTTATGTTCTGCCGACAATGTGGATGCATGACCCATTACGTGGCGCTGCGCCCCAATGAAGATGGCGACCTTCGTTGCGCCGTCAATTTGCGGATGGCGGATTTCGAGCTTGTGGCAGACATCAAGGCACAACGATTTGATGGCCGTGACACCTGGACAAAGCTACCCAGCGATGGGGTCACGATCAGGGATTTATGGGCATAGAGTGAACCTCCAGCAGATCACCGTATTGAGGCATCCAGGCATCAGACCAGCCCGGACAGGGTAAATCGACCGCTTAGACAAATTCCAGGATTCACGGTCATTAATCTATCGGCGTTTCATGTGGTTGACATGATGACCCAGTATCGATGACGAAACAATTAGGGTGACTTGAAGATGGTGGAAATCGTTTCACGGGTTGGATGTGTCGCTTTAGCGATGGCGCTATTATCGTCATGCTCTAATGGATCGGAAGTGTCGGAACGTCAGCATGCTGATGATTGGCGCGCTGAACTGCCTCGCCTCGAAATGGGAACATCGGCTTCCGAAGATGAACCGATCGCATTGCTGCGTGTGAAGGCGCGCCAGGACTTTCTCGAGGACGCGCTTGGCATTCCCGTCAAAGTCTATCAGGTCAGCAATTATAATGGCATCATTCAAGCCATCTCGTCCGGTCAGATACATATCGCTACCATGGGCGGTGGATCATACTCCAACGTCCATTCCCAAATCGGCGAACTCGCCGAGCCGATTTTGGTGCGGCGCGATTCGATGGGGATCTCCGGATATTATTCTTCCATCGTTGTGAAAGCGAGTAGTCCATATCAGAAGATCCAAGACCTTAAAGGCAAATCGCTTGCTTTTGTCGATTTCAACTCAACATCAGGGTACATCTTCCCGCGTTGGGCGATGAGAAATCAGGGGATTGAACCTGACGAGTATTTTTCCGAAGCCGCAATGGCGGGTGGGCATATTCAATCCGTGATGGCGCTTGAGAATGGGCAGTTTGACGGCACGGTGGTGCTTGCCAGTGGCGGCACCCCCGAAATTGGTTTTGGAACTGGGACGCTCAAACGGTTGGCGCGGCGAAACATTATCGATTTGGATGATTATCGCGCGATCTGGTATGCCGGGCCCCTGCCAAATTCCCCTTATGTCATTCGAACCGACGTGCCGGTCGAATTGCGCGACTTCGTACGCGGGGCGATGGCGGCGATGCCATATGAAGCGCCTGATACGTTCCGGGATATGGCTCGGTTGCCAGGGACTGCCTATAAAGCTGTCGATCGCAGCTTCTACACCGACTTGTTCGAGATGCGAACGGAAGAAATCGCGTCGCATCGAAAGCGCGCGATCGGCGGGAGCAAGTAAGTAAAATGATTTTTAGTGTTTCACGTTTTTTCAGCGTCATGTGGCTTTGTGCATTTTTCGGGTTGGCATTTAGCCCGTCGAGCGCCGCGCAAGACGACGCATTTATTATCGAACCCATTCGCATGGCGCTGCCGCTCGCGACGGTCACCTCGGATGGCGCCGGGTGCAAGTCAGCGTCCGAGCTTCAAGATGAGAATGCACGCGCCTATGCCAAAGTATTAGAAGCGCGGTTTAATGCCGACGTCACCCTATGCCTCACCGAGACATACCAAGAGGCCGTTCAACTAGCGGCCCAGGAGGACGTCAATTTCGTTTGGAGCGATCAAGACAGCGCCCAGCCGCTTTTGCAAACGTGGCGCCCCATCCTGACATTGCGCGGCCATAATGGTCTCGGGCGCGTACCCTTTGTCGTCTTTGGATTGCCGGGGAAACTCAGCGCCACACAAATTGCCGCCATGAGCGAGGCAGATTTGGCGTTCCTGGGGCGTCCACCTAAAACTCTGAACATCGATTTAGCGCGCCAATTTTTGGGCGACTTTGGGGTTGAGCCCGTCGACTCGTTCGAAATTCGGGAATTCTCATCCATCAACGCCGTATTCGACGCGGTTGAGACTGGGACAGCCCAAGCTGGCATCTTGGAAGGTGGCACTTGGGGGCGAACTTGTAACGTGCTCGATCCGACATCTGACCTGTGCGATCACCTGGAAGTTCTAATCTATGATCGTCCGCGCGCAGTAAACGCTTTCCTGGTTCCAAATGATGTAAACGTAGAAAGACACTATCGTTTCATTGGCGTGCAAATCGCACTTCATTTGGAGCACCCGGACGCTTTCCAGTGGCTGAGCCAGGGGGAAGGCTCGGAATACGACCCGACTGAACCTGCGGCGCTTCAACCCAAATCAGCTGACTCAGCGATCGTATTCTAAGACATGAACGATGCAGGTTCAGCCGCGGCGACTGCCATACCGGGTCCTTCGCCGAATTCATCAAAGGCTGTGGTCGAAAACTTTGAGGTCGAACGTCTCGCCATGCTCCGGCATCGGCGTATCGGGTTTGCGGCGGCCTTTCTCGGCATTGGCGCGCTTTTCTTGTGGTCATTTACCATTTCGGAAATCATCGGAGCGGAACATAGCACTGATCCATTATCGCGAATGGGCGACTTTCTCGTCCTAATGAATCCGAACTTAAAGACTGAGACCCTGTTAGACGATGCCACAACTTCAGGCTCATTTTTGAGTTGGTTTTATGGGTGGCGGGTCTGGATTGATGCGCTTTGGGAGACATTGCAGATCGCAATCATTGGATCGGTCTTGGGGGCTCTTTTCGCCATGCCCATCGCGATGATGATGTCGCGTAATCTTATGCCGATCTCGGCTGTTCGTTTCGTACTGCGACGCCTTATGGAGGCGATCCGCACGCTACCGGATTTGATCGTTGCGTTGATCTTGGTCGCCGCATTTGGAATTGGTCCTTTGGCGGGGATTATCACGATCACACTCTCAACGACTGCCCGCTTGGGGAAGCTTTATTCAGAGGTGAACGAGAATGCGGATATGCGGCAATGGATAGGCGTTAAGTCTACTGGAGCTTCCTGGTGGAGTCAGATCCGTTACGGCATCTTTCCGCAAGTTGCCCCCAATTACGCTTCATATGCCATGTTGAAGTTTGAAGGCAACATAAGCGCAGCGGCGGCGCTGGGGATTGTTGGAGCCGGTGGTATCGGCATCGAATTGTCACGCGCGATCACATATACTCTATTCGCGGATTATCTCGCAATCTTGCTCATGATGACGTGTATGATCTTCGTGATCGATATGCTGTCTGAGTGGATTCGGCATCGTCTAATTGGCGACTCAGCGAGCGGAGCCGTTTAATGACCAAGGCTTCTCATGACCTTTTGTTTGCAGACGCCGAAGCATTGGCACCGGGCTTGGTTCACCGGACGCCGCTCGACCATATTCGCGGATTTGCTCCATTCATTTTGGGCGTTCTAGTCTTCATCTGGATCTGCATCGATGTGAACGTGTCACCGGCAACGTTTTTGAGCGGAATGGGCAAGCTCGGGGACTTTTTAGGAAACATGTTCCCGCCGAGTTCAGGGGGGCAATTGCCGCGAATCCTGAACGCACTTTTGCAGACATTTGGGATGGCCTTTGCAGGGACGTTTCTAGCTGTCATTTTTGCGATCCCCTTGGGAATTATTGGCGCCAAGAATATCGTTAGCTTCGCGCCAGCGCATTTCCTCATTCGGCGCGTTTTCGATTTTTTCCGTGGCATACCCGCGCTGATCTGGGCCTTAATTCTTGTTTCGCCGTTTGGTCTTGGCCCTCTTGCAGGCGTCATCGCGCTGGCGCTTGCCGACATTCCCGTGCTGTCAAAATTGTACGCGGAAGCGATAGAGAATGTCGACCGCAAACCCATTGAAGGGTTGCGCGCCGCAGGGTGCGGGCGACTGGATGTGATTCGATATGGTATTGCGCCGCAAGTGACCCCAGTTATCTTAAGTCAGGCGCTTTTTTACCTCGAATCCAATTTCCGGAACGCTGCCATTCTAGGCGTGGTTGGAGCAGGCGGGATAGGCTTTGAGCTGGAAGAGCGGATTAGAATTTTCGCTTTTGACGAAGTCGCATTCATCATTTTGCTTTTCATGGTGGCCGTCGCCTTTCTCGACACCATTTCAGGTCACCTGAGACAAAAACTGGCCTAGGTGGTCACCGCGGCTCTGGATGACCAAGGGCTGAACGTGGCGATCGGCCGAGACTCAGCGCTGCCTCTGAGGCCTGCGCTTGTGCCCCCCCAAATAGCCCCGTGTTGTGCTGCTTCGATTAGGTCCGCTCCAGCCGTCAGAGCCTCAAGCACGCCAGACGCAAATGCGTCGCCCGCGCCAGTCGCATCAACTTGCTCCACTGCGGGACTCTCATAAGGGATGCGCCGCTCTGAAGTGAAGATTTCGCCGCCCACTTTCCCATTGGTTATGATCATCCCTTTCAAGCGCGCGCCGCAAGCTTTCCGGCCTTGGGACATCGGATCGTCAAGCATATCGGCTGCGGCGAGATCATCCCAGGATCCAATCAGGACATCCGCCGCGAGAGACGAAGTCGTCATGCTTTGCGGCCAATGTGCGACTGTGCAGACACCGTTTAGTTTCGCGAGCTTTTGATAACCTGAGAACAAAGATCGCAGCAAAATTCCATCTGGTTGATAGGTCTCAACACTGGCGAGATCGATTTCCGCTGCCGTTTCCTTTAAATGACGCCTTACCGTGCGATCAAAATCTGGTTCGTGAGTTTGGAACAAAATTGTTCGTTCGCCGTCAGGCTCGATTAATATAATTGTGGCGCCTTTTACTGTTTGGCTTGGATGTAAAAAACTCACATCGATACCGAGATTTGCCAAACGGCTTGCGATCAAACCGCCGATCCTATCGTCGGGCACGGCGCTCCACACCGCTGCCTCGTGACCGGCATTGGTCAGACATGCCGCGGCATTTGACGCGGCGCCTCCCAAGCGACCACCGGGCAAATCTGATGCGCTGTCAGGGGCGGTAAATCCGAACAATCTGCCGCCGCGCGCGAGCGGCTTATCAAGCCAAATTGGACGATCCCAAGCGACGCTCCCAAAGACCAAAAATCGGGCCATAAAATAGTTCTCAATCCCTCTTGCCAAGCATATGCGAAATGGCTTTTAAGCCCCTTTATCAGGGGCGCTTTTATTGACAAATCTCGAATTTGTACGCCGCCAACTCTGGGCGAAAATACCGGATGATCGCAACATTCGTGCGTCACTCTTACTTTTATGTGGAATTTCAATCGCTGGGTTTATGGCGGTTTGCATCCGCTTCTTGGGAGACGATTTTTCTCCGTTTCAAATTGTGTTCTTCAGGTCCTGCGTCATGCTTTCTGTGCTATTGCCGCTATTGCTCCGAACGGGCGTCTCGATCCTAAGAACCGACCGCCCATTAATGATTTTGACACGCGCTGTGTCGGGTTTTGCGGGGCAGATTTTTGCTGTTCTCGCAATCATCAATCTGCCGCTGGCAGAAGTTCAAGCTTTGAGCTTTACGCGTGCCTTCATGGTCGCCCTATTGAGCCTTTTCTTCCTGCAGGAGGTCATCACTAAGGTTCGATGGTTTGCGATCTTTTTGGGCTTCGCCGGCGTTGTGATTATCGCTGAACCGCAGACAGGATTGAATGGATTCGCACTGCTTGCTTTGGCCAGTGCTTTTTGCTTCTCGATCAATACGATTCTGATCAAAATTCTTCTCGCAACCCATTCACGGCAAACGCTGATGACGCACGCTGCTTTGTTTCAGTTCTTATTTGCCAGCATACCTACTCTGTTCGTGTTCAGGATGCCGCAAAACGGCGATTGGGTTTGGTTTGTTTTGATGGGGGCGATTGCGCTTTGTGTTCAGCCGTTGAACTTGGCCGCTTATCGCATGGGGGATGTGAGCCGCCTTGCGCCGGTTGAGTTCATGCGCCTAATCACTGCAACTCTGATTGGGTTTCTGGTCTTTCATGAAGTTCCGAGTCTGATGTTCTGGGCGGGTGCGGTCTTGATCATCGGCGCCAATTTATTGGTTATGAACCGGACGGACCGGGGCTAGACTGGAGGGGGAGGCAACCCAACAACAAATCCACCAACCGTCACATATCTTTGACTAATATCCACAGGTTGTTTGTGGTTTACTCATGGGCAGAAATCAGATGCTAGGGGGAACTCCAAATTGCTCGAAATTGCTTCCTTGTCTAAGAGTTTCGGAGCGGTCAACGCGCTCGATAATGTGTCTCTAAAAATAGAATCTGGCGAAATGGTCGCGGTCATTGGGCGCTCCGGAGCGGGGAAGTCGACGCTTTTGCGCTGCATAAATATGCTGGAAACTCCGACCGCCGGATCGATACGCTGTTTCGAGCAAACAGTTTCGGAGCTCAAAGGCAAGAAACTGAATGCTTGGCGCGCCAGGTGCGCTATGATTTTTCAACAATTTCAATTGGTTCCGCGACTCGATGTGCTGACAAATGTTATGGTTGGCGCCTTATGCGATCGTCCCTTTTGGGCGTCGATGATAAAGCATTTTCCAGCCGAGTACCGGGCGCGAGCCATTATTGAGCTAAACAAGCTTGGAATGACAGAACAGGCTTTGCAGCGCGCCGGGACATTGTCAGGTGGACAGCAACAAAGAGTGGCTATTTCGCGCGCGATGATGCAGCAGCCTGAACTTTTGCTGGCTGACGAACCTGTCGCGTCTTTGGATCCTAGAAACACGCATGCGGTCATGTCGACATTAAGCGAAATAAATACAGAGCGCGGCATCACAGTTCTGGTCAATCTCCACTCGATCGAGATTGCCAAACAATATTGCGAGCGCGTGATCGGTTTGCGCGACGGGCATTTGGTTTTTGATGCCCCGGTCGGCGAACTGACCGATCGCGCCCTGCATATGATTTATGACGGTGAGGAGATTGAGGAGGCGCTCGCGCCGATCGCAACCCCCGATGATTTCGGCAGCTCCGAATTGGGAAGCGCGGCATGATGGGCTTGCTCGCGGATTTCCCGCTTGAGCCTGGATATGAATATTTCGCAGAAAAACGCGTTCCCGCCGATGAAAACGCCCCCAAAGGCCCCTCTAAAGGAGGCGCACCTTATATCGCACCAGGCGGAGGTGTTCGGGACAGCGTTCTGGGACCCTGGAGCCGTGTGGGCGCACGCACGAACCTGAGCGAAACTGTGTTTGGGGCTTACAGCTATATCGTTAATGACAGTTCCATCGCCTATGCCCGCATCGGGAAATTCTGTTCCATTGCACGCCAAACCCGGATCAATCCTGGAAATCACCCCACCTGGCGTGCCGCGCAACATCATTTTTCGTATCGTGCCGTCTCTTATGATCTCGGCGAGGCAGATGATTTCGATTTCTTTCAATGGCGCCGCGAGCATCAGGTTGATATTGGCCACGACGTTTGGGTTGGACATGGCGCAACCATTCTTCCCGGCGTGAAAGTCGGCACCGGAGCCGTGATTGGCGCCGGAGCTGTGGTGTCGAAAGATGTTCCGCCCTTCACAATTGTTGGCGGTGTCCCGGCCAAACCCATTCGAGAACGTTTCCCCGCTAAAGTACAACAAGGGTTGCTCGACTTGGCGTGGTGGGACTGGCAGCACGATAAGCTGGCAATTGCTTTAAAGGACTTTCGCGAACTTGATGCTGAAGCCTTTGTAGAAAAGTACCAGTAGAGTACTGATTGGATCATTATGACTGGCACGCTCATATTTGTGGTGGGACCGTCCGGTGTCGGAAAAGATACGTTGCTCGATGGCGCGCGCGCGCTCTTGGAAAATGACTCGCGGTTTCACTTTTTAAAACGTGATATTACCCGCGATGCAGCTGCTGGAGGCGAGGACCATAACCCGGTTTCCCAGGCGGAGTTCACGGCGCGGTTGAACCAAGGCGCCTATGCGCTGCACTGGGGCGCACACGATTTACGCTACGGCTTGCCGCTGGCGCAACTGAGCGCCTTAACAGAAGGAAAGTCGGTTATCGCCAATGGCTCTCGATCGGTGCTTGCATCGGCGCGCGGACGCTTTGACCGCTTTGCCATTATATCGGTCACCGCGGATGAAGGCCTATTGCGGCAACGCTTGCGCCAAAGGGGCCGAGAAACAGACGCTGATATCGAAAGACGCATCGCACGTGCAGAATCGTTTGAGGTGTCTGGGGACGATGTTTTCACAATTTCAAATGATGGCAGCGTAGCAGACGGCGTCGCGCAATTTGTTGAATGTCTCGCAAAACTAGATGGGCGCCTTTTTCGTGCGCGACCGCAAGACGGGATCGCTTATCCCAGACCAGGATCTTATTTAATAGCGCGTCGCGGCGACGAATTTCTTTTCGCGCTGACGGATCATTACAGTCTGCCCGGCGGTGGCATTGAAGCGGGTGAGACTGCGGTGCAAGCCCTAGAGCGCGAAGTACTGGAAGAAACCGGATGCCGGCTGACCAGTGCGCCGATCCATTTATGCGATGCTAGCGCTTACAATGCAGAGGAGCCGGGCAAGTACTGGCACAAATTGCATCGTTTCTTTGTCGCAAATGTCGAACAAGTCACACAGCCAACTGAGCCGGGCCATAAACCGGTTTGGGTTAATCCCTTAAAGGTCTGGGAGCGGCTCGGGCCGGAGGTCCAATACGCGCTTAAACAGGCTGGTCTGCAAGTGCCGGAAATGATGAGCGCGCAATAACTTTAAACGGCGTGCTACGATCGACTTGCCGATAGAGGGCGACGCCATCCACTCGATGCGGATCAATCAAAGCTGGTTGAAACATGTCTTTCAAAAGCGCCAGCACCCGTTCCCGCGTGGCGTCCGACACGATGCGGCTCGACAAAGTCATATGCCAACGAAAATCCTCGAAGATATAGGGATATCCCCATTCGAGCATTCGCGCGTCCTGCTCTGGCGACAAATCTGCTTTTCTGCGACGTTTGATATCGTCATAAGACAGGGCGGAACGAAAACCGTCAAAATCCTTGACGCAAGCGTCGTGAAGCGCTCGCATAGCGTCTGAATGTTCCGTCAAGCGCAGCGCTAAAAATTGCCCTAGCGGCCGAACGGCGAGGCGAACGTCGAAGGCGGGCTGCTGGCGGGCAAACCTGCCCAAGAGTCTGATCAGTTGTGCCTCGGTGCGACCTTCGCGAAGTTTAAATGGCGCCTTCATGGTCGCATGAAACCCATAGTGTGACGGAGAGTTGGTGAGCCGATCAATATCGTCATCGCTCATGCCCGGGAACTCACGGCGCCGGATCTTATCTCCCGTATAAACATCGCGACCGAGCCACTCACTGCCGAGCATGGTCAGCGCATGATCCTCTGCTGGCGTGTAGTAAATGGCGTATCGAGCATTTTCGATCATGCGGCACGGCGTCCTCTAGACCAGACTCCCTTAATGATCGGCCAATGTCCAGGTTTGTAACTGACGCGGACAAAGTCAGCGCGCTTACCAACCTCAAGCGTGCCGCGGTCGTTCAGCATCGCCATCTTGGCGGGCTCAGCGGACACTGTGCCGATCGCCTTTTCAATTGGCCAACTGAATGGCGCTTCGGTCAGCATGAACGCTGCTCTGATCATCGAAAGTGGTACATAATCGGAACAGAGGGCATCCAGCTGCCCCGCTTCGGCGACTTTGCGTGCTGAGGCGTTGTCGCCGTGCGAGCGCCCGCGGACGAAATTAGGGCCGCCCATGACCGTAACCATATTATGCTGTTTGGCCGACTCTGCTGCTTCGTAAGAGACCGGAAACTCGGCAATGTTGCAGCCGAGCCCAACCGCAGTTTCGATATGATCTGCAGTCGCATCGTCATGACTGGCGACGGGGATCTCGTGATCTCGCCCGAACTCTGCAATCATCCGGCGGCGCGCATCAGCGCCGTCTAGGTCGCGCCACGACATGGAGGCTTGAAGGTTGGCTTCGATTTCTTCCATTGTGCGCCCGCGCTTGAGCATTTTCTGCTTCCAGGCATCAAGCGTTCCAGACTGGCGATTGCCGCCTGGCGTGTGGTCCATGACCGAGAGCATTTTCAGCCGGTCGGTGCCGAGATAGGGCGTGACCAGATCTTCGATGTCCGGGTTGGTCACCTCGCAACGCAAATGCAGCAAGTGATCGATGCGAAGGGCGCCTGCACTTTCAGCTTGGTCCATGCCGCCCATCATAATGGTCAGCGCTTCGCCGCGATCCAAGCCATTCTTCATCCCGCTGAGAGACAGGCTGTCGAACACAGTCGTGACCCCCGCTGTCGCCATTTGGCCATCATGAGCGAGCGCGGCCCCTGCTGAGTCCCATTGCGCGCCGGGCCGTGGCATCAGGTGCTTTTCCAGATTGTCCGTGTGGATATCTATCAGACCGGGAATAATAAGATCGCCTTCAGCGTCCATGGCGGAGGCAGCACTGCCATTTGCGATCGAGGCAATCGTGTCGCCTTCGAACGTCATTGCGCCTTCGATGACGCCAGCCGGCGTCACAATGCGGGCATTCTCTATGGCGAGCTTAGACATCTTAAGCAGGTTCTTTCACAGCAAATTTCGACACTTCAAAGAACTTCGTGGCGACCGCCTCGCGAACCGCTTCGTCATGGAAAATTCCGATCAAAGCCGCGCCATTGTCGAGGGCGCGCTGGATCAGTTTTATCACCCGCTCGCGGTTCGCCGCGTCGAGTGACGCTGTCGGCTCATCCAGCAACATGATCGGGAAATCTAGGACAAAAGATCTCGCAATATTGACGCGTTGCTGCTCACCGCCCGAAAACGTTGCGGGCGGCAGGTCCCAATGCGCTTTCGGCAATTGTAGCGTGTCGAGAATGAACTTCGAACGATCCTCGGCCTCTTTGGCGTCCACGCCATTGTCGAGCAACGGCTGCATGACAAGGTCGAGTGTTGAGATGCGCGGGATCACACGCAAAAACTGACTAACATAGCCAAGCGTACGACGCCGGATATCAAGCAGTTGAAAGGGCGGGGCGCGCGTGATGTCGACCATCTCTCCTTCATGGAAGACACGCACGGCGCCGCCGGTTGGCAGGTAATTTCCGTAAATGGAGCGCATGAGCGTCGATTTGCCGACGCCCGAAACGCCTGCAAGAACAACACATTCGCCACTTTTCACGGACAGATGTAGGTTCTCAAACACCGGGATCTGCGCTGAGTCTGCATTGTGCAAAACGAAGTGCTTTTCCAGGTTTTCAATTTCAATATAGGTTTGGTCAGACATTGCTGTTTGCCCCCTTAAATTTGCTAGATTTGTAGCACGGCGGACACGAGCAGTTGCGTGTAAGGATGTTGCGGGTCGTCGAGGACCTGGTCGGTCAGACCGGTCTCAACCACGAAGCCTTCTTTCATCACCATCAAGCGGTCGGCGAGCAATCGGGCGACGGCGAGGTCATGGGTCACCACGATCACCGCCAGCTGCGAGCGTCGCACCAGGTGGCGCATTAAGTCCAGGAGCCGGGCTTGGACCGACACATCGAGGCCGCCCGTTGGCTCGTCCATAAAGACCAGGCGAGGGCTGTGCACCAGGTTGCGGGCAATCTGAATACGTTGCTGCATGCCGCCGGAGAAGTTGCGTGGATTGTCGTCAATCCGGCTAATGTCTAGCTCGACACGGTTGAGCCATGTGATCGTGTCTTCGCGCATATTGCCATAATGTCGATTGCCGAGATTCATCAATGGCTCAGCGACATTCGCACCGGCAGAGACTCTCATGCGTAATCCGTCCCGCGGATTCTGGTGCACAAATCCGATCTCTTCGCGTTGCACGCGTCGACGATCTTTTTCAGACAGCCCGAACATGTCGGCGAGGCCATAAGCTTTGGTCGCGAACTCGATCGAACCAGACGTCGGCGACAAGTGTCCGGAAATACAGTTTAACAGGGTCGATTTCCCGGAGCCCGACTCTCCGACAATGCCAAGCACTTCGCCGGGGAACAGTTCGAAACTAACATCTTGGCAGCCTGTAATGTCGCCATACTTTTTGGTGACGTCGCTCGCACGGAGTATCGGGGCGGTGGGGATCAAGCCGATCGGTCGGTCTTCAACAGCAAGCGCGGTCATGCCATCACCTCTTGTTCTTTTGTCGTTTGGTCCGCGATCTCGGTAAGCTCGTGTCCGGCATGCGGGCCGACATGGCCTTGAGCCCGGCGTTCTGCGCAATAGTCGCTGTCTGAGCAGACAAACATCCGATTATTGGCGTCATCGAGCACGACTTCATCCATGTAAGTGTGCTTGGCGCCGCAAAGGCCGCAGACTTCGTCCCACTTTTGCACTTCGAAGGGATAATCTTCAAAGCCCAGACTTTCGACTTTGGTGAAAGGCGGAACCGCATAGATGCGTTTTTCACGCCCCGCGCCGAACAGATGCAAAGCTGGACTGTTATGCAGCTTCGGATTGTCGAACTTTGGAATAGGCGAGGGTGACATCACATAGCGATCATCCACCATAACCGGGTATCCCGCCGTCGCTGCGATCCGCCCGAACTTGGAAACATTCTCGTAAAGACGCACATATTGCAGGCCATATTCCTCATAAGCATGCATGGCGCGCGTTTCGGTTTCCCGCGCTTCCAGGCTGCGCAGCGGCTCTGGTTGCGGGACTTGGAAGACCATGATCTGGCCCTCTACGAGTGGCTTTTCTGGGATGCGGTGACGGCTCTGAATGATCGTTGCATCCGCTGTGTGTTCCGTGGTCGCGACGCCGCCAACTTTCGCAAAGAAGCGCCGAATGGACACAGCATTTGTCGTGTCATCCGCGCCCTGGTCGATACACTTGAACGTATCATTGGGGCCGATCAGGCTCGCTGTGATTTGGATACCTCCCGTACCCCAGCCATAGGGCACCGGCATCTCGCGCGATCCAAAAGGCACCTGATAGCCTGGCACGGCGACAGCCTTCAAAATGGAGCGTCGGATCATTCGCTTCGTTTGCTCGTCGAGATAAGCGAAATTATAGTCCGCTAAGCCCGGGCCGGCATTTGCATTCAATGTTTGTGCTTCGGTCATTCTGCAGCTTCCTTTGCAGCTTGACGTTCCGCCCATTCCTCACGCTGCTGACGCACGAATTGGAGGCTGGCTTGGAAGTCGACATAGTGCGGGAGTTTCAAATGCTGGACGAAGCCTGACGCTTCGACATTGTCGCAATGATAGAGAACAAACTCTTCATCATGGGCTGCAAATTCCGGCTTCTCGCCCTCGGCAGGTCGGTTCTTCAGGGCCCGATCCACGATCGCCATCGACATGGTTTTGCGTTCATTGTGTCCAAAGGTTAGGCCGTACCCGCGTGCATAACGCGGCGGTTCTTCGCCTTTCGCCTGGGCATTGGAAATCATCTGACATTCGGTGGTCATGATTTGGCCAATCGTGATCGGGAAGCCGAGCTCTTCAGGAATGAACTCAACATCGACTTCGCCCACGCGGATCTCGCCGCACAGAGGGTGCGTGCCGCCCCAACCACGTTGCGTGGAATAGGCCAGCGATAGCAAAAACCCCTCGTCCCCACGCGCGAGCGATTGCAGACGCTGATCGCGATCTGCGGGGAAACTCATGGGCTCGCGCGTGAGATCAAATGGATCTGTTTCGTTTGCATTGGCTGCGGCCGTTTCGTGTTCGAGCAAGTCTTCGTGCTCGAACACGTCTTCAATATTCGGCAACATGTCCGGCAGAAGGTCGCTTTCCTGTTCCGTGCGTTCGAGCGGCGTTTCGCCATTCGCCATCAATTGGAAATCGAGCAACCGGTGCGTATAGTCAAAAGTCGGCCCAAGCACTTGACCACCTGGAATGTCTTTGAATGCGGCTGACACACGCCGCTCAACCCGCATTTCGCGTGTATTAATTGCTTCGCTGACGCCGAAGCGAGCAAGCGTTGTTCGATAGGCGCGCAGCAAAAATATAGCTTCGCCAATATCGCCTCGAGATTGTTTAACAGCGAGCGCTGCCAGGTCACGATCATAGCATGATCCTTCCGCCATGACGCGATCTACCGCTAGAGAAAGTTGCTCCCGAATCTGTTCGGACTCGATTTCAGGAATGGAAGGATCACCACGGCGATCTTCGGCGAGAAGGTTGTGCGCATTTGTGATGGCGCGTTCGCCACCTTTTACTGCAACATATGCCATTGGTGCCCCCCTAGGCGTGCATGGTTCGTGTGGTGCGCGGGAGGCCGATGACCTGGCTCCCCGCAGTGAGATAGCAGTCTACGCCGAGCTGAAAGTCAGCGACATTATCAGCCCGTTCAGCCCAAAAAGTCGCCGGTAATCCTTCCGGCTGAATCTGTTCAGTCGTTTCAATGCCGGGGCCTTGCAGGGTTACGCTTGGTCCCGCGTTCAGTGTGGCGAGCTGCAAAATCAAACTCGTTGACCGATCTGGATACTTTGCATCGCCAGGATGAAACTCATCCAGCGCTGGCCAATTATCGCCTTGCTGCAGGATCGCGAAACTGGCTTCTCGGGGCACTGTGGTGATTGGGGCGCTGCAATGAAAGCGAAGCCACGAAATGATCGGGTTTGTTTTTACAGAATCACTTAGGAAGATTGGGGTGTCAAAATCCATCAAAGTCAGCGCCAGACCGGCCGCCGCCAGGTTCAGCGGCTCCGGCGCAGACGGCACATCGAGCGCTTGTATCACGCCCGGACGCGACAGAGCATCGAGAACCTTGCGAAAGCATGCCTGTGCATCGAGGACAGGGTCTGCAAATCCAGGTTGAACTTCTGATAGGTCAAGTAATTGACTCATTTCTTGTCTTCCCTCGTGCGAACCATGGTGAAGAAATTGACTCGCGTGGCGGCCACTTTTGCGGCGCGTTCCGATTCGCTGTTTTCCATATTTTGCTTGAGTGGCGCGATGAGAGATTCGTACGCCACATCGTGATGCGCCTCCGATTGCAATAAGGCATCAGCCTTTGCGGCGATGAGCGCATGCTCAAGATCACGACCGGAAATGTAAGAGACTCCGGTCTGCCCTTCCGCGAGTCGAACAGCGCATCGCGTGACGGTCATCTCACCTAAGTTGAATTGCTCGCCGGCGCTGCCCGCGCGTCCACGAACCATGACCAGTCCTCGTTCTGGTTTGCGGATGATTTCACAAGGAATTTCGTTCACCTCGGTGGCGCTCGCCCAAACGGTCTCGACTTGATTGGAGGGGCTCGTCGCGAGGATTTTCATCCACGCTTGACGCTCCGCATGAGCGGCCCGCGAAAGTGTGTCAGTTTCAACAAATTTTTGATTCATGGCGCTTTGCGTGTTGCGAGTTTCGATGAAGAGTTGTAGTCAGCGTGAAGTAGAAATATGCGGATAACGGGTGAAAAGCAATAATAAATTCTATGACGATTTTATAAACAAGCAAAAATTTGTCTAAGAAGTAGATTAGATAGAATAAAAATGCTTTTTATGGGGGTAATAATGCCAAATAAGATTTGGGAGCGCGTTTCAATTCAAATAGAAGAGAGTATTCGTGGGCGCGAATATGCTCCGGGCGATAAGCTTCCAACAGAGGCCGAGTTCTCGCGTAAATTCATGGTCAACCGACATACTTTACGGCGGGCGCTGTCCCACTTGCAGGAGATTGGCTTAATAGAGAGCACGCAGGGGCGCGGAAGTTATGTGCGCCGTCCCGCAATTCGGTATACAATTGGAAAACGCACCCGCTTCTCAGATCAAATTAAAAACCAGTCCATCGAGGCAAGCGCTAAAACGCGTCAGATTGTGTTGAAGCCGGCAAACAGAGCGGTAGCCAAAGCCCTCGAAATTTCGATCGGCAGCAAAGTGATCGTGGTCACCAGGATCGGATATGCCGGAGGTATCCCCATTTCGATGGCTTCGCATCATTTCGACTTGAAACGGTTTCCGACGTTTCAAAGAGTCTATCCCGAGCATCGCAGTATCACCAAGACACTGGTTCATTGCGGCGTGCTCGATTTCACGCGCAAATGGACGGTGGTTCGGTCGCGTCTGCCGGGTCCCGATGAGTGCGAACATTTGAACCTGCCGAAACATGTGCCGCTAATCGTCACCAAATCGCTTAACGTCGACCCACTCGGTAAGCCACTCGAATATGGTGAGGCCGTTTTTGCGTCTGATCGAATGGAACTGGATATCGCCTCATCCGAAGCGCCGCCACAAGATTACTCGAATTAAATCTCGCGAATAGGAATTCAAATGGAAACGCGATTATCCAATGCTAAAATTGTTACGACAACCGAGGTCATAGAAAGCTCTCTGGCGGTCGCCGATGGTGTTTTTCAGGCATTTGAGCCGAATGGTTCGGGTGTCGATTTCGATGGCGATTACCTCATTCCTGGCCTTATAGATATTCATACCGACAATTTGGAAAAGCACTTTTACCCGCGTCCGGGTGTAGACTGGGATGCTCATTCTGCTGCGATTGTTCATGATGGTCAGTGTATATCGGTCGGAATCACCACTGTGTTCGACAGTCTGTCCATTGGGTCATGGTCGGACAATGAAGCGCGACATTTAGAAAACATGCTGAAACTCGTCGCCGGGCTGGATACGGCAGATGAAAAACAACAGCTGCGCGGCAATCATTTATTGCATTGGCGCTGTGAGACCTCGAGCCCGGTCCTCGAAGACTTGATGAGCAAATTGGTGCCGCACCGACTAACACACTTGCTTTCGGTCATGGATCACACGCCGGGGCAAAGACAATATCCGGACATAGAGAAACACAAAGCCCGCTGGAAAGCCCATCTCGGCCTCACTGATGAAGAGGTCGAGGCGCGCGTTGCAAACGCCCAAGAAAAACAAGCGAAATACACGCCTATGAACCGCTCCGTGGTCGATAAGGTCGCGAAAGAGCGTAAGCTCGCGCTGGCCAGTCATGATGATCAGCTGCCTGAACACATTCATGACGCGTTGGCGATTGATGCAACAATTGCCGAATTTCCAACCACGCTGGAGGCTGCACGACTCGCCAAGGAAAACAAGATGACGGTTGTTATGGGCGCGCCGAATCTGATGCGCGGCGGATCCTATTCCGGCAATGCATCCGCCGCAGAGGTGGCGCAAGAAGGGCTTCTGGACGCATTTGCTTCAGACTATGTCCCGCGTTCGATGATCGAGGCCGCATTCCGGCTGACGCAAACCCCGTTTAATTGGACACTTCCAAAAGCGATTGCAACCGTTACGGCCAATCCCGCCGATAGCGTTGGCCTGTCAGATCGAGGTCGGATTGAAGCCGGCAAACGTGCGGATTTTGTCCGGGTGAAAGTGAAAGACGGACGTCCTTTGGTTCGCGGCGTTTGGGTGGCAGGGGAGCGTGTGGGCTAAATCTCATATGGAGCAAGATGGCGCAGAAATGGCGCATCGTCACTTACAATACTTGGAAGTGCGAAGGTTTATATCGCGATCGATTAGATTGGATGGGGCAGGGCCTGCTGGCGCTCGCCCCGGATATATTATGCCTGCAAGAGGCGTTCGATTGCCCTGAGCGAGGTGTCGATACAGCCCGCCACCTGTCGGATTTTTTAGGCATGGGTGCAGAAGTTTTGCCGGCGCGGCGCAAGTCGCGTCAGTTCGAGCAAGATTGCCGTATATCGCGCTCTAATCTTGCGATACTGTCCAAACGGCAAACCTCAAGAGGGCAGGATATCAAACTGCCAGAGCATGAGGAGGACCGCGATCGTTGGGCCATGCAAGTGACTGTCTCAGTTCGGCCTGGCCTCAGGTTGCGCATCATCAATACGCACCTCTCTCATCTCAAGGGTGAAGCAGGGACCGCGCTGCGCCGAGCCCAAGCAGAACGCCTCTCCCATTTATGCCAGGCTGACGAGACTGAGACCGTTGTGCTTTGCGGTGACTTCAATGATCAATGGGAAAGCTCGTCGCTCGCGCCGCTGCGCCAAATTGATTGGTGGTCAGCTGAAGTCGAGCAAGAAGGCGGCACATTCATTGGCGCTCGCGCAGGTGTTTATGCAGAGCCGCATCGTATCGATCAGGTTCAAGTGACGACGCGATCAGAACGATACGTCAAATTGGTGCATCGATTTCCGGCACTCAATATGCCGATTGGGCCCGAGCAAGAGCATCCGAGCGATCACGCAGCATTAGTTGTCGATCTTGAATTCGATGAAATGCCGAATGGAGTTTTGTAATGGCCGATAGCGTATCAGACTCAGCGGCTGTGAGCACCCGTGCACGCCCTGAAGCGTCCGTCGGCTGGCGCGATGTGCTCGGCCTCTGTAGTCACTATTGGCGGCAGCAAAGACGCTTGCTTGGCGTGATCTTGTTGGTGATTGTCGTGCAGATCGCGATTGATCTCACGATCCCGATTTCATCTGGTTTATTGGTGGATCGGGTCATCGCGGCGATGAACGATGAGAGCGATTTTGCGCCTGCTTATCAGGCTCTGATTTTGTTGTCTGGCGCGACCATCGGCTTTCATCTTTTTCGTTGGATCAGGTTCCATTTGCTGCACCATTTTCTGACAACCGCGATGGATCGCATGCTGCGAGACGGGTTCGGCAAAGTACAGCGCTTTTCAGCCGACTGGCATGCCACCACGTTCGCAGGTGCGACGGTTCGAAAGCTCACGCGCGGTAAATGGGCGTTCGACTCGATGACATCGATCGTTTGGAACAATTTCTTTCCGATTTTCTTGAGCATTTGCGGTCTCACGGCTTTGATCGCGTATCGCTTTCCGCTCATCGGATTGATGTTTGCCGGTGTCGTGATCTTTTATACGCTGACTGCGGGTCTGATCGCTACTTACTATGTGCGCCCGATGAATATTAAAGCGGCGACGTCGGATAGTTTGATCGGCGCCTCTATGGCCGACACGATTATGAACAATCCTGCGGTCAGCGCGTTTGGCGCCGCGGCACGTGAAGACGACCGGTTTCAAACACTGACGGAGCGCTGGCGTAATTTTTGCCGCCGGGCATGGAACCGCGGATCGGACATGTTCTTTATTCAGAAACTGATCTGGGCGGTGCTGCAATTTTGCCTGGTGTTTGCGTTCATTCAAATGGTGCGTGCGGGGCGGGCTACCCCCGGCGACGTGACCTTTATTCTGACCGCGAACCTTCTGGTTGGCTCCTATTTGAGAGCGATCGGAGATCATATTCGGATGTTGCAACAGAGCTTCAGTGAAATTGCCGACATTGTCGATATCATCCGGCGCCCGGCTCAAATTGCAGATATTCAAGGCGCACCAGAGCTCGTACCGCGCGCTGGCCGGATTGAATTCGATAAGGTGCGATTTGCGTATGAAGATGGCGCTTCCGTTCTCTATGAAGATTTCAGCCTGTCGATCGAAGCGGGCGAAATTGTCGGATTGGTCGGCCCTTCCGGGTCTGGAAAATCAACTTTCGTCAAGCTCATCCAGCGGCTTTATGATGTGGATAGCGGACGTATAAAAATCGATGGCGAGGACATTTCGCGGGTCGATCAAGCATCCTTGAGGCGCGCCATCGCGTTGGTTCCGCAAGATCCGCATTTGTTTCATCGGTCTCTGGCGGAGAATATCGCTTATGCCAGGCCTGAGGCCACCATGGACGATATCCAAGATGCCGCCCGAAAAGCCTTTGCCGCCGAATTCATAGAAAGCTTGCCGCTCGGTTATCACACGCTGGTGGGCGAACGCGGCGTGAAACTTTCCGGCGGCGAAAGACAGCGTGTCGCGATCGCGCGCGCTTTTCTCGCAGATGCCCCGATCGTCATTTTTGACGAAGCAACATCCAGTTTGGATACGATCACCGAGAGACATATCCAAGCGGCCATGGCCGAGCTTATGAAAGGCCGTACCACAATCATCATCGCACACCGTCTTTCGACCGTGCGGGATGTCGAGCGGATTTTGGTCTTTGATAAAGGTCGCATCGTTGAGCAAGGCAATCATACAGCTTTGATGCAAACCCCAGCAGGCCGGTATCGCGCTCTGCATGGATTGCAAATGAAAACTGAGGAGGGCGTAGGATGAGTGCCGACACATCGGCTGCATCAACCCTGCACAAACCGCGAAAGCCTTATCCGCGACTGAAGACCACAGCATGGGATATGCTAAGTTTGCTCGGACGCTATTGGTGGCGACGGCCGGTCCGCTTCAGCCTATCTTGTATAATTGTGATTGGCATGGTGGCCGCTGACATTGCCATGCCGATGGCAGCCGGTGCTATGGTCGACCAAATCGTTCAGGCGGTTGGTGACGACGGCGATATGTCCGCCGCTCATTTGGCCCTTATAGTTTTTGCCGGCGCAGGGATTTTGGGGTTCACTCTGCGCTGGCTCCATTCGCGAGTTTGGAACAGCATGGCTGCCGCAAATATGAGCGAACTCCTGGCTGAGACCTTCGAACGCGTCCAGCGGTTTTCATCAGATTGGCACGCCAATACTTTCGCTGGGGCAACAGTGCGCAAAGTCACCCGCGGTAAGTGGGCATATGACAATATCTCGGATATCTTTTGGATTCACTTTCTACAGCTTGGTCTCGTGGTTTGCGGCATCACATTTATCATGCTGTTGCGCTTCCCAATTGTCGGCATCTTATTCCTTATCACGGTGATCATATACATCGCGATTTCAACCTGGTTGGCGATCAAATATGTTCGGCCAGCCAATGTGAAGTCTGCTGAAGCCGATAGCGCGATCGGGGCTTCGATTGCAGACAGCGTGACCAATAATGCCGCGGTAAAAGCATTTGGCGCTGAACACCGCGAAGATCGCCTGTTTCAGCGCGTCCTTCAGCGCTGGTCCGGCCTTGCACAAGTCTCATGGAACCGGGGTCAAGACCTCGCCGCGGTACAGCAATTGCTTTGGATCGCTTTGCAACTCTCGACAATTTATGTGCTGATTGAGCTGGCGCGGGCAGGTCAGGCCAGTCCGGGCGATGTCACTTTTGTGCTGACCGTCAATTTCATGCTCGGGGGACGGCTGCGACAAGTTGGGGACCATATCCGGCAATTGCAGCGCACCACCAGTGAATTCTCTGACGTCGTCGATTTTCATATGCGGCCCCCACAAGTGAAGGACCAAGACAGCGCAAGCGAAATTAAACCGACTGGGGGGCGAATTGAATTTCACCAAGTCACCTTCGCATACGAGCAGACAGCGCAGACAATTTATGAGAGTTTCTCGATCGATATTCGTCCAGGCGAGCGGATTGGGCTGGTCGGGGCGTCAGGCGCCGGCAAATCGACATTTGTGAAACTGATCCAGCGCCTTTACGACGTGGACAGCGGAGAAATCCGAATTGATGGACAGCCGATAGATAAAGTCACGCAGGCATCGCTGCGTCGCGCGGTGGCTCTGGTTCCGCAAGACCCCTTATTGTTCCACCGCTCACTTGCCGACAATATCGCTTACGCGCGCCCAGATGCCGGTCTGGATGAAATCAAAGCCGCCGCCCGCAAAGCCCGTGCCGACCGATTCATTGATACACTGGAGTTTGGCTTAAACACATTAGTTGGCGAACGCGGTATCAAACTGTCGGGCGGCGAACGTCAACGCGTTGCCATTGCGCGCGCTTTTCTAGCTGACGCACCCATCGTCATTTTTGATGAGGCGACGTCCAGCCTCGATACAATCACGGAGAAGCACATTCAGGAAGCAATGGCCGAGCTGATGGATGGACGCACCACAATTATCATCGCTCACCGTTTGTCCACGGTGCGAGACGTGGATCGCATTCTCGTTTTCGAGAACGGATCTATCGTCGAACAGGGGGCGCATGAGGAATTATTGCGCAACCCGGTTGGCCTTTACCGCGCGCTTTACGACATGCAGTCGGACGTCTTGGTGACAGGAGGAATCTCATGAGAGGTAAAGTGATCGCATGGGATTTTGATGGAGTGCTCAATAAAAATATTGTCAACGGCCGATTGGTTTGGAAAGCGGATTTCGCAAGAGATTTGGGTGTCAGCGAGAATGAATTCTCCGATTACATGTTTCGCAGTGGGCGGTTCGATGACGTCCTTATTGGCCAGAAGGATGTCCGCGACTTGGTCGCGGAATGGCTGGCAGTCTCCGCATGCCAAAAAACGGCGGATCAAGTCTTGCACTATTGGTTTTCGAAAGACGCGTTGCCGGACCAGACGTCACTTGCATTGTTAGACCGCGCGCGCGCAAAAGGTTGCTTCAATGTATTGGCGACCAATAATGAGGCGCGGCGCACAGCGTATATTGAAAACGAAATGGGTCTTGCGGATCGTTTCGATCGCGTATTCGCGGCGGGCTTAATGGGGTGTAAGAAACCTGATCCACGTTTCTTCAAGATCGTTCAGTCCGAGCTGAAAGCAGCCGCCAGCGATATACTCTTCATCGACGATAAGGCCGCAAACGTTGAGGCAGCGTCAGTTTTGGGCTGGCGGGCCTTTCATTTTCGAGAAGGTGACTATGCGGGATTATCTCGCGTCATTTCAGAGCATGGAGGTTAGCTAGCTGGTATGATCACAATTTATGGACGTCCTGATAGTTCCGCCGTCGCCAGGGTGATGTGGGCCATGGATGAACTTGGCCTTGATTACAAGCGTGTGGATTGGGGCGGTGCTCATGGCGGCAATGACGCACCTGAATACCGCGCCATGTCTCCTTCGGGAAAAATTCCTGCTGTGAAATTGGAAAACGGCGCGTCCCTTTGGGAATCGAATGCAATTATTCGCTATATTTGCGCGCTCGACCCGGCGGCACGATTTCTGTCGACTGACCCGTTACAGCGCGCGAAGACCGAAGCCTGGATGGAGTGGTCGGGGGCGTTTCAGGCCGCCATATCGCGGATTCGAAAGACCTATAAACCTGCGCAAGCAACACAGCTGGAAATCAATACAACACTCGAACACGTTGCTCCGGTGTTTCAGATTCTGAATTCGCAACTCTCGGAACAGAAACTCGTCATGGGCGATGATCTGACAGCGGCAGATTTTGCGCTCGGTGTCTGGGGGCACAGACTGTGGCGCTGTCCGGACGAAGCGAAACCGCAGGGGATAGTTGCCATCTGGAATTGGCTTGAACGTTTACAGTCCCGGCCCGCCTATCGCGAACATGTTATGGACAAAGTCTCGGCCGGACCACAAAGCGTCGGCGGTGGTTAATTTGGGAAATAAAATAGGGTGACTTTATGCCTTGTCGGCTACACATTTTCGGGGCGAGTGGGTCGGGTGTAACGACTCTTGGCCGCGCCCTCGCGACAGACTGGTCTGTCCCTTGTCATGATACAGATGATTATTACTGGTTGCCAACGAAGCCGGCTTTTCAGGAAAAACGGGATGTGCCAGAGCGCATTGCGCTCATGGAAAAGCTGTTCTTATCGCGGTCGGCTTGGGTCTTGTCAGGCTCATTGATCTCCTGGGGGACACCTTTGGTGCCTTACTTTGAGGCCGTTGTTTTTGTAAGTCTGAACTCAGAGATAAGACTGTCTCGCCTTAAAGCGCGGGAAGCGGCGCGCTACGGCAAGCAGGCGATTGAACCTGGCGGAAGCCGTCATAAGGCTTTTCAAGACTTTATGGCTTGGAATGCTAAATATGAGGATCCAGATTTTACCGGCAGAAGCCGCGCCAGTCATGAGACATGGATTGCTAATCTGTCTTGCCCCGTCATCCGCGTCGATAGCCAACAACCGGTTCGAGACCTCGTTGCGAAGGTTACATCCGAACTAAGCGGCTTGGGCGACCAGTTCAGCGCGCCGTCTACGCCATCAAACCCGTTAAGTCGCGTGTTACTTCGATCTGCAGATCCGGGCCAACGGTCAACCCAATCAAGCCGCGCTGCGCTCTTAGACAAATCAGATCAAAATGCGCTATCTTCAGACGAAACTGACAAATCAAATTCATGCTTCTGCGATAAGTGATGAAACAATAAAGCGGTGATCCGGAGGTGATGGCTGCCCTAAGCTTCCTTAGAGGGGATCTATGATGCGCCTGCTACTTCTTTTCTCGGCCTTTTTCGCTTTTTCCGTGGGCTCCGCTCAAGCCCATGGGGGGCACCATGGTGATACACTGCCGCCTTGGCAAAAAGCGACCGGTTGGCCCGATCGCATGGTTGTGACCCTTGCAGACAATCCGCAGAATGGGTTTTCCGTGACCTGGCGGACAGATGAAACCGTCATCGAGACCATTGCACAAATTGCGGTCGCAACCGAGGATGCCCGCTTTGATCTGTCGGCTAATACGGTTTCAGCTAGAACCGAACCGCTTAATCCCGCAATGCCGGAATTGCAGGGCACGGTCTATCAAGAGCCAATGAATGCTGGCTTGCCAGCGGCGCACTTCCACTCTGTGACTTTCTCTGACCTTGAGCCCGATACAGTTTATGCTTACCGCGTTCGTGGCGCGCGCGGGGCTTGGAGCGAGTGGTTCCAAACACGCACAGCCGCGGAGTCCGGGCCGGTAAAATTCATCTACGTTGGCGACGCGCAGAATGGCGTCCTGTCGCATTGGTCTCGCCTCATTCGGGCGAGCTACGCCGCCGCGCCCGACGCGGATTTTATTCTGCATGCAGGTGATTTGGTGAACCGTGCCTCGCGTGATTTCGAATGGGCCGAATGGTTCAAGGCGGTCAGCCATATTCACGGCATGGTGCCCGCGCTACCTGTCGCGGGCAACCACGAATATGCGCGGCTTGGCCTATCCCCGAACCAGACAGACCGCATCCTGTCCATCTTCTGGCGTCCACAATTCACATTGCCCGTTGAAAGTGATTTGCCCGCCGATTTGCACGAAGTTGTCTATGATATGCGCTATTCAGATGATTTGCATGTCTTCATCCTGTCGACCCAGAACAGCAATATTCAGGTTCAGGCTGACTGGTTGGATGCACAACTCGCCGAAAGTGATGCGACCTGGAAAATCGTCTCCATGCATCACCCGATCTTCTCATCCGGACGGGGGCGCGACAGCGCGGATCGTCGTGCGGTGTTGCTGCCGGTTTTGGAGCGTCACAATGTCGATATGGTCTTGCAGGGGCATGACCATACGTACGCGCGCGGAGCGATTGGCCAGACCCCGGAACGCCTTGGTTGGAAGGATACAGGCGGCCAAGTTCAGACCATGTTCGTCAATTCTGTTAGTGGTCCAAAGCAATACGATTTCCAGGAAACCGGCTGGGACATGTATAAAGACTTTGATGTCGAACTTGCGCGGCGCGCTGAGAACACGCAGTTTTATCAAATCATTACGGTCGACGGCGACACGTTGAGCTATGAAGCACGCACGGTGCTCGATCAGCTCTATGATGATTTTGAGATGCGTAAGTCGGGCGGTGTGAAACAGATTACCCGCGGCGCAACCTCTACCATGTCTGAACGATCTTACCAGAATACGGGCGACTATCCCGGCGTTAATGACCTGAAATAATGGGGCATTCAGAGTAGGCTAGAGAAACTGACCTGCGAATGTAAAGCTTACAAAACGACACCAAACTATCAATGCCGCGCTTTGCAGCCTACGCATCGCAGACAGAGTTGAAACTTCGTCTTACCGCTGACGGCATTACTGAGTCTCTGGAAACTTGCGACAGGCTTCGGTTTAAACCGGACAGATTATGGCCTTCTGGATCGGATTGAACGCCGGGGGCGGGATTCGGGCACGGTGATAAGCTTGCGTTTGCAGGGCACGTTTTAAGCGCGCCGCCACCGATCGCCGCGTAGATTTGTCGGTCTAAAAAGCGTTTAAGAGACATGAGTCTGTCGCACTCTGAGCGTACGAATCTGAAGTGGAAGGTGCAACCAATGACCCAAATTCCAATTCTATCAAAACGCATGCTCTTGAAAGGAATTGCTGCGGGTGGATTCCTCGCTCCTGAATTGCAAGCTCTGGCGCAGCGCGGGATTTATCCGAAGCTTCTGCTCGGGCCGATGCTCGGGCCTTCGACGCCGACCTCGGTGAGTCTTTGGGCGATGGTGAACGGGGTGTATGATGTCGTCATTGAGTATGCGGACAATGATGTCTTCCGGAATCCGATGCGCACAGAGTCTTTCCCCGCCACGGAAGACAATCTCTATATTGTACGCCCGGTCATAGGCGGACTTTCACCGTCCACCACCTATTGGTATCGCTTCATTGTAAACGGACGCGGCCAAGAGCGCGGTTATTCGCTGCCGATGGGACGATTTAGGACCTCTCCTGACTATGGCCGGGCGCACGACTTCACAGTCGGTTACGGATCTTGTGCGAATTTCAGCTACGACCCAGTCCAACCCGTCTGGAACGCGGTGACCGCGAACATGCCGGACCTCTTTTTCAATCTTGGCGACAATATTTATTGCGACTCGTTTGAACCATTTGTGCTCGACTTTGAGTATCAAAGGCAGCGGGGCGTGCAGGCCTATCAGCATGTTGCGCGCAACGTGCCCCAATTGGCAATTTGGGACGATCATGATTTCGGTTTAAACGACCATGACCGAACCAATCCTATCAAGGACAACGCCTTGGAGGCATTTAAGCGCTATTGGCTGAATCCATCTTACGGTCTTGCCGACACGCCTGGCGTGTTTTTCGACTACCAGTATGGCGCGGTGGACTTCATTTTTACGGATGGTCGATATTATCGCGACCCAAATGAAGATGAGGATACGCCAGAAAAAACGATGCTCGGCAAAGACCAGCTGGCCTGGCTTAAGGATACGCTGAAAGCGTCAAACGGTGTGTTCAAAATTCTAGCTTGTGGTAGCGGTTGGTCTAAGAATAAGGGACCCGGCGGCGATGCCTGGTCTTCGTTTCTACACGAACGTGATGCCTTATTTGATTTCATCCGAGATGAAGCCATTGAAGGTGTGATCCTAATCTCGGGCGATACGCATATTGGCGAGTTCAACTGCATCCCATGGTCCGAACGAGGCGGCTATGACCTCTACGACCTTGTCAGTTCGCCTATTTCCAGTCGGCAATCGCACAGCTGGTTGCAGCGAGAGCCTGAAGTAAGGTTGCGGACGCCGCCCTATACGATTGGCCCAAATGTTGGCTTTCTGAATTTTGATTTCACGGATGAACCATCTATGACGTGGTGGTTGTCCAAGCCGGATGGGAAACCAACTTGGGCGCCTGCAACCTTTAAACCGAGCCAGCTCAAGAATGGTGTGTCTTCGTGGCGCACTTATATGCAGAACTAATAAGGCACTTTGCGCGATGAGATGTGCTGCAAGGCGTATGAATGCGGCGGGGCGTATATGATTTTGAGATCACTATTGATGTTCTTATGGTGCGTGTTGGCGCAAGTGGCTTACGCAGAAACGCCATGGCGCGCCGAGACCGAATTCGATGCGCCTGACTGGTTGACGCTCAAAGGTGAGGCGCGGGTTAGATATGAAAGCCTGGACGGGCAATTTCGAGCCAACCGCCAGGGCAGCGATCAGCTGCTTCTATTTCGGTCGCTATTGCTCGCAGAAGCAGATACCGGGCCGATGCAGCTGGGGCTCGAACTTCAAGACAGTCGAACTTATCTCGCCGATGCGGGAACACCGCTGAGTGCCAGCATCGCCAATCCGCTTGATGTGCTGCAGGCTTACGCTAAGTTTGACCGGCTGCCCGGCTTATTGGGGGAGGGCTCCTCCAGCACGTTGAAAATAGGTCGTCAGACCGTTTCAATCGGCTCCAAGCGACAGATTGAACGGGTCGATTTTGCCAATGTCATTAAGTCTTACACCGGTTTGAACTTCCGCACGACCAATGCGCGGGGCGACGAATTGCATGCGATCTATGTCGTGCCGACCGCGCGCTTTCCCAACGAGCGACCGGCCTTGGATGACAACGAATTATCGGGCGATGAGGAGCAGTGGGATAGGCGGATCTTTGGGCTCCACTATCGCCGGGCTGATCTTTTGCCTTCACTTGCGCCAGGCCTATGGGGCGAAGCTTTCGTCTACGGCCTTGAAGAGCGCGACTCAATGACCTTCCCGACGCCAGACCGATCCTACATTTCTCCTGGCTTTCGATTCTACCGACAGCCTAAGATCGGAACATGGGATCTAGATCTCGAAGGCGCGTGGCGCCACGGCACGCGCTACGCGACGAGCGACCCTGACGACCGACAAAGCTTATCTGTAGATGCGTCCATGCTGCATGCTGAACTGGGCTTTACGTTCGATGCGCCATGGCAACCGCGCCTCGCGTTCGAATACTATTGGGCCAGCGGCGACGATGACCCCAATGATCTGAACTTTGATCAGCATGAACGACTTTTCGGATCACGCCGTTCCGATCTCAACAATACTTCGATCCATGGACCGCTCACACCCGCTAATCTGAATGCGCCAGGCTTTCGCATTGAGGTCAAACCGAACGATCGTTGGGACGGGCGCTTTTATTATCATGCAGCGCATCTCGCATCAGAAACAGATTCCTGGGTGATTGCGCGCCGGCGCGACATAACCGGCGGCTCGGGAGATTTTATCGGGCACGTATTGGATGCGCGCGCGCGCTATTGGGTCGTACCGGACAGTCTTCGATTCGAGCTTGGCGCTTCGGGGCTTGTCTATGGTGAGTTTGCAAAGAACGTCCCGGATGGTCCTCAAGGTGATGGCACTGTCTTTGGTTATGCTCAACTGACCTGGTCGTTCTGAAAAAGCTATTTATTTTGGAGGTTCAGCGTCGAAATATCCGCTGAAAATCTATGCTTCTTCGTTTGGCTCTTGCCAATTTCGCTTCGCACCAATCGGCCATTTGTCGGGCCGAACTTCGCCAAAGGGTCATCGGACCGTCTCGATCGCAATCTATGTTTGAGAAGCACGAAAACCGCTAACCTGGAGGATTGAACATGACTGAACCCCTCAATGAGAGACAGATTTCGCGTCGTTCTTTTATTGCGAGCTCTGCGCTACTCGGCGGCGCGGCCGTCACCGCGCAATCCTCAAGCGCGATGCCAAAGGCAAACGATCATGATCGACCGGCGCCAACCAATGTCATTGAACAGATTGTAGAAGTGTTTGGCGGTTTTGATTTCGATCAAGAACTCGCCGAAGCGGCTCGCCGGGACGGTACGGATGATCCACGCCTAAGCTATCATGTTCAAGCCGCTTATCGGCGTAGCCACGCCATTCAATGTGCCTTGCAAGCCGAACAGGCAGGGGCAGATGAACCTTTTATTGCCGCCGCGCTTGTTCACGATATCGGTCACCAATTCGCGGCACCCGCGCCGGTTGGATTAGAAGAGGACTATGACGACTTACATGGCAAGATTGCGTCTTACTGGTTGCGAAATGCTTTTGTCGAAGAAGTCTCTGAGCCAGTGCTTTTGCACGTACCAGGCAAACGCTATCTCGTGACGACGCGTCCAGAATATATGGACATTCTCTCCAACGGTTCGATCGACTCGTTGAGACGTCAGGGCGGTCCAATGAGCGACGATGAGGTACAGCAATTTGAAGCGTTGGACCATTCTGAATGGGGGGTTGAAGTTCGGATCTGGGATGACAAAGCCAAGGTGCGCGGGTTCGAATTACCAAGCATTGAGCGCTTTATTCCTTATCTCGAGGCGTCGTTGAGGGTCTAGCTGTGCGCTGAAACGCGGTGCTTAACGATCAAGTCTCTCGCGTGAAAAAGGAAATCAATCCAGGCGTGCTTCCAGCTTAAAGGGGTGTGAGTCGGGATGGATCTAACGAAATGATATGCGATTTCAGATTGCGATAGTCAGCCTAACCATTATTTGGTTGTGCGCTTCGACACTAATTGCGCATGCGCATCCAGTTTCGTCACCCGAGCCCGCTTGGCAGCACCCGTCAGAATGGCCGGATCGAATCATTGCTTCACCGGGCGCCGACCCTAGTACCAGCTTTTCCGTAACCTGGAGAACGAGCGCGACCGTTTCGTCGGCCATTCCATGCCAAATTTCCGAACAACTGGGCGTTATGCTCACGTTTCAACCGATTATTTGAAAGAGGCTGCCGCCAGCATCGACGCGCTCGCAAGCGAAATCGGTATGTTGCAGCCAAAGAAAACTCCGGTTTTGCGTGCCTCGAGCGTGCCTAAGCCGCGTCACCCGAAATCACTCAATCCCAATAAGCATCTGTTTAAGTTGAAGAATATTGGAGCGGGCGAAGAGATTCGAACTCTCGACCCCAACCTTGGCAAGGTCCGTAAATCCTCTAAATCATTGTAAATAATGTGTTTTTTGGAGTGTAACGTGGTCTAACGGGGCCTAACGTGGTGTAACAGGGCGTATCGTCGTTGCCCCTTCGTTGCCCCAATACTGATGTCCAAGTTCAGATGCACCCTAAAAGCAATTCCCGGAATTTCGCGCATTTACCTTGGATCTTTGCGTCAAATCGAAAATGGAGGACCCTAATTTGGACAAAATACCGCCTGAGGACTTAGATTGACGAGCGAGCCTTGTTAGAAAAAGGTAAGCCAAAGAGGTGAGGGGATGAACCGGATGTCGATTAAATCACTGTTGTTTGTGGTAGTGATGTTTAGCGTGACGCTTCAAGCTAATGCGCAAACACGAGGAATGGGCCTAGAATTCCTCCCGGCCGACCAGTATCGATCTATCCCTTTAGCTCCTCCGCTTGCCGATATTGCGCTACCTCATACAGTGGATATGTCCGATAAGTTCCCACCGGTCGGAGACCAAGGAGCGCAAGGCTCTTGTGTAGGGTGGGCTGTTGGATACGCTCTGAAGAGCTATCACGAGGCGCTCGAAAGCAATTGGACATCATGGAATGAGCAAAGGCTCATGAGTCCATCTTACATCTATGATCAGATAAGGCTTGGAGATGGTTGTGATCGTGGTTCATATATATCGGAAGCGATGGAGCTTCTAACACGCGAAGGGCTCGTCGCGCTTGATCAAGCTCCGTACATCGAAAACAGCTGTTCCTTCTCTCCCGGAGCATTCATTAAACAATCCGCTGCCGCAAATCGCATTGCAAACTGGTTCCGCGTAAACGTGCAGGATACAGAAACGCTAAAAAGGCATCTCGCAGCGGGCATTCCAATTGTTATTGGGGCAAAGATTGATGACAACTTTTCGTACCTGCAGAAAGGACAAATCTGGCAGGGACGGAAGTCTGACGACTTTGGTGGCCACGCCATGGTTGTTGTCGGCTACGATGACTCCGTATCGGCCTTCAAAATAATCAACTCGTGGGGAGCAGATTGGGCATCAGATGGTTACGGGTACATTTCCTATGACGCATTTAAGAGAGAAGTCTTTGAAGCCTATGTAACGCAAGATTTCATCTTGCCACCAGATGCTGAGCGAAGAGATCGAGAGACGCCTTATGTAAGTAACATTCCACATGGCCCTTCAATTGGTCCATTCCAATTGGGTATGACGATTGGACAGTTTGAACGAGTGATGCCCGCAACTTTCAAGCAAGTTGGTGATAGTTACACTGGGAAGCTCAAATTCGACGATCATGAGGCTGCTGTTGAATTCAATTTTGATCGCAGAAACGATTATCTGGACAGCATTGAAGTTGACCTCTTGTTCAGCAATGAAACTGAAGCATTTGGGTTTGTAGCACCTCAATTCGTGCGCGGCGGGAAATTAAGTGTTCGAGGTATCGAAACTGACCTAACCAAATCGAATGTTGTCTTTAAGGCTTTGAGTGACAATCCGTTTCCGGAAATTGCTGCACTTTCTCAATTTCTAGATGGGCTCACAATTGAATTTGCGTACGACAATGAAGTTCGAGGATTGGGAGGCATAGGTAAAAAATCTCGATGCCCGTCATCCGATAGGAACCGGACCTGCTCCATCGGCACCTTGTCGTTGCATAACAGCGCAAAGAAGTTAGCAGAGTTCTCCGAGATCCCTAAAGATCGTTCAGTCTCCAGACTTAAAGACACGGTATACTTGTCAAATGCTGTTACAGCGTTTTCCCTGGCTGCGTGGCGCAGTGCATTCGATAACTTCAATGTCAGGTATAATTCCCTTTTTGAAGCAATGGGTCTCTCCGACGAGTTAGATAAAATCGAAACGTACTACACGAATGGAGACAACAGGGTTTTCATTGCAGACGGTTACTTCCACAACGACATAGCAACATTATTGGATCTGGGAGGATGCCATGAACCTGATGAATTCGATTATGTGGTTGATAGATTTGTAGTTTTAAAATGTGTCGATAACATTCTTAGAAACGAATCTTATGAATTGATCCACGATTTTGGTGTCTATTCTTCCTTCTCATTGGGCGGCTTTTACATGGACTTCAATTATTATGCTGACTCAATGACAGATACGGACCTTCGCCTCGAAGGAGATACTTACAAAACCTACTCTCCTTATTTTGGATTAAGGGCAGGCTTCGCCAATGGCGTTATCACTTTGAAAGCTCGTCGAACTCAAACACCTGAGCTGATCTTTGAGTGAGCATCTCTTGTCATTCAACCAGAATCCAATAAACGCAATAAGCTCAAGCCAATAACGTCGATTGCTTTTTCAACGCCTAACTAAGTCTCAACCAGATGCCAGCCTCTCCGACGCTGCAATCCTTTTATGCTCAACAAGTTTAGGCTTTGCGATCAAGGGGATGTGTGATCCGATTTAAATAGAACCGAATTCTGGCCAGAGATGAATAAAGTAAAGTGCCAAATCCCCACCGACAAAAAACAGAACAACCCACAGTCCTAACATCGCAATTCTTTGTTCGCGTTGCATGGATTTTTTCTTTCGCTCCCACCGAGATACTTCTTCGCTTGCGAGGTCCGCCCATTCTTGGGCTATTGCGCGTATCTGTTCCATCCATCTCGTTAAGGTAAAAAAACAACGGCTCAAATCATTCATCTTCGAGTTTTTTGGCCACTCTCCACCGTCTGTTCGTTTCGGAGAGTCAGCTATTGTCATTCCAAGGAACGGTCGGGCCTTGGCATAAACCTCGCGAACAAAACGCGACGGTATTTTTGCTTTACCTTTTGGATCAACCTCGACACGCGCATGCGTTTCGAGTTGATCTAGGTGATCTCGGTGATAATCTAAATCAAGATTAATCATGGTTTCAAAGTCTGGAGTGTCGTACCAAGCCATGAAGGTACGACATCTTTTGGCCTGTTGGTTATTTTGTTCAACTGCGCGGCGAAATAATCGCCTCTTGGTTTCAAAACCAATGAGCCAACCAAAGAGTATAATGGCGTCAGCAGACCACAATGGCAAATCTACTCCGACAAGGCGTTCGACCCATGCGACGAAAGGTTGGGTAAGCCCTCGCCACCAAACTCGCCATGCAGAAAACAAATCAGCTATCGTTGAATAAATCATATCGAACGCGGTTGGAGACCACCGAACTATCCAGCTCAAAATCTCGTTCAGAATCTTTGTATCCGACACCAGTCCCAAAATACTCTGCGCAAGTATAAGCCACGAAAATAGAACCGCAAATATGCCGATCGGTCGGCGGATCTGAGGCGGGAGTCTGCGATAAAGATCGCCTAAGACATAAGTCGGGAACAAGTTCTCTAGTCGCAATACGATATTAGCCAGCCGATGATAGAAGGTCGTTTCTGATTCTAATGCAGTTGTTATTTCGAATACTCCAGAAGCGCATCGAATGTCGATGTTTGCGAAAAACAATTATCGCCGATAAATCGCTACTGATAATTTTTGTTAGCCCGCATTGGTGCTCTTTCGGACTCAATTTGAAGGCTTTGAGGAGCTGTGGCTTGGATCGCGCCACACTTAAAACGAATTCCGGAGATCACAACCCTAGGAAGGTTGGGCGCGCAAGGAAAAGACGATTGCTTGGACATTTTCCGATGCAGATCTGGATAATCATTCAGCGGATCCCCACATCTCCTTTATACGGCAAAGTACGAGGACCCTGACATCCAAGGATGAACAAAGAATATAGACTGCGCGTTGCCAAACGTCGTCAAGTAAATCTGAAGCCTGCGCGTTTAACACCGAGAGACATACGCGATTGGATAATGTTCGGACTCGCAATTGTCGGCACGTTAGTTGCGGTCATGGGGGTTATTCTTTGGATCACAGAGAGCCCGGATCGCCAGTGGGAGCGGGAAGTTAGGAGGGCTACTTTAGCTGAAACCGCTTTATCTATGCTCAACAAACCGGATGGAGATATCGTACCAACAGCTTCGGTTCAAAGAGCAATTTTTATATTGAACGCGTTGAATGAACCAGTCGAAATAACTGGTAAAAACATTAATTTGGCTGGAATGGTCTTACCATGCGGGTCATATCGCATTGCTGGCGAGTCGGTAACGTTTGACATGACTTCAGTTAGCCGAGCCTACTTGCTTCTCAAGAGTCCTAAGGTTTCGATTAATGCCAGCATGTTCTGGCAATCGGAGGTTATAGCAAGAACACAAGGGGGCTTAGACTTGGATAGCCCACCCGTGGGGTTTCGGTTTTCGCGCGCTTGGAAATCAAATTTCATGTTTGAAGATGGCGCTGAACTGATGTTTTCCACATTCGAGCAATCACGGACACGAACTTGGTTGGGCGAGATACATTGGAAGAACGCAAGTATCTTTGAGCCCATCGCCTTGCCGTCTTACTCAAATACAAAATGGCATTCTTTGGACGAAAAGACTTACGCAGACTTCTTTGATCCAAATGGAGTTTCGATATCAAGAACCAATGCAAAAGAGTATCCGGCAAGCTTATCACCAGGGGCCGACTTTCTTACTGAGCAGCGCTATTCACACGCCGACGTAGAAACCGAGCGCCCGGATATCGCAGAGGCATGGAAACCATATTGCACAATTTTCGAAGATAAACTGACCTGCGAACGCAGCGAACCCCGGTACTTTGAAAAAGACTCAATTGCCCGCGATACGATTGGGTGTAGTGACAGAAACGATTACAAGGACTTTGATCCTGAACTTCATGGTGATGAGCCGATTTTTAAGAGGTCGCATCCAAGACCCTAAGGCCTCCGGAAAAAACAGAACTGCCGTCTGATTTTCCGGAGACTGACTTGCTTACTCAAAGATCGATGAAGACGAAGGAGCTCAATGAACACGTTGATGAGCACAACCTATTCTGAAGGGAGAGAATTAACGTTGCCCCTTCGTTGCCCTTTGGTCCGCTAAGTCCTTGTTTTTATTGCTTTGGTTAGCCCTTGGCAAGGTCCGTAAAGCTGCTAGAGCATTGTAAATAATGTGTTTTATCGTGATTATGCGTGGCCCAATGTGGCCTAACGGGGTGTAACGGGGCGGATCGTCGTTGCCCCTTCGTTGCCCTTCTTCTATATCGCCGAAAGGTCCGAAGCCACGGGAGACTTCAGCATGGACGCAATTACTGACTATCAAGCTTTCTGCCGCGCGTATGATGCGGGCAAAGCTGTTATTGGGAATGAGAGCAAAATCTATATGGCTCGAACGAGTAAAGCGATGAATTGGAAATGGAGATGGGATCAATCCGCATTCATGGCGATTTTGGGTTTGATACTAGGAAAGTCTCGTAAGCAGTGGTTTCTCAGTCGTTGTCGTTTTGACGAAGAAGGTTTTCGTCTCGCGTATCAGAATAGTGTTGAGTTCTTTGAACGCGCATAGCCAAATCTAGTACTCCTTGTCGCCTTCGTTCATAGTGTGGCCTCTTCAATTAACTGTGCGCCGTGATTCCGTACATTGCCTACAGAAGCCCCGACAGGCCAGTAATGGGTATTCGCCATGGGGGAGGCCGCGAAAACTATTTCATCGGCCTCACGGTTCAAATTTAGCCAATCCTGATAGTGTTCCCGCCCTACTATGATCGGCATTCGTTTATGCAGTGGCGCAAGTGTATCATTCGCAGCCGTGGTCAGGATGGTAAAACTATCGAGCGGTGAACCATCGATCCACACCCTATCCCACAATCCGGCAAAGAAGAACCACCTATGGTTTTGAAGGCCGATAGCATAAGGCCGCTTTTTGCCTTTGTGTGAACTCCACTCATAATATCCCGAAGCCGGAATAAGGCAGTGGCGGTATTTGAGCGCGGCCCGAAAACTAGCCTTATCCGCCGCCTCTTCCGATTTGGCGTTGAAGGTTGAGAATTTCTTCTCTGACAGCGGCTTTTTCCACCAATGCGGGACCAGCCCCCACATGGCAGGTGAGATGATCGTAGCTCCCTCCTCTGGGCTGTCGTGATCCGTTTCAATTCGGATTATTGGGACGCTCTGGGTCGGTGCGATGTTATAAGCTGGCTCAGGTGGTTCGCTGTCTGGAACACTAAGGATACTAAGGGCTGAGTGGTATTCTTCCCAAGATACATCATGCCTGAAAAATCGTCCGCACATGTTTCATGGAATAGCAGTGAAACGGCGAATGGAACAGTGCGGGACAGTGCTCAAGCGAAGAGCTTTCCGAAAAAGCCTTTGGGCTTGTCCAAGGCTTTGTCTTTTTCAGTGTGATGCTCAAGCAAATGAGTAAGTGTACGCTTTTCTGATGCGGCTTCATCGAGGCGCTTTCGATAATCTTCAATCGTATCGTGCGCCATTTCGATTTCACGGGCGCTCATTGTTTCGACTGTTTGAAGTCTTGCCCGCAATTGTTCGATTTCAAGGCGGAGCAGGGCTGTTTCGTTCTGTCCCACTGTGTCCCTATTGGGCGAAACGGGACGTTTCATTTCTGTCCCATCAAACGCGGAAGCTGATTTTTCTATGAAGGCTTCAGGGTAGACGCGGGCCAGTTCGGATTCGTCTATTTCATAGTTACCATCATCGTTACGAGTGGCAGTCAGCTTGCCTTTCTTAATCGCCCGTTGAAGTGTCGATTTCCCTTTGTTGACCCGTAATGCTGCTTCTCTCAATGATAACATAGACTTATTGGATGTGTTTCATCCACTGTTTCAGGTTGTCCCATCGCGTTTCACATTGCAACGATGGGTTAATTCAAGTATATGTTATAGTATTACGTGATTCGTTTGCAGTCCTGTGAGCGATTTATCAACAAGAATTACTGCGTAAAACAGACATAAGAAAACCCGCCGAAGCGGGGTCTCTGAAAACTGTATTATTTGTGCGAGTGGTATCCCCAATAATACAGCAATACCTTGTAAACGCAAGAATTTTTTGCGAGGTTTCTCTGCGGCCTAAATTTGGCGGTTTTCCAACCCTTACAGGAGGAAACACCGATGCCGTTTCTAGCGAATGCCATTAAATCATTACCTTATTATGTGCCGCCGTCTGACGTGGGAGGAGGGCTAAAACGAAAGCGACAGATACGACCGCCCATAGGATTCGCCTTTGTTGCGCCGCTTAATCAGTCGTTTATCCGCGATCCGCGAATAATGCCCGGAACAACCCGCATGGTATGCTTACTTGCCGGGTGGGGTGGGAATGGAAGACCTATCGATACGACCCTTGGCGCTATAGGGCGAAACCTTGGACGGTCAGCAAGGCAAGTCCAAAGATATTTGAGAGATGCAGCGGAAGAGGGCTATTTATATTTCAGGAAGATCACGAACCGATTAGGGTACGTGATTGGGCTTCGTATCGTATTGTGCAGGCCCGCAATATTTAAGTCAGCAAAGCCGAAGGTGAAGGAACAAGACCCACCTAGAAGCGGTGGAATACAGGCCACGACACAAGAGTCCGACATTAAACCAACCATACATATATACTTAGACAAAACAGACCCAATGGATCAGAAATTGGCATCTCTGGGCGAGAGTTTGGGCATACCCATTCAGGATGGTTAGCGTTTTTTTGAGTTATGTAATTCTATGAGCGATGCCTATCGGCCCGCGCTCTATTCGCTTGCGCGAACCAAGCCAATTGTAAATTGTCTTGTCCCTTCGGGTGATGATCGACTATCGCGGGTTTCACCCCTTCAAGGCTCAGGCTCTCCAAAGGTCAAGCTCAAGAGATAAGGCTTCACGTTCAGCACGACACTGACCGCTGCGAGTAAGATTTTAGACCCCCAGCACAGGGTGAGGGGTCTAAAATCCTCCTCTTCGCTCCGACAGTGACGGCGACACCGAAGGTCAAGCTTCTGAGGCAATAAGACCAGCACTCCACAACAAACCAAAGCACGCAGACGCAAAGAATTGATTTTTTTGTTTTCAGGGGGAGAGGGGTTCATGTATAAGAACAAAACACGAACATTTTTCTTGGGGTACAAATCGTATGAAGCAGATTTTGAAAGCCTATTCTCAACTCTATTCGGGAGCAGCCTTTGGAGCGATCCACTTTGATGGAGGAGGGCATAACGAGGCCGAGATTGCTGCAATCAGTATCTTAGAGTGCGCACAAGCGGCTTGTCTTGATCGACCAATACCACCTTCAGAAATACAAGAAGCGTGTGAATACCTTGCAAGTAGAAGCGATAAAGCAGGGCTGCATATCGAGGCGTTTAAAAAGGGCCTTCATATTGTTGATCAAAGCCAAAGGTTTGAAGCCACCCAACAAGCCTTGAGAATGATTTCAAATCAATTTGGGCGTTCTTCATGACAATCATCGAGGAGATGACATTTAGAATTTGTGAAACTGATAGTGACCGTACGCCTCGCCGGATTCTAGCCCGCGCTGAGAATTTGATTGTAGTCAAAGCCGCTTATAAAGCAGCGTTAGAGTTTTACCCCAGATCAGCTATTTCATTGATGCAAAAGGCGCGAATAATCCTGCACCGTCCAAGACCATCATGATTGTGCTTTGCCCAGTCCGATTTCTTTAGCGAAGCGTGAGCGGCGGTCGGCGTACTCAGGAGCCACCATAGGATAGTCTGCGGGTAGTCCCCAACGGGCGCGGTATTGCTCAGGCGTGAGATCATACCGGGTGCGAAGATAGCGTTTCAGCATCTTCAGTTTCTTCCCGTCTTCAAGACATATAATGTGGTTTTTTGTGACTGACTTATTGATCGGAACAGCAGGATCAGGGCGTACAGGCGCTGCGGACTCGTCAGAGAGTTCCTCAAGTTTGGCATGAACTGAGACCATAAGGGCAGGCAGGTCCGCCGGGGTGATCGGGTTATTACTTACGAATGACGACACTACAGCAGCCGTCATATCTAAAAGCTCAGATTTTGAAATTGTGTCCGCCATAATTGGGCAGGTATGCGTAAACCATGCCAGAGTCTAATTAAATGAAGCGCGGGATCGTTACTTTACATACGCTCTTTCAACTGAGCGCTATCAACGGTGAATGAATCCAATAACTCTTGTTTGGCTTTGCTCCGAAAATAGCGCTCTTTGTCGTGGATACGCTCGTGACACGCCGCATGAACCGGGAAAATGCGCTCTTGGCATCCTCTGAATTGTTCCGGGTTCTCTTTGAAGCAACGCCGACAGTCAGGAACTTGAGTGTATTCCTGCGCCACGGGTGCGCGATGAATATCCGGGCTATCATCAGGTAGGACTTCCCCGGTGCACGCCCAAAGATAGTCATTATGATGCTGTTCGATCCGAGAGCGATCATCAAAGCTTCGATTGCACGCCTTGCATTTTGGTTTTCGTTTCAGGATCAACTCACGGAAGAAACGATTGCGAAGACATCCTTCAGCAAACAGTCTCCAATGATGATCAATCGGCTCACATACATGGGCTACATGGCGTTTGATCATGCCCGGACGACCAAACTTGCCATGACCCGGTATAAGATAGCGTGGGACTTTCTTAAGCCGTTTAAGCTCAGAGTGGTTTGGCGTTTGGTAAGTCATGCAGAGCGCAACCAGTTATAAGCCAAACCGCCCCCAATAGAGACCCAGAAAACCGGGTTACTCAAAACCTGAAAAATGAAATCCCACATCAAGCAAAATCCTCATGCTCTGGCAGAGCCCAGATATCTGGGTTTTCTGCCAAGTCGCGCTCGACATCAGCCCAATAGGATTTGTCTGCATTCATAGAGGAGTGCTGCGCCAAGATTTCCGCAGGATTCCAATCACCGTTACTTTGTCTAAATTCATTACTCAACATAGCATTTACTCGTTATGGCAAATACATATCATAATAATATTTAAAAAAGCAAATAAATCTGTATACGGATGTTTTTCGTGTTACAATTAGTTATGGCTGATGACCCCGAAGAATTGATGATCCCAATGATGCGCGACATGCGTGCAGACATGGCAAAAATGGCTGATAGCATGGCAACAATGAGTGTCGAAATGCGAGCCATGCTCAAACATATGGGCGGGATGATCGACCTTCAGGAAGTTGATCGAGAGGACATCGCCCGGATCAAGCTCAGATTGGATCGGATCGAAACACGCCTCGAATTGGTGGACACTTCAGAAGGCTAAAAGAGCGACTATCTTTCCCGACCGTTATCGCGTTCATTTTCCCGAACTTGTGGCTTCAATACAGACTCTTCCATCATCTTTTTGCAGGCGACTCGCTCAAATGTTTCTGGTGCCACGGCAGCGCGGAAACCTTGAGCAGCCCCAAAAATCATTTCCAGAATTTGGACCGCGACGAGCGGTCCTCCTAACCATGTTTGCACCACATCGAGGACAGTCTGGACGGCTAGACGACGTCGTTTTCCTTTGAGGTTTTTGTTTCTTGATAACCGCTTTTTTCGGGGTTTTCCTGATGAGCGGCCAGTTTACCTTCAGGGCTGGCGGTTGGTCGACAGTTGGTAACGGGATACCTACATGGTGGAGGTCTACGCGCAGCTGCTCCAAAGCCTCATGGGCATCAAGCAATTTCTGTGTGGAATATGCCAGTTTTGAATTAACTCGACTTTTTGCGTCGGCAAACCGTTCAATCTTGTGAAGTGTGTTGGCTGAAAGGTCGCTTATCTCTTTGGTAAATTCATACTTGGCTTGTGCCATGAGCCGTCGCTCATCATGTGATGCGTACTTATCGGGATTAAACGCCGTCTCCAATTGTCGTTTCCATGAGACGAGCGAACCTGATTTCACTTCGCCAATTCCCGGTACCTGCATTGCTCGCCATTTGTTGACATCCGCAGCAGTATGGATGCCGTACGACTGCAACGCATTGTAGTCGTTCTCTTTGAGTTTTGGAATTTTCGAATTTTTGATGTGGAACTGGGACAGATACACCTTTTTCGCTTGATTTACACGAGCGTTGTTCAGCGAAGAGAGTTCCTTTTTTTGTTCGTCAAATCGATCCTTGGTCGCGTGGTACTCATCATACGCATCGCTGAAAGACCTATATAAACCTTCGACCCCGATTGAACGGCGCCATTGGAGGATTGCTTGGTTCCGATTCTCAACAGCTACGCGGTGTCGTTGTAACAGCTCTGCATTGGACCTTGGCGCTACCTTGGTACCGAAAATTGCCGCGAACACGCCTCCTACATACAACAACCACGCGGACGGTTCTATCGTGATCAAAACCAATGCACCCACAATCGCACTTAGTATGATGAGGGGGCGAAAGCGATTGGAACGTCCATCGCGACGGATATCAGCGTTTGGTGTTAGAGCCAGTTGGGGAAGACGAGGAGAGACCGACGCAAGTTTTTTGTCGAACCCCTTCCCGATGCGGTCCCAAGCATGGTCCAGTTGCCGAATTTTGTCATCGGCTGAGCCTGAGGACATCCTGCGTTCCAGCTCGGCCAATGTCGGAGGAAAAATGTCAATTCCGAGCGTCTTATCGAACATGCACCAAGGGCAGCTCATTCCTTTTGGGTGATAATGGCTCGTCGAAACAGAACACTGCGTGAGAGAGGTCTCAAGCGCTGTTAGAATTTCAATCCACTCGTTTGGCGTTGGTCTCTTGTCACGGACATCAGCTCTAAACGCGCGTTCAAAACCATCTTGGACAAACGAAGGCATCTTGAAGTAGAAGCCCATTCCCGGCGGTAACTTCATTCTAGTTTTACGTTGAGATGAGTATACGAAACGATGTTCTTTAATCGCTTCAGCTATTGTTTTTTCTCCGCCTTCGAACGAACCCATGTACGGATGTCGACCGATGAAGAGGATTTGAAATATGGAAACCGCTATTCCAAATGCGTCATGCTGAACTGATCGCGCTCTTTTCGAGAAATCCGCCCCATGTAACTCTGGTGGCGTAAAGTCCGCTACGCCAACGGTGCAGAATAGGTTTGTATTTTCTGCCCCAAATTGAAAACTATCGGCATCAATGAGTCGTACTGTGGCGTCCTGAGCAACATAGATTCCATTGGAGTTAATGTCGCCGATAACGTAGCCTAGTTGATGAATTTTGGCGGCAACAACGGCTAGGTTCTTGGCAATTCGGACTAAGAAGCGAAAGTCAGCTCTGGGAAACGCTTGCTTGCGACTGCCGGGTCCAAATACCTCAAAAACTGGACGATGATCGCTGACCATAGGCATAGTAAACCCTAGGAAACGACCTTTTTCGTCGACCACTTTTTGTTTTGGGAAAGCGACTTCCGTCAACCCTGTGGCCGACGCGTCATTCACCACTCTTGATATTTTAGGTTCGCGAGACTGCGCGAGCTGTTCACTATTATAAATTTTCACGGCGAGTTCTGGAGAGTTCGCGTGCCTGTAAACGGTGCCTTCTCCGCCTTTACCCAATCGCTCACCAAGCCTTAGCGGTTTGCCATCGCAGAATAGCTTCATGGGCTTGGTGTGCGCTGCGCAATCACGATAGTAATATCGTCGTCTGATCGCTGAGTTACGCGGTCCGAACGCACGAACGTTGACAATTGCTCAGAGAGTTCAACGTCTTTCCCAATAGAATTAGACCTGTTCAAAGCGGTCGCCATTGAATTGAAAAAGGGCGGCGGAGCTTCTTTTTTTTCGAAGTCCAAAACCAGTCGCTCTATACCGTCAGAGAACGAAACAATTGTACCGACGCGAATTTCGTCTTCAACTACTCGAAGTCTGGGAGTTTTAGAGTCGGTAACAAAGTAAGTTGTCGAAGCGTATTCGCCATGCTCTGGCCAACTCAATGGGACCCAGTCACCGCGTTCGTTGCATTGGGCGACGACTCCTCCATCCCCGATATGTCCTACACAGACGCGATTCTTGCTAACAGCAGAAAGAACCAAAGTAGTGGCGAAGTCCCGTAGCATTGCATTTCGAGAATTAGCTATAAACCCAAGTGTATCTCGGACTTCGTCTAGCCATTCAAATAGTGTTTCCTCGGATGGAAGACCGGCGCTTTTTAAAAAGTATCGGCGCAAATTTGTGGAGAAAATACGAGCAGTAACGTAAGCGCCTAGTCGACCATACTTCGCACTACCCGCACCGTCGCATACTACTGATCCAAATCGATGAGTGCCATCTTGAGGAAGCGCGATTGCGAATGCGTCATCCTTTTTCGTGCCCGCACGAATATGTGAAGTCCCTGCACAAGAAGCCGCAGCCCATACCCAATTGAGCATCAATCGATAACTGCCCAACCGTCGGGCGCAGCAGGGTTTTCCAGAGTGATTAAATCGCCAACATTTGACCGAGAAACAGAGCTTAGTGAATTTGATAACCACTGGAACAATTCTCTGAAAGCCAAACCTTTTAGTTTGAGCGGAGTTCGTTGAGCAATTTGCGAAAGTGTTGCCATATCTGCGTTCTCGACGCCCACGGCGTAAAATGTAAACTCTTTGTTCGCCTCGCCCGAAGCCACTCGATCAGCTGCTGCTTGCCAATGATCTGTGGGTGCCCCATCCGTAATTAGAAAGACCCATGGACGGTAAAAGGATATCCCCGCGCTTCGGTATTCGTCTTTCCGAGCGCGCAACATATCAAGTGCCTTGATTATCGCTTCACCCATGGGGGTAGCTCCTTGGGGTGCAAGTTGAGGAGATGAAAAATTCTGAGCGGAAACAAAATCTGATACGGTTTCCACTGGGCCGAATGTAACAATGGCCAATTCGACGCGCTTTGCCGCAAGACCGTCTGATTTTAACTCTTCTTCGAATGCTTGAATGCCGGAATTCAGTTCATTCAACGGTGCCCCAGTCATCGATGCCGAAACATCTAGTAGAAGAATACATGGGCATCTCGGCTCAGGATTTTCAACAAACTCTGCTTCAATAAAAGGCTGCTGAATAAGTTCGTCGCTCATCGTAATTTCCCCATGGCTGCTATATTGAGTTTCAACACATCCAAAAGAAATTTTCTACCCGCAGGTTAGATACTGTAGCCATTGCGCTTTTATTCAAAATTCACTGTCAGCGCGTCGCTAACACCACCTTATGTCCATTAAAACGCGAGAAGTTTGCTTGGCCTCATGATTTGTTTTTTCTTCGCTTACGGGGGCGAGAAGGTGGCGTTATGCCTAAGATTTCATATACCTCTTTTGCGCCTTCAAACTGTCGACCCGTTGCGTCGATGAGCTGTCCTACAAACTTCTTTTCTCCGTCCTCTAAAAACACCTTGCCATTTTTATGGTCTTCCCTGAGTTGAGATGGGGTGACATTCCAACGATCAAAAATCTCGCGATACCCATCTAGTATGGCTTCGCGTGTCCACTTGCGTGTTTTATCGACTTCGATGCCGAGTTCCTTGTTCGCTGCTATTGCGCCGCCGACGTATTTCAAAACTGCCGAGTCAATACGGATCGCACGACCAATTTGGTCTTGTGTCAAACGGTCTGAAGTGGTTCGACTTAAATGCCGCGCTTGGCCCGGAGTCATCCCTGTTTCTTTCCAGAATTGTTTCCATTCTAACAGTGCTGTGGCACGATCCCATTGCTGAGTGCTGTGCCCGCTCTGGTCGAGTAGTTCTCTGACTTTGCGAACGCCACCAAGCCACTTCTTAATGTAGATGCTGGCGGTATTGTATACCTCGCCTGGGCGGTCAGCGTACCTCCCGCGTTTGCGAAGCCATTCTTCGGTTGGGAAACGCCCATCGGGCATCTGACTAGCTAAGTGACGGCAAAATTTGATCAGCTCGTCAGCATTGGACCAATGCGTACTTTGAATCTGCGAGTCGGTGCCTCGATCAAAAATGTATGCCTCAGGGACTGCAATGTAAGAGGACAAGATAGATTGCAGTTTCTCATCATCGAAACAGTCTCGGAATTCTATGCCGAGGAACTTAGCGTTGGTGCTGTTGAAATGTTCTTTCAGCGAGCGCTTCTCGGAGTAGTTTTTCGCATCGTGACCGTTTGGTTTCTCACCCCAAATCTCAACGTCAATCCAATCGGAGTTCGATTTGATATGCAGATCATAGTACCCGTAGGTGCGACCAGAGTATTCTTCATACTCAGCTGGATATCTTTCCCCGCGTTTGTGTTCTATCCCACGGGCATAAAGAAAATTTGATAAACTTGCTTCTGGGTGACTGCGCCAACGCATTCCATTTCGAGATTCGACAAATGACGAACCAGAAAATTCGTCTAATTCATCCCGCAAAAGCTCCCAATTTTTATCCAAATAGTAGACCGCCTGAACAAGCGATCCGTATCCGTTGTCTTGGAACCATGCAGCTGGCGGCAAAGCGCCTTGCTCACTTACCACCCCTTCAGCCACCCTCACGATCTTGTCCCATGTCCATCTTTCGATTTGTTTTCCTTTTCGGGAAACAGGTCTCGATTTCAGATGCTGCAAGTACTCCTCTTCGAGGTCGAGTTTCCTAGCAAGATCGAGTGGCTTTATTCCTCTGTTATAAAGACTGAAATAAACCCCAACCGCACGTAGCTGAGTGTACGTGAGTGCGGCTATTCCATGCTCTTTATATAGAGTTCTACAGTAGTCGGTGACTTCCGCATCGCTCATTTTGCTAAAGCTAATACGATCCATTTATTTGATGATACGCCTTTTGCCTTGCGCGATCAGTAACTTGAACTTGAGTAAACTAGAATTGTCAAAAAATCCAAAGACCAATTGAGTGATAACATATCATATGAAAATATCACTTATTGTTATTTATCAGTGGGTTAGCCCGTAAATACGCGGTTGCTTTCAGGAAATTGGAAAATCAGCGCTATGGAAAATCAACTAACCCATTGAAAACAAACAATACTCGGTTTTGGAATGGAATTTTGATAATTACCACTTTCAATGAGGTAACCAAACGAAATATGGAAACTTTTTACTGAGACGGCTCAACGGTTTCGACATAACGACACGGCTCATCAGAAAGGTCATTCCATCCTTGCCGCCGTCCTGTTTTAGCCCATGCGTGGGCGAAAGCCTCTCGTTTTGTCATTCTTGTGGACTCTCTTACTACAGGATCAAGGTACTCTAAGACTTGATCTCTGAAGGCTTCACTCTGAAAACCGAGCTTTATTTGATCGCCGTCCTCTTTGAAGCCAATTTGCGTCACTAAGTCTTCTGCCATAAATTTTAGCTCCCATTTGATGTGGGCGAGATTGGCACCGTTGGGTAAGTTCATATCGACCATCACCCATTCTTTTTCATCAGCATCATCAAACGTCTCTACGAGATCCATTCATCTCCATTTCTGCTAAGTTACCATTGTAACAGAAACGATCTGTAAGGATCAAATTTCGTAGAAACGGCGCGATTTTCTGCAATCGATTTTCATTGCTAAGGGTTCGGTATGGCAGCCGAGCCTGATCCAAGCCGCTTACGCCGAATGCTTGACGAGCGCGATCAAGGACGCTCTGAAACCCGCGATGAGTTTAACACAGCGCGGGAGGATGATGCCGCTGTGAGTCACGAGAATGCTCATCTAAGGGACGAAACAGACATAGATCGTTCGACGGAGGGTAGGATTCTCGCCAAGGAGCAAACCCTATCTTTCGACCCCGTCTTGGCGGAAAAAGGCCAACTGGCGGCGCAGTTCGATCCGGCCCGTGAAGACGACGCGTCACAAAGTCATGAAGTTCCTTTGAAACGGGAAGAGCAGCAATCCGGGTCGCAGATGGTGCGTGATGCAGGGCCGAGACTTGAGCCTCGACCACCCGAAGAAATCGAAAAAGCTGTGAAGCGCGAAGTGTTTGCTAAACGGTGGGCCGAGGAGATGGAACGAAATGGCCTTTCATTGGAAACAGATAATTCGATAGATCAGGGGCGCGACTTTGAACTAGACCATGAGCGGACCTTGGATCGAGAGCGCTAAAACCACAAACTGCGACTATTCTTACAACTTCGTAAGCTCAATGGGAATCGCTTGATTCCTATATTTTTCGCGGAGCTGGTCTTCCTCGTCTTGAAGAACCTGCACCTCCTCCTTTCTTCCTATTGCAGCCAAAACCCAAGCGCCAAGAATAGAAGGAATAGCTAAGAGTTGAATAAGCCCTATTGAACGTCCGACATCTGGATCAAAAACAACACCGAGGCCGTAATAGAGTACCAAACCAATATGAGCGAGTAGGCTTACCACAGCCCAAACAATGAGTGGAAATATAACCCAGTCGGCGACGAACATGGAGCGCCTCTCTTTAGCTCGTTCGTCGCGTTTCATTTCATGCCGTTCCCAATCGGCGACCATAGCTTGATGCTTTTTCTGCGCCGCCGCGTTTTCTGAGGCTCGTTGTTCTTTTTGCTTTCTGGCAATTTCATTCTCGAATGGCAGAAATAGCGCGCGAGAATGTTCCTCCGCTTTTTCTGCGCCATTCCGGTCCCAAATCTTGAAACGAATTGAACAGGATGCATCTGAATGTGCATCGAGCATACGGCCTCCGCAGATAGCTTTTGCCGAAATTGGCTCCCCTTCTGGGGGAAGTAAACGAAATACCTCTTCTCCCTCCTGAAAGCGGCTATAAGGCCGAAGCGTTGGTTCGAGTTTATATCCATTATGGACCAATGAGTCGGGCAACTCGACATGCAGAATATGCTTAGGAGTGAACTCATACCCAAGCATCGGCTGATCTTGATATCCGATCATCGGAAACTTGGGATGCTCGGAAAACAACCCCTCAAAAAATGGGTCTTGATCGTAGTTTGAGCGCCTCAATAATAACGGCTGCTCGTTTCCAATGATGGCTAGCATCAATCCCGGATATGATGGGTGATCATGCTCTTTTTCAGGAACGCGCCCAAGGTAAATTCTGAACTCATGCGTCTCAACCAGTGGTTTCTTATGGAAGGATTGGGCAACGCTCTCTCCTTCTGTCCAGGTATCGCTTTCATTCTCTGTTTCAGTGTGAGTTTCACCTGTTGTCTCGGTTACGGTGCGATTTGATGCACGGGACACACTTTTGTTTTGCGCTATGCTGGTTCCTGTTTGGTTGGTCACAGTCGAGGAGCGCGTATCTGTTGTGCCGTAGCCTGTCTGATCGGTTATTGCGCCACCACCACCCCGCGCGTTTGCCCCCCCTTTGCTGTGGTGTCCCCCTCTGTTTTTGTTCAACGAGGTTCCGTAGTTAGTGGAGTGCTCTAAGCCTTCCCAAAAGATATGTGGCCCGTATTGACGGCCCATTGTTCGCCCGTTGCCTTTGCCCCAATTTTTCCCATTCGACCAATTTACTGAATTGTTCCAATTCCAATTCTCAGACGTGCTATGGGACGAATTCCGGCTTTCAGCGTGCGAAACTCCTTCTGCATTTGAGCGGCTGTCACTCTCCGTCATCGTCGCGCCGAACTGGTGGGTTAACGTTTCACCTTCTGCGATAGAACGTTGTTTGGAGGTTGCATGAGCGCGAGATGTTCCCTTTGTGCGGGCATGCGATTCACTCTTTGTGGTCGCGTATTTTATGATTTCCGTTTCGCCCAGAGCTTTGACGAGATACTCAACAGCCGATTGCCCGACGTTGCCAAAAAATAAGCGCGCGCAAGTGTTCTCAACAAAGCTCTCCGCGCGCTTTCCATATGTATCGAACAGCCAGCCCATTTGTTGAACTACGACAAGTAGCCTCATGCCTTCGTCGCGGATTGTGTCAAAGGCGTTGGCTATAAAATCCTGTTTGCCGAGCGATGAAAATTCATCCAAAATTCCAAGCGTGGGATGCTTTATGTCAGGGTGCGGCGGTGTTCTCCGCATCGCCGCAAAGATGCCTAGAAAAACTGCTTGCACCCAAGGCGCGAACGTTTCCATTTCATCGCTTGGCATGACAATGAAAACGGAAAGACCATCAGGGTTTTGCTTTAACTCGCGTGGATCAAACTTTTGTGTTTCCGGCAGTATCTGAACGCCATTGCGTGTACCGATTAAGGCGGTCTCAAACCGCTTATCTTCGGTAATCCAATCTAGCCCCCGAATTGCTTCGTCCAATTGGTTATTGAACGTCTTTGGAGCCGTCTTGTAAGCATTTAATAAGCGGTCTCCATCGTCTCGGAGGTGCGAAGAGTGTGGATTAGTTGAAATCTCTTTGAAGAGAAAAAAGAACGGATCAATCTTTCGTTTTTTCTCTTCAGCCTCGTCTTCACTCAGTTGGCCTAGCCGAGCACGCCTATTCAAGTCAGCTAAGATTGTATCTTTCCGGCCCTTCTTCATCAGGTTGAGAACCGTGAAGATATTACGATCTTCTTCGATCAAGAATTCAGTCGTTAAAACATGCTCGATGATGGTCTTGAGAATGGTGCGACCCATTTTAACCCATTCGGCGTGTCCTTGATCTTCAGGTACTTTAATAAGCATTTCCGCAACGAAGCGGCAGTTGCGCCGAAATCCGTCATCATCTGGATCAAGACTTGAGAGCGGATCATAATAGCCAAGATATCTCTCATCGCATTTTGAGTGGCGCAATGGGTCTAGTACGATAACCTTCTGCCCCATGGCATTTTGGTCTGTATGCTTGTCCCCGTCGCCCCGCGCCGGGGCGCAAACTACGGGCAAATCACCTTTAGGATCATAGGCGACGACGTTACCGGGCCAAAGAGCAATGTTGTTGACGATGACGTTGCGTCCCTTGCCGCTGCCCGTGCTTGCGCACATGAATAGATGCTCAGTGGGTTCAACGCCTATGGCCTCGTCAAAATTGTGTGGGTTTCTGCCCAACCAAAAATCGCCCGGCCTAAAATAATACTTGTTCGCCATATACGCGGGGTCGGCCCATCTAGCCGATGCCAACAAATTACCGCCGTCTGCCATGCCTTAGGTTCCGATTGATTGCCGCAGTTTCATGAACTTATGGACAGTTTGTAGAACAATCCGCCGCCGCTCAATTTAATAATATGACATTTGTTCGAGGGTGTAGCGTTGAGGGTCGTTTTCGGAGCCGGGCTGCGCCTTCACATTTATTGAGGCGGCTGCCCGGATGCGGGAACGGCCCGTGGTATCGTTTTTGGTGGGGGTTCGACCTGAAAACCAATGCCCATTCACACGCTGAATTCGGGTTGTCCAAGCCAGCCATCGACGACGCTGCCATAGGGTCGCCTTCGGTCAATTCAGTTTTTCCCCGAAATCTCCGCTAAGCGGCAAAGCCGCTAAGCGTCATTAACAGACACCCCAGAAAACTGAATGACCGAAGGGCCGATGACCCCATGGCGATCTTTCGTCAATGGCTCGGACAATCCCGTTCAGCCCAAAGTTGAAAGGACATACACAATGTCAAACAAACCAGCAAAACGCATCAAAATCGGCCTCATTACCGCAACGATTTGGGCCAATGAAAATGAGAAGGGCGGCACGCGTTACTCAATCGACATCGTGCGCAACTATAAAAAGGATGACCAATGGGAAGAAACATCGAGCTTTGGCATCGATGACCTCCCAGTCGTTTCCAAGATTTCCGATCTTGCCCTAGACGCGGTGCTTGAGCTTCAGACCAAGTAAGCTGACATTCGATCATCATCACCGCCATTAGGAGCCGGGTTGCTTTAAGCGATCCGGCTCTTTTTCTGCGCACGGCGCAGAGGCGGATTTGGACCTGCTGTTTGGGAGCGGTCCAAATCCGCATTCGCTTCTACGGAAGCGATTGATTAGAGCGTTTCTAGGCACGTACAGCGCTTGAGGATCATTTCGTACAAGTGCCAAGACCGAAAAACTTGCAAAATCTCAATAGTTATGGCTAATATCACGTCTTGGCGAGTAGCCGGATATGTTTTTGCTATACAAAAACCCACCCAAACAGCCTATCGGCTGCGGGTGGTCCGGTGCTTGGCAGCAGGCTAGCGGTGCTGATTGTCCCAAATCATCCCCGCTCTGGGCGTTAGCCCAGACCCAATTCGGCTAAAGGGCTGCGCGCCCTTTCCGAAACCAAATCCGCGATGCATCGGGACGGCAGCGCAAGATTGAGTAATTGAGTATGGCACGACCAAAAAAGGCAGACACGGAGAAGCGCACCGAGCAAACAAATGAGCGGTGGACAGTTTCAGAACTCGCTCAGGTGGACCAAGATGCCGCCTCAATCGGATTGACCCGATCCGATTTTATTCGTCTGAGCGCGCTTTCTTTGCCGTTGCCGGAACAACGGGGTAAAGCCGACCCTGAGCTTGCGCACGCACTTTCGCGGATTGGAAACAATGTAAACCAGCTTGCGAAATCCGTTCACTTGGACACGGCCTTTCAACAATATTGGCATGAGATCGGCGAGGAGCTTCGACTTGCTCTTGCCGCCGTTTTAGATGAGTTCACCGCATGATCGTTGTTGCCAACCCAAGCGGGCGCTCTGGTCTTTCATTTAAAGGGCTACATGCATATTGCGCCAATGATCCAGACCGCTCCGAAAGCAAAGAGCGCGTCGAGTGGATTTCAACACGCAATCTTTCCTCGGACCCAGACCGCGCATGGAAAGAGATGGTTGCTACAGCAATGTTGTCAGATCAATTGAAGGCATCCGCCGGGGTGAAATCTGGACGCAAAACTAAAACTGGTCCAGTTTTACATTTGGTCCTGTCTTTCGATCAGGATGAGGATTTGAGCCGTAGCGCTCTTGAAGCGGCGGCAGATAAAATGCTTGCGTCATTGGGTGCTGATCCTGCCAAGATGCGCGGCAAATCCAAGCCGTCGCGCCGACAATTTGCTGATGAGCATCAGTCGATTATGTACGCGCATTCGGACACGAAAAACATGCATCTGCATATCATGGTGAACACTGTGCACCCCGAACACGGGATACGGTTGCCCACATCGAACAACTACCGAAAGCTGCAACGTTGGGCGCTTGAACACACCAGAGAAGCTGGGACCGAGCATAAATACCCGGTGCGTGCGGAAAACGCGGAAATGCGCGAAAACGGCGAGTATGTGAAAGGTCCTAAGCGCGTAACACGTAATATGTGGGAGCTTCAACAAGCCGTTCGTGAGCCAATAAATGACAATGGGCGGGCTGAAGAAATTCTTGCGAAGCAGCGCGCAAGAGATGCGGCTTTACTCAAGCATTCGCGTGAGTTGGCAACGCAGCAACGCGAAGAGCGTACGTCCTTGGATGATGGATTTAAGCAATCCAAAGCGCGTTTGGCAGCAGAGCTTAAAACCAATAACAATCGAGACCGCGCACAAATAAGAGAAGAGTTCCGACCAAAATATAGGGAATTGAAAGCGCGCCATGAGCAAGAGCGCCGCGTTTTTGCGGAGCTTGAAAAAACGATATTTGGTCGAGCATCCAATATGGCGAAAGCCATTCAAGCCAGTCGTGAAGATATCCAAGACGGCAATAATAAAGGTGCAGTTGCACGTGCCTTCCGTATCCTAACGCGCAGTAGAGAAAGGAAAGAAACTTTTGAGCGCCGGCTTAAACGTGAAGAGCGTGAATTGCGCTCAGAGCATCGCGAAAAACTGGATCAAGCAAATCAAAGCAGGATCGACGCTCATAAAAAAGTCCTCGCCGATAAACGCGAGACCTACCTTGAAAATAGCGCCGCTATGAAGGAACGGCACGAAGCCGAACATGCGGACATTAAAAATGCTTGGAATAAGCGCGCTGAAGAACGACAGGCTTACATAGACAAAAAGGTGGACGCGGAACCGCTCAGAAAAGACATGCTGGGGCAGCACCGCAAAGCGGCGCTCAATCAGGCTTTGATGGACCGCATGAATGCGCTCGATAAAGCCGGAAAGCTACGCGCTGAATTCTATCAGGAACGCGAAACAGCCAGAGAGCAGGACAATGATAAAGATCAGGAGCGTTAGCGTTCTTGGTCTCTATCTTGATCTAAGACTTGTTCCGCTTCCGTGCTGCGACCTTCATCATGCGAACGGAGCTGTTCGGCTAACGCGGCGTTGTAAGCTTTTTGAGTTTGTGGTGACCGTCTATCAGCAATGGCCTCTAAGACTGAGGGATCAATTAGCCTGTCGTTCGCGGCCTGTCTCAATTCGTCCTTGGTGAACGCGTCAGCGTGATACCGGGCAGAATCCGAGAGCAGAACAACGGCATCTCTAACGTCTTGAAGCTCTCCGTAGATTTCAGCTTTGTTGGCCCCGTCTTTCAAATGAGCTTCGGCTTGCATCAGCGCAATTTCGCTTTCTTCAAAGCGCTGTATCTTCTCTTCTAGCGTTAGTTCACTATCCACGCCGAACTCATCAGTCTCACGGCCCGTATATCGGTCCGCTATGCCTGTGTCCGGGATGGTGCGTGATGTTTCTGCCATGCGTGGTCCTTAGCACGAGTTGAGCGCTCTACAAATCGTGCAAAGCCCCGTGATCCATGCTTTAAGACACAATATGGATGCGTTCACTGGTGAAAACATGGATATGAATAGTCTCCGTGAGGCTATTGCCCAAGATAACGGCATCCAGCTTTTCAAGAAATACAATGAAAGTGAAGCCGCCGTCTTTTTAGATATTCATCCACGCACCTTGAAAGAAAACCGATTGAAGGGCAGAATCGCCTGCATCCGGCTAGGGCCAAGGACTGTGCGCTATCTCGGTATCCAAATCGCTGACTATATGATCGGGAGCATAGAATGGGCCAACCCGCAGAAGAAACCTTCAAAATCGGCGAATATTGGATTGGCAAAAAGAGCGGAAAGCCCGCCTATTACCGCTACTGGTATGACCCAGAGCGCGGAGTCACGCGCCGCGCATCTCTTGGCACAGCAGACTTTGAAGAAGCCAAAGACAAGCTAGCCGTTTGGTATGTGGCTAATAAAAACATTCCTGAGCTTTCAGAGTTGGAAACGGTTCTCCTCTCCGATGTGATCCGGCGATACTACGAGAAGCACGGACAACATACGCAGAGCCATGAAACATCCCGCGCCAATCTTTTAATATGGCTTGATTACTTTGAGCCTGAAACCACGGTGCATGATGCAACCCGGCCCAAGGCGATAGATGAGTTCATTCAACATCTTCAGGGCAAGGGTAACAGCCCGTCTTACATCAACCGTATTCTGACCGATGGGCGCAGCGCCATTAACAAGGCGTGGAAGGATGGCGAGATAGCTTCGGCCCCTTTTATCAAGTCTCTCCCGGTCAAGAATACGGAGCCCAAGGGCAGGCCCTTGGAAATGGAAGAGCTTCGCGCTTTTTATCATACGGCTGAAACCGAACATCTTCGGCGCTTCATTTTGTTCTCTGTGGCGACAGGTGCGCGTCCGTCTTCAATCATGGATTTGCACCGACAGCAGATAGACGTTGAGCGCCGCTTGATTGACCTCAACCCACCGGGAAGAGAGCAAACAAAAAAGCTGCGTCCGGCGGTTAAGCTCCCTACTCCCCTTATTCCGTTTGTTGTTGACGGCTGGCAGATCACCTTCAGAGATAAGCCGTTAGCCTCAATCAAAACCTCTTGGCGCAAACAACGCTCCCGGTGCGGTTTAGACGATCAGGTGAACCCATATTCCATCCGGCACACGATTGCGCGGCATTTGCGGGCTTCAGGTGTTCCGGCTTGGGAAGTTGGGGCGCAACTGGGGCACAAGAAGAAAGAACACTCCATCACAGAGATTTATGCGCCTATGGACCCGTCTTATCTGGGGCAGGCGTTAGAAGCCATTGAGAGCTTTTTGGTTGATTTGCTGGTTAGCCCTGAGGAGTGTCCGCTTGTTTCGTTGCCCCTTCGTTGCCCCTCTGACAAAGGGCGTGAGGCTGAAACTGTAGTAAATACTGGAGCGGGCGATGAGATTCGAACTCACGACCCCAACCTTGGCAAGGTTGTGCTCTACCCCTGAGCTACGCCCGCATCCGATGGGTATATCAGCCGCCATCTGGCAACCGAAGTCGCCATAAACCGCAAAAGGGCCGGGCTTGCAAGCGGAAAAAGCCAGGCCAATGCGGGTTTTTGCAGCCTTATTCTGAGAGCGCCGCAATCACCGTCAGCATTCTCGTCTCGATCAGGTCTAAGACCGTTTCAAATCCGTCCGGGCCGCCATAATAGGGGTCCGGGACGTCGCGCGTTTCTAAGAAGAGATGCAGATGCGCCCTCGCATCCGCAGGCTGGATCGTGGCCAAGTCGGCATAGTTTTGCCGGTCCATCGCATAGATATGATCGAAGCTGTGAAAGTCGGCGGGTTTTGCTTGGCGCGCCCGCAGCGGCGTCAAGTCGATGCCGCGCGCCGCGGCCGCTTCAATCATCCGCGGGTCGGGCGGGTCGCCGGCATGCCAGGCTCCGGTGCCCGCACTGTCTACGCGCCAATCCAAGCCTCGTTCGGCGATCAGATGGCGGGCAATACCGTCCGCCGCCGGCGAGCGGCAAATATTGCCAAGGCAGACAAAAAGCAAGCGCATGGCGCGGCTTAAGCGGGTTCCAGCGCTGGCGTTAGGATGCCTCGGCGGATCAGTTCTTCGCCAATCTGGACGGCGTTAAGTGCGGCGCCTTTGCGCAAATTATCCGACACATTCCAAAAGATAATACCATTCTCAACCGTTGGGTCTTTGCGCACACGGCTGACATAGCTGGCCCATTCGCCGACGCATTCGACCGGTGTGATGAATTGATCTTCTTCAATATTATCAATCAACTGGACGCCGTCGGCATTGCGGAATAATTCCCGCGCCTCTTCGACTGTGAGCGGATCTTCAAGCTCGACATTGACCGCTTCAGAGTGCCCAACAAAGACCGGGACGCGAACGCATGTGGCCACCAATTCGATCGCTTCATCGACGATCTTCTTGGTCTCCATGCGCATTTTCCACTCTTCTTTGAACGATCCGTCTTCCATTGGTACGTCAATTTGAGGGATCACATTGAAGGCGATTTGTTTCGAGAACACATCCGGCGTTGGCGCGTCATTGACGAACATGCCTTTGGTTTGAGTCCACAGCTCGTCCATGCCGGCTTTGCCTGCGCCAGAGGCAGATTGATACGTTGAGACGACCACGCGCTTAATGCCGGCTGCTTGGTGCAGCGGTTTCAGAGCGACGACCAATTGCGCGGTTGAGCAATTTGGATTGGCGATAATGTTTTTGGTGCCATACCCGAGGACGGCTTCACCATTCACTTCAGGGACCACAAGCGGCACATCAGGGTCCATGCGCCAAGCGCTTGAATTATCAATGACAATTGCTCCCGCTGCGGCAATTTTGGGCGCCCATTCCTTCGACACGCTGCCGCCGGCTGACATCAGCACCATGTCGACTTGGCTAAAGTCAAACGACTCCAAATCCTCGCATCGAAGTGTCATATCGCCATAGGAAATTTTACGCCCCAACGACCGGCGAGAGGCCACGGCATGGACTTTGTCAGCCGGGAAGTTGCGCTCATCCATAATGTTGAAGAGCTCTCGCCCTACATTACCGGTTGCTCCAACAATTGCCACGCGCAAAGCCATTTGCTCGTCTCCTTGAAAAAATTCGTCCGCCCCTATGTCATGGGTTTTATTAGAGCGCAACTAAGCGGACCTGTTGAAAAGAATCAGTTAAACACAATTTAGTGGCAAGGAGATGGCCGAAATGCATGAAGACATCATCAATCGCTACATCCAAAGCTATAATGACCGTGATATTGAGGGCATGCTCGATTGCGTCACGGAAGATGTGATCTTTGAGAATATCTCAAATGCCAGCCAATCCATGCGCCTCGAAGGGCGTGAGCAAATGGGCGATGTTGCGCGCCTATCCGGCAATGCGTTCTCGTATCGTCGGCAGCGTTTGATCAGCATTGTGGTCGGCGAAGGCAAAGCGGCGGCAGAAATTGAATTTGAAGGCAAAGCCGCCGTCGATTTGCCAAATGGAGTGCGCGCTGGCGAGACGGTTAAAATTCGCGGCGCTAGCTTTTTCGAGTTCCGAGGCCGCCTGCTTAGTCGTATCGCTGACTATAGCTAGTCAGGTTTGAGTCCGCTTGGAGTCGCTTCCGTGTCGCATTTTGTCCTAAGAAAACACTACCATAGCGCGATTATTTTCATTTTCTCGTAAAAAGGGTTTTTCATCCTAATTTGGTAAACCGGCGGAATGGTAAAGGGACAGCCCCCTCTGAGTGATGCCCAGCGACCGCTTTCTGAGCGGTCTCGCAGCGGTGCTTTTTGGGTCGGCTCGCTTGGCCTTGTAATCTTAGCTTTTGTCTATGTCGGGTTCGCCGCTTCAGGGGAAGCGAACCTGATCATGACCGCCGAAACGACGGTCTATGCGATCCTCTTGGGCGCCATTGTGATCAGCGCGCGCCGAGAGTTTCATGTCAAAACCGTGCTCAATATCTCGCTCTTGATTATGCTGGCGATATTTTGGCTCAGCAGCTTTGCGGAATCCTATTATAGTCAGACCACGCCGCTCGACGTGCCTTTGGTGCTATTTGTGCCGTTATTCTTGGCGATCATGCTGAGCTATAAAGCCTTGTTTAGCCTGTCTATAATCCAATTCTTTTGCGTCTTTGGCTTCATGGCAGAGTTTGGTGTGCAAGCTGTCGGCGCCGATTGGCCGCGCGGGGATCAGCTCTCCTTTTCCTTGATGATGGCGGTGTTTTCCAGCTTCTCTTTTTGCGCTCTTGGCGTGGTCGCGGTTGCCCGCGAACGCGCAGATCAGAAGCTGTTCAAGCTGATTGATGAAAAAGACGCTTTAGCCGCCACCGATGTGCTGACCGGCTTGATCAACCGGCGCGCCTTTATGGAGACGTTGCGCACGCATTGGTCTGATCGTCAGCGGATCCGGATCGCCTTTCTCGATCTCGACCATTTCAAGCCCTTGAACGACCAATATGGCCACGCCGTTGGCGACCATATTCTATGCGCCACAGCGCGGCGTTTAGAGTGTTTTCCGAACGTGACCGCCTCAGCCCGGCTTGGCGGCGACGAGTTCGCTGTCTTGTTTGATGAGGACTTAGACGATCAGCCGGTCGATAGCCTGTTAAGCGAATTGCACGCTGCGGTGACGGCTGAAATTGACTGGGAATCCGGCTTAATTCCGATGGCGGTGTCGATGGGCTATGTCGACGGTGATCCGGTCAAACAGTCGCTATCTGGCTTGCTGCGTATGGCGGATACAGCGATGCGCCGAGCTAAAACCGGGCGCTTAGGGTGGGCGATTTTCAACCCAGAGATCGACAATGCCACTCTGGCCACATCGACTTTAGAAGTTGAGTTGAAATTAGCCATCAAGACTGGCCAAATCAAAGCCGCGGTCCAACCTATTGCGGATGCAAAAACACGCCAGATCGAGGCTTATGAAGTGCTGGCGCGGTGGACCGATAGCGGCTTTGACCGCGACCCCAGCCCGGTTGAGTTCATTCCGATCGCGGAAAAGCTCGGCCTGTTGAATGAGATGCTTTGGGTCACGTTGCGGGAGGCGCTGTCTCACACCGAGCTCAGCCCCCGCCGCTTAGCCATTAATGTGTCTCCAGCGCAGCTTTTGGCGAGTGATTTCATGGACACTTTGCTCGGCATTCTCAAACAATATGACGCGCCGACCAGCGCCATCACAATCGAGATTACCGAAGAAGTTGCGTACAGAAACGTAGAGCGCAATGTTGCAGTCCTGGAGCAGGCGCGCGCGCTCGGGATGACGATTGCGCTTGATGATTTCGGGACAGGCTATTCGTCTTTGTCGATGCTTGACGTGCTGCCGCTCGACAAGCTCAAGATTGATCAAAGCTTTGTGCGCAAATCGGATCAAAGCGAGCGCAGCAAACGCATCCTGCTCGCCGCCATTCGCTTGGCGCGGCAGCTCGGCTTGCAGTCTTGCGTCGAAGGCATAGAGACCCAGCAAAATGCCGCGCGCATGGCTGTCCTTGGGGCCGATCTCATCCAAGGCTATTGGATTGGGCGACCGCAACTGGTGCGCGATGCGAAAGCAGAAATGCGGCTCGCGTCTTAAGCCTCTTCGTCAGGCTGTAATTCTGATTCTAAGTCTTCAACTTCTTGCTCAACTTCATCAACCCGGTCTTGCAGCTTGCGGATTTCGCGCTCGCGCAGTTCGTCGGAAAAAGCGCTTGCAAACACGCCGGCGGGCAGGGCGACAACGCCAATCCCGGCGAGTGAGATGATCGCTGCGAAGATGCGGCCAAGCGTGGTCACCGGATAGACATCACCATAGCCGACCGTCGTCAGCGTCACGATGGCCCACCAAAGCGAGCGCGGGATCGAGGCAAAGCCTTCTTGTTGCTGGCCGCCCACGCCTTCAACGAAGTAAAGCGCGACAGCCGAGACGTAGACCAGGGCCAATGCCATTGCCAGCGTCGTCAGAAGCTGTGTGCCTGCCCGCGCCACTGTCGCGCCAAGGACGTCGAAAGCCGGGACGAAGCGCGCCAGCTTGACCAATCGTGCTAAACGCAAGACGCGGAGCACGATCAGCACTTCATCGCCAACGCCGGCTGGCGTGAAGACGATCCATAACAGCTCTGGCAAAAACGCGATGAGGTCGGCCAGGGCATAGGGCGTCATGATATATTTCAGACGCCCGCCAACCCCTTTATAGCGCGGGTCTTCGCCGGCGACCCAAAGCCGAACCGCATATTCCACCGCAAAGACCGCCACAATGGCGAGGTTGAGATAATCAATGCCTTGTCGCCAGGCTGGACCGATTGTCTCTTCCGTCTCTAAAGCCAGCGCCAAGAAACTGATTAAAACCAGGGCGATGATAAAGCTATTGAGCAAGGACAAGCCAGTCGCGTCCCGGGCATCCGGCTCAAGCTGGCTATACAATTTACTGCGAAGGCCGACGCCCGTAACCAGGTGTTGCGTGACCATGCCTGTCCTTCCCCATTCGTCGCCTAACCGCGTAGCACACCGTTGGTTGCTTTGGCGACGGCTGCGACGATTTTCTGTGAAATCGCTTCGATATCTTGGTCTTTCAAGGTTTCGCCGCGCGGTTGAAGGGTGACTTCAATGGCGACTGACTTATGCCCCGGCTCGATGCCTTGGCCTTGATAGACGTCGAAAATATCGATGCTGCTGACCAGGGCTTTGTCGGCGCCTTGGGCGGCTTTGACGACCGCTGAAGCGCTGGTGTCGTCGCTGACCACAAAGGCAAAGTCGCGGCGGATCGGGGTCAAATCGGCTTTATTGAGCACCGGCTTGGTCTTGGTCGTCTTGGCCTTCATCTGCGGCAAAGCGTTGAGGTTTAGCTCAAACCCATAGACCGGGCCCTCGACTTTCAGGGCTTTCAGAACGCGTGGGTGCAGGGCGCCAAAATGGGCGATGGTGACTTTCGGACCAAGCTTTAAGCACGCCGCTTGACCAGGGTGCCAATGCGGTTGCCGCGGATCATCAATTTGGAACCGGGCAGGGGGCTGTCCCATTGCCTCAAGCACCGCGAATAGGTCGGCTTTGGCGGCATAGACGTCATAGCCGTCGGTGCTGCTCCAATGCCGTGTTTTAACCGGGCGGGTGAGCGCAGCAACGACGCGCCTTTGGTCTTTCGGACCATCGCCGAGATAAATCGGACCCGCCTCAAACAAACGCAGCTCGCGTTCGCCATAATCGGCGCCGCGTTGGGCGGCGAGTGCGAGATTGGCGAGAATGCTAGGGCGCATTTGATTGAGTTCACTGGCCACGGGGTTGGCCACTGTCAGCGCCTCGCCGCCGCCGCCAAACAGTTCGGCGAATGGTTTCGGCATGAAGCTCCAGGTGACGGTTTCCAAAAAGCCGCGCGCCGCCAATGTACGGCGTGCGGTGCGGATCCGGTCTTGGATCGGTGTGGTCACAATACGCTTACCACCCGCAGGCACTGGCAGCGATTCAGTCGGCAGCGCATCAAAGCCCTCAAGCCGGGCAATTTCCTCAACCAGGTCGGCGCTTTGCTCAATGTCAAAACGCCAGCTTGGAACGCTCAGCAGCCAAGTTTCCCCTGTATCTTCAATGCTGAAGCCGAGAGACTTAATCGTCTTCTTCATCGCTGCTGGCTTGATCTCAAGTCCTGTGAGACGGGCAACATCACCTTTGAAAAACTCAACGGGCTCAGAATTACGCGGGGCTTCCCCCGCCACGGAAATCTTCGAGGCTGAACCGCCGCCATATTCGGTGATCAAGCGTAGGGCCAAATGGACCCCTTCGACACATGACATAGGATCGACGCCGCGCTCAAAGCGATAGCGTGCATCGGAAATGATGCCGGTTGCGCGCCCCGTCTTGGCTGTACGAAGCGGGTTGAACCAGGCGCTTTCAATGAACACATCAGTTGTGGTTTCGGAAACCGCGGTGCTGTCGCCGCCCATCACGCCGCCAAGGCCAATCACACCGCTATCATCGGCAATCACACACATTTCGGACGAGACTTGATAAGTTTTGCCGTCGAGCGCTTCGCAATGCTCGCTATCCTTTCCCAAACGGGCGCGGATTGAGCCGGAGAGCTTCGCCGCATCATAAGCGTGCAGCGGCCGCGCACGGTCGAGCGAGATATAATTGGTGACGTCCACGAGCAGCGATTTCGGGGTAATCCCAACGGCCAATAAGCGCGCTTGCAGCCAATCCGGGGAGGGGCCGTTAGTCACCCCGCGAATGAGCGCCCCGGCAAAGATTGGACAGGCGTCCGGATGGTCCAATTTAATCTTGATCGGGCAATCATAAGAGCCGCTGACTTTGCGCACCGGGTCATCAATAAAGGTGCCGGCGCCAGCCGCGGCGAGATCGCGCGCAATGCCTTTGACACCGAGCCAATCTGGGCGGTTGGGGGTGACTTCGAAATCAATCACAGGATCATCAAGACCGAGCGCTTCAGCGGCCGGCGTGCCGAGTTTGATGGCGTCATCTAAGTCGGCAATCCCATCATGATCCTCGCCAGCATTGAGCTCTTTGGTCGAGCACATCATGCCGTAGCTCTCGACGCCGCGAATTTTGCGCGGCTTCTTATCGAGGCTGAAATCCAGACCCGGAATGAAGCTGCCCAGCGGGGCGTAGATTGCCGTCATTCCTGCCCGCGCATTTGGCGCGCCGCAGACGATTTGCTTTTCGCCATCAACAGTGTCGACGGTGCAGACGCGCAATTTGTCAGCATCTGGATGCGGCGCCGCGGCTTTGACTTTGCAGACCGTGAAGGCTTTCAAATCTTCTGCCGGATTGGTCACATCTTCGACTTCTAGGCCAGCTTTCAGCATATAGCCCAAAAGGTCGTCCAATGAGGCCGTCGTTGCGAGATAGTCTTTGAGCCAGGAGAGCGGGAATTTCATTAGCTCAGCCCTCCACTAACGCTTGGCGTCAGCCACGGTTTAAAGCCATAATGGCGGGTCCATGCGGCGTCGGCTTCGAAATAGGGGCGCAGATCCGGCATGCCATATTTCAGCATCGCCAGACGATCGATCCCCATGCCAAACGCAAAGCCCTGATACTCGTCAGGATCAATGCCGCAATTGCGCAAGACATTCGGATGGACCATGCCGGAGCCGAGGATTTCCATCCAACGGTCGCCAGCGCCGATCTCAATCGTTTCGCCTTTTTTGGTGTATTTCACATCCATCTCAGCACTCGGCTCCGTGAACGGGAAGAAGTGTGGGCGGAAGCGGGCCTCGACTGTGTCGACTTCAAAGAAGGCTTTCACAAAGTCGATCAGACAACCTTTGAGGTGGCCCATATGAATGCCTTTTTCGATCACGAGGCCTTCGACTTGGTGGAACATCGGCGTGTGCGTTGCGTCCCAATCATTGCGATAGACCCGGCCCGGCGCGAGCACGCGGATTGGCGGCTTCTGGCTCATCATGGTGCGGATCTGAACCGGCGAGGTGTGCGTGCGCAGGACTTTTGGATCGCCGCCATCAGGCGCTCGCATAAAAAACGTGTCGTGGGTTTCGCGCGCCGGGTGACCTTCTGGGAAGTTCAGCGCGGTGAAATTGTGCCAATCATCTTCGATGTCGGGACCCTCGGCGACGGCAAAGCCCATATCACCAAAGATCGCAGCCACTTCTTCAAACACCTGCATGACCGGGTGCAGTGCGCCGACTTGTTCCGGTTTCGGCGGCAAGGTCATGTCGAGCTTTTCGGTTGCCAGCTGCGCTTCCAGCGCCGCATCTTCGAGCACGGTTTTACGGGCCTCAACCGCATCTGCGACCCGGTTTTTAAGCGCGTTGAGCTTTGGTCCCATGTCCTGGCGTTCTTCTGGGCTCATCTTGCCCAGCGTCTTCATCAGGCCTGAGACGCGGCCTTTTTTGCCGAGCTCAGCGACCCGCACAGTATCGAGCGCTTGCAGATCGCCAGCGCCGTCAATCGCTTTCAGCGCTTCAGATTCGATGGTTTGAATGTCGGACATGAAAAGCCCCGTTGGTCATTTTGAAGACAAACGGGGCCGGTCCGACCCCGCTTCAAGCGGTCGGATTAGCGGAGAAATGCTAAGGTGTGAACCGGCTGATTAAGCCAGGGCAGCCTTGGCTTTCTCCACCAAGGCTCCAAACGCGTCTGGTTCTTTGATCGCCAGATCAGACATGACTTTGCGGTCCATCTCGATCCCAGCTTTGCCGAGACCGCCAATGAAGCGGCTATAGGTCATATTTTCATCGTGCTCGCGCACCGCGGCGTTGATGCGCTGGATCCACAGGCTGCGGAAGCTGCGCTTCTTAACTTTGCGGCCAACATAAGCGTACTGGCCAGCTTTCCAGACCGCAGCCGTGGCGGTGCGGAACTGCTTCGAGCGCGCGCCGCGATAGCCTTTGGCGGCTTTTAGGATTTTCTTGTGACGTGCCTTGGCTGGCACTTTATTCCGTGAACGGGCCATAATGAGGCTCCTTCCTACAAATTCGGTTCAGATCTTACCCGGTCGCTGCCGGGCACGGCGCTTATTTCAGGCCGTTTGGCAGAAACTTTTTGATGACGCGTTTCGTATCCGCATGCGCAACAACTTCAGTGCCGCGGTTTTGGCGAATATATTTCCCGTTATGGCTGATCAGACGGTGACGCTTACCCGCGACGCCGTGCTTCAGTTTTCCGGAAGCCGTAATCTTGAACCGCTTTGCAGCGGCCTTTTTGGTCTTCATCTTCGGCATTTCGATCTCCTATGAGCGCAAGGGCTCGCATTTAGTCGTTTAGAGCAACCAGGCATGCCGTTTTCGGCCCGGCCGCTGCGGAAGCGCGGGTTTAAGCGCAAAAGAGAAGGGAAATCAAGCTTTAGTGTTCAGTCTTCTCGAATGAGAGCAGCCGATCTGAGGACTACCGTTTTCCTGACTTTCGTCAGCAGCCTGGAGCGTAGAGATTAGGCCGAACCGCTCAACGCGGTGCCATCACCATTGTCATCTGACGGCCTTCAAGCTTTGGCTCCAGCTCGACTTTCATCTGCTCGTCAAACTGTTCTTTGACGCGTTGCAGGACTTCCATGCCGAGATGTTGGTGGGCCATTTCACGGCCGCGGAAGCGCAGCGTGATTTTGACCTTATCGCCTTGTTCGAAGAATTGAGCGATCTTCTTCGCCTTCACTTCATAATCATGCGTATCAATGTTCGGGCGGAACTTGATCTCTTTCAGTTCCTGCGTCTTCTGCTTCTTCTTGGCAGCAGCTTTTTTCTTCTGCGCTTCATAGCGCATCTTGCCATAGTCGACGATCTTACAAACCGGGACCTCTTGATTGGGTGAGACTTCAACGAGGTCCATTCCGGCTTCGCGGGCAGCGTCCAAGGCAGCTTCAATCGGCATTTCGCCTTGTTTTTCGCCGTTTTCGTCAATCAGAAGGACGCGGTCGACGCGAATGTCCCGATTGGTGCGTGGGCCGGTAGGTTTGGCGCGCTCTGGGCGGCCGTATGGTCTGCGGGCTATGGCTAATCTCCTATGGTTGCCAGTATCTGCTTAGCTAATATGCCCTTAAATGCGGGAATTTTCAACTCAAGCTTTGTTAAGCAGCAAGCGCGCATAAACATTCAGTGTTGCGGTTTGAAGCTGCTTTTTGCTGTAATTCTCGCGGACATGGGCCTGACCAGCCGCGCCCATCGCCGCTCGCGCGTCACTCGGCAAGTTCATCAAAGTGCGAATCGCCGCCGTTAGGGCTGGGACCGACCCAGGCTCGGCACGCGTGCCGGTTTGGCCTTCGATGACGGTTTCGCGCTGGCCGCCATGATCGGCAACAATTACGGGTTTGGCCATGGCCGAAGCCTCAGCTGCGACGCGGCCAAAGGCCTCGGGACGGGTTGAGGGGGCGAGAATGATATCAGCCAGAGCATAGGCGGCGGGCATGTCTTCTGTATGTCCAACAATTGAGACCGTGCCGCCGAGCTTGAGGGCGATGATTTTGTCTTCCAACTCGGTCACATATTTCTGCCGTCCTTGCGCATCGCCGGGCAAGATCAAATGCAAACCAGCACGTTCTGCGGTATCTAAAGCGCCGAGCGCATCAATCGCCAGGCTTTGCCCTTTCCAACTGGTCAAACGCCCCGGCAAGACCAGGCGCAGGCGCGAATCGTCCGGACCAATCGCCCAGGCGGCGCGGACTGTCGCAATCCGCTCCGTTGAGACTTTCGCTGGATCAAAGGCCTCTAAATCAACACCGCGAGGAATGGTGACGATTTTCTCAGCCGGCGTTTCATGCACGGCCATGACATGCGCTGCGGTCCATTCAGAATTGGCGATCACCAAATCGCCGCGGGCCATGACCGAGTTATACCGTCTTTTGAGCCCTGCTGTACCGCTATAAGCGCCGTGATAAGTGGTCACGAACGGTGTTTCCGTGCGCTGCGCGGCGACATAGGCGCTCCACGCCGGGGCGCGGGAGCGGGCATGAACGAGGTCAATCCCGTATTCAGCGATCAGCGCTTCAATCAAGCGGGTATTCTTGCGAATGATAAGCGGGTTCTTGCTCGCCGCTTTCAGCTCAATCAGCTCACCGCCTGCGGCCTGGAGCCGCGTTTCAAGCCGGCCGCCCTCACTGGCCACCAGGGCGCGGCCACCCGCGCCGGTAATCGCCTCAGCCATTTCGACTGTGGTGCGTTCAGCGCCGCCTGCCGACAAGTCGGGAATGACCTGCAAAATGGTTTTGCCGGAAAGGTCTGGCCATGCTGATTCGCTCATCAAGGGAGTTTGGCTGATTTGGTCACCGATTGGAACGAAGAAGTTGCAAGCCGCGCCGACCAGTTGCAGTAGAAGCCCCGAGGGAGGACCGTCATGACGCATCAAGACTTGGTATCGCCGCAAGGGCGCCGGTTGGCTTATCGCTATAGCGCGCCACGCTCCGGGCTGACTTTTGTTTGGCTGTCGGGGTTCAAATCCGACATGAGCGGGTCGAAAGTTACGGTCTTAGAGGCCTGGGCGCAGGCGCAAGGGCATGGTTTTCTGGCCTTCGATTATTCCGGTCATGGCCTCTCTAGTGGGGCGTTTGAAGAGGGCACAATTTCGGCCTGGCGTGAGGATGCGCTGGCCGCGATTGAAGGTCTGACGTCTGGGCCTTTGGTTCTGGTGGGCTCCAGCATGGGCGGCTGGATGGCTTTGCTTGCCGCTTTGGCCTTGCCAGAGCGCGTCGCCGCCACGGCGCTGATCGCGCCGGCGCCGGATTTCACGCAAAAGCTGATGTGGCCGGAATTTTCGCCGCAGCAACAGGCCGAGATATTGGAGCAAGGCGAGACCCTTCGCCCTTCCGATTATGGCGATCCATACCCGATCACGCGCGCCTTGATCGAAGATGGCCAGCAATGGACGTTGCTCGACGAGCCGATCTCGCTGTCCATGCCGATCCGGATCTTGCAAGGCAAGCAGGATCCAGATGTGCCGTGGCAGCATGCGTTTAAACTGGTCGATGCCCTGGCTAGCGAAGATCTGGTCTTCACCTTGATCAAGGATGGTGATCATCGTTTGTCGCGCGATCAGGACATTGCGCGCTTAGTGAAAACCTGCGCCGAGCTCGCCGACCTTGGACCGTCAGACTGATCGCTTTTGAGCGGCGCCGTGGTCAGTATCCAGTCATTTTGAGGCGCTGCGACGGCGACTGTAATCAAAACCGTTACGGGCGATAAAATTTCTCCTATTATGTCTCCAGGGAGAGGGATAAGATCATGGGAAATATGGAATTTAAAGTCGAACCTTTGTTCGCGGAGCCGATCTTTCGAACCAATATCAGTTCGGCCATCAGCCCCGAACAGGTTGCGTTCATTCAGTCGCTCAAAATGGTCAAGAACCAAACCAATTTGATCTCTGAGGATTTGTACATTTTCAATCGTCCGGAACTGGCCTCAATCGCTGAGGCGGTGCAGGAAGGCTTGCAAACCTATGCGCGTGAAGTCCTGGGGATCACGCAGTCTCTATACGTGACCCAGTCTTGGTCGCTGATCAATCCGCCCGGGGTCGGGATGCACGGACACACGCACTCAAACTCGATTGCGTCGGGGTCTTTATATTATGCGCCCTTAGTGGCTCCTGCGGCGAATATGATTTTCGATCGGCATCGAACCTATCAACAAATTCAGCTGACCCCGCAGAATGAGAAGACCAATATCTACAACGCGCCTTATCGGGTGATTACCCCAGCGCAGGGCGATTTGATCCTGTTTGCGTCAGATATGCAGCATTTGGTCGAAGCGAACGGCACCAACCGGGACCGTCATTCGATTGCGTTCGATTCCTTTGTCAAAGGCACGCTCGGCGATTTCCGAAACGTCTCAGAGCTCAAACTCTAGCGACTTAACGGGCGAGCGCCTCCTCGATCAGCGCGGCGGTTTCTTCGACGCCGTAAAGTGCAATGAAGCCGCCAAAGCGCGGGCCTTGGCTCTGGCCGAGCAGGACTTCGTAGAGCGCCTGAAACCAGCCGCGCAGGTTTTCAAATGCGTGCTCTTTGCCAACCGTGAAGGTCAGCGTTTGCAGCTCGCCTTGGTCAACCGGTCCATCCCAGGCGCGCAGACGCCCAGCTAAGTCCGCCATTGCCGCACGCTCTTGATCATCAGGCGCGCGATAGGACTTGGTCGGCTCAACAAAGTCGCGGTAATATTCCATCGCATAGCCCGCGAGCCGGTCGAGCAGCGGATGGCTCTTAGCCGAGGCGTCCGGGGCATAGCGCGAGATAAAGCCCCAAAGCTGTTCGCGTGTTTCCGGGTTCGCGGCGCTGACCAGATTGAGCAGCAGAGCGAAGCTGACCGGCGAGGATTCAGCCGGCGGATTGCCACTATGAATGTGCCAGACCGGATTGCCGATTTGCTGTTTCGGCTCCTCGTTCGGGTATTTCTCGAGGAAAGTCAGATACTCATCCACGGCTTTTGGGATGACGTCGAAATAGAGCTTCTTCGCCACGCGCGGCTTTTGGAATTGATATAGCGACAAGCTCTCTTGCGGCGCATATTTCAGCCATTCCTCAACCGCAATACCATTGCCTTTGGTCTTGGAAATTTTCGTGCCATCAGCATCGAGGAACAGCTCGTAGACATATTGCTGCGGCGGTTGGCAGCCAAGAATGCGGGTGATCTTCGAATAGATCGGCGCATTGTCCTGATGGTCCTTGCCGAACATTTCAAAGTCGACGCCGAGCGCCGCCCAGCGCATGCCGAAATCCGGCTTCCATTGCAGTTTCACATTGCCGCCCGTGACCGGCAGGGTTACATCCGTGCCGTCCTCGTCCGCAAATGTGATTGTCCCCGCTTTCGGATCGGTGGCTTTCATGGGCACGTAAAGCACGCGGCCTGTGGTCGGCGAGATCGGCAAAAAAGGCGAATAGGTCGCCTGCCGCTCCGCCCCGAGCGTCGGCAGCATCACGCCCATAATCTCATCAAACTTTTCCAGCGCCCGCAGCAGCATCGGATCAAAGGTGCCGTCTTTATAACAATCGGTCGCCGACAAGAATTCATAGTCAAAGCCGAAACTGTCCAAGAAGGCGCACAGCCGCGCGCCCATATGCGCGCCATAGCTGTCATGCGTCCCGAACGGGTCGGGTACAGCGGTCAGCGGCTTTTGCATAAACGGCGCGAGGCTGTCCGGGTTCGGTACGGTTGGCGGCACTTTGCGCATGCCGTCCATATCATCCGAGATGCAGATCAGCTTGGTCTCATAATCGCCGCCGGTCAGCGTTTCGAACGCGGTTTTGACCATCGTGGTGCGGACGACTTCGCCAAATGTCCCGATATGCGGCAGGCCTGACGGGCCATAACCCGTCTCGAAGACGACGGGCCCTTGTTTCGGTTTGCCCTGTTTCTCCATATTGCGCAGGCGTTTGAGCAGGGCGCGCGCTTGTTCGAACGGCCAGGCTTTTGCGGTTTCTGCAAGCGATTGGAGATCACTCATGGATCGGGCTCCTTAGTTGAGGGCCGGGAGGTACCACTCCGAGCGCTGGTGTCAAAGACGGATTCAGGAGATTTGACTAGGGAGGGTAAAAAAAAATTGACATGTCAAAAATGTTTTACTACATCAGGTGTATAAGATTTTTGACACAAGGAGGCGTCTTATGGCGTTCAAAGAAAAATCAGCCTGGGTGATGTCGATCGCGCTGATCGTGGCAGGTGCGTTTTATGCTTGGTCCGTATTTATCATCTGGCAGGCCGCCGGCATGGTGCCGCCGCCCAATGTGCTCGGCCTCGCGGTCGGCGTGGTGATCATCATCGCCATCGCTATTTTTGGCCATATCGTGGCGGCGATCGGCAATCCGATGGACGCCAATGCCCCAGAGGATGAGCGCGATCGCTTAGTGGTCTGGCGGGCCGGGAATCTGGGCGGACTGGTGCTCGGCGCTTTGTCGATGACCGGGCTGTTCCACTTCGCCGTCTTAGGGAATGGAAATCTGTTATTCCACATGATCATCGGCGCCCTGACGCTTAGCCAATTGGCCGAATACGTCCTGACCATCTGGTATTATCGGCGCGGGGTATAAGCGATGGCTTTTTGGGAAAGAAACACCATTATTTTGGCCATCGGGACACTGATTGGCGGCCTGTTTTATTTTTCAATTGTCTTATGGCAATCGCTTATGGCGGGCAGTTTGGTCGCCCCCAGTCTCTGGGTTTGGCTCGGCTATATCGTCTTGCAATTCTGCGTGTCCATGCTCGGAATGTGGCCGGGCGCACGGCGTCTAAAAGCAGATCCTGACGCAACCGTAGCGCCAGCAGGGGATGAGCGCGATCGTCTGATCCGGATGAAATCTGAAGCCGTGCAAGGTCACGTCATGTCAGGCTTCATCTTCCTCGCCATGGCAGCTTGGTTCTTACACGCGAATGTCGCGATTTTGTTTCACTCGCTCGTCGCAGCTCTGATCGTGAGCGAGCTGGCACGCGCGGCGTGGCAGCTGTTTAACTACAATAGGGCAATTTGAGATGGCCAAGCGTCCCCCAATCACCAATCGCGTCAAAGAGCTGCGCGAGGCGAAGGATCATATGAGCCAGTCGGCTCTGGCCAAAGAGATTGGTGTCACCCGACAAACCGTCATCGCAATTGAGCAAGGCAAATATTCGCCCAGCCTAGAAAGCGCTTTCCGGATCGCTCGCGTCTTCGGGGTTGGCCTCGAAGATGTGTTCGGTTGGGACGGTGATTAGAGCCCGGCCGGCTGTTCCTGGTTCAGACCCAGACGACGTTTGCGCTCTTCCAGTTCACGCGTCAGCTTCACCGTAATCGGATCGCCATGATCCAAGATGGTGGGTTCTTGGCGGTCGGTTGGAATTTCGCGCCGATTGAATCGGATCGGTGTAAAGCGTTTCATTTTTGCGTCCCTGCAATCATCCCCAAGCCAGGAAAGCAAAACTCGCGCCACAGGGGAACTTTAATCGCGCCTGATTGGACCGCTTTCGAAATGAAGTGTGCCCGCAAAGCCGCACTGACGCAGCGCTAGGGCGTGACGGTATTGAACCAGAAACCTGGCTGATCGAGCGCATCAAACATATCGGACACCGCATTGCGCTGGCCGGCAATTTTCATCCGCCCAGACATGACCAGCCCAAGCGGCTGCGCATCGCCGAGAATGAGACGGTCAAAATCGCTTCGGTCCATGGTGACGGTGGCGGCGGGGGCGCTGACCTCTCCTTCGCGCGGGACGATTACCGCGGTCTCGACCAATAGAGACACGGTCTCTGATGTGTCCGGGAAGACAAAGGTCACCGCGTAAGGCTCACGGTCGAGCTTGGCCGGATTGAAGCGCGCCGCCAGAGCGTCAAACAGATCGACTGAGGGAACGGCTTTCAAAAAGTCCAAATTGCCGAGCCGCGGGTCGCCGACATTGGGCAGGCCGCGGCGAAGCTCAGCGGCGCCGGTCAGATAGTAGCTCCGCCAAGCGCCGCTTTCGGCTTGGAAGCCGAGCTGCTCATAAGTGGCGGACAACCAATCCCGCCCTTGTTGATTGTCAGGGTCGGCAAAGACGACATGGTTGAAAACCTCTGCGGCCCAGCGATAATCCCCCTGATTGAAGGCAGCCTGTCCGATTTCGAGCACCGCATCGGCGCCGCCCATAGCGTCGACATAGCGTGCGGCCGTCTCTTCATGCGGCAGGCGGTTATACTCTGCCGGTACACCGCCCCACCATCCGAAATAGTGCTGATAAACCGCTTTGGCATTGTGGTTCAGCGTGCCGTAATAACCACGCGTAGCGAAATCATCGGCTTGGAAGTCTGGTTCTTCAACCGCCTCCGCGGCTTCGACCATGGTCGCGCCAGCATTGGCGTTGCGCAGTGTCTGGTCATGCACGTAGCGATAAATGTCGCGCTGGCTTTTCAAGAAAGTCGTGACGTTTTCCGGGCCCCAAGTTGGCCAATGGTGAGAGGCGAAGACGACGTCACTGGTCTCGCCATATTCGGCCAGGACATAATCAATCGCGCGGCTCCATTTCAGCGCGTCGCGCACTTTTGCGCCGCGTGGCGTCAGCACATTGTGAAACGTAGCAGTGGCGACTTCGGCAGTGCAGAGCGCCCGCTTCTCGGGCAGATAGAACATGAACTCAGCTGGCGCTTCGGTGCCAGCGGCGTCGATGAATTCAAAGGTCACGCCGTCAATCACGCGGACGGTGCCGCGGCCTTCAATTTCTTCTGTCGGCAAGATCAAGCTGATCGTCCCATTCGGAAGGCCGGGTCCAAGGCCTGAGCCGACATGCGCCGTAGTTGAGCGCGGCAAGGTATTGCCAAACATCAGCGTCGCCCGGCGGCTCATCTGGTTGCCGGCAATGAGGTTTTCAGAGACCGCGCTTTCAGAAAAGCCAATGGGGGCCAGGACCGGCACACCAGCAGCGACGTCTTCGTCCGAAATCACCCCGCGCGCGCCGCCAAAATGGTCGGCATGGGAATGGGTGTAGAGCACGCCTGTGACCGGGCGTTCACCGAGCGTTTCATTGACCAGAGCGAGCGCCGCGGCCGCAGTTTCGGTAGAGGTCAGCGGATCGACCAAGATCCAACCGGTCTCACCTTCAATCACACTCATCACAGAGAGGTCATAGCCGCGCACCTGATAGATGCCGTCCATGACTTGGAACAGGCCATGATGTGCCGCCAGCTGGGACTGGCGCCATAGCGATGGATTGACCGTGTCAGGTGCAGTATCGTCGAGAAACTCAAATTGCGGGATGGCCCAAACGACATTGCCATCCTCATCCAAGATGGCCGGGGCATCAATGAACGCCAACCGGTCGCGGCGGGCGTCTTCGCCATCAGATCCCGGGGCGAGGTCGAGCCGTTCTGCCAGAGCTGCATTCGCGGCTTTCGTGGCGTTTGTGGCGCTGCCTGGGGCTGGCAATCCGGCTTCGATCGCGGCCGTAGAGGGTTCAGGCGTTTCAGCGATTTCTGGCGCGTCTCCGCACGCGGCTAAACCCGTCAGGCAGACGCCTGCAATCCAATAACGCATTTCTTCCTCCCAGTTTTCGCCAGGAGTGGCGCAATTTTTAGCGGTCTACAAGGTGGCGCTGGGGAAGCCTCTGGACCTAGTAGCGGTCGAGGCGTTCTGGCAAACCATACTCAATCAGGCGCGTGCAGGCCCAGCTATATTCGTCGGCGCATGAGTCCTGGAGCAGTGTCACAGCACGCGAGCGATCACGGCGCCCGCCAAGGCCCATATACATCATATTGCCCAAGCCTGCGCAGCCACCCGGATCTTTCAAGTCGCACGCTTTGTCATACAGTGCGCGTGCATGTTCGAGATCGACTTTCCCGTCCGTGCCTTTTTGCGAAATATAGGCTTGCTGCATGCAGGCGCCGGTGTGACGTCCGTCTAAGCAAGCCGCATCGTAATGCGTTTTGGAAATGCGATAGTCCTGTTCCGTGCCAAGGCCGCGGCGGTACATTTCGCCGAGTTGAAAACAATTTCGGGCCCATTGATCTTGCGGCAGAGCACGATCGGCGCAGAGCTGCGTATACACCGTCAGCGCGGTTTCCATACGCTCTTCAGCACGGGCCAGATCGACGCCATCGCTGGGGCGAATAATGTCGCGCCCAGCGACCCCTTGGGTCAAATTGGAAGCTTCGCGCATGGCCCGTTCGGCGCGATACTCATCGGCGTTCTTGGGCGTCGGTTGTGGTTTGCCAAATTGCGCAAACGCAGACGCTGTGAACGCACCAGAGATCAAAAGCAGGGCCAAAAGGCGGAAGGGCATGACGGGCTCCAGAATTCTCATGTGTAATAATATAGCTAGGTAGTCTCCGGGTTTCTGTCGAGTCTTGCCAGACAGTATTTCCCCTGCCACCGTACTCAAAATCGGGAGGAAATTATGGCAGCAGAACAACAAGCGCCGATCGGGTCAGGATTCGGCGCAAAAACTCCAGCCGCAGAGGTCGTTCAAGGCCTCGATTTGGCGGGCAAAAATGTCATTGTCACAGGCGGTTATAGCGGCATTGGGATTGAAACGGTGCGGGCGCTTGCCGGTGTAGGGGCCTCTATCACGGTCCCGGCGCGTCGCCCCGACGCTGCCAAGACGGCGCTCGAGGCGGTCGAGGGAGCGGTTGAGGTCGCGTCAATGGATCTGGCCGATCTCGGGTCGGTCCGCCGGTTTGCTGAGGATTATGTTTCGAGCGGGCGCGCGCTTGATATTCTAATTAACAATGCGGGCATTATGGCCTGTCCTTTGGCCCGTGTCGGGCCGGGTTGGGAAAGCCAGTTTGGGGTCAATCATCTCGGTCATATGGCGATGACGCTGGGCCTGCTGCCAGCCTTACAAAAAGCTGAAACGTCGCGCTTAGTGGCCCTGTCCTCGACCGCGCACATCCGCGGCGACGTCAATTGGGATGACCCAAATTACGACAACTCCGACTATGATAAATGGGATGCCTATGCCCAAGCGAAGTCAGCGAACGCGCTGTTTGCGCTCGGCGCAGATCGTCGCTGGGATGGTTATGGCATTACCGCGTTCGGGGTCCATCCCGGCGGTATTTTCACGCCATTGCAGCGTCACTTAAGCGTCGAGGAGATGGCCGCTATGGGCTGGATGAACCCGGATGGGACTATTCCTCCGGCGATCCAGGCAATGTTCAAAACCCCAGAGCAAGGCGCATCGACAGCGACTTGGGCGGCGACGTCATCGGCGCTCGATGGGCGCGGCGGCGAATATTGCGAGAATTGCGATATTGCTCAATTGGCGGGCCCAGATAGTCAGCGCTGGGAGCATGCGCGGCCATGGATTTGCGATGAAGACAAGGCCGACAAGCTTTGGGCGATGAGCGAGGCAATGCTCGCCAACGCCTAGTCTGGCAAAACGCGCGAAACGATGCGGTCGGTGCTTGACCAGCTTAAGGTCGGCGCGCAGGGAGGCATGATGCAAGATCAAGACAACATCGCCGCGGCATCAGAGAAAGGGTCCAAGCGAGGCCTATGGCTCGGGCTGCTGGCGCTTGCATTCGTTTTGGCGCTTTTCCTATTCGGTCGTTATACTGAATTTCTGAACGTGGACGCCTTGCAGCAGGCCATTGGCACGTTCGCGGACGGGCCGTGGGGCGTGCCGGCTTTAATCCTCGCGTTTTGCGGCTGTGCCTTTATCGGGGTGCCGCAATTCTTGCTGATTGGGATTGCGGTTTACGCCTTTGGCCCGATTTGGGGGGCGGTATGGTCGTGGGTCGCGACGCTGTGTTCGGGGTCGATCACGTTTGGGTTGGGACGTTTATTCGCGAACGCCACATTGCAGCGTTTGGGGCAGGGGCGGATCAAGCGCTTCACTGAATTTGTTGCCCGAAACGCTTTTGCCGCCAGCGCGATTGTCCGAAATGTGCCGACTGGGCCGTTCCTCATGGTCAATATGGTATTCGGCGCGGTTGGGGCGAAATACCTCCACTATTTGGCGGGCATGGCGCTCGGCGCCATTCCGAAGATTGCCATGGTGGCGTTCGGGCTTCAGGCCATTCAGGCGGCGTTGCAGGGCAACCTTCTGGTCGCGGGTATGGCTGCCGGAGGCGCGATTTTGGTCTTTCTTGGGGGCTTTTTCTATGTGCGGCATCGCCGACGCACGGGGGAAAATATTGCGCTGGACGCGGATTAGGCTGTTGACACTGTCGCGACATCGCCGCATTGCAGAGCGCATGCGCAAGAATTTGCCTCTTCTGGACCTACTCCTCCTTATCGGCCCCTGGCCGGTAGCGATGGTGCGTTAGCGCAGTCATCCGCGGCCAGGGGAAAGCGTTCCAAAACCTTCTTCACATTTCCAGGCCCGACCGATGACTGACACGACTGATATCGTAATTTTCGACACAACTATGCGCGATGGTGAGCAATCGCCTGGCGCGTCCATGACCCATAATGAAAAACTGGCGCTCGGTGAGCTGCTCGAAACCATGGGCGTTCACGTCATTGAAGCAGGCTTTCCCGCTGCGTCAGTTGGCGACTTTGAGGCGGTCAGCGAAATCGCGCGTCGCTCTAAGACCGCCACCATTTGTGGTTTGGCGCGTTCGACCCCTGGCGATATTGATCGCTGCGCTGAGGCCGTACGTCATGCCGCGCGCCCGCGCATCCACACTTTCATTTCGACCAGCCCCGTCCATATGAAGCATAAGCTTAAAATGGGCGCTAACGCGGTGCTTGAAGCGGTTGGGCGATCTGTGGCGCAGGCGCGTAATCTCGTCGATGACGTCGAATGGAGCCCCGAAGACGCCACCCGCACTGAGTTTGATTTTCTCTGTAAATGCATCGATGCGGCCATCACGTCCGGCGCGACGACGATCAACATCCCCGATACAGTCGGCTATTCTCACCCGGAAGAATATGGCCGCTTGATCAAGCGCCTACGCGAAACCATTCCGAATAGCGACAAAGTCATTTGGTCGACCCACTGTCACAATGATTTGGGGCTCGCGGTGGCGAACTCGATTGCGGGCGTTCAGAACGGCGCCCGGCAAGTCGAGTGTACGATTAATGGGCTCGGCGAGCGCGCCGGCAATGCCGCCTTGGAAGAGGTTGTCATGGCCTTCAATACGCGCCGCGATGATCTGCCTTTTACAACTGGTTTGGACACGACCCGGCTCGCATCGGCCAGCCATATGGTGAGCCGCATCACGGGGTTTCCGGTCCAATATAATAAAGCGATTGTCGGCAAAAACGCGTTCGCGCATGAAAGCGGCATCCACCAGGACGGCATGCTGAAAAATGCCGAGACATATGAGATCATGAAGCCGGAAGATGTCGGCGTGTCGAAAACCAGCCTGGTTATGGGCAAGCATTCGGGCCGTCACGCGTTCCGCGATAAGTTGGAAAGCTTGGGCTATGAGCTCGACAAGGAAAGCTTGAATGAGGCGTTCAAGCGGTTCAAGGATCTTGCCGACAAAAAGAAACATGTCTTCGACGATGACTTGATTGCCTTGGTGGATGATCAATTGTCAGCGATTGGCGAGCGTATTTCGTTTAAATCGCTGCGCGTCGTTGCTGGCTCAGAAGGGCCGCAAACAGCCGATCTGGCTGTGCTGGTGGATAATGAAAGCAAAGCCATTTCATGTCAGGGCAATGGTCCGGTTGATGCTGTGTTCAATGCGATCCGCCAAATCGTGCCGCATGAGGGCAAGCTTGATCTGTTCCAAGTGAGCGCTGTCACCGGCGGGACAGATGCGCAAGCTGAGGTCCATGTCCGGCTCAAAGGCGAGGGTATTATGGCCACAGGCCGGGCCTCAGACCCGGATACGCTCGTGTCTGCGGCAAAGGCTTATATCCATGCTCTGAACAAGTTAGAAGCGCGTCGTCTGAAGCGCAAAGCGGCTTAGAGCCTCGGCAAACGCTACGTTTGAAGGCCGAAATTTCAGAAATTGCGTTAACCTGGGGTTTTGTAATGTTTACAGGTGATCGTGATGAGTGTACGGACCGTACACCGTTTGTGGCAAATCATACTTGCTTTAATGAAATCTAAACGGCATGAGAGTATAGGGCTGATCTAAGATATGAATGCTGCGCGTGGCAACGGTGCTCCGTGCGAAAACAAAAGCGACGTAGAAAAATGATCGGAAGCCTACTCGGAGTTCTTTCCACAGACATGGCCATTGACCTCGGAACAGCGAACACGCTGGTCTATGTCAAAGGGCAAGGTATCAAGCTCGATGAGCCATCTGTGGTGGCCTATATGAACCAAGGCGGCCGTAAAATGGTCTATGCGGTTGGTGATGATGCGAAAAAGATGTTGGGCAAAACACCGCTCAATATGGAAGCCATCCGGCCGATGCGAGACGGCGTTATCGCTGATTTCGAAGTCGCCGAGGAAATGATCAAGCACTTCATTCGTAAAGTGCACAATCGCCGCGCGTTCGTTTCACCGCTGATCATTATTTGTGTGCCGAGCTCGGCGACCAATGTCGAGCGCCGAGCCATTCATCAATCAGCGCTCGCGGCGGGAGCTCGCGAAGTGCACTTGATCGATGAGCCACTCGCCGCTGCGATTGGCGCCGGTCTGCCAATCGAAGAGCCGGCTGGATCTATGGTTGTCGACATTGGCGGCGGCACCACAGAAGTCGCAGTCCTGTCTTTGGGCGGGCAAGTCTATTCTCGCTCCGTCCGCGTTGGCGGCGACCGGATGGACGAAGCGATCATGAATTATCTGCGCAAGCATCAAGGCATTCTCGTCGGAGAAATGTCGGCGGAGCGGATCAAGAAACAAATCGGGACCGCGATGGCGCCAGAGAATGGCGATGGCATGACGGTCACCGTGCGTGGCCGCGCCACAGGTGACGGTGTCCCGAACGAAGTTGAAATTAATGAAAAGATGATGGCCGAGGCGCTCGCAGACCCGGTCGCTGAAATTGTTGAAGCTGTGCGTATCGCGCTCGAGGCGATGCCGCCAGAACTGTCTGCTGACATTGTTGATCGCGGGATTGTATTGACCGGCGGCGGCGCGCTGCTGCGCAATCTCGACGTGGTCCTGCGCGAACAAGCACGTTTGCCGGTGATGATCGCCGAAGACCCATTGAAATGTGTCGCGAATGGGTGTGGATTCGTTCTCGAGAATATCTCGCGCATGAAGAATGTCTTGTCGCCAGAAGTTTGACACGATTGGGGGGTAAGTCGCTCCGATCAGAAGAGAAGGGAAGAGGCCCATGCCACGCGGAAGCGGCAAGGGATACCGTCAACGACCGCTGCGGCGATATGGTTTCTTTATCGCTGTCGCGGGCCTGCTCGCTCTGCTCTTGCTACAGACGTCACCACGCTTGAGCCAAGGCGTTGAGCCGATCCGAACGGCGGCGTCCGATCAACTCTTTCATGTCACTCGGCCAAGCCTGATGGACCGCCTCAGCGGCGCTTCGGCGCGCGAACGCCGGGTCCTAGAGCTCGAAGCGCGGGTCCGCGAACTCGCCCAATATAAAGCTCTGGCCCTAACCATGGCGGAGCGGCTTGAGGTCTATGAAGACATTCTCAATATGCAAGGCGAGCCTGCTGGCGCTGAAGTGACAGCTCGGATCATGGCCGAAACCAATGGACCTTTCGCCGAAGCTCTGCTGGCCAATGCCGGCGCCACGAATGGCGTGCAAGAAGGCTATTATGCCGAAAATGATCGCGGCCTTGTGGGCCGGGTCGTGCAAGTCGGCGAGCGCTCGTCACGTATTCTGAAAATCACTGACTTTAACAGCCGTGTGCCGGTTATGGGGGAAGCTAGCGGCTTGCGCGCCATCATGTTTGGCGGGCGCGATGGGCGTGGTCGTCTGACCGATTTTCCAGAGCAAGGCGAGTTCTTGCCGAATGAGCGCATTTTAACCTCCGGCGAAGGCGGCTTGTTCCCGCGCGGGGTTGTCGTCGGACATGTGCGCGAGCGGACCGAGAAAGAAACCCGCGTCGACTTGGAAATGTTAAACGGTCAGCTCAGCTATGTGCGGCTCAAGCCCACCATCACAGTGCCGCCGCCGGAAGCCTTTCCAATCGAGACAGATGTCGCCGCTTTGCCTGACGGGGAAGATAGCCCATGAACGGGATAAGCGCGTTTGCTGACACGCTGGCTTTGCGATGGGAAAGTGCGCGTCCACGGGCGCGTTTATTGATTGGCGCAATAATTGTGATGCTGATCGGAATGGCTGGACTGACGCCGAAATCGGTTTTCGGCGTGACGCTGGCCTGGCCTTATGTCGGCCTCATCGCAGCCGTAGGATGGGGCCGGGCCGGGCTCGGTTTTGGGCCAATGGTGTTTCTGCTGGCTTTTGGGTTTGCCCAAGATGCCTCGCAAGCGCCTTGGGGCAGTCACGGTTTGGCAAATCTATTGACTTATGGCCTCGCGGCCAGCGTCAGCCAGATGGCGGATACCGAGCGCACCCCGCTCTTAAGCTTTGTCTTACCGGTTGTGACGCTGTTCGTTGGCATCACTTTGGTATGGATGGTCGCCAGTGTCTCATCCGCTCATATGGTCCGGATCACGCCCATTCTAACTGCTTATTTCGCCACGCTTGTGGTGCATATGATGATCGCCCCTTTGTTTGACCTTGGCGGCGGGAAAACAGTTTCAGGAGGCGGTGTATGAGCGGCAATCGCCCCGTCGACAATTTGTTCAGCCGCCGAGCGCTAATCGCCGCTGGCGGCGGCGCCGCTTTGTTTGGCGGGCTGATCACGCGTTTGTTCCAGCTGCAAATTATGGAGCATGAGCGCTTCGATGTGGCGGCGGCTGAAAATGGCGTTCGCCTAGATTTGGCACCGCCGCAGCGGGGCCGTATCCTTGATCGGTTCGGGCGCCCTCTCGCAGCCCACCGCCAGGCGGGCCGCGTGTCGATCATTCGCGAGCAGGCGGATGATTTAGCGCGGTTGCTCGGCAATCTCTCAGAGCAAATTGAAATCTCGCCCGAACGACAGGCCGGTCTGATCCGCAGTGCGCGCCGGCAAGCCAGCTTTCAGCCGGTCACGGTCAAGAGTGAGCTGTCTTATGAAGACTTTTCGCGCCTCTCCGTGCTCGCGCCAAGCATGCCGGGCCTGCAAGTTGAGATGGCGGCGACGCGGTCTTATCCCCGCGGCCGCGACTTTGCCCATGTGCTTGGCTATGTGGCGAAAGCCAGCGAAGTGGATTTAGAGCGCCTGTCCGAAGGCGCCAATGCGCAAGAGCGGGCCGCTATTCGCCGCTTGTTCAAACACCCTGACATGCGCACCGGGCGCTCTGGCATTGAACGCTTTGCCGAAGAATGGCTGCGCGGGCAAGCCGGGTTCCGTAAGCTTGAGACCAATGCCGCCGGGCGTATCATTCGCGAGTTCGACGACCCAAGTCTGGCGCCAAAAGCTGGCCGCGACATCTATTTGACGGTAGATGCTGAGCTGCAGAAATTCGCGATTGACCGCTTTGGCGAGGAAAGCGGCGCCGCGGTCGTGCTTGATATTGAGACCGGCGACATTCTCGCTTTTGTTTCGACCCCGGCTTTTGATCCGAATGATTTCGTCAACGGTATTTCCTCAAAGGACTATGCAGTCCTGCGCGACGATACTGAATACTCGCCGCTTTATCACAAGGCCTATGACGGCACATATCCGCCTGGCTCGACGTTTAAAATGGTCGTCGCCGCGGCGGCGCTTGAAGCTGGTGTGATTGATCCGAATGAGCGGGTTTACTGCCCTGGCCATTACCGGTTCGGCAATAATACCTGGCATTGCTGGAAACGACGCGGTCATGGCTCGGTGAATATGCACTCGGCCATTAAAGGCTCATGCGATACATATTTCTATGAAATCGCTAAGCGGATGGGGATTGAGCACCTTGCAGACTTCTCCAAACGCTTTGGCTTTGGTCAACGCTGGGAGCTCGGGCTTATGGGCGGGCGCAGCGGTGTGGTTCCAAACGATGAGTGGAAACGCGCGGCGCGCGGAGAGCCTTGGTATGAAGGCGAAACGCTGAACATCGGCATTGGCCAAGGCCAAGTCTCGGCCTCGCCGCTCCAGCTCGCGGTGATGAGTGCGCGGATTGCCGCTGAAGGCAAGATCATTACGCCGCGGATTATCGGCGAAGGGCCGCGCCCAGAAAACGATATTCCGTTCGATACGCCGATGGATCCTGAATTAATGCGGCGGATGAAAGCGGGCATGTATGGCGTCACCTCAGAAGCCGGCGGCACGGCGCTGCGATCTGGTGACCTTGGCCTTGGCGGGCCGCGTCTCGCCGGAAAAACCGGGACATCGCAAGTCCGCCGGATCTCTGCGGCAGAGCGGGCATCTGGTATTCTCAAAGGCGACGCGATTGCGCGGCGCTTGCGCGACCATGCGCTCTTCGTCGCGTATGCGCCGCATGATGACCCGAAATATGCCATCTCAGTGATTGTCGAGCACGGTGAGGGCGGCTCCAAAGCCGCAGCCCCTGTTGCTCGCGATATTATCGCTGAAGCGCTGCGCATTGATGCACGACGGACACCGACTTATACGCGAACAGCGTCGACGGGGGGCAGCGGTTCCGGAAACGGGGCGCCCTAACCATGGTGGCCATGCGTTCCCAGTCGCTTGATTTTTCGCGGCGTTCCTTTCTCACGCAAGTGCGCTCCTTGCCGTGGGGCTTGATCTTGTTGATTTGCGCAATGGCGATGATCGGCGTGGCGATTTTGCACTCGGCGACGTTCACCAATCCAGAAGAAGCCGGATTACCGATGCGACAAGCGACACGGTTTGGGGTCGCTTTTGTGGTTTTATTGGTCACAGCGCTGGTGCCAATAAGGTGGTGGTTTTGGGCCGCCTGGCCAAGTTACCTTGCGACGCTCATCCTTTTGGTTTTGGTCGAGTCCTTTGGCTCAACCGGCGGCGGCGCCCAGCGTTGGCTGCAGATTGGACCGATCGGGGTGCAGCCTTCTGAATTTATGAAAGTCTCGCTGACACTGGCCTTGGCGGCGTATTATCATAAACGCTGGACCGATTATTCCGGTGGTTTCCTGATCCATTTGCCGGCGCTATTTTTGATAATGGTTCCCGCTGCATTGATCTTCCGGCAGCCAGATTTCGGGACAACACTGGCTTTGTTTGCCTCTGGCGGCATTTTGATTTTCTTGGCCGGCTTGTGGTGGCGTGTGATCATGGCGATCAGCGTCGCCGCCGTGGCCAGCATTCCAGCAATCTATTTCTTTGTCTTGCAAGACTATCAGCGCGAACGGGTCGATACATATCTGGCGCAGCTGACCGGCCAATCCGTCAATGTCATGGATGATGGCTATCAAATCGAACAAGCGAAAATCGCTATCGGCTCCGGCGGCTGGACTGGCAAAGGTTATATGGAAGGGACGCAGTCGCAGCTCGACTATATTCCTGAGCAGCATACTGACTTTATTCTCACCGTCTTGGCTGAAGAGTTTGGCTTTCTCGTCACCAGCGGCGTGTTGATCATGTGGATGGTCATTCTCGGGCTTGGCTTGATGATCGCGCTAAGGGCGACCAGCCTGTTTGCCCGCTTTGCTGCAGCGGGCGCGGTTGCGACCGTGGCCTTCTATATTTTGTTCAATGTCGCCATGGTGCTCGGTCTGGTGCCTGTGGTTGGCGTGCCGCTGCCGCTGCTGTCTTATGGCGGCACCGTGATGATCACGACGGCGGCGTGTTTCGGGATTGTCGGGGCGGTGCACCTCGGCCGTAAAGAGCCGCTCAATCAAGGGGCTTAGCCGATACGGGCCTGTTTGACCTCTAAACCCAGCGACCGCGTTGATTTTTGCCAAGTGGCAGCTAGTGTCGCGGCAATATTATTCCCTGGGAGGAGAGGTTTATGGCAGCGATCGGTCGAAAGACAGATACGTGGGGCTCACGCTTTGGATTCATCATGGCGGCCGTTGGGTCGTCAGTTGGGCTCGGAAACTTTTGGCGGTTTCCATTCACCGCGGGTGAGAATGGCGGCGGCGCTTTCATTCTGATCTATTTGGCCTGCGTGGTCTTGTTCGGATTGCCCGTCTTGATGGCCGAATATGGCATGGGCCGGAAGTCTGGGCGCTCTGCCATTGAAGGCATTCAGTCGCTTGCGCGCGACGAAGGCAAGAGCCAGAATTGGGGCTTTGTCGGCTGGGTTGGGTCGCTGGCGGCATTCTTTATTCTCACCTTCTATATGGTCATTTCAGCTTGGGTGATTGCCTTCATTCCGCAGGCTTTTTCTGGGGGATTTGAAGGCTTTACGGCAGAAAGCTCCGGCGCGAACTTCGGTGATACGATTGGTAATCGCGGGATGATTTTGGCCTGTTTGGGCGGCTTCATCCTGGTCAATACGATCATTTTGGCGCGCGGTGTGAAGGGCGGGATTGAACGTGCTGCGTCCATCCTGATGCCGCTTTTCTTTGTTCTCCTGATCGGGATTGTGGGCTTCGCCCTGGTCAATGGCGATGCGGCACAAGCGGCGGCTTTCCTGCTGCAGCCTGATTTCAGCAAAGTCACGTTTGAGACCTTCTTGGCCGCGGTGGGGCAGGCCTTTTTCTCAATCGGGGTCGGGTCCTGTTTGATGATCACCTATGGCGCTTACTTGTCACGTGACACTGATATTCCACGCGCCTCAGCAATTGTTGCAAGCGCGGACACGATGGTCGCTCTGATCGCTGGCTTTGCGATATTCCCAATCGTGTTTGCCTTTGGCGCCGACCCAGCGGGTGGGCCAAGCCTATTCTTCGTATCTCTGCCAATTGCGTTCGGATCTGAAGCGATGCCGCTGGGCAATTTGATTGGCGGCGCCTTCTTCACATTGGCGCTGTTTGCGGCGCTAACCTCGTCCATATCATTGATGGAAGTCGGTGTGTCGTGGCTGGAAGAACGCCAAGGCGTGAACCGCTGGGGCGCCGCTATTGGTGTCGGCTTTGTGCTGTTCATGATTGGCGCAGGCTATGTCTATTCCGCCGACTATATCGATTTCGCGGATATGGTGACGGGGACGATCATGTTGCCGCTCTGTGGTCTCTTGGTCGCGGTCTATTCTGGTTGGATCTTGAGCCGCGATACGCTGACCTCTGAATTTGGTGATGGGTCCGTGATGAATATCTGGCGGTTCGCCGTGCGGTGGATTGTACCGCCGGCAATTGGCATCATTCTGGTGTTTGGCATTATCGACAAATTCTTCTGATCCAAACCCCGGATATCTAACGAAAAAACCCCGTCTCCATCGAGACGGGGTTTTCTTATTGGGCTTAGAAAATCTCAGCTTTATTGGATGGGCGAGAGCAATTCTGGGGCGGTCACCAGCTGGCGCACGCCATGAGATTTAGACTCGTTGAAGACATTGCCGTCTTCGGCCCACTTATGCAGCGAGTTGATGTCGAGCTTGGCGCACATCGGGCGCACATTCCAAGTCACTTGAGCCGGAGAGCAGACCTCTTCAGTATAGCTTGGTCCTGTGGTTGAGCCCGGGAAGGTCACCGGCGTTCCGGTGTCCGATGGGATCATGCCGGCCTGGTAGAAGCCGCCTTTTTCATCCACGACAGCGGCCATTTCAGTGAAATCGAGAGCCGCGCTATCATTCACGACGAGGAAAGTTTGCGCTTCGACGCGGAGCAGGGGATCGGTGCAGCCTTCAGGCACACAAGCGCCGAGGCCTTCACCTGGGGTCGCGTCGCAAGTCGTGTGAACCCAGTGAACTTCAATCGTCTGTCCGGGCACCACGCCCTGATAAGCCCCTTCTGATGGCATCAATTCGGCTTCGGTCAAATCGCTGGTCTCGTTACACGCATATCCGCCGAAATCGCTGGAATCGACAAACACGCTAAAGCCTGGACCCTTATGCTCAGCATTGGTGTGCGTGTGGACATTGCAAAGGTTCATCGCGCTGGCAGGCGGAGCTTTCGGGAAAGTCACGGTGTTGAGCCCAACGACGCTGGAAATGTCGCGCGGAGTTTGCGGGCCCATGCCGAGGCAAAGCTGAGGCGCGTCCTGTCCGGCCAATTCCATCAGCTCTTCTTCGGTCGCTTCAACAGTCTCTTCAACGGTTTCGACGACGGCTTCAGTCTCTTCGGTTACTTCCGTTTGATCAATATTCGCACACGCAGATAAGAGCGCCGCAGCGCTCGCTGCGAGCATATAATGTTTCATCATGTGTCACTCCCAAGTTTGACGTGAAAGACATGGGGCGGCACACCAATAAGGCGAATATAAATTTCGGATGATGTTGATAGGCTAAAGCGAACGCGCTTGGGCCATGATTAGCTCGGTTTGAAGTCTCGTCCAAATTCGCGGGTCGCTCGGATCAGTTTATCGACAATACCGGGTTCTAGGCTGGAATGCCCGGCATGCGAAATGATATGCAGCTCTGACGCGGGCCAGGCTTTGTGCAAACCCCATGCGCTGGACAGCGGCGTGACGACGTCATAGCGCCCGTGCACGATGCGTCCTGGAATGTTTTTGAGCTTCTCCGCCGCTTGCTCGAGGAGCCATCCGTCTTTTTCGAAGAAGCCCTTATTGACGAAGAAATGGCACTCAATCCGCGCAAACGCATCAGCGAAATCGTCTTCTTCAAACCGTTTGGGGCGGCTGCTGGGGCCTTGTATGGTGATGGTTTCGCCTTCCCAGCAAGCCCACGCTTTGGCGGCTTTGCGGCGCGCGGCGCGGTCATCGCCGGTGAGGCGTCGGTGAAAAGCGTGCAGAAGGTCGCCGCGTTCCTCTTCCGGAATAGGAGCGATGTAGCGGTCATAGGAATCTGGGAAGAGGCGGCTCGCCCCTTCCTGATAGAACCAACGAATTTCAGCCTCAGTGAGCAAAAAGATGCCGCGCAAGATAAGGCCGAAGACCCGTTCTGTATGGGTGACCGCATAGGACAGCGCCAAAGTCGATCCCCATGAGCCGCCGAACAAGACCCATTTTTCGATCCCGAGATGTTCGCGCACCGCTTCCATGTCGCTGACCAGAGTCCAAGTCGTATTCCCCTCGAGTTCGGAATGCGGTGTCGATTTTCCGCAGCCGCGCTGATCGACGAGGATGATCCGATACACAGAAGGGTCGAAAAACCGGCGCATTTCTGGGCTCGATCCACCGCCAGGACCGCCATGAATGCCGATCACCGGCAGCCCATGCGGGTTGCCTGATTCTTCCCAATAGATCTCGTGCAGGTCGCTAACACGAATAAAGCCTGACCGGCGCGCTTCGAGGGGTGGGTAAAGTTTAAGCATTTTCCGCCTTTGTTCACGACCTCTTCACCTATCGGCTGTTAACATCTGAATAAAGGGTATGGACGGCGATTTTCTCATCTGTATGTGTTATTACAGGTGTGGGACAGGAAAAGGCAGGTGTGCAGCCTTATGCGTAATGTATTGATTTCCGCCATCCTCGCGTTCAGCCTCGCCGGCTGCGCTACGGTCTCCATGGTCGCTTCAGAAGCGCTGGTGGAAACTGATCTTGCGTCCGAAGATACCAGTTTGCGCAAAGTCTCCGATGCTTACACCGATCTCGCTGAGCGGAAGAATTGGGTTGAAAAGAGCGCCGGCATTCTCGGATTTGCCCGCATGTTGATGGATGGTTCTGACGACCGGGATCAAGGCTCGGACCTTGTTTATCTTGAAAATGTTCAGAACACGTCTGCGGATATCAAGGCGCAATTAGACCTCATCCGAGCTGATATAGAGGGCGCAGCTCACGGCTTAGATGTGGCCACAATGGAAGCCGAAAAACTGTTTGAAACTGAGCGCTCAGCAAAAACGCTACGCGCCGACCTGGTGAGTTATGAAAGCGCGCTCGTGACCGCTAAGAAAGCGCGACGGACATTTGTGACGACGCTTACCGAGCTCGCAATGGCGGATGCCAATCCAACCACTTATGCGCTGGCGGAATTTGATAACAGCATTGATGCGGCGAATGATGCCGCGGATAAATTGGCTGACTTTGCCGCCAATCGTAAAAAGACGGAAGCCGCCGCCTCCTAAGCGCTTTGCTTATAGCGTCGCCTGATCCAGGCGCCACGCTGCTTCCATAATCTTCGATAGATGTTCCGTCCGCTTGCGGGTGACCTCGGGGGTCCACGCGACTTGCTCTCGAATGTCGAGGGTCAGCGCGAATTCAGGACCACCATTGGCAAAATACAGCGTCCGCTTCTCTTCAAATGAGAGATTATCTGCCTTTTGGTTGGTCGATTGCGTGAGCAGCGCAAAATTCCCGATCGTATCGACCAGATCGCGGTGCACAGAGGTGTTCGGCCAGGCATTTTTCCACGGCGAGTCATCCGGCAGATTTTTCGGCAAAACGTGTTCGACCGTGGCGCCAACATCTGGACCAAGGGCGGCGCCGCCATCGATTTCCGCATTCATCCGCAATGCAATGGCGCGGCGCTGTGCAAACGCACCGAACCGGCTGCGCAGCCGGTTTGAAATCTCTCGCCGCTCTTCGCGCGACAGCGCCAATGGCCCGCCCGGCGACAATAGCAGGCGCGGATTGTCGGCACTGTCGGCGATTTTCTGATAGCGACGCTGCCGGCTACGCTGCTCGGTGATGGCCATCATAGCGCCATAAGCAAACCGTTCTAAACCGCGGAAAAAAGCGAGGGCGGTGTCAGGATCGCCATCATAGCTAACCAGGAATTTCAGCGCCGGGGCACGCCACAATTGGTGGTCGATTAAGCGCAAATGATTCAAACACTCGGTCACTTCTTTCGTCCGCGCGCCAAACTCACCTTTGCCCGTTGAGATGGTCACATAGGCATCAACATAAGCCGGCAGCTCTTTGCTTAAGAACTCCCGCGTGCCGCCCGAATAGCGATTGATCACGGCTTTGCGAAACTCGCTCGCGCCTTTGCGCGTTTTGCGCGCATAAAGCGTGCTAATCTGGTTCAACAGGTCATCGAACCCAGAACCGCCGAGACGCGATTCATGCTCTGACCATTCACGAGAATAGGCATCGGCTTCTTCGGGTGTCAGGTGCGCGTTTTCGAGCAAATCTGTCTTGATAATATCATGCGTGTTCGGGGCTTTGCCGCGCGTGTTGAGAACCCGGAAAACATTGTAACCGCCATCCCAATCTTCGACCACAACTTTGACCAGCACAATGCGATGGCGGATCATGTCGGCCAGCTCGCGCTGAGCTTCGGGGGACATATTGCGTACGGACTTGATGAAATTCTCAAGATTTCGCGTCATCCGAAGCTGGCTCTCACTATCATTCGGCTCAACGTCTTTGGTTAAGGCGGCGCCGCGCGTTTGGATCGCCTCGCGCAAATAAGGGCCATCAATATGGTTGAGCGAAATCCGCCATTTCGCGCCGGCAGCGCTATCATCATCTGCGATCATCGCATGGATTTGAGCTTTCCGTGTTGGATCTGGTTCGATGTCGCGCAGAACCGACAGGAGAATAGTCAGAGTGGTCAGGCGCTGCTGGCCGTCAACGATCAAGTACCGGCCCGAAGACTCGCGCACCAAGACAATCGCCCCGATAAAGTGGCTCTCGCCATTTTCGCTGGCATCCTGCAAGTCGGACAGCAGTGATTGGGCTTCTGAAATTTCCCAAGAATAGCTGCGCTGATAGGGCGGCATGGCCATTTCAGTGCCATTACACAATAGATCTGCAAGTGTGCTTTCTTGCGCGCGAAGGCCTTGTGTCATCGTCACTCTACTCGTTATTGTCCCACCAGCATGATCGAGAACGCTTAGACATCAATCACGCACCATTCAATTGAATCTCACACCAGGTTTGTTCGGTTTCAATCCATCGTAGCGAAGAGGTCACACGCCAATGAAATGGGCTAATGTCATAGTTAACGGCAAGGCTTGTGCGGCGCTGGTCGAGCCAGACACGATTTTTCCGCTCTCGGACGTTTCTGTGATCGATGTTTTAGCCGATTTGGAGGGCGCCGCGACGCGCGCGCGTGCGGCGGCGAGGGTGCCTATTTCCGAGGTTCAGTTTCAACAGCCAATATTGAAACCCAGAAAAATTCTCGGCATCGGGGTCAACTATGCCGCGCATGCGAAAGAGTCGGTCTCATTCCTCAAATCGACGCCGGCGAGCGTGCAAAAATGGTTCAATAAACAGGCGACGGCAGCGCATGGCCCATATGATCCAGTCGATTTGCCAATCGTCTCAGAGCAGCTCGATTATGAGGCTGAATTGGTGGTGATCATCGGCAAGACCGGCCGCCATGTCCCGGCGGCGCGGGCGATGGAAATGGTTGCCGGTTTTGCCTGCGGGTGTGATTACTCTGTGCGCGATTGGCAGCGCGCTAGCCAGACCATGATTATGGGCAAGGGGTTTGATACGCATGCGCCATTTGGACCCTATCTCGTCACACCAGACGAGATCGAGGATCTAAGTGCGGTCAGCGTCAAAGGCTTCGTAAATGGCGAATTGCGCCAGACCGGACATGTCCGCGACATGGTGTTTTCGATTGAGCAGCAAATCGCGCATTTAACTGCAGCGTTCACGCTGGAGCCAGGAGATGTCATTTTCACTGGCACACCGGCCGGAGTTGGGGCCGGGTTTGAACCACCAAAATGGCTCAGAGCGGGCGATCGCGTGCGGGTTGAGATTTCCGGCATTGGCCATATCGAAAACCAAATTATGGCCGAGCAGAATACAACGGTTCTGAAATAAAGTGGTGATCTAAGATCACTATGCGCATTCCGATTCTGTTCTCATTGGGTTTGACCGGGCTCACGCTCGCAGCCTGCCAAGCCGAAGCGCCGGCGCCGGATTGGTGGGATATGGAGATCCCGTCGCAAGACTTTGTCGTGTTGCCGTGCGGCTCGGCCGAGGCGACCGCGCCATGTGCGATGGTTGTGGCCGGCGGCAAACGCATTCTGGCGGGGGCGCCAGCTGGGGTCGTTGAGTCTTTGCGCAAAGTGGATCTCAAGCAGCTCGATGGTGTTTTGATATTTTCTCTCCATGCGGAAAATATTGAAGGCTTGGATGAAGTGCGTAATCGCTCCTGGTTGCTCGGGCGCTCGCAGCCGCTCAGCGTTGTTGGTCCGTCTGGCCTCGGCGATGTGGTCGCGGGGCTAAACCTGACATATGAGCAAGCCGATGCGCTCTATGTGGTCGAAAACGGCATTCCGCCAGGCGGATATGATGCGGCGGTTTTGGTTTCGGTTGAAGCGGCGCCGGGTGACCTGGTGTTTGATACAGGCGATCTCTCGATCTCGAAGACACGGCAGGGCTTTGCGTTCGAGTATCGCGGGGCGCCGCATTTAAAGCTCTGTCTGACCTCTGATGCTGCGACAGAATTTGACACTGAGATCGTCATGGAACTCGGCTGCTCAGCGCGCTCTTGGCCCCTCACTGAGCCGGTTTTCATGTTAGAGAATTAGATCCTGAAAAAGCAACGGGGTTCCATTTTCATGGAACCCCGGTCTCCCCCGAGACGCCCCCATCCGGTCAAAAAGTGACCGTGGACCGTGGCCGTTCGGGATTTGAACCTTTGGTTAAGAAGCTCTGCGACACCTGTCAAACCTGCTTCTGCTAGAATTCGTCTTAAAATTTGAATGAACTCAACACTGTGGCCATCAGGCCACGATCGGACCTTGACTATCTGTCTCATAATTATTAGTTAGCTGCCTAACAAATAGAAAAAAGGACCAAATGATGCTCAACAGAAGAGGCTTTTTGATCACTGGCGGCGCCGTTGCGATTGTCGGTGGTGTTGGGGCGGTGGGTGTGGCCCATGGCCCGGGGCTGTCACAGGCGCGTGCGCCTTGGGAGCAAGCTGGAGAGAGCTTTGGTGACCCGCGTCTTGACGCGTTGTCCTATGCGATTTTGGCGCCCAATCCGCACAATCGACAGCCCTGGCAGTTCGATCTCGTCGGTGATGATCGGATCGATATCTATGTCGATCTCGCACGGCGCTTGCCGCACACGGATCCGTTCGATCGTCAAATCACCATCGGCTTTGGCTGTATGATCGAATTGCTGCGCTTGGCGGCCGCTGAAAAGGGTTACCGTGTCGAGACCACGCCGTTTCCAGATGGTGCGCCGTATCCGCGTTTAACCGGCAATCGGATTGCGCAAGTCCAATTCACGGCTGACGGGGCATTGGCGCGAGACCCGCTTTTCGCAAATGTGCTTCAGCGGCGGTCTTCGAAAGAGCCTTACGACACCGCGCGTCCAGTCGCGCCCGAAACACTGCAGTCTGTGATCGCGGGCGGGCAGAGGGCTTTGGACATCGGTGGCACAGTGGATTTGGCTCAGCGGTCTCGCCTGATTGAACTCGCGTGGGAAGGCTTCCAAATCGAAATGGAAACCGATCGCACGCGCCGCGAGAGCATTGATCTGATGCGTATCGGAAATCGTGCGGTCGTTGAGAATCCCGACGGTATCGACATGGGCGGCATCCCAATGGGACTGTTTAAAATGACCGGAATCGTTTCGCCCAAAGCGCTCGATACACCAGGCAGCACCGCTTATCAGCAAGGCCTTGATATGTATCACCCGATCATTCACTCCGCCCAAGGTTTTGTCTGGATTAAAGCCTCCAAGAATACGCGGCAGACGCAGCTCGAAGCCGGCCGCGCCTGGGTCAGAATGAACCTCGCAGCGCAGCAAGTTGGCCTTGGCATTCATCCGCTCAGTCAGATCTTACAAGAATTCCCAGAAATGAGCGGGCCTTATGAGGGCGTTCGGCGCGAGCTCGGGGTCGATCGCGACGGGGTCGCGCATATGCTTGGACGGGTTGGCTATACTAAGTTTCCCGCGGCGAGCCCGCGTTGGCCGCTTGAGAGCAAGCTGATAAGCTCGCCCGCATGAATGATTCTGAGACGGCAAACATTATTTTCAAACTGTTCAACGAGATTGGCATTATCCAGCAATTGAGCACCGCTCGGTTTGCACGGGTTCTGGCGCCGAACCTCAATCCATCCGAATTTGCCGTCCTCAATCACTTTGTTCGGCTGGGCGACAGCAAGTCGCCGTCTTGGCTCGCCAAAGCCTTTCAGATGAGTAAGCCGTCAATGACCGCTATTCTCGGAAAGCTTGAACGTAAAGGTTATGTGGAGATTGTTGGCAGTGAAGACGACCGGCGTAGAAAAATCGTCACGATCACAAATTCTGGCCGCGCCGCTCGGGCCAAAGGTGTGGCGGCCATTGCACCTTTGGCGGCGATGATTGCCGAAACTCAAGACGTGTCTGAGCTGGCAAAGCTGCTGCCAACGCTGCAAGCGTTGCGCGAATACCTCGATGCCGAAAGAAATGCGGTGGATGGATTGACCTGATCCCTTGGCAGCCGATGCAAATCAGCGCTTATGCTACGAATTCGTTAACACTTGGCGCCTATCTGTTAAGGTTAATGCGTCAGCAGGGGCTGGAAGTGATGATTGCCTTAGTCTTTATGGTCTACGCCGCAATAGGTGCGGTTGCCGGGTGGAGCCTGTTTACCTTCGCTGCGGTTGAGCTGCCGCTCGCCGTTTGTGGCGGAGCGATTCTCACTGCTTTGATCGGACAGGTTCACTTGTTTTCGACGCGGTCTGGACAGTCAGATGAATTGGTCGCCCGGGTCGATCAAATCGAAGCCGCCCAAAAAGACTCAAAAGCCCGCGCCGATGTTGTAGAAGCGCGCACGACCGCAATAGAAACGACTGTGAAGCAAGAGCTGACAGAGCGCCGCGATGCCTTGGTCAGCGAAATGCGCCAGCTCGAAACCTTGATTGAACGCTTATCTAAGAGTTTCGAAACCAAGCTCGCAGATGCCGAAACCACCGGCGAGGTTGCGCCCCGCGACGATGCGATCCTACGCCGCGTGAAAGATGCGCTGGAAGATGGCCGCGTTGATTTGCACTTGCAGCCAATCGTGTCTTTGCCGCAGCGCCGCGTCTCTTTTTATGAAGGCTATACGCGTCTGCGTGACCCAGACGGCAGTCTGATTCTACCGGCAGATTTCCTCGATGCTGCCCGCCGCGCCAATTTGCTTGGCGTGATTGATAATATGATGCTGTACCGCTCCGTTGAAGTGGTGCGCCGCCTGGCGGCGCGAGATCGCCGGGTTGGGGTGTTTTGCAACGTCTCCTCGCACTCGCTCGAGGATCCGCACTTTTTCCCATTCTTCCTCAATCATATGGAACAGAATCGGGATCTTGCTGGCGCTTTGATTTTTGAAATCCGCGCCAGCCGTTTCGAACATCGGTCGCGGCAAATGCGTGAAGCGATGGAGCGTTTGACCGCGCTTGGTTTCCGCTTCTCGATTGATCATGCCGAAACGATTGATATTGACCTGCCGCGTCTCCAGGATGCTGGCATTCGCTTTGTGAAATTCAAAGGCGGACAGCTGATCGATCAATTGCGTGACCCGTTTGGTCCGCGGCCATCTTCATCAGTTGAGCGCAAAATTTCCGGCGATGAAGTCGCGGCGGTCTGCTCCCGCTACGGCGTCACACTCATCGCTGAAAAAATCGAAGAAGAAGTCAGTGTCGTTGAAATTTTGGAATATGGTATTCCTTACGGCCAAGGACATATTTTCGGAGCGCCGCGTCCGATTAAATCTTCGCTGATGGAAGAGACCGCACCGCCCGCTGAACTGGTGCGCATGTTGACCTCCCGCGCATCATAGATTGACGGGCCGAGGTACGCTGCCTACTTCGCCCGCATGACAATGCCACATTTTCCTGGCGGCTTGGCCGCGATTGCCGACCAATATGATGCGATACTCTGCGACGTTTGGGGCGTCATCCATAATGGCCGATATGCCTTTGACGAAGCGTGCGAGGCCCTGGTCCGTTTCCGCGACCAAGGCGGCGCGGTCTGTCTGATCACCAATGCGCCGGTGCCGAAAGCCCAAGCTATTCACTATTTCGACCCGCTTGGCGTGCCGCCTGAAGCCTATGATGACTGTGTCACATCGGGCGATGCGACCCGCGAAATGTTGCGTCAACGCGCTGGCGAAGTCTTTCTCCGCATGGGCGCTGATGAAGGCTGGGAACAAGATAAGTTCCTCTATGAAGGCCTCGATCTGCAATTTGGCGATGCGCGGTCCTCAGACACAATCCTCTGCATTGGTCTCGAAGACCAAGTGAACGATCATCCAGATGATTATCGTGATCGCTTAGCCGAAGCGGCGGACCGGGACATGCAAATGATTTGCGCCAATCCCGACATTCGCGTGCGGATTGGTGATCAGCTGCATTGGTGTGCGGGAGCGCTCGCCAAAATTTTTGAAGAAGAAGGCGGCACGGTGATCTATCCCGGCAAACCGCATGCGCCGATTTATGATTTGGCGCTCGCCCGCCTCAGTGATCTCGGCGTCGAAGCAGCGCCGTCGCGGACCTTATGTGTCGGCGATAGTCCAGCGACCGATATGCAAGGCGCCCTCAGCCGCGGTTATGATGGCCTCTATGTCGGCACCGGTTTGAAACAGCACGGCGCAAACTTTGAGCAAGAGGTTGCCGACTTGTTGGCTGATTATGCAGTTTCGGCCAAGTGGGCGATGCCGAAACTCGAATGGTGACGAATCCTGCAACACATTGTAACAGACCGTGAATGAAAACGGAGACTTGTCCGAAATGACCTATAAAGACGGTTATAAATACGAAGATCTTTCGATCGGCATGACGCATCAAACAGAGCATGTGATCACCGAAAAAGATATTGAACTGTTTGCTGAAGTGTCTGGCGACCGCAATCCGCTGCACATGGACGAGGAGTTTGCGAAGCATACCCCGTTTGGCCAGCGTATCGCCCATGGCGCGCTGACCGCGAGCTATATATCGGGCATTCTTGGTAATGATTTGCCGGGCCCCGGCTCAATCTTTGTTGGCCTCAATATGCGCTTCCGCCGGCCTGTGCTGATTGGCTCTTTGGTGATTGTCAAAGTTGAAGTGGTTGAGATGAAAGAACGCGGTCACCGGGTGACACTGAAAGTCTCATGCAATGTCGATGGAAAAGCCGCGATTTCAGGCGAAGCCTTGGTCATGGTGCCGAGCCGGAATGCCTAAATGACCGTGATCGCCCATTATAAAGACGTTCCAGATCGCGCTCGGGGTTTCTCCGTCGCGCTGGGCAATTTTGATGGGGTGCATGCAGGCCACCGGGCGGTGATTGAGGGCGCCAAAGCGGCCAATGCCAAGCTTGGCATAGCGACGTTTGAACCACCGCCGCGGGCCTTCTTTAGACCAGATGATCCACCGTTTCGGATATATCGACCGGCGCGCCGCAATGCCCGGCTGGCTGAACTTGGGGCCGAGGCCGTTTTCGAATTGCCGTTCAATGCCGATATGGCAGCGATGACCGATGAGGCCTTTGCCCGCGATGTCCTAAAAGAGGGCATTGGCGCCGCGCACGTCACCGTCGGCTTTGATTTTCGCTTTGGCCGCGGCCGCATGGGCGATGCTGCGCGACTTGCTTCATTAGGGCGCGCACTCGGCTTTGGCGTCACAATTGTCGACAAAATCGAAGCGCTCGGCGCTAAAGCGTCCTCGACCGCGATCCGCGAAGCATTAATCGCGGGTGCGCCGGAAAAAGCCGCCGAAATTCTCGGTCACGACTGGGTCATTGATGGCGTGGTGGAGCATGGCGAGAAGCGGGGGCGGACGATTGGGTTTCCGACCGCGAATATGCATCTCGGCGAGCTCATCCATCCGCGTCACGGCATTTACGCCGTACGCGTGCGCTTGCCAGGTGAGACCGATTGGCGGCCCGGAGTTGCTAATTTCGGGCGGACCCCAACCACCGGGATCCGCGACCCCTTGCTTGAGACCGTCATCTTTGACTTTGAAGGTGACATTTATGGCCAGCACATAGAGGTCGCGTTGGTGCACTATTTGCGCCCGGAGCTGAAATTTGACAGTGTCGACGTCATGGTCGCGCAGATGCACAAAGATGCCGAGGCGGCTCGGCTTCATCTGGCGGGATGACAGGCCTGGCGAGCCCTGCTAAGCGGGCCGTCATGAACAGCGCCGCAATCATATCCATTATTCGAATTAGCGGCCCGGTCGCCCGCTCATAAGAGCTCGCGGCCGGGAATTTTTAGCCCTTTCTTCACACGCTGATCCGAAGACGACTGACATGGCCGAGACTGACAAACCGAAAAAACAAGAAAACCCGTACAAGGACACCTTGTTCTTACCGACCACCGATTTCCCCATGCGGGGCGGCTTGCCGAAAGCTGAGCCAAAATGGATCGAAAAGTGGGATGAGATGAAGCTCTATGAGCGCTTTCGCAGCGAGGCCAAAGCGCGCGGCGCTGAGCCTTTCATCCTGCATGATGGCCCGCCTTATGCCAACGGCCCGATCCATCTCGGCACGGCGATGAATAAGATCATCAAAGACATCATCGTCCGCAATCACCAGATGCGCGGCTATGATGCGTCTTACCTGCCGGGCTGGGACTGTCACGGTTTGCCGATTGAGTGGAAAGTCGAAGAGCAGTTTCGCGCCAAAGGCCGCACCAAGGATGATGTGCCTGGCGACGAGTTCCGCCGTGCGTGTCGCGAGTACGCTGCGGAATGGATTAAGGTTCAGAAGGAAGGCTTCCGCCGCTGCGGCGTCGAGGGCGAGTGGGATGATCCCTATCTGACCATGAATTTTGAGTCCGAAGCGGCGACGGTGCGCGAATTCCTGCGCGTCGCCATGGGCGGACGCCTGGTGCGCGGCGCCAAGCCGGTCATGTGGTCACCGGTCGAGCGGACCGCTTTGGCCGAAGCAGAGGTTGAGTATCACGACCGGAAGGTGCCGGTGATCTGGGTGAAGTTTCCGGTGCAGAAACTTGCGCCCGACCGGAATTGGCTGCGAGAAAATCGCGAGAGCTTCAGATCGTTGCTTGATTTTCTTTTTGACGACTTTCCAACCGATTGGACCGGACACAAACCAGGCGAGCCGCTTCCAGATAGCGTCTTACGACCAATCTCGATCGTAATATGGACAACGACGCCGTGGACCATTCCGGCCAATCAAGCGGTCTCGTTTAGCCAATCAATTTCTTATGGATTGTACGAGGTTGGCTCTGTGATGTCAGAAGAGGAGCTTGGGTTTAAGCCTTATGCTGTTGAGGGAGAACGCATGATTCTCGCCGACGCATTGGCAGAGTCTGTCAGGAGTTCTGCGAAGATTGGCGATCTTAATAGGCTAAGTGATGTGCCGGCGGAAGTACTAGGTGGAATGCAGCTGAATCATCCGTTGAATGCCATGGATGATTTTTTCCAACATGACATTCCCATGCTCGCCGGTGATCACGTCACCGCCGATGCCGGGACGGGCTTCGTGCATACAGCGCCTGCGCATGGCGAAGATGACTTCAATGTCTGGGTTGAGTCCGGTCGCACCACTCAACAGATTCGCCAGATCGTCGATCCCGATGGCTGCTATATCGAAGATGTGCCGGCGCCGCTCGGCGGTCTCGACATCATCCGCACGTCCGGTAAGAAGCGTGGCCAGCCCGGCAAAGCCAATCCGGAAGTCATCCGCCTCCTCGCCGAAAGCGGTAATCTCCTGGCGCGCGGTGTGACGACGATCCGCGATGCCCATTCTTGGCGCTCCAAAGCCCCCGTGATCCGCCGGGCGACGCCGCAATGGTTCATCGCCATGGACACACAAGGCAAAGACGGCGCGCGCCCGTTGCGCGAGATGGCGCTGGACGGCATTGAGCAGACCAAATTCGTGCCGCCAACCGGCTATAATCGCCTCAAAGCCATGGTCGCGGACCGCCCAGACTGGCTGATCTCACGCCAGCGCAATTGGGGCGTGCCCATCACATTGTTGGTCAATGAGAAAGGCGAGCCGCACACCGCCGCTTTGCCGGAAGCCGAAGCAACCGCCGTGAATGAGAAAATCCTCGCCAAGATCCGCGAAGAGGGCGTCGAAGGCTGGTTCTCGGCGGAGGTCAGCGATTTCCTCAATGACGCGGCCGGCTGGGACAAAGTCAAAGACGTGCTCGATGTTTGGTTTGATAGCGGCACCACGCACGCGTTTGCCTTGCGCGATCGCGGCATTATCGACGATGAAACCGGCGTTGCGGACGTCTATCTGGAAGGCTCCGACCAGCATCGCGGTTGGTTCCAGTCTTCCTTGCTTGAAAGCTGCGCGACCCGCGGCATGGCGCCGTTCAAACAGGTCGTCACGCACGGCATGATTGTCGATGGTGAGGGCAAGAAAATGTCGAAATCGATCGGCAATACGATCGACCCGGCGGACTTTGCCAAACAATATGGCATCGAAATCCTACGCCTCTGGACCGCCAGCGCCGACTATACCGAGGATTTGCGCATCTCAGACGAGATCATCAAAGGCGCGGTCGAAAACTATCGCCGCTTGCGCAACACAGTGCGCTACCTGCTGGGGGCTTTGGAAGGCTATACGCCGGATGAGGCGGTCTTGCCGGTCGAGATGCCGAGCCTTGAGACTTGGGTGCTGCACCGCTTAGCGGAACTCGATGATCTGGTTCGCAAAGCCTATGACGAGCACGATTTTAAGCGGGTCATGTCGGCGCTGTTGAATTTCTGTTCGGTCGATCTTTCGGCGGTCTATTTCGACATTCGCAAAGACAGCCTGTATTGCGACGCGCCGAGCGATGTTCGCCGCCGCTCTGCGCGGACCGTGATGGCCGCAATCTTGGAGCGTTTGTTGGCGTGGCTTGCGCCGATCATGCCGTTCACGACGGAAGAGGCCTTCCTGTTGAGCGTCTTCGCCGATCGGGCCGACAGCGTGCATTTGCTGCAACTGCCGGAAACGCCGCTCGATTGGAAAGATGACGCGTTGGCCGCACGGTGGGAGAACATCTTCCGGGTTCGCCGTGTGGTCACCGGTGCGATTGAAGTTGAACGCCGCGAAAAGCGCATCCGCTCTTCGCTCGAAGCCGCCCCAAAAGTCTTCATCAATGATGCCGATCTGATGGCGGCTTATGAAGGCGAGGTCGCGGAGGACATTTTCATCACTTCGCAAGCTGAATTGGTGGCCGGATCTGCGCCCGATCAGGCCTTCCAATTGCCGGAAGAGTCGTGTGTTGCCGTGCTGCCAGGACAGGCGAATGGCATCAAATGCGCGCGGAGCTGGAAATATTTCGACCCGGCCACCGCAGATCCTGATTTTCCGGATGTGACACCGCGTGATGCGGCTGCTATCCGTGAAGTCAGAGGTAAAGCATGACCAAGCCGTTCCGCTATGCGCTATTCTTCCTGATTCCGATCATTGTGCTCCTCGATCAGTGGACGAAATGGTTGATACTGAACGCGCCACAATTCAACGCGATCGGCTGTTTGGATCAGACACAGCGCTGCGGTAAGATTGATGTTCTATCCTTTTTCGATCTGACCATGGTTTGGAATCGCGGGATTAGTTTTGGCATTGGTCAATCAGAAGGCGTGATGCGATGGCTCCTGGTTATCCTAACCACGGCGATTGCCATCGGCTTTACGGTTTGGCTGGTACGGGCTGCGCGGCGGTTCACTGGAATTGCTCTAGCGTTGGTCATTGGCGGCGCCTTTGGCAATGTCATTGACCGGGTGCGGTTCGGGGCCGTCGTCGACTTTCTCGATTTTAGTGGCATATTCCGGCCATACTTTTTCAATTATGTTTTCAACGTCGCAGATGCGGCGATATCTGTAGGCGCGGTCTTGCTCTTTGTGGACCAGTTCCTAATGTCGCAACAAGATAAAACGGCTGGGGCCGTAAACGAGGACTAGGCAAGGACGCCATGAAAAATACAGCGCTCTTATTTTCTACCGCATTAATGGCTTCAACAGTTGCCGGGTGCAGCAGCTTAGGCGGCAGCAATAGCCCGGATGAATTCCGGGTCGTTAAAAAGGCACCCTTGGTGGTGCCACCAGATTACAATCTCCGGCCACCACAGCCAGGCCAAGGCCTACCGTTCGAGGTTGATCCGACCCGGGCTGGCACCGCCTCAGCCTTCGGTACGGATATCGGCCAAGACGCAAGCGCCTCCGAGCGGGCATTGGTGGCGGCTGCAGGCGCAAATGCGGTCAGCCCAGTCGTGCGCGAGCAAGTCGATTGGGAAGAAGCCCGCGTCATCCGCAAATCGCAAGCGGTTTCTGATCGTGTCATGAATTGGGAAGGCCCAGACGCTGATGCTGGTCCAGACAGTGCGACAGCGGGCGGCGAAGTTATCATCGAGCGCGGCAGCGGTGAAAGGCTGAAACTGCCCGGCACGTAAACGCCGATCAGTCCCCATTTAAAAAGTCGAGCACACGGAGAGCAGTATGAAATACCTAATATCCAGCGGGCTCGCAGCTGCGGCTCTTGCCGGCACGATCGCTTTTGCGGACTCGGCCGAAGAGGCCTGGGCGCCAGAAACCTTCACGCTGAGCAATGGTATGGATGTCGTGGTTCTGCCCGATCATCGCGCGCCGGTTGTCACCCATATGCTGTGGTATAAAGTCGGCGCCGTTGATGAAGGTCCTGGCAAATCCGGAATCGCACATCTGTTTGAACATGTCATGTTCAAAGAGACAGATGATCTCGAAGATGGCGAATTTGACTCGACGATTTCCCGGCTGGGCGGTCAGCACAATGCTTTCACCAGCTGGGACTATACCGGCTATTATCAGCGCGTCGCGAAACAGCACCTCGGCAAAATGATGGAGCTAGAAGCAGAACGGATGACGGATCTGATTATTGATGAAGATCCAGAAGGCAGCTTCATTACAGAACGTGATGTCGTTAAAGAAGAACGCCGTCAGCGGGTCGACAATAATCCAGGCGTGATCCTGCAGGAGAAAGTCCTCGCCCAGTTCTGGGAAGGACACCCGTACGAGATCACTGTGATCGGCCTGATGGAAGAAGTTGAAGCGCTCACCCCGCAGGACGGGATCGACTTTTACAAGAAATATTACTCGCCAGAAAACGCTATTTTGGTCGTTGCTGGCGATGTTACCGGCCAAGAAGTGAGAACGCTCGCGGAACAGCATTACGGCGTGATTGAACCGTCTGGCCTGGTCGATGGGACGCGCAAATGGGCAGATGTGCCGCCGCTCACACAAACTTATGAGATTGAGCATCGCGACCCGAAAGTTCGCCAACCCGTTTGGTATCGCTATTATAATGGGACGAGCCAAAAGCGTGAGCGTGACTTCGCTTTGGACTTGGATGTCGGTTTGGATGTGCTTGGCGGCGGCAATACGAGCTTGCTTTACGTCGCTCTGGTCGAAGAACAGAAAATTGCGATCAATGCCGGGACATTTGCTTGGACGGGTTTGCATGATGCCGGGCCGGCGGTCGTCTACGCCACCCCGAGTCCAGGCGTAACGATGGAAGAGCTCGAAGCAGCGGTCACGGTAGAGTTGGCGAAACAGCTCGAAGCAGGCTTCGCCGAGGAAGACATTGTTAGGGTTCGAAATTCCAAAGCGGCCCAGTCTATTTACGCGCGGGATAGCCAACAAGCGATGGCCAATCAGTTTGGCGCGTGGTTGGCGATTGGCGGCGAGATCGATGACTTGCTGACCTATTCAGACGACATTCGCGCTGTCACGACAGAGGACGCCCTTGCCGCGGCGCGGAAAGTCTTCGCGGCTGAAAATAATTATATCGAAGCGGTTCTGCTGCCCGAAGACGGAGAGTTTTAAGATGCGGTCATTGTCTTTGATCTCGGGGGCGCTTGCCGCGATTGCTCTGGCGGCCTGTTCAGCGTCCACTGACGGCACGGTTGATGCGAATGCAATGGACGTCACGGTTCATGATGGCGAGTTTGCAACCATCCAGCAATTCACTACGCCTGGCGGGGTTTCAGTTTGGTTGGTTGAAGAGCCGTCTATCCCGATCCTATCGCTGCGTATGGCCTGGACGGCCGGTGAGACCAATGATCCGGACGGCCTGGAAGGTCTGACCAATGCCATGGTCTATCATATGAATGAGGGCGCCGGTGATTATGACGCCCAGGCCTTTTTCAAGCGGATGGAGGAGTTGAATATGAGCTTTTCCTGCGGCGCTTCGAACGAGAGCACGTTTTGCAATGCGTCTATGCTAACCGATTATGCGGACGACTCCTTCGACATGATCAGTCTCGCCTTTGCGGAGCCGCGTTTTGATGATGGACCGTTCGAGCGCTTTTTGCGTGAGCAGCAAGTCGGCCTAGAGACGCGAGAAACCAACGCGCAATATCTTGCGAGCCGGGCGCGCGCCGCAACGCTCTATCCAGAGCATGCCTATGCGAGAGAGACCAGCGCCGAAAGCCTCGCCGCGTTGACCCAGGATGGTATGCGCGCTCAAAAAGACCGATTAATGGTCAAGCAGGGCATGCTTGTCACCGCCGTTGGGGCAATGTCGCCAGACGAGCTCGCGCCTTTGATTGATAAAGCTGTGGCCGGATTACCCGACACCAGCGAGACCCTCGAAACGGATGATGTTGTGCTCAGCCAGGCTTCAGCAGCGCCCGTGGTCATCGATCTTCCCCAACCCCAAAGCTTGGTGACGTTTGCGGCGCCGGCCATGACCCGGGAAGATCCTGATTTTTACACCGCTATTGTGCTCAATTACACGTTTGGCGGCGGCGGCTTTGAAAGCCGCTTGATGAAAGACTTACGGGTCGAAAAAGGCCTCACCTATGGCGTCTACACGCAAGTCAGCAGCCAAGATAAAATCCAACTCTGGAGCGGCGGCGGTCAGACCAAGAATGAGAGCGCTGGCGAGTTTATCGCCGGGATCAAAGAGAATATGGCCGAAATGGTGGCCGAGGGAATGACTGAAGACGAACTCTCGGCGGCAAAAGCCTACCTGACCGGATCTTACCCGCTCGGCTTTGATTCAAATGCCAAAATTGCCGGTCGTATGATGGGCGTTCGTCTTGATGAATTGCCGGTCGACTTCTTCGACAAACGCAATGCGATGGTCGAAGCGGTCACGCTCGAAGACGTAAACCGGGTGGCCGCCGAATATCTAGATCCAGCAAATTTCACCTTTGTTGTGGTGGGGCAGCCGCAAGGTTTGGACGGATAGGGTTTGTCGGGGCGAGGTCTTTTGAGCGCAGCGCAAAGCGGGTCTTTGCGTCTGTTTGTGATCTTAGTCCCGATGACGATCTTCATCGCGGCAGCGGTGTCGAGCCTGGTAGACCTTGAGGCCTTTTTTGCCTTTGCCAAAGCTATCAATGATTGGATCCTCGATACTTTCTCTACAGTCATTTCGTGGGCTGTGTTTGGCTTTGTTCTGACCTGTTTCGCCGTCGTGGTCTCGCCTTTAGGGCGGGTCAAGATCGGCGGCGCTGATGCTCAGCCTTTGCTCAAACCGTGGAGCTGGTTTTCGATCACGCTGTGTACGACAATCGCGACGGGCATCTTATTCTGGGCAATGGCCGAACCACTCTATCACTTATACGATCCTGGCGGTGCGGGGCGAGGGATTGAAGCCTCCAGCGCCGCAGCGCAGCAGTTCAGCCTGGTCAGTCTTTTCATGCATTGGACGATTTCGCCTTATGCGATTTACACAGTCGCAGCACTGACCTTTGCCCTCGCTTATCACAATCTCGGCAAGCCTTATTCCGTGTCCGGGCCGTTTGTTGCTCTGATTGGGCGACCGCTTCCGGCGCCGGTTGCTGCAGTGTTGGACGCCGCTATCTTGCTCGCTCTGATTATGGGCATGGCTGCCTCTTTGGGCGCCGGCATGCTTTTGCTGTCTGGCGGCATCGCTAATGTCACAGGCCTGCCAAGCGGCCCGCTTTCTTTGGCGCTCGTGGCGATTGGGATTGGATGCGTGGTTTTGATCAGCTCGCTGACCGGCTTGATGCGCGGCATTCGAGTGCTCTCTGTGGCGAACATCTGGTTCTTCTTTGTTTTTATTGGCTTCATTCTGGTATTTGGCCCGACCAAAGCGATGGCGGTGCAAGGCGGACAGGCCGTGATCGGCTATGTTGGTGAGTTTCTAGATCGGTCTTTGATGATCGGCGCGGCCAGCGGCGACGGAGAATGGGCGAAGAGCTGGACAACCTTCTATTTCGCCAATTGGCTCGCCTGGGCGCCGGTGACGGCGATGTTTTTAGGCCGAATTGCGCGCGGCTATAGCGTCCGGGCCTTTGTGCTGGTGAACCTTATCTTGCCAGCGATCTTTTCAATGTTTTGGATGAGCGCCTTCGGCGTCTTCGCTATGGAAACGGATCTCACCCAGGGCGGCATATTGAAAGACACATTGGACACAGTCGGTCCCGAAGGCGTGATGTTCCGGGCCTTGGAAGAGTTGCCGCTAAGCGGGTTGATGGTGCCCGCTCTGCTGCTGATCTCGTTTATTTCTTACGTCACCGCAGCTGACAGCAATACAGAAGCGATTTCTCAAATTTGTAAAACCCATCATGCCCCGATGACCGAAGCGGATGAGGGCGAACCGAGCGCACCGCGTTTGAAAATCGTCTGGATTATTCTGCTCTGCCTGATGGCGTGGATCATGGTCTCGTTTAGCGGGATTGATGGCGTGCGCATGCTGTCTAATGTTGGCGGGCTACCAGCGCTATTTGTCGTCTTGGGGTTGCAAGTCTGTTTGCTGCGAATGGTGTTTCAGGCCGAGGCGCTGAACACGGTTCGGACCGACCCGGCCTAGACGTCGACCAAGTGTTTGAGTTCGCCGGAAATGCCGCGCAGGCTTTCGCGGATCCGCTTCAAACCGCCGCCACGTCCATGATGGATCACCAGCTGTTTCCAAGGTGGACTGCCGAGTTCTGGACTGCGGACGACAAGGTGGCCTGAGCGGGGCAGGGCGCTGCTGAGCAGCGTCTGCGAGAGCGCAAAACCAGCTTGTTCATCAAACGCGCCATTACGAGCGTCGGCCTCGAAATTCGATTGCTCTGACCGCCCGACTGTATTGAAAAGTACTGAAAGGTCGGGGCGTTTCTCTTCGCTGATTTGTTCTTGGATCACCTGATGCAGCAGCTTTACCCCGCGCAAGGAATAGACATCGGGGTGCATGGGCGTCAGCACCCGGTCAGCGGCTTCGAGCGCGCAGCGGGTGAGAAACGTCGCGTTCGGATTGGTATCAAACACGATCAGATCATACTCGCTGCGATAATAGTCGATCATCCGGCGGAAGTTTGCGCCGACGATGGCAAGTGATTGCGGGCTCGGGGCAAACGCATATTTTGAAATCTCGAACTGCCCTGAGATCAGATCAAAGCGTCCCCCTGGTGCGCCCTCGCCTGACAAAAGATTGTGGCTGATTTTCGTGCGATCAACCGGTTCAAACGGCTCCGTATTGATGTGCGACCAAGACTCCGCTGGTGATTGGGCGTCGAGCTGATGCATGCGGGATCGTTCGAATAGCGAAATCACCGATCGGTCGATCGCTGAACTCGCATCGGCGTGCTCCATGTCGAAAAAAGTCTGCGTCAGATTGTATTGGGGGTCGAGATCGATCAGTAGAGTGCGACCCCCCAGATTGGCTTGCCAAGTGCCGAAAACTTGGCTCGCAATCGTGGTTTTGCCGACCCCGCCTTTCAGGTTCATGACGGCAATTACAGGACAGCGCCGCTCATATCGCGCTTTTATCGCGGCGACGACCCGATCTAGTGCGCCCTCATCGGTCAAGGAGTCGGTGAGTTGATCGGCAAGCGTCGTCCGAAACAGTTTTGAAAGCCGGGCATTGTCAGCCCGTATCGGGAACAGTTTCAGGCCGCGGGCGACGGCCCGTTCTAATTGCGCCTGCACGGCCTTCGATCGGATCGACGAGGCTGAGACCAATACCAACATGCCGAACGCATTATCAATCGCTTCATTGACCGAGTCTGGATCGGTGTCTTTGCTCCCCGCCGGGGTATACCAGGTCGGAATCGAGGCCCGGCGCATGGCCTCATGGACCTGCAAGAGCGGGTCAATATCGCGGTGACCGTGGGCAATAAAGAGCTGCGACATTTACAGAGTCCGGGGCGGGAGGAGTGTTTTGAGTACCGTGATTATCGGCAATGGGCCACACTTTCATGTCACAACAGACTTAGAAAGCTTGATTGTGTGACATTGGCTGTGCATAAAGCGCGGCCTTAAGGAGATAAGCATGACTTGGACGCCAAGCAGCTGGCGCGCGCGCCCCGCAAAGCACATTCCGGAAGACTATCCGGATCTGAATCACCTGAAAGAGGTTGAGGATCGTCTCGCGGCGTTTCCACCTTTGGTGTTTGCGGGTGAAGTGCGCACGCTGAAGCAGCGGCTGGCCAGTGTCGCCGCCGGCGATGCGTTTTTATTGCAGGGCGGAGATTGCGCCGAGAGCTTCAAAGAATTCAGCGCCGACAATATTCGCGACACGCTGCGTGTGATGTTGCAAATGGCCGTCGTGCTCACCTATGCGGCGTCGAAGCCGGTCGTGAAAGTTGGCCGTTTGGCCGGGCAGTTCGGTAAGCCGAGATCGTCTCCGGTCGAAGAGATTGATGGGGTTACGCTGCCCTCTTATCGCGGCGACAATATCAATGGCATGGATTTTAACGAAGCGTCACGGGTGCCGGATCCAGAACGCCTGATCAAAGCCTATTCCCAGTCCGCATCGACCTTGAACCTGGTCCGCGCCTTTACGCGCGGTGGTTATGCCGACCTCGCAAACGTACATCAATGGATGCTTGGCTTTGTTGATCGCTCGCCGCTGGGGGAGCAATACCGGGAAATGGCGGACAAGATTTCAGACGCGCTTGAGTTCATGCGCGCCTGCGGCGTGACCTCTCAAAGCGTTCCACAAATGGCGCAAGTCGAAGTCTACACCTCGCACGAGGCTCTGTTGCTTGGCTATGAAGAGGCGATGACCCGCGTCGATTCCACGTCTGGTGATTGGTATGACACCTCGGCGCACATGCTGTGGATTGGGCACCGGACGCGTCAGGTTGACCATGCTCATGTTGAATTCTGCAAGGGCGTTAAAAATCCAATCGGAATGAAATGTGGACCGGGCCTTGAGCCGGACGAGTTGCTGCGGATCATTGAAACGCTCAACCCAGATGATGAGGCCGGACGTATTACCCTGATCTCCCGCTTCGGCGCGGATGGCGTTGGCAAAGGATTGGCGCCGCTCGCCCGCGCGGTCAAAGAAAGCGGTCGAACCGTTGTTTGGTCTTGTGACCCGATGCACGGCAATACGCTGAAAACCGATAATGGCTTTAAAACCCGTCCGGTAGATCGCATCCTGACCGAAGTCCGCGGCTTTATCGACGTGCTCAACGCCGAAGGCTGTGTCCCGGGGGGTGTACACTTCGAAATGACCGGCCAAGACGTCACCGAATGCATTGGCGGCGCGCAGGCGATTTCGGAAGCCGACCTGTCATCGAGATATCACACTCATTGTGATCCTCGCTTAAATGGCGAACAGGCTCTTGAACTTGCCTTCCTGATCGCAGAGAAGCTCCTTGAGATTAAGGACGCCTCCCCAATGCCATCACGTGTAGCCGGATAAGCAGGACTTTATACCATGACCCAGCGGGCATGGCCCGCTTGGGCGCGGGCCTCTGAAATTCTAGACCTTTTGCGGCTGTCAGGACCGATCGCGATCTCACGCCTATCATGGATGCTGATGGGGCTGACCGACGCGATCGTGCTTGGCCAAGTCAAAGGCCAAGAGCATGAGCTTGCCTATATTTTGAACTCCTGGTTGCCGATTGGCATTATGCTGGGCTTTGGCATGGGCATTCTGCTTGGCGTCCAAGTGTTGACATCTGAGCTTGTCGGGCGCGGCGAAGAGCATTTGTCTGGCCGAATTTTTCGGCGCGGCATGGCTTGGGCGACCGGACTCGGAATTTTGGTCACGGCGCTGGTCTATTTTATTGCCGAGCCGCTCTTCTACGGCCTATTCGTGCATATCAATCCAAACGAAGATATCAGCGCGCTGATGACGCCAAGCGAGTTTGCGTCAGAAACCACAACAGTTGCGCAAATTCTCTCGCTCAGCCTGCTCGGCTTTATGATTTCAACGGTCTGTAGCTTCTACTTAGAGGCGCTGCGTCGGCCCCTCATTGTGACGATTACGTCGTATCTTGGCGTAGGTGTGAACGTCATCATCGATCTGGCGCTTGTGCTCGGTTGGTGGGGCATGCCGCAAATGGGTGCCGAAGGCGTCGCATGGGCCACCGTTGGCTCGCGCTGGGCCATCACTTTTGCTTTGATCGGTTTTGTGATTTGGCTGACGCCGGCGCTGAAACCGTCGGTCCCGGGCCCCGATGACGAAGCGGTGCGGCAGATCAAAGTTGGCGGCGGGACCGCGATCTCCAATGTCGCAGAGTGGGGCGGGTTCAACCTGACGTACACGATTGCTGCTTTTATCAGCGTCGCGGCGAATGCGGTGTATGGCTATTCCGTGCAAGTCATGGGCTTTTGCTTCATGTTCTTTTTAGGCATTGGCACAGCCACCAGTGTCCGCGTCGCCGAGCACTATGGCCGGGGCGACATGCAGGGCGTTAAAGATGCCTCACGCTTAGGCGTGGTCGCGACCTTTGTATTGGGGCTCGTCTTAGCAGCGCTGATTTACCTGTTCAAAGACGGCTTAGCTTTACTCTTGGTGAATTCAGAGGCCAGCATTGATGGCACGATGCTCGCCACGGCGATTGCGAGCTTACTCATCTATGCGGCGATCGCGACGACGTTTGATGGCTTGCAAGCAACAGCCTCTATGGCCCTTCGCGCGCAAGGGATTGTTTGGTTGCCCTCAGCCATCCATTTGGCGTCATTTTTCTTATTGATGATTCCGCTTTGCTATCTCATGGGCGTCTCTATGGGACGCGGGGCGCGCGGTATGATGGAGGCGGTGACGATCACGCTTTTCGTTGCCAGCGTCTTGCAGTGGGGACTATTGGAATGGAAAACGGCGCGCCGCTAAAAAAGCCGCGCGCCGTTTAGAAAGCATCGCTTGAACAGCGATTGACCTTAAATGTCTTTCAGAGCGGAAGCCGGTCTGAAAGCTGCAGAGGTCTTTTCTTTGATTTTGATGGTCTCGCCAGTCGCTGGGTTGCGACCTTCACGTGCGCCGCGTGTTTTTGCGACGAAAGTTCCGAAACCTGCAATCGCAACTGAGTCACGGCTTTTTACCGCACCTGCGATTGAATCAAAGACAGCGTCTACGGCACGGCCTGCTTCGGCCTGAGACATGTCTGCTGCTTCTGCAACTGCTTTGGTCAGTTCACCCTTGTTCATTGGGCTCTCCCTTTATTCAACGGCGGAACTTGCCGTTGCGGGCATTGTTCATGATTCGATTTCACCGTGAATCCCGAAAAGCCAATAAATACGGGCGATTCAGCGTTATTTTGCCAAAATCCACCCTTCTTCGCGGGTAATTTCACAAATTTCGGCGTTCGACAGGGTCTCCGGCGGTCCGAATGCGGACGCCAATTCGCCCTGAGAATCGAGCGATTCGAGGTGTTCCGCGAGGCTCCGGACCTGCGCCTCGTCTAAATGCTCCCCGGGATTTGGGCTGATATCGAGTGTGCTCGGATAGATTTCGGCGAGCACGCAGCTCGTGTCCGAAAGGTCGTCGCTGGTGAGCGTTTTAAAACCTGTTTCAAACGGCCAAAGGCGCGAGTTCGGAAGTTCTTCGCGTAAAAAACACACTGTAGGGATCCCGAGCATGGCTTGCGAACCGACGGCGCCGGCGCCTAAGAGTTGCCATACGGATTTCGGATTGGCTTTGAATGCAGATTTGATCCACGCTTCGCTCCGCCGATGCTCGGCCAATGAGGCTGGGGACGAAAAGTCTCCCTTCTTGGGCGATAAGGTTGAAGCTTGGTCTTTCTTAGGGGCGCCCCAAAACGGATGCGGGCCCTTCGAGATGGCGTAATTCATACCCGCCGCCAGGGCGAAACGCGCATTGGAATTGTCGTCGCGTTCTCTCACTTTCGAGGCTAAGTGCTGGTGCATGGCTTGCCACGGCGGCGTGCCATCTTTGTCCAGGCCGATCGCAGCGGCCGTGCCACTTGGATAGCCAAGCGCAAAGTCAAAGCCGATGAGAAGGCGATCCCCGCGAGAAATAAGCTTTTGCGCAATGTCCAAAATGAAGTGACGCGCTTCCAGCCGAGTTTTGGGGTTGGCGCTGCTAAACTGGAATTTTAGTCGCGCGTCGCGCGCACGAATACCGACCCAGATTGAGTTCGCCCCCGTCACGGGTTTGGCGGCCGCACTCCAATCGACAATAATATAGGCATCAAAAAGTCTATTCATCGTTTTCTTTTTTATTCTATTGTGCTTCGTCTATAATCAATGATTAAGTATATGCACTGCATTGATTCGAGTTTTTGTATGAATATTGAAATATATTGTGAGGGTGAGCGGCTTGAAACCCAACCTTTCGACATTCCGCCACGGCGTGACGATTATGTGCTCGTGTCAGGCCAGCTATTCGTTGTGAACGCGATTTGCCACAATACTGACAGTACCGGCGCGACCCAGTATGAAGTCTATGTGACCCAGGCGCCTTCGCCTGCACCGGCGTCGCGCGTCGTATGAAATGGCCGCATCTTCGGTAAGATGCGGCCAGGCCATTTAGCTGATTTTGACCAACATCTTGCCGGTATTCTTTCCGGAGAAGAGCCCCATGAAGGCGTTTGGTGCGTTTTCAATGCCTTCCATGACGGTTTCTTCGAACTTCATGTGACCGCCCGTGATCCAAGTCACCATGTCCTTTTGAAAGTCAGGCAGCATGTCCGCATGCGTCGAGACGATGAAGCCACGGATCTGCAGCTGTTTGCCGACAATTTGGATGACATTGTTCGGGCCAGGGCGCGGTTCAGTATCATTATATTGTGAGATCATGCCGCAAATCGCCATGCGCGCGAAAGGACGCGCGCACTCAATCGCGGCTTGGAAATGATCGCCGCCAACATTGTCGAAATAAACGTCGATGCCTTTCGGGGCTGCGGCCTGCATCGCCGCGAGCAAGCCTGCATAATCGCCGGCGGCCCGGTAATCTATACATTCATCAGCGCCGAGCGATTTCACCAGCGCGCACTTTTCGGCGCCGCCAGCTGATCCAATCACCGTGCAGCCTTTGATTTTGGCGATTTGTACGACCGCCGAGCCGACAGCGCCAGCGGCGCCTGAGACAAAAACCGTATCGCCTTCTTTGAGCTCTGCGACACGCAGAATGCCGGCATAAGCGGTTAGGCCCGGCATGCCGACAATGCCGAGAAAGGCACTGTCTGGAAGCCCGGTATCGCCTGGCAGTTTTTGAGCCATGACGACTTCTGGCGCCGCGGTCCATGCTTCACGCCAACCCGCCATAGATTGGACGAGATCACCGACGGCATAGTCGGGATGGTTGGACGCCGTGACCCGTCCAACTGCGCCGCCTTGCAGCACTTCGCCAATTTGGAAGGGCGGCACATAGCTCTCGCGATCATACATCCGGCCGCGCATATAAGGGTCAACCGACATCCAGGTATTGTGCACTTGAATTTCACCAGGTGCAGGTTCTCTTGCCTCGGCGCTGATTATAGCGAAATCATCCGTTTGAGGCTCCCCAACTGGGCGTTTGGCGAGGGTCCAGTCTTTAGAATTGATGGCGGGCATAGCGCTTCCTTCCTGTTTTATCCTTTGCCTATGTGGGCGTTTCCGCGTCGGAAGCAAAGCCTTGCTTGAAAGAATTCGCAATGCCTTTTGATGGCACGTACAGACAAGTTCAGTTGCCTCTGGCCCCCGCGCAATGCGATGGGAAAATTGAGAGTGGAGTTTCCCATGTCAAAACTGAAAACGGGTCTTGTCGGCGCCGGCGTATTCGGCGGCTATCATGCCGGTAAAATAGCGGCATCTGAAAAGACTGAGTTTGTCGGCGTGTTTGATCCAGACGCAGATCGATGCGCCGCCCTGGCTGACAAGCATGGCGTTATGGCTGCAGGCTCTCAAGCGGCTTTGCTCGAAGCTGCCAATGCGATCATTGTGGCTTGCCCGGCAACCTATCATGAAGCCGTGGTCGGCGCGGCGTTGGCACACGATTGCCATGTCATGGTTGAAAAGCCCTTGTCATTGACGGGGCATAGCGCCGATGCACTGGCCAAGTTGGCGGATGAGAAAGGGCTCGTCCTACAAGTTGGGCACCAAGAGCGTTTCGTTATGGACGCGATGGGCCTGTTCGAAATTCCAGAAGCGCCGACCCGAATTGAAGCTTGGCGTATGGGACCGCCCGCCCCAGACGGGCGTGCCGGCGATGTCTCGGTGATTTGGGATTTGATGACCCACGATCTCGACATGGTCGGGAAACTCATGGGGCCGGCGCTGACTGTGGAGGCGACAGGACGACAAGCGCATACCGCGCACATTGATGAAGCCACCGCACGTTTAAATTTTGCGATCGGTTCTGCAGAAGTGACTGCCAGCCGCTGTCACTCAGAACGCGACCGCCGGATGGTGCTAACTTATCCATCGGGGACGATTGCGATCAATTTTCTGACCAGAGAGATTGAAAACACCACACCTTTTACCGTCAGAGGGGACGTTTCTGACACTCTACCTGATCCGCTGGGCGCAGCCGATCAGGCCTTCTTCGCAAGTGCGCTTGGGGAGCGCGCTTGCTTCATTCCTGGGCGGGAAGCCGCTCTTGCTGTTCACATGGCCGAGCAAGCTGAGCTCTCGGCCCTTCACACTTTAGGAGTCTGAGCCATGGCTTTTTCTGATCCCCAATCGACGGATCTTATCGAGTTGCCGGCGGATGCGCCGATTCAATTGTTCGATCTGAAAACGCAGCAAAAGCTAATTCGTCCGGCTCTCGAGCAACGTTGGATCGATATCCTCGATCATGGACGGTTCATCGGTGGGCCCGAAGTGACGGAGTGCGAAGCGAAACTCGCGGACGTAACCGGCGCAACAGACGTTGTCGCCGTGGGCTCAGGAACGCAAGCGCTGGTGATGCCCTTATTGGCGATGGGGATTGCCGAAGGGGACGCCGTTTTCATTCCAGGCTTTACATATAATGCCACGGCCAATGCGGTTCTGTTGTCCGGCGGCTATCCGGTCATTGTCGATATTGATCCGAACACATTCAACATGGATCCGGCTGACTTGGTTCGCAAAATCGAGACAGTGAAAGCCGAAGGCAAGCTCACACCTCGCGCCGTGATGCCGGTCGATCTATACGGCCTACCAGCTGACTATGCGACCATTCAAGCGATTGCCGACGCGCATGATTTGCGGGTGATCGCGGACGGTGCTCAGGCCTTTGGTGGCAAGGACCAAGGGCGCTGGGTCGGTAATATCGCAGAGATCACCGCGACCAGTTTTTATCCAACGAAAACCCTGGGCGGTTATGGTGATGGCGGCGCCATCCTTTGCCAAGACAAAGACTTCGCCGAACGCATGCGGTCGATCCGTTGGCATGGCACTGGGGATAATCGCAAAGAGTCTGTCCGCGTCGGCATCAATGGCCGCTGCGACTCGATCCAATGTGCGGTTGTGCTCGAGAAACTGACCTTGTTTGAAGCAGAGCGCGCGCGCCGGATCGCTGCGGCTGCGATTTACAATCAACGCTTAGCCGGTGCGATCGGGCTACAAACTGCGCTCGAAGGACAAGAAAACGGCTATGGCTTGTACACTGTCCGCGTTCCGAACCGCACGGAAGTCCGAGCCAAGCTGTCTGATGCAGGCATTCCATCTGGCATCTATTATGACATGGCGATCCATCAAATGCCGGCTTTTGCGCATCTGGCCAAGCCTGGCAGTCTGCCGAATTGTGAAGCGGCAGCCGACGTCTCGCTGTCACTGCCGATGCATCCTTATCTGTCTGAGGCACAGATTCACAAAGTCTGCGACACGCTCCTAAGCGCGGTAGAGGCCTAGACTTCTTCGATAAGGTCTCTGCCCTGATTTCGAACATTGCCGACAGCAGATCGTACGACCCAGGCATGCATGTCTTCAGTCGGGAAGGGGGCGAAGAGGTCTTCGACATCGCGGTGCGAGGTGTCGAGCCAACGATCATAGTCACTAGGGTCGAGGATGACCGGCATGCGCGTGTGCAGGCCTGCCATCAAATCATTTGGTGTTGTCGTCAGAATGGTGAACGTGTCGATCTCAGACCCGTCAATCGTCGCGCGATCCCACAAACCTGCAAAGCAGAACCATCGCCGATTGCGCAAGCCGATTGCAAACGGCGTTTTGCTGCCTTTCGGGCCGGTCCATTCGTAAAACCCACTGACCGGCACCAGACAGCGTTTGTGCCGAAAGCTGCCGCGAAACGTATTTGAGGTGGCGACCCCCTCGCTGCGGGCATTAAAGGTCGAGAACTTCTTTTCGCTCAGCGGTTTGCGCCACCAACTTGGCACGAGCCCCCACATGGCCGGCGCCATATGCCGAACCCCTTGAGGGACCTGCTCATCTTCGGTGGCGAGACGGACGATCGGAGCGATTTGAGTGGGGGCGATATTATAAGCGCCCTCAGGCGGGTCGATGCCAGCATATTCGAATAGGCTGAGATAGGAATTATATTCCTCCCAGCTGACGCCGTGGCGAAAAAACCGTCCGCACATATTCGTCCCCAATTGTCTCAGTCTATGGCGTTCTCACCACGCGGTTTGGATTCATAATGCCGGAGGGATCCAGCGCTTGTTTGATCGCTTTCATGGTCGCCGTTGCCGCCGGCGGGCGCAGGGTTTCAAGCTCGTCCCGCTTGAGACGGCCAACACCATGTTCAGCACTGATCGAGCCGCCAAAAGCCATCGCCTGTTTGTGGACAATGTCTGTGATGGCGGCGGCATGATTGCTGAGCGTCGGCTGCGCCGCATCTTTAGGTTCACAGGCGGAATAATGAAGATTGCCGTCGCCGACATGACCAAAGGCGACGATTTCAGCATTCGGTGCGCGGTCCAAAATTGCCGCTTCTGCGGCCTCTAAAAAGGCGGCGATTTGCGACACCGGCACAGAGATGTCGTGATTAATTGCTGTCCCATAAGCCCGCTTGCTCAGCGGAATGCTTTCGCGGATCGTCCAGAAACTCTGGGCTTGGGCCAGCGTTTCAGCGATCAGAGCATCTTCGGCCAATCCAGCTTCAAATGCCGATGCAAGGGCCAGCTCCATAATCTCGCGGGCATGGTCTTCCCGCGCCATGGAAATCTCGCACAGGACGCGCCACGGCAATGCAGAGGGATTAGGATCGCGGACATTCGGCATGTCTGAACGCACCATCTCGATTGCATTGGCCGGGATGATCTCAAAGCTGGTTACGGTGTCGCCGGCATGGTCGCGGGTCAAAGCGAGCAATTCGATTACGTCTTGCGCGCTCTTGCAGCTGACCCAAGCGGTCGCCCGCGCGACTTTCGGGAACAGTTTCAATGTCGCCGCGGTGATGATGCCGAGCGTGCCTTCGGCGCCAGCAAAGAGGTGTTTGAGGTCATATCCTGTATTGTCCTTTCTGAGGCCCGAAAGCCCGTCCCAAATCTCGCCATCTGGCAGCACCACTTCCAGACCAAGGATGAGGTCGCGCATCATGCCATAGCGCAAAACCGCAACTCCGCCGGCATTGGTCGAGATCAATCCGCCAATCGTTGCCGTGCCCTCGGAGCCTAGAGAGAGCGGAAAGAGGCGATTGGCCTCATCGGCAGCAGATTGCGCAACCACGAGGGGCGCGCCGGCCTCGATCACGAGAGAATTATTGAACGGATCGATCGCGCGTACGGTCTGCATGCGGCGCACGGACAGAGTGATTTCGCCATGCGGCGTGCCAGCGTCGACAAGGCCGGTATTGCCGCCTTGAGGCGTGATTGCAATGCCATGTTTGGCGCAGAGTTTGACCACGCCGGACACTTCAGCAGTGCTCGCGGGCATGGCCAAAAATGGCGTATGGCCCTGATACGTCCCGCGCCAAGGCGTCGAAACCTCGTCCAAGCTTTGCGGATCGGTGCGCCAGCCTTTGTCCCCGAGCAGGGCTTTGGCGTCGTCTAAAAAGTCAGCTGGTAAATCCATTAGTGGAGCATAGGCCTATTTTGCGGCGCGGGTAAGACGATCATTTATCCCTTCGCCAAGGCCGTGGCTTGGGATGGGGGCGACAGCGATATGGTCATAATCATCGTCCAAGACGCGCAGCATCGAGAACAAATTGGCCGCCGCTTCATTCAGATCGCCCGTCGCAGACAGGTTGAGAGTCGCGGGGCCTTTGCCAAAGCCGAGATAGGCCTCGCCGCGTTCAGGTGCTTCAGCGTTTAAACGTAAGCGCGCGTTGGGGGCGTAATGGCGGAGCAATTGCCCGGGAGACTGAGGCGCTTCTGGGGAGAGCTCTGGTCGAATAAGCCCGGGCCAAATCTCTTCAATCTGAGCAGGGTCAAGGCTGCCCGGTCGCAACAGCGCCGGGCGATCGCCGCGCGCGTCAATGATCGTTGATTCAATGCCTGCAGCGGCTTTTCCGCCTTGGAAAATGAGATCCAGTTCATCGCCCATATCAGACATAACATGGTCGAGTGTGGTCGGGCTGATCCGACCGCTTGGATTGGCCGACGGCGCGACAAGCGGCCGGCCAAATGCTTTGATCAGTTCGATCGCCAGCGCATGTGCCGGCAAGCGGAGGGCAATCGTGTTCAATCCGGCCCGGGCAAGGTCGCAAACGGTGCCGGTTCGCGCAACATCCACGACGACAGTGAGCGGACCGGGCCAATGGGTCTCAACCAATTTCAGCGCTTCGGGTCGAAACACGCCCTCGCGCTGGGCCATGTCGAGATCCGCAACATGGGCGATGAGCGGGTTAAAGCTTGGTCGGCCCTTGGCCTCATAGATGCGCGCCACCGCTTCGCCATTGGCGGCGTCTGCGGCGAGACCATAGACGGTTTCTGTCGGCAGGCCGATCAGGCCGCCGCTGCTCAGCACGCGGACGGCCATCGCCATATCGTCTGGCGTCATATGCAGAATTCGCAAATCCATCGCGGGCGCATATCACGGCGCTAATTCAGACGCGAGGCCTCAACCACAACGTTGACTGTGACCTCCTCAGACACCCAGTCGGCATTCGGGTCTGAAGATTGCCCAAGATCAAGCGGCGTGCGTTCAAACACAGCTTGTCCGGTCATCTGCGCGCGGTCGCCGTCTATCTGTAAAGTGAAGGCAAACTCCGTCTCGACCGTAATGCCCTTTAAGGTCAGGCGCGCCGTTGATGTGTAGGCCGTGCCGTCAGTCGCACTGATATCGACGACTTCGACTGTGGCGGTTGGAAAATTGGCTGTATTGAACCATTCCAGCGAGGGCAGGCTGTCCTCATAAAGTTTCTGGCTGGCACTCGCGCTGGTCATCGCAACGGTGATTTGCGCGCGCCCCGCGTCGGGCGTGTCAGGGTCAAATTGGATCGCAGCGTCCCAATTTTCGAATGTCCCGGTAAAGGCATTGCCATCATGGATGCCTGAAAACGTGATCGAGGAGGCAGCTGGATTGACGGCCCAATTCGGCTTGAAGCTGGCTTCGTTCGCGACCGGTGCGCTGCTGCCGGAGAGAGCTGACATCACAGGGGCCGCGCCAGTGACCAGGATCAGAACCGCAGCCGCGCTGCCAAACGCCGTCAACGCGCCGCGACCAGGCTGGGCTGGCGCATCGGTTTTGCCGAATAAGCCCGGGGCCATACGCTTGAGCACACCTTGCTCTGCGCTAAGTTCATGCTTGATTGCGCCGGCCACATGTAACCCAAGCAGCGCCAGGGTTACCCAAGCCAGCTTGCTGTGGATGAAATTCACCGCCCCGCTGGCCGGTTCGGTTTTGAGGCCCTCGACAAACGGCACATCCGGCCAGCTGATCAGGCCATAAAGAACGGTTGGCACGTCCAACTTGACGCTGACCGAGCTATACAGCCACCCGGTGAGCGGCAGGGCGATCATCAATCCGTAAAATCCGAGATGCACCAAATGACTGGCTGTTTTTTCCAAGCCATTCATATCATCGGGGAGCGCCGGTGGCGGGTTCATCACCCGCCACAGGATCCGCGCAATTGTCAGCAACAAGACCGTGATCCCGATCGATTTGTGCATCTGGTACAAGAAATATTGCCCAGGGGCTCCGTCCGTGAGGTCGGTCATATACCAACCGCCAAAGATCATACCGAGCATCGCAAGCGCGATGACCCAATGCAAGATAATGGCGACGGTTGAATACCGCTCAGATTGCGCGCTCATGTGCTCACTCGTCCTGTAAGAACTCTCCGGAAAACTCGACCTTCACTTCATCTGTGATGTTCGGGATCGCCGCAGCCATGCCAAACTCTGACCGCATGACAGTGGTACTGGCATCAAATCCAATCACGTCGCGACCGGCAAACCAAGGCGGATTGGCGACGCCATTATAGGTCACATCCAACGTCACCGGTTTGGTCACCCCAAGTAAAGTGAGGTCGCCGGTTACTGTGCCTGAGAGATCACCCGTTTTGGTCGCAGACGTCGACACGAAAGTGATGTCTGGGAAGGCGTCGGCGTTCAGCCATTTCGGATCACGTGAGACGTCTTCATTCCAGCTCTCCCAATCGCTATTGGCATGTCCGGCTTTATAATCGCCCGGATAATTGGTTTCGACCGCACCTGGATTGATTGAAAAGGTAATCGACGAATTTTCCGGAGCGGCGGGGTCGAAGTTCAAGTCCGCATCAATGTCGGTGAAGCTGATCCGGTATTGCGAAATCCCGCCCGCATGGCCGACTTTTACGGTTATAAAGGCATGCGTTTTTTCAAGTGAATAGGCGCCAGTCGCGACGTCGGCGAGCAGCGGATGAAGCGCCGACTCTACAGTGTCCGTTGCCGCCGTATCTGTTTCAACCGGAGGCGTTGGCGCGTCCTCCATGGCGGTTTCACCGCCGCAGGCGGCCAGGGCAAATGCGCTGGCGCCGGCGATAAAGAACAGTGTCTTTTTCATCTCTCGTATGATCCTCTTGCTAGAGTCAGTCGGGGTCCGTTCGGCTATTCTTCTGCCTGAAGGAACTCGCCTGAGAACTCGATCTCGACTTCATCTGAAATGACGCCCGCCAAAGACGTTTGACCAAAATCGGAGCGGTTGAGTGTGGTGGACGCGGTAAAGCCGATCACATCGCGCTGGCCGAACCAAGGCGGATTGGCGACGCCGCCATAAGACACGTTAAGAGTGACGGGCTTTGTCACCCCAAGAAACGTTAGGTCGCCCGAAACTGTTCCTTCGAAGTCACCCGTTTGTTCGACGCCAGTCGAGGTGAAACTGATGGTTGGAAATTCTTCGGCATTCATGAAACGGGGATCTGTTGCCAACTCCGTTTCCCAATCCACTTTTTTCTCAGCATCGGGGTAATTTGTGTTCATCATCAGGGGATTGATGCTGACTGAGAGCTGTGAGTTTGCGGGAGTTTCGGCGTCGAACACCAAGTCGGCGTCAAAATCTGTGAAGTTCACAGTATAGCCGGAAATGCCATTATGCTGAACGGTCCAGGTCAGAAAGGCGTGTGTCTTTTCAAGCTCGTACAGGCCTGATGCAACGCCCTCAAGCGTTGGTTCCGCCTGGGCTGGAACGGTCATTAGGGCCAATAGACCCGCGGCTAGTGCAATCTTTCGCATGGAAGTCTCCTTCGCGTGTTGGACAAGTACTGCGCCAAAACGTAGCGTGGGATTTCCTATTGGCTAGTCGCAATATATGGAAAGCGGGACGATAACTCTTATGCCGGAGCCGCATGATCTATGACTTACACAGCCCCCGTAACGGATATCGCCTTTGCCCTCAGCCATTTGGCCGGACTGTCGACGTTTGAAGGTCATCCGGCCTTCGAGTCTTATGACGCAGATTTGATCGACCCGATTCTCGATGAAGCCGGAAAATTGGCGCGAGATGTGCTCGCACCGCTCAATCAGGTCGGGGACAAAGCCGGGGCGCAGCTGACCGCAGCAGGCGTCAAATCAGCGCCGGGCTTTGCCGACGCCTACGCGGCGTTTCGCGATGGTGGGTGGATGGGGCTGTCAGCTCCCGAAGAGTGGGGCGGGCAGGGGCTGCCAAAGGTCCTTGGCCTCGCGGTCATGGAAATGTTCCACGGCGCCAATATGGCGTTTGCTTTGTGTCCGATGCTGAGCTTTGGCGCGATCGAAGCGCTGTTGGCGCATGGCACTGACGACCAAAAAGCCATGTATTTGCCCAAGCTTGTGAGCGCTGAATGGACTGGCACCATGAACCTGACGGAGCCGCAAGCCGGATCTGATGTCGGGGCGCTCAAAACAAAAGCTGTTCCGAACGGCGATGGCTCATACGCCATTTCGGGTCAGAAGATTTACATCACCTGGGGCGATCATGATGTCGCTGAGAATATAATTCACTTAGTCTTGGCGCGGCTGCCGGATGCGCCCGAAGGCTCGCGCGGTGTCTCGCTATTCATTGTTCCGAAGCGGATTGTCGAGGCTGATGGCAGCCTGGGCGCAGAAAACGGCGTGAAATGTATTGGCCTCGAAGAGAAAGTCGGCATCCATGCCTCTCCGACGTGTGTGATGGAATATGAAAATGCCAAGGGCTGGTTGATTGGCGAGGAGAATAAAGGCCTCGCCTGTATGTTCACAATGATGAACTCAGCCCGCTTGAATGTTGGTCTCGAGGGCGTCGGTGTTGGCGAAGCCGCTTGGCAAACTGCCTTTGACTACGCCCAAGAACGAAAACAAGGCAAAGCCCAAGGCGTTAGCGGCGCCGCGCCCATTTTGCATCATGCCGACGTCCGGCGCATGCTGACCACAATGCGAGCGAAAGTCATGGCAGCGCGAGCGATTTGCTATGCAACCGGCGTTGCTGCGGACCTTGCAGAGGTCGGCACCACGCAAGAAGAGCGTGACACAGCCAAACTCCGCGAAGAGCTCCTGACCCCGATCGCCAAAGCCTGGTCAACGGATATGGGCGTCGAAGTGGCAAGCCTCGGCGTGCAAGTGCATGGCGGCATGGGCTTCATGAATGAAACCCTCGCGGCGCAACTTTATCGCGATGCGCGGATCGCACCGATCTATGAAGGCACGAATGGCATCCAGGCGATCGACTTGGCCGGGCGCAAGCTGTCCATGGCCGATGGCGCTGCCATGGCATCCATGATCGAAGAAATTGACCAGACGGCACGGTCAGCGCGCGAAACCAATGACCCGAACCTGGTGCAAGTGGCCGATCGTTTGATTGCAGCCAATCAAGCGCTGTCTGAGGCAACGGAGTGGATGAAGCGGGCAATGATTGAAGAGCGCGAAGTCGCCCTCGCCGGCGCCACGGCTTATTTGGCGCTCGCCGGTGACGTTATTGGCGGACATTTCCTGACCAAAGGCGCGGTCGAAGCCCGCTCTGCGAGCGGTTCGATCCGCGGACGGATGACAGCGCTTGCCGGCTTCTTCGCCGAAACCTCGCTCGCTGCAGCGCCTGGCGCCGTCGCCAGCATCACGCATGGCGGACAAGCAATGCTGGCAGAAAGTGAAGCGCTATTCGGGATTGAATAGTTAAGGCTGCCAGCGCGCGATCTTGCTAGCGGCATCGGGTCGGAGGCGTTCCTGAGGATCTTCGCGCGCGGTGCCCAAATAGATATAGCCAGCAATGCGCTCATCCTCGGTTAGGCCGAGCAGTTGATCAATCCCGGGGCTGAAGGCGATCCATTCGGTCAGCCAACACCCGGCCCAGCCGCAAGCATTGGCGGCGAGCAGCGCGTTGAAGCAAACTGCGCCCGCCGATAGTTCTTGCTCCCAGACTGGCGTTTTATGGTTTGTATCCGGCGATGAGATGACGGCGATGACGACCGGGGCCCGGGTAAAATACCCCGCCGTTTCCGCCAGCATCATCTCTGACGCGTCTGGATTTTCGGCTTTTTGGATCTCAACGGCGCGGGTGTTAAATGCGGCGCGCTGGTCGCCTTCAAAGACTAAAAAACGCCAAGGCGCCAGTCGGCGGTGATCCGGAACCCGGGTTGCTGTCGTAAGAAGGGCATCGACAGACGCTGCGTCTGGGCCAGGCGCTTGGAAACCGCGTTTGCTGATCGAGCGTCGAAGCGCCAGAAATTCGCGGGCTTCGAGGCTAGCATGGGTCGCGGGCATGGGCGTTCCAAGCGGCGGAGCAGTCGGGAAAAGTGTTTTCATAAGGGGCACTTAGGGACTGACTCCTCGAACACCAGAAAAAATTTGAGTGAACAGTGTTTACTTTTTGAACGTCTGTACTATCTGTCGTTCAAAGGGTCCCAAAGATGACTGCTGACGTTTCCTCCCCCGCCGAAAGACGGCGCCACAAAATTCGCGCGCGAATACTATCTGCCGCAGAGCAGGTATTCGCGCGCGAAGGTGCCGACGGCCTCTCCATTCGACGCCTCGCTGAGAATATCGACTATTCTCCTGCGGCGATCTACAAATATTTCAAATCCAAAGACGAGCTCGTTGACGAGTTGAAAGAGACGTTTTTCGAACTCATTCTCGAAAACGTGAATCGGATTGTCGATACGTCCACGCCGTTCGCTGAGCGTTCTCGTGATTGCGTCGGGACTTATGTCCAAATCGCGATTGAAAAACCCCACCATTATGCGGCGGCTTTTGCCGGCCAAGCGAGCGCAGGAGAGGGCGTGGCGCACGATGACGATCGCGAAGGGTCTAAGAAAGAACAAGCGTTCAACGTGTTAAGCGGAATGATCCAAGAAGGTGTCGATATCGGCGCGTTTCGGTCCGAAATTGATTCAGTTTTGGCAGCGAAATCGATCTGGGCCTCGATGCATGGCTTAGCGATGATGATCGTTCACATTCCGACTTTTCCATCTTTCCAATTGGGTCAAGCCGATATGACCCGCGACGAGTTTATTTTGTTTCACGCTGATCAAGTGATCCGCGGACTGGAGGCACACCATGGGTGAGCAAATGCAAGACTATGAAATGGATGCGCGCGCACCGAAACCAAGTGCAATGAAAGGCTTGGTCTTCGTGCTCGTTCTTGGGGCGATTGTTGCTGTATTAGCGCTCTTCGTGCTTCAAAATCGATCCTCGGAGGGGCCTTTGGTACCAGCCGAACGGCCGGTGCCGATTTCGGTTGAGACCGTCACCGTTTCTCTGGAAAACACGTTCACGGCGGAAGAAAAATTTACCGGCCTCGTGACCCCTCGACGCACCAGCCAACTGGGCTTTTCAACGGGTGGGCGGATTGAGGCGATCCGAACCGATGTTGGCGATCGGGTGAGAACCGGCGCGACACTGGCCGTTCTGGACACACGCAGCTTGCGGGCACAGTTGAGCTCCGCGAGCGCAGTGATCGTGGAAGCCGAAGCGGCGCATGCTTTGGCCGAGTCGACGGTTGATCGGCAAATCGCGCTGCTCGAAAAGGGCCATGTCTCCAGCCAAGTGATCGACGAGGCGCGCGCACAAGCGAATACAGCCCAGGCCCGCATCGATGCGGCGAAGGCCAATGCCGATGCGCTTCGCGTGCAAATTGATCTTGCCCGGATCACGGCGCCATATTCCGGCACCGTCACCGGGCGCATGGCGGATGAGGGCGCAATTGCTGGACCAGGACAGCCTTTGTTTGAATTGGTTGAAACAGACTATTTGGAAGCGCGCATCGGCTTGACTGCGGCGCTCGCGAATAAGCTTGAAGTGGGTGAAGTGTACGATCTTATCAGTGATCGTGGGCCGGTTGCTGCAACCCTGCGATCCGTCACTGGCGTGATTGATACGAGCAATCGCACCGTTACGACTATGTTTGATATCGAAGACCCGAGCAGTACGTCTGCAGGCGCGGTTGTCCGCTTGAGCATGGATCAAAAGATATCGGAACCGGGACTTTGGCTGCCCGTGTCTGCTCTGACTGAGGCTGATCGAGGTTTGTGGTCAATCTATATCGCGCGCCGCACCTCTGGTGAGTGGCTCGCCGAGCCCGGCCTGGTCGAGATCCTGCATCAAGACGGCGAGCGTATCTTTGTGCGCGGCGCTATTCGAGATGGTGACAAGGTGATCATTGATGGCTTGCAGCGGATCACGCCCGGGCAGCCCGTGACGCCGGTAGAAGTCAGCGCCATTGGCCCAATTGCAGGCAATGGATAAGCGCGATGACCACTCTATTCTATCGCCTTCCGCGGCTGACCATTCTGGCCTTGATTGTCATCCTGATCAGCGGGTTCTTCGCGATCCTCACTCTAGCCCGCCAAGAAGATCCGACGCTTGTTGAGCGATATGGCTATGTGTTGACCACTTTGCCCGGTGCAGATGCCGAGCGCATTGAGGCCACGATCACCGAGCCGATAGAACGCAGGCTGCTCGAATTGCCTGAGGTTAATGAGATCAAATCAACTTCGCGCGGCAATGTCTCGCAAATTTCCATCGATATTGATGAGGGATTGACGGAAGCGGAAGTTGATAATGCCTGGACGCTCATCCGTCAGCAGGTTCAGCTCGCCGAAGCCGACCTCCCGGCAGGCACCTCGAAACCCTTTGTCCGCCGGGTCTATGTCGGCGCCGCGACGATGACGGTGGCGTTGACCTGGGAAGGCGAGGGCGACCCGCAACTGGCGGTAATGGCCCGCCTCGCCGAAGTCATGGAGGACCGTTTCCGCGGCCTCAATGCGACCGACGAAACAGACATTATGGGGCTGCCCGAAGAGGAAGTGCGTGTGATCGCTGATCCAGAGGCATTGGCCGCAGCGGGTCTGTCGATGAATGATGCCGCGCGGCTTGTGGCGGCAGCTGACTCGAAATCGCCTGCCGGAGAAGTCCGCGGTGACCGGAGTACAGTCGGGCTTGAAATTGGCGGCGCATTTGATGGTGTCGCTCGGATCCGTTCGATCCCGCTTTTGCAGACGGCTGATGGTACGGCGTTGCGCATCGGCGACGTCGCCGAAGTGGTCAAAGGGATCGAGGATCCTGTGACCAAATTGGCGTTTAGCAATGGCAAACGCGCCGTCTTCGTCACTGCCTATATTCAATCCAATCAACGGGTCGATTTATGGGCCGCCGCGGCCCGCGAAATGGTTGCTGAGTTTGCAGAGACGGTGCCTGCGGACATTTCAGTGATGCCAATTTTCGACCAGAGCGTTTATACCGAATCCCGGTTGAACGGATTGGCGGTGAACCTTCTGATCTCCGCCTTGCTGGTTTTCACGGTCCTGTTCTTCGTCATGGGTTGGCGCGCCGCGATTGTCGTTGGCATGGCGCTGCCTTTGACTGTCGCATTGGTTTTGACCCTGTTCAAATTCTTCAATTATCCGCTGCACCAAATGTCGGTCACAGGCTTGGTGATTTCGCTTGGTTTGCTCATTGATAACGCGATTGTTGTCGTCGATGAATATGACCAAGAACGGGCCCATGGGTATAGCATTGTCGAGGCTATTGATCGCTCATTGAGCAAGCTATTCGGGCCTTTGTTCGCGTCGACTTTGACGACTGCGCTAGCGTTTGCGCCGATCGCGTTCATGCCCGGCGGCGCTGGCGAGTTTATCGGCATGATCGGCACCTCCGTGGTCTTCTCTGTGGTCATGTCATTTGTCATTGCGATGACCATCATCCCAGCTCTGGCCGGTCTGTTAGATCGCCCTCGCAAGCTAGGCGAGCGCAGTTGGTTCTGGCGAGATGGCGTCAAGTTTGATGTCATTACGGATGGCTATCGTTGGAGCATCGAACGGGTGCTGCGCAATCCCATTCTGGGGGTACTGATGGGGGTCGTGCCAGTTGCCGTTGGGTTCTATCTTGCCGGACAATTGCCGAGCCAATTCTTCCCGCAAACGGAACGCGATCAGTTTCAAATTGATATCACGCTCAATCCGAGTGCGACGATATATGAAGCGCGCGATATAGCGCTCGAAGTCGACACCTATTTGCGCGATCAATATCCTGACATTGAAGGCATGCATTTCGTCGTCGGTGAGCCTGGTCCCCGTGTCTATTACAATAGTTTCAACAATACCGAAGGCGTGGCCGGCTATGTTGGCGGCTTTGTCCAACTCGGCAATAATGAGACGACGCGGATCCTGGTCAGTGATGTTCAAGCCAGCTTGCGACTGAAGTTTCCGCAAGCGCAAATCCTCGCGACACCGTTCGAGCAAGGGCCGCCATCGCCCGCACCGATCGCGTTCTTCATCCGCGGTGAGAATTTGGCGACTCTGAATGAGCTCGGAAATGAGGCTCGGCGTGTGCTCGCTCAAACCCCTGGCGTTACGTTCACAACGGCGCGCCAGCAAGTCGGGGCACCGATCGTCACCCTCGATGCCGACGAAACAGCCGCCGCAATGTCGGGCTTGCGATTGACCGCGCTTGCTAATGATATTCGTGCAGAACTCGAAGGCGTCCCGGCCGGCTCTATTCTCGAAGGCGTTGAGGAAATCCCCGTACGCGTCATCGCTCCGGCGGGTCGGCGTTCAGAGCTGGCAGATTTGCGTTCGAAAACGGTCGGCAATGCCCGGCCTGGTGCAGGCACGCCTCTATCGGCCCTTGGTGAGCTGACCCTGCAACCGCAAACGGCAACAATTGTGCGTTTAGATGGTCGGCGTGTGAATGAGATCTTTGCCTATGTTGAGCCCTATGCATTGCCGGACCCGATCAATCAAAACTTCAAACAAAGCCTGGAAGCGACTGGCTTTGAGTTGCCCGCAGGATATGACCTGATTGAAGCTGGATCAGCGAGCAACCAATCGGAGGCCATGGCCAATCTGGCCTCGCTCGCGGTGCCATTGGTTCTGGTAATGCTCGGCGCTGTTGCCTTGGTTTTCAACTCTTTCCGGCTTGCATTCTTGGTCATGGGCGTTGGCTTCATGTCGATGGGATTAGCCTTTGCCGGTGTCTGGATGTTCAATTTGCCCCTCGGCTTCAATGCTATCCTTGGCGGGCTCGGCCTGCTGGGCATTTCGATCAATGGCACAATTGTCGTATTGGCTCTGTTGACGGGCAGCGAAGCGGCGCGAAATGATGATGTCATCGCTCAGCGAGAAATTGTCGTCGCGGCGACCCGGCATATCGTGGCCACGACGCTGACCACGATGGGCGGTTTTGTGCCAATCATCCTGCAAGGCGATGTCTTTTGGATGCCTTTGGCGACAGGGATTGCAGGCGGCGTCGCAGGGTCGGCAATCCTGGCGCTGTATTTTACGCCTTCCGTCTATCGCATCATGACCATGAAACCGATCAGTCGCTTGGTTCGGATGATTTCGGGACGAGGCTGGCAACACCCCGCGCGCGTACCAGCGGAGTAGGCCTGCTCTGTGGAAAAGGCCTATGGGCTGTCTTCGACGGTAGGAGGCAGGACTTCAGAGGCGCCTGATGGGTCTTCACCGCGCATGCCGAGATACAGGCTGATACAACAGATTAAGAGCACCACGGTGAACGGCAAGGCCGCTGCAATAGTGCCAGCTTGAAGTGATTCCAGCGCTGACGTGCCGCCGCCATAGAGCAGAGCGGAGGCGGTCAATCCGATCATACACGCCCAAAACACGCGCTGAGTAACCGGGGCATCGGTCTTTCCGCCTGACGTGATCGTATCGACGACTAAAGCGCCGGAGTCCGCTGAGGTGACAATGAAGACGATCAGGAGGCCAATTGCGATCACTGATGTGACACCGCCCCAAGGCAAGGCGGCGAGCATTTGGAATAAGACGGTGGCCGAGCTTTGAATGCCGCCCGACAAGTCACCAATGCCATTCTCGTACTGGAAAACTGCAGTTTCGCCGAACGCTGTGAACCAAACCACGCAAATCGTGAAAGGGGCGATCAAAACAACCGTGAAATATTCTCGCACGGTGCGGCCACGAGAGATTCTGGCGATGAACATGCCGACAAAAGGTGACCAAGAAATCCACCATGCCCAATAGAAAATCGTCCAATCATGGAACCAGCTAATATCTTCGCGGCCGACCCAATTGGTCAAGGCTGGCGTGTCTGCAATATAAGCCAGGAAATTCTCGCCCATGCTGGTGAAAATCAAGGCGGTTGGTCCAGCAATCACGACAAAGACGAGCAAGCCAAAGGCCACCGCCATGTTGATATTGCTAAGCAGTTTCACCCCACCATCCATGCCGCGCACGACCGAAACTATGGCGAGCGCCGTCATCCCGCCAATCAGGCCGATTTGAGTCCAAATGTTCGGCTCAAAATCGAACATGTATCCGAGCCCGCTCGCGGCTTGTGTGCCGCCAAGGCCGATGGTCGTGGCGAGCCCAAATATCGTTGAAACGACCGCGAACAAGTCGATGATGTGGCCCGGCCAACCCCAAACGCGTTCCCCTAATAAGGGATAGAAAGCGGACCTTATCGATAGAGGGAGGCCTTTATTATGAGCGAAAAAGCCGAGCGCGAGGCCAACGACAGCGTAAATCGCCCATGGCGCGAGCCCCCAATGGAACAGTGTTGCGCTGAATGCCAGGCGATTGGCATCGGGTGTTCCGGGCTCTGCGTTTAATGGCGTGCCGAACCAATCCGTATGGTATGCGAGAGGCTCGGCCGAGCCCCAGAACATAAATCCGATGCCGACTCCTGCGGCGAATAGCATCGCGACCCAGGAGTGCATTTTATAGTCCGGCGTCGCGCTGGCGCCGCCCAACCGGATCCGACCAAGCGGAGAAATGGCGAGCGCCAGGCAGAAGATAAAGACCACGACAGGGGTCGCGGCGAAGAGCCAGTCGAATGATTGCAGCGTATGCGTTCGAGCTGAACTCAGCACTGCGCCAGAGGCGTCAGGAAAGATCAGCGTCAAACCGCCGAACAGCAGAACCAGAGTTGCGGCAAGGAAGAATACTGGATTGTGAACATCGAGGCCGAGCACCTCAACATTGTCCTGACCGATTTCATACTCGGTCTCATACTCTCGCTCTGCGATGGCGATTTGGTCAGTGTCCGGCATTCATCACCCTAGGAACAGCTAAACGGTGTACATGCACTAAATATGTTGATGTTCAAACCATCCTGCGCACCCCATTTCGCTTGGTTCCAAGCCGCCCCGACGCAAACTGCGGTATAATTGCCACATTCTTGGGGGGGATTCCGGTGGATGGAGCCTAAAAGCAGCTGATATTCTTTCCATCGTCGAACTATTTGATAGGTAGGGGCCACCATCGAGCGATCGCGATTCTTGTGTGCCCTGCGTAATTCGGCGTGGGCCTGCGCGATCAGAGCAACCCCGAGGGACTATATATGTATCGACTAATGAGTGGCGCGTCTTTGATCGCCATGTCTGGTCTGTTTGGTTTCAGCGCCAACGCGCAAGAGGCCGAAGACGGTGAGGCACGACGCCTCCAACAAGTCACTGTGACGGCAACAAAAAGAAGTGAGAGTGCGCAAAGCATTCCGGTCGCGGTCAACGCGCTAGGCGAGCAAGAGCTTGAATCGCTTGGCGTTAAAAATTTCACCGATTACCTGATCCAGCTGCCGGGAGTTACGGCTGGTGGTTCGGGCCCAGGTCAGAACACCATTTACATTCGCGGTCTGGCATCGACCACGCCAAACCTGACCACAGCCGGGGTCGCGGGTCTGGCGCCTAACGTTGCTTTCTATCTTGACGAGCAGCCACTCGGACAGCCTGGGCGTAACTTAGATGTCTATGCCGCTGACCTTGAGCGCGTCGAAGTATTGTCAGGGCCGCAAGGCACTCTGTTCGGCGCCAGTTCTCAGGCGGGTACGGTGCGCTTGATCACCAATAAGCCCGATTTCTCAGGCTTTGATGCATCGATCAAAGCGTCGACATCATTCACCGATGGCGGTGAAATGAGCAATAGCGTTGAAGCGATGCTCAACGTGCCGATTTCCGATAAGTTTGCGGTGCGGGGCGTTGTCTACTCTGACAATCAGGGCGGCTATATTGATAATGTCGGCGGTGTTCGCACGGCGGCAGAGTCGGCCCGATTTGTCACCGCCGGTACCGTCCGCGACAATGGCGTTCCGGTTTCAACCAATCGCCAAGGCTTCCAGCCTGGCGTCGATCTGTCGGCGGTGAATTTGATCGCCGCGGACAATTCAAGTCTCGTCGAAAACGATTTCAATGATACCAGCTATGCCGGTTTCCGGATCAGCGGGCAGTATGATTTCAATGATGATTGGAGCTTGTTGGTCTCACATGCCCAGCAACAGATCGACAGTGAAGGGGTGTTCTTCGCCGATCCGGAGCTCGATGATTACGATATCCAGCGCTTTGCGGACGACGAGATTGAAGACAGTTTCCACAATACGAGTTGGACCCTAGAAGGCCGTCTCGGCATGCTCGAAGCGGTCTATACGGGCGCCTATACCGAGCGAACGACAGACCAGACGGTTGACTATTCCGACTATCTCTTTGTCGGTCAGTATCTGCCTTACTATATTTGCGATGGCTCCGTGACATATCCGGGGGCTGCTGGTCCCACGGGCACCTGTCAGGCGCCGACCCTATTCGTCAACTCGTCGACTGAAACCACTGTTCAGACCCACGAATTGCGGTTCAATACGCCGCGTGAAAATCGTTTGCGGGCGACAGTTGGAGCCTTCTATTCCGATCTTGAATTGGCTGAGCTCAACGACTTTACCTATCCTGGGTCAGAGTTCGTTCTTGGCTTTAGTGGTCAAACCGGATTTGCTCCGAACTACCCGCTGACAAACACCGCTGTGACGGGCCAGGTTGGCAATGCTGCCCCAGGCTATTTCAGCGATCCTGGTCCTTTCCCAACCGGCGTCATTTTCCGGAATGATGTTTTGCGGACGGATGAGCAGCTTGGCGTCTTTGGCGAGGCGACGTTTGACGTCACCGACCAGTTCGCTGTCACACTCGGCGCGCGTTGGTATGACATCGAAGTCGATCTCGAAGGCTCGGCCAACTCGTCCTTCTTCAATCTGGGCCAAACCGATGATGCTCAGGCCTTCGGCACCAATATCTCGGCTCAATTTGCACCAAACAACGCAGCGGGCGCGCCTGATACGGCCGCCACTGATGGTGCGATTTTCAAGCTGACCGGGACGTGGACGCCGAGTAGCGATTTGCTGTTCTACGCGACATATTCCGAAGGCTTCCGGCCAGGACTGTTAAACCGTCCAGGCGGCGCCGCGGGTCCAGATGGATACACAGTGCCTTTCGCCGTCGATACCGATGATGTGCAGAATTATGAGTTCGGGTGGAAGACCGAATTGTTCAACAATTCACTGCGCTTCAACGGTTCGGCTTTCTTTGTTGAAGTCGAAGGCTTGCAGACAACGATTTTTGACCCGTCCATCGTCAACCTCTTCTTTTCCGACAATGCTGCGAATGCAGAAATTTCCGGGCTTGAAGGCGACTTCACTTGGGCGCCATTTGAAGTTGATGGTCTGACCATTGCCGGGGCGTTCTCCCTGCTCGACACTGAAGTGACCGAGGTACTGACGCCAACCAATGATGTTGTCGCGGGCAGTGAACTGGCCTTTGCGCCGGCTTGGCAGGGCAACCTTCGGGCACGCTATGAGTGGGATCTGGAGCGCGAGATTGCCGGATCTGATTTGACCGCACACGTCATGCCACAATTGGTTTTCTCTGATGATAGCGTTAGCGATATTATTGAGATCAACAAAGCCGATATTGACGGCTATGTAACGCTTGGCGGAACGCTTGGTGTCACCGCGGATCAATGGTCAGCGGAACTGTTCGCGACCAATTTGACCAATGAATATGCCGAACTCAGCAACAATTTCGTCTTCGACCGCGAGCGGGTGACCCCGCTACGGCCGCGGACAATTGGGGTGCGTGTCGGATATGACTTCTAAGGTCATCTAAATTGCATTGTGAGCGCAGCGTCTTGATCCGTCGGGACGCTGCCTCTTTATGAACGATATGAATTCGGCTGAGCTCTCCTCCCTCCACGCCGCCTCTTTGAAACAGGCGCAAGCGGCCATGCGCGCGGGCCAGTTTGACCACGCAATGGCGGCCGCGGACCGCATTCTTGCTGATGATCCGGGCCATATTGATGGGCTTTATATGGCGGCTGTTGCTGCGCGCTATTCAGGTCAAACTGCGACGGCTGCGTCTCATCTTGCAGCGCTGAAACAGGCGGCGCCTGAGTATGGCCGTGCCTTCCAAGAAGAAGGCCATTTGCTTAAGGCAACAGGGGACGCCAAGGCGTCGTTGGCGGCGTTTCAGACGGCGACGCGGTGCAATCCAGCTTTGACGGCCAGCTGGCAGGCGCAAGTGGATCTGCTCACAGCCGAAGGCCGTTACGATGAAGCCGGGCAATCGCGCGCGCAGCTTAACCGGTTAAAGGCACTGCCAAAAGAGCTCCTGGCGGTGACCAATCATCTCCATGAAGGCCGCATATTGCGGGCTGAGGAAATCGCACGCGCCTATCTTCGCAAACACCCGTACGACGTCGAGGGTATGCGTCTATTGGCTGATATCGGCTCACGCCTCGGGGTTTATGAGGATGCCGATTTCTTGCTCGAAACGGCGATTGAGCTGGCGCCAGAGAATATTCAATTGCGCATCGATCACATCCAAGTCCTGCGCAAGCGGCAGAAATTTACCGCTGCGCTCGCGCAAGCGAAAAGCCTGCTCGAAAAAGATCCGGATAGTCCGGTATTTCTTTCGCTATTCGCCATTGAAAGCATGCAAGCAGGTGAATATGAGACGGCGCTTTTGGCGTTTGAGAGCGTTTTGAAAACACTGCCGAACGACCCCGCAACGCTGACTTCACAAGGGCATGCGTTGAAGACTTTTGGCCGCTCGGATGAGGCGATCGCATCTTATCGCGCGGCGCTCGAGGCCGCCCCGCATTACGGCGATGCATGGTATGCGCTTGCTAATCTCAAGACCTATCGTTTCACAGCCGATGAAGTGGCGCGCATGCAGAAGCTGCAAGCTGAAACGGATTTAGGCTATATGGCGCAGATCCATATTGCCTTCGCGCTCGGCAAGGCGTTTGAAGATGCGCACGATTATGCCGCCGCGTTTCAAAATTATGAGCGCGGCAATGCGCTCAAACGAAAGCAGACGCGCTATACCACGGCGCAAATGCAAGACGAGTTTGCCGCACAAAAACGCTATCTCACGGCCGATCTGATCGCAGCGCAGAGCAACAAAGGATGCACAGCGCCGGATCCGATCTTTATCTTAGGCTTACCGCGAGCGGGGTCGACATTGATTGAACAAATCCTCGCCTCACACAGCCAAGTCGATGGCACACTGGAATTGCCCAATATTCTATCCTTGGCGCACCGGCTGCGGGGACGAAACTTAGTCACCGACCGGGACCGCTATCCGCGCGTGCTGGGCGACTTGTCTGCGGATGGCCTCAAAGCCCTCGGCGAAGACTATCTCCAAAACACTCAAGTTCACCGCCAAGGCGCGGCCTTCTTTACCGACAAAATGCCGAACAATTTTAGGCATATCGGATTGATCCATTTAATCTTGCCAAATGCTAAAATCATCGACGCACGGCGGGCGCCGATGGATTGTTGCTGGTCAGGGTTCAAACAACTCTTCGCAGAAGGGCAGGAGTTTACCTACGGTCTCGAAGAGATCGGACACTATTATCGCGGCTATATCGACTTAATGGACCATTGGAACAACGTCCTGCCAGAGAACCGCATCCTCAAAGTGCAACATGAGGATGTCCTCAGTGATTTAGACGGCCAAGTGCGGCGTCTGCTCGATTATTGTGAATTGCCGTTTGAGCAAGCGTGTATAGATTTCCACAAAACCGACCGGGCCGTGAGAACGGCAAGTTCTGAACAAGTCCGGCAACCGATTAGCCGTGCGGGACAAGATCAATGGCGTCCTTTCGAACCTTATCTAGACCCTCTCAAAACTGCGCTCTCCGCTAATTCAGGAAGCAATCCATGACCAAACGATCTGAAGACGCTCTCATTGCGCTCCGACAAATACAGCGCCGGACGGAGCAAGCCTCGAAACGTCTCGCGGCGATGGCGGGCCTGACGCCGTCACAATTGCTCGTGCTGCAAATCTTAAGCGAACGCGGCGGCGAAGTGTCGGTCGGTGAAGTTTCGAAAATGACGCAATTGAAGCATGCGACAATTACCAGCCTGGTCGACAAATTGGTGGCGCGGGGGCTGCTGTCACGCCGTCGCTGCGAGGATGATCGCCGCCGCGTTTGGTTGACGCTAATGCCGGAAGGGCAAGCAGCGATCACCTCAGCCCCGGACTTGTTGCAGGACACGTTTGAACACCGTTTTGATGGTCTTCCAGACTGGCATCAAGCGATGCTGGTATCATCGCTCGAACGCATCGCCGCGCTGCTCGATGCGGAAGACATGGAAGCTGCGCCGATTTTGGATATTGGTGCTTTGGATGAGCGTCCGACTTAGGCGCTAAACCGTCCCAACTCGCAAAAAAAGCGGCAGAATAGAGGCCCCGTCGACGTTCACGTTCACGTGAAAATTGTCGGAAGCGCTGTTCCTTTTAGCTGAGACTTGCTGGAAGATGCAGCAGCACGGGAGGAATCACTCATGGAACTTACGCAAAGCAGCACGGTCAAGATTGTTGCAGGCTTACTTTTACTGGTCGCCATTTCGCAGCCGATTTACACGGCCTTATATCTCGGCGCGCCTGAGATTGATCGACAATTCTTATGGGGCATTGAAGGCTTGCTCTTCGTGCTTTTGGCGGCGTTTGCCGGATCTGCTTTGGTTATGGCCAAACGCTTCACCCTTGGTTTCTCGGCGATTGCGTTCTGCGCTGTCTTAAACGTTGTGCAAGTGGGTGTCGGTCTGACGCAATTTGGTCCGTTTAGAGCGGCGGCGGAGGTCAATGCAGATTTAGGTGATGTCGCTTTCTCAGTCGTCGCCTTTTCGTTCTTTGGTTACAATGCTGCCAAGATCCTGCTCGGCCTTGCGGCAATTGTGTTCGGCATGGCGAAACTGAAACAGGGCGGCAAAGCGCTTGGCGGCCTCACAGTTTTGGTCGGTGCGGTGGCCTTTGTCGCCAATACGCTGGTCATGATGTTTGGGCTACAGGGGTTCCTACCGCCGCCGATTGCAGGCGGATCAGGCGTCGCGGCGACTTTGCTCTTGGCGATTTGCTTGTTTGGCGTCAGCGAAGAGGCTTAGCAGCCCCTCGCGCCGCTGACGCACCTGATAACTTGGCGGCGCGGTTAAAGCGTTGTCCGGTAGCCCCGCATGTTTTGGCCAGATAATTTTTTTGACGACAGCGATCTAGTCGCCCAGATCGACATTTTGCGCTTTTCCAACCGTTGCCAGCGCAAACGCATATTCCAAAGCCGTTTCTTTCAGGCCTTCAAACCGGCCCGACGCGCCGCCATGGCCCGCGTCCATATTGACCCTCAGGAAATAGGGGCCCGCCTCTGGCGCTTCATAGCGAAGTTTCGCCGCCCATTTGCTCGGTTCCCAATAGGTTACGCGAGGGTCGCTGAGGCCGCCCGTGATCAGCATTGCCGGATAGTTCAAATCCGTGGTTTGATCATACGGGCTGTAGGCCAGTATCGTGTCATAGTCTTCGCTGCTAATGAGAGGATTGCCCCATTCCGGCCATTCCGGCGGGGTCAGTGGCAACGACTCGTCTGACATCGTATTGATCACATCGACGAAGGGGACGGCTGCAATTATGCCAGCAAATAACTCTGGGTCTTGATTGGCCACAGCGCCCATGAGCAAGCCGCCGGCGGACCCGCCCATTCCAACCACGTTGCCGCGGGTCGAATAACCTTGTTCGACCAAATAGTTTCCAGCGTCGACATAATCGTTGAACGTGTTCTCTTTCTTCTCAAGCTTGCCATCAAGATACCATTGATAGCCCTTTGCCATCGATCCGCGCGGGTGAACAATCGCATAGACCATACCGCGATCGGCCAGCGCCAGCGGTGTGGTGCGGAAACGCGCCGAAATGGTCGAACCATAAGAACCGTAGCCATAAAGCAGCATCGGCGCGGAGCCATCAATCTCAGTGTCTTTGTGGTAGAGAATGGTTGCGGGCACCGTCTCGCCATCGCGCGCCGGGGCCATTACGCGCTTCACCACATAATCGCTTGCGTCATGACCGGACGGGACTTCTTGCTCCTTGCGCAAGACGCGGTCTTTGCTGGCGAGATCATAATCAAAGGTCTGCGATGGCGTCGCCGGCGACGAATAGCTGATCCGCATTTGCGTCGTGTCATAATCATAACCGACGGAGGTTCCGAGCGCGTAAGCTTCTTCCTCAAACGCAATCGTCTCTTCTGTGCCGGTTTCGCGCGCGCGGACAATAATCCGTGGCAAGCCTTCATGGCGCTCGAGTCGGATCAGATAGTCTTTGAGGACTTCCATGCCGAGGATGAGCGTCCCGGAATTGTGAGGGACGAGATCGCTCCAATTCTCACGACCCGGCGTATCGACGGGGGCCGTGACGATTTTAAAGTCGACGGCGGCGTCGGCATTTGTTGAAATGACGAAATCATCGCCCCAATGCTCAACGCTATATTCCAAATCCGTTTCGCGCGGGGAAATCACTTTCAGGTCAGGCGCTTCGGCGTTGGCTTCAAAATAATAGACTTCCGAGGTCGTATGGCTGCCCGCGCCGACGAAAATATAGTCGCCGGATTGGGACTCGCTGACGCCCAGGAAAAAGCCGGGATCTTGCTCACGGTAAAGCTCTGTCGAGCCTTCTTCGCCAAGTTTATACATGTGCAGAGCGGCTGGGCGGCCTTCGCTGTTGCGCTCGACCCAGAAAATGCGGTCTGAATTCGCGCCCCAAACAAATGAGCCATACGTGTTTTCAATCTGATCCGGGAGCGTTTCACCGGTTTCAAGATTCTTGAACTTGATCGTATAGAATTCGCTGCCTTGCTCATCGACGGCATAAGCGATCAGCTTGTGGTTTGGACTTTGCTCAACATCATTGAATGAGAAATAGGCTTTGCCTTTGCCCATTTCGTCCCCGTCGAGCAGGATCTCGTCCTCGGCATCCGTATTATAGATGTCAGCGGCGGGTTTTCGCGCAATAATCGGATATTCCCCGCCCGTGCGATATTTCGTGAGATAGGCATACGGCCCGTCTAAGGTCGGGAGGGAGCTATCATCCTCTTTGATGCGGCCGCGCATTTCTTGAAACAATTCTTCTTTGAGCGTCTCAAGCGGCCCTTCCAACATCTCTTTGGTGTAAGCGTTTTCTGCTTCTAAATAGTCTCGAATGTCGGCGCGCAAGACCGTCGGGTCCTGCATGACTTGCTGCCAGTTTTCGTCTTTCATCCAATTATACGGATCGACGCGGGTGCGTCCGACTTGTTCAATCGTTTTCAACTCGCGTTTTGCAATAGGCGGCGTCAGGGTCACAGAGGCGTCCTCGGCTTCAGAAACAATAGGGGGCGTGTCGACGATAACTGGATCTGTTTCGACCGTCGCGCTTGAGGCGCAGCTTGCTAGAATAGTGAGACTGCCCGCGCTTACTAGGAAGTATGAAAGGCGCATCCGTTAGCTCCGCTTTTATCGAATAGCGGTAAGCTAACCCCGGCGCATTCTATGTCTATGTCCTAATTTAAGAATCTGACGGTCTGAAGGTCAAAACCACGCCATTAATGCACCAGCGTTGGCCTGTCGGTGGAGGGCCGTCTTTGAATACGTGGCCCATATGCAGCCCGCAGACCGCGCAATGACATTCAGAACGCGGATAAAGGAGTTTGAAATCGGTTTTGGTTTCGACCACGCCGTCTTGAATAGGCTGCCAATAGCTTGGCCAACCGGTGCCGCTGTCAAACTTATGCTCTGAGGACCAGAGCGGCGTGTCACATCCGACGCAATGATACACGCCGTCGCGTTTCTCGCCTTCAAGGTTTCCGGGACTGAAGGCGCGCTCTGTGCCTTCTTTGACGCCGACGCGAAATTGTTCAGGCGTCAACAGCTCGCGCCATTCGGAATCTGTGCGCTTTATTTTTTTGAGATCAGGCATTGAAGATGACATGAGTGGGTCTCGCTAAGGTTTGACCCACTCAATATAGATCAATCTTAGCCGTAGAGAACGGTAATTGTCTCAGCCACGCAGGCCGGACGTTCTTGGCCCTCAATTTCAATCGCGCATTCTGAGATCATTTGCTTGCCGCCAGCTTTGTCATTCACTTCTTTGACTGTTTGAACCATGCGCAGGCGTGAGTTCACGGGCACCATATTGGTGAAGCGCACTTTATTGGCGCCATAATTGATCCCGCGCGTAACCCCTTCGACGCGCAGCACTTGTGGCCCGAACATGGGCAGCAAAGAAAGGGTCAGATAACCATGCGCAATGGTTGAACCGAGCATTTCCTTGGCCATTTCTTCGTTCACGTGGATCCATTGATGGTCACCCGTCGCGTCGGCGAACAAATTGATACGCGATTGATCGACATCGAGCCAATCGGATGGTCCGAGTGTTTGTCCGACAAGGCTCTCAAGATCGGCATATTGTACGATTTTTGGATCAGCCATAATTTCCTCCCAGGGGTTTGTTTCTGCTCTAATTAGTGACGATGCGCGGACGATTGCGCAAGGGGTGAGTGTTAGACGATGCGGCTATCCTTATTGCCCCAATAGCGGTCCCGAACGAGCCGCTTATACAGCTTTCCAGTCGGATGCCGCGGCAGAGCCGGATCGAAGTCGACTGATTTCGGGCATTTGATTTTCGCCAATCGTTCTTGGCAATATGCGAGAAGATCATCAGCGAGTGCGTCATCGCCCTCGACCCCGTCCATTACCTGAACAACGGCTTTCACTTCTTCGCCAAACTCTTCATTTGGCACTCCAATGACGGCAACGTCGGCCACCGCGGGATGTGTGATTAGGATGTTTTCGGCTTCTTGCGGATAAATATTCACGCCGCCGGAAATGATCATGAAGGCTTTGCGGTCTGTGAGATAGAGGAAGCCATCGGCATCTGTTTTGCCGACATCCCCGAGTGATGACCAGTCATCATGCTTGGGGTTGAGTGCGCCTTTGGTTTTCTCAGGATCATTGTGATAATTCGGAGGCGCAGTGCCGCCGAAATAGATCTGACCTTCTTCGCCGATGCCGACTTCGTCGCCAGCCTCGTCGCATATATGCAATTCGCCAAAGATCGGGATGCCGACAGTGCCTTTATGCGCCAGCCATTGCTCTGAATTGGCCCAGGTCATGCCATTGCCTTCCGAGCCGGCATAGTATTCCTCAATCACCGGTCCCCACCACGCGATCATTTGTTCTTTGACCGGGACCGGGCAAGGCGCTGCGGCGTGGACAGCGGCAACGAGGCTCGAGACGTCATACTTGCTACGCACTGCTTCTGGCAGTTTGAGCATTTTGACGAACATTGTCGGCACCAATTGCGTGTGCGTGATTTTATGGGTCTCGACCAGCGACAAATAGTGCTCAGGATCGAACTTCTCCATGATCACCAGCGTCATCCCGAACTTGGTCATCGCCATACACCAGCGCAGGGGCGCGGCGTGATAGAGCGGCGCAGGAGACAGATAAACGCCATCAGGCTGTGCTTTGAACAATGCCTGCGCAATCATGGTCAGAGCGTTGGTGCCGTCAATCGCGGTGTCTTCTGGCAGCGGCGGACGAATGCCTTTCGGGCGCCCGGTGGTGCCGGACGAATAGAGCATGTCAGTGCCGGCGCGCTCGTCTTCGATTGGCGTGCTGGGCATGCCCGCATGCACGCCTTCTAGTGGTTCGAAACCAGGAATAGATCCATCAATTGACCAATAGGCATCTAGATCTGTGACGGCGATGACCTCGGACGCGATGGCTTTCAGCCCGGCCGATGCGATCAACAAACGGGCGCCGCTATCCTTGATGATGTATTCAACTTCCGGCGTGGTTAAACGCGACGAGATGCAGACAAAATAGAGCCCAGCACGCTGCGCCGCCCAACAGATTTCGAAGAATCGCGGGCTATTCTCAGCAAAAATGGCCAATGTATCGCCATGCTGAAGGCCGAGCGTTCGAATCGCATGGGCCATTTGATTTGAGCGCGAGTCGAGTTCTGCGAACGTCACCGTCTCGCCGCTGCCGGCCATAATGTAAGCGGCTTTGTCAGGATGGGTTCGCGCATGATGCGATGGGTGCATGGCTGATCTCCTCCGGCAGTCTCTATAGGACTGATCTGGTTCGAGCTTAGCCGCGCTTTACGCGCTGTCCATTGGTGACTTCGCGGGAGGCGCTAGCCGCCATAATCGGCAATCGTCGTCGCGGTTCGATGAAACCGCAGACGCGCCGCATAGTCGAGTGGATCTTTGGGTTTGACCAAGGCGTCCTCAGGCGTATCCGTCCAATCGACCAACCGGGTCAGGAAAAACCGCAAGGCTGCCCCCATACAGAGACTGGGAAAAGCCGCCTTTTCCTGTGGCTCTAGCGGTCGGAGGCGCTCATATCCGGCGATTAAGTTGGCCGCCTTAGAATAATTGAAAGCGCCATCCGCCTCAAACGCCCAAGCGTTAATGCAAACAGCGAGATCATAGGCGAGGGCATCTGTGCAGGCGAAGTAAAAGTCTATCGCGCCTGAGAAGGTGTCGCCTAAGAAAAACGCATTATCCGGGAACAAGTCGGCGTGAATGGTTCCGCGCGGCAAGTCGCGGCGTAGCGCAGCCGTGGTCTCGATCGTATCCAGGTCCGTATCGATTTTAGCCGCCAATCCAGGTTGCAGCGCTTCAGCGGTGGCCGCGCGCCCGTTCCAAAGGCGCGGCCAACTGGACGGGCCGAGATCATTTTCCCGGACGAGGTCGAACTGTGCAGCGGCGGCATGCAGCGCCGCTAAGCCAGACCCCAGCTGCCGACATTGCGCCGCGTTGGGCACTCTTGGCGACAGGCCTTGGAGAAAGGTCACAATCACCGCCGGGCGGCCGGCCAGGGTCCGCAATGCGGCGCCATCTTTCGCCGCGACGGGCAGTGGACAAGAGAAACCGGCGGCACTTAAATGCTGCTTGAGACCAATAAAATAGGGCAGATCGGCGGGATTTGCACGTTTCTCGAACAGCGTGAGAATGTAGCGCCCCGTGGTGGTTTCCAGATAATAGTTGGAGTTCTCAACCCCTTCCGCAATGCCCTTAAACGCCACGGCCTCGCCGAGTTCATACGCGCTTAGAAATGACGCGAGATCATGGTCGGAAACGCTTGTGTAAACAGCCATGTATCAGGCTGTAGCGGGCGTCTCGTCTGGCGTCCACAGGTCACGCTGCATGGTGCGGCCCATCAAGTAAAAGTGCAATGCGGCCCAAAGCAGGAAGATTGAGCCGATGGATACGCCGAATCTGTTGCCGATGGCCCGGGCCGGTTTGCAATAATTGTCATTGTTCGCCACGGCCGCGCTGAGCTCGTCCCCGGAGAGCGCGCCATCGCGGCCCTTTCGAGTTGCGAGCAAGGAGCGTTCGATACCGCCGCACTGCGCCGCCGTGACCGGCGATTCAAGTTGGGTTAATTGATACTTCGTGCCCTGGTCGGAGATCCAACCCACGGCTGGCGGGCCTAAACCGTATCCGATTAAGTTGACGACAAAGAGCAAAAGCGCTGCGGCGGTTGCACGCATTCTCGGCTCGACCAATTTTTGCGTGACGGCAAACATCGGCGCGAGATATGTATAGCGCAGTACCGCTGCAATCGCGAGGACTGGGATGGCCAACCAAATCGCGACATTACCACTGGAGAAGGCGACAGTGTTGTAGCCAAAAATCATCAGCGGCACACAGGCCGTCATACCGATTGCCGGCAACCAGCTATCCGAATTCGGGTGACGACCGCGCACGCGGTCTGCGACGACGCCGGATCCAAATGTTCCGATCCCGGCCGCGACGCCGAGTATGCCGCCATAAATCAGCGCAGCCGTCATCAGGTCTAAGCCGTGAGCGCGCATCCAGAACGGCGCCACGAATTGGCCAATGCCATAACCGGCAAATGATGCCATCGCACCGCCCATCGACACGTGCCAGAAAGTTGGTTTGCGGAAGACCTCACCAAAGACCTTGAATGGCGATGGCATTTGCCGGGCCGCGGCCGCAGCGGCGCCGCCAGGATCTGAATAGCCGCGAGGCGGTTCTTTGACGGTCAATTTGAAAATAATCGCGCCGATCACACCGGGTAGGCCCATCCAAATAAAGGCATCGCGCCAATCAAGCCCGCCGCGGGTCGCGATATAGGCGCCGCCTAAAGCCGCCAGCATAGAGCCGATCGGGATGCCGAGGGCGAAAATACCTAGCGCGGACGAGCGTTTTTCGGGGGGGAAATAATCAGAGATGAGCGAGTGCGATGGCGGCGAACAACCGGCTTCGCCGATGCCCACACCAACCCGTGCCAACGCGAATTGCATTGTATTCTGAGCCATGCCGCAGGCCACAGTCATGGCACTCCACGAAGCCATAGCAATGGCAATGATCGAAGTGCGGTTCTTACGTTCCGCGAGCATCGCAAACGGAATGCCGAGCAGCGTATAGAGGACGGCGAAAGCGAGGCCCGACAAGATTCCGATCATGAAATCGGAGAGGCCAAATGTCTCTCGAATTTGCTCGCCCAATACGCCGATCAGGGTCCGATCGATAAAGTTGAACGTGTAGACGACAATCAGCGCGAACAAGACGTAAGCCCGGTAGCCGGAGCTGCCATAGCCTTCGCTTTGTTCGAGGTCCGGAGAGACTTCAGCATTTGTTTCGCTCATTCGACTCGCTCCTTGGCGATGATTTCATCTGAGTCTGGTCAGCTGCTTACGCGGCCGAACTGGCTTCATCGGCATTCACATACTGGTCTTTGACCAGCGTCCGGCCCGCCAATAGGAAAAACACACCCGCTAACGCAAACAGCGCGGCGGCACTGATGCAAGCGTATTTTATCCCGTAGGCCTTGGCCTCGAGACACGTCGCGTTGAGGGTCTCGCTCAGCGCTGCGTCGTTGAACTTACAGCTCGCAGTAATTTGACCAGCAGCATCGCTATTTGCGATAAAGCCATTGGTCAAAACATCTGCGAGATAGCCCACCGCCGGTGGCCCAACGCCGTAGCCGACGAGGTTTACAACGAAGAGGAGAACGGCAATCGATGTGGCGCGTGATCGCAAGCTGACCACAGCTTGAGCAATATTGTACTGCGCGCCTAAATAAAAATACTGCAAACACCCAGAAACGAGGAATGCGACCAGCATTGTCAGGGGGCTTGAAGCCGTGAAGCCCCAATAGAAGAAAGGGACCGCCACCAAAAAAGCGATCCCTGGAACCCAAGTCGCCGCGGTTTTCGATGATTTGTTAGCGAGTTCCGTAAGGTACCCGCCAAGGAAAGCGCCGACCGTTCCAGCGATAGCGATGGGTGCCATATAATTGATCGCCGTTTGGCCGACCCCAATGCCATGCACGTATTGAACAAAGAGCGGAACAAAGCCGACGAGTGCATAACCTGCAAATGCCGCTAACGTCGCGCCGATTGTCATAATCCAAAATGTCTGTTTGGTGACGATTTCTTGTACCGCTTCGCGTAAGCCGGCTTTTTCCGGCGCCACGGTTCCAGGGGGATCAGAGTAACCGCGCGGCGGCTCTCTCAGGGTGAAAAGGACCAGCAGGCCGATCAATATGCCCGGAGCGCCGACATAAATGAATGCTTCGCGCCAAGTGAAGTTTTGAATGATATAGCCGCCGAACACTTGTGCGAGGACTCCGCCAGCTGTCACACCCATGGCGTAAATCCCAAGCGCCGTGGGGCGCGCGGTTGTTTTATAATAGTCGCTGATCACTGAGTTAGCAGGTGGCGTACAACCGGCTTCGCCAATTCCAACCAAAAGCCTGGCTAAGAGCAATGTCACAAATCCAGTCGTAAACCCACACAAAACGGTGGCGAGTGACCACAGGATCACGCAGACCCCAATGATGCGCATTCGGTTATGGCGCTCTGAGAAGCTCGCAATTGGAATGCCAAGAAGCGTATAGAAAAGCGCGAAGCCGATCCCCGAAAGTATACCAAATTGGAAATTGCTTAGCCCAAATTCATCAATGATGGGGCGGCCGATAACGCTAATGAGGATCCGATCAACAAAGTTGAGCGTGTACACAATAGTCAGAGTCAGAAGGACATACGTTCGGTAAGAAAACGATCCAAAACTATTGCCGGTATTGATCTGCGCCGTAGCGGCAGTGTCGCTCATCTACTTCCTCCCAAGCTGCGCTTTGATCAGCGCATGTCGATTTTCCGGCTCACGGTAGCCCGCTCTTTGGCACAAGCAAGTCTTTTCGCAGGGGGAGCGATCAATCCTTTTTCAGTTCTCCTCAAGGGGCGCCTAAATCAGGCCCTCTGTTTTGAAACTTGTGACGCCGTGTTTAGCCGCGATCAAGTGATCATGGACGCTGATATCGAAGGGGGCGAGGGCATCCATCACTTCACGCGTCATATCGATATCAGCGCGTGACGGTGTCGGGTCGCCCGAAGGATGATTGTGCACCAGGATCAACGCCGAAGCGGACAGTTCGAGCGCGCGACGCGCGATCTCACGCGGGTAGACCGGTGCGTGATCAACCGTTCCTTGCCCCATCAATTCATCCGCGATGAGTTGGTTTTTGCGGTCGAGAAAGAGCACGCGAAATTGCTCGCGGTTTTCATGTTGTAATCGGCTACGAACATAAGCGAGCAGGGCGGTCCAACTTGATATGACAGGGCGGGATTCAATCTGCTCCCGGCTCGCGCGCAGGCCGATGTCTTGTGTGGCTTTCAAATAGGCTGCGGCGCTCGGGCCGATGCCAGGCAAAGCGGTCAATTCAGTGGGGTGGGCCGCGAGGATGGCCGACAGTGATCCAAAGCGTTGCAATAAGCTTTTAGCGATCGGTTTGACGTCTCGGCGCGGTATAAACGCAAAGAGCAGCGTTTCTAAGAGTTCGTAATCGTCAAGCGTTTCTGGCCCGCGCTTTAAAAGTTTGCCACGCAAGCGATCCCGGTGTCCCTGCCAGTGCGGTTTGGCAGGTTTCTGGTTCAATCGCGCACCGTATGGGGCGTGTGTAGGCCTTTCGGCGAGGCGGTGAAGATTTCGCAACCGTCTTTAGTCACACCGACCGAATGCTCAAATTGCGCCGACAATTTGCGGTCACGAGTCACAGCGGTCCACCCGTCACTCAAAATCGCCGCGTCTTTACGGCCAACATTTAGCATCGGTTCAATCGTGAAGAACATGCCTTCTTTGAGGATCGGGCCAGTGCCAGCGCGGGCACTATGCACGACATTTGGCTCATCGTGGAAAAGCTGCCCAAGCCCGTGGCCGCAAAAATCCTCAACCACTGAGAAACGGTTTTTGCGGGCGACTTGCGAGATTGCGGCGCCAATATCTCCGAACCGGTTTCCAGGTTTGACCGCGGCGATGCCGGCCATCAGCGACTCATAGGTGACGTCCATCAGTCGGCCAGCGATGCGCTTTGGCTCGCCCGCGGCATACATGCGCGAGTGATCGCCATGCCAGCCATCAACGATCACAGTGACATCAATATTGGCGATATCGCCCTCTTTAAAGGCGCGATCGCCTGGAATGCCATGGCAGATAACGTGGTTGAGGGAAATGCAAGACGCATGGCGATAGCCGCGATAGCCGATCGTCGCCGATTGGGCGCCATGATCATAGACAAATTCGCGGATTAAATCGTCAATGTGGGCGGTTGTGACACCGGGTTGAACCTCGCCGACAAGCATGTCCAAACATTCCGCGACCAGACGGCCAGCCTTGCGCATGCCGTCAAACCCGGCCTCGTCATGGATCCGGATTTCTCCAGTGCGCATTGGGGTCATCAATTCAGCGTCAGTCATCATTTCGGCTTTCTCAGAGCTCTGTATAGCGAGCTGTATATATGACAGTGAATGACGCAAACTTCCAGCACCAGTTTTTATTACCCGTCTCGCGGCGTCTAAACGGCTGAAAAACACGCTCGACTTGTATCCGATTGCGCCCATTTCAGGTCTAATTATAGCTGAGTGTAATGTTGTATCGACTTGTATATGTCAGCACGCCCGCAGAGGGATTGAGCGCGTTCGATATCGGAAATATTCTGGATGTCTCAATTTCCAATAATGATGAGCGCCGGATTACCGGATTTTTAGCGCACAATGGGCGACATTTCATGCAAGCTTTAGAGGGCGAGCGTGACGAAGTTTTAGAGATATACCAGCGGATTTTGGCCGATGATCGGCATCTGGGCGTTGTCCAAATTGTTGGGGAAAACATTGCGCAAAGGGCGTTTCCCGACTGGGCCATGAATTACTTTCGGGTCGACGAAGCCAAAGGTCATACAATGGTCGTTCGCAAGGATGATCCGGTCGATGGATTGCTGCCCAAAGATATGCCGCGCGACCTGATGCACCTCTTCACGCGCTTCTTGCACATCGACTTGGTTTTCGCGTAAACCGAATAGCAACCGGTTTTTGGGACTGTGCTGGTTAGATCGATTACGAGGTTTCGATGGACCAGGCGACTAAAGTACTCATGGCACACGTGGCGCAGCTCGGTGAGATTTCTGAGGGCGAAGCTCACCGGATCGTCAATGAGATATACCAAGATGGCATTGTCAGCCGTGCCGAAGCGGAATCCTTGTTCCGACTGAGCGATATGCTGAGCTCCTCCGATCCGGCCTGGCAGAGCCGTTTCCAAGAGGCGATGTGCGATTTTTTGCTGACCCGCGAACCGCCTGAAGGGTGGATCACGGACGACGAAGCCGACTGGGTCATCGCCCAGGTGCAAACCGACGATCACACCCCAACACTAGACGAGATGGACCTGCTCATCGCCCTATTGCGTAAAGCCGAAGGGGCACCGGCGAAGCTCGCCAAATTCACGTTGGATGCGATTGCCGATCGGATTATTTCGGACGGCTTAGCCAATCTGAAGATGGTCGAGCGGTTGCGCTTTGCACTTTATGCGGGCGCTGGTGATGGCGGTCTATGGGTTAGCCAGTACGAAGCCGCAATCCTGTTCAAGATTAATGATCAGATTGCCGAGGCCCGCAATGCATCGACTTGGAACGATCTGTTCGCGCGCGCGGTTGGCAACCATTTAATGGCCCGCGCTCATCCGGCCCCACAAACCGTCGAAAGCGCGTTGGCGCGCGAAGATTGGCTCAATGACACGTCGTCTAATGTCGGCGGATTTTTCGCCCGTATGGGTGCGTCCTTTGGCTCGGGCAATTGGTTTGAGGCGATCACTTATAATCGCAAAAAGGCTGAAAAAGCCCGGCGTGCTGCAGAAGATGCGGCCCTTCGCGAGGCCGAAAAAGTGACGGACCTCGAAAATGATTGGTTGCTCTCGAGCATCAAGGAAGACGGCAAAGTTTCTCCTGCGGAGCTGGCCTTGTTGGAATTCTTGAAAACCGAAGCGCCAGGTTTCGCACAGGGGCTCGCCGCATCGGCTTAGGCTGTTTGACCAAGCGGCAACCTCGACATTCATTCTCACGCGATCTAAGTCCGGCAACGGACCAAAGACAAAACACGCGCGGGGCCTGTATATGTTCAATAAAATCCTGATCGCCAACCGAGGTGAAATTGCTGTTCGTGTGATTAAGACGTGCCGACGGCTCGGGGTTAAGACAGTCGTCGTTTATTCGGATGCTGATGCGGGGTCTATGGCCGTCGAAATGGCCGATGAGACCGTCCATATTGGGCCATCACCTGCGGCCGAATCTTATCTCGTGATGGATAAAATCGTCGCCGCGGTAAAGCAAACCGGTGCGGAAGCGGTGCATCCTGGTTTTGGCTTTTTGTCGGAAAACCCCGAATTCGCGAAGCGGCTCGAAAAAGAGAAGATCATCTTCATTGGGCCTAACCCCCACGCGATCGAAGCGATGGGTGATAAAATCAGCTCAAAAAAGCTCGCTGCTGAAGCCGGCGTATCGACTGTGCCCGGCCATATGGGCCTGATCGACGACACCAAAGAAGCCGTCAAAATCAGCCAAGAGATTGGCTATCCGGTGATGATCAAAGCCTCTGCTGGCGGCGGCGGCAAAGGTATTCGCATCGCTCATAATGATAAGGATGCCGAAGAAGGCTATCCGGCGGTGAAAGCCGAAGCGAAAGCGTCATTCGGCGATGATCGAATCTTCATCGAGAAATTCATTCTAGAGCCACGCCATGTCGAAATCCAAGTGATGGGCGATAAGCATGGCAATTGCGTTTATCTGTTCGAGCGGGAATGCTCGATCCAGCGCCGCAATCAAAAAGTGCTGGAAGAAGCGCCATCGCCATTGCTTGACGATGCGACGCGCAAAAAAATGGGAGAGCAAGCCGTCGCGCTTGCAAAAGCAGTCAATTATGACAGCGCCGGGACGGTCGAATTCGTTGCTTCTGGCGCCGATAAGAGCTTCTATTTCCTTGAAATGAATACGCGGTTGCAAGTTGAGCACCCGGTGACGGAAATGATCACGGGCGTTGACTTGGTCGAGCAAATGTTGCGCTCAGCCTATGGTGAGAAACTGGCGCTGAAACAAAAAGATCTGAAGATTAATGGCTGGGCGATTGAGAGCCGCGTCTATGCTGAAGACCCCTACCGGAATTTCCTGCCCTCGATTGGTCGCTTGAAACGCTTCATCCCACCCGTCGAAGGCGAGCTCGCAGGGGGACAGGTTCGAATGGATAGCGGCGTCCGTGAAGGCGACGAAATCTCTATGTTTTATGACCCGATGATCGCCAAACTGGTGACCCACGGAAAAGATCGAAACCATGCTTTGGACGTCCAAGCAGAAGCCCTGGACCGTTTTCACATTGAAGGCATTCAAGACAATATGCCATTCTGCGCTGCGGTTATGGATGAAGCCCGGTTCCGTTCTGGCGACATCACCACAGCCTATATCAAAGACGAATTTCCGGACGGGTTCCAAGGCACTGAGCCGACAAAGTCGCAATCCACAATGCTCACCATTGCCGCGGCTTATGCCCACGGCGTCGAGGCGCGCCGGGCAGGGCAAGTCACGGGGCGAATGTCGCCCGTTGGCGCTTTGCGGGAAGACTGGGTGGTGATCCTTGGCGACAAACATGTGCCGATCCATCTGGCGCTGGGCGAGGGTGAGGCCACGATCAAGATTGGCAAAAAGTCCCATGCCTTTGTCACAGACTGGGTGCCGGGCCGCCCGTTGATGGAAGGCGTGCTTGATGGCCAGGCGATTTCGGTGAAAATCGCGGCAGCATCAGAAGGCTACACCTTGCGGCATCGCGGCGTGCGGTTGCGCGCGCTGGTCTGTGCGCCGGCTGTCGCAGAAATGCATCAGCGTCTGCCAGAGAAAGAAAAGCCCGATCTCTCGAAAATGATCATTTCGCCGATGCCTGGCCTCGTCGTCTCGGTCGATGTCGAGATGGGCCAGGACGTTCAAGAAGGCGAAGCCGTCTGTATCGTTGAGGCGATGAAAATGCAGAACATTATCCGCGCTGAAGCCAATGGCATCGTCAAAGCGATCAATGTAAGTGCCGGCGACAGCGTTGCCGCTGACGAAATCATGGTCGAGTTCGAATAGACTCCGATCCAGACATTGCCTCAATGGTGAATGACGCTAGGTTGCCGGCAATTCAAGGAGTTCGGCATGGGCAATCTTCTCTTCAATCCAAATGGGCGAATCGCACGTCATCGCTTTTGGCAGGGCATGATTCTCCTCACCGTCGCGAGTGTCGTCGTTTCAGCCGGCGCATGGCTGATCAATCCATCGATCGGATTGATCTCTTATGCGCTGATTTTTCCCTATATCTGCGTTTACGGGAAGCGGCTGCATGATGCTGGCCAGACAGCTTGGTGGGTGATTGCGATTTGGATCTCGGCAGTGATCGTTCAGGTCATTGTCTTGATCATTTTGATGTTTGCCGTGTGGCCAGCCTTCATGAGCCCGGAGCAGAAAGAAATCTTTCAAGGGGTGATGGAGCTGTCTGAGAAAGGCGATACCGCCGAGGCCATGAAAGGCGTTGAGATTTTGATGACCAGTCTTGAAGGGCTGATGCAGCGCTCGTCTTTGTTCTTGTTAGTCGCAACCAATGCCCTATTTGCTCTGATCGTCGGCTTCCTAAAAACCGATCCGCGTGAAAATAAGCATGGCCCTGTGCCGGGGACATCTGCCGCGGATACATTTTAGGTCAGCGCGACTGTCGATAAAAATTTATCGTTTATTGATAAAAGCGAAAAGGTGTGTATAAGCGCACTCATAAAGAGATATTCGAAGGACCTTTTCGCCATGAGCGATGCTATTTCCTCCCAGACGGCCCTCGACCCGGATCGCCCTTGGATTACGGACGAAGAACAATTGCCGGCCCGCATGAATTGGCTGGACACCCTGTTCAATCCGACTGGCGAGTCGCCCAAGCTGCACTTTACCCGGGCCTGGACGATGCTGTTTTTCATGGGCCTGCTAACCTGGGTCGGGGTCGGCGCGATCATTTCCATCATGGGAATCGTGGGCGCGGACACGGCCGGTGCAAGCGTGTTTCATGGCTATCTGATCGCCGTCGTCTTGGGCCTGACCTCGATCATGTCCTATGTCATTCATACGCGGCGATTGAACCATGCCGGCAAAATTTCCCTGCGGGCGCTGATTGTCTTATTGCCCGTGGTGCTCGGAGCGGGGCTGATGTTGCTCGGTGTCGCGGACAAAGCACAGGCTTATGATAAGTTGTATCAAGAGCGGGCTGAATTTCTTGAAGACCCCGCCGCCTGGCGCGAGGCGCAGTTAGAAGAAAAGCGCGAAAAGCAAGCGGCTGAGGAACAAGCGCGGCTTGAAGAAGAGGCGGCGATCGCCGAAGCCGAGGGCACTGAAGGCGCTGAAGGCGGAGAACGACAACGCGGCGGTCAGCGCGGTGGTGGTGGCGACTGGAACCAAGGACCGAGCGCCGAAAACCCGTTGCCGAGCAAAGAAGCGTTCATCCTGCGCCCGAATATCGGCACCTTCTCCATGATCATTGTCGGGTTCAACACGCTGATCATGATTTGGAGCCTGCTGTGGGTCGCGCGGGTGCCGAATTTTGGCAAAGACAAAGATGAGGCGCAGATTGCCGATCTCGAACCGGCTGGGCCGTTCGGTTAAGCTGGCGGCGCGCAGACCTCGGTGGCGCGTTCAAAAACGCGCTCAAAGGCTTGCTTCAAAGCGTCGTCCGCGTCGGCCATATCGACAGGTAGGCCAAGATCAACCAAGCTGGTGACGCCATAGCGCGGATCATCAATCCCGCATGGCGTTATCCCTTGAAAGTGCTCTAAGTCTGGCTCAACGTTGAGGCTGATACCGTGAAAGCTGACCCAGCGTTTGAGCCGAATACCAATCGCTGCGATTTTATCTTCGCGCACCTGTCCCCCGGGCTGCGTGCGATCAACCCAAACGCCAACCCGGCCCTCTCTGACATCGGCGTCGACATTAAACGCCTTTAGAGCTTCAATAATCCAGCGTTCGAGATCGGCCACAAATTGGCGCACATCGCGCCCGCGCTCGGCGACATCCAGCATCACATAGACAACGCGTTGGCCGGGTCCGTGATAGGTATATTCGCCGCCGCGACCCGCATCAAAGACCGGGAAGCGCTCGGGGTCTCTTAAGTCGCTCGGCTTGGCGCTGGTGCCGGCGGTATAGAGTGGTTCGTGCTCCAATAACCAAATCAATTCAGGGGCGCCGGCCTCCCGGATGGCCCGGGCGCGGGTCTCCATAGCAAGCCGCGCCGCCGCGTACGAGACTGGGGTCTGGCTGATCGCCCATTCGACATTTGGCCGTTCTGTCATCTCACTGCATATAGCGTAGACTTTTCACTTCACAATCGGGTCACTGCCGCGTATATGGCGCCCTCTACCCGGCGTGCGGCCGTGGCGGAACTGGTAGACGCGCAGCGTTGAGGTCGCTGTGGGGCAACCCGTGGAGGTTCGAGTCCTCTCGGCCGCACCAATAGTCTCTACCGCAAGTGAGCGGATTCGACGAAAAGCTCTTTGCGCCCATTGAGAGCGGTTTTGAAACATTCATCCAATCACTGACAATGCCAAACCGGCTTAATCGCGGCGCTTTCCGAGCTTTTACAGGGGCGCCAAGAAAGCCGCTCTATCAACGTCCCCTCCTGACCCAAACGAGACGTCGCGAGCGACTGCTTTTTGGAAGCGCTTTTTAACGCTCGCTGCGGGGGTCACCAAGTTGGGTTAATACTCGTCGCACGGGCGCGCATCGGTTTGAACTAAATTTTTGGGTTCTGATTTTTCTGGCGTTAGCGCGGCTGCGGCATAATTGGCTCAAGCTGTGTTTAGGGACACCCGATATGAAACGCGCTCACGCCTTATTCCTCATGCTATTGGCGTTTTCTCCCGTCAGCTGCAGTCTGCCCGAAGGCTGTCCAGGCAATTGCCAAGAGGTTTGCGCGGGACAGATGTTCGAAGCCAATCAATGCGGCACCGACTATGCGCACGGGTTTAGCGTCGGGTATTGCGCCGGCGTGCTGAATATTGACAAACGCGAGGAAAACCAAGCCGCGCCTTTTATCGCCGGTTATTGGGACGGTTATTCGCAGGGATCTTATCTGAGACTGGATTGGTTCATGAAAAAATGCACGAATGAAAACCGCCTGGTCTAACGGCGCCAGTTTAGTAAGACCGGCGCTTGCGCGATTGACGGTTCTGTTTCGAAAAGACCTGCTTTCTAAGCAATCGGCCCCGAAGTATAGACCAGGTCGTCGGGATACAGACCACCAATTGGTGTTCTTGGGCCAAAGCGTTCGGCTTCGGTGCCGCCGGGGAGCGGCATCTCTTCAACCCAATCAAAAACCATAGTATTGCTCCGGTCCGGCGACTTAGTTTTGAAATTTTGTCGGCATTTGCTTTTTACAGGCAAATCAGGGCGCGCGTCTCGGCCAAAATAGCGCGCGGGGCGGGCGGTTTCGGGCAGTACGCTTAATAAGTGAAAAGGCTTTCAAAACGGAAGCGATTGAGGTCTAGTGCGCTTACCAGGGGGAGTTGGAACAATGCGTAGGCTTGTTTTCATTGCAATGGCGATTGTTGCGCTGAGCGCTTGCAGCCGGACATCTGACACGCTTGAGCCAGCGCCCGTCGACATGAAATTGCCAGACCTCACGCTCGCGGAATTGCACCGCGTCAGTTGGGAAGGCACGTCTCGGGGGAGAAGTGCTGCCTGTGAGCCGCAAGAGGATGCCAGTTGGCAATGCGGGCAAGGGGAGACTCGCACAACGACAAGCCGAACATACACCGTGAACGCAGCGCCTGAAAACATCGCCCCTTTCGCAGCGCAAATCTTCTTTCATCCGCAATATGTAACTCAAAATGATTTGATGCAGGCCGGTCTTGAGGCGGGTCTTGAAGATCGCCCATTATGGTCCACTCGTCATATCTGCGGGGCCACGCTGATTGCGCGAAATTGGGCCGTTACCGCATCACACTGTTTTAAGGACCCCAAACACGACAACAAATATGGGATCCGTTTGGGGGTCCATAGTATCGCAAGCGACGCTGGCCATCTCTACCACGTCAAGGAGGTTGTCAGGTTCGACCCACCCGGCACGCCTGTGCGCCAAAATGACATTGCCCTCGTGCGGTTTGATCCAAGTGAGACGTCAGCGAATGTCATATCGCAACGCGCGCTAGAAGATATGGCGCCGCCAGCCCCCGCTGTCTTAGCCGCCAGCTTCCAGGAAAATGAGACCCTGCTGAGCGCGATTGATGCGACCGGCACCTATCATGCAATCGATACAGAGACTTGGCAGGTGCTCACGTCAACGAGTTTTAAGTCTCGTCTTGATCGCATTCCCGACACGAACAGCCTCTTAAGCACGGTCCCCGATAAAGGCGTTACAATCGCGCCTTTATCGGGCGGTGACGCACGCTTTCTTGAGCACGAGGGGGTCGCAGACTCCTTTTTGATAGATGACGGCATCGCCATTATCAGTTGGTCGGCAGAAGACGGGCTGATTAAGGCGTCGAGCCGAAAAGTTCTCAAACCTATGGGCCGAATTGAGATTCCAGAGGGGCTGGAGACGGTCAGACCGATCGCGGATAGCACTCTGCTGTTCACCATAGATAAGCTCGGCACACAAAGGGTTGTCGACGTTTTCGCGTCCGACAAGACGACCCAAATCGTTCATGAACGTTTGGCGGGAGAGGATCTCCTTTTGGTTCGGCAGTCTGAGGATGGACGTAGATTGATCCTGAGAGATTTTCGCTTAAACGAATTGCAAGTCGTTGATACGCTGAGCGATGCTTTGGTCCGGTCTATCATTCTTCCTGAGACCCCTTCATACTGGGTTGATCAGGACGGATCGAAGGTCATTTTCAAAAATCCTTATCGTCTCATGATTATCGATACGATGACCGGGCTTGATCTTGCAGACCTTCCGAACCTCACGCGATCGGTGAACGTCGATCTAAAACTTCTTGATGATGGCCGCCATCTCCTGGTCCGTGACCCTTATGGTCGCCTGGCAGAGCTTTGGGATATAGAGTCACATGTGCGCATTTCCCGAATGACCCTGTTCAGCCCAACCGAAACAGTTCAGACTTTTGAGGTCTCTGAGCCAGCCAAACGCGCCCATGTCGTGACAGTGAGGGACAATCCGGACGTCCCCGATAGTGCGAGCCCCGATTCCGATACTATGACGCCAAGAGCATATACGCCCTACCTTCGTCAATTTTACGCTTTTGATTTGGACACCGGAGAGGTGATCGCGCGTGTCGAGCCAACGAACACGCAAGCCCTGGGTTTCGAAGTCTTTGCTAATGATCAGAAACTGCTCGTTTGGAGTCATTTGGGTCGTTCTGAAGTCTGGGACTTGAGCTCCTGTTCGCCGGCCGTGGATAAATGTACCGCAAGTTTCTCAATCGAGCATGATGTTACCTTGCAAAACGTCTATATCAGCGCAGATGGCCGCAAACTCTTCGCGGTGACAGAGTCAGGCGCCGTCCAGGTCTGGGATTTGGAAAGTGGGGCGCGCCTTCAAATGGTTTACCATGGCGGCATAGTCGAAGGGGTTACGATTTGGAAAGACGGCGCCCAATTCATCACCTATGGGAGAAACGGCTTTCTTCGGCTTTGGGATACCAAAACGGGGGAAGAGCTACAGAGGTTTAGCTTTAAACGGCCGCCCCGTGAGAACGCTGATTCGTCAATGAGCGCTTCAAATGTTGATGTTATCCAGCCAATGGCCGTCGCACCAGACTATGTGCGTTCTGCCAGCGCGGAACCCGCCGAAAATACCGTGACTTATCTTAGGCTCGATGACACCGGAGACGGGCTCGAAGACGGCGCTATGGTTCGCGCGTTTGGGTGGGGCAAGTTCAATCGGTTCGTCAGCGGCATCCGGTCACGAGACATGCGAGAGGCAGCCCTCCAAATCATCTCCCTCGAAGACTGCCGGTCAGACGACTATTTTGAGCCGGAATCACAAGCAAATCTCCATGAACGCGTGTTTTGCGCACGCGACGAAGTTCGCAAAACATGCGTTGGCGACAGCGGCGGCCCAGTTATTCAAGGCAATACGCTAGAAGATGCGCGGCTGGTTGGCATCGTCAGCTGGGGCGGAACCGAATGTACGGGCGATGGCACACCAGGGGTCTATACCCGTGTCGCCAGCTATACGGAATGGATTGAGAGCGTGATTGGCGCAGATCAAAGCGCCGAATAATGCTTAACCGCGATCTGGGGGCACAATAACGGTGCCGGTATGCTCGCAAGAATCGTCGGTTGGATCGCATTCTGGTTCGGCGACAACCTCTTCAGCTGCTTCTGCTGCCGCTGGCTCCGCCGCGGCGGCCGCATCTTCAGCTGCTGGCGTCTCTTGGGCGCCGCACGCCGCCATAAAGGCCGCGGCGACAAGAATGATTGAAGTCTGTTTCATGAATTTGGTCCCTCTATTCGCTTAATCGGTACCGAAGCCGATCGATTTTAGCAAATACAAAAAGTCCTCTCGGTCGCGGAGGCGATCAAACACAGTGTCGACCTTGAGGCTGACCAGCCCAGCATCGCGTTTTTGCCAGGCCAGCGACAATGCCTCCATCGCCGCGTCATCTTCGCCTAAAGCGGCGAGGATTTGCGCCTGCTGATACGCGGCTTTGTCGCCATATTCTTGGTTTAGTTCGGCTAAGGCGGCATAGGCTTGCTCGGGATCACCGGCGCGGGCGTAGCCTATCCCTTGGCAGGACAGCTTTGCATCTAAATTCGGTTCGCTCTCACAGGTCTCAATGGCCAATTCGGCCTGCTGCAGTCCGAGTTCGGCGCGCCCCTTCCAATATTGCGAAACGGAGGCATTCGGCTGCAGATTCTGTAATTCTGCAATACTGCTGAGCGCTTGATCCGGCCGCCCGCCATAATAATGAATCATCGCGGCGGTGCGATGAATCCCGGGATTGAGAGGGTCGAGCAGAACCGCATTTTGGATCGTGCGCCGGGCTTTTTCGGCCTGACCGACTAAAGCGATATAGGGCGCATAGCGCGCCAGTATCACCGCATCATTCGGCGCTAGGGCAATTGATTGTTCGAACGGATCGGCCGCGCCTGCGACATCTAAGGCTGAGAAGAAACGCACCCATCCGAGCGTCGAATGGGTGTCGGCGAGGGAAGGGGCGAGATCAAGTGCGCGTTCCGCGGAGGATAAAGCCTCTTGCAAATAGGCTGAGGCGGCTGTCGCATCACTGCCTGCGCCGCTGACCCATGACAGCCAGCGCGCTTTGGTCGTCTGCGCCAACGCAAAATTGGGATCGAGCGTGATTGCTTGCTCCAGCACGTCCAGAGCGGCAAGCGCATCATCTGGCGTAACCGTCTTTGCGAGTTGATCCTTGGCCCGTAAATAAATGTCAAACGCGGCGGGGTTTGTCGGAAGCCCGAGCGTCAATACGGCTTCGTCGGTGAGATCTTCCGAAACTTCGCGGCTGACTTGTCCGCTGACCGCCGTTTGAATGGCCAGCAATCGCTCACTTGGGGCGTCATAGACCTCTGACCAACGTGTGATCCCGGATTGGGCCTCAATCAGTTCAGTGGATAAGCGCACACTGTCGCCGGATCTCGTCAACCGTCCATCCAAAATCAGCGAGACACCAAACTCCTCTGCAATGTCGGAGCTGCTCAGCTCCCGGCGCTTAATCGCTTCTGAGGAACGCCGCGCCACCACGCTCAAAGCTTGATTGCGGCTCAAGCCGTGGCGGATTTCTTCGGAGATGCCGGAGGCGAGATAGTCAAAGGCGATGTCGCCTATGCCATTGGAAAAGGGCAGAATCACCAGGCTATTGCGGGTTTGAAATAACCCGGCGTCGCCGCCGCCCGATACCAGTCTGAGGCCGATCGCACTCGCCGCGACGGCCGCGACGCCGCCGGCGAGAAAGAGTTCGCGGCGGCTGAGTGAGCCGGTGAAATGGTTTTTCTCGGCAATGGTCGCCGGGGCAGGGGCCTTTGGGGGCGCGGGCTCAGGTTCCGCGGTCGCCGCCGCCGCTGACGCTTGTGGCTCCACCAAGGGCGAAACATCGGCGTCCAATCGATAGCCAACTTTCGGCAGCGTTTTGATCACCACACGCAATCCATGAGGCTCGCCAAGCGCTTTGCGCAATCCGTGAACGGCCCGGGTCAGGCTTTCATCGCCGCCAAATTCAATCCCCCAAATCCGATCAATCAGTTCGGCCCGGGTCCAAACGTCGAGCTCTCGTTCAGCCAAAGTGACGAGCAGCGCCATGACTTTTGGCTCAACATTTGATTCCCCGCGCGGGCTTTTGAGAATGAGTTGCCGGGGGATGATGGTGACATCTTCAATCTGAAACGGTTCGACATCGCTAAATTCCGTCAGAATGGCATCGGCACTCATGTAAAGTCTTCCATTCTCTTTGGTTGAAACCCTTTTAACACAATCGCCCAATAGGCCTACCAAAAGCAAATAATATTAATATTACTCAATAAATACAATGCCGTAATATTTTTTAATATATCCATCAGAAGCGCGTCAGGATGTTTTTCGGCGCTTCGGTCATCTCTCTCCTCACAGCCAACGGGGCTGACACACAAATGGAGAACACACATGACTAACCTGATCAAAACCATCGCCGACACCACCATCGCAGCGCCAGCTTTCGCTTATAATGAGCCAGCTCAGACCGCCCCAAACGCCGTCACGCTGACAATTGTCGAAGCCCCTTTTGAAGCCGACGAAACAGCTGAGCCGAAGCCGGTTCGCTTGCTCGAGAGCCGCGGTCGCCGGGCCAAGCGCCGCGCCGGCCGCCACTAGGTTCCAACTGTCCACCCCTAACAATCATTCCCGCCAAAGCGCGGACCACACAATCGGAGACTAAAACCATGACTAACCTGATCAAAACCATCGCCGACACCACCATCGCAACGCCAGCGTTCGCTTATAATGAGCCAGCTCAGACCGCCCCAAACGCCGTCACGCTGACAATTGTCGAAGCCCCTTTTGAAGTCGACGAAACAGCTGAGCCGAAGCCAGTTCGCTTGCTCGAGAGCCGCGGTCGCCGGGCCAAGCGCCGCGCCGGCCGCCACTAGGTTTCAACTGTACACCCCAACCAACACTCACCGCCAAAGCGCGGATCACACATTCGGAGACTAAAACCATGACCAACCGTATCGACATCGCCCAAGACATTACCCCAGCCATGCCAGCTCTCGTCTTTGACGATCAGGCTTACGAAACGCCAATCGCCATCGTCATCGAAGCGCCGGAGGTCCAAGATGGCGACACCGCGCCGATTGATCGCCCGCAAATTCTGGCCAAACGCCGCCGTCGTCGCACACGTTTAGGTAACCGCCACTAAATCAAGCTGCAACGCCGCATTAAATGCCCGCACCGCTTCCTTAGGCGGTGCGGTATTGGTTTTGGACGAGCGAATGAAATCGCGAACGGAAATGAAACACTAAATTTGTGCCGGCCGCGTGAGGTTCGCTCGTATTGATTTTGCGCAATTTTTCATTGAGCCAGCATCGCTGAATACCAACGTTCCTGATGTCATTTTCAATTCTTTTGACAATACCGATAGCGGGCCTAGCGATGAACATGCTAGGGTCTGAATTCGGGTAATGGGTGGAGTGGCTATGCGGGTCATGATTTCAGGTGTTGCGATCGCGCTGGTCGCGCTTGCGGGATGTTCCGGCAGCACAGATACGAGCGCGGATGAACCGCCGGCGCCGCGCCCGGCAAAATTGGTTGAGGTTGCAGCCGCGACCAATCAGAGAGATTTGTCTTTTCCCGCCGTGATCCGCGCGGCGCAGTCCGCCGAACTTACATTCCAAGTGGCCGGAGAGATCCGAGAGATTAATGTTCTCGAAGGAGACGAAGTCCCGGCGGGCACGATTGTGGCCAAGCTCGATCAAAGAGATGCCCTGAACCGCCTGGCCCAAGCTAAGGCTGAGTTTGACAATGCCACAACCGAATTTGAGCGGGCTGAACGGCTCGCCGCGGAGGACGCGATTTCGCGCAGCGTCTTAGAGAGCCGAAAAACCCAAAGGGACGTTGCAGATGCTGCCTATCGGACGGCGCAAAAAGCGGTCAGCGACACCGTTCTGAAAGCGCCTTTTCAAGGCTTTATTTCAACGGTTTCTGGGCGCCAATTCCAGAATATCCAGGCCAAGGAATCAATTGCCGTTTTGCAAAGTCAGGAAGTTGAAGCGGTGATCAACATACCTGGTTCGATCATCGCCCGCATTCCTCAGCTTGAACCGGTCGGTGTTCGGGTCAAACTTGATGCCGCGCCCGACACCGAAATCCTGGCGCAGTTCAAAGAAGCCTCAGGCGAAGCCGATCCAAGCACACAGACTTACGAGATCAGCTTTTCTTTCATTCCTCCAGACGAGCTCTTCATTTTGCCTGGGATGACGGCCACGGTGGAATCATCCTTCTTGTTCAACGGTGCAGACAGCATTGTGGCGGAGGGAATTGCGGTGCCGCTGTCTGCAATTCTGGCTGAAGGCGACGAAACGTTTGTCTGGATTGTGGACTTAGCGTCTATGAAAATCTCGAAGCGCGATGTCGCCGTTGAATCAGATGCCGGCGAGTATGTCACTGTCACTGAAGGTTTATTGGGCGGTGAAACAATCGTCGCGGCAGGGGTGTCCTTCTTTCATGACGGCATGACTGTTCGCCGTTGGGCTCCGGAATAGCGTCGCCATGAACAGCGCTGTTTGGTCCATCAAGAACCCGCTTCTGTGTTGCATTGCCATGCTCATCGCCTTGGTTGGCGGCTGGTTGGCATTCGAAAACATGTCTCGATTTGAAGACCCGGAATTTACAATTCGGATAGCCAAAGTCTTCACGCAATATCCTGGGGCGAGCCCGGAAGAAGTCATGAATGAGGTTACTGAGCCTCTTGAGACGGCCTTGCAACAGCTTCCAGAGGTGAAATCGGTTGAGTCCATCTCTTCGGCTGGATTGTCCGATATCAGCGTGGAAATTCGGTTCGAATATTCACGCACCAAATCCGATCTGCAAATCGTTTGGACCAAGGTCCGCAACAAAGTCAATGATGCCCAGCGGAGCCTTCCGCCCGGTGCGGGGCCGACTGTCGTCGAGGATGATTTCGGCGATGTTTACGGCGTCTATTATCTGTTGACCGGGGAAGGGTATTCGCCGGCCGAAATGCTCAGCTATGCGAAATCTCTTAGACGAGATCTTTTGCTGGTCGACGGCGTTGCGAAGGTCGGCATTATCGGTGAGCAGGAAGAGGTGATTTATGTCGAGGTAGCGCGTGATCGCGCGGCGTCTTTGGGGGTCTCGCTCAATCAGGTTTATGACACGCTCGCCCAGCAAAACACGGTTGCGTCGGCTGGCGATATCGTTCTGGGAGATAACCGTGTCGAAATCAGTCCGACCGGAGAAATCGCCTCCGTAGATGCCATAAAATCGCTGATTATCGGCGGATCAGACGGCAGCGCGCTGACCCGGTTGGGGGCGATCGCAGACGTCACTCGCGGATATCGCGACCCCGTAGAGCAATATATCAAATATGATGGCGAACCCGCTCTCGGGATCGGAATTTCAAACTTGTCGGGCGTCAATGTCGTGAAAATGGGCGAAGCCTTGGACGCAAAACTGGCTGAACTCGACAGCCAGCGCCCGATCGGCATGACGTTGCATGAATATTACCATCAAGGAAAAGTCGTCGATCAGTCGATTCAGGCCTTTGCCTGGAACGTCATTAGCGCGCTCGCCATCGTATTTGTCACACTGTTGGTGTTCATGGGCTTCCGCTCCGGCCTGGTCATGGGGGCGACGGTGCTTTTGACGATGGCAGCGACCCTGCTCATCATGTGGGTGGCTGGCATTCCGATGCACCGCATTTCCCTCGGCGCTCTGGTCATTTCACTTGGCATGTTGGTCGATAATGGCGTTGTGATCACGGACGGAATTTTGGTTGGCGTCCAGCGCGGCCGAAAGAAACTTGATGTGGCCCGCGAAGTCGCTGCCAAGAATATGAAACCGTTACTTGGGGGCACTCTGGTTGGGATCATTGCTTTTGCGCCGATTGGGTTTGCGCCAGGCGATACCGCGGAGTTCACCAATTCCCTGTTCTGGGTGGTGTTGATTGCGCTGGGCCTAAGCTGGGTGCTCGCGTTCACGGTGACGCCTCTATTTTGTTATTGGGCCTTCCCCGAAGCTGCCGCGGGCGCTGCTGAAACGCCTCAGGAAGACGGCCGGTTTATGCGGACTTATAAAGGCATTATCCGCGCTGCTCTGTCGAACAAGGCACTCGCGCTTGGCGCAACGCTTGCAGTTTTTGCCTTGTCGATTTTCGGGTTTCGGTTCGTTCAATCCGGGTTCTTTCCAGCCTCAACCTCTCCGCAAATCGTCATCGATTATTTTTTGCCAGAGGGCACAGATATTGAACGCACGAAAATCGACATGGAACGGCTGGAATCCTATGTCAGCGGAATCGAAGGCATCGAACACGTCCAGACCTTGGTCGGCGGCGGCGCGCTACGCTACATGCTGACATATGATGCTGGCTCAGATAATGCCGCATTCGGGCAAATCCTCGCCAAAACCTCGAACTATCGCGACAATGATCGTTTGATTAGAGAGATTCAGGCCTATGCCGACGCGAATTTCCCCGATGCCCAAGCCAAAGTCTGGAAATTCCGCTTAGGCCCAGGTGGCGGTTCTAAGATTGAAGCTTCGTTTAGTGGCCCAGATCCAAAAGTTCTGCGCGCGCTCGCCAATCAAGCTAAAGAGATTATGGCCAGCGACCGCGATGCGGTCTTGATCAAGGATGACTGGCGTCGTCCGATCCCTGTGCTGGAACCCGTCTATTCTGAAAACAAAGGGGAACGGGTCGGCATTTCACGTAAAGATGTCGCCGAAGCTCTAGAAGAGAACTTCACGGGCCGAGATCGCGGCGTGTATCGTGAAGGCGATCGGCTGATCCCCATCATCTCGCGCTCACCGGTCGCGGACACGGCCGACCCTTGGGGTATAGCTTCGATCCAAGTGATCAGCCCGACCACGCAGCAGCCGGTTCCACTCGCACAGGTGATTGATGACGTCGATACGATCTGGCGCGACGGAAAATTACTGCGCACCGATCGGGTTCTGACCATCAAAGCGCAGTGCGACCCGGTCACAGGCGTGCTCGCCAGTGATCTGCAAAACCGGATTAGACCGCAGATCGATGCCATTCCTCTTCCGGACGGGTATCGGCTAAAGTGGGAAGGCGAGGCCGGCGATTCCGCTGATGCAAACAGCTCGCTCGCCAGCACAATTCCGCTTGGATTGTTGGCAATGGTCCTGGTTGTTGTCGTCCTGTTTAACGCTGTTCGCCAACCCATTGTCATCTGGTCGATCGTGCCATTGGCGATTGTCGGCGTGGTCGTTGGCTTAGTGCTGACCCAAACCCCGCTTGAGTTTATGGGCCTTCTTGGCCTCTTATCGCTGTCAGGACTGCTGATCCAAAACTCGCTTGTCTTGGTCGATTCCACGGACGAGATGATCGCCGAGGGCATGCCAAGATTTGATGCGCTGGTGGAGTCTGCGGCTAGTCGCCTGCGGCCAGTGACCATGGGCGCCTTCACAACGGTGCTTGGCATTCTGCCGCTTTACTTTGATGCCTTCTTCAAGTCGATGACGGTTGTGCTGGCCTTCGGCTTGACCTTTGCGACTCTGATTACATTGCTGGTTACACCGGTCCTTTACGCGCTGCTGTTTCGGATCTCGAAGGATGAAACGGCAACCCCACCGCCGTCCGTTGCAGCCGAGGCACCCTTAGACGAAAATGGAGTTCCCGCATGATCCGGTCGCTTGCGATTGCCATTTCAGTGGGCGCGCTCAGTGCGTGTGCCAATATTACGACGCCGACCGAAGCTGGGACCGCCGCCAAAAGCTCACTGCCGGATGCGCCGAATGCCTGGGCCATGGCCGGCGAACGCGTGGGCGAAGTTGAAGCCGGATGGCTAGAGGAGCTGAACGACCCCGTCCTTTTGGGACTGGTTCGCGAGGCCCAAGCGAATAATCGAAACCTGCAAGCCGCTGCCGCGAATGTTGAACGCTCCTGGGCCCTCGCCGGTCAGGCCGGTGCGGCGCTGTCTCCGGTCGTTAGCATCAATTCAAGTGCGAGCCGTGGCGGCTCGGTCGAAGGTGCGAGCGCTGACAGTTACAGCCTTGGCTTGCAAGCCAGTTGGGAAGCCGACATTTGGGGCCGAATCCGAGCCGGAAACCAAGCCGCTGCCCTCAGCGCGCAATCTGCCGAAGCCGATTATGTGTATAGCCAATACTCGATGGCCGCTGCGGTCGCGCGGTCTTATTTCTTAGCGATCGAAGCAGGCCTACAAGCCGATGTCGCCCAGAAGAATTTGGATGCGCTGAGCGAGACCGATCGGATTGTCGGTGTTCAACAAGAGTTTGGGCTCGCAACCTCTCAGGATGTTGCCCTCTCCAAATCGGACCTCGCGCGCACGCGCGCTTCTCTCACCGCCGCTCAGGGCGCGCAGAGAGACGCTTTACGCGCTTTGGAAGTCCTGCTCGGGCGCTATCCCGCAGCAGACTTGGACGTTCGCGAGGCGTTGCCGGATATGCCTGCGCAACCCGCCCCTGGCATTCCATCGACATTGCTTGAACGGCGACCCGATGTGGTGGCTGCTGAACGCAATGTGGCCGCGGCGTTTAACAGCCTCGATCAAGCCAAAGCGGCGCGCATGCCCTCTGTGAGCCTGACCGGATCGCTTGGCGGTTCGTCCCCAGATCTCGCCAATCTGCTCAATCCGACAAATATTGCTTGGCAAGCGGCGACCAGCCTGGTCGCGCCGTTGATTGATGGTGGGCTTCGGGAGTCGCAAGTCCTGCAAGCCAATGCTGAGCAAAAGCAGGCGATCGCCGCCTATGGCCAGACCGCGCTCGATGCGTTTCAGGAGGTTGAATCCGGGCTCGATCAAAGCGTTGTGCTCCTCGAACGCTCTGTGTCCTTGAAAATTGCCGCCGAAGAGGCGAGCAAAGCCCTCCGCATTGCGCGCTTGCGTTATGATGAAGGCGAAACCGACCTCTTGGACGTGCTCACCATCCAACAACGCGTTTTCTCTTCTGACGCCGATCTGGTCTCGATTGAGCGCGCGCGTCTGGATGAATGGGTTGGTCTGAACCTCGCCCTCGGTGGAGACTGGGAATAAAAGAACCGATATAGTCTCAACCTGTTAGCAGCATCGACGCAGACAAAACCACCCTATTTCAAATACGCGGCATGCCAAGCGATATGCTCGGCCATGAAAGATGAAATGAAGAAATAGGAATGGTCATATCCCTCTCGCATGGTCATTGAGAGCGGTTGGCCAACTTGTTCGCAAAGCGCTTGCAGAAGCTGTGGCTTCAATTGGTTTTCAAGGAAATTATCCCCCGCGCCTTGATCGATTTTGAGCGCCGGCAGACGCGCGCCATCTTCCATCAGGGCGCAGGCATCATAGGCACGCCAGGCGGATGGATCCTCGCCTAGATAGCCGCGCAATGCCTTCTGACCCCAAGGGCAATTGATCGGAGAGACGATGGGCGCAAAGGCGGAGACCGCTTTGAAGCGACCCGGGTTTCTGAGTGCGATGGTCAGCGCGCCATGTCCGCCCATTGAGTGACCCGTCATGCTCTGCCGGGCCATATCGATCGGGAAATGCTCAGCGACATGCGCCGGCAATTCAGATTCGATATAGCGGCGCATTTGGTAATGCTCGGCAAATGGCGCCTGCGTCGCGTCGACATAGAACCCGGCGCCGAGCCCAAAATCATAGGCTTGGTCAGGATCATCGGGCACGCCGTCTCCGCGTGGGCTCGTATCCGGTGCGATGAAGATGATGCCATGTTCGGCGCAGGCGCGGCGATACTCGCCTTTCTCGGTGACATTGGCGTGCGTGCAGGTCAGGCCCGAGAGATACCACAGCACGGGAAGTTTCGTGCCGGGGGCATGATCTGGGACAAAGATGGAATAGACCATGTCGGTTTGCGTCGCCGTAGACGCATGGCGCACGACATATTGCGCGCCGCCATGGCTGCGATTTTCTGAAACCAACTGCATCGCGCTAATAGACCACGACGGAACGAATGCTTGTCCCGGCATGCATCAGGTCAAAGGCGTCATTGATTTTATCGAGCGGCATCACGTGGGTGATCATTGGGTCGATTTGGATCTTGCCTTGCATGTACCAGTCGACAATTTTGGGCACGTCGGTCCGGCCCTTGGCACCGCCAAAAGCGGTGCCGCGCCAATTGCGGCCAGTGACCAGTTGGAAGGGCCGCGTGGCGATTTCTTTGCCCGCTTCGGCAACGCCAATGATGACGCTCGTGCCCCAGCCGCGATGACAGCATTCTAAGGCTTGGCGCATCACTTCAGTATTGCCGGTGCAATCGAATGAGTAATCCGCACCGCCATCGGTCAGCTCAACCAAATGAGCGACGACATCGGCGGTCTCTTTTGGATTAACGAAATGCGTCATTCCAAATTTCTCGCCCCATTCCTTCTTGGCCGGATTGATATCGACACCGACAATTTTGTCGGCGCCAACCATTTTTGCGCCTTGGATGACATTCAGGCCAATCCCGCCCAAGCCAAACACGACGACATTATCACCGGCTTGAACCTTCGCCGTATTGGTCACCGCGCCGACGCCTGTGGTGACGCCGCAGCCGACATAGCAAGTCTTATCGAACGGCGCATCTTCGCGAATTTTAGCCACAGCAATTTCGGGCAAGACGGTAAAATTCGAGAAGGTTGAGCAGCCCATATAGTGATAAATGGTTTGGCCCTTATACGAGAAACGTGAAGTCCCATCCGGCATGACGCCTTTGCCCTGAGTAGCTCGGATTGCCGTGCAGAGATTGGTCTTTCCGGACAGGCAGCTTTTGCACTGGCGGCATTCGGGGGTGTAGAGCGGGATGACGTGGTCGCCGGGTTTCAGACTGGTCACCCCGGCGCCAACTTCGCGCACCACGCCGGCCCCTTCATGACCGAGAATGCTCGGGAACAGCCCCTCTGAATCGAGCCCGTCCAATGTGTAAGCATCGGTATGGCAAATTCCGGTCGCCATGATCTCGATCAGCACTTCTCCGGCTTTTGGACCGTCGAGGTCGAGTTCAACGATTTCAAGTGGTTGCTTGGCTTCAAACGCTACGGCGGCCCGTGTTTTCATTGTCTATCTCCCAATCTAGACGACGCTGTTTCAGCCTTTGGTAAACTGTAGCTTAGCAGATGCAAAACTCTATTTTGCTCGGCATACGATTTTTAAATTCGTGTGCGCACAATCCAAAGCTGTAAAATACGTTCACGGAGCATTTTTGTCCCTGATTTGCTGGAGAAAACAAAGGCTCTGTGTTAACTATCTTACATGCGAAGCCCGACAGATGCCATTGGCCAGTTGTGGATAAACAGCATTGAAAAAGTCAATGGTTGCAACGACCAAGCGGAAGTGTTGCCGATCATAGAGGATTTCATTGCCTATTACGGTTTTAAGCATTTTTCGCTCGGGCATCTCGTCAACCCGGCCAAATGGGGCCATAAGCGTTTGCAGCTGCACAACTGGCCCGCCGAATATTACGATCAGCGGATCGCCGACGGGACGACGCTGAAAGATCCCACGGTCGCCAGAGCCTTAGAAACCAAAGCCAGCTTCACTTGGGCCGAGGCGCACGCGCAGGCCGACAAGCTTGGCCGCGATGTCATTGAACAATGCCAAGACTGGTCATCCCCAAATGGTTGGTTCTTCTCATATCACCCGATGGGCGCATGGCCGGGGTGCTTTTCAATTGGCACCGACAATGACTTGGATGATTATAGCGTCCAAGACAGCGCGACTTTACACGCCTTTGGCTTGCATTGCTTTTCCGTCCTCAATCGTATTGAGGGGCCGTTTCCGTTTGACCATCAACAGGCGGCGCGTTTGTCTGAGCAGCAAAGACTGGTGCTCAACTATCTCGCGGCGGGAAAATCGCTCGGCGTGACTGGCGATATTTTGGGGATTAGCGAAGAGACCGCAAAAACCCATTTAAAGCGCGCAAGTGAGAAGCTTAAAACCCATGGCAAGATCCAAACCGTGATGGCAGCTTCCCAGCGCGGATTGATTCTTCCTTAGTCCCCCCCCTAGGGGACGCCCCCGAGTCTGCATAATGAGCGATACTCCAACTAACCAAGGAGTGTCACCATGGCCGAAGTCATCACCAAAGAGAATTACGATTTCTATAAATCTGAAGGTGTCATCGATGAGATGCACAAGCAGCGCTTTCGGACGCTTTTCTCCGACGATGATGACAGTCAAAAATGGGATGCGAAAGGCGCCGGGATCGAGCCCGGTTATGACCGCGACGCTTATGATCATGAGGATACAATCTATCTGATTGAGCGCCATCCAGAAACCAATGAACTGGTCGCGAGTGTCCGGTTTTGCCCGACCCTGCGCCCGCATTTGATGAGTGATATTTTTCCAGAGCATTGTTCGCTGGCCGGGGTGCAGCGGGGGCCTAAAATCTGGGAATGCTCGCGCCTCGTTTATGACCGCAGCCGCATGGATAAGAAAACCCTGTTCGGGTATGTTCGGCCGCGTCTGCGCTTGGCGATTGTCGATTTTTGCATTGAGAGCGGGTTCGTCGAGCAGATTGTGCACATCGTGCCAGAGGCTTTGTATGTTCAGACGCTGCAAATCTATCCTGACACAATGATGCTCGGTCCAGTCATGCCGGGCGCCGATGGCATTCCCTACGTCGCCGCAAAGTCGCACATGAATGAGCGGGCGCGAGAGATCATGCGTGGGCTCGCGCCGGACGTGACCGATGCGCTGACCTATCGCCGCGGTGATGTCGTGCAGGCGGGGCTTGGCGCTGATTTCGCGCAGGTGGCGGCATGACAGATCAGCAAGAGCAATTGCTCAGCGATATGCGTGCCCTCTTAGATCACCTGCGCCAAGGAATCGAAAATCAGGATGGGCTAAATCCCGACATCGAAGCGGGCATCAATCAAGCGTTACAAGCGGTCGAAGCAGAGTTGATCAACGCGCCGCCAATGCATTGAAGCATGCTTGAGCCAGCACAGGGGCTATGCTTAGTCTGATCTGAAAGCAGATACAGGATTCAGCACCATGGTTCAGGCCGTCTTTAAGTCGCTCGCGGTTTCAGCGATATTGTTCTCAGCGACACCGATGGCGTCGGCTGATCCCGAAAGTGATGCCCGTTACATTGTCGAGGCAACGCTGACCGAAGACTATCTCAACGTGGTGATGGGCGCGATGGCGGGAATGATGGGGGATAGCATGACGGCAGAGTTTGCGCGCGGTGGTGTGCGTCTTAGCGATGATGCCGGGCAGACTATGGTCAATATGATGATGCCGACCATGTTAGAAATCATGCTTGAGGGCATGGGCGATGAATTGGTGGCCGTTTATCTCGATGAAATGTCCCCAGCGAGCCTGAAAGCCTATCGCGAGTTTTTACAAACGACAGCCGGGCAAGAAGTGATTAGCAGCTTGCCTGCGATCAGCGCCGCGTCGGCGGATGTCGGCGAACGCTTGGGCCAAAGCATGGGCATGCAAGCGGCAGGCGTGATGATGTTGAACATTCAGACTGGCAACTTCCCTGACGGCACGAGCGAGGCGGTAAAGTCTGAGCTTTCGGCTCTGTTCGAATGAGCCGTTTAGAAGCGGCCATCGCAGCGCAAGCGCAGCTTCATCACCAATATTTCTTAGGCCTGCAATTGCGTGTGGCGGTCGAAGAATCAAAGCAGACCGTGTTTGATTGGATGTTCCATCTGTTTCGGCGACAGCATGAGGCAAAGTTTCTGTCCAGTTTCGAAAAGCTTGGTTTAAGTGATCAGCCTCACGCGATTGCGTGTGCGAAATACCATGTCCTGTCGAATGGCATTGGCGGCGTCGCCGTCGACTATATGGAAGAGGGGCCGCGTAAAGCCTGGGTCAGGTTTCGCTATCCGCGTTGGATGTATGCCGGCCCTGCCATTTGCGGCATTCCGATCGAAGCTGGCCGCGGATTTCTGCACGGCTGGTACGCCCAGAACGGTGTCAGCCTTAATAATCCGCGGCTCGGATTTGTTTGCGTGTCGGAAGATGTCACTGGCCAATATGGGCTGTGCGGCTATTTCAAAGAATATGATCATGAGCTCAGCCAAGACGACCGGCTCGTCTTAGCGCCGGGCGAGCGTCCGCCAGCCTTTGACCCGTCGCTGCAGCCACAGCCGCCGGCGCAGGCATGGAGCGCTGAACGCCTCGCCAAAGCCAACCGCAATTACGCCATGGAATATATCCGTAACGGCTTGCAAGCGCTGATCCACGTTTTAGGGCCAGATGCTGCCAAAGCCCACGCCAAGCATGCGGCGCGCCTGACCGGATTACAAAACTATGCCGCCCTCGCAAACGCGGTGAACGTTTCCGAAGGCGGCACGGTTGAGACAGCGGCATTCCTCGCTGCGATGATGTCTGGACTAGGCGATGATTGCGAGATCGAGACGGGAGAAAATCAAACCCAACGGGTCATCCAATCGGGCCTGCGCATCGCACGGGGATTGTCCGGTCGAGCCCGGCAGGACCTGCTCGAATGCTGGACCGAACTTTGGTCTGGGGCCATCGACGCCCAGCGCGCCTTTTTGCAAGTGGACTGCGAAATCGGCGAGGCGCAATTGCTCTGGACAATCAAGTCCTAACAGAGTGGTCTGCAAGTACACGCTATGTCCCCTTTCAGTTACCAGCCGAGCCGAACGCCGGCCCGAGCCCCAATATCGCCTCGGGATGGGACCGAGCCTATAGCAAGATTCGCAGAGATCCGTTCATTAACTCTCGCCGCGCCCGAAAACGCGACAGCACTACTGCCATCATAATATCCAAGATTGGCAGAGAAGGCGACGGTTTCGTTTGATTGTAACCAGGTCGACCCTGATAGGGCATTGGCGATCGCAATCCCGGCTGTGTTCTCCTCGATTTCTTTCTCATTGCGCGAGAAGCGAAGGTTCATAGCGTCGACATTGACTTGCAATTGTTCGAAATCGGTCTGCAAAAGGTTGATCGATTGTGAGTTCGCCGTGATATTCCCTTCATTCTGAGCGATCCGGGTTTGGTTTTCGCTGATCGTTCCAGACAGCGTACTGACTGTGCTGACCGTGTCCGTGACTTGCTGCTCAACATTCAAAAACCGGCTGCCATCGCCTTGAACACCGGCTTTTATGAGCGCGATATCCGCACCGTTTACGCTAATATTTGTCGTATTGGTCGAAATCTTACCATTGGCTCCAGCGATCTCTGCTGTGTTCGTCCCGATGTTGGCTGCGTTCACCGAGATACCGTTGTTTGCAGTTGTAATATCTGCGGTATTTTCGCCGATATTTGTCGTATTCGCTGAGATATTGTTATTCGCGGTCGTGATATCTGCGGTATTCCCATTAATTTTGTCCGCATTCGTCGTCACGCTGGCACTCACCGAAGCGATTTCAGCGTCCAATTGGCCGACATTCACCGCGTCCGTCGCAGCCGTTCCAGCCGCAACATTGGCGATTTGCCGCTGGGTTGTCACCGTTCCGACAGAGACGGTGTTGGCGCGATCTGCAACTGAGTTTGCACCAAGGGCCACGGCGTTCGTCGCAGTCGCTTCAGAGAATTCGCCAAGCGCTGTGGATTGATCCGCTTCGGCGAGAGAATCGACTCCGTAGGCGGCGGAATCAGCACCGAGCGCTCGAGCGCCGCCGCCGACCGCGGTGGACCCTTCGGCCACAGCATCTAGACCGATCGCGACGGCCCGCTCATTGCTCGCTTCAGAACCGGCGCCGAGCGCAACTGCACCTGGAGCAGAAGCATTGGCCCCGTCGCCGCTTTGCAGGGTGTTTTCAGCGCTACCGGCACCTCCGAAGCCGCTGGTTAGCGTCTCCAAATCGTCGACGCGTGTGGTTAGTTCAGTGAGCTGACCAAACGTCGCCGCATCCGACGAAGAAACGCCGTCTGAGATATGGGTGAGCCGGCGGGTCAGTCCGTCGCCAGCGCCGGCAGAGGTTTCAGCGAAGCCAAATGAAACAGTATTGATCGTGTCCGCGACGGAGCCTTGCCCAATCGCTACCGCATTCTCTGCGGTGGCGGATGACTTGGCGCCGAGCGCGGTTGCATTATTGGCGAGCACTGTCGCCTGAGATCCCAGCGCGACGCCGAAATCAACGTCATCGTCGGAATCGCCAACGACCGTTTGGTGTCCAATCGCCACAGATGCTACTCCAAACACATCAGCGTCAAATCCAACGGCCGTCGATTCCTCGCCATCGGCATCTGCGTTCACGCCGACAACGACGGTTTGAAAGCCGATGGCTTCTGCATCCTCACCAATTGCAATCGAATTACCACCATCTGTTTCCGCATCTTGACCGATGCTGAGCGAGTTGTCGCCGACGACCGAAGCTCCCGCGCCGATCGCAATCGTGCCGATCCCGTTTGATTGCGCATCGTCGCCGATCGCTATGGCGTCGTCGCCGACGGCGGTGGCGGAATCGCGTGTGCCGTCATCATTCACCACGATTAAACCCAAATCCTCATCTTCGAAGAGAAATATAAATAGGTCTTCCACTTGCTGGACCGTCGCGGCATCTGAAGCGTTAATGCCATCGGCGACATTCGTGATTCGACGCTTCAATTCAACGCCTTGGGTGACAGCGCCCTCGGCATGTCCGACGGAAACCGTATTTGCCTCATCCGCAATAGACTCAAATCCTAGGGCAACGGAATTTGCCGCATTGGCTTCTGTCAAAGCCCCAAGGGCGGTCGCTTGGTTCGCTTGCGCCCAGGCGTTCGAGCCCAAAGCGACTGCATTCTCAAGCGAAACGCTATCATCGCCAGATACCCCAACCAATGAGCTCGCCCCGATCGCTACAGAGTTTGATCCGCGAACTTGGGAAAAAGCTCCAAAAGCCGCCGAGCGAAACTCGGTTACATTGGCCTGAGCACCAACAGCCACGCTATTATTGGCGTTGATACTGTTTAGGACGTCTCCAACCATGGCTTGAGAGCCGATGGAAAGTGAATTTGTGCCTGCGGCATCGGCACCGGAACCGATCGCGGTGGCTCCGCTTCCCTCCGAGTCTGCGTCATCCCCGATCGCCGTCGCCCCGGTGCCGGCCGCTCTGGAATTATAGCCGATGGCAACGGCACCCTCACCAACGGTCGCAGTCGAACTTGCTCCGATTGCGATTGTATTCGCTTGGCTGGCGTTCGAGAAGTTACCAATGGCGATTGCCGATGACGCGTCTGTTGCGACGACAGCATCAAGGCCCAGCGCGACGGAGCCTTCGCCATTCGCTTCGGTTCCCTCGCCGATAGCGGTTGCGCCATCTTGTGTTGCTTGCGCATCGTCGCCGCATTCCAGCGAATTTTGCGCCTCCGTACTGTCGGCCTTGGTGCCATCGCGGCAGGTGTCGACTTGCGCGGTTGCAGCAAATGGAAGCGCTGCTGAAAGGCCAAGCCCAATCGCGGTGGCTTTAAGAAGTTTGTGTTTCATGGTTGCCCTCTTTAGTGTGAAGGGCCGCTGCAATGGATACCGTTTCCATCTGCCTCAGTGCCCCCTGGTTGAGGCCACAAAACTCGGTCGCTTCGCAGGTTAGGTCATTATCTTGCCGTGTCACCAGCCTTGTCCGAGTTACTCAATTTCAAATAGTAATTTGGGTTTTCGCCGAGATAGAGCATGGCGGCGCTGACCCCGCTATAGGGGAGACAGGCCCTTTTAGGCCGCTCAAAATCGGTTTCAGATCATCGCGCGATGCGGTGGTCAAAAAACCGGTTGCGCCAGGCGGGCGATCAAGCCAAACAGGCGACATGACGGAGACGCCTCAATCCCCTTCAGATGACGCTGAAGAGCAGCGCGAACAGCTCGCCTCGGATATGCGGGATGCGATCGATTTGGAGCAAGGCGACTGGATTCGTGAAACCCTCGAACAGATGCATCCAGCCGATGCGTCCGACTTGTTAGAGCAGTTGTCGAGCGAACGATTTGAAGAGGCGGTGGATTTGCTTGGCGGCGAACTCCCGGCCGATATTCTGATTGAGCTGCGCGAAGAGGTCCGCGAAGACGCCGTTGAAGCAATGAGCGACGAGGCAGTTGTCGAAGCGCTTGATGAGCTTGAGACAGATGACGCAACAGCGGTTCTGGAAGACCTCGACGAAGACCGCCGTGAGCGTATCTTAGACGAGCTTGAGCCGGAAGACCGGGCCGTCCTCGAGGCCAGTCTCGAGTTTGAAGAAGACACTGCGGGCCGCTTGATGCAGCGCGAATATTTGGCCGCACCCGAATTTTGGACCATTGGCCAAACAATTGATTATGCCCGCGAAAATGCCGGAGAATTGCCGACCGATTTCTATGAGGTCTATGTCGTTGATCCGATGAATAAGCCGCTTGGCTATGTCTTACTATCGCAATTGCTGCGGACCGAGCGCGTGATCAAATTGGCCGATATTATGGAGCCGTTCAGCTCCGACATTCATGTCGACCAGGACCAAGAAGAAGTCGCCTATCAATTCCAAAAATACGCGCTGGCCTCAGCGCCGGTGAAGGATCATGAGGGCCGGCTCGTCGGCATGATCACCGTTGATGATATGGTCCACGTTATTCAAGAAGAGAATACCGAAGACCTTTTGGCGCTGGCCAATGTGTCCTCCGCGGATGGCTCAGATACGGTTTGGGAATCGGTCAAAGCTCGGGCGCCTTGGCTCGGGATCAATCTCATCACGGCGTTTCTCGCATCGGCGATTATTGCCCTTTTTGAGGGCACGCTCGACCGCTTGGTTCAGCTCGCCATCTTAATGCCCGTGGTCGCCGCCTTGGCCGGGAATGCGGGCAGCCAAGGCCTCGCCGTAGCCGTGCGCGCGATTGCTGAGCGCGAGATGGAAGGCAAAGCTGGACGCCGCGCCGTGGTCCGCGAGACGCTCACCGGCATGGTCAATGGCGTGATATTCGCGATTGGCGTCGGATTGGTCGCCTTCTTCTGGTTTCAAGATGTAAAGCTGGCTATGGTTTTGGCCGCGGCTATGCTGGCCAGCTTCTTATGGGCGGGTGTGTCCGGCATATTGGTGCCGCTGACCTTGAAGCGCATGGGGGCTGACCCGGCCGTGGCCTCATCGGTCTTTGTTCTAACTCTGACCGACACAATGGCTTTTTTCAGCTTCCTAGGACTCGCCACCCTGTTTTTACTGTAAAAGCCAAATTTGAGGCGGACGGCGCGGAGCTTGCAATCCCATGAGACTTGGACAGATCAGCTGTCCCAAACCGGAGCAGGTGATGGCATTGAATATGCGCACATCTCAGGCGGGACTGGACGTCATCAAGGCGTTTGAGGGGTTCCGCGCAAGCTCAGAGCTTTTGCCCAATGGTCGTTGGATCATCGGATACGGCCACTTGCGCCGCGCCAAAGAGCGTAAGCAGCTCAGCGAAATTGAAGCCGAAGCCATTCTGCGCGAATATGATTTGCCGCCTGTCGAGCGCTTTGTCATGCGCTGTGTGCTCGCGCCGATGACGCAAAATGAGTTTGATGCATTGGTCTCGCTGGCCTTCAATATTGGTCCGAGCGCGTTTTCGAGCAGCGATGTCGTTGCCGCCTTGAATGGCGGCCAGAGATTGGACGCTGCGCATGCTTTCGATCATTGGCGCCGCGCTAAAATTGGCGGCCGCGTCCAGATTGTTGATGCGCTGGTGCGCCGCCGCGCCGCCGAGAAGGCGCTTTTCTTGAACGCACCCGGGCGATTGCCAGTTGCTTCATCGCGGCTCTATCGCGCAATGCATGACTCCGAAGTCCTGCCGGCACCGGTCAAGCCACGCGAAATATTGGTCGAACACGTTCCGCCGCCCGCTGAGACACCCGACACGCCAGATGAGCGACCGAAGCAAACCGCAACCGAAGCTGCGGCTGAATCGGTGCGCCAGCAAATGGTCCGCATTCTCGGTGAGAGCGCGCCGGAAACGCCGCCCAATCAGACCGATGGCGCCACCCCGGAAGAAATCACGGCCGCGATCTCTGAGCTGGCTGGTCAAAAGGACGAAGCGCGGGTTCAGAAATCTGTCTGGCCGCAACATGACGATTTGCCGCCGCCGCCGAATTTAGACGAAGAGCCAGATCTCGATCCTCCCGAAGGCGAAATCCTCGCGCAGATCGGTGACACCGCAGTGATTGATGATTTGGCCGAAGTCGAAGTTTCGCCAGAGTCGATTGAAGAAGCGGTGAAAGTCAATCGCGCGATCGAAGCGGAATCTCAGCAAGGTACATTTTTTGCCGCGCTTCCGTATGGCGTCCTCGCCCTGATTGGTGCGGTCTTAGGTGGATATGGTCTCTTCGGATTCATCGCCCCGGACGAAACCGTAGAGACGCCATTGGCGATTTACTTGCCGGCGTTTCTGAGCGTGCTTGGTATTTTGCTATTCTTGGTCATGGCCTATTATTTCATTCGGGCGCTGCGGTCCGGCGATTAGCCACAGAATCTAGACAGAATCTAGATTGGCAGGCGAGGAACATCCAGCTAAAGCACGGCTATGATTCCGAATAGATATCCCACGCTTAACTTCGACCTTGGCGAAACTGCGGACATGATCCGCGATACTGTGCAAGGATTTGCCCAAAACGAGATCGCGCCGCTGGCCGCTGAAATCGACCGCACAGATGTGTTCCCGCGCCAGCTTTTGCCGAAAATGGGTGAGCTTGGTCTGCTCGGGATCACTGTCGAAGAAGAGTGGGGCGGCACGGGGCTCGGATATCTCGAACACGTCGTGGCAATGGAAGAGATTTCGCGGGCCTCGGCTTCTGTCGGGCTCTCTTATGGCGCCCATTCCAATCTCTGCGTCAATCAGCTCCGGCGCTGGGGGAGTGACGATCAAAAGACGCGATACCTCGAAAAATTGGTCACCGGTGAACATCTCGGCGCGCTGGCCATGTCGGAGAGCGGCGCTGGGTCGGACGTTGTCAGCATGAAATTGCGTGCTGAGAAGCAAGGCGATCGCTACATCCTCAACGGCTCTAAGATGTGGATCACCAATTCGCCCGATGCTGACACGCTGATCGTCTATGCGAAAACCGAGCCTGACCAGAAGTCACGGGGGATCACCGCTTTCATTATTGAGCGCGGAATGAAAGGCTTCTCAGTCGCCCAAAAGCTCGACAAGCTTGGCATGCGCGGCTCAGAAACCGGAGAACTCGTGTTCGAAGACTGTGAAGTTCCGGAAGAGAATATTATGGGCCCGCTGAATGGCGGCGTCGAAGTGTTGATGAGCGGGCTTGATTATGAGCGCGCCGTGCTGTCCGCGGGGCCGACGGGGATTATGCAAGCCTGTATGGATGTCGTAGTGCCTTATGTGCATGATCGCAAACAGTTCGGGAAATCGATTGGCGAGTTCCAATTGGTGCAAGGCAAACTGGCCGACATGTATGTGCAAATGAATGCCGCGAAAGCCTATGTTTACGCCGTGGCGAAGGCGTGTGATCGCGGTGAGACCACGCGAAAAGATGCGGCTGGCGCGATCCTATACGCGGCAGAGACAGCAACCAAGCTAGCGCTGGATGCGATCCAGTTGCTCGGCGGCAATGGCTATATCAATGAATATCCAACCGGACGATTGTTGCGCGATGCGAAGCTCTATGAGATTGGCGCCGGCACTAGCGAAATCCGACGCTTCTTGATTGGCCGGGAACTGTTTTCAGAGACCTCTTAAACTTGCTGGTTCTGTTTAACGACCTGGTCAGCGCAAAGCGCTAATATCAAATTATGGGGACGAAATTTGCCAGTGCGCGTGCGTGCTGAGCCGAGTTTCGGAGCCCAAACAATGTTCAGACTTCTCACCCCGTTTGTCCTCGCATACGCCGTGGTTGCGATTGTAGTGGCGGCGCCGAACCAGACCATGTCCTGGGAGGATGTTGAGCGCGGCGAGCTGCCCGCAACACTGGAAGAGGCTCTAAATGCCTGCATCCAAGAGGATATTCTCGACCGCGGCTTTGGCGAGCCATGCCTGGACCTGACCGGCACGTTTCAGCCAGATGAACGGCACGCGGAAGGAGATTGGGCGGCGATGCGTGACCTCAACAGGTTTTGGACAACTTATTGGGACAAACGCTTGAATAAAGGCTATCGGGCAATTCGAACGATTTATGCAAGCCAGGCCGCGAGCGTCGACACGCCGCAACCGCTTTTAGATCAATTGCGCGACACTCAACGCCACTGGATCACTTGGCGTGATGCTAAGTGTGCGTTCGAAGGGGCTTACCAACAGGACACTTCGCGATGGGCAAAACTCAAACCGGCGGCCTGCCAGGCGCAAATGACCGCACTTCGCGCTTTGGAGCTTGAGCTGATCGTGTCGGTTATTTCTGACTGATCAGCTGGTCGGCAATGCGCAGCACTTCGCTTTCAAATCGCTTTCCTTCAGTGCCGACATGGCTGCCGTATAGCCTGCTTCGACGGCTTGGTCATAGGCTTTCCAATCACGAAGTTCGATATCTTTCAGCTCGGGAAGAATGAGCGTATCGACTAGCTCTCGTCCGGAATTAGGGTTCACGCTAACGGTCGCCGAGCGCATCAGAAGACCGGCAATCGGCGGGGCTGTCGAAAGGCCGTATTTGGCGATCCAGCCGAAGAATCCGGGCGGATTTACGAACTCGCGCGCGTCCAAGCCTTGCGGGGCCCGGGCGACATCGCAGCCGACAACAAAGCCGCGTTGCAATTCGCGCATTACGTCCGTCGGGAAATTATTGAGGACTGCGCCGTCGACCAAAACTTCGCCATCATCAATCACTGGCGGCAAAATACCGGGCAGGGCGATTGAAGCGCGAAGCGCCCGGCGCAATTGCCCTTGGCGATGCACGCGATAGGCGCCGTCTGTCAAATTGGTCGACACGGCAAAGAATGGCATTTCCAAGTCGCCGATCTCAGCCGAACCGAAATGCTCTTTCAGGCGCGCATCGACGCGATGGCCTTTGACCATTCCGACAACGGGAATATTCCAATCGCCGAGCGGATTGGTTTCGACAAAGCCTTTGCGGATGCGGCGCTCTATTTCTGCATCGTCCCAGCCCATAGCGACGCAACCCGCAACAACCGCGCCCATCGAGGCGCCGCCGGCGAAATCAATTGGAATACCAAGCTCGCGCAGAGCTTTGACGACGCCAATATGGGCATAGGCTCTCGCGCCGCCGCCGGAAAAGACGATGCCGACACTGCGTCCGGCTATGGTTCGGGCTAGGCGGTCGCAATGCTCGCCGGACACGTGATGCCAGTGAAAAATGCGCGCCGCGCCGGCGGCATGAAGCCAGTCGGACGGGCGGCAGGCTTTGCGTTCTGCGCCGTGATGCAACAGCAAAACATCGACCAATTTGAGGGACTGCGCGGGTGAGTTTTCCTCCGGAAAAAGGGGATAAGACGGCTTTGCGTCCGCCCGCGCGACGACCCAAATTCGGTCAGCTTGGCGCATGGATAGTCGGTACCAAGCGCTATCGCCCATGGTCGATGTCAGAATAACAATGTCGTTTTCCGCCTCGAGCTGATCAAAGAAGCCGGCCGGTTTTTCGTCGCCTTCTGAGCCCTCAACGATCCGCGATTTTACGCCCAACCGTTTCAGCGAGTCTTGCAACGCCGTGGCGCGCAATTCTAAATCAATACTGGGCGAGGTTGCGACCAAGGCAAAGACTTTTGGCGCGGTTCGGCGATTTCGCTGATTGCCTTCTCGCAAGCGCGATAGGATTAAGCGGATCATTGCGTTGAGAATTTCAGGCTCTGCTGAACTCAGGCGTTGGAAACCCTGACGCGAGATTTCGAGCACTTCACTGTCGCGAAGCGCGTAAACTGACGATGTGTGCGGGACGTTGTCGGGTGTGCCGTCGCCGTCAATATCGATCCCGCCTTGGAACATGGCCATCTCGCCAACCGGTTCGCCGGCACGAATGTGACCCATAAATTCACTGCGACCGTCGCGCATGGTTTTGAAGGCGCCGAAGGATCCGGACAAAACAAAGAAAATCGAATCCGACATTTCGCCAGCTCGGAAGAGCGGCCATCCCGCCGGCACAGAGAACCAGCGCGCTTGCTTGCCAGCCGCGCGCAACGCGCGGCGCGGCACGTCCTCGAGAAATTTGATCGAGGCAAGGGCAGGGACAACGTCCAAACTCATGCCGCCAAATATACCCATTCTTCGATCTCCGTCACTGGATCGGGTGATATGCAAGATATGGGACGATTTGGTGAAGGAAATGATGATTTTGCGTTGTAAGCTCGGGATGACAGCGGCCGCGGGGCTCGTTAAAGCCTGGGCGAACTGTTTCTGGAGTATGCAAGATGCCGGTCTTAAAGTCTAAGCTAGATGTCGCGGGCGCAGCCTATTCGAGCAATCGCCAGGCAATGGAAGCGCTCGTCGAAGACCTCCGGGAAAAGACTGCGATGGCCGCTGCAGGCGGCTCTGAACGGGCGCGCGAAAGACATATTGAACGCGGGAAATTACTGCCGCGAGACCGCGTCGAGAAGCTTCTCGATCCGGCGACCCCCTTCTTAGAACTGGGCGCGCTCGCGGCCTATGACATGTATGAGGGCGAGGCCCCCGGCGCCGGTATCATTACTGGCATTGGCCGTGTCGAAGGCCGCGAGTGCGTGATTATCTGCAATGACGCGACGGTCAAAGGTGGCACATATTATCCGATGACGGTGAAGAAGCATTTGCGGGCGCAAGAAGTGGCGCTCGAAAATCATTTGCCCTGCATTTATTTGGTCGATAGCGGCGGCGCCAATCTGCCACATCAATCCGAGATTTTTCCAGATCGCGAGCATTTCGGACGGATCTTCTACAATCAAGCGAATATGAGCGCCAAAGGCATTCCGCAAATCGCCGCCGTCATGGGCTCATGCACGGCGGGCGGCGCTTATGTTCCGGCGATGTCGGACGAGACGATTATTGTGCGCAAACAAGGTACGATTTTCTTGGGCGGCCCGCCTTTGGTGAAAGCCGCAACGGGCGAAGTGATCTCGGCCGAAGACCTTGGCGGCGCCGATGTCCATGCGCGCGAATCGGGTGTCGCCGACCATTATGCCGCGAGCGATGATCATGCGCTAGCCATTGTTCGGTCGATTGTCCGGACGCTACATGTGCCGAAGCCAGAACCGGTCGGCCTGAGCGAGCCGCTTGACCCGCTTTATGATCCCGCTGAATTGCACGGCCTTGTCCCAAAAGACATGCGTGAGCCTTATGATGCCCGCGAGATCATTGCCCGACTGGTGGATGGCTCTGAGTTTCACGAGTTCAAAAAACTCTATGGCGAGACGCTGGTTTGCGGCTTTGGCAAGATTTACGGCATGCCGATCGCGATCCTCGCCAATAATGGCATCCTATTTTCTGAAAGCGCGCAAAAAGCGGCCCATTTCATTGAGCTAGCGGACCAACGCCGGATCCCGTTGCTATTCTTGCAAAACATTACCGGCTTTATGGTCGGCTCGAAATATGAAGCCGGCGGAATTGCCAAGGACGGGGCGAAAATGGTGACCGCGGTCGCGACAGCCTCGGTGCCCAAGCTGACCGTAGTAACGGGCGGGTCGTTTGGGGCCGGCAATTACGGCATGTGCGGACGGGCCTATAGCCCACGCTTCTTATTCATGTGGCCGAATGCGCGCATTTCCGTGATGGGCGGCGAGCAGGCCGCCTCTGTCCTCGCAACGGTGAAGCGTGACGGTATGGAACGCCGCGGTGAAGATTGGCCCGCCTCCGACGAAGAGGCTTTCAAAGCGCCGATCAAGGAACTCTATGAGCACGAAGGATCGCCTTATTTCTCAAGCGCGCGGTTATGGGATGACGGTATAATTGATCCAGCCGACACCCGCCGTGTGCTTGGATTAGCGCTGTCAGCGACTCTGAATGCGTCCTTCCCGGAGCGTGGATTCGGCGTGTTTCGTATGTAGCGGGCCAGCTGTCTGGCTTTGCCGAGATTACAATCACGATAAGCAGTCCGGTTCAAAAATGAGGCGCGTGCTGTGCCGACTGGGGCGTTTACTAGGGTCTGTGGACCTGTCCGAATTGTCGTGAACTGAGCGTCATCCAGGTGTCGAAATCGTAACGCGTCTTTTCGTCAATCCTCCGTCAGTCTTGAGCTCGCCACACCTCGTGGCCAGTCAAGAAGGAGTGTTGAATATGACCCGATTTGCAATTCTAGGCGCGCTTGCACTATGCGCTCTACCAGTCTCCGCCAGCGAGAATGTTGATTTCGCAGCTGTCGATTCAGATGCGGATGGGCTGATCTCTGAAACAGAGTTTATCTCTTGGAAGATGGCTCAAGGGGAGACCAATCCAGCCGACGCCTTGGTCAAATTTATCGAGATTGACGCCGATGGCGATGGTAAAATCACGGCCGCGGAATTGGCGGCGGCCAAAGATCTTGCGCAGCACGCAAGCCCGGAAACCGAAAGGCCGAACTAGCCTCACATTTCCCTTAGATGTCTCTCCCTGGGGTCTGCGTTTGCAGGCCCTTTTTTTGCGCTAAGCGCATATTACAAAACTGTAACTACAAGTGTAACATGATATGTTGTTACGTTTGTAACACGTCTCCTGTGAGAGGCGTCTCATTCAACTGTTCCAGGGAGGGACAATTATGAAAATCAAACTTGTAACCGGTCTTGTCGGTATCGTTGCAGCAAGTGCGTTTGCTGTTGCCCATGCAGGGTCTCCTGCTGACTATTTCAATAAGATCGACGCGGATGCCAGCGGTATGATCACACAAACAGAGTATGTTGCTTATAAAACCTCAGGCGGCAAATATTCCGCGGAAAAGGCGAGTGAAAAATTCGCCAAACTCGCGGGTGATGACGGTGAGCTCTCCCTCGCCGAATTCGAAGGAGCGATGAAAAAAGCCAAGTCGAAAGACGGCAAGAAAAAAACCGATCGCTCAACCTAACGCTACTTAAGCGATCGCGCTCCGAGAAGCGCCCGCATTCCCCTGCGGGCGCTTCTTTTATGCGCTTGTTTCAATCCCCAAGTCGGCCTAGTCCATGAGACATGGGGACAATAAAGAACCGTTTCGACTTAGTGCGTCTGATCCTCGCGAGTTCAGTCTTCATTTATCATGCGTTTGCGCTCAGTTCGGTGCAGCCATTTGGCCCGAATGAGCGGGCGCTGGCGCTGCTGGCTGAACTGTCGATCCAAGGGTTTTTTATCGTCTCCGGGGCTTTGGTTTACGGCTCTTATGAGCGCTCCAAAGGGCTTGCTGATTATGCCGGAAAACGTGTCCGCCGACTGTATCCCGCTTATGCTGTGATCATTCTAGTTCCGGCCCTGATCGCCTTGGGGCTGACGCTATTTTCAGGGCAGGGATTCGGCCAAATCCTGAGCTATGTCGCCGCAAATTTGGCCTTCCTGAACTTTCTCGCGCCAAATTTGCCAGGCCTCTTTGAGGGGCAGAGGTTTTCGGAAGTAAACGGCGCCCTTTGGACCTTGAAAATCGAAGTCATGTTCTATCTGGCCGTACCGGTCATTGCTTGGTTTCTCGCCGTGCTTGGCAAATATTGGTGGCTCGGAATTACCGGCCTAATCCTGATGGCATTTGCTTGGAAAGGGGCGATGATCTCGATCTATGAGAGCCCGGTTCTGGCGCGCCAACTCCCTGGCCAGATGATGTATTTCGCAGCCGGCATCGTGCTATGGAAGATCTGGCCAGTGTTGCGGGCGCAATCTATCGTGGTTCTGATCATCGGCGCGCTCGCTTTGACGCTTTCTCTAACCATTTCCGAGCTTGCGGCTTTAAGGGTTCTGGGCCTGACCGGATTGATCGCCGGCGCGGCCTTCCTTCCGGGACCGACGCTTAACGCCGCCGCATGGGGCGATGTCAGTTACGGCGTCTATATCGTTCACTTTCCAATCGTGCAGGCGCTGGTTGCATTTGGCGTTTTTGGCGCGCTGGGCTTTTGGGGCGGGCTGGTCGTGTCGGCCGTCTTGGTCTTCGCGTTGAGCTATTTACTTTGGTGGTGGGTTGAAAAACCGGCGCTGCGCGTCGATAGCCATTATAGAACCGTCTCCGAATGAAGGGCGCCGCGATGAGCGAGTATGAAACCATTTCCTTAGATGCGACCCGAGCCGGAATCGCGATCTTAACGCTGAACCGTCCTGACAAGCACAATGCCTTTAACAGCCAAGTGATTGCGGAACTGACCGATGCGCTCGAAACACTTGAGGAACAGGATACGCTGCGCATGGTTATCCTGCGCGGCACGGGAAAGAGTTTTTCGGCCGGCGCCGATCTGGAATGGATGAAAGCGGCGCAGTCCTGGACCCGCGAGGAAAACGAGCAAGACGCTGTGGCGCTCGCAGAGATGTTGCGCAAGCTCGCTGAACTTCCGCAAATGACTTTGGCGCTGGTCCAAGGCGCAGCTATGGGCGGCGGCGCGGGCTTAGTTGCGGCGTGTGATGTTGCTGTCGCTGTCCGCAGTGCGAAGTTCAAATTCTCAGAGGTCCGCCTGGGTCTCACCCCGGCGACGATTTCGCCTTTCGTGATCAGCGCCGTCGGAGCGCGATGGGCGAAAGCGCTATTCGTTACGGCGGAAGGGTTTGATGCCGACTACGCTGAGAAAATAGGGCTGGTGCAATATGTTGTCGACGATCTTGAAGGCCTGGCAGCTATGGAAGAGCATATTGCAACGCTCGCGATGGGGGCCGCGCCCGGGGCGATCCGCGATGCGAAGAATCTGGTGCTCGATTTTGCCGGTGAGCCGTTTAGCGCCGCGCTCAGCAAAGAGACCGCAAAACGCATTGCCGCCCGCCGTGTCAGTGACGAAGGCAAAGAAGGTCTGTCCGCCTTTCTGGAAAAGCGGAAGCCCGATTGGGCGAACTAAAGGCGTTCAAATTCCGGAGAAGACTTAGCCGCCTCCGAGCAAGCCCCCGACCGGTAAGCCAAGTCCTTCTAAGAAGGCGATCGTGGCCTCAACCGGATTTATACCCGTCATGCCTTCGATTTGGTCTTGGAAGATAAATACAACGACGCCGAGCATGATCGCATAGATCAAAAACTGCATCAGAGATTTTAAAACAAAGGCCCCGGCGCTACCCGCGACTAGACCAACGCCGCCGAGAATGAGCGCACCAGTGACCGGTGTGAGATCGCTGACGCTGCCAGCCTGGGTATAGCCAATATATCCCCCGATACCGGCGCCAATAAAACCTGCAAGGCTGCTCAGCCCCGCTCCTGATGCGTAAGCCATATGATTTCCCCTTACTCTTTTCGCCACATTAGATTAGGCGGTAAAAGCAAATGGGAGCAAGGCCAAATGACTGGTGTTGCAGCCAATAATGTCGAGGGCGGAGAGAATGATCAAATCGCTATTGATTGCCAATCGCGGCGAAATCGCGTGCCGAATTATGCGCACATGTCGCGCTTTGGGGATCCGCACGATTGCTGTTTTTTCCGATGCGGATGTCCACGCAAAGCACGTGCGCGAGGCTGACGAAGCAGTATGGATTGGCGCGTCCGCGGCGACTGAAAGCTATTTGTATGGAGCTCGAATCATTGCTGCGGCGAGTGAAGCCGGCGCCGATGCGATCCATCCGGGTTACGGGTTTTTGTCTGAAAATGCGGGCTTTGCGCAGGCCGTTCTGGATGCCGGTTTAATATGGGTTGGCCCGAAACCTGAGACGATTGAATCGATGGGCCTAAAGGACCGCGCCAAAGCGATTGCCGAAGACGCCGGTGTGCCGGTTCTGCCCGGCTATCGCGGCGACGCACAGGATGCCGAGATGCTCGCTCAGGAAGCCGAGCGCATCGGCTTTCCGCTTTTAATCAAAGCCGTCGCGGGCGGCGGCGGGCGCGGCATTCGTTTGGTCGATACAGCCGCTGACCTCGCCCCTGAACTCGAAAGCGCGGTGCGCGAGGCCGAAGCGGCGTTCGGCGATGGTCGTGTCATGCTCGAGAAACTGGTCGAGCAGCCGCGTCATATCGAAGTGCAAGTCTTCGGTGATGCGCATGGCAATGCGGTCCACTTGTATGAGCGCGATTGTTCCCTGCAACGCCGCCGCCAGAAAGTGATCGAAGAAGCCCCCGCACCGGGAATGCCGGCTGACGTTCGAAACGCCATGTGCGCTGCTGCCGTCAAACTTGCCCAGTCTGTGTCCTATGAAGGCGCCGGAACGGTTGAGTTCATCGTCGACGGCGCGAAACCTCTAGCCTTGGACACGTTCTGGTTCCTTGAAATGAATACGCGGCTGCAAGTCGAACACCCGGTAACCGAAATGGTCACCGGCATGGATCTCGTCGAATGGCAATTACGCGTCGCCAGCGGCGCCAAGCTGCCTGCCAAGCAAAAAGACATCAAGCTGAGTGGCCATGCCATAGAAGCGCGCATTTGCGCGGAAGACCCAGCAGATAATTTCCGGCCGGGCGCCGGTTTGATCGAAGAATTTGGTTTGCTCGCTGACACGGACGCGGATTGGATCCGCTGGGAGGCTGGCTTTGAGAGCGGCGACCGAGTGCCGGCTGTGTATGACTCGATGATCGCTAAATTGGTTGTGTTCGGCGCGGACCGGGATGAAGCCAATGATCGATTGATCGATACGCTAGCCCATTTGCAGCTGGTCGGAGTGCCTGGAAATATCGGCTTCTTGCGTCGCTGTGCCATGGCGGACGCCTTCATCGCGGGCACGCATCACGTCAATTGGATCGCAGAACAGGGAGATGGATTAACCGCCGTGCCGGACGCGCATCAACATGCGTCCGTTCTTGCCGTGTGCGATGTCCTACTCGGTGATAGCGGTCAACAGCCTTGGACAATCCGCGATGGCTGGCGGATGAATTCTGCGCCGGTGACGAAGACCGCAGTCGCGGTGTTGGAGGATGCGGATTGGTTCGATCCGCATCAGCATGAGGTCGCCGATGACATTTCAATGCCTTTGGTCACGGATCTCTCTGCGCGCCGTTTTGCGGTGACCACTGGCGGCGATAGCGTTTTGGTTGAAGTCCCGGATTTTGAGGCAGAGGCTGAAGCCTTGGCCGGCGGCGATTCCGTCAAAGCCCCGATGCCTGGCAAAGTCATTGCGCTGAATGTTCAGCCCGGCGACCAAGTCGAGAAAGGGCAGGTCCTCGCCGTTATGGAAGCGATGAAAATGGAGCATGCGCTCGCGGCGCCCCGGGACGGAACCGTTCTGTCAGTACAGGTTGAGCTCGAGGCGCAGGCGCCAGAAGGCCAAGTGCTTGTGGAATTGGAAGAGGTTTAACCGCTTCATCTGGCATAAAGGTCTTTTAAAATAGGTGCTTACCGGGGATTTCTTATCCGCAATCCGACGGAGGTGTCGGGTGGCCTATAAAACCCTATGGGTGAGAGACGAACTTCCGGGACATTTCAATGGACGCCGCAAATTCATCGCCGGGCTGAGCTGCTGGCGGCGCTGGGCCATCGTGACAAGCATATTGCAGTTGTCCTAGGGTGCCATGTTCGGACCGTTCAACGTCATCTCGGCCAGGTATCGACACGGCGCGGTCTAAGCCTCCACCAACTCGCGCGTCTGTTCGAGCGCTATGACGCCGAACGAAACATCGAAGAGGCGGTGACCGCCCCGAGCGGATCAACAGAGCAGGCGAGACTTCGGACCAGTATCCGCGCCCGTTTATCGACCGTGATGGCGGAGCGCCAATCGACAGAGAAGGGGCTGAATGATGCGCAACTCTGCGCCGACTTGGAGCGATTGGTGGGACGAAAAATTCAAGTGCGCGACGGTTCTTGAGCGCCGTGAGCTTGAGCTTCTACACCGCTTCCCCTTCTTAGCCACTGCGCGCAACGCCCAACGGCCACCCCGAGGTGCCTGGCGGACATGGCTATTTGTGGGCGGACGCGGTGCGGGCAAAACCCGGGCGGGGGCGGAGTGGACCCGGTTTGGCGCGCTATTTGGTCAATGCGCCCGGACGGCGCTCATCGGCCCGACTTTAGGAGATGTGCGAGAGGTTATGATTGAAGGTCCTTCCGGTCTCAGGAGCATTGAGACCTATCGGTCCGAACGACCAACCTTCAACGTCTCACGCCGTCGCCTGGAATGGCCAAATGGCGCGATTGCCTCAGTCTTTTCAGCAGACGATCCGGAAAGTCTGCGCGGGCCGCAATTTGACGCCGCATGGTGCGACGAGATCGCGATTTGGCCTTATGCAGAGCAGGCTTGGAACAATTTGCAATTTGGCTTGCGTCTCGGCGCTGCGCCGCGCTGCCTTGCGACAACGACACCGCGGCCGGTGCCTTTGGTCCGTCGCCTCATGGCGGGGAACGCCGTCGTTACGCATAGCACCACGCAGGATAATTCTGACTATCTCGCGCCCGGTTTTGTTGAGGATATGACCCGCACCTATGCTGGAACCGCGCTCGCCCGCCAAGAGCTTGAAGGTCTGCTGATTGATGACATTGAAGGTGCATTGTGGCGGCGCAGCGACATCGAAGCCCACCGGGTCCGGCATCCGCCAGAGCGCTTTATCGATATCATTGTCGCAATCGACCCACCCACCACGCACCACCAACACTCAGATGCCTGCGGAATTGTCGCTGTCGGCAGCGCCCAAGCAGAGGGGTTTGGTGAAAAAGCGTTCGTCTTGGCGGACGCCTCGACGCGCGGCTTTATGCCCTCAGATTGGGCGGCGCGGGCGCTGTCGCTGGCACGGGATGTCGGCGCCTCTCGGATCGTCGCAGAAGCCAATCAAGGCGGCGAAATGGTGCGGACCGTTTTGCGTGGCGCAGGCTGTGACCTGCCGATCGATTTGGTCCATGCGCGCTTAGGCAAACGGGCGCGCGCCATTCCGATCGCAGCATCTTATGCGCAAGGACGGGTGTCGCATGTCGGTGTGTTTCCTGACCTGGAAGATGAAATGTGCCGGTTCGGAACAGACAGCTTTACGGGATCGCCGGATCGTGTCGATGCGCTCGTCTGGGGGCTATCAACTGTGTTGCGTCCAGCGCTGCAAGCGCCGCGTATTCGGATGGTTTAGCGGCCCGTGCGGAAGGCTTTTCGACCGAGATATTTATTCTTTTTCGGCGCCGCATCGGCCGGCGCGGACGATGGCTCTGTTGGCGCATCGGAAGCGATTTCGCCGGCGAGTATTTGCCGAACATATGACAGCGCAGAACTGCCTGTGTTCACTTCGATTTCGGGCGCCTCTTTATCAAGACGTCGCGCCAGCAATTTGACATGATGAGGGGTCAGACTGTCCAGCGCTTTTTCGAACACCGCTTCGCTCAGCAATTGGCGCAAGTTCAACAGGTCTTCCCGGGTCAGGCCGGCCGCGATGATTTGCTTGCGCGCCAGTTTGATCGCCGCGGCGGTGAGGTCGCTGTCTTTGAGACGAGGAAACGCAGCCTCATTCGCAAGAATTGCCGAAAGAGCTGCGCGTCCTGATCCGGTCAGAGCCATTTTTATGCCGCCGCGTTTGTGGTTTGAGCTGCGAGTCGAGCCTGCACTTCTTGGTATAGCATATTTACCGTTGTCAGGGCATCGCCTGGCCATTTCTGCGCCAAAGTTGGGTTTGAGCCCAGTTCAACTGGGTTGGCCGCAAACTCGGCTTTTTGCGGAATGACGGTTTGGAAAATATCATACTCGCTTTCAGGGTCGGTGGCGCCGTCGCGCATGGCTTCCAAAACAATGCTCTGATGGGCAGAGCCATCAAACTTGGTCGGGAGCACCACAGGCCGATTGCTGAGGCCGCGCTTCTTCAAGCTGTCAATAATATCGCCGGTAAACAAATCGAGGCCGAGCGTCGACATGAAGTCCGGAATGGTTGGGACAATGATCAAATCAGAGGCTGACAGAGTCGCCTCCGTCATCGCTGAAATCCCTGGCGGGCAATCGCAAATGACGATGTCATATTGTTTGCGAAGGTCCGACATGTCTTGGCGCAAACGTAGGCCAACGCGGCCTTCAATCGCGGTCATCGAATAGCCTTGCTCGGTCAGAATATAAATCAACTCGCGTTCGGCGCGTCGCAGGCCTGGTGTCGCGGGCACCAGAGACAGGTCTAAAGGCTTGCCCATGAATTGAACATCGCTGGCATGCGGCACGATAAATTTGGTCATGTGCGCGAAACATTCGCCGAGGAAATTCTCCCGCAAATAGTCTGAGACGTTGGTGTAATTGTGGATGGCGTCGTACAGGCGTTCGTCGCCATTCTCGCCATAGATGAGGAGGGAAGCGTTCGCTTGGCTGTCGAGATCGACCACCAAAGTGCGATACCCCTCAGCGGCAAAGGCCTCGGCCAAAGAAACAGTCGTTGTGGTTTTGCCAACTCCACCTTTGGAATTGGCAACAGATATGACGCGTCCGAGCATCAAGCCCCCTTTCAGGTACGCAATGAAGCGAGAAGTTAATATACCCCGGATCCCGAACAAACGGGGATCCACATAGCTCTTTCCTTAGTAAAACGCATGAAAAAACTTAATAAACTGGAAACGAATTCGACCGGGCCTGCGATCGTATACATTCGGCAGTATCGAAACGGATAGGAGGTCGCGGTCCACCCTGATGAAGCTGCCTTGGTCAAAACCCGAAACAAAGACGGCGCCGCCCCTGATTGCATTGGCACATTTGCCAGAAGCGAAATGGGGCCGAACGGACCCGGCGCACTTGGTGCGCGACGGATATACCGGCAATGCGGTTGCCTATCGCTGTGTGCGAATGATTGCAGAAGCTGCAGCTTCAATCCGATTTTTGTCCACGAATGAAGCTGTGCAGGCTCTGATGGATGAGCCCTCGTCCGAAACCGCCGGGCAAAGCCTGCGCGAACGCCTTTACACCGACTTACAAATCACCGGCAACGCTTGGCTAGAGGCGGTGACGTTCGAAGCCGAAACGCCGCCGCGTGTTTTGCTGGCGCTTCGGGTCGACTGTGTCCGCGTCAATCAAGATCAAAACGGTCATGTCAACGCTTACTCTGTGTCCTTAAAGCGAGGGGAACGCCTCATTCCGCGAGCGGCTGATGGTTGGTCGCCGGTTCATCATTTGAAACTCTATCACCCGGGAGACAGTGTTTATGGACTGTCGCCGCTCGCCGCTGCGCGGAAGTCTCTCGATGTCCACAATGGCGCCGCCGGGTGGGCGAAGGCCCTGATTGACAATGCCGCGAGACCCTCGGGCGCGTTGATGTATGGCAAAGATGGCGAGCGCCTCAGCGATGAACAATTTGAGCGCCTCAAAGACCAGCTTACTCAAGAACATAGCGGCGCCATGAATGCCGGCCGACCGCTTTTGTTGGAAGGCGGTTTAGATTGGCGTCCGATGAGCCTGTCACCAGTTGAAATGGATTTTGCTGAGACACGGCACACAGCGGCCCGAGAAATTGCCTTGGCTTTTGGGGTGCCGCCAATGCTGCTCGGCATTCCCGGTGACAATACATATGCGACCTATAAAGAAGCCCATCTGGCCTTTTGGCGCCTGACGGTTTTGCCATTGGTGCAGAAAACTGCCAACGCGCTTTCCAACTGGCTGAGTGGACGGTTCGAAGCCGCCGCGATCAAGCCTGACTTAGACAGTGTTCCAGCTTTTGCCGCCGAGCGAGACGCTCTTTGGGCCCGGGTTTCTGCCGCTGATTTCCTGACCACTGAAGAGAAACGCCAACTCTTGGGGCTGGCACCATGATCGAGACAAAAGTCGGGATTGCTTTGGCGCTGTCAATTGGCTTGCAGTCGGCGGCGGCTTTGCTGTGGGCCGGGGCGGCAGCGGAGCGCATCGAAGTGCTCGAAAAGCAAGTTGAGCGGGCCGAGCCCGTGGCCGAGCGATTGGCGCGCATGGAGGCATTATTGGAGCTCACCCGCGCGCAGCTCGATCGCATCGAAGCGAAAGTCGAACAGCAGTGATTTCGGCGGCCTTATCCGGCAGCGCCCCCCCGCGGCGCGAGCTGTTAATCGAAGGTTATGCGTCTCGGTTCGGCGAAGCTGATAAATCCGGCGACATTATCCGGCCAGGGGCGTTCGCTGAAAGCCTCAAACGCGGCGCCATTCCAATGCTGTTGCAGCATGTGAACGGCGCCCGCGTGGGCCGATGGGTGCGAATGGTTGAAGACGGGCGAGGCCTGTTTGTCCGTGGACTGATTGAATCCGAAACCGCGAAAAAATTGGCGCATGCGGGCATTAATGGACTGTCGATTGGGTTCCGTCCGCGTGTCTGGACACCGAGACGTGAACCGGGGCGCTTATTGGTCAAAGTTGATCTGGTCGAAGTGTCTTTGGTGACTGAGCCAATGCTGCCCAGTGCGCGGTTTGAAATGGTTTGAATAGAAGTTCTACAGGAGAAGAAATGAGCAAAGAAACCAAAGCGGCGAAAACGCTGATGGCTGAAATAATGGCAACGTTTGAAGCCTATAAACATGCCAATGATGAGCGGCTGAATGCGCTCGAAGGCAAGGGGCAAGTTGATCCTTTGGTCAATGAAAAACTTCGCAAGCTCGATCGGCGCTTGGATGCCATCTGCCTAAAATCGAATCGACCAACAGAGACAGCGCCAAATCTCGAGGAAGACGCGCATGATCAAGCGTGGTCGCGATATTTGAGAAGCGGAGATGAGAGCGGGCTTGCGCGCCTCGACACGAAAGCACTCTCAACCAGCACTGATGAGCAAGGCGGCTATGTCGCACCGCCCGAGCTCGATCGCTTGATCGAAGCCCGGCTCATGCAATCCTCCCCGATGCGACAGATCGCAACCATAAGACAGACCTCCGCGGGAGTTTACCGCAAACCCGTTTCGCTTGGCATCGGCGCACAATGGGCCGGTGAAACCAGCGATCGATCTGAAACGTCTGTGGACGGATTAAGCCTGCTCGAATTCCCGGCGGGTGAGCTCTACGCCATGCCGGCAGCGACGCAAACATTGCTTGAAGATTCTTATGCTGACATTGATGAATGGCTTGCCGATGAAGTCGACGCTGCATTCAGCATCCAGGAAAGCAATGCGTTTGTGTCCGGCAACGGCAACAATAAACCCAAAGGCCTTTTGGATTATCAATTGGTCGCGGAGGACTCTCATGAATGGGGGAAACTCGGCTTCGTTGATGGTGATTTCGCGCAGAGCAATGCGGGCGATCAATTGATCAATTTGATCTATGCGCCGAAATCTCAATTTCGTACCAATGGACGCTTTGTCATGAACCGGCGGACGGCCGCAGAAGTTCGCAAGCTCAAGGATGGCGATGGCAAATATCTCTGGGCCCCAGGTGTTTCCGGCGAGCCGTCGACGGTGCTCGGATACCCGGTGACGGAGATGGAAGATATGCCTAATATTTCGGATGGCCAAGCCGCAATTGCGTTTGGCGACTTTCGCAAAGGCTATCTGATTGCTGACCGGCAAGGTGCTCGGGTCTTGCGAGATCCGTTCTCGGCCAAACCCTATGTCTTATTCTACACGACCAAACGTGTCGGCGGCGGTGTCCAGAATTTCGACGCGATCAAGGTGATGAAATTCTAACCGTCAAATAATCCGTATACAGAAAAGAGTGGAGGCCAGTGATGCCGAAACGGAAGGTGATTACACCGCCGGACGGGGAGCCTATTACCCTCGAAGCGACAAAATCCTATTTGAGGATAGGGCATGACCACGAAGATGATCTGGTGACACAGCTCATTCAGCATGCGCGGGCACGCTTAGAGGCCGCTGGCAATTTAGATCTCATCGCCAAGACGGTTCAAACCGAATGGCGCAGCTGGCCAAAACGCATCGATCATGCTGGGGTAAAACTTGGCACCTCGCCCGTAACCGCGCTGAACGCAGTCGCCATTGCTAGAGAAACTGGAGAGAGTTTAGAGGTCACAGATCAGTTTGAGGTCGTTCAAGACCGGATCCGATATATCGGGGATCGCGGCCTTCCACAGCTCGGGCGTGGTGATCGTGTGATCGTCGCCCTGCAGGTGGGATATGCCGACTCTGAGGCGCTTCCAGATGATTTGAAAGAGGCGCTTTTGCGCTTGATAGGGGCCCATTATTCGGCGCGCCTCACGCTGGCTCCGGATCTGCGGCTTGAAGGCGGCCTACCGCCTAATGTGCAAGCCATTCTCGATGCCCGCCAATCGGTGCGGTTATGAGTGCCGATGGCTTTTACAATGCCGGCGCCGAAGGGGTGAGTGATGACATCCTCTCCGCGCTCGCAAACAGTCGAGACGTACAGAATCTGGTCGGAACGCCGGCGCGTCTTTATTCCAAACATGCCCGCGGCGCGTCTTATCCATATGTATTGCTCGAGCGGCACGAGACGAAGGAAGCGGGGGCGTCTGGGGTGCGGGCATCTGAACACGTGCTGCAATTTGCGTCGGCCTCACGTCATGGCGGGATGGCCGAAGCGAAAGCCATTATCGGTGCCATTCGGCGCGGCATAGATGACCTGCCAAAGCAATTGGGATCTCAACGCATCACGCTCGCTCTTCCAATTTACTGCGATGTCATGCGGACCCAAAACCCGCTAATCTTTCGCGGCGTCCTGCGGGTGCGCCTGAACACCGAGGAGGTTTAAGAATGGCCGGCCAAAGAGGGCGTGACGTGCTCATCAAAGTCGAAAGCGAGAGCCAGCCGGATAAGTTCGTAACCGTCGCAGGTATTCGCACCTCAGAGTTTGAACTTAACGCGGCGAGTGTTGACGGAACCGCAGCAGACAGCCCCGCGGGCTGGCGCGAACTGATTGATGGTGCCGGGGTTAAGTCAGTACGCGTGCGCGGACGCGGTGTCTTCAAAGATGCTGAGAGCGACGCAATTTTGCGGACCCTATTCTTTGCTGGACGGGCGGTGAGATGTGTTCTGATCGTTCCAGGCTTTGGGCAGTTGGAGGGACGGTTTCACGTTCGAGACCTGAAATGGGGCGGCACCTATGATGGCGAGGCCACGCTCTCTATTGGCCTAGAAAGCGCCAGTGAAATTGTCTTTCAGGCAGCGCCATGAACGCCGTCCGAGGGGAGTACGAGATTCTGATCGATGGTGAGCCTCATATCTTGGTCTTGACCTTGGCGGCATTGGCCGAGCTGGAAACCCTATTTGGCTGTCAGAATCTGTCGGATTTGCAAACCCGTCTTAAGCGCCTCTCGGCGTCAGAGCTGATGCAAGTCTTGGATGTATTACTCCGCGCTGGCGGATCAAAAGCCGCAATTGATCGGGTCCTGCCCAAAACCGCAGCTGACGCGATTGCTGAAGCATTCAATGCTGCCTTGGGCTGAGATGTTGCGCTGGGCCATGCGCAGCGGACTTATGCCCGCGCAATTTTGGCAACTGTCAGTCAAGGAGTGGCATTGGCTCACCGCGGCGACCGGCGATCAGCTCGATCCAATCAGCTTTCAAAGTCTAATGGAGCAATATCCGGATGGATGAATTTGAACTCAGTCTCGAACGCGCAAGCCAGACGCTTACGCAGTTTGCTGACCGCACCGCTGTCGAAGCTGCGAGCAATTTGGAGCAAGCCTTTACGCGCGCTGGGGGCACGATAGAACAAGCCCTCAACCAAGCCGCGCAGTCTGGTGAGCTTAATTTTCGCCGCATGACGGAAGCGATCCTGACCGACTTGGCGCGAGTCGCTGCCGAGGCGGTGATCGCTCAGTCTGGGATTGGTCAGGCGGGGCAGGTCGTCAATTTCAACCTGAACGGGGCCGCAGCCGGATCGAGCGCAGTGACGGGAGGGTCGGCGCTTGAGTCCCTTGTCGCCGCCGCGGCAGCGCGAGGTGCGAGATACGCATGACCGACTTTCACGATATTCTTTTTCCAATGCGACTGGCGCGCGGCGCGGTATGCAGCGTTGAACACGGCGTCGAGATCATTCAACTCGCAAGCGGGCAGGAAGTGCGTCAGAGCAAATGGGCTGCGTCACGCCGCTCTTGGGATGTTGGCGGCGCAGTGCGCGATCTGGCGAGCCTGCAAGAGCTCGTTTCGTTTTTCGAAGCGCGGTCTGGTCCATTGCACGGATTTCGATTCCGCGACCCTTTAGATCATTCCAGCGCGCTACCGGGTCAAACGCGTGATTTTGAGGATCAATACATTGGTACAGGCAATGGTATCGAGACCCGGTTTCAGCTTTGCAAGCTGATCGGTAGCGTCTCTCGCAAGATCACCAAACCGGTTACAGATACGGTGCAGGTCAGCGTCAACGGCGCTGAACGGCTATCCGGTTGGAGCGTCGACAGCCAGTCTGGCGTGGTTAGTTTTGAAAGCCCGCCGGCGGTGGGGGATACGGTATCAGCAGGGTTCATGTTTGATTGCGCCGTGCGGTTTGGCAGCGACCGTCTGCAAACCGTGATTGAGGCCTTCGGCGCTGGTCGCGCGGCTAATGTTAGCCTCATCGAACTGCCGGATATGATATGAAAGTCTTAGCTTCGGAAATGATAGACCGCTTGGCCTCAAACGCGCGCACGCACTGCATGTGTTGGCGCTTGGTGCGACAGGACGAGGTAGTCTTTGGCCTAACGGATCATGATCGGGCCCTAGAGATTGAAGCGATGCGTTTCGAACCCGGCGTCTCATTGAGTGCTGGTCGATTTGCGAAGAGCATAGATTTACGTCCAGGACACGCACATGTTGAAGGCGCGCTGGCGAGTGAGCTCATCACCGCGGAAGACTTGAAAGCGGGACTTTGGGATGGCTGCCGCGTGGAAATTTATCGCGCAGACTGGGCGCGTGCAGAGCTTGGCCTGATACATCTCTGGAGCGGTTATTTTTCCGAGATATCGGTCGGCGCATCAGGTCGGTTTGAAGCCCGCTTAGTCTCTTTGAAAGCCGACCTAGAGCGCCCAATTGGCAGGGTGATACAACGCGGGTGTGACGCCGTTCTGGGAGATGCGCGATGCACGATAGACCCTATGGGTCGCACCTGCGATGGGCGGTTTGAGACGTGTCGAGACGTCTTCAACAATGTCGAAAACTTCCAAGGCTTCCCGCATATGCCAGGCAATGATTTTGTTCTTTCAGGCCCGGCGGCTGATGGCAATGATGGCGGCAAACGTTGAGGCACGTCGATATTGTTGCAGAGGCGCGGACATGGATTGGCACCCCATATCGCCATCAAGCCAGCGAACGAGGGATTGGCGCGGATTGTCTGGGATTGGTGCGCGGCGTTTGGCGCGCGGTGATCGGGCCCGAGCCCGAGAGCCTACCCGCATACACACCGGGATGGGCGGAAGCTTTGCGCGAAGAAACGCTTCTTGACGCCGCGCAGCGTCATTTGACCGAATTGCCGCTTCAATTGGCGCAGCCAGGCGATGTGCTGCTGTTTCGGATGGGCCTCGGGCATCCCGCTAAACACTGCGCGATTTTAACCGATGAAGACCGCATTCTGCACGCTTATTGGGGGCGAGCGGTCTGTGAAACCCGTTTGGTGCCTTGGCGGCGGCGGCGGCGCGCTGGCGCGTTTTCGTTTCCGACGAGGGCTGCTCACAGATCGCGCACGGGGGCGTGAACGAGGGTGATTAGCACTTGTTCCGAGGGCTCGCTAAATGGGGCTCGTCGGGGCCAACGCTCCCAGCAGAATTAGGAGACAAACATGAATATCGCAAAAACCACGCTCGCCGCTCTCGCCGTCGGACTCTCAGGCATGGCCGCTTGTGCACCGGCCCTCGCCGAAGCCCAATCGGCAGTCAGCATCGAGCAGCAAGTTAACCACCAAACTTCTGGGGATTTTGTCCGAAAATCCAAGCGCCTGAAGGGCTCATGGACGGTTGAGCAGCGCGGCGACAAAACGTTCATTGTCTTCTCTGATGACTTTCGAGCTGCAAACGGCCCAGACTTGAAAATTTTCCTATCGCCAAAATCCGTTTCGGACGCGACGGGTAAGAATGCCGTGGACGGCTCCATCAATATTGGTGAGCTACAAAAGACCAAAGGCACCCAAGAGTATGAAATTCCTGCCGGTGTAAATCTGTCAGACTTTGGCAGCGTGCTTGTCCACTGCGAAGCTTACTCGGTTCTATGGGGCGGCGGCGATCTCTGATCGATATAGACTACTTGGTTCAAAGACCGGTCAGTTCGCTGGCCGGTCTTTTTTATTGGAGGCTTAATTGGGTGAAATCGTATTCTCGCAGGTCGGTGCAGCGCTTGGATCGCACTTGGCGCCAAATGGCTTGAATATTCTTGGCCAGTCTCTCTCTGGCGCTGCGCTTGGGCGGGTTGTCGGGGGATTGGCTGGGCGTGCGATAGATGCGTCAATGATGGCGCCGATCCACGGACCTCGAGTAAAGTCGCTGCATGTCATGGAAAGCCGAGAAGGAGCCGGTCTACCGCTTGTTTATGGACGCATGAGAGTGGGCGGTCAGGTGATTTGGGCCTCCCGCTTCAAGGAGAAGCGGCGACAGAGAGCGGCAGGCAAGGGTGGTCCCAGCTATGTCGATTACGCCTATTCTGTGAGCTTCGCCCTGGCGATTAGCCAAGGTCCAATCACGCGCGTGGACCGCGTTTGGGCGAATGGCGAACTATTGGCCTTAGGAGAATACACCTGGAGGCTTTATCAAGGCACACCGGACCAAATGCCGGACCCTGTGATCGAAGCCATTGAAGGCGCTGGACAGGCACCGGCCTACAGGCACACGGCCTATATCGTATTTGAGGACTTTCCGCTGGACGCTTTCGGCCAGCGTTTGCCGCAGCTTTCATTTGAAGTGGTCAGGGCGGGGCGGTCACCCGCGACAAGTCTCGCTGGCATCGTTGAGGGCGTAAATATTATTCCGGCCAGCGGCGAGTTCGTCTACGCCACAAGCATCGTTCGAGAACGCCGCTTCCCCGGGATCGAGCGCGCCCTAAACATGAATAATAGCCGCGGTGAGGCCGATTTTGCGCTCTCCTTGGAGCAATTACAGTCCGACCTCCCGAAGGTAAGAGGCGCGGCCTTGACAGTGGCTTGGTTTGGAACCGATCTCCGGGCAGGCGCATGCAAAATCAAACCCGGCATTGAACGACGTGACCGCTCGACCGTGCCTTATGCATGGCGTGTTGATGCCTATGACCGGGAGAGCGCCCACCTGATTTCGCAATCGAACGATAGTCCCAACTATGGCGGAACGCCTGCAGATGAGGCGGTACTGGAAGGTCTTGCGGCTCTAAATGCCGCTGGGATTTCGGTCACCATGTCCCCGTTTCTACTCATGGATGTACCCCCCGGGAATGGCCTTCCAGACCCTTATGGAGGTGGTGAACAAGCCGCTTTTCCTTGGCGCGGCCGCATTCGATGCGACCGCGATCAAAGCGCTCAGGCGCGCCGCGATATTGAGGCCTTTGTCGACGCGGATGGAGGCGGCGGCTATCGTCATTTTATCTTGCACCATGCACGTCTGGCAGCGCAGGCGGGCGGTGTTGATGCCATACTCATCGGCTCTGAAATGCGCGGCCTCACTCGGATAAGAGATGACCAAGGGCGGTTCCCTTTCATTGAGGCGCTGATTGACTTAGCGGCTGAAGTCAAAGCCATTGTTGGGGGTAACGTTAAAGTCTCCTATGCCGCAGACTGGACCGAATATGGTGCGTATTCACCGAGCGATGGCTCGGGCGACGTTCTGTTCCCGCTCGACCCATTATGGACGTCCGAAAATATTGATTTTATGGGCGTGGATTGGTACCCGCCCGCCGGAGATTGGCGAGATGGCGACACCCACTTAGATGCGCGTGCGGGATATGACAGTGCCGACGAGCCCGCTTACATACTAAGCCATCTCGCAGGCGGGGAAGCCTATGATTGGTATTATGGCAGCTGGGATGACCGCCTGGCGCAACGCCGCGCTCCCATCATGGATGGCGCTTATGGCGAAGACTGGATCTTCCGCCAGAAGGATCTTATCGGCTGGTGGGAGAATCTACACTATGAACGACTGGCGGGCCAGCGCCGTCTAACGCCAACGGAATGGCAAGCGAAAGGCAAGCCAATCCGTATCATCGAAATCGGATTTCCCGCCATTGATAAAGGTCCCAACGCGCCTAACGTTTTTTACGATCCGAAAAGTAGCGAGAGCGCAGTCCCTTATTTTTCCAATGGCATGCAAGATGACGTGATTCAGCGTCGAGCTTTATCAGCGGCGATCCCGTTTTGGCGTAATCAAGAAGCCATTGAGCAAGTTCTGGTTTGGGCCTGGGACGGACGCCCATGGCCTGATTTTCCAATCAGAGATGATGTTTGGAGCGATGGGCCCAACTGGCAATTCGGGCATTGGCTAAATGGTCGGACGGGCCTTATCGAACTCGCCGAAGTTTTAGACGATATGGCGGAGAGAAGCGATATTGCGCTCGAGACACGGTCGGCAAACGGGTATGTCGATGGCTATGTCATCGATCAGGTCACGTCATTTGCGAACGCGCTGTCGCCTCTGGCTTCAGCCTATGATTTTGAGGTCCGGGAGCGGCAAGATGACCTTTCGGTGGTTTCGGGGGGACAAGCGGTAGCTTTCGACTTGGCATCTGCCAAAACGATTTCGAACGGAGATGTTGGGACGACCCCATTGCTAGACAAAAAACCGTCTGGTGTTTCTTTGTCTTATATTTCATCCGACTTGTCTTACCAGCCAGCAATCGCGACACAGCGATACCGGAACAATGATACGAGTTTTTTGGTCCAAACGAGCTTGCCACTGGTCCTCAGTGAGGGCAGAGCCATGCAAATTGCTGAAACGCAGTATGAGCGGGTCACCCAAGCGGATATTCGCCGCGTATCGGTCGTCCAAGACAGCTGTGTCGCGGTCGAAATTGCGGACAGTGTACGCTTTGACACTGTAGACTGGCGCGTGACCCGACTGGAGGATGAAGGCGGGGTTCGGCATTTTGAATTGCAGCCCAAGGGCAATACCTCGCACCTGGCGAGAAACGCCGTCACGCCGACTAAAGACAGCGCTGCGCTGGTGCCGGCGAAACCTTTTTTTGTATTGATCGATACCCAGGGCGTGAGTGATGTTGAGGGGATTGGCCCCTCCATTGCGGCGACGGCAAACCCATGGCGTGCCCCGGTGCCGGTTTATGCGGGACACACAAAAACCGATCTAACCGTACGCGCGAGCTTGATCGAGCCAGCAGGGGTCGGTGTCTCCGAGTCCCGGGCTGCGATCGGCCAAGCCACAGGTTGGGATGATGACAACACGCTGGACGTCTATATTCCTGGCGAGGATCTATCCTCCGCCGAACCAGAATCGGTGCTCGCGGGGCGCAACCGGCTTTGGGTGAAGCACCAAATGGGATGGGAGCTCTTGTCGTTCCAACGAGCGGACCTTTTGGGGCAAGACCGCTGGCGATTGTCTAGATTGCTGCGCGGTGTGCGTGGCAGTGCAATCGGTGAGATTGAGGTCGGCGCGACGATCGTTGTCGCCGACGATCGTGTTATTCGGCCGGTGGTTTTCCCTGAAGACGTGGGCCGCCCTTTGCTGTGGCGAGTGGGCGCATCGGATGACCAGACTTTCACCATTCAATCATCGGGCTAATCCAAACGCCCGGCGTAGCTCAAATTCTCGCAGGTGGGACATTCACTTTCAATTCCCGTGGGTGAGGCTTATGTGACGTACAGGCCCTTGCCGAAGCAAATTTGAGTAATGAACAAAGATCCATATCAAGTCTTGGGAGTATCGAAGTCTGCAAGTGCGGACGAGATTCGCCGTGCTTATAAAAAGCGGGCGAAAGAAACGCATCCTGACTTACACCCGGACGACAGGGCGAAAGCGGAAGCCTTTAAGCAGGCCTCATCCGCGTATGGATTGTTGAGCGACCCAGCCAAACGCGGGCAATTTGATCGCGGTGAAATTGATGTTGATGGAAACCCTAAAGGGTTTGCCAATGCACAGGGTGGATTTGGTGGGTTTTCTCAATCAAATTCCGGCTTTCAAGGCGATGCGTTTGAAGACATTCTGTCAGGCATGTTCGGCGGTGGGCGTCGCCGGCCCGGCCCTCGTAAAGGCGCCGATATGCGCTACCGTGTCGAAATTTCTTTCGAAGATTCTGTGCAAGGCGCACGTCGAGAAATGACCATGGCCGATGGCCGAACGCTCAATATTTCCATCCCTGCTGGCATAGAAACGGGCCAGTCGCTGCGCCTCAAAAGCCAAGGAAAGCCCGCATCGGGCGGCGGGCCGCCAGGGGATGCGATCCTCGAAATCTTCGTGCGCCCAACAAAGCTCTGGACCCGAGAGGGCCATGATCTCCGGATGTCGGTATCGGTGCCTTTGAAAACGGCAGTGCTTGGCGGCCATGTCGACGTTGAGACACCGATGGGGACGATCGCGCTCAAGATTCCAGAGGGCAGCAATACTGGGGCGGTCTTACGTCTGCGCGGGAAGGGGGTCCAAATTCCGCGCAAAGAAGGCCATCTTTTTGCGCGTCTAGAAGTGGTGATCGACGACCCTAAAGACCCTGAACTGCGAAAATGGGCCCGATATAGCGGTTCATGACTGCAATCCTCTGCAAATATTCACAAACCATTCAGAGGCTTTGGGGCATATCGCAATTGTGATGAAAAAGACTGCTCTCTCTTTGCTCCTTGCCACGCTGATGGCTGCAACTTTGCCGGCCGCGCCGCAGCAAAGCCAATGGGATCGTAATTCTCTAGATGATGTGCGTGAGGCCCGTGAAAAAGGCGACACGTATCCAACCAGTGAGATTTTCAGGCGGCTCAAACGCGAATATGGCGGCTTCCAGATTGATGCCGTGCCGGAAACGCGCGATGGTCGCCGGGTCTACGTGATCGACTGGCAAACCGGAAAAGGCGAGCGCAAGCGAATTATTGTCGACGCAAAAACTGGACGAACCCTGTCTACAAACTAAGGTAGAAAAAATGAGAATCCTTGTTGTTGAAGACGAAGCGGATCTGCGCCGGCAACTGGCCGACGCATTGACCCATGCTGGTTATGCTGTTGATCTTGCCGCAGACGGTGAAGATGGACACTTTTTAGGGGACACCGAACCTTATGATGCGGTGATCTTAGATCTTGGTTTGCCTAAAATGGACGGTGTCACCATTCTTGAGCGTTGGCGCGAAGACGGCAAAACCTTCCCGGTGATGATCCTCACGGCGCGCGATCGCTGGAGCGAAAAAGTTGCGGGCTTTGATGCCGGTGCAGACGATTATGTCACCAAGCCATTTTACACCGAAGAAGTTCTGGCGCGCTTGCGAGCCTTGCTCCGCCGCGCTTCGGGACACGCGGTTGCCGCGATTGAAGCCGGCGCTTTGAGACTAGACACGCGGGCCGCGCGTGCGACGGTCGATGGCGAGCCGATCAAACTGACAGCGCATGAGTATAAAGTGCTCAGCTATCTCATCCACCACCAAGGTCGTGTGGTGCCGAGAACCGAATTGGTCGAGCATATTTACGATCAAGACTTTGATCGCGACTCCAACACGATAGAAGTGTTTATCGGCCGATTGCGCAAGAAAATCGGCAATGACCGCATCCAAACGGAACGTGGCCTTGGCTATCGTTTGATTGTTCCAGAAGATGAGCGTTCCGGCGTTGTGACTTAAACGCTCCACGCAGATCGAGGTTTATGGACGTTTCACCCTTCCTCAAAGGCCGAATTCAAAACCTATCGCTCGCCCGGCGCTTATTGCTGGGCGCGCTGCTTTGGAGCATCCTATTGGTGGTCGGCGGCGTTTTCGCACTGTCGGCGGTTTATCGTGCCGAAACCCTGAACATCTTAGACGATGAGCATTCTACGACGATCCAAACCCTCGCGCGCGCAATTGACTTGCTCGACGATGGCACAGGCCGGATTCGCGATATAGAAGCGCGGCATCCGCCAGATCCGCGCTTTACTGTTCCCCTATCGGGCAAGTATTGGATGATCGTTGCGATTGACGAAACTGGCGCCCAGGCAGGTGATATCACGTCGCGAAGCGTCTTCGATGATTCGATCGATTTGCCTGAGCCTTTGGTCGATCAGGCGCTGAACAATCCCGGACAGGTCGTGAGCGCCAACGGAATTGGCCCGGCGACGGCGCCGGTTAGAATTGCCGTCCAATCGACAACTTATCCCGAACGGGCGACGCCGGTTTTGCTGGTCGCGGTTTCAGATCGAACCTTGACAATGAATGGCGTCGATCGATTGCGGACAATCCTACTGGTCGCCATGCTTGCGCTGGCGGGCGGGACGCTCATTGCCATGGCGCTTGGGCTTCGCTATGCCCTGCGACCGCTCGATCGAATTCAGTCTGACATCTCAGATATTCGAGAAGGGCGCCAAGCGTCTTTGACCGGTGATTATCCCGCCGAAGTTCAGCCACTGAGCGAAGAATTGAATAAGTTGCTGGATCACAATCGGGCAGTGGTTTCTCGGGCCCGCACGCATGTTGGAAATCTTGCGCATGCGTTGAAGACGCCGCTCGCGGTGCTACGAAACGAAGCGCAGGGCGAGACACAGCTGGATCAAGTCGTCCAGCGTCAATCAGAAGCCATGCGGTCAAATGTTGACCATTATTTGCGCCGCGCACAGGCCGCCGCGCGAGCCGAGGCGCTCGGGGTTCGCACCAGTGTTAAAAGCGCCGCTGACGGTCTCGGCCGGGTCATGAATAAGCTATTCGCGCGCGAAGGAAAATCGGTCTCCATTCATGTGCCGAATGATATTTTTGTGCGCACTGAGCAGCAAGATCTCGAGGAGATTTTGGGAAATTTGCTCGACAATGCCTGCAAATGGTGTGCGACCGAGGTCGAATTGCATGCAGCTTATGACGAGGATGGCATGGTGTTTATCCACATCGATGATGATGGACCGGGTCTAGCGCCCGAGCAGCGCGATGAAGCGATCAAGCGCGGCGTACGCCTCGATGAAACCGCGCCTGGCACCGGTCTCGGCTTATCCATCGTCGCTGACATTGCCGGCATGAATGGTGGCAGCTTTAATCTGCAAGACAGCCCTTTAGGCGGAGTTCGGGCGGCGGTGCGTCTGCGCCGCGCTTGAGCAAACTGCCGCAGGGCGTCAAGTCAGCCGCTGCGCTATACACCCAAATATGAGAGCACGCACCAAACGTCTTTACGCCGTCGGCGCCGCCGCCGTCTTGATCGCCGCCGCTATGGTATTGGCCTGGAGTGCGCTCGGGCGACATGCTGATTTGTTCTACACGCCGCAACTGCTCGCTGAACGCGGCATGCCGGAAGCTGGCACCCGGATTCGAGTTGGCGGATTTGTTCAGATCGGATCACGGACCAATGGCGAAGGCGCCGAAACCCTATTTACGATCGAAGATGGTTCCGGTGAAAAAGTCCGCGTCTCTTATACTGGCCTTGTCCCAGACCTTTTCAGGGAAGGCCAAGGGGTTGTTGCCACGGGGCGATTTGGTGAGGGCGCAGATGTTTTTGTGGCTGAAGAGATTCTCGCAAAACATGATGAGAATTATCAACCGCGTGAGCTTGAAGGCGTCACCCGTCCAGACTCAGAGGTCTGATCACAGCGCCGCGAGCGTCTATTGATTGGCAATGAAGGGCATACCACCCTATCTGATCCTGGAACCGATGGAGTGGGTTGATGCAAAGCCAACGCGTTGAATTTTCAAATGCAAATGGAGACACTTTGTCTGGCGTGGTTGAAACGCCGGAGATGGATCCGCGTGGTTGGGCAATTTTCGCGCATTGTTTCACCTGTTCAAAGAAAAGCCTGGCGGCGAGCCGTGTTGCCCGCGGTCTGGCGGAGCGCGGCATTGGCGTTTTGCGGTTTGATTTTACCGGGCTTGGCGATTCCCAAGGTGAGTTCGCAACCAGCGGGTTTTCGTCAAATGTCTCAGATCTTGTCGCGGCAGCGCAGTGGATGGCTGAGACCGGACGCGCGCCGGGACTTATGATTGGTCACTCGCTCGGCGGCGCCGCAGCCGTGGTCGCAGCCGGAGAGGTCGAGAGTGTCCGGGCCGTCGCGACGATTGGCGCCCCCGCTGATGCGGGCCATGTCGTTGAGCAGTTTCGAGAGCACGTACCCGAAATTGAGGCGGAAGGGCGCGCGCGAGTGAATTTGGGCGGACGCCCGTTCACGCTCAGCCGCGCATTCTTGGATGATGTCCGCACAGCCACTGTGTTGGAGCGGGTCAAAGCGCTCAAGAAGCCATTTTTGATTTTCCATGCCCCGACTGACAATGTCGTTAGCATCGACAATGCGACGGACCTGTTCATCGCCGCGAAACATCCCAAAAGCTTTGTCAGCCTCGATCATGCAGACCACTTGCTGACCGATAAAGCGGACGCAGACTTCGTTGTTGATGTCCTGTTGGGTTGGAGCGTGCGCTATTTAAATGTTCAAGCGACGGCCGAAACCGCCGAAGCGCAACGCAATAAAGTCATCGTACGCGAAACCGGACAGAACGGCCCGTATCAAAACGAAGTCTTGATCGGTGGGCGCCGATATTTCGCCGATGAACCCGCCAACATTGGCGGCAGCGATACCGGCCCTGATCCCTATGCCTGGGTCGCCGCAGGCTTGGGCGCTTGCACGTCGATTACGATGCGGATGTATGCCAACCGGAAAAACTGGCCGGTCGATCGGTTGACGGTCAGCGTCGACCACGAACGACGCCATGCCGAAGACTGTGTCGACTGCAGTCCGCGCGACAAAATCGACGTGTTCACGCGTTCTATTGAAATAGACGGCGATTTGAATGATGAGGACCGCACGCGTATATTAGAAATAGCAGATAAGTGCCCGGTCCATCGCACTTTGGAAAAAGGCTCCAAAGTTGAAACACGATTGGTCACAAAACCGGCTTAATGATCTTTAATGAGTGTTAGGCTGTTACTTTAGTAGATTTAGTACCAGATAGGTATTGAAAGCACATTTGGAGGCACGGAAGTCGATGAAATTGTTTGGCATTTCGCGAAATGCATTGGTTGCAGGACTGGTTGGCGCGGGCGCTATGGGAGCGTTCCTTCTCGGACCGCAATTCCCAAACGCCGACGCCAATCCGCTCACTTTGGAAGCGCCGGCTGGCGCCCCGATCTCATTCGCTGACTTGATCGAGCAAGTCAGCCCAGCCGTTGTCGGCGTTCGTGTCCGCACCGAAATACAGGTCTCAGAACGCGAGCAATCGAGCCGCGATCGGTTCTTAGAACAATTCGGCCTTACCCCACCCGAGTCTGAACCAGAGCCGCGCGAAGGGTTTGGCCAAGGCTCTGGCTTCTTCATTTCCGAAGACGGCCACATCGTTACCAATAACCACGTTGTCGATAATGCCGTTGAGATCGAAGTGATCACCGATGATGGTGCGACCTTAGAAGCTGAATTGGTTGGCGTTGACGCGGAAACTGACTTGGCGGTGCTTAAAGTCAAAGACGCTGGCGACTATCCTTATGTCGAATTTGGACAGACGAAAGGTCTGCGCCGCGGCGATTGGGTTGTCGCCGTCGGCAGCCCGCTCGGCTTCTCTGGCACAGCAACCGCCGGCATCGTCTCGGCTGTTGGTGAGCCCGGCGACTTGCGCCGCTCGCAATCCTATACGGACTATTTGCAGATTGATGCTGCTATCAATCGCGGCAATTCCGGTGGTCCGACTTTTGATATGAATGGCCGCGTGATTGGCGTGAACACTTGGATTGCGTCAACGACCGGGGGTTCGATTGGCCTCGGCTTTGCGATCCCGGCTGAACTGGTCGACACGGTCACCAAAACGCTGATCGAAGAGGGCAAAGTCTCGCGTGGCTGGCTCGGGGTCAGCATTCGCTCTGTGGATGAAGATCTTGCCGACGCGATTGGCTTAAAAGACTCCAAAGGCGCGATTGTCGCCTCCGTTACACCAGGCAGCCCGGCAGAAGATTCAGGCCTGCAGCGCGGCGATATTATTGTCGCGGTGAATAATCGAAGCGTCGAAGACGCCACGACGACGACACGTGTGGTGGGTGCCTTGGCGGCTGGTTCGAAGAATAAGTTCGAGATTTACCGCGATGGCAAACCACGCACAATTGACGTGAAAGTGGGCGAACGCCCTGCTAATTTGACGGCCACAGGTTTCGCGCCGCGGCCAGATGCTGATCCTTCTGAGGGTGAAAAAGGTCCACTTGGCGTGTCGCTTCGTCCGCTCAATAGCGATGATCGCGAGCGATTGGACTTGAGCAATCGCGAAACCGGCATGGTGATCACTGAGCTTGAGCCAGACAGCCCACTTGCAGCCGTTAATATTCGCCCGGGCATGGCCATTCTGGATGTTAACAACAAGAAACTCGACAGACTCTCTGTGCTTGAGCAAGAGTTGGAAGACGCGCGTGAGAACGGGCGGAGTGGATTGTTATTGGCAGTTCATAGCGAACAGGGGACGGCCTTCGTCACCATCGATTTGGACGAAGACGAATAGAGTAAGGGAGATGGCGCATGCACGTATTGGTCATTGAAGACGATAGAGAGCACGCTGAGTTCATCGAAAAAGTGTTGAGCGAAGCGGGCCATAGGGTCGAAACTGCCGGTGACGGTTCGGGCGGGCTAACTCGCGCCCGCGAAGATCAGTTCGATGCGCTCGTCGTCGACCGTATGCTGCCGGAAAAGCCCGGCCTGCAATTGGTCGAAGAGTTCCGCAATGGTGGTGGCACTACGCCGGCTCTATTCCTCTCGGCGCTATCGGACGTCGATAATCGGGTTGAAGGCTTGAAAGTCGGCGCCGATGATTATCTCGCTAAGCCGTTCGCGCCAGAAGAGCTGGTCGCCCGGGTCGAAGCGCTTGGGCGTCGGCAAACCTCGGGCGAGCCGCCGGTGACGGTTTTGCGCGTCGGGGATTTGGAGATGGATTTGCTCGGTCGCAAAGTGATGCGCGGTGAGACTAAAATCGATCTGCAGCCGCGTGAGTTCAAATTGCTCGAATATTTGATGCGCCATGCTGGTCAGACAGTGACCCGAACCATGTTGCTGGAGAAGGTCTGGAACTATCATTTCGACCCGCAGACCAATGTGATTGATGTTCACATCTCCCGGTTGCGCGCGAAGATTGATAAAGAGTTCGAACAACAACTCTTGCAGACCGTACGCGGTGCAGGTTACTGCCTGCAGGCATGAAATCAGGCCCGTTCGCGTTTGTCCGAACCACAACTTTTCGGCTAGCGCTTGTCTACTCTATCCTGTTCGCGCTGTTTTCAGCGGGGCTGCTCGCTTATCTATTTCAAGCGACGGTGGGGGCTATGCGGGTGGAGTCCAAAACTCGGCTCGAAGCTGAGTTTCGAACCCTTGCGGTGGCGTGGAATACGGGCGGGCCAACCCGGTTAGAACAATCGGTCTTAGAGCGCGTATTGGTTGATCTGCGCGACTTTACCTATCAATTCGAAGACGCCAATGGCCGCACCATTGTAGGGGATATGCCGCGTATGCCGGTGGAGCCCTCCGAAGAGGTCGGCACTCCGCGTCTGGTCACATTCGAGATCGAACGTCCCGGTCCCGAAGGGGGATCAAACATCACCCCGATCGAAGCCCTGGTCGTCGAACTTGGCGACGGCAGCGTGCTTCTCGTCGGGATTAAAATGGACGAGCGGGTGCGCCAGGTGAACACGATTACCCGCGTCGTTGCGACGGCAGCGCCAATCGGTTTCCTGTTGGCATTGCTCGGCGGGTTTTTCAGCGCTCGCTATGCCGCCCACCGGGCTGAAAGCCTGACCAAAACCGCACAAGGCGTGATGTCGGGTGATCTCTCTTTGCGCGCCCATGTCGGCGCGTCCGGTGACGAGTTTGACCGTTTGGCGGAACAATTGAATGCTATGCTGGCGCGGCTCGAGACCCTAATGGCCGCGACGCGCCATGCTGGCGACTCGATCGCACATGATTTGCGCTCGCCTTTGTCGCGTCTCCGCAATCAACTCGAAGCGCGCTTGCGGGGGCCGATTGACGAAATCTCAGCGCGTGAAACGCTGATCGAGACAGTCGAAGAAGTCGACCGAGTGCTCACAACATTCAACGCGATTTTGCGCCTGTCGCGGGTCAATGCTGGCGCCGAGGGAACATTTGTCCGGCTCAACCTGACCGAACTTTGCGAAGAATTGGCGGAGCTGTTTTTGCCGGCCTGCGAAGATGAGGGCATCGATTTCACCTTCGAGATTGCGCGCGGCTTAGCCCTTGATGGCGATCGGACTTTGCTGGCGCAAGCGATCTCGAATCTGCTCGATAATGCGGTGAAATATACGCCGGCGGGGCAGTCCATAACATTCCAAGCGGAGCGCCGCGGCGGGGCCATAGAACTCGCGGTCATTGATACCGGCCCTGGAATTCCAAATGCAGATTTGGAACGCGTGAAAGAGCGCTTTGTCCGGCTTGATGAAGCCCGCACACATACCGGGTCTGGGCTTGGTCTAGCGCTGGTCGATGCGGTGGCTGAGCTACATTCCGGGACATTTGTGTTAGCGTCGAGCGAAACTAAGCCTGGTCTTTCCGCAACTTTGACTCTGCCGGCCAAGAAATAGGGGGCCTTGTGTTTCGCCTCACTGCGCTCTCTGAAGACCCAAAAAATGCGATCGCCCTTGCGGCCGAGCACGCACCCTATTTGGCGCAGCTTCAAACCAAGCTAGACGGAGCGATCGATCCGGCTTTTCTGCTGGACCAAGCGCGCGCCCTGTGCCGAGCCACGAAAGCGGGTGAAGTCGAGGCAGGCCCCTGTTTGCGCGAGGCCAAACAAGCGGCGCATCTTGCCATTGCGGCCCTCGACCTCAGCGGCCAAGCAGATCTTGCTGAGGTGACACACCTGATCACAGAATTTGCCGACGCCGCCACGGATGCTGCCTTGACCGCCGTAGCCCGGACATATGAGTGTATGACGGACGGGCTTTTCGTCACGGCGCTCGGCAAAATGGGCGCGCACGAGCTAAATTATTCAAGCGATATTGATGTCGCCGCCTTCTTCGATCCAGACCAGTTTTCCGGCGGTGTCCGAGAGCCAAGCGACGCCGCCGCGCGCATCATTCGCGATATGAGCACATTGCTCAGCCAACACACAGCCAATGGCTATGTGTTTCGAACTGATCTCAGGCTGCGCCCGGACCCAAGCTCAACCCCAGTTGCCGTCTCAACCCGCCGTGCGTCGCTTTATTATGAAAGCGTCGGTCAGAATTGGGAGCGCATGGTCTGGATCAAGGGCCGGATCGCAGCAGGCGATCAGGCTGCCGGGCGCGCCTTTCTCGATGATATGCAGCCTTTTATCTGGCGCCGCCATTTGGATTATTGGGCCATTTCGGACGTCCACGCGATCAAAGACATGATCAATGCCAAAGCCGGAGACGGCGCCCTAAACGACGCGGCCGCCGATCTTAAACTCGGCCCCGGTGGCATCCGCGAAATCGAATTCTTTGTTCAAACCCAGCAAATCATTCTCGGCGGGCGGCATCCGCAATTGCGGGTGCGCAGCACAGAAGCGGGCCTGGCGCGCTTGACCGAGCTTGGCATTGTCAGCGCCGAGGTGTCTCACGAGCTGATAGCGGCCTATCGCGCCTTGCGCGCCGTCGAACACCGGATCCAAATGCTCAATGATGAGCAGACCCATACATTGCCGGCCTTTGAGACGAAGCGCGCTGCGGTTGCCGCACTGTGCGGATATTCTGAGCTTGATGGCTTTGACGCGGATCTGATCGCGCTGCGCCGCCGCGTGCACGCGCATTATCAAGACTTGTTCGCGGATGAGCTGCGCAAACGCGCGCGCGCGGTGGAGGGCAATCTCGTTTTTACCGGCGTCGATGATGATCCCCGAACCGTGACCACGTTGCAGGAGATGGGCTTTTCCGCGCCCAGCCAGGTGATTGATCGTATTCGCCAATGGCATCGCGGCCGCACCCCCGCGACGCGTAGCGCGCGTGGCCGCGAATTGCTCACCGCGATCCTGCCAGATTTGTTGGCGGCAATGGGGCGCACGGGGGAGGCGGATGAAGCCTTCCGGCGCTTTGGGCGGTTTTTCGAAGGGTTGCGCGCTGGCGTGCAAACCCTCTCTATGTTGGTTGCCCGGCCAGCCTTGATGGATGATTTGGTGACCACGCTCGCCATCGCCCCGCGGATCGCTGATATTCTCGCCCGCCGTCCAGGCTTGCTCGAGGCGCTGGTCTCCTTCGCAGACCGAAAACCCGAACCAGACCTTTCTGCGGCAACAGATTTTGAGACCCAAATGGACGCCGTGCGTCGCTGGCATGGCGAGCGGGCGTTTCTGATTGGACATGAATTATTGCATGGTCAGCTCGCTGCCCGCGACGCAGCGACAGCATGGAGCGACTTGGCCGACAAATGTATCCAGCTCATGGCGCGGGCGGCAGAAGATGAAACCATTCGCCGTTACGGTCCGGCGCCCGGGGTCTGGGCCGTAATTGGCCTTGGAAAATTAGGCGGCGGCGAAATGACCGGCGCTTCTGATCTCGATTTGCTGGTCATTTATGACGCCAAGGATGCACCCGACGCGCAATCTTGGTTCACGCTATTCACACAGCGACTGATTGCGGGCCTGTCGGCAGAGACGGCAGAGGGGCGGCTCTACGAAACGGATATGCGGCTTCGACCTTCAGGACGTGCGGGTCCGGTCGCGACTTCGATGAAAGCGTTTGAAACCTATCACCAGACCTCGGCTTGGACCTGGGAACATATGGCGCTGACCCGGCTGCGGGCGATTACTGGCGACCAAGAGCTGAGCCAACACGTGCGTGAGACTGCCGAACGCGTCATCAATTCCGGTGAGACGGAGATGCGAACGCGCGATATTGCCGATATGCGTGGCCGTTTGCATCGCGACAAACCGCCAGCCGGCGATTGGGACCTCAAAATGCGCGCGGGTGGCCTGGTCGATGTCGAGTTCATCACTCAACATGCGATTTTGACAGCCGCCTCGCACCAAGCACTGATACCTGACTTGATAGGAGCGCAAGCGCAATTGCTCGAAACCGGTATTTGGTCGCCGGAAGAACATGCGGTGCTGAAAGAGGCGTTCGAATTTCTTCAGGCTTTACAGCAAGTTCAGCGGATGGCTCAGGACACGATCACGGCTGACATGCAGCTCTCTGAAGCCCTAAAAGACCGTCTCTGCCGCGCCGCGTCTTGTTCAGACTTCGACGCCTTAGAAGCGCGTCTTGCGGCGATATCGGGCACGATAAGTGCGCTTTTTCAGAAAAAAATCGCAGGTTTTGCGACGGAACCCTAGAGTCTGCCCGTTTAATGCTTGGGTTCATTAGAAAGGACTTATAGTCATGAAAAAACTTACAATTGCAGCTTTAGTTTCACTTGGCCTTGGCGGCGTTGCTTATACCGCGCTTGCCGACAATCCTAGACGTGGCGGCGGCGGCGCCATGCTGGAGCAGGTTGATCTCAACCAAGACGGCAACATCACCAAGGATGAAGTCAGTGCGCACCGCGCCGATCGCTTCGCCGGCGCCGATACCGATGGCGACAGCCTAATCTCTGCCGCTGAATTTGACGCCTTTATGGTTGCTGAGCGTGAGCGCAAGCAAGCCGAGCGCCGGGCCAAACGATTTGCGAAACTCGATACTGACGGCGATGGCTTTGTCTCCTCAGAAGAGCTTTCAGCGCGGGCCGATGAGCGCATGGACAAAATGTTCGAGCGTGTCGATGCTGATGGCGACGGTGTAATCACCGAAGCAGAGCGTGAAGCGATGAAAGAGAAGATGAAAGAGCGACGTGGCAAACGCGGTCAACGCGGTGAAGGTCGCCGGGGATAGAGTGCGGCCTAACCGCCGTCGGATCATCGGACAGGCGCGAGATTTCCTCCCTCTCGCGCTTGTCCAAGAATCCGCTAGACTACTTGCGTGTCCGGAATCAGCGAACTTGACCAAATCACTCGCGCAGCGAGTGGCGACCGGGCGGCGCAAGCCGCTTTGGTCAATCGGAATATGCCGATTGTCTTTCGCGTCGCTTTCCGAATGTTGCAGGATCGAGCTGAGGCTGAAGACGTGACTCAAGAAACCTTCTTACGCGCTTGGAAAGCACTTCCGGACTGGCAACCCAAAGCGAAGTTTTCGACCTGGGCCTGTACTGTAGCGTTGAACCTGTGCCGTGATCGGTTGCGCAAGAAAAAGCCGGTTTTGATGGATCAATTGCCAGAACGAGTTGATACAGCCTTGCGGCCGGAAGAAGCGCTGGCCTCTCAGCAAGCCCAAGCCGGGATTGCGGCAAAGATTGAAGCGCTCCCGGAACGTCAACGCGAAGCGCTTACCCTTTGCGCTTTGGAAGGAATGACCAATATAGAGGCGGCAGCGGCCATGGCGGTTAGCGTGCGCGCTTTAGAAAGTTTGTTAGCGCGGGCACGGCGCGCCTTACGTGCCGCGATGAGCGCCGAAATGGCAGGAGAGACGGAATGACCCAGGAGACAATGACGCCAGAACGTCTGCTTGAATTGATCGCCGCCTTTGGCGCTGAACCTGGGACGTGGCCTGAAGATGACCGCGCTGCAGCTAAGGCGTTGTTGAACGCCTCCCCAGAGCTTTTTGCCGATGCCTTAGATGAGGCGCGCGGCCTTGACGCGATGTTCGCCCAAATGCCGGTACCAGAGCCCAGCGCAGCCCTCTCTGCCGTGATATTGGACAGCGCCCCGCAATCACGGTCGGCGCGCCAGGGTCGAAACTGGTTCGCAGATTTGATTTTCCCGCAAGGCGCGCGCTGGCCCGCTGGCGCCGCGTTTGCAAGTTTGCTGATGGGCGTGTTTGGCGGTTATGCTTATGCCTCAGTCGATATTAGCTATGAGCAAGCCGACGCGGCCTATTATGCCGCCTTTGGCGGGGATCAAAGCGAAGATTGGCAGGAACAATCCTGGCTAGGGGCGGAGTAATGGATGAGTGATCAACCGAAAACGCGATTGCCGATTTGGCTCATTGTCTCTTTGGTGGTGAATGCGCTGCTGATTGGCCTGATCATTGGCGGCGGCATTGGCAATCGAAAAGCCAAACCGAATTTGCAAGTCGCGGGCGATGAACGCGCTTTGATGCGCGGTATAGATCGCTCCCTGCCAGCCGAACAACGCAGAGACGTTAGACGCGCCTTTCGCAAAGCATTTTCCGATTCTCGCGAGGAGCGCGGCCGTCTTCGCGATGCGCGCCGGGACCTTGCGCGATTGCTGGCCGCAGACCCGTATGATGAAGCGGCCGTGCAAGCAGGCTTTGCGAATATACGCGCTGCTGACGACGCTATGAATGCGCGAATGCACGAGATCCTATCCGAACAAATCGGCGCCTTAAGCGTCGAACAGCGGCAAGCTTTGCTGCGCGACCTCGAGCGTTCCGATGGCGGGCGAAGACGCGGCAATGGCGACCGCCCGCGGCCCGGTCCGGGTCAAGATAGAGACCCGCGCTAGTCCATTTCGTGTCGTGTTTCTGTCCCGTCTAGACTTTCGATTTGTGGGCAAGGGAGGCGGCATTCTGTTCCCAGTTTTGCCCGTCGAATCGATTGATGGTCACGTCTAGCTCCATCCAATTGTCGAGACAGCGCCAAGTGACCGCGAAGCCGTCTTGGTTCGAGCGCGGGACATAAAAACTCTTTACCCCGCAAGTCCGGCAGAAACGATGCTTTGCGCCGCCCGTATTGAACGTATATTCGCTGAGCATGTCTTCGCCCTTGAGAAGGCGAAAGTGCAGGGCCGGTACGATGACATGAATGTTGCCGCTCATCGCGCAGATCGAGCAATTACAGTCTTCGACTTCGAACGTCTGCGGCAGATCGACTTCGAAGCGAACCGCTTGGCAATGGCATCCGCCAGTATGCGTCTTCAAATCTGGCATGCGTGCTATCCGACCCAAAAGGGTGGGCGCCGGTCGGCCCAAGGCGCCGCGCATTCGAGCTGCCCGGCAAGCTGATAGAGCTCCCACTCATTGCCGGTTCGCGCCCCGAACATCATTCCGATAGGGAGGTTCTCTGCGCTCCAATGCAGCGGCACAGACATTGCCGCCGAGCCGGCCTGGTTTGAGATCGCGCACCAAGGCGCAAAGCTCGTCACCGCGGCCGTATACGTATCCATGTCGTCTGGATTGAGCGACAAGACGCCGGTCTTATCTGGCACCCGCGACATGGTTGGCGAAAGCACCATGTCATAGCCGCCATCGACTAAGAATTGCTCATAGATCAAGCCGGCGGTGATTGACGCTTGCGTGGCTTTCATCAATTCCTTCATCGGAATCGAATTGCCAAACTCAACCATGCGCGCGGTGACCGGTTCCATGTCTTCAGGACCAAGGGTCCGTCCGAGCGCTTCGCCGCGCGCTTCCATCACCATCGCAATGGCTGCTGAGACTGTGACCATCAAGCTTTTGCCTAAGACCTCGCCATCTAAGGCCGGACCCGCAGGTTCGACATGATGGCCAAGGTCTGCCAGCAATTTACACGTCTTGTCCAAGCCAGCTTGCGCCTCAGCGTCCGGCACCGTGCCATTCGGGGCTTTGGTCCAGAGGGCAATTTTGAGCGGCTTCGGATCGCTGTCGAGGGCCGATAGATAGCTTGCTTGCGGGGCTGGCGCGACATAACGAGAGCCAATCTCGCGGCCATGTGTGGCATCCAGCAAAGCGGCATTGTCCCGCACCGATCGTGATACAGCGTGCACGGTCGATTGGCCATTCCAACCTTCTGTTGTGGCCGGCCCCATGGGTGTGCGTCCACGCGACGGCTTCATTCCGAACAGACCGGTACAGCCAGCCGGGATCCGGATCGAGCCGCCGCCATCACTGGCATGCGCCATCGGGATCACGCCGGCCGCAACTGCGGCGCTGGCGCCGCCTGATGAGCCGCCCGAGGTGCGGCTAGTGTCCCATGGGTTCACAGTGGCGCCGTAGAGCAGGCTTTCTGTAGTTGTGGTCAGACCGAATTCGGGGCTGGTCGTTTGACCAAACAGCGTGAACCCTGCCTGCTTATAGCGCTCACACAGAACGCTGTTGCGCGTCGCGACATTGCCTTTGAAAGCGAGAGAGCCATTGGTGATCGGCTGGCCTTTAATCTCGAACCCAAGATCTTTGACCGCCATCGGAACGCCGGCAAACGGGCCGTCGGAGAGACCTTCCGAAATTTGATTTTCTCCCACGTCCGGAAATAGGGCAGAAAAGCAATTCAACGTTTTCTGCGCGGCCTTGGCGCGGGTCACGGCCTCGTTTAAAAGCTCGCCAGCGCTGACTTGGCCTGTGCGCACCAGCTCTGCGAGCCCGGTCGCATCATAGCTTGCATAATCGTCCATTTGTCCCTCCGCGATTTCTAGTTTTTAGTAGCATGACGCGGAAGCGGGCGGTTGAAAAGCCCGGTTTGGGATCAGGCGTTTTCAAACACCAGTTTCGTCCATTCAATTCCGCGCGCCATATTCTCCGCCATGATCGCGCCGCCGCGATGATGGTAGAGTGTTTTGAGACTGTGCTGCGCGGCCAAGCCGATCGTCTCTTCGCCGGAGACATCAAACATCCGCCGGCCTTCAGGAATCGGCCCATGGCGTTGGCTCATGAAAATCCGCCCCTTTGGTGCGAGCAATTGCGCCACATGGGCCATCGCCTCGACCCGTTCTTCGGCGCTCAAATGCATCCACACGGCGTGCATTAAGATCATATCAAAGCGCTCATCGCGGGCGCGAAGGACTGGAATATCCGGCAAGATATCATCGACCCAAGTGATGCTCGGATGCGCGTGCAGCTCTGCTGCGCGCGTACGCAGCTCATCGGTCGGTTCAGCCGCCACCACCCGATACCCTAGCGAGGCGAACCAGCCCGCATCGCGCCCTGTGCCCGCGCCGATATCGAGAATATTTGCTGGCGCGTCGGGAAAGAAATGCCGCCATGGCGCGTGCACTTTCTCCGCCGGCCGCGCTTCATATCGAATAAAGAGTTGATCAACCTCGTCGGCATAGCCGGCATTAGACTTTAGACCGTCAGACATTCGCATCTTGCCTCGCTTCTAACCAAACTCGGCGGAGGCAGTCTATGCGCGCAACTGGCGGCTGGAACCCGGTTCGTTGGTAAAAGCGTGTGCCGTCTATCGCGAGCGGCACGGTCCAGTCCAGTGGATTATGTGGACTGACGACCCTGGCTGGAGTTTCGACAAGACGGCCCCGCCAACCAGAGATTTCCGCGAGTGCGTTTATCCAATCGCGATGTGGGCTGGGTTGCGAATCTGTGATGTTAAAGACTTGATTGGCTGCGCCTGAATGCGCGGTGGCATGAATGATCGCGGCCGCCACATTGTCGATGAAAGCATAAGTTGTCACCCAGTTCAGTGTGGCTGTATCAATCTCAAATGTCGCCGATTGATTTTGCATTGGCGTCATCATCCACGACAATCGATTCAGTTTTCCGTGACTGCCATAAACCATCGGCAGTCGAAGGATGCTCCAACTGCATCTCATGTCCTTTACCGCGTTTTCGATGGGGATTTTGTCATAGTCGTCCATCCAGAAATCAGGGTCATCGGGCATCCGAGCAGTATCGCCGCGATAGGGAAACCGTGACAGCCTCAATGGTGACTCCTCGGTCAATATCGACTGCGCGACACCGCGTTCTTTTCGGTTGAGCAGGCCATAATTGCGATACACGTCAGCTGAACTCAGCATCACATAGCGATCTATTTCGGTCTCAACTGCTTTCAGCAAAGCCACTGATGCGTGCTCGGTATAGGCGATCACGTCGATCACGCTGTTGACCTTGTAAGCGTGGATTAAATCTAAAACAGCCGCCGGATCTTCGCGGTCAGCCGCATGACTATTTTGACCAGATGGCGCGCGGGATACCATAATGTAAGGGCGATCGGTACTCTCCAATAGAGATTGGATTGCCGCACCAATCGGTCCATTTGCGCCCAGAACCATAATCGTCATGCTTTACGGAGTAGAATGTTGCCATCTTTCCCGCAATGTAAATCGGAGCTCACTCATTCCGCCGCTTGGATACCATTATCGTCGGTCAGGATTTCCAGCATCGCCACGGCGCTATCGGCAATCACTGTGCCGGGCGGGAAAATGGCTGAGGCGCCCGCGGCGCGGAGGGCGTCAAAGTCTTGTGGCGGGATCACTCCGCCAACAATAATTTGCGTCGCCGCCGCGCCTTCATTGCCGAGCGCGCGCTTCAATTCTGGAACCAAAGTCAAATGCCCTGCGGCCAATGAGGAGGCGGCGACAATGTCGACGTCGGCGGCGCGCGCATCCTTGGCGGCTTCTTCAGGCGTTTGGAAGAGCGGTCCGATTTCGACCTCCCAGCCAAGATCCATCAGCGCCGACGCGACGACTTTTTGACCGCGATCATGTCCGTCTTGGCCCATCTTAGCGATATAGATTTTCGGACGCCGACCATGCTTTGCGGCGAACGCTTCGGCCAGGCCTATGGCTTCCTTGGCGCGGTCAGTGGTTTTTACACCGGCGCCATAGACGCCTTTGATCGAGCGGATCACTGCTTTATGGCGACCTTGGCTGCGCTCTACGGCTTCGGAAATTTCGCCAACTGTGGCTTTGGCGCGGGCCGCATCAACTGCGAGCGCCAGCAGATTGCCATCGGTGCCAGCGGCCGCATTGGCGATCGCTTCGAGCTTGGCGTTTACTTCGGATTGATCGCGATCTGATTTCAGGCGCGCGAGCTTGTCGAGCTGCATCCGGCGCACCGTGGCATTGTCGACTTTCAGGACCGGCACGTCCTCTTCCTCATCGAGCAGGAATTTGTTGACGCCGACGACCGTCTGTTCGCCGCTATCGATGCGCGCTTGCGTGTTCGCAGCTGCTTCTTCGATGCGCAATTTTGGAATGCCTTCCTCAATCGCCTTGCGCATGCCGCCAAGCTTCTCAACTTCGGCAATATGATCCAGCGCTTTGGCGGCGAGGTCATGGGTCAGGCGCTCAACATAGTAAGAGCCGCCCCAAGGGTCGATGGTCTGCGCTGCGCCGCCTTCTTGTTGCAGGAAAAGCTGGGTGTTGCGGGCAATGCGGGCCGAGAAGTCTGTCGGCAGTGCCAGGGCTTCATCGAAAGAATTGGTGTGCAGGCTTTGGGTCTGACCGCCCGCCGCGGCAATCGCTTCGAGGCAGGTCCGGATCACATTATTGTAGACGTCCTGCGCGGTCAGAGACCAGCCCGAGGTCTGACAATGGGTCCGTAGCGATGTCGATTTTGGGTTCTTCGGCGAGAATTCCTGGCTCACCAATTTTGCCCAGATGAGGCGCGCGGCGCGCATCTTCGCGACTTCCATGAATGTGTTCATGCCAATCGCCCAAAAGAAGCTGAGCCGCGGCGCAAAGGCATCGACATCAAGGCCCGCCGCTACGCCCGCGCGAATATATTCAATGCCATCGGCGATCGTGTAAGCGAGTTCGAGGTCGGCCGTCGCGCCGGCTTCCTGCATGTGATAGCCGGAAATCGAGATCGAGTTGAATTTCGGCATATTCTGCGACGTATATGCAAAAATGTCGGAGATGATGCGCATGCTCGGCTTGGGCGGATAGATATAGGTGTTTCGAACCATGAACTCTTTCAGAATGTCATTCTGAATCGTCCCTGCGAGTTTTTCAGGCCCGACGCCTTGTTCCTCAGCCGCCACGATATATAGCGCCATAATCGGCAAGACGGCGCCATTCATCGTCATCGACACCGACATTTGATCGAGCGGAATGCCAGAAAAGAGCGTTCGCATGTCATAGATGCTGTCAATCGCCACGCCGGCCATACCGACATCGCCGCTGACGCGAACATGGTCGCTATCATAGCCGCGATGCGTGGCGAGATCGAAAGCCACTGAAAGGCCTTTCTGACCGGCGGCTAAGTTGCGGCGGTAAAACGCGTTGGAGTCTTCAGCCGTTGAAAAGCCGGCATATTGGCGGACGGTCCAGGGCCGCTGCGTATACATGGTCGGGTAGGGGCCACGTCCGAACGGCGCCAGACCGGGATAATCGTCGAGGAAGTCGAGGCCTTTGGTGTCGCTGGCGCTATATGCGGTGGCGAGATCGATGCCTTCGGGCGTCGCCAAAGTCCGCGGGCGCGACGCGCTGGTCCCGGCCGGGAGGGCGCCGAGATCAAGTTGGGTAAAGTCTGGGAAATTGGTCATGATCCCACCTCCGAAGCTCGCTCGCAAAGCGTTTTGGTGTATGGCGATAACGCCGAAAACGAATTGGATGTCACCCATTCATAGTTTGATATAACAGGTTGTCCGCTCATCACCTGGCGTTCAAAGTCAGAAACAGCCTGTTTAGTCATCTTATTTCCATACCGTATTGGATTGATCATTTTGTAATCGACCAGGGTCAAGGTGAAGCTCTTATGGCTAATTTGAATGTTGGATATCGACCTGTATTTTCCTTGAATTCCCGTTGAATGATCCCTTGGATAAATACCGGTTGCAATGACATTGCCGTTTTGCGTCACGTTCCAAACTTTCGAGCGCGGCGCGAATTTTTCCGGGTCAGCCGCAGAAACGTAGACGCAAGACCAACTGCCAACGAAGCTATCTATCTTGTTGGATGCTGCTTCGTTTTGAGAAAACGCTGGTTGAAGTGCCGCGAGTAGGGTTGATAATAGCAACAGGCTCCGCATCAGTTCACACCCAGCTCAGCCAAAGCTACCGTCAATTCATGCACGACATCGCAGCCCATGAAGATGTGGCGTTCGACGCCGTCTGTTTCATGTTTGCCAGCGAGCCAGAGGGCCACGGCGCCAGCCTTTTTTAACGCTTTCGCCGCGTCGGCAGCGTGCTCGCCATAGCCGGCATCGCTGCCGCAGAGCACAGCGATTTTGCAGCCGCTGGCTTGGAACGCCGCCGCAAGCTCGGAGGCGCTCTTCGGCGGCACCGGCGCGGATCTCGCTTCAACTCCGCCGGCGGCGAAGAAATTACGCGCGAAATCAGCGCGGGCGGTGTGATCGGCAAGTGGGCCGAGCGTCGCTAAGAAGATCGCCGGGCGCTGACCGGTTTTTTCCAACTGCGCTTCCGCGCGATCGCGAAGGGCTTCAAACGGTTCTGCGATGCTGATCCAGGTCAGGGGCTCGGCGCGTGTGTCCTCGCCTGGCGCGGTTTCGAAATCGGGGAGCAGCGTGCTGAGACCGATCGGATCAACGCCGTCGCCAGGCGCTGGGCTTGTCACGTCCGCAACGGGCGCAGCGATTTCCTCGAGCAGCGGGAATTCGCTGACGCCGGTGACCGGGATTTTCCGGCGAGCAATGTCTTTGCTCAAAGCTGCGCGCTTTTCAGCGATCCGCGCTTGGACGTGTCCGGCGACGAGGCTTTCAACCAGCCCGCCTTCAGATTCAATCTGTTGGAATTCTGCCCAGCCCGCCTGCGCTAAGTCTTCGCCGAGGGTTTCAGTAAACCAGGCGCCGCCGCTTGGGTCAGCGATCCGGCCCAGGCCACTCTCTTCCATGGCCATGATTTGAGTGTTGCGCGCAATCCGGCGGCCAAGCTCTTCCGGGACGCTGAGCGCGGCATTGAAGGCGCGCACGGAGATGGCTTCTGCGCCGCCTGTCGCGGCAGCGAAACAGGCTGCCGTGCCGCGCAACATATTCACCCACGCATCGTAGCGGGTGAGCATGCGGGCGCTGGTGACGGCGTGAAGCTTCATGGGCAGCGGTGATAAGTCCATCGCCTCTTGCACCCGCGCCCAGAGACGCCGCGCGGCCCGTAATTTTGCGATGCCGATGCCATAATTAGCATCCACGGCCAGTTTGAATTGGATCTGGCTCGCGGCGTTAGCGGCGGGCAGCCCGGCGGCTTCTAAGCGGCGCATCAAATCGACCGCGCCGGCGATCAGGATGCCGAGTTCTTGGGCTTCACTGCCGCCGGCTTCGTGTACCGATTGAGCCTCGACATCGAGGCTGGTGGCGTGCGGGAATTTGGCGGCGAGCGTTTTGACCAGCGCTGCAGTTTTGACCATGGCGGCATCTACACCGCCGCCAATCTCGCCAGTGTGCATCAATTGCCGAATGGGTGAGATGTTGAAGGCGAGCTTTTGCGCCCCAGGCGCGCCTTGGGCGTCCGCCCACAAAGCCAAGAGTGCGGCGGCGCTGGCGCCAGACCCAGCCCCGCGATGGCCCAGACTGATCGCCGCAATGTCGGCGCGGACGCCGTCCAGCGCGGTCGAGAGCTGGTCCAGATTGGTGATGATGCAACCGGTCTTGCCGGAACATTCAAGGCCCAAATGGATTGAGGTCACGCCGCGCTCTAAATCCCGCAAGATTTCTTGATTGGTCACGGCCGGATCAGGATGGGCGAAAATCTGTCTAATGTCCCAGGGCAAATACGCGTCGGGCGCGTCCTCGGCACCGCGGAGATAAGGCGCCTCGCCGGGGGCGCCGCGACCGTCTTGGCCGCTGGCATAGTCAGTTTCGCGGTAGAGCGGGCGGATCTTCAAACCATCGCGCGTGGTCCGCGTGATCCGCTCAATCCCGCCGCCTTTCAGCGCTTTCTCAACCGCCGCCAGCCAATCAGCTTCAGTGGCCTCTTCGAAACCAGTTGATAGGGAAAGCGTCCCGTCTGCCATTTGCGGTTATCCTCTCACCACGTCCGATGGCTTGGATTTGGCCCAGTGCGGCGCCGCTGGCAAGCTTTACGCAACGAGAAAGCGTTTCGCTTAACAGCGGTCTATCGTGTGGGAAGGTCTTGCCTTCGTCCGTCCTAACGCTACCTCACCGCTAACGTAAACGGAAACTATTGAGAGACCCAATATGGCGCTACCTCCCGTCCTGCAAAACCTTCGTATCCCTGTCATTGGCAGCCCGCTCTTCATCATCTCCAACCCTGATTTGGTGATTGCTCAGTGTAAGGCAGGCGTTGTTGGGTCATTCCCGGCGCTAAATGCCCGCCCCGAATCGCAATTGGACGAATGGCTTGATCGGATCACGACAGAACTGGCAGAGCATGATGCGAAGAATCCAGACCGCCCATCGGCGCCGTTTGCGGTCAATCAGATTGTCCATAAGACGAATAACCGTCTCGATCATGATGTCGAAATGTGTGTGAAATACAAAGTGCCGGTGGTCATCACATCGCTCGGCGCGCGTGTTGAAGTGAACGAGGCGATCCACTCTTATGGCGGCATTGTTCTGCACGATATCATCAATACGATTTTCGCCCGCAAAGCTTTAGAGAAAGGCGCGGATGGCCTGATCGCTGTGGCGGCTGGGGCGGGCGGACATGCTGGCACGGTGTCACCGCTGGCTTTGATCCAGGATATTCGCGAATTCTTTGATGGCCCACTGGCACTGTCTGGGGCGATGGCCAATGGCGGCGCAGTCGCGGCGGCGCAAGCCATGGGCGCAGACCTTGGCTATATTGGCTCCGCCTTCATTTCCTGTGATGAGGCCAATGCGGTCGATGGCTATAAGGACATGATTGTTGAGAGCGATGCCAAAGACATTGTCTATTCCAACCTGTTCACCGGCGTCCACGGCAACTATTTGGCGCCATCCATCGCGCAGGCGGGCCTCAATCCGAATGACTTGCCTGAGAGCGATCCGAGCGCGATGAATTTCGGCTCTGGCGGCAATCAAGAAGCAAAAGCCTGGAAAGATATCTGGGGCTGCGGGCAGGGGATTGGCGCGGTCAAATCCCGCATGAGTACGGCTGAATTTGTCGACAAATTGGAAGCCGAATATGTCGGCGCAATCGAGGCGCTGCAACAGCGCCGCGCCTTCACCATGGCGTAAGCGTTACGAAACTTATCCCTCGACAATTCGACGGACAAATATCGCCGCTATCCTTGAGCTGATTTCAGTTTGAGGAGGCGGCGATCCTATTTTCATCGACCCGACAGGCCCAGCAGGCTTTGGCGCGGGACTGGCACTGGCCCAATTTTTCAGTGCCGGAGCTGGCTTGTCGCTGCGCCGGTCGGTTTTGCCGCGGCGCTTATTGGCACGACCCGGTTTTTCTCGATCGGCTTCAAGCCCTGCGCGAAGCTGTCGGTGAGCCACTGATCCTGACCTCTGCGCATCGCTGTCCGCAATGGAATGCGGCGGTTGGCGGCGCCCCGTTTTCTCAGCACAAACGTATCGCGGTTGATGTCCTTTTACAGGGGCATGACCGACGGGCGCTGTTCGGTTTGGCGCAGCAGGCCGGGTTTACGGGGTTCGGGCTCGCGCGAAATTTCCTTCATTTGGATCGCCGCGGCCAATCAGCAATTTGGTATTATCAAGGGAGTGAAGCAGAATGGCAGACCTAGCAGGCATTGCCGCGAGCGCCGCAGGCGGCGGTTTATTTGGCGTATTCGGCACGGCGCTTGGGCGTGTGGCGAGCTATTTCGAGCAGCGCCAATCGATCGCTCATGAAGAGCGCCGCTGGAGCCATGAAGTCGAGCTGCTGACGCTGCAACGCGCGGCGGCGGCGCAAGAGACAGAAGCGGAATTGGCGCTCTCACACGCGCATGGAAGTTGGGCCGGCTTAGAAGCGAGCTTGGCGGCCGAGGCGGCAATCCGAGATAGCTATAAATGGGTCAATGCGGCGCGGGCCCTGACGCGGCCAATGTTGACGGTCTTATTATGGGGGATCACGGCGGGGATATGGGTCACGGCAGATGCGATTGCGCGGACCAATATTGTCGAGACCGCGACGTTTGCAGCGACGGCGGCGACGCTGTGGTGGTTTGGTGATCGCAGCGCCGGTGGGCGTAAGCTCGGATCATAAAAAAGGCAGCTCCTGAGAGCTGCCTTTTCTGGAACGATGACTGTCTGACTTACAGTCCGCCGGGACCGCAATCATTCTTCAAGAAGCCCAACATCTCGCTATAGAGAATTTTCGCGTTCTCATAATTGATCGTGTTCGAGAAGTGGTCAGCATCCTCAAGCACGATATATTTGTGCGGCTTGTTATACTTCTTGAGTTGGTCGACAAACCAATCGCTTTGATTGATTTGCACGCGTTGATCATGCTCGCCGTGAATGACCAAAACCGGGACGTTCGTGTTGCTGACATATTGAACCGGGCTGATACCGCCTTCACGTGTGCGCTTGAGTTCGCTGCGGCTAATCCGGTTGCCGCTAAACTCAGCATTCGCGGCGTTGAGGTCTGAGACGCCAGCACCGGCAATTGCACATTGATAGATTTGCGGTGATCTCTGAGACGCAACCATTGCGGCATAGCCGCCATATGACCAACCAAACATCGCAATCCGATCTGGATCGACGAGGCCTTGGCGAACCAGATGCAAGGCGCCGTCATCTTTATCGTCTTGAGGCTTGCCGCCCCAATCTTTAAAGATGCCCGCGGCGTGTTCGAGGCCGTAGCGCGTGGTACCGCGATAGCCAGGCTGCAAGACCATATAGCCATTATTGGCGAGGACTTGGCCCCACTCATCATAAGTGATGTGTTCCGGCACTTCTGGGCCACCATGTGGCAGTACGATTAACGGGTACGGCGCTTCCCCTCGCGGCGGGGTGGTGACATAGCCTGGGATGCTTTTACCGTCGCGCGCGGTCCAGCGGATGAAGGAGACATTTCCAAGATCCTCTGGTTTGAGCAATGGGTTTCTAGACCCAAGCTTTTGCAGTTGCCCATCTTTGAACAGGTAATACGTCCCCGGATCTTTGCCAGCGAACGTGGCAATCACCATGCGGGTGCCATCCATAGAGCGATTGGCGATGCTGATTTGCTTGCCAGGGAGGGCCGCTTGCAGGCCTTCGAACAAGGCTTGCTCTTCGCCATCAATCCAGGCGATTTTGCGTTCGCCGTCTTCATAATAGACAAAGCCGGCAATGTGACCGGGCTTGTTCGGATCGCTCGAGAACCAACCGCCAGCGATGTCGCCATCTTCACGGCGATAGATTTCTTCCTCAAGCTCGCCGGTCATGCCGTCCATCAGGTAGACACCCGTGGTGTTATGGCCCTGGTTTGAGAGCACGAAGAGCTTGTTGATATCGAGCGGGTCAATGCCAATCGGAGAGATGCTCCAGGCATCGTCCAGGGCAGGCCAACTGACAGTTTGTTTCCATTCGTCGCTGCCTTTTTCGCGGAGATACAAGGTGACTTCACGCGTGCCAGCATCGAACGAGGTTCCGGCGCGAATGTCACCGTCTTTGTCGAGGGTGAAGCCGCTAATCCGGCTGCCGGCTTTGGCTTTGAGCTTCAAGCGATGGGTTTTGACGTCCATATAATAATAGTCAGGGGTCAGCGCTTCGGTAATCGCTTGGCCTTCTGACAGGCTGCTGCCGCGAATTTTACCGGTCGAGACGATCACACGATCAGGCTCAGATTTAAACAACCGCGCTTCGAGCGATAAGTCGGTGTAGCGGAACTGTTTGAAATCCCAGTTTGAGCCATCGGCAGAGAGCGTCGCAGAGCGGCTTTCATATACGCCTTGGTTTGTATCAATGATGTCTTCGCGTACTTGCTGGCGAAAGTTCACCCACATCGTGTCATTGCTGATCCACTGAAAGGACTGAATGTCCATTTTAGAGGAACCCGCAGTGAACGGTTTGGCGGTCATATCATCGACCTTGAGGATCTGGATGACGGCGTTTGCGTTCTTCGCTGGAATGAAGCGATAGGCGAGATATTTGCCATCCGGGGACAAAGCCACATTCGACATTGTCTCCAACACGGCAAAATAATCCAGAGGAACGGGTTTAGCGGATTCGGTTTGGGCGGTCGCTGGAATTGCGATCGAAAATACCCCTGCCAGGCTCGCTGCAACAATTGACTTAAATGCTGTTTTCAAACGGGCATGCATTTCGGTGAAATCTCCTTCCGTTTTCGTAAACTCAATAAAAAAGCGGCGGTCAGTGGTGTCAATTAAGCATCCACACAACCGCCGCTTTAATCAGTTCATTTTATCGTGAACTTAGAACGACTTTCTGACGTTCACGAAGATGCTGCGGCCGATATAATCTTGGCCGAATGGCACGTTCGTGCCCGGTACAGCAAAGACCTCACCGGCGTCCACGCGAGCAGGCTTTTCGTCAAACACATTGGTCATACCAACAATCGCGGTCCAAGTGTCTTGGTTATAGCGAACCGAAGCACTGTGGAAGAAATAGTCATCGACGAAGTCAACATCGCGACAATCTACACCGCCATCAGCCACGCCGAGACAGGTCTGGCCAGCGCCGAACTCATCTGTGAACTCTTGCTGAGTCTCGCCGACCCAACGTGTGTTCCAAGTCAAGCGATAATCGCCATAATCCGCGAACGCGCGGACGCTGCCTTGCCATTCTGGCGAATAGACGCGGCCTTCGAAACGATTTTCGACGGCGTCTAGACCAGGTGCACGTGTGATCGATGTCCGCTCAATGGTGTAATTGACGTCAGCGTCCACACCCCAGCTCAGCTCTTGGGCGCCGACATTCATTTCTTGCTCATAGAGCACGCCGAAGTCGAGACCGCGGGCAATTTCCGCATCTTGGTTGATGAACGGTGTGTCGAGCTCGGTAATGAAGCCAGTTGCCGCACTCCGGCGGATCAGGCCGCAAAGTCCTGATTGCGCACTTGGCTGATCGACATAACAGTCATTGATAACGGCCTGCGCACCCTGCTGAACAATCGTGTCTTCAACTTCGATATCGTAATAAGTCGCCGAAGCGGTCAAATCGAAAGCATCGAAGAATGGCTGTTCGAAGACGATTCCGAACGTACCAGACGTTGAGGTTTCTTCCTGCAGCGCCGCACCACGGAAGCTGAACACCTCCGTTGATGGTGCGCCTGTCGTTGCGCCAAGAGATGTTGGGTCAACACCAGCCAAACGGCAGTTCTCAAGGATCAACGGATCACGAAGGTCTTGCGTTGGGTCATACTGGCCGAGACCAGAAATCGCCGCTTCAGGAACAATACAAGGATCGCTTAGGCCGAGGAAGCCAGACTGTCCGAGCGTGAATTGCTCTTGCAGGTTTGGTGCACGGAATGAGGTGCCATAAGACCCGCGGAAGGTCAGGAAGTCAGTTGGGCGATAGATGCCGCTGACAGAATATGTCCAACCGGTGCCAAAGGTCGATTCTTCGGTCCAACGCCCAGACGCGTTGATCGCGAGTTCTTCCGCGAATGGCTGTCCAGCCAGGATCGGAACTTCGACCTCACCAAAAGCTTCGAGAATGTCCCGTGAACCTGTCGCGCCGCGGTCTGAGAAGAAGCCAACAATTTGGCCACGCTCAGCGACGTCGTCTGGAAGAGATTCCAGAGTGTCTTCACGATATTCGAAACCGACAACACCAGCGACTGTACCAGCTGGAACAGTGAACAGGTCACCAGTCGCAATCCCTTGAACGATTGACTGTTCGATAATCGTGTTAAAGGTCCGGCTTGAGATCAGGTAATCATATTCTGCAGCTGTGGCGAGGTCGCCGCCGCCGATGCCGTAAAGCGTTGGTGAAAAGACGTTGATCGGAACACAGCTTGGCGTGTTGTTGAAGCCATTGCCTTGGAACGGAACACCGTCTTGATCAGGAATGCCGTCGCCATTGCCGTCGAGACCACAGATGAAGTTTCCAGGATTGTCTGGATCTTCAATTGTCGTTGCGATGGAAAGGGCAAGGCGCTCGTCATTAATACGACGCGTACGAGATTGACCAGTCGAACGATCATAGCTGACGGAAAGATCCCAGGTCCAGTTGTCTAGGCCGAGATTTTCCAGAGGCAGATCACCGCGAAGACCGCTGACGACGCGGAATTGAGCGACTTCGGCGGTTGCGACTGTGTCTTCTGCACGCAGGTTGAGGCGCGCTTGCTGACGGATTGCCCGTGGGCCAGTGTCAGCTGCGAAGAAGGCCGGTGTTGGGGCGCCGCCAAAGAAGATTGCTGACAGCTGGTCGTTAAACGCTTGACCACAGTCTGCGCCGTTAATGCCACAAGGGTTGAACGGGTTGCTGGCTGGGGTCGCAATGTTGAACGAGAGCGAGCCTGCTTGCTGCTGCGTGAACTGGCGGTTGGAATACAAAGACTCAAAGTAAGCCGTCGTATTGTTGTCGTCAGCGAAATTGTACTCACCATAGGTGAACGCAGAGAACGTTTCGACTTCAGCTTGAACATCTGCGATGCCTTGCTGCGGTGTCGCAGAGTTCTGGTAGAACGGATCCAAGATATTTGGAGACGAAATGCCAGTCGTTGGGTCAACATATTCGAACCCGAACAAAGAGCTCTCTGAATAGTTCGGCACACCGACATTGGTTGAACCCGGTGTGTAATAAAGCGAACCAAACTGACCGAACTCGCTGCCGAACGCATCGAGCCAAATCCGGTTGATACCGAACGCCAAGTTACAATCGATGGGGTCGAGACCAACACCAATATCTGCCGCTGCGAGGTTTTGCGAACGGAACTCGCCGTCTGTGGTCACTTCGTACGGAGTGCGGCAATCGCCAAACACGTCTGGACGATCGTTGATTTTGAGATTGTCTTGCTTCGACCATTCACCGGCAAAGCCCATGAAGCCACGGTCATTGCTGACGCCCCAGTTTGCAGAGACAAACTGGCTGCCGCCGCCGCCGCCTTCATTCAGGGGTTGGTTCCAAGAACCTTCGATTTCAAAACCGTCAAAGTCTTTTCTCAGGATAACGTTGGTCACACCCGCAACCGCGTCAGAACCGTAAATTGAAGACGCGCCGTCGAGCAGAACGTCGATGCGGTCGATCAAAGAGCTTGGGATCAAGTTCAAGTCAGGCACACCAGGTGCACCTTCCACGCCTGAGGCGCCGAGGCGACGACCGTTGATCAGGACCAGGGTCCGTGATGCGCCAAGTCCGCGCAAGTCAATAGTTGACGCGCCAGGACCGTTATCGAGTACGAAGCCGTTAAACGTCGTATCGATTTGAAGACCGGTTGCCGCGGTGCTTTCTTGTAGCAGGCTGGCCGCGTCGACCAGACCAATGTCACGGCTGACTTCGCCGCTGATCACTTGGACAGGTTTGATGGATGTAAATTCGCTGCGCTGAATTCGTGAGCCGGTAACGACGACGCGCTCTTGGCGCGCTTCGTCTTCTTCAGCCACTTCTTCGATGACAGTCACTTCATCTTCATCGACCTCTTGTGCGATCGCGGCCCCAGTCCAAAGGCCACCAGCGACGCCGGCGAGAAGTGTAGTTGCGAATAGCTTCTTCTTGAGAAGATCATTAGCCATGATCTATCGTCCTCCAATAATTCGAGCGCCCTCGGTTCAGAGAGCTCCCCTCGATACGCGAATAGAAAAACGCAGGTTTTCTTGAATACGCAGGTTGCCTGGTAAAGCAGGTACCTTTGCTTACGGGTCGGGCTCCGCGCGCGTCAATTCAAAGATGACAGAATCGTCATAATCTGGCGCAGGTCGTGATTTGGTGTGCTGAATTTGCCACAATTTTGACATGAAAGGTGGACGATTCATGCTTAACGGGCAGAGGGGTTGGTAAAAATTTGCGCAGACAGAGACCGTTCGGCACTAATCATCTGAAACTAACGTCGCGACTGGTGACATAAAGTGTCACTAGGGTGCGGGCGATGCCGGTCGAGATATTGTATGCTGGTCTAAACAGAGTACCTATAGCGCCATGTCATCTCAGTCTCCTTCTGGCGTTTCCGACGCCGCCGCAGCATTCGATTGGACCGGCGCCGCCCAAGACGCGGTTGGCAGCCTGCCCTCCAGCGAATGGACGCCGCACCGCCCAGATCGGCGCTGGGAAAAGCTCGAGGGCGGGATCGAGCTTAAAGTCCATTCGCCATATGAGCCGGCTGGCGACCAACGCACCGCCATTCCGGAACTGGTCGAGGGCCTGCAAGACGGCGAGCGCGATCAAGTCCTGCTCGGCGCCACCGGCACCGGCAAGACCTTCACCATGGCCAAAATCATCGAAGCGACGCAGCGCCCGGCTTTGATCCTGGCCCCCAACAAGACGCTCGCGGCGCAGCTCTATGGCGAGTTTAAGTCCTTCTTCCCGAACAATGCGGTCGAGTATTTCGTCTCTTATTATGACTATTACCAGCCCGAGGCCTATGTCCCGCGGCGCGATCTCTACATAGAGAAAGAAAGCTCGATCAATGAGGCCATCGACCGGATGCGCCATTCCGCGACGCGGGCCATTCTCGAGCGTGACGATTGTATCATCGTCGCCTCTGTCTCTTGTATATATGGCATCGGCTCAGTTGAGACCTACACCTCGATGACCCGTAAGCTCGAAGCCGGGCAGCGGATTGACCCGCGCGAAGTCTCCAAACTCCTGGTCGAGCTGCAATATACCCGCAATGACATGGCCTTCCAGCGCGGCGCGTTCCGGATGAAAGGCGACATTATCGACATCTTCCCAGCGCATTATGAAGACCGCGCTTGGAAACTCTCTTTCTTCGGCGATGAGCTGGAGAGCATTACTGAGTTCGACCCCCTCACCGGGCGCAAGTCGCAAACCCTGCCGGCGATTAAGCTCTACGCCAATAGCCATTATGTCACCCCGCGGCCGACGCTGAACCAGGCGATTGATCAGATCAAAGCTGAGCTCAAACAAACGCTGGCGCATTTCCAGAAAGAGGGCAAACTCCTCGAAGCGCAGCGGATCGAGCAGCGTGTGCAATATGATATGGAAATGATGGCCGCGACCGGCAGCTGTAACGGCATCGAGAACTATTCCCGCTACTTGACCGGCCGCAAGCCTGGCGATCCGCCGCCGACCATGTTCGAATATCTGCCCGACAATGCCCTCGTCTTTGTCGACGAAAGCCACCAGACCGTGCCGCAAATCGGGGCCATGTATAAAGGCGACTTCTCGCGCAAGCGGACGCTCGCCGAATATGGCTTCCGCTTGCCGTCTTGCCTCGACAATCGGCCGCTCAAATTCGAAGAGTGGACGGCGATGCGCCCGCAAACCGTGCATGTCTCGGCCACCCCCGGCAAGTGGGAGCTGGAGCGCACCGGCGGCGTCTTTACCGAACAAGTCATCCGCCCGACTGGCTTGCTCGACCCGGAAGTCCAGGTTCGGCCGGTCTCCACCGGCACAACCAATCAAGTCGATGACTTGACCGCGGAAATCCGCGACACCACGGCCAAAGGCTATCGCACCCTGGTCACCACGCTGACCAAGAAAATGGCCGAAGACTTGACCGAATATCTGCACGAGCAAGACATCAAAGTCCGCTATATGCACTCAGATGTCGATACGGTTGAGCGGATCGAGATCATTCGCGATCTCCGCCTCGGCGAGTTTGACGTCCTGGTCGGCATCAACTTGCTGCGCGAAGGGCTGGATATCCCCGAATGCGGCCTGGTCGGCATTCTCGACGCCGACAAAGAGGGCTTTCTGCGCTCCGAAACCTCTCTGGTCCAGACCATTGGCCGGGCCGCCCGCAATGCCGATGCCCGCGTCATCCTCTATGCCGACAAGATTACTGGCTCGATGGACCGGGCAATGGAGGAAACCGCCCGCCGCCGCGACAAGCAAGCGGCCTATAATACAGAGCATGGCATCACGCCGACGACGATTAAGCGCGAGGTTGCCGACATTCTCGGCGAGCTTGGCGAGAAGCCGGGCGGCCGGACCCAGCTCAAAGGCGGCCGCTCGCGCCGCAAAGTCGCCGAAGCGCAAGTCGCTTACGAGCCGGGGCAGGGGCACAATCTCAAAACCGTGCTCGCTGATCTCGAAAAGCAAATGCGCGAAGCCGCCGCGAATTTGGAATTCGAAGAAGCGGCGCGCCTCCGCGATGAAGTCAAACGGCTGCGGGAAGAGGAATTGGGGTTGTAGAGACGCACTTGCGTGGGGGGGGCTGCTGGATCCCAGAAGCGGACATTACGAGCGACCGTTCTGGGGCGAGTTTAAGCCGCTGAGCTAATGACTGCTTTTAGCGTCAAAGCGGACATTTGGGCATTTGATAAGTACTAAGACTCTGGTGAACCTGTCGCTCCGTCATCTCTGGATTCCTGAAGATCGAGTTTATTCCTTCTGACGATGAAAAAGAACACAATCGAGCCTGCATAGGCTGATAAGACCATAATTGCGACAAAGACCGGGAGCGCACTCATACCGGCACCTCCAGGCCCAGCTGGCGCCAACCACCGAAGATCGCCACCCTCGGCCTGCGCGGTTTGGTGAATGAACACACCGAGATTGGCGAAATCGGTGAAGGCCGCGAACACACCGAAGCCTGACATTAGCGCACCAAGTGAATAGAGGGCCAAGAACAAGATCGCGACCAGGCGGCTCATGCGATGTGCGAGAAACCAGCTTGCGGCGAGCATCGCGAAAACGACAGCCATATAGTTGCTGAAGACCATGTTTGACGTGTTCAAGAAATCAACGAACAGCGACGCTTTTTCATAATCTGTCATCGAAGTCCCATTCTCTCAGCTCTAACCGAATTGATCACAATCTTCGTGCAAGGTCTACGCAGTCAACAATTCCGTCCGCTTCCGGCGTCGAAGCGGGCATTGCTCAACACGCATCACGAAGCCCGACAACTTTGCCACGCAACTTGTTCCAATATTCGGTTGGGTGCGAGCGCAACTCGCGAAACCAAACGCGCCGTCCAAATTTATGATGTTTTAGAATTGCTTTGCTCAGACTCTCAGTGCCCAAAGGCGTCCAATCTCCTGCAACATCCCAAAGGTTCGAGCGCATAGTTGGGTATACTTCCCGCCAGAATATCAGCTCCAATTCCTCTAGCGAGTACTGCGTCTCTGCGCATTTCCTCGCTGCATCGTCCAGATAAAAGACATCCACATCGGTATCCAGAAACAGCACGTGCATCGCATCCCACGCACTTTGTCTTGCTTCGAGATCATCTTCAGGCGGCAACATAGAGAAGAGCTATAACCGATTTCGATCCCGAGCAAATTCCGAGATTCGACTGTTGCGCCAGACTTTGAGTCTGCATTCGGCGGCGAAGGAGACTTCATACTGGCGTTGATCGTTACTCCGTATCAACAACTTTGACACCCAACACCAAACGTCGAAACAATATGAGTAAGATACCGATCGCCGAGAATCCAATAAAGGCGCTTAAACCCAACAACAATATCGACAGCATGCTTTCAAGCATCCAACCAAAGGTGTCCGTCCGAGCATTAAGCGATTGTGATCCTATGAAGAACAGAAAACCGGTGATGCCAGAACTAATATAATCGTCGAGCCCAGAACAATTTTTGCGAGTTTGAGTTCAAAATGGGCGACACGCATCCCGACGCTTTCAAGCGTATCTACCTTGTTTGAAGCACCCCGCATCAAATCCACCTACTCAAGAGATCAATCCGAGGTATGCCTACCTCATTTCTAGGTTTTGTCTAATGTCTCCTCCTGATCCAAAGAAGACGTTACGAGAGGCCGTTCTGGAGCGAATTTAAGCCGCTGAGCTAATGTCTGCTCCCGGCGTCGAAGCGGACGTTACGCGTTTGCTAGCAACGGTCTTCGCTTGCGGTCGCGAGTTCTCTGCAAACCGCTTCCGCACCAATGTCGTCACCGAGCTGCTTCAGGGTCTGAGAGAGCCCTCTAACGGCCTCGGCATTCAGAGGGTCTCGGGCCAGAACGCGCCGGTACCAGAGCCTACTTTCCTCAAACTTGCCTGCCTCAAACTCCGCCGATGCGACGAATATTCCAATCGCACTATGCCAAGGCCTTATGCTTACGGATTCCTCCTCGTAACGCCTTTCCATGGCGAACCAGGCTTGTGCCAGATAAGGCGTTGAGCGATCCTGCCGGTTGGTTAATTCATAGAGCTCGGACAAGTTGATCATGGTGCCCCAATCGTCCGGGTCGATCACCAAGGCCCGCTCGTAAGCGCGCTCCGCCGCACTGAAATCTTGCTGTGCAGAAAGAGCCAATCCAAGCGCTCGCCAGGCACGGTCATGGGATGGGTCAGTCTCGCTGGCGCGCCGCGCGAGACCAGTCGCACGTTGCAAAGGCGATTGCGCCTCCTCGGCATCGAGCCATCCGCTTTCTAGGGCTTCGGTCAATGATACACGTGCTGGTTCGCCATCGCTAAGGCCTTGATAACGGATTATCCTTTGCGTCAGTGCATTTGCCAGCCCGGCCAGCGCCGCCGCATTTTTGGGGTCTTGATCAAGGATCGACTCATACAGCCGTAAAGCCGCTTCGTTATCGGTGCGCGTGTACTGGCTGTAGAATCCATCCGCGCGTGACAGCGAGGCATTTTGTGGATCAGAGCCTGATAGCGTGGTGACCGTCGAACTCAGCCACGTCCAAGAAAGCAATGCGACGATAAGGATCACAGGAACCGCAGTTAGTAATGCGCGGTTCAATCTTATGGCGCGGGCCTGTTCATCGCGATCGTTCTCTATCATTTCGACTTTCGCGATGAGCCGATACCCGCGCTTCGAAACGGTCGCTATGTATTTTGGGTTTCGAGCGTCATCGCCGAGGGCTTTTCGTAATTTGAAAACGCTTCGGGTCAGTGCGTCCTCATTGACGTGGATGTCGCCCCATAACTCTTCTGCAATTTCATCCTTCGACAGAACGTCTCCAGCTCTTGCGGCCAATAAAATGAGAAGGTCCATGACACGTGGTTCAAGCTCTATAGTTCCGCCTGGACCGCGGATCGTATTCGCGGCCTGATCGACGCTCCATTCACCAATCACGAGAAGGTTTTCAACCACGCCCATTTTGTCCTCTAGGGCTCGGGAAAATAAAAAAGTCAGAAAACAAGGAGGCGGGGGTCATGGCTATTCGGGGCGCAGAAAGCCATCAGCGTTTGACCGCCGGCGACCCATGGCTCGGCGCATTGAATGTTTAAGAGAAAAGGCCCGACTGATGCTTTCCATTTTCCGTTCGTTTATTCCCGCCAGTGTTGGCTTGCTTGTTGCGATAACACTTGCCCTCCATCCTGCTTGTGCGCAAGCCGACAAGCTGACAGCAGATCAAGCTATTGAAGACTTAGATCGCCTTTATAAAGGTCTGATTGCTGCCGAAGCCGATTTGTTCGCGGAGACACCAAAAAGAATTTTCGATGCACATTACGTTGAACTGGTCGAGCAGTTGGATGGTCCAGTTTCGATAGCTGATCTGCACACCAAGCTCCAACGGTTTACTGCACTTGCGCGACATGCCCACACTCGGATCGACCAACTGAATCCAGGTTGGCACCAGCATGTTGATGCTATTGGCTTGGTTTTTCCTTTGAGCTTTGATGTCATTGACGGAGAGGTAATCGTCGCTGGCGCCCCGATCGATAGTGGCATTGAGCCCGGCGATCGCATCGTCGCTTTTGAAGGAGACCCGAACCCGATCTGGTTGTCTCGTTTAAAACGGAACATTTCGGCCGAAACGCCAGCGCTCGCATATGCGATGATGGCGGTGTTAGCGCCGATGTAAAAGTCCCCCAGTTTGCCAGTTAAAAAGGGACCCACCTGTTACGCTCTCTGAAGTTGATTT
>JBCBMU010000005.1:0-258679 GCA_039822145.1 Pseudomonadota bacterium | reverse complement strand
CGTTTTCCTTGGGCCGTCTGGTGTCGGTAAAACGCATCTTGCCATTGCGATCGGTCATAAAGCGGCAAGCGCCAGGATCAAAACTCAGTTCATCACGGCTGCTGATCTGATCCTCAAAGTTGAAACGGCACAGAGACAGGGGCGCTTGGCTGACGTGCTCCGACATCTCAGCCGGATGAGTCTGCTGATCATCGATGAAATCGGCTATCTGCCGCTTGCTCGAGATCAGGCGCATCTCTTCTTTCAAATCATTGCAGCACGATATGAAAAAGGCTCCACCATCATGACTTCGAATCTGAGTTTTGGGGCCTGGGACCAGGCCTTTGCAGGTGACCGCGTTCTAACCGCCGCCATGCTCGACCGCCTGCTGCATCACAGCCAGGTCATCCAAATCCAGGGCGAGAGTTATCGCCTCAAAGACAAGCGCAAGGCCGGCATCGTTGGGCCTCGCAAAGAGAAGGAGACAATCACCCCGTAAAAACCACCGCAGGCTAGCCCGCGCCTGAGCTGTATGAAGGCTCCACACGGGCCAGCCTGCTAAACCCTAGGTGGGTCCCTTTTCAATCGGCGAGGTGGGGCACTTTTAAACCGGCGTTGACAAAGCGCGTGTCGATCTGTTTCCGACCTGTTTTATCAGGGCATTTTGCCATCTGCCGTCCTTGGTTCGCTGGACGACATTTTAGCAGGTTCGATTTTGCTGTCGCTTGTTCAAGCTAATGCAGAGCGTTTCACCGTGCACCAACTTCGGACTCAAAAGACTTAAACCAGCTCGAACTCGCAGTTTTGGTCCAGCATACATACCAGGATCTCTATGCGGCGTTGTAAACCCCATGCTCGGAGGCTGCTCTAAACGCGACCAGTCATTTGTTCAGATGATTAAGGCGCCCTATCTCGGTCTTTCCAAACGACATCGGCGACCGACTTCGCTATGCTCCGCAAGAAAATGCCGATCAACACCATTTGAAAAATTCTAATGGGACCAATAACCAACGCCCACAACCAATTGTATTCACAGTTCGGATTTTTCCAAGTCTCAGGATCAAGCGTTATGTCCATATCAAGGTTCGATAATGGAAATTTGGAAAACCAAGAGCCAACGTTGCATGTGTCTGGTATCGCGATGGATACCAATAAATCCAGTACCAAGATAAAGAACGCATAAAGAAAGAGAGAAATAAGTGCATAGAACAAAGCGAACGACGTACCCAAAGGCGACACGAGTTGGGTAACAAGTGGGTGCACAAAATTGCGTCCATGCAAGATCGCGATTGGAATAAGTAAACTAAATGACACTGTGGTGAAGCAGACAAACACCCCAAATACCAGGATGGTCAATCTCAAACCAAACTCGTAGGCATAGTCACGCCCGTCATTAGCGTAAAACAGTTGCGCTGCCACTCCGTCTAGAAAAAAGAGCACGATCATCAAGGCAACAAGGCCAAACAAACTGAACGGCCAGTCTATAGGATTGCGTCGGAGACGCATCCAGTGCTTTTTCAGATAAGGTATGCACAAACCAGCGAGCATGATGCTTGTAGAAACCACCAATGGGTCCAGCTTCAAACGCAGTAGTTCAACAATAACCCTCGCGGTGGCGTCAAAAACAGCCGTCAACGAATGGAAGAGTACAAGAACCCCTCTAACGGCGTTACCCAATGCTGGCAAAACCCCGGACAAATAATCTTGCAATATCCTTGGCGATTCAAACTGACCTAACAAGCGAATTGCTGACCAAAAGAAACCGATGTACCCGAGGACGGTAACCAGCTTTTTGAAACGATCCACATTGCCCCCAGCACTTCGTACGAACGATCAGTATTATCATAAGATACAATGCCATGTAGCGTAAGTCACCCTTGCGTTGCCTGATCAAACCTAGCTCGATTCTTGACCCTAGCGCCGGGCTTGCCGCCATTTTGCAATTCGATACCGCACCGAATAAGCGCATCAAAGATTTTTTCTTTGACCCAGCGCGGTGATGTCCTGCCGGATTCAAAGTTCCTGATCTGATCGTGTGTCTTCTGCTCACCATCGATCATGACGGCCAGTTCCTTAGTTGAAAATCCAAGGAGTGCTCGCGCTGTACGGACATGAACCGCCTCTAAGGTTTCCGCAGTAACTTCAGCCATTTTGCACCCTTCTATTTTCATCAAAACCTCTAATGGAACACACCGTATTACACAATGTGTGAAAATAGAAATACACAAATTGGGAATTATAGGTTTACAATAATGCACAAATTGTGTAATTCAGATTCATCGCAATTTGGAGAGCCGCCATGTCAAAAAATGATACACCATTCCAACAATCCAAGCGCCCGAAGGATGCCCTCTCGGGATTCAAGGCAGCCCGGCTGCGCGGAAACTTTTATTCATACAAGCGAGAAGCAGCGGAAAATTCGGAGAAGGCTAAAGCGTTCTCAAACGCTTCCGATGATCAAGGCGATCGAGAAGCGGACCTGATGAGCGTCATCATTCGAAGCAAGGCGTATGACCTTGCAGACGTCCACGCCAAGCTCGTCCTCTTGTGTGATTCATTCCGCCGCCACTTCGAGAAGCCTGACTTCGTTGCTCAAGATCAAGCAAAGCTACTTCGCGATAGCATTGAATGGATTGAGACGTCTTTGGCGTTTGAGAACGAGAAAACCCCTGTCGAGGTCGAGCAGGCCGCCTCAATCGAAAACCAACAAGCTGCATAAGGAGATCCGCTATGCCAGTAAAAGCCAAAACAAACGGTCGCTCCAACGGAAAAACGAACGGCACGATGCCCGCGATGCCAATCGCTTGCCCTGTTGAAGTCCTCATGCGTGAGCATGCTAGCCTATACCGAGCGAAAGACCTCGCCGACAAGCAACTGCAGGAGCCGGAGGGGTATGATTACAATCCACTTATTGCCGATTGGTCGCCAAAAGCGCTTTGGGCACTAATGGTTGAGCGCATCCATGCGCTTGAGGAAATGGCACGGATTGAACGGGCCACATCCAAAGTCGGAGTAATCTATCAACTAATGCTTGCTCGCACCGTCATGCCAGTTAGCGAGATCGATGAAACAGTGTGGGAGGGTTGCCCGCATGAAGAGCGCGAAGCGAAAATGCGTGAAAACCGCACCGAATGCCTGATTGACTCGGCCGTCAGCTTTTTGATCGAGGGCGTTGATGATCCGGATCTCTTGCTCCTGTCGCGCTACATTGGGCCGCCGCTCCCAATGTCACAAGTGTCCGCAATTCAAAACTTGCTGGCAAGCGTTCGTCATGAAGCCCCCGAGCTCAAAGCGGTATCTTAAAGCCCGCCAAATTGAATGCCCCTGGCCTTTATGGCCGGGGGTTTTTGTTGAATAAACAAAAGCATTTCTCCAAAATGAAACACACCATCGCTGTGCGCTCCGACTTTAGGCGGGAAATTTATATAGGCGTCCGGATAGCGTGCTTAAATAAAACGCCAATTCGTGCTAGAATATCGCTTCCGACGAAACCGAAAGAACCGATGAAATGAGCGCCAATCTCGCCATCTATTTAGGGCTAGCCTTTCTTGCTATCAGCACGGCGGTTATTGCTTGGCTACTGCTTGAGATTTCAAACACGCTGCAAAAGATCCAATCCGAATTGAAAGACGTGAGGCGGCTTAAACAACAGGAAACGACTGACCGGCTGACTCCATGAGCTCAGGGTTGCTTGATCTTCTTTTGGACTGGGCGTTTTGGTCTTTTATCGTAACGGCATCGCTCTTGGTGATCGCCGTCGTGCGGGCCGTTATTTGGGATATTACTGATCGAATTAGGCTTGCCTTTCGCCGCATTTCAGCACGTCAAAAAGGGTCCAGCGCCAAACGCTAGCCGGCACGCTGCAGCTGAGGCAATGCAGGCTTAAGGCTAGGCGCAGGGGCAACGCCAGCGGGCAAAGGCGGCGGCACACCGTCGTTAGCAATCAGGGCGTCAATTCGGTCCAGCTTATCATAGTACGGGCTGAGGTTTGTTTCTGGCGCGTGCGTGATTCTCGTCACAAGCGCGTTGATGATTTCTTGCCGCGCTTGTTCGATTTGCGGCGGCGCAGGCGGTTGCCCTTGTCGGCGCGACTCCCGCTCCATGAGTTGATCAAGCTGCTGAATGCGAGCCATTCGGGATCGAACTAGATCTTCTCGGGCGCTCACGTTGGTTAGCACTTGAGCATAATCATTCATAAATTGCTGCCGAACGCTAGACAAGTCAGCGGGCTTTGCCGGCAAACTTGAGGCCCTGGATTTGTTGAGCTGATTAACGCCCGCCATGACAGCGCCGCCGCCCAACCCGATAGCGCCGAGCATTGGCAAAGGACTACCCATAACACCCGAGCGTTGGGGGAGTTGGGGGAGTTGCGTGGGCGGGCGAATTTCAATTTGCGGCAGTTGAGATTGCTCTTTTGGGAACTGCCTTTTTCGCAAGTCTCGCATTACATCGCCGCGGCGCCTTGGCGGACCACCGCCAACACTAATTGCACCGCGCTCTTTGGAGCGGTCCCTTTTTTGGGGAAGCATGGAGACTGCATCGCTGGGGAATAAGCGCCGGCCGGCTTGACCCGCCCGTTGCCGCAGGCGGCCAATTTGCTCCGGAACATCGCCGCCTCGTGCGAGCAACACTTCCCTCGCCGTCTCGTTGAAGCGTGGATTGTAAACACTCGGCCGGAACAAATAATTCCCAACGGCCCGGCCGTATCGTTGTCGAGCATTACCGACCGCGCTAATTGGGCCGTCAATTAGTAAATCGCCAAGAGCATCGCCCATATGCGTAGCAACGGTGTCATCACCTATGGCGCTTTCAACAGCCCCTTGCCGAAACGCTGTTTTGGAATTGCCGATCATGTCGGTTGTGAAGGCAGCGCGGTCGGCAACTCGATCAATCCCCTCGTCTAGGGCCTGGTTTGCTTTAGTTTGCCTACTGCCTTGGTGCTCAAGGCCTTTCTTCGTCAGTACTTTTGGTCGCGCTGCGTCCAGCTTTGCGCGCATGGCTGACGTTCTCGCTACTGATCGGGCGGCATCCGCAAAACCCCTCATATCCGGCACGTTTCTAAGCTTATCGCTTACCGCTCGTGCAGCACCGGAAACATATGCCTCGCGGCCCGCCGGAGATGCGGGCGGAATGTCCTCTTCGGGAATGCCCCGCAAAATCGCTTCAACGTCTTCTACGTCCGTTCCGGGCTTTAATATGCTTCGGCCTTCATCAAGCAGTTCGCCGCGGCGAATACGCTCCGCAGCAACGGCCCGAGCATAGCCGAGCCCAGACCCATCAATGGTAGAGCGGATACGATCTCGTAGGCTTTGGATCCCGCTTGGAATGTCCAGCGCCGCATCGCCTTGACCGGATCGCGCGGCGTTCAGCCTGCGATTCAATGAGCGCTCTATATAGTCGGCGGCCTGCACTGACATTTGTTTAGGCCTTTTACCCGCACTCAAAAGGCGAATGGCTGCATCTAGCTCATCACGGACCGCCATGTTGTTCATGGCGTCCGCATAGTCCGACGCTTTTTGCAGTGAAGATTGGGCAACCCGGCTTTGGGATATTTCCGATAGCAGTCCATTCAAACTGCTGGGCTCGAGCATTCTCAATTTATTGTCGTCGGTGAAGTGTGCGGATGAATAAAAGGGCTCCGGGTCTTCGGCGCGGGCGCGATCCGCTTCCCGGCGCGCAGCTTTAAAGTCATCGCCGGACCTGCCAAATGATTGAGCGAACCTATCTTCTAGCCACTCGACTTCGCCCTTGCCTCGTTCCAAGAGCGTTTTTTCAGCGGCTTCGCGGGTTGGCTTGTGCGAAGTGATCAGCGCAGAAAGCAATTCCCGCTCATTCGGGCCCATAAGCTCCGCGAGCGTTTCAGGCACTTCGCCCCGCTTAGACCACCGATTGAAGTTGGCTTGAACGTCATCTAATGAAACCCCGGAACGCTCAGCACGCTTTAGAATCGCATCTAGGGCCTTATTTTCCGAAGATGTGAAAAACTTTCTCTTTGCGCCAACCAGCAAAGGCGCTGCAACATAGCGCAACAAAGGCGCAGTAATGCCGCCCGTGACAGCTCCAATGGTAGCATATTCACCACCCTTATCTAAGCGGTCTTGCAAGCCGTCACCATCGCCAAAGCCAGCACCGAAACCCCAAGCGCCCCCACCCGCAATGCCGGTCCCTAGAGTTCTTAAAACATCGCCTGTCGCCGTGGCTGTTGCCTTAATTGGAAGGCCGGTCGCCGCCGCAGTTTGGACTTTCTTGGCAGTTTGGCTGGACCTTGTGATTCCGCTTGCTGGGATTGCAACAGTGCTTAGGGCTCCGCCAATCTCGCCGCCTAAAAAGGCTTCGGCATTAGAATACTTGGATTCGCGCTCTTGCCTGATCGCAGCGGCGCGCGTCTTGTCATACCCTTCGGAAAAGGATCTACCTCGAACGGCATCGACGGTGCCGCCCAATAGTCCGGCAAGCTCATCATTAAAGTTGAGCGTTGCGCCTCGTACTGCGCCATCAGCAATACTGGTTGAAGACTTTTCGCGCCGCGTTTCGGGCGCCGCCCAATTGTTATCAGCGGCCATCAAAACGGCAAGCTGTCGATCCAAATCTGAATTGCGTCCGAAGATGATTTCATTTGGCTCACCTACATAATCCGGCTCAAGCCGCCCCATCACGCCGTCGCGGTAGCGATTTTCGAGCATCCAAGACCGAATGACGCCCTCTTGATCATTGCTATATTTTGTCGGAGCGGGTGAGACGATTTCGGCGCTCTTCCACTGAGGCTCGCTTTGCTGCGCTAGTGGTGCTTGCTTCCACTTAGGCTCACTCATGGTTTGACCCTCGTGTTGCCCTCGTCATCAAGGAAATGTGCGCCCGACGGCAAAAGATCATATTCCACGTCATTGGTGACTGTTGGCATTTGCTGAAATTTAGGATTTCGCAGGTCGGGAATAGTCCGCTCGGGATCTAATGAGTATTGCGAAGCACTGTTTCGATATTGCTGGAATGAACGCTCAAAACCCGTCGCGGCCGCATTGTAAAGATTATCGGCCTGCGCGGTGAAATCGGTAACCTGATCGGGGTTTAAGAACTCGCCAGCCAAGGCGCGGTTATAGGCATTCACTACTTGTCCGGGCATACCCGTGGTTTGCTCCGCAGTCGCAAACTCACCCTCGCGAACCGTGGAGCCCGGATCCATAAGCTTCATGTATTGAAAGATAAGCGACATTTGGCCAGCCGCGGTGCTGGTGTCGGTTACCTTAATCCGCTCATATGCGCGTTGTACTTCTTGGAACGGCTTGTTTTGTCCAAAGAACTCTTTGCGTAACTTAGACTCGTCATCAAAGTTTGGGCCCAGCGCGGCGTTCGTTTCGGCATTTGCCTTTGTTTCCGCTAAATCAAACATGCGGTCATTGTGCATACGGCGATATTGAGCATCATCACGCCCCGCGGCATAAGTGCGGTCATTTTCCACCACACCGCGATCAAAGCCCCGATCGCTTTCCATATCGCTTCGGTTTGCGCGCTCTGTTTGGAAGCCAAACCCGCGGTCACTTTCCATTACGCCGCGCTCAAAATTGCGAGCATCGCGAGCATCGGCAACGCCGTCTCGCTTCATGCCGTATATGAATGACATTTGCTCAGGGCTCAAATTCTCCAATCCAGGTATTCCCAAGCCCTTCAGGGCTTTTGCCATAACGGCTTTTCGCTCAGCCTCTTGCTGCTGCAAGCGCATCTGCTCATTGCGTGAGCGAATACCTTGCATAGCGGCCTCGCGGTTACCGCGGCCCATTGTGCCGTCAAGATCCATCAGTGTGCCGCCAAGAACCTTCAGCGCATCCCAGCCCCGGCCCTTTCGGCGCGGAGGACCGCCAAACGCACCGCGTGGACGTGCCGGCGCGCCTTGGGGGCGACCGGGTCCACCGCCCTCTAGCCTGCCATTCATTTTACTGTCTTCGGGTAGAATGTTGGCCTTCATATGCCGGTAACGCGGATCAATCATCGCAAGGTCCTCCCAACCTCAGAATCCGGTAACAACAGCTTCATCAAATCGACAGGCATACCTTTGAGGACCTGCTTGATTATGCACTTCTCGGCCATTCTAATCATGGACTCATCCTTTTCGAACTAAGGTCAGAATACCTTTGTTCACTGACGGCGTCGCTTGTTCATTGAGTTGCGTAGTGTTTCAGGACGTTCTTTTTGTCCGATGAAAATTGATGTCTGTTGCATTGCTTACGCTCGGTAGAATTTATAGCCTCACCGCCTGGTAGCGATGCAGGCCAACCATGACTAACGTCGTTCAACTACGCGATCACAAACGCATTCGCCGCGGCCGTGAACGTCCAGATTTCATCAGGCAAGCAGTTGTATTCAGAAGCGACAAGCGCTGGCGGACGCATACATTCCCGGACACCAACGTCGTCTTACGATGCCGCAGCACACCGAAAGAGCGTGTGGGTGACTACGTCTACGCCATGCCGGAAGAGGAACAGGGTTGGGTCAAACGCCAATCACGGTTCGGCTGGATCGAGATCGACGGCGAACAGGTCGGTGCATTAGAAGCCGTCCGCTACGAAACCGACGTTCTGATCTGCACCGAAGAGTTCGTGCTGATCATGGATATGGATAGCGCCTACGAGGCAGCCTTTGGAGTGATCCTTGGTGATGCCTGGGAGAACATCGGGCTCGACGTCACAGACTTTGGCACCATCATCGAATTGCGTTGGGCATGGACTGATCCGACCGCAACAGTTCGGGTGCCCATGGCAACGCTGTTCAAGACGTTGCTAAAGCCGTGGCTATCAACTCACGCCATCTTGGTGCTGAAAGCGTTCCCGCTTGAGTATGAGGGGTACAGCTCGCGCGAGGAAGAGGACGGCGTGGACTATGACGTTGCGTTTCGTCGACGACGCCGTGCCTTGTTCCGAATGCTATATGCAGAAGGGTTTGAGCCATTTCAAGGAGATGCAGGCCAAGACGGTTGGATGCTCCGAGTGGCGGATAGACTACAGGGTATCGTGACGCCGCCGGGACAAGAGTGGCTCAAGCAAGTGATGCGATAGAGGAACTTTGCATTCATAGTGCGGAGGTCGGGCATCCAAGTCACGTTCGCGTCACCATACAGTCCCTTAGAAACAAACACTTACCAAGTTTCACTTATATCGGGTGACCCAGTTCCTGACTTAGGCAAACGATAGGTAGGGATTTAGATAGAAGACTCCCTGAGCCGATCCCAATAGTACGGTTGGGCCAGTCAGACCAGGTAGGCTACTGCAGGAGCTGCAGCATCGAGCTTCAAAACGGCGGCAAGCCGGGCGCGAGAGTAAAGGATCGAGCGATGTTTGATCAGGCAACGCAAGACTGAATTACGCTCAGGTTACCCCGCTGGGTGCAGTCAAACGGTGCGGCATCTTTGCGATTAGAACGCGCTGACGATCTATTTTGTTCGCGGCTCGTTCAGCTAGCTAGCGTTGAAAGATCCATCAAAGACAACGAGCCGGCAGCTGCAAGGCAGGCTTTTGAGGATGACCAGCCCATGCCAAGCGGTCGGTCAATGTAGCAGGTGGTGATTAATCTAGAACAATCGTTTGATTAGCAACGACGCCTAAAGATAAATACAAAAGTGACGATCGTTCTAACCCGTCCACTTTTCGAATCCTCACTCATAGAACGACGATTCAAATAAAATTTCACATAATGAAACCAAAGCTTGTTTATTCAAGCCAGAGGACCCTTCATAATCGTTCAGAAACCCAGACACAGCAGACAAATAATCCTGCGTAGCTCTATGTTCAGAGCGCAAGAGATGAAATTGCGAACAAAATTCCTCTAAGAAGGCCACCGCATCCGCCAATGACGAAATCGATCTCAACTGTTGCTCTAGCTTCTCTTCTGTATCGCTATTTTCTTCCACGTGGTTTCAACCTTGTTCCTGTTCTCTGGCTAGACCTGCGCCCTCTGCGTACCGTTATTGTTTTGTTTTGCACGTTTTTGCCGTTTCGTCCCCTGGTTTCACGCGAAACCTCGCTTGGGGTCGCATCGACGGTGTTTATTTCGACACCTGCCTGCTGTGCAGCATATAGTCTTCGATTGTCTAAAGTAACCAATCCATTATCACCCTGGAATACTCTAATCGGTGTAATGTCCTCGGGCTTAATATCGCCTGATTTCAAGCCCTTTATTAGACTGTCGAGCGATCCTCCGCCAAGAACCTTGTCCGCAATACTAGTTTGAGAAAATAAAATGCCGCCAGATGAGCGCCGAGCACCTGGACGGCCAGCTCTTTCTATATCGTGGAAATCCCTGGCGATTTTGTCGTACCCGATTTGCCGGGCATATTGAGCGGCGTTCCTCGCTGCTTGAACACGTTGCTCGGGATTCTGAGCACGCTCCAGCTCGGAACGCAGTTGCCGCTCTTTTCCCCAAAGAGCGATGCCGTCCATCATAATTCTTCCAGTTTCTTCACCTCGAAGACCGGTAGGGTCGATATTGTTCACCGGGTCATTGTACACATAAGCATACAGGTTCATCTGATCCTGATAGCCAATCGGATCGGTGCTTAAGAACCGTCCGATGACGGGGTCATAATAGCGCGCCTGCATATAGGTGAGGCCCGTCGCATCATCTTGCACATGGCCGGTGTAGCCCAATTGATCCCGATTGGCCGATGGGTTAAGACGCTTCTCACCAAACGGCGTAAATTCTTCAGTCCACAAGACGGTTCCAGCAGCATTGGTTCCGGCGAGTGGAGACCCTTGGTGATCTTTGTAAATGTATCGAGACGAACTGCCATCCAATCTGACTTCGACGCCGCCCGCGGATAGGTAGCGTATCCGTACCCCGTCCGTGACATTATCTTTGTAAACCGGTGTGCCTGTGAGAGCGGAATAAACCCAGTAGGTCGTTTTGCCGTTCTCTAACGTCCGAACCCGTTTGAGGTTCCCATCATATGTGTAAACCGCAGACGTACCCGAACCATTCAAAGAGATAGGCTGGTTCGCCCAATCATAGGTGAAATTATATCGTCCATTGCTGGTTACGTTCCCGCGTGTGTCATGAGCGTAGTTTTGCCAAGTATTGCTTGCACCGGTATCCTTGCTTTGTGCCACGCGGTTTGTCGTTGCATCATAGTTTACGTCGACCGTTCCATTCCCGCCTCTCACCTTTTGTCTGAGATTATCTAGGCCATCATATTTGAACGTGCCCGAACCCCACGGCCCGTATGCGGTCACGAGGCGCCCACGCGCGTCGTATCCGAATGTGCGACCATAGTTGGCAGGCATCGCATCTAGGATCGATGTAATTTTGCCGCGCGGATCGTATGTGTGAGTCAAGTCGATAATCGTTCCACCTGCGCCTTGCACCTTTAATTGACTAGGCTGCTGGCGCGCTGTCAGCGTTTGGGAATAAGTCTTCCCGTTCAAATGACTCGCCGCAGCAATGGCGCCGTTTGCGTGATAGGAAACGTTGCTCGCATAGTTTAGCGAGCCCAGCTGCATTTTGCGCGGCTCTCCGAATCCGCTGGGATCGAATACAACGTCACCACTAATGGGGTATCTCATCGAAGAGCGATTTCCAGTAGTGTCGTATCCATGGGTAAGCGCAAAAGCCTTACCATCGATCTGCAGCGTCTCATTCGTCATCAAATCGAGCTGATTATACGCGTAGGTCCAGTTCACGCCGCCTCGATTGACCGTCAATAGATTGCCATTGGCGTCATAATTCTTCGAAATATCCGCTGTCCCAGCCGGGAAATTGATCAGCGTTTGGCGCCCCATGGCATCGTAAGAAAACGCCGTACGGAGGCTTGAAGAGGGGCTGCCACAGCCGCTCCCAGCGGCTTCCCCTCGGGATGAATGGGTCATTTCATCGGCATTATTGTAAGCAAAGAGTTCATCACCAAACTCAGGCGCACGATGGCGGCAAAGCCGGAAGCTGTTGTCGTACCAAAATTTGCGGTCAACATTGACCGTGTAGCCATTCAGACCGCCGGATTGATTGAGGTTGGTTATATTGCCCCAAATATCCCGGGTCATAGTCGTCGTCGTGCCGGTGGCATCAACAACGCTTATCGCTTCGTCTGTGGAAGGCGATCCATAAGCCCGATAAGTTGTTGTGGTTTGCGCCCCGACGGGATCGGTGACCCGAATCCTATTTCCGGAAAGATAGGCTGTCGACGTCGTGGCAAATGGCGCCATGGTCTCTGCGGTCTGCGTGACACGCCCCAGGCCATCATAAGAAGTGTTGGTCCCTGCAGTTGGGTTTGAAGACGTTGACGGCAATGACGAAAACGTTGGACGACTCAATGCGTCATAACTAGTTTTCGTAAAGCGCGCGGCAGAGTGCCCCGTAAGGTCGACACCCTGAACGAGCGTTGGGCGATACATGCCATCATAGCTCACAATTGTCCGACTGTTTCCGCGCGTGATCGTCTGGGTGATGCCGCCAGAAAGGTTCGCGTAACTAATCGACGTATCAGCCCATGAACCAGGTCGGTTCACGTTTGTGAGCCAACCCATATTGTTGTAGGAATAACCAAACGTGTTGCCCCGGCCATCCGTTATGGACGTGATTTCACCATGATCGCTTATGACTTGCGAGGTCGAAGTGCCATCAGGACGGGAGATGTTTTGCGGCTTCCCACGCTTATAACTAGAAAACGTGAACCGCCGATTCAGAGCGTCCTCGGCCCATTCGAGATTCCCATCGCTATTGTAAGCGTATTCGCCTTTTTCAACGCCGTGCAATTTATAAGACCGAAGTTGGTTCAGATTATTATAAATGTACTCGTCAAAGAGTTTGCCATTACGCGTGATCGTTCGCGGCAGTCCAATGTTCCAATCGGTTACGTCATTTAGATAAGCGTAGACGCCGTTACGTGAGCCCGACTGAAGAGTGCTCGACATATTGCTTGTGAGCATATTGCCGTAGACGTCATAAGTGCCCGTCGCTGTGTAAGTCGTGCCGTCCTGTAGAGTCACTGCTGAACTAACATAGCGCCCCCGGTCACGATTTGAGAGATTGGCGGCGTAATTCCCGTATGTGTTCCCGGCAGAACTCCAATTGGTCACCCTTGGACCGTAGGCATAAGTGTTCGTGACGCGGTTTAGCAAAGTCCCGCCTGCCGAAGACCGGATTTCTTTCTTCATCAGAAGGTTTTCAGAATCGCCCTCGACGCGGTTATGATACCACGTTGTCTCAACGCCCGTTGGGTCGACCATCTTGGTCCAACGTTCAGTGCCCCCTGCGGTATTCCAGGCCTGGCCATTCCAGCCTTCATAAGTCCACGTCCAGTCAGCGGAAGGATAACCCGGCCCCGATAGCGTTTTCTTGGTGACGGACATAGTCTCGAAGAAGGGGTGGTCATACACAATGAGACTTTGGCTTTGACCCGATCCTGAGTGAGTTGGAGCACCAGAACAGCTACCCCCAAGATTTTCGGCTTTATTGGAATTATGTTTCTTCCAATGGGTCGTTTCTTTGATTTCGAACGTCCCCGTGATGCCACTCGGGTGCGTCATAGTGATCGTGCCCGTGACCGGTGCCGTGGTGCAGTTGGTGCCTGGCTGCGGCTCGAACACCATGGGGCCAGTGCTCATGGACCAGAACTGGCCATTGGGAAGCGTGACTTTGGACAGGCTTCCGCCTGCATATTCATAAGTCCACGTTCGCCCATGCGCGGAAACGCTGCTAACCCTATCCGTGCCGGCAATGCCGTAGCTTAGATCAATTCGCCGACCGTCATTAGCCTCGACCCGCGTCAGCCGATTGCTGGAATCATAGGTATAATCGACATAGTTGCCAAAACGATCTTCTACCTTCGTTGCATAGAAAATGTATTGGTAACGCGCGAGAACGTATGTGTTACTGTTGGCGTTATAGAAGACATTTTTGAGGTCGGTGCCTTGGCGCACAGCGAACCTATCGAACGTATAGATGTCCCCATTTGGAGCCGTTGCCTTAAAGCCTGCGACGCCTGCCAAGGTCCCGCCTCCAGGTTGGCAATCCACAACCCAATTGTCTGTTGTGACCAGTTCCTGACCGCCCTTCCACTGAGACCCTGCAATGTTCCGAAATAGCGGCTTGGCGCCCTGCCCCGGTATATGCATCTGAAAACCGTTGGAAAAACTTGGATACAGATCGGGCGACGTGTCTAGGTCGTGTGTAAACTTACGCTCATTGAAGTTGGAACCCAACCCAGGGCAAGTATATCCCGTGCCGAACGCGGTGAGCGGAACCAATTCTGTAATCCGAGGAACTTGTAGTTCCCAACTGTCGAAGCCATGCGTATCGGTGTTTTTAAACCGATAGCCCTGACTCATTGTTCGAGAGACAGCTACTCGCAATCCTGAATTACCGGGGAGCGAAACATCGGTATGCGAAAAGGAAAGCGATCCGGTGTCTGGATCAATACTATCACCCAGAAGTGTATCACCCATTGGCTCAAGGCGTGCTTCTGCGCCTGAGCGAACATACCACTCTGTGTCGAACTCTCGGATGACTTCGACGGAACTACCGCCACCGCCTGGGGGAGGAAGTTGCGCCTCTCCCGTGAAATTTAGACAAAGTGTTCCTGTTAGCGCCCAAAGCACTTTTACGAATTTATGCATGGGATTTCCCCGGTTTTTCGATTTTTCACATAATCAACTCAAATTTTAACTTCGCTCAAGAGTTTTTTTGTTAAAATTTCTAGACATGTGGGAATCTGTACTAATAAAGCACGACGCGGAACTATCTTGCGGCCCCACGGTTACGAGAGGCACTCCATGGCCCTCTGCAGTGGAGCCGGCATCGGCATTTTATGGCGCGGTGCAAAATATGGCCGGCCAATTATAGACGCTCAGTTTTATCGGTTTCAAACTCAATATTGGCAAAACGTGGTCGCTATGATTGTGTTCTGTTTTGGTTCACAATGCGGATGGAATTTTCGAACCAAAAGTTCGAAATCAGAGTGACAAGGAACAACGGGGATGCCCAATAAAGGTGTATATTTTGAGTTGTTCGACGATGAACTACCGCCCGTCTCGAAGTTTGCACTCCCAAATGATGATCTCGCTCTAGATGAAACAATTCGTTTGAAGTGTCTTTTTGCGCTTTTATTCGGAGCGACAATTCGCATCCCAGAACAATGGGCGATTTCATCGCCATCCTGCCTTAAAATCTGCAGCGAAATCATCGCAGGCTACGACGATTATTGCCAGAAAATTCCGACACGAAAAAAGATAACTAAACCCATAGAGTTCTATTGCTTCGACATGGGTGCGGAAACTGACGCCCCGCTGAAGACATCATTGCTTTACAGGCTAGGAGATACCGGTCGTCGAATGAAAATCGCACCAGCCTTGGATCTTGATGCAAACGAGAACGCCGGAGCGTCTCGTGAGAAGGTAATCAACATCCTAGGGCATTCTGACGATGTAGAAGATACGATGATCGACGATCTAGTAAGCGTGTTTAAAGATAAGCAGCTAGTGGATTCCTTTGCCAATGTCTTCAACTATGAACGACAATATGCTGTTTCGACGGCTTACAATCCCCAACAGTATCTCGGGCTTTTAGCTAATTATGCCCGCGAAGTCGAAATGAAAAATATCGAATTGGTCAGAAAAGCCGGAGATCTCGATGCAGACCAGACCACATTTTCACAAGCTCTCACCGAGTTTTTCGCTTTTGACGAATACAAAGCCGGTCCAGCTAACTTCGTAGCTTTGTGGGATAGAGCAAAGGTCACATTTGAGCCAGAAATCGCATCTTTTATCGAAGGTCTCGGACGTGCTGGTATGCACAACAGTTTTGCTCGGGTCGTATCCGCCGAGGATCATAGCGCGAGTTACACTTTGTTCAAACCCACGGAGAAAACCGATCTGCTGGAGCATTTTGTCGGCGATATGTATCGGCGCTCGCCAGACGCCATGGATAAGATCTACTCAGAAGATATTATCCAATCTGGCCAAAGCCTGGGCGACAGTTTTTGGAAAGATCTTTGGCGTTCGGTGTATACAATCAGGAATGATGATAAATTCAAAGAGTTCTTATCCCAACAAGTAGAGATCATGACTAAGAACCACGATAGCGATACGGTCTTTTCTGACGGCCTTATGAACATCGTTGATCAAGTTAACCAGCGGCTGAGCAGTGCCCACCTCGCCTTATATGGTGACGGCTCTGGAGGTATCCTGGGCGTGGGTCTTCGAAAAGGCAAACTCATAGGTGGATTAAGCGGTGTCGCCGCCGCTGTTACATCTATTGCAGGGCCAGCTGCAGGCATAACGGTGGCGGGCACAACGGCACTAGTCGCTAGTTTAACGACGCTAAGTTTTTATGCTCTTGATGCTGAGGGGTTTCTCAGGCGATTCTTCAGAAGGGGAATTGCCGCGGGGAAATTGGAACGCGCGCACATGGCTAGATTTACATTACCGCTGTAAACCATTGTCCCGGTCAGCCGTACCGACCCGGAGGTCTTAATATTCTTTTTGGGCGCGCTCTAAGTCACTAACTGAGGTCCTGCTCGACGCCTAACTTAGCCACACAATAGACGAGAGAAGCCAAGTGCATTTTCAAAAATCTCCACCTATTCCCCACCTAATTTGAAATAGGCTCAAAGCCTGTAAGTCTAAATCTCTCTATTCATTGGCGATCCCGACTGGATTTGAACCAGTGACCTACAGATTAGGAATCTGTTGCTCTATCCTACTGAGCTACGGGACCGTATAATCAATTTAGCCAGTCTAGGGGATAGATTGAAGAGGCCCAAATGGCTCGAATGTTCGGGCTGGCAATTTATGCCCTTATCGTCAGCTGCGCGCCAAGCTCCCCCTTGCCGGATATGCAAGCGGGCGAGCAGGGACGAGTTGTCAAAATCATTGATGGCGACGCGCTCATCTTGGAGTCTGGTCAGAGTGTGCGTCTGGTCTCAATACTGGCGCCGGTTTTGTCGCCGCGCGACCGGCCACCGGAACGCTATGCCGGCGAAAGCGCACGGACTCTAGAAGACTTGGCCCTCGGGCGCCGGGTTCAATTGTATTATCCGGGGCTGACCCGCGATCGCTATGATCGTGCCCTTGCACACGTCGTCACGATTGATGCTGCGGGACCGCAAATCTGGCTCAATCAAGAAATGCTCGCCCGCGGCGCCGCGCGGGTGCGGCTCTATTCAAGCACTGCGGCGCGCGGCCAGGACCTGCTTGCCGCAGAAGACACAGCCCGCGACGCCAAGCGCGGACTCTGGGCGCTGGCCGATTATCAGACGCTCGACGCTGAAATCTGGCAAGAAACGCAGCTTGGCTTTCGAGAGATTGTCGCAACCCTCGCAGAACGGCAATTGTCGACATCAGAGGAACGCTATGCGCCGGCCTGCGTGTGGACGCTTGAAGGCACGCTACTGACAGTGCGCGTGACGCAGGATGCCGCTGCCGTATGCGGCCTCCGCACGGGTACGAAGATCAGTGTTCGAGGATGGATTTCACCCCAGGCGATAGAACTCAATCATCCTTGGCATTGGCGATTGCCTTAGCCGGCAATGTATTGCGCGCCGTTTACGGTCAGCGTTGCACCGGTCACGAAGGCGGCCTCGTCGCTGGCTAAATAAGTACACATGGAGGCAATCTCTTCAGCTTTGCCTAGGCGGCCAACGGGGATGGTCGCAATGATCGAGTCCAACACATTTTCCGGGACCGCGCGCACCATCTCAGTGTCGATATAGCCGGGACAGATGACGTTGACGGTAACGCCTTTGCGGGCGCCTTCTTGAGCCAACGCTTTGGTAAAGCCAATCATACCCGCTTTAGCGGCTGAATAATTGACCTGTCCAAATTGTCCTTTCTGGCCATTGATCGAGGAAATGTTGATGACCCGGCCAAAGCCGCGATGGCGCATCCCTTCCCAGACTTGGCGGGTGACGTTGAAGGCGGAGTCGAGATCAACAGAAATAACTTTCGACCACTGCTTCAAGCTCATCTTATGGAATGGGGCATCCCAAGTGATCCCAGCATTGTTGACAACAATATCGATTGGTCCGAGCGCCGCTTCAATCGCGGCCAGCCCCTGCCCAGTCGCGTCATAGTCAGAGACATCGAACTTAAATGGCGTCACACCGGTTTCGTCTTCGAACGCTTTCGCGGCTGCATCATTGCCCGCGTAATTTGCGGCAACGCGATAGCCCGCGGCTTTCATTCCGACTGAGATGGCACGCCCGATTCCCCTCGTGCCGCCTGTCACCAGTGCCGTTCTAGACATGCCTTTCCCTTTCATTATGCTGCGCAACATAAATTTGCTGCATCCGCTAAATACGATATAAGCAGGTCGCTGCTATATAGCTCCGAAGAGTATCCACAGGCTGGTCGAAAAGACCACACTTGCGAACGTCTTCCGGGGTAAAATTTAGCCGGTGCGTTTTGAAAGGGCAGACCATGGCGAAGTCAAACGGTGCGTCAGACATAGTGATCATAAAAAAGTACGCCAATCGGCGATTATATGACACCTCGACCTCGTCTTATGTGACGCTGGATCATTTGTCGGACCTGGTCCGCCGCGGCGTCGACTTTGAAGTGCGCGACGCCAAGAGCGGTGACGATCTCACACGGCAAGTGCTGACTCAAATCATTTTCGAAAAAGAGAATAAAGGCGAAGGCGCCTTGCCGGTGAATTTCTTGCGCAAGCTGATTGGCTTTTATGGCGCCGGATCACAAACCCTGCTGCCAGCATGGCTCGAAATGAGCATGAATAGTTTTGCCGAAAGCCAAGAGCGTTGGACCAAAGCTGTGGGCACCACGGGTCCTTTTTCGCTGTTTGAGAAACAAGCGCGCGCGAATATGGAAATGTTCGAGAATGCAATGCGGATGTTCACCCCGGGCATGGCCAAGCGCAAGTCCAAACGCAGTGACAAAGCCGCACCATCAATCGCTGAAGCGAATGACCCAGTTGAGCTTTTGCAAGCGCAAATGGCGGCGATGCAAGACCAATTGGACGCGCTCGCAAAGCGCTAAAGCGACGCCCTAATTCCACGGGTGTTCAGTCACCAGGTCAAACACCTCACCGCGTTCGCGGGCTTCGAGCACCGCTTTACCGGAGACGAGCCAAACCATACCGCCATCTTGGGCATATTGCCCGGGTCCGGTTGTATCGGCGGTTGTATAAGCAATGGCTAAATCGCCATAACCGTCTTGGTTGAGGTCTCCGATATCGTAAACAGGGCTGAAATTGACGATATTGTCATTCGGCACAACCAGGCTCCCTGCGGCATTGACCGGCACCGCAATTTGAGGCGTTCCGCCTGCGGGCAAGTCCTCCGATCGCACGGAATGAAGCGTACGTTGGCCATAGCGCACCAGCATAACCGGGGCGTGCAAGCCGTTCTCAGGCGCTGACATTGCGAACATATCAAACGGAGAATTATTGCTGCCAGCGGGCGGGGTCACAGCAATCGCCTGCCCGGCATTGACCAGGCTGTCCATTGTGCGCCGCGGTACGTTCGAACGGGGCGCCAAGAAGAGGTCCGGACCGCCTTTGATAATGAAAGCTGACGGATCCGCTGGAACCGATGGATCGGCTTGTCCATAATGATTCCAACTGAAGGCGAAATCATCGATTTGATCGCCAGTAACATCGCCCAGCGGCGTCAGCATTCGGCCCTGCCACCCTTCATGAACATTGTCGTAAAGGGCGGTGATGGGATAATTGAGGGATTGAAACGTCCGGGAGCGGTCACGCACGCCATTCTCCATCCAAGATAGAAGATCCTCGCCGTTAAACAGCCAGGCGCCGGTCCAGGCATATTCTGGTGTCTGGATCCCGACATCGGTCAATCCGTCGCCTGAAATATCGCCGAGTGACGTCAGGGCCCCGCAATAAGGAGAAAAGTCCGAGCGACCAAAATACCCCCCCTGTTTGGCATCAAACAAGTCGGTCATGTCTTTGGATATGTGCTCGACCATCGCGTCCTGGAGCCCCGCGCCCGAAAGCGCGCCGACCAAATGCGTGAGCGAGTTTTGAGTGAGCAATCCGCGGCGCATACAGATCGCCAAATCAGGCTGATCATCTCCGTTCAAGTCGCCAAGCGGTGCCAAAGTGAGTGGATCAAAATGATAGTTGTTCGGCAGGGTAATCGTGCCTGCGGGCACTTCCGCAACGCCGCTCACACCGCCCTGGGCAAACCGCTGGGCCAGCGTTTCGCTCGACAAGAGAAGCATCTCGGTCTCGTTGCGCGCCAGCGCGACGTCGGCGGCGCCGTCTCCGGTTAAGTCGCCAAACGAAGTCATACTATATCCGAGAAGATACTCGTTTTCACCGCCTTCAAGATGCCAAACGCCGTCCGGCAGGTTCGTATGCAGATTGAGCGTATCGAGCGTGCTGAGAGCTTCGCCAGAAAAGAAGAACACGTTGCCGTAATTCGCGTCCGCCGGAACAATAACTGTTCCGCGATCCCGTGTGTGTTGCCCGGGCGCGGCGAGCGCAATATCCGGACGACCATCTTGGTCAACATCGCCCAAGGAAATAACGTTTCGGCCGAGACCGCCAAAGGCATCGGCGCCGATGATCAAAACAGTGTCGCGGTCTTCAAATATTTCTTTGCTGTCCGTGACATCGAGGGAAAAGTCGATGGGCGGCGCGCTTGGATACTCATATGCAATCATTTGGAGTTCAAACACACTATCACCATCCGCATCGACAGGACGTTCGAAGTCAACCGGCGCGACAAGTGACAATTCTCCGGAATCCTCATCATAGGTGAAGTGGTCGGCATCGCCATTGCCATTATCGCTTAGACGCAAACCGATAAACCCACCGCGACCATCCGGAGAGCGGGCGATCATCGTCCAGGGGAGATTCTCTGGAAAGGCGGCTAACGTTCGTGGTTTGGCGGCATTAGTCGTAGACTTTGAGGGCCCGTCAGGTGGAGACGTGATCGTTAAAGGAATTTCTGTGGAGTCCGGTTCGCTGCCAGAGGGCACGTCCTCGCCAGCAGGGTGGATCTCATCCGCGAGAATGTTCGGCTCGTCACCTGAACTACACGCGGACAACAGAAAAATCGAAATCGCAAGCGGGGCGGCGCTGTGTCGCAACATGAGAAACCCTTTCCCAAAATGACAACGCAGCAGCACCGAATGTAAAAATCAGTCATTTCGGCGCGTTTAAACAGAAGAGGCAAATTGCCTTGATTGCTTAAAGCATAATCAGAACACCGCGGCCCGAAACGGTCAGTTGAGGACGCGGGCAGCGACGACTTCACGGCTATCTAGTTCCTGCAAGAGCAGCGCACATGCAGAGGAACAAGTCACCGGGACAGCATGTTCCGCGCCGGTCCATAGGCCGAGCGAGGCGGCTTTCGTAACTGGATTGACCATGCTGGTTTGGTTCGCTTCACCGGTCAGGTACTCGACCAAAGTCAGTTCCAGGGTCACTGCGCTTTGCCCGGTTACGCGCACTTCATCCCCATCCCATTCGATCAGTGGGACATTTGCCGCGCGGGCGCCCAACCGCTCGGATATATTACGGCGAATGTCGCGTTTGCGCGTTCCAGGGCATTCTTTGGCGCCATCATAGAAAGATTGCGGCGTATAAGGCGCGCGCAGGCTGAGGCGATCCGTATACGCCATTTGTCGTTCTTTCGCAGCATCCAGCGCCATCGGGTCCGGCTCGCCAAGATAATCCCAATAATTCACGGTCCAGGTTAGGATGAGAATGTCATCACGCTCTTCATTGACCTGCGCCATGGTTCGGTGCGCTTTCGGACAAGCCGGACAATTCTGGTTGGCAAAAAGCTCAACCAGGACTGGCCGATCCGCGTCCGCGAAAGCGGATCCGATCGGCAAAGCCAAGATCATCAAAAGGGCGAGGAGACGCATCATGACTGCCTCATACACGCGTCTTGGCCTAATATTCAATTCACTTGGCTGTGAAGGCTGCGTTATGCAGCGTCATTGGCCAAATTTCGCAGCACATAATGTAAGATGCCGCCATTACGATAGTAATCGAGCTCATTGTCAGTATCGATGCGCACCGTCGTCTGTGCTGTGACTTTAGAGCCATCGGCTTTGGTGATTTGGACCTCGACTTTTTGCCGCGGCTGGATCGTATTCACGCCTTCAATCGTGATCTCTTCATCGCCTTTGAGACCCAAAGATTGCCAGGTGACGCCATTATCAAGTTCCAGGGGTAGGACGCCCATGCCGATCAAGTTCGACCTGTGGATCCGTTCAAACGAGCCCGCGACAACCGCTCTAACGCCAAGCAGAATCGTGCCCTTTGCAGCCCAGTCGCGTGATGAACCATTGCCATACAGCGTGCCCGCAAAGACCACGAGCGGAACATTCTTTTCCATATAACGCATCGCGGCGTCATAGATCGGCATCTTGTCGCCGCTTGGATGGTGAATGGTGACGCCGCCTTCGACACCCGGGACCATTTGGTTTTTGATCCGGATATTGGCGAAAGTCCCGCGCATCATCACTTCATGATTGCCGCGCCGCGAGCCATAAGAGTTGAAATCCAGCACATTGACTTGATTGCTCTGCAAATATTCCCCGGCCGGGCTTGAGGCTTTGATCGAGCCGGCTGGGGAAATATGATCAGTCGTGATCGAATCTCCAAACAGCGCCAAGACCCGGGCTTTATGAATGTCCGCGGGGGCTTCGACGTCTCCGGTCATGCCGTCAAAGTAAGGCGGGTTCTGAACATAAGTCGAGCCGAGCGGCCAGGCATAAGTCTGTCCGCCGGAGACCTCGATTTCACGCCATTGTTCGTCGCCTTTAAAGACATCCGAATAGCGCTCTGAGAACATAGCCGGGGTCACGCATTGCGCCATAATGTCGGAGATCTCATGCGAGGTCGGCCACAAGTCTTTTAGGTAAACGTCATTACCATCGTGATCTTGGCCGAGCGGGTCAGTGGTGATGTTGATTTTGAGCGACCCAGCAATCGCATAAGCCACGACCAGTGGCGGCGAGGCGAGATAATTGGCTTTCAGATCCGGGCCAATGCGCCCTTCGAAATTCCGGTTCCCCGACAATACTGAGCATGACACCAAATCGCCATCGGCAATGGCTTTTGAAATTTCAGGCTGAAGCGGCCCAGAATTGCCAATACAAGTGGTGCAGCCATAGCCAACCAGGTTGAAGCCGAGCGCATCCAGATCCTTGGTCAAATCCGCTTTGTCGAGATAATCCGTCACCACTTGCGAGCCTGGGGCGAATGAGGTCTTCACCCAAGGCTTGCGCGTGAGACCGAGCGCGGCAGCTTTGCGGGCAAGCAATCCAGCGGCGATCAATACGCTCGGATTGGACGTATTGGTACAGGACGTAATCGCGGCGATAAACACGTCGCCATGCGTCACCGTGAAGTCTTCGCCGTCTACTTGGATCGCCGTGGCATCATCCGCAGCGGTGCCAAACTCTTTGACCATGGCTTCGGCAAACTTGGTATCGGCCTCGGACAGCAACACTTGGTCCTGCGGGCGTTTCGGCCCGGCAAGGCTCGGCACAACGGTCGATAGATCGAGCTCAATCACGTCGGTAAAGACCGGGTCCGCCATGTCCGGGCGCCAATAGCCTTGTGCCTTCGCATAGGCTTCGACCAAAGCAATGCGGTCGGCGTCGCGGCCTGTATTTCCGAGGTATTTAATCGTATCGTCATCGACGGGGAAGAAAGCGCAAGTGGAGCCAAACTCTGGCGACATGTTTGACAGCGTCGCTTGATCCTCGAGCGTCAAATTGGCGAGACCTGGGCCGAAGAATTCGGTAAACTTCGCAACCACGCCAAAGTCCCGCATCATTTTGGTGACGGTTAGCACCAAGTCCGTAGCCGTCGCGCCTTCTGGCAATCTGCCAGTCAGCTTGAAACCCACCACTTCTGGGATCAGCATCGACACCGGCTGCCCCAGCATCGCGGCTTCCGCTTCAATCCCGCCGACGCCCCAGCCGAGCACAGACAGGCCATTAATCATGGTCGTGTGCGAGTCGGTGCCGACACAGGTATCGGGATAAGCCAGGGTCTCGCCATCAATCTCTTTGGTCCAAACGGTTTGACCGAGATATTCTAAATTCACTTGGTGACAGATGCCTGTGCCCGGAGGCACAACCCGGAAATTCTCAAATGCCGACGCGCCCCATCGCAAGAACTCATAGCGTTCTTGATTGCGCTGATATTCAATTTCGACATTGCGTTTGAAACTGCCGGGCGCAGCAAAACTGTCGACCATAACGGAGTGGTCGATGATCAAATCAACAGGCACTTGCGGGTTAATCGCCGCGGCGCTGGCGCCTAATTCTTCGGCCGCATCGCGCATCGCAGCCAAATCGACAACCGCCGGAACGCCGGTAAAGTCTTGCATCAGTACGCGCGCCGGTCGGTAGGCAATTTCATGGGTGGCCTGGCCGTGATTGTCGAGCCAGGTTTTAAACGCCGTGATATCGTCCTTGGTGACGCTGGTGCCGTCTTCATTGCGCAACATGTTTTCCAACAAGACTTTCAAGGACGCTGGCAGGCGCGAGACATCGCCTAAGCCATTCTCGGCTGCGGCATTGAGGGAGTAGTAAGTGTATTCCTTACCGTTTACGGTCAGGGTCTTACGGGCCTTGAAACTGTCGAGGGAAGGCATGGGCAATACGACCTCTCTTATCTGCGGTATCTTTGATTGGGTGAGCGCCGGTTCGGCGCGCGAACTGTCCTGCGCTTCAGATAGGGTGGCGCGGGCCTCATGGCAATTGAATCACGCCCCGCAAGCCCGTTTTAGCGCCCTCAAGGCCACATCGGTTTGACCGAGCCAGCGCTCATATCCGGCACCGATCTCGGCGCGGTGCGCGGCGAAAGGGTTTTGTTTCGCGGCGTTTCAATCGCAGCCCATCCGGGCGATTTGGTCCTGCTACGCGGCGCCAATGGCTCAGGCAAAACCACTTTGCTGCGCCAATTGGCGGGTCTTTCCGAGCCGCAAACCGGAGAGATCTTGCGCGCAGGCCAACATCACTGGATTGGCCATACCAATGGTCTCAAAGCGCATGAAACACCGCGCCGCCATTTGCGCCATTGGGCCAGTGTATGGGGCAGCGGCGCCGATATTGAAGCGGTGTTGAACGCCATGGCGATGACCCGCCCAGCAGAAGTTCCTTCGCGGATGCTGTCGGCCGGCCAAAAGCGGCGCACGGCTTTGGCCCGGTTGCGCCTCGAAACCCGCCCGCTTTGGCTCTTGGACGAGCCGTTCAACGCGCTTGATACGGATGGGCAAGCTTTGCTGGCCGGGATGATTGAAACCCACCGCGCTGCCGGCGGCGCCGTGATCGCGGCCCTACATGGACAAGCGCCAATCAAAGCGAGTGCGGAGGTCTCTCTATGAGGCCTCCAGCGCCCCTCCTGGCGGCGTTCCGCCAAGCTTTGTCAGAAGCTTGGGCGTCGGGCGCTGGGCTCCTGCTGCCGCTCGGTTTCTTCGCCGGAACTGCCATGTTGGTGCCGTTTACGCTTGGCGCTGACGCGGACTTGCTCAGCCGCGTCGGCCCTGGCATTCTTTGGCTGGCGCTTGGACTGTCGTCGATGGTCACCCTCGAACGCGTCTTCCAGGCCGATCTTCAGGACGGCGCGCTGGACCTATGGCTGCAAGACACCGGCTCGATCTCATTGGTCGCTGCGATCAAGACGCTCACGCATTGGCTGGTCTCTGGATTTCCATTGGTTTTGCTGACGCCGCTGATTGGCTTCGCGCTCGGCGTGCCGAGTGCGAAAATGCTGCCCGCCATGCTCGGCTATGCCATGGGCGGAATGGTATTCTTTCTGTGGGGCGGGGTCGCCGCAGCCCTGTCTGCCAGCGTGGCGCGGGGCGGGCTTCTCATCGCGCTGATCGCCTTGCCACTCTACGTGCCAGCCTTGATCTTCGGGGTACAAATGGTTGAAGCCGGGATGGATAGCGCCAGCTTTCTCTTCCTCGCCGCATCGACACTGTTCGCCCTTGGTGTCGCACCCGCTGCGATGGGCGCTGCTTTGCGGTTGGCGGCAGAGTAGAGGAAGGGTATCTGTCAAACATGCTGTCCTACCTCGCCAACCCCCTTCGCTTCATGCGGTTTTCACGCCTCGCCGTGCCGATCAGTTTTGCGCTCGGGATCGTGATGATTGGCTGGAGCTTGTATAATGGCCTGTTCGTCGTTCCACCCGATGAAGCCCAAGGCGGCGACTTGATGCGGGCGATGTTCACCCACGTTCCGTCGGCTTGGCTATGCATGGGCCTCTATGCGGCACTCGCCGGGGCAAGTTTCGTTTGGTACATTTGGCGCCATGAGCTGGCCGATGTCGCCGCACGAGCAATCGCACCGATCGGCGCAGGCTATACCGCGCTCTGCTTCATTACTGGCGCGATCTGGGGTCAAAAGGGCTGGGGCGCCGGCTGGCACAATGTCATCCTAGGGGACAGCCGTTTGATGTCGGTCTTGGTGCTATTCTTCCTGTTTCTAGGCTATATGGCGCTGAGGGCGGCGCTTGAGACCCGCCAGAAAGCGGCCCGCGCGGCAGCTATCCTGGCCATGGTCGGCATCGTCAATGTGCCGATCATCAAAGTGTCTGTGGACATGTGGCAAACCACGACCATTCACCAAGCCTCTAGCGTCATCAGTATTGGCAATCCGGAGCCGCGCGAAGAAGGCACCGGGATGGACCCGATCTATCTGCAACAGCTGCTTTGGGGCTTTGGCGGCCATACATTGCTCGCGGCAGCCATGGTGATGATGCTGATGCGGTCTGAGGTCTATACCCAACAAGGCGACAGACTGCTCGCCCAAAGACTGGGGGCGCGGTGAGCGATGCCGGATTTTGCAGATGACGCTATTTTTGTTTGGTCGATCACCCTGTTTGGGCTCGCCTTCCCCGTGCTGATGCTGGTCTACAGCCTGCTGCGCGTCCATCTGTCGAAAGCGCGCCTAGAACGTTTGCAACAAGAAGAAGATCAGCCTTAGCGGCTATTTCTTCTTCTTTTTCTTCTTCTTTTTCTTTTTGGATTTGCGCGGCTCTTCGTCTTCCTCTTCCTCATAGTCGCCTGAAATTACAGCCAGGGAGAGGAGGAGGCTTTCGCGCCGCGATTTACGCAATTCCTCAGTTAGAATAGCATCGGCTTCCATCACCTCTGGGGCCGCACCTTCAAACGCCGTACGCCCAGCTTCGGTCAGGGACACCGCTTTGGCGCGGGCATCTTCGGCAGATTTGACGCGTTGGACCAGACCGGTCTTTTCCATCCGCGCAACCATGTCGGCCAATGTCGAGCGATCAATCCCGGTAACTTCAACAAGGTTTGATTGGCTTTGGCCATCATCATCATTAAGCGCTGCGAGGACAGCAAACTGACGAATGGTGAGTCCTTTGTCAGCCAAGCCATTGGCCGATTCATTGACCGCGGCTTGCTGCGCCCGGTGAAGCAAATGGGTGACGGATCGCGCCAGCGTAAATTCCGTATTTGCGTCTTGCTTGCTCATCGCTACCGCCTTAGGTCCATAATCAGCTTATGGTATCCACTAAAAGCAAAAATACCGTGTGCAGATCAATCGAATTCTCCAATAGAGCGAGAGGCTGACAGAAAAATGACAGTCAAAGCAATTCAGGACTTCGCCCTTGAGGTCCCGCCTGGCGACGACAAAGAAAGGCGCGTCTGCCAAAGCTGCGACTTTATTGACTATCAAAACCCGAAAATTGTCGCCGGATCCGTCGTTTTAAAGGATGACAAAATATTACTCTGCAAGCGCGATATCGAACCTCGAAAAGGCTTTTGGACTCTGCCAGCTGGATTCATGGAATTGGGGGAATCGGTGGAAGAAGCGGCGCAGCGTGAGGCGCAAGAGGAAGCCCTTGCCAAGATTGAGATAGAGCGTCTCTTGGCTGTCTACTCGGTGCCGCGTATCGGTCAGGTTCAAGTCATGTTTCGGGCGCGCCTTGTCAGCGACTATGGCGTCGGTCCTGAGAGCCAAGAGGTCAAATTGGTCGACTGGAAGGATATTCCCTGGTCAGAGCTCGCCTTCCCGACGGTCGTTTGGGCGCTGACGCATTATGCCGAAACCCGGCACCTCGACGTTTTTACACCCTTCGCAAACCCAGCCGGGACCGACGCTTTGACCCGCTAAGCGGCTTCGGGATCGCGCAAGTGTTTCATAGTGTACGGAACGTTCACTGCACCAAAAATGAAGGTGATCACCATATTTCCGAGTTTCCAATTGGCCCAGACGTCTTCCGCATCACGCGAACCAAAGGTGAGACCGAACAGCTCATAACTCCCCGCTGGTGCGACGGTCATGCCTAAAACTTTTAGCGGCTCTTCGAAACCCGGGGCGAAATAACGCCAGAGATATTCATTCCACACCGCCATGGCGACGAAAAACAGGCCCCAGCGAATGGCCAGCGTGCGCCATGCAAAATCCGGTAAATCAAAGACTTTATCAAACATCACACGCCAGATGTTCTGGCCCATCGCCAAACTGCCAAAGATTATCCCGGCCAGGAAAAGCTGCTGAATGGTCGGCTTGATGTAGAGGAATGATTTTTCCTGAAGAATAATCCCCAATAAGCCAAAACCGCCGACAATCGTGGCGGTAAAGACTAAGAAGAGCGGAACACTCTCGCCGCGCCGCAAATAGTTGGACACCGCCCAAAGCGTTGCCACAATCAGCACGCCCGTGGCCCAATATAGCGCCGTATCCGGGCTCGCCCACGTGTCATTAATGGTGATCCGCCGCATAATATTATAGACGAGAATAAACCCAATCACGGGCACTAAGTCGGCCCAAATTTGATTGGCCTTATCGGCGGCCGTTCCGAGATCGTTTTTCTGTTCGGTCATAAAACTGTCTACGCAGACGCCTGTTCTGTGGATGTGAGTTTTTCTTTCACAAACCCGCGTGCGCCGCCAGCGTCAAGCGCGAAGGCCACAATGCCGTAGGTGAGGCCGCCTAGGCCTGCTTTCAAGGCCAGTTCGCCCCAACTCCCCCAATCTGGCAGCACCGCAATCACCGGCCACATGGCCAAGGCTGAAACGCCAATCTTAGCCAGATCGATGAGCGGCATTGGCAGCGCCACAAGGCGTCGCCCCCGCACTGATAAGACCAGCAGGCCAAGGCCATAGCTCGCCAAAGTCGCGATCACCGCGCCGAGCAATTCTAATTGCGGAATGAGGACAAGGTTCAGCCCAATATTCGCAGCGGCCGGAATGATCATCAATAGGGCCAGCTCGCCCGTGCGATGTCCTAAATGGAAAACCTCGGAATAATAGTGGATAATCAAGCCATTCAGCAGGCCCGCAAAAGCAATCCAAGGAATGATTTTTTGCGCGCCTTCGCGCAGCGCTTCGCCGATCAAGGCTTCTGATAGCGGCACCGCTACCAGAGCCAGCCCTGTCGCCGCTGGAATGCCGAGCAATAGCAGCGTGCGAATTAGGCCGCGCGCTTCCTCAGCGGCGGCGTCTGCACCGCCGCGCTCATAAGCGGCCATGACCAGTGGCACCGCGGCCATCGCCGCCCAAGCGCAAATTAGCAGAACCGTTTTATCAGCGACGCCATAACCGGCCGCATATTCACCGACGGCAGCTTCGCCGAGAAAGATGGCGATCAAGAAACGGTCCGCGGCCGACAGGATCAGGTCCAGTACCAGTGCCGCGGCAATCGGCGCGCCATATTTCGAATAAGCGATTTGGCGTCCTCGATCAGTGACGCCGGTTTTGGCCTGTTTAAACAACCATCGCGTCTCGCTCGCGGCCCAAAGCCCGCCGGCGAGAGCCATTCCGATAAATGGCGAGGCGGCGCCAAATCCCAACTGCCAGGCAATCAGAGCGCCGAGCCCAAACCCACCTAAAGTCTGCGTGGTCGAAATCAGTGCATAGCGCCCAACTCGTTCGCTGGCTCGGTGCGCTTCAAGGGCGATTTGTATCGTGGAATTGATCGGTATGAGGATCGCGATCCAAGGCAAGATCTTCAAATATTCCGGCAACCGCCCGAGTAAAAGCGTGGTCAGAGCAATCAATATTGCAGTGACAAAAAGGGACCGAACCGTCAGCGACAAGATCGTGCGAAAATGATCTGGCTGCTGTTGTTTTGCTTCGGCCTCGCCGGCAAACCGAAACGCCGCCGCCTCGGCTGAGGTCAAAGACAGCATATGAATGAGCGCCATCGCCGATAACATCAGGGCATAGCGGCCATACTCTTCAGGCCCTAATAGACGGGTATAAACATAGACGCCGCCAAAGGCGGCAATGCCATTCGCAACTTGGACCGGTAAATATCCGGCGAGATGGCGGAGCAGTTTCATGCTCGTGCCCTAGCATTCCTTGTGCCAAGACAGGGTTAAGGCGCAAATTCTAGCAAGATAAGTCCAAACGCTAAGACGCTCGCTGCCAAAATCCGCCGCGGCCCGAACGCCTCCTTCAAGAAGACCGCACCAAAAATGGCGCCAAAGACAACAGATGTTTCGCGAATTGCGGTGACATTTGCCGCTTCTGACAGGGTAAAAGCCCAAAGCGCGGCGCCATAGGAAATCGTGCCCAGGACACCACCAATCATGCCGCCCCGGATTTGCGGCGCGACATCGGCCCAAACTTGGCCGCGCCGAATCCAGACCATAGCCGTCGAAATACCAATCCAATCGAGTAAGAATAAATAGACGACAAAAGTGAAAAGCGTCGTCGTTTGCGCCGCCATGCGTGCTCCGTAAGCATCCGCAACCGAATAGAATGCTATCCCAAGCGCCGTAACCATGGCCCAGAACAAAGCCGCTTGCTTGACCGGCGGATGCTTGCCGCCTTTTTCTTCGGGCATGGCGAAGATAATCAAAGCGCCTGTGGCGATTAACAGTCCCATCCAGCCGAACAGTCCGGGGCTTTCTCGCAAAGCCACAGTCGCAGTGATCGCGGTCAAAAGTGGAGCCAGGCCGCGCATCACCGGAAACACCAAAGATAAGTCGCCGCGATGCAACGCCCGGATCATCGCGAATTGATAAAACCAATGGACAATGACCGAAACCATTAGAGCGCCCCACACCGCAGGCGTCGGCATCGGCACGAAGAAAGCAAAGGGGAGCACACTCAACGCCATGGCAATCGAAACCACCATGCGCGTCGACAACACGTCTCCGCCGCGCTTCACAAACAGATTGGTCGCCGCGACGGTGATCGCGGACAGCAAACATAGAAGGATTGGGAAAGCGCCTGAACTCATGCTGCCGGTTGGCGTAAACGCCGCGCGGAAGTCAAGCAATTAGACCGTGTTTAAAGCGCAGCCTCAACCGCTGTGACTTCGGGAACATAGGCTTTCAGCATGTTTTCAATGCCTTGTTTCAGCGTCATCGTCGAAGACGGGCAGCCTGCGCAAGCGCCGCGCATCGCCAAATGGACAATGCCGGACTCAACATCAAACCCATGAAAAACAATGTCGCCGCCATCTTGAGCGACCGCCGGGCGGACCCGGGTTTCGATCAGTTCGATAATTTCGCCGACAATTTCGGCAGCATCGCCTTCATAGTCTTCTACGGAGGCGCCGTCCTCGGTCCCGGTCATCGCCGAGGCGCCGGAGTCCATAACCGGAAGGCCGGCCACGAAATGATCCATAATCGCCGCCAGTGCCATCGGCCGGACATGTTTCCAGTCCGCGTCTGGCTCTTTGCTTAAGGAAATGAAGTCCCGGCCGAGAAACACGCGAACGACGCCTTGGACTTGGAACAAAGCCTGCGCCAAGGGACTGGTGCCAGCCTCTTCAAGCGCGGCAAAGTCATAAGGCCCCGTGGCGCCCGTAACGTCCTGACCTGGCAGGAATTTCAGCGTATCAGGGTTCGGGGTTGGTTCGGTTTGAATGAACATACGGGTTCCAATGCAGAGGCGTCTCAACCCTTAAATGTGCTGACCCTGCAACGGAATCAAGGCGCAGCGCTGGAATCTGCGACGGCAACGGCGTCATCATTCACGTCCTGGGCCTCTAAAGCCGCGATCAACGTCTTTGTCGCGGTATCGATTTCCGACAGATAATACATCATCGCAGCGGGATGATCGGAGAGGAAACTGCTCGTACCAGCTTGGCTCGAGACCAGCAGCGGGTTGAATTCCGCAGCGCGGCGCCAAGCAAAGATCGCCCGATCTCTCGCTTCGATCGCGGCCGGCGTATAGACCAATTGTGGTTCTTGGATCAGCGACGACATAATCATCTGTGAGGCCACTTGGGCATAGGCTCGGGTGGTGTAGAGCGCTTCGATATCCTCGCGCGATGCGGGCCAGCCTTCGGCCCGATCGGCGCTGGAACGGATCCGCGCTTGAGCCTCCGCGGCCCAGCGATTGTACAAGCTAAGCTCATCGAGCAGGACGCCAAGGCCTTTTGGTTGCGCCGCGAGGCCCCGCGACAGCCGGCCCTCATAGCTTTGCAGAGCTTCGGCGGCGGCGTTCAAACGGGGAATGGCTTCGGCTTCTGATGATGGCGCCAAAAGCCGCGCCGCGGCGAGCAAATCAGAATCTGGCGCGCCGGGCTCTACCGCCGCGTGCTCAGACGCCAGAAGCGCATAATCAGACAACGCTCCAGTAACCCCATCTTGCCAGGCCGGAAGCGCGGTCAACTGCGCTTGCGGGTGCCACCAAGAACGATCATTGGCCCAGCCTGTGACAGTCAATTCGCGCCCCAGCAGGGTCATCGCTGTGCCCGTATCGTTCGAGTACCAAGGCGCTGCCGAAGACAGCACGACAGCGCTCGAGTCGACTTTGTGATTCAGCGCGACCATGGCCGGATAGCCTCCGACCAACGCCAAGACCAATCCGAGCTTTGCGGTATTGACGATCCGTCGCCAAAATCGCCCGAGGGCGGCCATCATCGGACTGGGCTCTGCATCATCCAAATAGGCCGCGGAGATATCCGCGCCGAGAAGGGTAACGACCGGTTCATCATCGCCGGTTGAGGGTTCGATATATTCTACAGGGAGCTTTTCAGCCGCGGTCATATGCTTTTGTACTCGTAAACAGGTGCGTGTTCCCACATGGCGCAACATTCGCGCCGTTTACAAGTGATTAAGACTTAAACTTTGGCAAGACTAAGTCCGTGCTCTGATTTTGTACATGAAACTGCCGACAAAACTACAGTTTACGCTATTCGATGAGTTTACTCGGGTCGACAATGACCGGGGCACTTGCCACCTCGACTGTGTCATCTTCGACCACTTCACCGATCCCTTCCTCACGGCGCTCATAGGCTGCGACAAGCGACATGTAAGGCGGAACATGGACAATGCCCTCGCCCTCGATCGGCGCTTTGATCTCAAAATGGAGATGGAACGTGGTCGGGGTTGAGCCGAAATCATTCGAGACGAACCCTAAAGTGTCACCCGCAGAGACGGTATCCAAAGCAGACACACGCAGGCGCCGCATATTCAAGTGCAAATAAGAGTAAATGTTGCCCGTCTCAGTGCCTTTGAGCTGCACGGAATAGGTCCCGATATGTTGGATGATACCATCCTCAACGGCGACCACTTCATGGATCCCGCGATCGACTTTGGCTTGTCGGCGCAAGGCGTTGCAGTCTGCTGCTGATCCGACACGGATGTCCTGTCCCTGATGAACTTTATTGGTCGGGCACATCGGGGTGTTACGGGTCGAGCTCCGCGTCTCGCAGAAATTGTCTCGCCACGGAATATCGTAATTTGCCGGATCACACTGATCGCCGCCAACCGCGCCGCCAAGGCGATAGACCATGGACTGCGGGAACGTTGGTGCGGTCTTGATCGGAAACACAATGTTCGGCGCATAGACTGTATCATCGACCCGGCCGATGCCGGTTCCACCAATCAAATCACCGGGCGCAAAATACTCGAACTTAACCGGGGGCGGCGGCGGAGGAGGAGGAGGGGGCGGCGACACAATCACGGGGTCGTCCACCGGGGCCTCAGGCTCTACCGGATCATCGGTTTCCGTGGGTTCAGTCGGCCCTGTATCCTCAGTATTGCTGACCGGGATATTGGTTGGCTCTTCCGGCTCATTCTCACCCCATGGATCATCGACAGGAACCACTGGCGGCGCGGGTCCCGGCGCACCATCCGGCACTGGCTCTGGTGCCGCCCGGCCATCGCCAGGAACCCGGACAACGTCACACGCTGCAAGCGCCAGCGTTGAGACCGCCAAGATCGCCCAATGCTTGATCATTAGCGTGTCCCCGCAATTAAAAGCGTCTCAACTTCAGCGACTGCGTCTTCCTCAGTCACACAGCTACCGCGAATGGCGGTGGCCGGGTCTTTGCACATAAATTCGACCAAGTAAGAGGCGCCATAGCGGCTAAACGAGACCTGAGCACCGGTCATCGTCTCTTCAAACTCAAGCGCTGTATCAATGGCAGCCCCGGCATCGCCGCCGCGGACAACCAACCGGTCTGTGCCATTGATGATCATGTCATAGACCTCGCCTTTTTTGACCGCGAAATAGCCATCCGCGAGCGGTCGAAATTGCAATGCATCGTCACCAGTGGAGGCAATCCCCACCGGCTCATCTGGCAAAAGGATTGGCACCGCCGGAGAGCCGCCGCTTGCCACTTCGAACATGCCCGTCTCATCACCATCGCGCGCGGCATAGTCGGCCCGCGCGGCGGACCAATCAATAGTCGCCGTCTTGCGCTCAGCGACCGGGGCGCCTTCGTCCGCGATAGGCGCCGTGGGCTCTGCTTGCGCAAGCTCTGCGCTCACGGCGGCCTCGACCGGCGGCGTGTCTGCTTCAAGCGGCGTCACGTCGGCGCTCGGGTCACAAGCCCCGATCAGGAGCACGCTCATGGCTGGTAATAAAATCGCCCGCATAATTATTTCCGTTCACTTGCTGTCGCCATGGAGTCGATTTCGGCATAGGCGAGGTTGGACATGGTTTCGAGCGCAGCGATCACATCTTTCGGAGATCGGCCGGCAGGATCATTGACGGGCAGCGCTAGAATGAGCTCGCCAGAATAGCTCGCCCGGAGAAGCTCTAAGCCTTCTAATGGAGGGTATTTCGCCGCCCATTTGCCAAATACTTCGCGCGTCGCAGCCTCATCTCGGCGAAAATTCCGACTGACAAATTGCAAATCAGGCTCGCTCTCGAAGCGGACAATGAAAGTCGCCGCTGGGGCGCTGATAAGAATCGCATCTTCCGGCTCAGAATAGGAGGTCGTTTGCGCCCAGCCTGGAAAAAGGGTTGCTGTCCCGGAATTTTCGGCAAAAGCCATACAGCCCGTCACTCCGAGCATGCATAGCAAAGCCACCAACCCGATATGGCCGCCATAATGCGGGCGCACTTGACCGCGCGCCATAAAGTCTGCCCCGTCTCCCATCACGGCTCCTCTCAATCTTGCAGCTCAAGATCTGCCAGATTGAGCAGACCGTCACCGCATGGCCGGATGCACACATCTTCGTCTTCAGCGGTCGGCAATGCGCCGAGAAACTGGCCACACGGACCTGTGCAATGGTTCTCCGGAATTGAGCTTACGCTGGACTTTAGGGTTGAGACAAGCTGTTCAGAGCTCATGTCCGGGCGTTTGGACTTAATCAGCGCCAACGCTGCAGCTACATGAGGCGTCGCCATACTGGTCCCTTGCTCATAGGCATAGAAGCATGTGGAGACGGCGGCGCCGGTCAGCGGGTCCTCACAATTTTCGGCCGTTTTGGTCGAGAGCACGCCGTCTGGATTGCCATCCCCGTCATCGTCCCGGGCGAGGTCACCGCCGGGCGCCATAATATCAACGGCTGTGCCAAAGTTGGAATATGGCGCCAAGAATCCGCGGGCATCGCCGCCCGCAACTGTCACCACATTTTCGCAGCCTGCTGGCGCGAAAAAGTCTGTTGGCGCGGCCCGATTACCGGCGGCGGCAACAACAATTACACCGCTCTCAGTAACTGAATTGATCGCGTCTTGCATCGAGGCCGGGCATTGTTTGAACAGGCCCAATGAGAGATTGATGATGTCCGCCGGGTTTTCGTTCCATACTTCTTCACCCAGTTCGTTGAACTCAGGGATCGTCCCCGCGGCCCAACGGATGGCATCATTAATATCTGAAAGCTTGCCGCCACATTTCCCAAGTGCCCGCACTGGGACGATTTTGACATTCCAAGCCCCGCCTGCAACGCCGTCCGCATTATTAGTGGCGCCAGCGCCGACAATGCCCGCGACATGCGTGCCGTGGTATGTGTTCTCAAATACGTTACGCTCCGGACAAACATCGCCAGGATCATTTGGGTCGCTGTCGCGGCTATCGCCATCATTGGCAACATCAAGGTCAGAAACCATGTCCCAGCCATCGACCACATTCGCCGATGCGAGGATATCGGGATGGTCCATTTGCAAACCCGTGTCGACGATGGCGACAACAACTTCCGAAGAGCCTTGGCTGTCTTGCTCGGTCCAGAAATCGACAAAGCCTGCGCCGCCCTCTACCTCACCGGCATCGGCGCCTTGCGACTTATAATGCCATTGTAGCCCGAACAGCGGATCATTTGGGGTGACCAGAACCGGCGCTTCGACTTGCCCTGGACGGCGGATCATTTGGTGCTCGTAGAACCAGTCTTTTTCGACATATTCAAACTCGCCTGACTCGCGCAAATCCTTGATCACGCATTCCATCGCCACCAAGGGGTTCGCGTCTTCAGCTTGCGCCGCAACTTCATCGCACTCGACGCCTTGTTCGAGCTGGATCCGACCTTGGCGCATAATCGCTTCGGTAAAATTGGTCGGGCTCAGCGCGCCTGAGCCAATCTCAATCACCATTTGTCCAGAGCGCGAGCGTTGAATACTGGCCGCCACTTTAAACTTCGTCGCGGTATCGATCATCTGCTCTTCGGCGACCAATTGGCGCTGCAGCGCGGCGGTCGGCAAAATAAGCGCTCGCTGCGCGACTTTTGGATTGAGCTTCGGCAGTTGCGCCATCCGCTCCTCTGGTGTCGCGGGTAGACGGATCATCGCCATGCTGCGGGTTTGCATGGGCGGTGCCGGTATAGGCCGATTGGCTTGCTCAGACTCTCGCACGTCGCGCTCATATCGTTTGCGCCCAATCGTGTCCTTGAGCGGCGCACGTGGCAGCACAACCTCATCGCCATTGAGGATCTGATTGCGGCTTTGTTGCTCTGGATCAACCACTGTGATCGAGCGTCCTTTCGCCGCTGGGAACTCGATCCGGCGAATAACGTCCGGATCATCCACCGCGTCGTCTAGTGTCTTTTGATCCGGGATCACGATCTTGGCTTCTGATTGCTCATTCACCACAACGTCCATGGCCATTTCCGGTTGCGCCATCACTGCCGACATTTCAACTTCGGCGGGCAGCGCGGCGGGCTTGGCGACAATTGAACCAATTATAAAGCGCGGCGCTGCTTCGTCCTCGGATGTCGCCACTGCGCGTTGCGGGCGGGCGCCGGAGAAGGCGCGAGACTCAACTGGGACCGCGGCATATTTCTCGCGGTCATTCTGGCGCGTATCGTCGCCGCCGAGTTGACCAAGGACGGCGTCGCCCAAGTCACCGAGGCGGTCGATGCGTTCTTCTTGACGATCGCAGGCCGCGAGGCCGAGCAAGGCCACTGCACTCACGGCGAGCGCTGATGTCCGCATCCAAACTGCTGTTCTAGCCATGGATATTGTCCCCTCATCTTCGTCTTCGGGATGGATTATCTTAACCTTATGTCAATCTCGTGGCGAAGGGAATTAGTCCCGTGCGCCAAGCGCTTTTCCAACCACGAGACCGGCCTCTTCAATTGCTTTACGAGCAGGAACTGAGACTGCCGTCATATTCATGAAGCCATGAACCATGCCGGGGTGCTCCTTGATCGTTACGGGCACGCCATGCGCCGCCAATTTTGCCGCATAGGCTTTGCCTTCATCTTTCAGCGGATCCCATCCGCACAGCACCATGTGTGCCGGCGCCAGTCCGGCAAAATCCTCATCGGGCGCAAATAGAGGCGAGACGCGCTTATCCATCCGGTCGGTTTCTTTTTCGATATAAGCGTCGCGAAAATAGTCGAACAGATTTGGCGAAATGAAGAAGCCGCTTTCTTGGAACGACATTTTTTTAGAGCGAATGTCGACGAATTGGACCAAAGGATAGAGCAGAAGTTGAAAGGCCGGCATCAGCGCTCCTGTGCGGCCCGTTTCCTGAGCAATGAAAGCCGACAGATTTCCGCCGGCACTGTCGCCGGCCACCGCGATACGGTCTGGATCGAAGCCAAGAATATTGTTCCGCTCGGTCGCCCATTGCCAGGCGGCAAGCGCATCGCGGTGCGCCGCCGGGAAGCGATCTTCAGGTGCGAGGCGGTAATCAATCGACAGAACGCGGCAGCGCGAACTTGCTGCGAGACGTCGACAAATGACATCATGGGTATCAATGTCGCCGACGACAAATCCGCCGCCATGGAAAAAAACAATGGCTGGTGCCGGCGTGATTCCCGCCGCCAGCGGCACATAGAGGCGCGCGTTTAAAGGCCCATCAGCGCCGTCGACGACCAGGTTCGATATCTCGGCGAGATCCGGTAGGTCGCGCTCAACCGATCGGCTAGCGCGATAAAAGCTTTGCCGCAGCCCATCGGTCGAACCTTTCCAATCGACGCCGGAGAAATCCGGCATCTTAAATTTGTCCATGAAGGATCGCAGAGTATCATCTATCGCCATAGCGCGACCATAAGCGCGAACTCATGGTGATTTAAAGGCGCAAATGGTCAGCCAATGAAGAAATAATCATTCACCCGCCAGATCACATAGGGCGTGTTGCCATACATCAGTTCCGGCATCAGATCGGCCCAAATGCGAGCGCGCACATCGCGCGGCAATTGCCCTGATACCGCCGCCACGGCGACCCCGAGCTCGCAGACATTCATACTGCCAACCACATCCTGCATTTGCGCGTAAGAGGTCCCTTCAGCATTGGCAAAAGCACCAATCTGCAGCGCCAGCGACCATTGTTGCGCGCTCAGGTCGAGCCCCGCCTGCTGCAATCGGACTTCGTCGAGATCAGTTGGGGCCGCATGACGGCGCGGGGCGCGGCGGCTCTCCGCGGCGACGTTTAAGACCGTGCTCATCCAAGTCATCGCCCAATCATATTGCGGGCTTTGATACGGAAACTCGCTCAACAGAGATGGTATCAAGTCATCATCATTCTTGGTCAGAAAGACCGCAACCGTTGCGCCATTGCACCAGGCATTATTGTTTGATTTGAGCTGCTCAAACCCCGCACCGAGCTCTGAGATGATCGCTTGATAGCCAGCGCTATCGGCAGAGCGCAGCGTCAACGCTTGCGCTTTGAACTGGCTGAACAAGGCCTCTAGGACCAACATGGACAAGGCTTGCGCGTCAGCATCATCGGCATGCGCGAAAGCCGCCGCGGTTTGGAGCTGCGAATAAGTGCCAGGATTTGCCGCGCGGAGGGCACTAACAGCGCCGCGGGTTGGGGCATCATTGAGGATGGTGAGAATGTCAAAGGCCTGACCGGTCTGCGCGGCAGTAGCTTTTTCTGCCGTTCGGGTCGGCCCAAAGACGAAGAGACCAGCAAAGAGCGCAGCCATCAGGGCGAGACTGATGAGCCCGAGCTTCACTCCGGTTTGCTTGCTCGCCGCCGCCGTCATCTCAAATCACAGCTGTACGATATTGGGCGGCGGCGCATCTACGAACAGGCTAGCGACCAACTCAGCGCGGCAGTCCTGCGTCATGCGCTGATTGACATAACCTTTGTCCGTAATCTCGCCCTTATCAATGCTTGGTGGTTCGGTCAGAACCAGGAACCGTTTGATCCGCCGCGATGAGCCAGGCTCCGCCGCATTGAACGCTGCAACTTTGCCCGCAAGGTCTTTGTTGAGCGCCATGAACGCCGCCATTTGGTCACCGCCCGTCGATTTGACATAGTCCTCGAAGGCTACCGGCGAAGGCCAGAACATGGCCCCGATGAAATTCTTGTCTTGGCCGCAAATCACCGCGTCAAAGACCAATGGCGAACAGGCCGCCACCAAGTCTGGCCGGAGCACGCCGACACTGACCCAGGTCCCGGACGAGAGTTTAAAGTCCTCGCCAACCCGGCCATCAAAAATAATGCCCTGGTTTGGATTATCCTCATCGACGAATTTGGCCGCATCGCCGAGGCAGTAATAGCCCTCTTCATCAAACACTTCGGCATTCTTTTTGGGTAAATTGTGATAGCCTGGCATCACTGTTTCGCCTTTCACCCGGACTTCAAGCTTGCCCATGGTCGGCACCAATTTCAGCGTCAGCCCGGGCAGCGGCAAGCCGATCAGGCCCACGCGTTCAACTTCCCAATGCACCACAGTAATGCCTTGGGTTTCAGTCGCGCCGTACATGGTGATGATCGGGATTCGCCGGCCGGTGGCCTTGATCGCGAGGTTTTGGATCCGGTCATAAAGGTCATCGGACAAGGTTGCGCCGCCATAACCAATGGACCGCATATTGGCGAAGAAGGCCTTGAGCAGGGCTTCATCTTCTTCCATTGCCTCGGCCAGCATGGCGAGGGCTATAGGCGCGGTGCCGAAGGTTGACGGCTTGCAGTCGAGCACATTGCGAATGGTTTCGCCGAACAGAGCCGGGGTTGGCTTGCCGCCATCAATCCAAAAAGTGGAGCCATTCCAAAGCGCGCCATTGAAGTTCACATTCGACCCGGAAATATGATTCCAGGGCAGCCAATCGAGCACATTGTCAGGCACATCCGGATCATATTCAGGATCCCGCGCATCATCGCGAAGGCCTTCGACGCCGCCAATCATCGAACACATAGCGCCTTGTGTCGTTGGCACAGGTTTGGGCATCCCCGTCGAGCCGGAGGTGAACAAGTATTTCCCAACCGTATCATCCGTTAGGCCATCGAGCGCCGCATCCACAGCCGGCGTCACCGGCGTATCGAGCAGACTGTGATATGACACCGCACCATTCGCGCCATCAGCGGTAATGACCGTGCAACCATGATCTCCGAGCGCCGCAATCGCCGGTTCAAACGGCTTTAGCTGAGCCGCGAAAATGACTTTTGGCTGCACCGCGTTGAAGCAGTGTTTGAGCTTGGCGAAATCGGTCGACATGAGAGAGTAAGGGACAGATATTGGCGCCGCGGGCGCGCCCATCGTCATCGCCGCCACCATCACCAGGGCGGTTTCGATGGAGTTTCCAGACAGGATCATCACCGGCGCTTCAGGGCCCGCGCCTTGTTCCAAGAAAGCTTGAGCCAGAGCCCGCGTTCGTCTCAGCCCTTCGCCATAGGTGATCGCTTCCCACTGATCCGTCTCAGGATTGCGCTGCTTCAACCATTCGCGGTCAGGATGCATTGCCGCCCGCATCGCCAAAGCGTGGGGAACAGAGCGCGGGCGATCTCCGGGCGCATGGCGTTGTTTCAGGTAAACCGTACCATCCGGTTTTCGGGTACATTCAATGTCAGGCTGTTTCTGCGCGAGCGGGCGAAAAGGCGGCTGATGGACAGCGTCTGGCATGGTCGTTTCCTCAATCGATATTTTTGCTTTTCCCTACCCTAGCGCACTGCGCGGCCGCGCCAAGCACATTTAGGTGTGTTGACAAATTCGTCAGTTAGAGTACTTTGTATTTCAAAGTTATTGGAGACATCAATGAACAACACCACTCTACAAGACGATTTGGCTTATGTGCGCGATCTCGCCGAAGCCGGTCAACAGGCACCCTTGCTCGGTGGGCGCTTCCTCGCGTTTTGGGGAACGCTGACCACAATCGCCTATTTCCTTCACTATTCGATGGAAGTTGGAATGTTCGGTTGGCCCGACACCGCTTATGCCTGGATTTGGGGAAGCTTTATCATTGTTGGCATTATCGGGCAGTCGGCGCTGGTTTATACGATCCGCAACAAACCAGGCGGGAATTCTGTTGGTAATCGCTCAGAAGGAACCGTTTGGATGGCCGGCGGGTTTGCCCTTTTTGCCTATTTCGGGACGCTGATTGTGAAATCGTTCTTTGTCGCCAGTCCAGCGCCAGGCTTTGAGACCTCTTTGCCGATCGTGTTCGCGATCTATGGCACGGGCCTGATCACATCGGGCATTATGGGCGGTGTCAAAACACTGACTTATGCCGGGTTCGGTGCATTGGCCATGGTGGCCTTGGCGATTTGGTTTGATGGCACCGACTTCACTTGGGCGATTGCCTCGCTCGGCGCGTTCCTAACCGTGCTCATCCCAGGCCTGGTCCTGATGCGCGACGAACCCAAAAACGTCATCTAAGAAAAGGACACGTCAGATGTCTGAAGACACCAACCCTTTTGATCATGCGCAAATCGACGATGTCATTCACGGCCGACTCCGGCTTGGCATCATGGCTTACCTTTCAACCGTCAGCCCTTCCATCTTTGGCGAGTTGAAAGACAAAGTCGGCGCCACAGATGGCAATCTCTCGACGCATTTACGCAAACTCGAAGATGCCGGCTATGTCCGCCAAGAAAAACGCTTCGTCGGGCGCAGGCCGCAAACACGGGTCTTTCTAACCGAGGCGGGCCGCAAAGCTTGGCTTGTTTGGATTAACCGGATGCAAGACCTCATGCGCGCTGCAGAATAGCTGAACGCAACCTGAAAACGCCTCTCCCAGAGCGTTCAGGTTGCGTCTTTTATGGGTTCTTTCAAGACTTGAATAAAGGACCACATGATATGACCCGCGCGCTGAAAGCTCTCGCCCTCGCCACAACAGTTTGCCTGGCATCAACCCTCCCCGCCCTTGCCAATAATGGGCATCGCGGCGGCGGCAGTGACGAAGCGGTGATCTTTAAACATCCAGAGTTTCGCGGCAGCGCCATCGCAATTGACCGTCCAGTCTATAATCTCCGCAATCTCGGATTTAATGATACGGTCTCGTCAATTGACGTTCGAGGGGCTTGGGAAGTTTGTGTTGACCCAGACTTCAGAGGCCGCTGCGTGATTATTGATCGCCCTGAAGGCCATTTAAGCTCGCTGCGCATGAATGATAATATCAGTTCGATGCGCCCGCTCAACAGCAATGCTCGGCGCGTGAGCAGCCGACGTGACGACCGCTATGAGGGTCGCAATCAGCATGGCCGCGGCAATTATCAGGCGCACAATCAAGGCCTAGAGGGCCGCCAGACGGTTTTCTTCCCACGCCCCCGCGATGCCTATGGCGATCGCATTCCGGTCGGCCGCGGCAATGCCAATCAATTTTGCCGTGAAATGGGGCTTGGGAAAGTCCTCTATGCTGATCGCGGTCGGCGCAATTTGACCGACGTGCTCTGCTCTAAATAGAGACCCGGTCCCCCAGCTAGGCTGAGCCGTCGGCTCGTAACCCTCCCGAACCCTGAAACGGGTCGTGCTCAGCCACCAAATGCCCCGGAGCGATTTCGATCAGCTTCGGGGCATATTGCTGTGCGTCAGGATCATCAATGACCACAGATTTCAAGAAGCGAAGCGGCGCTCGGCTGTCGAGCGGGCTTGGCAAATCGCCTTGTAATTTCACTCGGTCGCGCGCCCGTTCCATTTTTGGGTCGGGGTTTGGGACAGCTGAAATCAAAGCCTTCGTATAGGGATGACGCGCATCCTCATAGATTTCCTGGCGGCCCGCCAGCTCAACAACTTTGCCGAGGTAGAGAACCATCACGCGATGAGAAATCTCTCTCACCACGGACAAGTCGTGTGAAATAAAGATCATCGCCAGGCCAAACTCTTTCTGCAGCTCGATCAAAAGATCGACCACTTGCGCTTGCACAGAAACATCCAACGCTGACACCGCTTCATCACAGACCACCAGTTTGGGATCGACAATCATCGCGCGGGCAATGCCAACCCGTTGGTTCTGGCCACCGGAGAGCTCATGCGGATAACGATTGATTAGCGCCGGGTCCAAGCCAACGCGCGGCATAATCTCTTGGACTTTGGCCTCGCGCGCGGCTTTGTCGAGTTCAGGCGCATGCACGGTCAGGGGCTCAGCGATCGACATGCCAATCGTCATTCGCGGATCAAGGCTCGCCATCGGGTCTTGGAACACGATTTGAAGATCATCGCGCAGACCATTCATCGTCTTACGGTCGGCGCTTGAAATATCTCGGCCCATCCAGGCGACAGTACCAGAGGTTTGCGGCACCAGTTTGAGCACAGCGCGGGCCAAAGTAGACTTGCCGCAGCCGCTCTCACCCACCACGCCGAGCGTTTCGCCGGGCTTCAATTCGAAACTCACACCATCGACGGCTTTGAGCGGCTTGGTTTTGCCAAATAGACCGCCGCCGACATTGATCGGGAAATGCACTTTCAGCTCTTCGGCGCGCAAAATCGGCGCAACATCCGATCCCGGCGCGGCGCCTAACATGGGCCGTCCAGGACGATTGGGCTGATCAATCCGCGGCACCGCATCGAGCAGCATTTTCGTATAAGCGTGCTGTGGATTGTAGAAAATATCGTCAATGCTGCCCGTCTCGACGATTTCCCCATAGCGCATCACGACGACGCGGTCGCACATGCGCGCGACGACGCCCATATCGTGGGTGATCAGCGCAATGCCGGTGCCGGTTTCGCGCTTTAGATCATCCATCAAATCGAGCACCTGCGCTTGCACCGTAACGTCTAGGGCTGTTGTTGGCTCGTCTGCGAGAAGCAACTGCGGTCCGCACAACATGGCAATCGCGACCATCACCCGCTGGCGCATACCGCCCGACAATTCGTGTGGGAATTGATCCATGCGGCGCCGGGCTTCTGGAATACGCACATGTTCGAGCCAATCGACGCAGACTTTCGTGGCATCTTCACCTTTCAAGCCTTTGTGGAGCCGCAAGACTTCGCGCATTTGTGCGCCGACAGTCATGTGCGGGGTCAAACTGGTCAGTGGATTCTGGAAAATCATCGACATCCGATCGCCGCGAATGTCACGTAGCGTCTTCGTATTGGCGGTCAGCATCTCTGTCCCATCGAACATGACAGAGCCGGTTGCTGCGCCATTATCGGCCAGAAGCCCCATAGCGGCGAGCACAGTTTGGCTTTTGCCAGAACCCGATTCTCCGACGATCCCGAGGCATTCGCCCGCAGACACTTCGAGGTTTATGCCTTTGACCGCATTCACGGTACCGTCGGGGGTATCGAATGCGACTTTTAAGTCTCGAACTGTCAGAATGGGAGCTGTCACGCGCGGTCTGCCTTTACTCTAATCCGTACCGCACAGGGCGGCATGACCCGCCAATTGTCAAGAAAGCAGATCAGTCTCCTTGAAATCGAAACTACCTATCACTAGGTAGGCGTTTATGGACACACGAACTGCCCTTCTCGACAGCGCTGAACGCGCCGCCCGCCAGCGCGGGTTTGACGCCTTTTCTTATGCCGACTTGGCTCGCGGTGTCGGGATTAGAAAAGCCAGCATTCACCATCATTTTCCGGTTAAGGCTGATCTCGCTTTCGGCTTGATCGAACGCTATGCCGCGCGGTTTTCAGAGACCCTCACCGACATTGATCGCGGTCATCTGCATGCCGCGGGCAAATTGCGTGCTTTTCATCAGGTTTATCGCGGCGCCTTGGCGGGCGGGACACAGCTCTGCCTTTGCGTGTCGATGAGCGCTGGGCGAGACAGTTTCTCGGCCCCTGTTCTCGAGCAATTGACGCAGTTCCACTCCGATAGCGCGACCTGGCTGGCGCAGGTCTTCGCCCGCGGCGCTGAGGATGGAACGGTCGCAAATATCAACGAAGCCAGCGCCGAGGCACATGCCACGCTCGCCCTTATGGAGGGGGCGCAACTGATCGCCCGCGCCGCCGAAGACATCACCCTTTTTGACCGAGCGACGGCTGCATTTCTATCGCGCCTGACACCCCAAAGACCGCATTAGGAGCCGACAAGCATGAGACTCAACGCAGATTTCAGTGAACGCGTTATTGTTCGCCCGCAAGACCGTGATTGGGTGGCGTCGCCCATGGCCGGTGTCGATCGACAAATGCTCGACCGGATCGGCGACGAAGTGGCCCGCGCGACATCAATCGTGCGCTATGCCCCGGACTCCTATTTCAGCGAACACATGCATGGCGGCGGGGAAGAATTTTTGGTCCTTGAAGGCGTGTTCTCGGATGAGCACGGCGATTACCCGGCGGGCACATATGTGCGCAATCCCATCGGCTCGAAGCACACACCGCACTCAAAAGATGGCTGCATCATTTTCGTGAAATTGCATCAATTCGACGCCGCCGATACTGAGCAAAAAGTCATCAATACGGTCAGCGCAGATTTTCTGCCCGGCCAAGTCCCTGGGCTAACCGTCTTGCCCTTGCATCGCCATGGCATCGAAAGCGTCGCTTTGGTGCGTTGGGCGCCGGGCACGAAATTCTTGCCACATCAGCATTGGGGCGGAGAAGAAATCATGGTTTTAGAAGGTACATTTCAAGACGAGTTTGGCGACTATCCTGCGGGCACATGGCTGCGCAGCCCGCATGGTTCAAAACATAGGCCTTGGTCTGATCAGGGCTGTTTGATCTATGTCAAAACTGGACATCTGGCTGCGCTGACGGAGACGGCCTAGCGTTTTGCGATACACTCAATTTCGACCCGGGCGCCGAGTGCCAAACCATTTGCCCCAAGCGCGCTGCGAGCTGGGAAGTCTCCGGTGAAATAGGTTTTGTAAATCTCGTTAAACGCTGGCCATTCTGCGATATCCGCAAGGAAGACCGTGCACTTCACCACGCGGTCCCAGGCTAGGCCATTGGTTGCCAGCGTGGTTTCGATATTGTCCATGGTTTGCCGCGTTTCCGGGCCAATCCCGCCGGGTACCAATGCGCCGTCGGAGGTCGTCCCAAGTTCCCCGGCAAGATAGATCCAGCCATCGACTTCGACTGCGCTCGAGAACGGGAAGCCGGCATCCTTATAAGCGTCTTTGACATAATGACGGATCTCGCTCGCTCCCACATCATCCGCGGGCAAGGTTTCGCAGGCTGATAGAAACGTGGCAGCAGCCGTGAATATGGCGATGCGCATGACAGGTTCTCCTCATCAGACCTTTCAGAGGCTTAACCCGTTGATCCTCGCTCGGAAAGCGTCTTTCCATGAGTTTTGGATTTGGGCTGCCATCCAGGCCTTCCGAATAAATACATCCAGACTTCGCCAACACTCTTAGAGCTTTTCAAGTCGCGAAAGAGGTCGGGTAATTCCGACGCCCAGACGGTGAGCGGATTGACGCTGTCATACGCTCGGTCGAGGCCATAGTTCGGGGATTCCTCTTCGGCCTGGTAGGTTCCGAACAACCGGTCCCAAATGATCAGAACGCTGCCATAATTCTTGCCGAGATATTTGTCGTCGCAGCTATGGTGCACACGGTGATTGCTGGGCGTGTTGAGCACCCCTTCAAGCGGTCCGAGTTTGCCGATCACTTCAGTGTGAAGCCAAGTCTGATAGCCGATCACAACGATCGCGCCGAAGAAAATCAAGACGGGCGGAAATCCCAAAAAAACCATGGGAAAGTAAAATGGCGCGGCTGTGAGCGTCTCAAATGCGCCCGCGCGAAAGGCGATGAGCATATTCATTTCGCGCGAGGAGTGATGCACGGCGTGCTGGGTCCATCGCAATCGCATGCGATGGGCGTTTCGGTGTTCCCAATAATAGATGAAATCAATCACCAGCATCGCGAGCAGGACTGTCCAGATATTGATCGGCATCTGCCATGGGACGAAATTCTCGGCCACCACAATCACAGCGACATAAACCAGAGACATCAGAAAAATCTGAACTAAGTAATATGGGATGAGGGTGGCAGCGCTCGCCACCATATCGAGCAATTGCCGGCCCTTCATCGCCCCCGAGAAAAAGCCTTTTGAAAGCTCGATCACGAGGATCGCGGCGGCGATCCAAATGAAGGCTTCATCAAAATAGGCGCCATATTCTGAAAGTGATTCTGCGGTCATTGCTGTGATGCCCCCTGGCCAAAATTGCGTGTGTGCCGTGCTAGACCAGCGTGTTCTCCCTGGCGCCATCAGATCTCGCCTAGAGCGTTGCTATCAACATCAGGCGGGCAAATAACGCAAATGCTTCAATCCCGCTTGAGCGTAAATCTCATCCAATGCTGCCTGTTGGCGCACGATCATCTCACCTTCGGTCGGCAAAGCAGCGCCGGTCTGCAAGGCCGACCAGACCGCGGCCAGCTGATAGGCATATGTGCTGATCGGGCTGATTTCGCTGCGCCGGCCGTTCGAGCTTACCAGCGCCCCGGGCACGAGCGGATGATGCGGCGCGAGCGGATTGGTGAAGCTGATCTCGCCGCGCGTGCCGATCAGTTTCAGGTCCGCCCGAAACGCAGCGCCGGGGCCCATATTCGTGGTTAAGTGCGCGCTCACGCCAGACGCGAAGCTGAGATCTGCCGTCAGACTTTCATCAACACCGGACGGCGTCAGCGTCGCCGACGCGGCGACCGCTGTCGGGGCCTCACCCGTAATCGATAGGGCCCAATGCAAAGGGTAACAGCCGAGGTCCATCATCGCCCCCCCGCCGGTTTCGACCCGGTGACGGATTTCTCTGCCATTATCTTTGATCTCGACATCGAAGGCAGCGTGGATTTCTTTGAGCTCGCCAATTTCATCCGCGGCGAGCCAGTCCAAACAGGTCTCGAAGGCGGGGTGATAGCGATAGTGGAAGGCCTCAATCAGCCGACACCCGGTCGCTTTGGATGCCGCTAGCATGGCCTCCGCCTCAACCACGTTCATCGCAAAGGGCTTCTCGCACAGAACATGCTTGCCGGCTTCCAGCGCTTTAATCGACCACTCGGCATGCAGATTGATCGGCAGCGGATTGTAGACCAAGCCAACCGCCTCAGACCGAATGACTTGGTCATAAGAGCCGAGCACAGCGGCGATCTCGTGCTGCGCCGCAAACGCCTCAGCCCGAGCGCGATCGCGCGCCGCCACAGCGACCAACCGACATTGCGGAATCACCTGTGCCGGGTGGATCACAGCTTTGTCGGTAATCCGCGCTGCGCCTAATAAGCCAATCCCCAATCCCGCCATTCCGCGTCTCCTCATGTTATGCTGCCGCTGCGGGAGAGATTGCCCTCCTGGTCGCTCTAGGCTTTCTAGGCCTCAGATCTAAAATTGCCAGCCTGGAGGCGTCGCCATGCCCGTCATGAATTTTCTCACCACTTGTATTTTTGACCATGGCGCTGTTGCCAAGCTCGGCGGGACGCTGACCGGATTTGGCGTCAGCCGCCCGATGGTAATCACCGATCCTGGAATCAAAGCGGTCGGCCTACTCGATACCATTCTCGAAAATCTCGGAATGGCGCCCGCTGCGGTTTTCGCTGACACCGTCGCCAACCCAACCGAAGACCAAGCTATTGCCGTCGCCGCCCAATATAATGCCGCCAATGCCGATGGCTTGGTCGCTTTAGGCGGCGGCTCAGCCATGGACCTGACCAAAGCCGTCGGTCTCCTGGCCAGCCAAGGCGGACCGCTAGAGAAATATGCCGCGATCACGGGCGGCGCTAAGAATATTGGCAAATTGCCACCTTTGATCGCTATCCCGACCACAGCCGGAACCGGCTCTGAAGTCTCTGTCGGCATGATCACGACGATGAATAACGGCCGCAAAGAGACCTTTGCCTCGCCGCACCTCATTCCCTCTACCGCGATTTGCGACCCGGACCTGACGCTCGGCCTTCCTGCGTTTTTGACGGCGGCAACCGGCATGGATGCGGTGACCCATTGTATGGAAGCGGTGCTGACGCCAGCGGTAAATCCCCCGGCTGAAGGGGTTGGCTATGACGGCCTCAATCGTGCGATTAAAAACGGCGCCCTGAAACGCGCTGTGGCCGATGGCTCCGACAAAGACGCGCGCTGGAACATGATGATGGCGAGCTATGAGGGCGCCCTGGCTTTCACCAAAGGGCTTGGCTCTGTTCATGCGCTCAGCCATGCAGCCGGGCGCCTGAAAGAGAAGAAGCTCCACCATGGCACACTCAACGCGATCTTCCTGCCGCACTTGCTGCGGTTTAATGAAGGCGCCGCACCGGAGAAATATGAGCGTTTGAAATTCGCCATGGGGCTCTCTCAAAACGCCGATTTGGGCGATGAGATCGCTAAACTGAACGAGGCTATTGGCATACCGAACACGCTCAGCGCGATTGGCGTCGAAATGTCCGACGGCCCCGGCATTGTCGAGTTCGCGCTGAATGACTTGGCCCACCGCGGCAATGCTCGCCCGGCCGAACAAGGTGATTATGAGCGCATCTTTGAGCAAGCGCTCTAACCGTCTCAGTTTTAAACTGCGACGCTTGACACATCGCCGGAGGTTCGCCACCGCCTTTGCGTGAGTGCGACGGGGACATGCAATGGAGTTTGCATGGACACTGTCGCTATGCGCCTCAGACAGGCGATTTACTGCTTAGCTTCTCCGCTCATTTTAGGCGCCATGGTGAGCGGGGTCTTGCATTACTCACCAGTGCCATTCTGGGATATGTGGGATGGCGGCTTGAATTTCTTGATGAGGTTCGAAGACACGCCCAGCCAAGTCTTGTTTGAACAGCATAATGAGCACCGGATTTTTTGGTCGCGGCTCTTGTTCTTGATCGACTACAAAGTGTTTGGCGGCCGCCATATCTTTCTGCTCGTCATAAATTACGCGTTCGCGTTTTCGGCTTGGTACATTTTCTGGCGATGCCTCAAGCGGATTAATCATGGCAAAGTTGCCGAGCGAGATTTGCACCTATTAGCGATGATGCTCGGCGCTTGGCTCTTTCTTTGGTCGCAAGTCACCAATTTTACCTGGGCCTTTCAAAGCCAATTTTTTCTGGCCCAATTGGTCCCTCTCGCTGCTTTTTTATTGCTCAGCAAATCGGCGCAAGAGGAGACGAAATTTTCCACTACGTTCTTGGCCGCAAGTGTTCTTGGGGTCGCGAGTGCAGGTACGATGGCGAATGGTGCTCTGGCCCTTCCGTTCATGGCAGTTTGGGCGATCATTTTGCGTCTTCGCTGGTGGCAAATCGGTATCCTGTCCGGTCTTGCTGCGTTGGTTATGGCTTTATACCTGTCAGACTATCGCGCCCCCGGGCATCATAGCTCCGCTCTATCGACCTTTTTATCCCATCCGGTCGAAGTTCTCATTTTTGTCTTCAAATATTTAGGCAACCCGCTGGTCCACGTCATAAGCCCTTATGGCCCAGGCACTTTTTTGGCAGGATTGCTGGGCTTGGCGATGACTGTGTCAGCGATTATTTTGACCTTCGGTTTCGTCACAAAGCGCCCAAGTGACCCAATCACGCCGGGCCTCACTCTGTTCATTATCTATATCGGGGCGACCGCCTTTTTAACCGCTGGAAGCCGCGTCTTCATGGGTGAGGTCGTGCCCTTTTCGAGCCGATACACCACGCCGACCGTGATGGCTTGGGCCGCCCTCATATGCCTTCTGTCGCCCTGGCTCTTTCGTCACTTTGAGGGCTCAAAAACTGTTAGGAATTGGATCCTTGCGATTGCCACACTTTTACTGGTCGGCATGTTCATCCCATTGGTCCGGATGTCGCTGCCGAAACCCGATCAAAACCATAATCGCGCCGCGGCCGTGCTGGCGCTTGAGCTTGGCATTCAAGATTCAGCGCAGATTGAATATATCTACCCACATGCAGAGCCTGTTTTGCGCGTCGCCGATAAGGCCACACAAGCCGATTTAGGGATCTTTGGCAGCCCCGTTTTTAAGGGGACTCGAGAGCTCATCGCAACGCCTTATGAAGCGGTCCTCCCTGGATCCTGCAGCGCCGCGATTGAGTCCTCAGAGGCCATTGCAGCGTCGGAAAACTTCGTCCGCGTTGAAGGCCATATGTCCGGCCCAGGCCGGCGCCTTTATGTCCTCGACGCTGACAATAAAATCATTGGCATCGCCTTGCGCGGTGGCCGCCACGCTTTGGGCAAACAAGATGGCTTCATCGGATATGTGCGCGCCTCAGAAGCAGGCGCGATAACCGCACTTGCCTCTGATTCTTGCATAGCAAACCTTGCCTCGCAGGACCCTAAGTCGCGTCAGGATTGAGCTTGTCCATGGTCTTGGTCTCAAAATCGTTGGCATCGTGGCGCTCTGGCAACTGGCTCGAAGGTTCGCCCCAGACTCGGTTGACCATGCGCCCGCGTTGCACCGCCGGTCGCTCCATCAGTTGGTCGGTCCAGCGAATGACATTCTTGTATTCGTGCACCGACAGGAACTCAGCCGACTCGTAAAGGATGCCCTTTGCCAAGGAACCATACCAGGGCATGATCGCCATATCGGCGATCGAATATTCGCTGCCGGCCATATATTCATGGTCCGCCAAGTGACGCTCTAGCACGTCCATTTGACGTTTCACTTCCATCGCAAAGCGATTGATCGGATATTCCATTTTCGTTGGCGCATAGGCGTAAAAATGCCCAAATCCGCCGCCTAAGTATGGTGCTGATCCCATTTGCCAGAACAGCCAATTCATCGCTTCTGTGCGGCCTTTATGATCCTCAGGAATGAAAGCGCCAAACTTGTTGGCGAGGTAAACCAGGATCGATCCGCTCTCAAACACACGGGTCACGGGATCGGTGGAATGATCCGCCATGACCGGGATTTTGGAATTGGGATTGATCTCAACATAGCCCGAGCCAAATTGATTGCCGTCTTGAATATTGATCAGCCACGCATCGTACTCGGCTCCAGAATGTCCTGCTGCGAGCAGTTCTTCGAGCATGATCGTGACTTTGACGCCATTCGGGGTGGCCAGTGAATAAAGTTGGATCGGGTGTTTGCCAACTTGTAGCTCTTTTTCATGCGTGGGTCCGGCAATTGGACGATTGATGTTGGCAAAGCGGCCACCGCTCTCGGTGTCCCAGGTCCAGACTTTCGGGGGGGTATATTCAGTATCAGCCACGGGGCGCTCTCCTTTTTGGTCCTGCGCGGATTTCACTATCTCTACATAGGGACATCCCGTCGCGAAAGCCTAGGCTTAGATTCGGAATAGGGTCTATGCGAACCCTAGGTGACCTCTGGTTCACGATCAAAAACAACATGCGGAGCAAACAATGAGCGACTTAGTCACACGGCAAGATGAGGATGGGATTTGCTGGCTCACGCTCAATCGTCCGGAAAAGCTCAACTCACTCACGGTTGGCATGTTCCGCGAGCTGCGCCAGCACGTCATCGATTTGAAAAAGGATGACTCGATTGGCTGTGTCATCTTACGCGGCGCCGGCAAGTGTTTCTCAGCCGGCCATGATCTCGGCGATATCGCCGAAGGCGAGAAAGTGCCGTCGCCGGGCTGGCATTCTGAAACCCTGCGCCTGCTAGAAAAACTGCCTAAGCCGGTGATCGCAGCGGTTCATAGCCATTGCTATACGGGCGCACTGGAAGTGGCGCTCGCGGCGGACTTTATCCTTGCGTCGGAATCGGCGAAGTTTGCCGACACGCATGCGAAATGGGCGCTCACGCCAATTTGGGGCATGAGCCAGCGCCTGCCGCGCCGCGTCGGCATCGCGACCGCGAAACGCTTAATGTTCACTGCGGAAACCGTGCGCGCCGATGCTGCGCTCAAAATGGGCTTGTGCGAAGCGGTATTCGCGGATGAAACGTTTGACGCAGATTTGCGAGCCTTTGCGCAGCAAATTCTGGCAAATTCGGCCTTCTCACATGCCGCCAATAAGCGCCTCTTAGAGGCGACCGACAATGATGCGCTCGATGCCGGTCTGCAATGGGAAATCATGGAGAATGAAGGCGTCGGACCCGACATGCAGGCCCGCATCAAAGCCTTCATGAAAGGCTAAAAGCTCGATTGGCACGCGGCTTGCTCGCCTCACAGGCGAATATGAGGACCGTACAGCCATGAAACGCCTGATCGCTGCTTTTGCTTGGATTGCTCTTCCCTTGAGTGCACACGCCAACACAGACCTTGCGCAGCAATGGGGCGTTGAAGCCAGCCGCCTGTCGGAGCAGACATTTGAGCTGATCCACGCCGTCGACATAGGCGAAACAGCCGAAATTACAGATAGATACGCGCTCGACATTCATCGCTTTGGGCGCACATCGGCTGAATTGGCCCGCTGGATCGATCAATCACAGGGCCCAGATGATTTAGGTTGTATCTTCCGCGGTATGGCGACCGAAGCGCGTGACCAATTAAATGCGCTGGAAGAGACGTCAGACGCCACAGCCACACGCGAAAGCCTGCGTCGCCTCGCCGGCATGTTCACCGATGCAGAACTCATCGCTTTGGCGGCGCAACGTCCCGCAAGCCATGCAAGCCGCGTCTCGACCAAAGTTAAAATCAGCTGCAGCGCCGACGCACACGCTGTGCTTGGCACGCTTCGCTAGCGCTATTACCAAACCATCGCTTCGCGCAGATGCGCGCGCAATTTCGCTGGCATTTCGATCGTCCCACTGCCGGCTTTTAGATCAACCGGAGCATCCTCGGGCTTGAGGTATCGCCAGCCCTGAAAGGCACGTTTGGGCGTCGGTTCGACCGGCACGAGGTCCGGATCGAAGACCAATTCGCAGGCTTTTCGGCCGCCGCGATCGGCGATTTCTCGCACTTCGAGAATGCGCTGGCGGACCAAGATGATGCCGCGCGTGACCCAATAGATGGAGCCGCCATCGCTGAGCTCATCGCCGCGCTTCGGGACCATGCGCGTGTGATGATAAGGCAGCGGCGCGGTTTGCATAAGGCGTTGCTGCCACCGCTCCACATCGCTCGCATCATCGGCGCCTACGCAAAGTTTCACCATGTGAATCATAAGCCCAAAGGTAAACGCATATTAATGACTGTGAAGGTGGAAAATCTGTCACACCGCGCCATAACAGATAAGAACCGCTAGGGAGCGATGACAAATGAGACTGATAGCACTTTCCATCGGGGCCATCGCCCTGGCCACAACCGCCCATGCCCAAGACAAGCATGACGTGTTTGGCACCTATCTGACTGAGGCCGGCACGTCTGCTGTAACGATTGAAGATTGCGGCGATGGCAGCCCTTGCGGGCGGGTTTCCTGGATTGACCCAAACGCAATGGAACCCGGCATGACGCCGGAAACCGCAAAGACAAAAACCGGGGATCCAGTGCTCGGCCTATTGATGTTGCAGGGCTTTAGGAAGCGCAAAAATGATTGGCGCGGCGGCACGATTTACGACCCTGAGGGCGATAAAACCTATGCCTCGCGCCTAAAGCGGCTGGGCGATGGTCGTTTGCAAGTCAAAGGCTGTGTCAGCGTTGTCTGTCAGACTCAGGTTTGGAGCGTTGCGCCAGAGGCCGTAACCGTGTCCGCCGCGGCGACAAATTAACCGACAACATCCCCTAAAGTCTTGCGCATTCAGCGCGGCGTGCTACCTCGCGGGCTTGCCTGTAAGGAGACGTCGCGATGAGCACAATTGGCGGAAAAGACTCTGCGCCCCGGATCGAAACTGACACAATGGGCGAGGTTCAAGTGCCCGGCGACAAATATTGGGGTGCGCAGGCACAGCGCTCTCTCGGCAATTTCAAAATCGGTTGGGAAAAACAGCCTTTGCCGCTGGTTCGCGCGCTCGGCATCGTCAAACGTGCGGCGGCCGAAACCAATATGGCCCTCGGCAAGCTGGATGAGCGCCTCGGCGCCGCGATCATTTCAGCAGCGAATGAAGTGATTGAAGGCAAGCTCGACGCGCATTTCCCCTTAGTGGTCTGGCAAACAGGGTCGGGCACGCAATCCAACATGAATACCAATGAAGTGATCGCCAATCGCGCGATTGAAATTCTCGGCGGCGAGATTGGCTCAAAAAGCCCGGTTCACCCGAACGATCACTGCAATATGAGCCAAAGCTCAAACGATACATTCCCGACCGCGATGCACATTGCGTGCGCGGAAGAAATCACTCATCGCCTCGTGCCGGCGCTGCAGCAATTGCACAATGCGCTGAATGACAAAGCCCAGGCTTGGGCTGAGATTATCAAAATCGGCCGGACGCATACGCAAGACGCGACGCCTGTGACGCTCGGCCAAGAATTCTCCGGCTATACAAAAATGGTCGAAATGGGCATTCAGCGGATTGAGCAGACCTTGCCAGCCTTGCTCGAGCTCGCTCAAGGCGGCACAGCCGTGGGCACTGGCCTATCGACGCCGATTGGCTTCGCTGAAGGCGTGGCCGCAAAAATTGCCCAAATCACTGGACTAAATTTTGTTACCGCGCCGAATAAATTCGAAGCCTTGTCGGCCCATGATGCGATGGTGTTTGCACATGGCGCCATCACCACTGCGGCGATGTCTTGCTTCAAGATTGCCAACGATATCCGCTTCTTAGGCTCTGGTCCGCGCTCAGGCCTCGGCGAATTGGCGCTGCCAGAGAATGAGCCCGGCTCGTCCATCATGCCAGGTAAAGTGAACCCAACGCAGTGCGAAGCGATGACGCAAGTTTGCGCGCACATTCATGGCAACAATGCCGCAATCAGCTTTGCTGGCAGCCAAGGCCATTTTGAGCTGAATGTGTTCAATCCGATGATGAGCTATAATTTGCTCCAATCGATCCGACTTTTGGCGGATGCTGCGGTGTCGTTCACGGAGAATTGCGTGGTTGGCATTGAGCCGCGGCTCGACAATATTCAGCGCGGCCTCGAGAACTCTCTAATGCTAGTGACTCCGCTCAAAGAGAAGTATGGCTATGACCGCGCGGCGAAAATTGCCAAGACCGCGCACAAGAATGGCACAACACTGCGCGAAGAAGCGATTGCCGATGGCATTCCAGCCGATGATTTTGATGCGATTGTCCGTCCCGAAAAGATGATCGGACCGAGCTGAACCGTGATTAGCTCACCACGCTCGCGCAGATTTGTTCGAGCGTTTTGCCATCGCGGTTCGCAATTTTTTGCAATGTCTCGACACTGCTGGCGCTAAGCCCTTCGCAGCCTTTCCCACTGTCTGGTGCATCCATCACGGTCGGCTGATGGGGTGCTTGTGCGGTGGCTTGGGTCTTTTTGACCGCGTTGGTCTTGGGCAGCTTCGCCGATTTGCACACGTCAGAGGCTTTGCCGAGATCTGTCACTGCTCGCATCGCCTCGTTATAGGTCAAGCCTTGGCTTTCGGTCATATCGGAGAACATGCCCGCGATATCGGTATCTTTGTTCGAATTTGTTTCTGAGTATTTTGCGACCGAACGAAACGCACGCGCCATTTTCGGATAATCAACCGGCGTCGCAGTGGTGGCATTCTCGGCCATAGTCGATGCCATACAGCCGCACCCCATATAGCTTGGCGCCCCGTCACGGAATTTTTTATCATACAGGCTAAGGCTGCTCATGCAGGAACGCGTAAACTCAATTTGCGGCGCGTCGAGCGCGTAATGGGTGACCATTTTCTCGAAATTGGCTTCGCCGTTTACGGTTGTCCAAACAACCGCGACGCCAGCGAAGACGCAAAGTCCGGCCGATCGAAAAATGACGTTCATGACAGGTCCCCATTATCCCTACGCAGTCAGTCTTTTACCGAACTTGTCTTTGGATTAACTGAAAACCGACGCTTGAATTCAGGGCCAAGTCATTAGGAATTCGGCAAGAAAATGGGGCCTGACCTCAGCAACAAATCCGGCTAGCAAGGCCGAGAATCATTGAGATGATAAAGGAAAGACCTATGAATACAGCGCCTGTCGGCTCGAAAGCCAACCCTTCCGAATTCGATGTCATGCCGCGCCTCGCCGACGACGAGCCGTATTTCGTTATTCGCGCCAATGACCCCCTGTCCAGCGCTTTGGTTGAATTGCACGCCTATATCGGCGCCGGCCAAGCGGGCGCTGCCCACAATATGCTGGCAGAGATTATGGCCCTAACCGCAGCGAAAGCGCCGCGTCCCGCCTCGAGTCCTAAATATCGGGAAACGTTTGCGATCTCGCTGGCCATGGAGCAATGGCGCAACGCCCATCGCGGAGACTAATCTATGGCCGAGCCAATCAACCTCAACAAGTTTCGCAAGCAAAAGGCGCGTGCCGATAAAGACCAGCAGGCGCAAGAGAACCGGATCAAATTCGGGCGTACCAAAGCGGCGAAATCGCGTGACAAGGCTGAGGCTGATAAAGCCAGCAAAACGATCGATGGCGCACGCCGCGACGATTGAGCGTAGTCATAGAGATTGCGCTTGTGAGCTGTACGCAAATGCGGCAAAGAATTTGCACGGTTCAGAGGACCAATTGAGGGGTGTAGGACGTGATTCAGAAAATTCTCGTCATTGGCGGCGCCGGCTATATCGGCGCGAATGCGTGTAAGGCGATCAAAATGAGCGGGCGTGAGCCCGTGGTCTTTGACAATCTTTCAAGCGGTCACCGCCATTCGGTGAAATGGGGCGAGCTGATCGAGGGCGATATCCGCAATGAAACCGATATTCGCGCTGCTCTAGAGCGCGTTCGACCGGACGCGGTGATGCATTTTGCCGCCAATATCGAAGTTGGTGAAGGCGAGAAAGCGCCTGGTGCATTCTATGAGAATAATGTTGCGGGCACGCTGAACGTGGTGCGGACGATGCTCGATCTTGGCTTACAGAATTTCATTTTCTCGTCGACTTGCGCGATTTATGGCGACCCTGAGCGCCTACCTCTGGTGGAAGATATGCCAAAACGTCCGGTGAGTGTTTATGGTCGCTCGAAGCTGATGGTCGAAACCATTCTCGAAGACATGTCGCGCGCCGAAGGCCTGCGCTATGCAGCGCTGCGTTATTTCAACGCCGCCGGCGCCGATCTCGATGGCGAAGTTGGTGAGGAGCATGATCCGGAAACGCATCTTATTCCGAATGCGATTAAGGCGGCGGCGGGCCTGGGCAAAGGCATGAAGCTATTTGGCGATGACTACCCCACCCCAGATGGCACTTGCATCCGCGATTATATCCATATTGCCGACCTGGTGTCGGCGCACATTCTTGCGGCGGAACATATCGACCGGACGGGCGAAAGCCTTCAGCTCAATCTCGGGACGGGCAATGGATTTACCGTGAAACAGGTGCTCGATTCTGTCGAGCGCGCTGTCGGCAAGCCTGTGCCAGTTGAAATCGGGCCGCGCCGCGCTGGCGATGCCGTGGCGCTTTTTGCCGATACGTCGAAATCGAAAGCCATCCTAGGCTGGGAACCTGAGCACTCAGATATGGATACAATTGTATCGTCGGCTTGGAAGTTTCATAAGCGCGTCTGGAACGTCGACTAAACCGCCCAGACATGAACGCCGCGCGTCGAGAGACGGACGGGATTCCAAGCCATCGAGCGGATGAGGTTCCAAATTGCGCCTTGCGTTGGCTTGACCCGATACTCACCCTGCCAGCGCATAGCCCAACCGTTTTTCAAACCCTCCCACATACCGCGCCGCATACCCTTTAAATCGGCATGCCCCATATTGCGGAAATAGATGTACAGCATCAATGTGATGTGGCCGGGCAAGGTCAGCAACAGGACCGAGAGCGGCATGTTTTTCAAATAAGTCCAGGTCCGGTTTCGGAAGCCATGATACATAGTGAAGTAACTGTACCGGCCACTCAAAGCGCTGCCTTTATGGCTGATGATCGCATCAGGCAAAAATACGCATTTTTCATTGCTCAATTGCAATCGCATGCCGAGGTCGACATCTTCGCAATAACAGAAAAAACGTTCGTCGAAGCCGCCAATCTCTAAAAACAGCTCGCGGTCATAGACGGCGCTGGCGCCGCAAGGACTGAAACACAAACTGTCCTCGCTTGGCAGTTCGGCAATCGGGCGTTCAAAACCGCCGCGCCATGGAATGCCAAAAGCGAAATAGGCGTCCCCCGCTCCATCGAGAAGTTCCGGTGCATCCATATTGATTTGCCCGCACGCGAACACGCGACTCTCAGGATGGCGCTTCGTGCCTGCATAAATTTCAGCCAGCCAGTTTGGATCAGCGGTGGCATCGGGATTAAGAAGCACCAGCCATTTTCCGCTCGCGCGTTCAGCGAGAAGGTTATTGCCTCTGGCGAAACCGTGATTTGTGTTTTCGCGCATGACGCGAACGTCTGGCAGACCCTCAGTCGCTAAATCTGTCAGGGGCTGCTTTTCGCTATTATTATCGAGAATGAGAACTTCAAAGTCTCTAAATCTCTGTTTTGCAAGCGAGTTTACAGCATCCTGTAACAGTTCGCCTGCATTATAATTTACGACCAGAACCGAAAAGACAGGTTTTACGCTACGCACTATGGGCTCCCTCACCACGGAGTTTGCACTCCGTCGTATTCCCCTACCAAGATACGCACAACAGAATTGTGACGACAATCTAAATTATGCAATTTCGAGAGGATTGAGATGCAGAATGAACCTGCCTGCCTGATTCTTAAGCAAAATTAGCGCAAACTATTTTAAGAGGGCCTGCAACTCCTGCTTGAGATCCGTATTTTCCCAAGTGAATTCACCCGCATCAGTCGGTTTGCGGCCGAAATGCCCATACGATGCTGACGCGCTGTAAATCGGCGCTTCGAGCTTCAAATGATTGCGAATACCACGCGGCGATAGATCCACCAGGGCTCGTAATTTCTTCGCGATCGTGTCCTCGCCAACGGCGCCGGTGCCGAACGTGTCGACATACAGCGAGAGCGGTTGAGCAACCCCGATCGCATAGCTGACTTGAATATTACAGCGCTTGGCCAAGCCCGCCGCAACCACGTTTTTCGCGAGATAGCGAGTCGCATAGGCCGCCGATCGATCGACTTTCGAGGGGTCCTTACCCGAGAATGCGCCGCCGCCATGCGGAGCCGCCCCGCCATACGTGTCGACAATGATCTTACGGCCTGTCAGTCCGGCGTCACCATCCGGTCCGCCAATCACGAAACGCCCGGTTGGATTGACAAAGAACTTGTCTTCTTCCGGGAACCAGCCCTCTGGCAAAATGCTTTTCACGACAGGACGAACAATCTCGCGCAGCTGCTCTAGAGTCGCGGAGTCCTTATGCTGATGCGAAACGACAATCGCGTTCACGCCAACTGGACGAGATCCATCATATTGCAGGGTCACTTGGCTCTTCGCATCCGGCTCCAACTCAGGATGGGTCCCATTGTGGCGAAGCTCAGCCAATTTGCGTAGGATTTGGTGCGAATAAACCAGCGTTGCTGGCATCAATTCCGGCGTTTCATCGGTGGCATAGCCAAACATAATGCCCTGATCGCCAGCCCCTTCTTCCGTGTGCAAGCCTTGGCCAGCTTCTACCCCTTGGGCGATCTCAGCCGACTGACCGTGGACATGGTTTTCAACAGCCATATTCTGCCAATGGAAGCCATCTTGCTCATAGCCAATTTTCTTGACCACGTCGCGTGCCGCTTGGTTCATCTCATCCTTGGTGATGACGGCGCCATTATTGGTCCGCACTTCACCCGCGAGCACCACGCGGTTCGTCGTTGTTAGCGTCTCCACCGCGACTTTGGCTGTCGGGTCTTTGCTGAGGAATAAGTCAACGACAGCATCAGAAATCTGGTCAGAGACTTTGTCTGGATGGCCCTCAGAAACGCTTTCAGAGGTAAATTCGTGGTGCTGCAGCGGCATAGCTTTTCTCCTGAAACGTGCGTGATTAGTAGCGGTAATGCTCTGGCTTGAATGGGCCTTCCGGTGCGACGCCAATATAATCTGCCTGTTCATTCGAGAGGTCTGTTAGTTCAACGCCGAGCTTAGCCAGGTGCAACATCGCCACTTTCTCATCGAGATGTTTGGGCAATGTGTAGACCTCATTCTGATACTCGCCAGTATTCTCATGCAGCGCGATTTGCGCCAGCACTTGGTTGGTGAACGAGGCCGACATGACGAAGCTTGGATGCCCGGTCGCGTTGCCAAGGTTCACAAGACGACCTTCTGAGAGCAAGATGATGCGCTTGCCGTCTGGAAAAGTGATCATATCAACTTGCGGCTTAATGTTCGTCCATTTGAAATTGCGCAGCGCTTCAACCTGAATTTCATTATCGAAGTGACCAATGTTACAGACGATCGCCATATCCTTCATGGCCCGCATATGGTCGACCGTCAGGATATCCTTATTGCCGGTTGCGGTGACAAAAATGTCAGCCTTTGACGCCATCGTATCGAGCGTCTGGACATCGTATCCGTCCATCGCCGCCTGGAGGGCGCAAATTGGGTCAACTTCTGAGACCGTAACGCGGGCGCCAGAGCCTGAGAGAGACGCCGCTGAGCCTTTGCCGACATCGCCATAACCAGCAACGAAGGCGGTTTTGCCGGCCATCATAACGTCGGTGCCGCGGCGGATCGCATCGACGAGCGATTCTTTACAGCCATATTTATTGTCAAACTTCGACTTAGTGACTGAGTCATTGACGTTGATCGCCGGGAAAGGCAGCTCATTCTTCTTCGCCAATTGATAGAGGCGGTTCACACCGGTTGTGGTTTCTTCCGAAACGCCGCGAATGCCGGCTTTGATACGTGAAAACCAGCCAGGCGTTTCGGTCATCCGCTTGCGGATCTGGCGGAACAAAGCTTCTTCTTCTTCAGACCCCGGATTATCGAGGATGGACGGATCGGCTTCGGCTTTCTCACCAATGATCAGATACATGGTCGCGTCGCCACCATCATCCAAGATCAGGTTCACGGTCTCGCCATTAGGCCATTCAAAAATCCGGTCAGCAAATTGCCAATACTCGTCTAGCGTTTCGCCTTTATGAGCAAAGACAGGCGTGCCCGCATCAGCAATCGCGGCGGCAGCATGGTCTTGCGTTGAATAGATATTGCAGCTCGCCCAACGCACCTCCGCGCCAAGCGCTTCCAGAGACTGGATCAAAACCGCGGTTTGGATCGTCATGTGAAGAGACCCTGCAATCCGAGCGCCTTTGAGTGGCTGGCTGGCGCCATATTCAGCGCGCGCAGCCATCAGGCCTGGCATTTCGGTTTCAGCAATCTCGATTTCCATCCGGCCAAATTCAGCCTGGCTGATATCTGCTACGGCATAGTCCTGAGACATATCAACGATCCTTTATATGAACTTTGAAGGGCGTATAGCACGCGCGAAAATTTTGTATAGTGGGTATCAATTCAACCGTTTTTCACGCCGCCCACGCGCACCCTGAAATCGGCGACTGGCCAAATCCGAGCGTGAAGATTAAGAGCGAGGAAACCGCTACAAAAAAGTGAGAGAAATGATGGCTCAGGTGACGATTGAAGCGCGCGACTGGACGATTGGAACCGGTCATCCTTTGACCGTAATCGCTGGCCTAAACGTGCTGGAAAATATCGACCTCGCCCTCACCGTAGGCCGCGAATTGAAAGCCATTTGCGAACGCTTAGGCCTGCCTTACATTTTCAAAGCCAGTTTCGACAAAGCCAATAGGTCTTCGATCACGTCCTATCGGGGCCCTGGTTTTGAACAGGGTTTACCGATGCTGGCGGAGATCAAACAAGAGCTCGGCGTTGGCATCTGCACAGACTTGCATGAGCCCCATCAAGCCGAGGCCGTCGCCAAAGTCGCAGATATTGTACAAATCCCGGCTTTTCTTTGCCGTCAGACGGATCTCGTCGTCGCTACGGCTAAAGCGGCAGGCGCAACAGGTAGCGCCATCCAAGTCAAAAAGGCGCAATTCCTGGCGCCGTGGGATACCAAAAATATTGTCTCTAAGATTGGCGAAGTCCTGCCGGGTAACCGCGTCATTCTCTGTGAACGCGGCACCAGCTTTGGCTATAATAATCTCGTCGTCGACATGCTCGGCATTCAGCAAATGCAGGCCCTTGGTTGCCCGGTCACGATTGACGCCACCCATGCTGTGCAATTGCCCGGTGCCGACCCGCGCACCGCAGGCGCGTCGACCGGCGGACGCCGTGAAGGCGTAAGTACGATTGCGAAATCAGCCATCGCCGCGGGCGCAGATGGTGTCTTCTTGGAGTTCCACACCGATCCAGACAAAGCGCTCTGCGATGGCCCAAGCTGTCTACCGCTGACGGCTGCGGAGCCTTTGTTGAAAGAGCTCAAAGCGATCCACGAGATTGTGAATTAAGGCCGTATATTCCAATTGATCAGCGTCACGGTCTCACCGCTCACGCGCAGGTGGCCATAAGCGCCTGTTTTCAGTTTGATGGAGTCGGGTCGCGCCTCAAATTTGGTCACCGCATCAAGCACAAAGCGCGCGATACCGTTCGACGTTACGATCAAAACGGGACCCACTCCACGGTCCGTAGAAGCCGAACCAATCAAATCGCGCCAGGCACGCTTGAGTCGCTCAGGATCAACGTCCCAACCGGGAGGCGGGACGGCGTTGTCGTCCCACGCAGTAAGAGCAGCCTCGCCGATCCTAGCAATGACCGCGTCCTCGGGTTGATTTTCGTCTGGTCCGTAATCGATCTCGCGAAGGAATTCGAGCGTCTCCAGCGGCGGGCGCGGATCGTACACGGCCAGAACGGTTTCTGCGGTCTGCCGCGTACGCTGTAAAGGACTGCAATAGGCCGCGCCAAACCCGGCCGTCTGGGTCGCCATGAAATGCAGCGCCAAAGCCTCAACCTGGGTTTGTCCAGACGTCGATAAAGCTAAGTCTGTGCGCGCGCCGACCCTGGTCACTGTATCGCCTTTGTCAAACGTATTGCCGTGCCGAACAATGAAGAGGTCCATTATCGCCCCCAGTCCGCCGAAGGCTCGCCATGCTTCGCAATCAGTTGCTCGGCATGGGCCGCATCCTGCGGCGTGTCGATGCCCCACATCGCTGTGTCCGATGCGGGAACTTTCACGGCTTGAATACGCATGCCATTCTCGAGAAAGCGCAGCTGCTCTAGCCCTTCCAAACGCTCATAATGGCCCTCCGGAAGCGCCACAAAGCGTTCCAGCGCAGCCGTTTTGTATCCGTAAAGACCAATGTGGCGCCACACTGGGGAGAGCGCTGTTGCTGCGCGCAACTGATCTTCTTTGCGGATGGCGGGCAGGATATTCTTCGAGAACCACAGCGCTTCGTCTTTCGCATTTACGATACAAGTCGTACCCGAAAATGGGGTTCCGCGTTTTCGATCGCGCAGCTCATCCAGATCGTCCCAGCTCATCTGAACAATTGGCGTCACAGCATCCAGTTTGGTCGTTCGGCCAGCGTCGATGATCGCGGAAATATAGTCTGGCGGCGTGAACGGCGCGTCGCCTTGCAAGTTCACAATGAACTCAGACTCAGGGGCAAACTGATTGGCCGCGGCAAACGCGCGATCGGTACCAGACGCCAGATCTGGATCGGTCATTAGCACCGGCACGCCAATCTCTTTCGCATGTGATTCGATGGCCGGGTGGTCGGTGGCGACGACAAAGGTCACATCGGAAGACCGCTGACAACAGATCTGCGCCACGCTGGCCACGCGCGCCAGCAACGATCGCCCCGCAATCAGATGCAGCGGTTTTTGCGGGAACCGGGTTGAGGCATAGCGCGAGGGTATGACAATCAGCGTTTTCAAGACGATCTCTTTGAGCATGCGTGTGACTTAGGCCACTAGCTCCTAGTCAACGCAGCCGGGAATTCCAAGACCCGCAGCTTCAGCATTCGTCAATTAGCAGTCGCTATATGTTCGTTGAAGGCCAAAAGCCCTATGTCACACTGCTCTGAGGCTAAGCGCCAGCCTGAAGGAATATCATGACCGTGCTAATCACCGGAGTTGCAGGCTTTATTGGCGCGCATGTCGCACAGGCTCTGTTAGCGCAAGGGCGCACGGTGATCGGGTTCGATAACCTCAACACTTATTATACGGCGCGGCTGAAACAGGATCGACTGAGCCATTTATGCGGCACCGGCGATTTCTCGTTTCATCAGGTTGACGTATCCTCGCTCGGCGCCATGCAGGCTGCCTTGAACGGGCGCAAGCCGACAACTATTCTGCATCTCGCGGCGCAAGCCGGCGTTCGTTATTCTCTGGAAAACCCCGCCGCTTACACGAAAGCCAATCTGGAAGGCCACTTCGCCATGCTCGAACTTGCGCGCGAGCTGAACGTCGAGAACATGGTCTATGCCTCGTCGTCTTCGGTTTATGGCGGCAATACCAAAATTCCATTCGCCGAAGCCGATCAGACCGATGAACCGGTCTCATTTTATGGCGCAACCAAGAAATCCAACGAATTGATGTCGCAATCCTATGCCCGGCTGTACGGGCTTTCGCTCACGGGTTTGCGCTTTTTCACCGTCTACGGCCCATGGGGTCGGCCAGATATGGCCTATTGGATCTTTGCCGAAAAGATCCTCAAAGGCGAACCGATCAAAGTGTTCAATCACGGCAAAATGAGCCGGGACTTCACCTTTATCGACGATATTGTCCGCGGCACGCTCGCCGCACTGGACCGCCCTGCCAGTGGCCTTTCGCTGCCAGTCCCGCACCGGGTCTATAATCTCGGCAATGACCGGCCCGAACCGCTTATGGACCTGATACGCCTGACCGAGCGCAGCATGGGTGTCGAAGCCGAGAAGGTCTTCGAGGACATGCAGCGCGGCGATCTTGCCAAAACCTGGGCCGACATTGATCGTGCGCGACAAGAGCTGGATTTCGCTCCGAATGTTGGGCTAGAGGAAGGCTTAGCGCGGTTCGCTGAATGGTTTAGACCGCGCTGGACGCAGTATTGCTGAGCGTAATCACGCCCGGATGTGGCCAAAAGGACGACCAAGAATGACTTCGCCCCGACAGACTGCGCTGGAAGTACTCGAAACCGAACGCGTGGGCATCGACGCCTTGATCAACGAGCTTTCAAATGAGAGCGGCGGTCTGAGCGTCGCCTTTCAGACCGCCATCGAAACCATCGTGGCGGCGAAAGGGCGCACCATTGTCACCGGCATGGGTAAGTCTGGACATGTGGCGCGCAAGATTGCCGCGACTTTCGCCTCGACCGGCACGCCAGCTTTATATGTCCATCCTGGCGAGGCAAGTCATGGCGATTTGGGCATGATTTCCGACGATGATGTTGTCGTGGCGCTCTCGAATTCCGGCGAAACACCGGAGCTTGGGGATATTATCGGCTATTGCGGGCGGTTCGATATTCCCTTGATCGGAATGACCTCCGGCGCCGGCTCATCGCTGGCGGAGGCCTCGAACACGGCCCTCATGGTTCCCAAATCCACCGAAGCGTGCGGCATCACCAAAGCGCCAACGACATCGACAACGCAAATGCTGGCCCTAGGCGACGCCCTGGCCGTGGCCTTGCTGCGCCAGAAAGGCTTCAGTGCCAGCGATTTTCATACCTATCATCCCGGCGGCAAACTCGGCGCTGCACTGAAACGGGTTACCGACCTGATGCATCACAAGAAGATGCCGCTATGTGGGCCAGAAGCGCCGTTTTCCGACATCGTCAATGAAATCACATCCGGCGGGTTTGGCTGTTGTGGTGTGATCGACCAGAATAAGCTGATTGGGATCATTACCGACGGTGACATACGCCGCGCATTGACAGGCCCGGTTGAAGGGTTGAAAGCCGTGGATATGATGACGCGCGATCCACACACAATCATGGAAGATGGCCTGGCGGCCGAAGCCCTTTCAATGCTCAGCGAGTTCAAAATTACGGCGCTGTTTATCGTTGATGAACAGGACTCACCGATCGGGCTCATACATGTGCATGACTGTCTTGCGATTGGGGTAATTTAGGCCGTGCTGGTTATGGCATGATGTATTCATCAAAGAGGACTAATTCCGAATCATGACTGCGTCTGATAGGATATGGAGGAACCCATGACAACAACCATACATCCGGTCATTCTTTGCGGCGGAGCAGGAACGCGTTTGTGGCCGCTTTCAACCCCGGAAACGCCAAAGCAGTTTCTGGCGTTAACTTCAGAAAACAGCATGATTGTCGAGACTGCGGAGCGTTTCGCGACGAGTCACAGCAACGAGCTGGCTTTTGCGAAACCGCTCATCGTTGGGTCCAGACGCCACGCCGAATTGCTCGATGAGCATCTGCCCAATACTCGAAAAATCCTCGAGCCTTTCGGACGAAACTCGGCACCAGCTGTGGCCGCGGCATGCCTCGCATTTGATCCGGATGACCTGCTTCTGATCTTGCCGGCAGATCATGACATTCGCGACATTGTTGCGTTCCATAACGCAATTGCTATTGCGGCAGCGGCCGCGCAGAAAGGCGATATCGTCACGTTTGGTGTTCACCCTACTCACCCGGCGACCAGCTATGGATATATCAGGGCCGAAAAATCTAAGTTCGCCGATGAAGCGATCGGCGTTGAGCAATTCGTCGAAAAACCGGATCTAGCGACTGCGAACGAGTATCTCATGCTCGAATCATATTTTTGGAACGCCGGAATATTTCTATTCCGAGCAAACACAATGCTCGACGCGCTGAAGGCGCATGCTCCCGATGTTCTGGCCGGCGCAAGATCGGCCATGGATACCAATTCGGACGCAACCATACACCTCGACCCCGTGCCGTTTGGCACCACCCCCAGTATATCAATCGACTATGCTGTATTGGAAAAAGCAGCCAACGTAAAAACTGTGCCAGTGAACATGGGGTGGAGCGACGTCGGCGGCTATCGTGCCCTGCACGAGCTTTTATCTGAGTCGGTGAAAGACAATTATTCAAGCGGTCCGGTCTTTGTCCAGGATTGCGAAGGACTCTACGTCCGGTCCGAAGGCCCGGTCATTACCGTAAACGGGGTCTCAAACCTGGCCATAGTTGCCACCGACACAGAAGTCATGATCACACCGCTCAGTCACGACACTGCAGTTAAGGCATTAGGCTCAGCCGCTCAGTCTCAACGCCATACACTCGGTTTTTCCATGGAGCGTATAGAGGAAGCGCGCAGGTGGTTATGGAACACACTTGACGTCTGGTCGAGCGCAGCTTGGGACGAGACCCGTGGCGGCTTTGTTGAACAACTGGCAATGGATGGAATGCCAGACCTGAACGCTGATCGACGTGTGCGGGTGCATGCACGGCAGATTTTTGCCTTTGCCGAGGCAATACAGCTCGGCTGGCCGGGTGCAGAAAAAGCAAGAGAATTAGTTGAGAAGGGAGTCGACTATCTGGATTCTCGGTTACGACACAGCGACGGCGGCTGGGTGAAGAAGATCGATGCCAACGGGCGACCGATTGATGATCGGCGCGATCTGTACGACCACACTTTTATCATCCTCGCAGGCGCAACCGCGTTTAAGACGACGGCGAGTACTCGCGCATTGAAGATCGCGGATGATGCCATAGCGTTCATAGATGCCGAAATGAAAGACCGCCAACAAGGCGGCTGGGTTGAATCTCTGCCGCCGGCTCTGCCGAGGCGCGCCAATCCACATATGCACTTACTCGAAGCAATGATGGGGTATCATGATGCGACCGGATGCAAGGACGCTTTGGCTCGCGCCCATGAAGTGGTTCGACTGTTCGAAACGCGCTTCTTCAATCCGGGCACCGACATCATGGCAGAGTCTTTCAATCAGGATTGGAAGGTCGTGACAGCCCACGATGAAACTGCGTTCGAGCCTGGGCATCACTACGAATGGGCCACCCTCCTGTGGCAGTTTCAGCAATTGACCGGACATGACACCCAGAGCTGGCGTCAACGTCTCATTCGCCGCGCTGACCAGTCGGGTCGAAATCCGCACACAGGGTTCGCGTTGAATGAAGTTCGAGCAGATGGGCGCATCACAGACCCATCCAGCCGACTTTGGCATCAGCTGGAAATGTTTCGAGCGCACCGGATGCACCCGAGTGTCTCGCAAATTGTGCGAACCGAAACCTTGCTAGACCAAATTTTTGACACCTATCTTCGCCCAGGGCCTAAAGGCGTTTGGGTCGACGAAATCGACAATTCCGGACGCCCCATTTCGGATCAGGTACCTGCGAGTATGCTCTATCACATGATTACCGCGTTACGGACTGTCTTATAGGATCAGGTGATCAGGCGGGTTGGAACGGCGTTTCAAAGTCCGCGAAACATGGCGCCCGCGCATCTTTGTCGGAAACTGTCGCGGACGCCATGTCGATCTTCCAATCAATCGCGAGATCCGTGTCATTCCAAGCCACTGATCCGTCGCACTCAGCCGAATAATAGTTGTCGACTTTATAGGCAACTTCGGTATTGGGCACCAGAGTCGTAAAGCCATGCAAGAAACCGCGCGGGACAAAAATCTGAGTGCCATTCTCCGCACTAAGTTCAGCGCTGACCCATTGCCCATACGTTTCGGACCCTTTTCGAACATCAACGGCCACATCGATTATTGCACCCCGCAATACACGCACGAGCTTAGCTTGAGCAAATGGCGGGCTTTGATAATGCAATCCACGGACCGTGCCTTTGGTTGCAGATAGCGAGTGATTGTCTTGAATAAAATCGGCACTTATGCCAGCAGAGACGAACCGCTCTTTGTTATAAGTTTCGCTAAAAAAACCCCGATCATCCCCGAACCGTGGTGGAGTAATCAGTTTCACGTCCGGAATATCCATGGCTTCCGATTTGATTGTCATCTGATTTTGCCTTGTCCGACCTAACTATTCTGCAGTAAAGCTTACTTGAAGGCTAGTCCGAGTTCCCTCTACTGGTCAAATCCATCTTGTGCGAATGGAATAAAATTCGCGAAACTGATCGGTCAGCAAGCGTCTTCGAAATTCGCTATCTCAATCTCGGCTAACCCCACCGCAGACGTGCTCATATTTCGCGTATGTGATCTCCGATAATTATTTATTGATTTCATCGATCTGATAAGTTAACCGGCTTTTCGAAGCGCGCAGTATTCCGGAAAATCCTCGAGCGTGAAGAATATTTGCGACCAACAATAACGAGCGCGCGATTGAGGCAAAGAGAACGACCCAAAAAAAGAGTGTGGTTAGTTCATAAAAGTAGCCGAGAAATAGGCGTGTGCGTTGAACTGAAATCGGATGCAGCGCGGTTTGCATATAAAAGTGATCAGAGTGGAGTTATTCTAAAATGAAGATCGTTGTGACGGGTGGAGCAGGATTTATTGGTTCCTCTTTGTGCAGATATCTGGTGTCTAGCTTCGACGCTGAAGTCGTTGTTATCGACAAACTAACTTACGCTGCTTCAGAGAGTTCGTTGTTGTCGGTTTCCAGTAAACCGAACTTCAAACTCCTTAAGCTGGATATCTGCGATGGACCTTTGATGGAAGAAGTTATCAAAGCGGAACAACCGGATATGATCATACACTTGGCGGCTGAGAGCCACGTCGATCGGTCAATAACTGGTTCTCGTGCGTTCGTAGAAACCAATGTTCTAGGAACCTACAATCTACTTGAGGGGGCAAGATCATATTGGAATACACTCTCCGACCAAAAGAAGGACGAGTTCCGTTTTCTGCATGTCTCAACCGATGAAGTTTATGGATCTTTGGGGACGGAAGGACTTTTTACCGAAACCACCGCCTATGATCCATCATCGCCTTATTCCGCGTCCAAGGCAGCGTCAGATCATTTGGTAGTGGCCTGGCACCGAACATATGGCTTTCCTGCATTGATCTCTAATTGCTCAAACAATTATGGCCCATATCAATTCCCAGAAAAACTAATACCTCTAATGATCCTTAACGCTTTAGAAGGAAAGACCTTACCTGTTTACGGGGATGGGTCAAACGTTCGTGATTGGCTTTACGTGGACGATCATGCTCGCGCATTATTCTTAATTGCGCAGAAGGGAAGGTTGGGTGAGAAGTACAATGTTGGTGGCAATAACGAACGAACAAATTTGCAAGTCGTGCAATCAATTTGTACTATATGCGACCAATTTTTACCGCGCGAGGAAAGTCGTAGCTCACTTATCAGCTATGTGACTGACCGCCCGGGACACGATCAAAGATACGCAATCGACGCTGAGAAACTCATTAGCGAACTCGGGTGGCAGCCTCGAGAGAACTTTGAAACCGGATTAGAGAAAACGGTTAGATGGTATATTGACAACTCCGACTGGTGGAGTCCGCTGCGCGCCGGGTCCTATTCAGGAGAACGCTTGGGACTTGAGACGGAAAACGAGGCGAACTGATGCGCATTTTGGTGGCTGGGTCGGAGGGGCAAGTCGCCCGCAGCCTTGCGGAGGTCGGCACAAATACGGCGCATGACGTTATTTGTATTGGGCGCCCCAGATTAGACATCACGGAACCAGACAGCGTTGCATCCATTGTTTCTTACCTACACCCAGACATAATCATCAATGCGGCAGCATACACCGCCGTGGATATGGCGGAAGACGACGAGGAAAATGCATACTTGGTGAATGCCATTGGAGCAAGAAACGTCGCCTTGAGCGCCAAGACGGCAAAGATACCAGTTTTGCACCTGTCCACCGATTACGTTTTCGATGGAACAAATCAAAGCGCGTACTTGGAAGATGCCCCAGTCGCACCAATGTCGGCGTATGGGAAGACGAAGGAGGCCGGAGAGCAATTAGTTCGGGGGGCGTTGGGACCGCATCTAATCTTCAGGACAGCCTGGGTGCATAGTCCGTTCGGGAACAACTTTGTAAAAACAATGCTCCGAGTCGCAAGTAAGAGAGATGAAATTCGCGTTGTAGCTGATCAAACTGGCACACCCACGTATGCTAACGATATTGCTAAGGCGTTGCTTCATGTTTGCACAATGATCGAAAACGAGCCTGATCCGGATGATGTTTGCTGGGGCACTTACCATCTGGTTTCCCAAAAATCCACAAATTGGGCGGACTTCGCGGCCGAAATATTCAAGCATAGCCAGCGCAGGTCCGGCCCTAGCGCGAAGGTGATTAAAATTCAGTCATCTGAGTACCCGACAAAGGCACACAGGCCAAAAAACTCAGTATTATCGACAAATAAACTCAAGGCAGATTGGAACATTGAGCTACCTGACTGGAAACAAGGTGTTCTAGAATGCGTTGAACGCCTTATAGTCAACATCTGAAATGGGGGGCAATAATGGTCGAAAAAAATTCAAACGTTTCTAAGTCAGATACTCGCGGCGGCAGACCGCTTGTTTCAGTTATCATTCCTGTAAAAAATGGACTGCCGGAGTTTGAGCGTGTGTTGGCTGGCCTCCAAGACCAAGAATTTGAGCATGAATTTGAGGTCTTAGTAATCGACTCAGGCTCCTCAGACGGGTCCAAGGAGGCAATACCGCACGACGATCCGAGATTTAAGCTTATCGAGATAGACTCAGCAGATTTCGGGCATGGAAAGACCAGAAACTATGGAATCGAGTTGAGCGAGGGCGATTACTGCGCATTCCTTACGCACGATGCGGCGCCGTTCAACGAGCACTGGCTCCGAAACTTGGTAAGACCTTTGCTCGAAGATGAGGAAGTAGCGGGCGTTTTTGGACGACACGTAGGATATGAACACGCCTCACCGTTTACAAAGTGGGAACTTGAAACGCATTTTGATGGGTTGCGTCAGTGGCCCGTTGTTCAACTGGACGACGCGCGAGCATACACTAAAGATATCGGCCTGCAGCAAGTTTACCATTACTATTCGGACAATTCTTCATGCTTAAGAAAATCGGTTTGGGACGAAATTCCCTATGCTGACGTAGATTTTTCCGAAGACCAACTTTGGGCTAAGGCGATTGTAGAAGCAGGGCATAAGAAGGCTTACGCAGCTGATTCCGTAGTCTACCATTCACACGACTATTCGCTGATGGAGCGTTTCAGACGCAGTTTTGACGAAGCTAGAGCGTTCAAGCGCCTGTTTGGCTATCAATTTTGTTCAAGTCGGAGAACGATGCTAAAGCAAGCATTTTTAACCACAAAACGAGACTTGGGACTAGCCATAAAGAATGGATGGATTTTTCGTTACCCCTTAACTACGTTACTGAAACCATTTGATAATTTATCGCGGCAAATCGGCTATTACTACGGTACAGTCAACCCCGATCTGGTTGCCAGCCACGGACATATCGTTTCTAGAGACAAACGCCTGCAGAGACAGTGATTGATATGAAACTAGTTACAAGATTCTTTGATGTTCTGAGCAAGGAAGGCTTAGGCGCTGCCACCAGCAAAACCCTTCAATTCTCAGCAAATTCTATTTCGCCGCAATCAACGCCGTCCAAAGTACAACTGATTGACTTCTATGAGAACATTTTGGGTAAAGAACAGGGATTTGGTCTTAAGCTGACGGATCAGAACATTCCAAAAGGTTCTATGACTTGGGTCATCCCAGATTTTACTGCGTCTTCTGGTGGGCACATCAATATTTTCAGGATGATGCGATTGCTCAAACATAGAGGCTTCGAAGAGCAAAGGGTGGTGATTGTTGACCCCTATCGATGGGGGAGCTCAGAAGATGCCCAGAAAGAGATGGAGACCGCGTTTGGTGAATTCGGAGCGAAAGTCTTTTTGGGCGCTGAGTCTCTCGAGCCTTGTGACTATTTGATCGCGACAGGGTGGCAAACTGCTTACTGGGTAGCGAAATACAAAGATGCAAGACACAAACTCTATTTCGTCCAAGACTTTGAACCCTATTTCTATGCAAATGGCGGCGAGTATGCCCTGGCGGAAAACACCTACCGACTCGGCCTGACAGGGATTACCGCAGGTTCATGGCTCGCGGAGAAGTTAGAGACTGAATACGGAATGAAAACCTTCGGCTACTCATTCGCGTGTGATCTCGATCATTACAAGCCTACGCCAAAACGAGAATCGCCCAATAAGAACATTCTGTTTTATGCACGGCCGGTCACGCCCCGCCGATGTTTCGAAGTTGGTTTATTGGCGCTCAATAGGGTGTGTGAAGAAATTCCGGATGCTGCCGTAATATTCGCAGGCTGGGATGTTTCGTCCTATGAAATTCCATTCCATCATTTGAATGCTGGCGTCTTATCACTTGATCAACTGCCTGACTTGTATTCTCAATGCGATGCGGCATTGGTGCTATCGGCGACAAACCTCTCGCTACTTCCTCTCGAACTCGCGGCATGTAAGTGTCCTATCGTCATGAATGATGGCCATAATGCTGAATGGTTACTCGACAAAAAAGAAGCCTTCTACACCCCGATGGACCCGGACCGAATTGCAGAGACCCTGATTAAGGTTCTTAAAAACAAAGGGGGTGTCGCAACAAAAGTAGCCAAGGCGGCTCATAAGAGAGCCAATTCTCAAGGCTGGGAAGAGGAAGCGGATAAGGTGGCAGAATTTATCAAAGCCTTACCTCAAACAAAATGATAGGAGTTTTCGGCTCTTCTGGTTTCATCGGTAGAAACTTCGTTGATTTTCTGAATGAACGAGAAATTGAATTCATGCGCTTTCAACGAACCGACGACGGTTTGTGGCGAAGCAACACCAGGATCGGGTCTTTTGGAGATCGTTCGTCCTACGAACCTTACTTAGATAGGCTTGAAACCGCCGTCCTGCTCGTGAGCGCATCGGTACCCAGCACTTTCCCAAATTCCCTTCACAGTGAGGTGGAAGAAAACGTTGTACCGTATGCTAGATTTCTCGATTCAATTGGCGGCTCTTCGCTAAAAAAGCTGATCTTCTTGTCTTCAGGCGGTGCCGTTTATGGGGCGCCAAATCAGGAACATATAGATGAACAACACCAAACCATGCCAATTAGCAACTATGGCGTGGGGAAGCTGATGATCGAGAATGCGATCTGCGCATCGGCGTTCCGCGCAGATTGGAATTATAGCATACTGCGTGTGTCTAATCCGGTGGGTAAGTTTCAAGGCACGAAAAAGCGGCAAGGAATTGTCGCTGCAGCGATCGATGCCGCCTTCACGAAAAGGCACCTAGAAGTATGGGGCGACGGAAGTGCGTTGCGAGACTACATTCACGTTAGAGACGTGTGTTCGGCCATTCTTGCCGCTTCAAAGACGAAAGCATGCGTCGATCAAATTTACAACGTTGGCTCTGGAGAAGCGGTGAGTGTCACCCAAATCATTGAATATTGCCGTGAAATCCTCAAAATCGATTTGCAGACTAATCATTCTCCCGATCGAGACTTTCTAGTAAAAGACATATTGCTTGATTCGTCAAAATTTAGAGGAGACACTAACTGGAGCCCCTCCTATACAGTAAAAGAGGCCATATCTGATACAATAGAGCACTATAAAACTGTCCAAAAAAGTAAATAGCCATCGGCCAAAGCAAAGGTGTGCTCGAAAATGTCCGCTAAAAAAACGCGACTGATTTCGAATATTAGAATCGCCATTCAAATGGCAAAAAGGTCCATAGAAGAAAAGTATCAAGGCTCAGTTTTTGGATTACTTTGGTCTTTTTTGACCCCCATGCTAATGCTAAGTGTCTATACTTTCGTATTTTCGAGCATCCTGCCGATCAAGTGGGCACAATCTGGTCAGACATTTGACACCGTCTCATTTGCGATCATCCTGTTTTACGGTCTTTCCATACATACGTTCTTTACCGAGGTCGTGACGCAGTCGACTACCATAATCACCTCCAACTCTATTTACATAAAGAAAATTCTTTTCCCGGTTGGAATCCTGCCAATAACCGTAACCGCGACCGCTCTTTTTCAACTTCTGATTACGCTTTTTCTGACCGTACTTTTCCAATTTTTCTTTTTGGGCGGTCTCGGATGGCAGTCGCTACTTGGCATAATTATATTATTACCTTGCATTCCCTTGGCAATCGGGATGGCATTATTTCTTAGCTCGTTTGGCGCCTACTTTAGGGATTTACAACAAGTAGCAGCCCCACTCATGACAGCATTGCTTTTTTTGGGGCCGGTGCTGTATCCGCTTAGCGCAGTTCCAGAACGTATCAGAAAATTCGTGTATTTGAATCCGGTGACGTTTCCTGCTGAAGAATTGCGGGCTGTTTTAATCTGGGGAGAAACGATAGATTGGTTTGGACTGTTGATCTACTCACTGGTTTCGCTTGCCAGCCTTATAATCGGGTATTTCACTTTCAATGTGCTGAGAGCAGGTTTTTCTGATGTCATCTAATTCAAAACTCGCCTCAACGGAGACGGTTATCGACATATCCGGAGCGTCAAAGTCGTTCCGCTCATACAAAAAACCATCTGACCGACTTCGACAGATTTTCCTACCGAATAGAAGCACTGATAGTGACGTTTTCCATGCCCTCAAAAATGTATCACTTTCCGTATCTCGTGGCGAAACTGTTGGAATAGTCGGCCGGAATGGCAGTGGAAAATCTACGCTTCTCCAGCTTATTTGCGGCACCGTGGGTCAAACCGCGGGAGAGATTCAGGTCAACGGGCGTATCGCCGCTCTTTTAGAGTTAGGTGCCGGATTCAATCCTGAATTCACCGGGCGGGAAAACGTTCACCTTAACGCAGCAATCCTAGGGATGAGCCAACGAGAAATTACCGATCGATTTGAAAGCATCGAGCGATTCGCCGAAATAGGAGAATTTATTGATCGGCCAGTAAAAACGTATTCGAGCGGCATGTACATTAGGCTCGCATTTGCGACCGCAATCAATGCTGACCCGGAATTGCTCATTATCGACGAGGCACTCGCGGTGGGCGATGAAGCATTCCAAAGAAAGTGCTTTGCCCGGTTAGAAGAAATCCAGGAAGCCGGTGGAACAATTCTCTTTGTTTCCCATTCTGCAGGTAGCGTTCTCAGCCTTTGTAATCGCGCAATTCTGCTGGATGAGGGAGAAAAGCTCGCAGACGGGCAGCCGAAATTCGTGGTAAATCAGTACCAAAGACTTCTGAATGCCAGTCCCGATAACAGAAACCAGATCAGAGAAGACATAAGAAACACTTCTGCCGATACCATGGTCGAAGAACGAGATGAACTCGATGAGGGGGTGGAAGTAGACGACCCACGAGGCGAGCGCAAAAAGGGTTTGGAACATTACGACCCGAACCTGATTTCCAAATCCAGGGTCGAGTATGAAAGCCGAGGGGCTAAGATTACCGATATAAGGCTAGAAAATACGACCGGAGAACAAGTTAATACCTTAGAGATTGGACAAGACTACATATATAGGTATCGAGTGCTTTTTTTTGACGATTTCGAAAATGTCAGTTTCGGAATGATGGTCAAAACAACAGATGGGATTAATATCTCCGGCGCAACCACGTCGCTCAGACCAGATCTTTTTCTTCCCACCGCATCGAATGGTCAAAGTATCGAAGTTACTTTCAAATTTCGTTGTGAATTAATGCCTGCAACGTATTTTGCAAACGCTGGCGTTCTGACAATCATGGACGGCGAAGAGGTATATCTACATCGCATTCTGGAAGGAATGATGTTCAAGGTCGCATTCGAGAAGAACCTTGTCGCGACTGGGATATTTAACCTCCAGACCGAGGATCCGGAAATTCAACTGATCTGATTAGCAACTATCGAGTAAGATCACTAATTCGCACTTCAGGACTCAATCGATTAAAGTCAGTAAGTACTTTCCATAGCCACTCTTCTTGAGTTCTTCTGCTAGCACTCGCAACTGGCTGTCATCAATCCAGCCATTCTTGTGCGCAATCGCTTCAGGGCAACAAATTCTTCGCCCTTGTCGTTCCTCAATCAAACTCACGAATTGCGAGGCCGCTAACAGAGAGCGATGGGTGCCCGTATCGAACCAAGCAGACCCATCATTAAGTAACTCGACCTGTAGTTTCCCCGCCTGGAGATACATATTATTCAAATCTGTAATCTCAAGCTCCCCCCTTTCGGAAGGCTTTATCATGCGCGCGAACGCGCTGGCATTACGATCGTAGACATATAAGCCTGTAACAGCGTATTCTGATTCTGGATTTTCGGGCTTCTCGACGATTGAAACTGCTTTTCGGTTTTCATCGAAGGATACGACCCCGAAGTCCTCTGGATTGTGTACGGTGTAACCAAACACACTTGCACCTTCTTGACGCTTCAATGAATCTGATAAGGCCACATCGAATTGATCACCGAAGAATAAGTTGTCTCCTAGTATGAGAACGCTAGGGTCGTTGGCTAAAAAATCTTCTGCGATGATTAATGCCTGCGCCAAACCATCAGGCGAAGGCTGGACGGCAAATTCGATGTTCATTCCCCATCTGCCGCCATCCCCGAGAAGTTTTTTGAACGCTGCTTGATCTTCTGGCGTGGTGATAATCAAAATCTCGTTTATTCCGGCTGTCATGAGCACGGACAAAGGATAATAGATCATAGGCTTATCAAAAACTGGCATGAGCTGTTTTGACACCGATATCGTGGAAGGGAAAAGCCGCGTTCCCGAACCGCCCGCCAGAATTATGCCTTTTCGTTTGGTCATTTTCCTCGTCCCGGGCTTGATCAATGTGCGCTTAATTACGAGAAAGCTTGGAATTGTCAAATGTCATAAATTGGAATGAAATTACCTCAGGAACTTTTATCAGTTTTTAGAGGTTTTTAACCAAGCGTGTAATGCTACATAGGACCCAGATCCGGTTGGAGATATATTGAATATGACAAGCCTTGAAGACGCGACCTTCATTATCGTTCTGGGCATGCACAGATCTGGAACAAGCGCGCTAACCCGCGTACTCAATATTTTGGGCGCTGCGCTACCTGAAAAGTTGTTAGGAGCAAATCATAGTAACGTGACCGGTCATTGGGAGCCAGCAGAAATAGTCCAGTTGAACGACCAGTTCCTGAACACTATTGGAAGCAGATGGGACGATTGGAGCAAAATCGACTGGGGCAAAATCTCAGAGTCAGACACGGAGGAATTCAAGCGAAACTTGAAGAGCACGTTGCATCGTTTGTACACTGGTGACTCTCTTTTTTTGTTGAAGGATCCTAGAATATGCAGACTGATACCGGTTTATCGAGAGGTCTTTAGTGAACTCAAAGTCAAAACCAAATTCGTAATCATAACTAGAAACCCAACCGAGGTTTCGAAGTCCTTATTTAACAGAGATCGGATGATTGAATCTCAAGCAAAAATGCTTTGGCTAAGGCACTCCGTCGCTTGTGTGACAGAGACATCCAGTGATGATCGTGTGTTCACCTCATACTCAAAGATAGTATCCAATTGGAGAGGCGAATTGGAGAAAATCAGCGAGGAACTTCAACTGGACTTGCCAAACTCTTTGGACGAATCGGAGACCGAGGTTCAGAAATTTATTTCAAAGAAGTATCGACACCATAATTTTGACGAGATCAATCTCGCTGACGACGTAATATCAAATGGTTGGATAAGCGATTGTTATGCTGCAATATTGAAGCTATCCGACGGACGTTCAGTCCCATCCTCCTTAAAACGAATAGCTAAGATCGAGGCTGATCTTGATCAGTATACAGATTTTATTAGAGCAATGCTCTTAGATCTGCAGAACGCTAACGAAGCAGAAAAGTCTCTTCAACGGAACATAATCCATGAATTGGAGGTCAAACTCTCAGAAAAGGAACAATCGTTGAATGATACAACTCGCGTTGCCGGTGAACTGGTAGTGGAATTAGATGCGGTGCGCGCCAGAAAGCGAGTTGTCGAAGAGGAATTGGACTCCTTTAGGAGAGATGCGGAAAGCCTCCGCAAAGATCGAGAAAGTGTCCGAGCCGACCGCGATAGCCTCAGCGACGAGCGTGACGCAATCCGCAAAGAGCGCGACTCAATCCGCGAAGAGCTTGACCAAGTTCGGCGGGAACGCAAGGCTGTTGAAGAACCGGAAACCGAGGCAACGACTCTCCTTGACACTTAGAGAGACGATTTTGGTGCCAAGGAATTTGCGGTATCGTCGACCAAATCACCCCCGCGGATGCGCACTCGCGTGCACGTTCCGCAAATGCCCCGCCTCAACATCTGTATAAATCTGCGTTGTCGATAAGCTGGCATGCCCCAGCAGCGTCTGAATGGCTCGCAAATCAGCTCCGTGCGCTAGCAAATGCGTCGCAAAGCTGTGGCGCAAGGCGTGCGGGGTCGCCGCTTCCGTTAACCCCAAAGCGCCGCGCAAGATCTGCACCTGTTTTCGCAACACCGGCGCTTGCAAGCGTTTGCCTCTCGCGCCGTAAAAGAGTGGAGTTTTTGCGTTCACCGCATAGGGACATAACGCGGCATATTCAGAGATCGCCTCGCGCACAGCCGATATGATTGGGACGATGCGAACCTTGCCACCTTTGCCTTTGATCCGCAGGCGCTCGGGCGCTGCCTTGATATCACCCGCCAGGTCCAGCACTTCCGAAATGCGCAGGCCAGCACCATACATTAAGCTCAAGGCTGCAACGTCGCGCGCCGCAATCCAAGGCTCCTCCTGGATCAATTCGGCTTGCTGCAAGATGTCCTTGGCCGCCAATTCGGAAACTGGCCGGGGTAACCGTTGCCCCCGTCTGGGACCAGTGAGAAAAGCGATTTCAGGGTTTTCGAGACCGTGCGCGCGGTCGAGCCAGCGATAGAAACTCTTGATGGCTGAGAGCAGCCTGGCAATCGAGGCATCGGCCAGGCCGTCGCGCCGACGTGCCGCCAAGAAGGCGCGAATGTCGCGTGCTTGTAGCTCCGCAAAGGCGCGAATGCCGGGCTCTCGCTCCAAATGCCCGCGCAAAAAGCCCATGAACTCGGACAAGTCGCTGCGATACGCGTCAGCCGTGTTTGCCGCCAGCCTTTGCTCGCGTTGAATATAATTCATGAAGCCATCAATCAAAGCCATGACCTTCAATGTCGACGATGATGCTTAATAGCAGGTTTCCGAGCGCGCAGGCTCTGCTATGGAAGGCAAATGCTGACAGCCCGCATCCTGTTTCCACTGCCGCTTCCGGAGCCGTTTGAGTACGCCATTCCAGACGGAATGGCGATCGAAGAGGGGTCATATGTCCGCGCGCCCCTTGGAAAGTTCGCCCGAACCGGCGTCGTTTGGGAGGTGACCGATTCAGATCCGGAGCGCATGCTAAAAGACATAGAGACAGTGTTCCCGACCCCGTCAATGCCGCAATCGATGCGCCGCTTCATCGAGTTTTGTGCGCGATATAACGTTGCCGGGCCAGGACAAGTGCTCGGTATGGCGCTGCGTTCGAGAGGCGGTTTATCGCCCTCCCCGACCCAGACGGTTTACGATTCGACTGGGCACCGAACCAATCGCATGACCTCAGCGCGCGAAAAGGTTCTCAAAGCAGCGGGCGTGATCGGACCGGCGAGCGCCGCCGCTCTGGCCCAGGAAGCGGGTGTGTCCTCGTCAGTAATAAAAGGCTTAGCCGAAGCGGGCAGCTTGACGCCGGAAGTGCTGTCCACCGACCTGCCCTACCCCACCCCGGATCCAAGTCTGGCTGGACCAGACCTGACGCCGGAACAGTCGAGCGCGAGCCAAGCTTTGCGCGACGCGGTCAAACAAGGCGGCTATCAACCTTTCTTGCTCGATGGGATTACTGGATCCGGCAAGACCGAAGTCTATTTCGAAGCGATTTCTGAAACTCTCGCCCAGGATCCGACGGCGCAAGTGCTCGTCCTACTTCCTGAAATTGCCCTGACACAAGCCGTGTTTGATCGCTTTGAAAGCCGGTTTTCCGCAGGGCCCGCGCCCTGGCACTCATCGCTCCGCGATCAGCAGAGACGGCGCACCTGGCGCGAAGTCGCCCATGGCCGGGCGAGAATTGTCACCGGCGCGCGCTCAGCGCTATTCCTGCCATTCTCAAACCTCAAACTGATCATTGTCGATGAAGAGCACGATACCAGTTACAAGCAAGAAGACGGCGTGCGCTACCACGCGCGCGATATGGCTGTCATGCGGGCAAAGCTCGAAGAGGCTTGTGTGATCCTCGCCTCAGCCACACCGGCACTTGAAACCATAGTCAATGCGGAAGCGGGGCGATATCAACGCTTAAAGCTATCAGCACGACCCGGCGCAGCCAAACTCCCCGACATGCATTTGGTCGATTTGCGCTCAAACACACCGGAGACCGGCACGTGGCTGTCACCGACCCTCCGCAAGGCGCTGGTCGCGACACATGCCGAGGGCGAGCAAAGTCTGCTTTTCCTGAACCGGCGCGGCTATGCGCCGCTAGTTATTTGCAAGGCCTGCGGCGAGCGCCTGAAAAGCCCAGGGACGGAAAGCTGGCTCACCGAGCACCGCTATACCAACCGTCTGGTCTGCCACCTGACGGGTTGGTCTATGCCCAAGCCAGACAAGTGCCCAATGTGCGGGGCTGAGGATTCCCTTATGGGGGTCGGCCCCGGCGTGGAACGCGTCGCCGAAGAGGTGCGGGTGCTGCTGCCGGAGGCGAATGTTGAGATCTTTTCCTCCGACACAGCAATGGGCGGCGACGCCACGCGCGGCATTGTCGAGCGGATGGCCGAGGGCGAGATTGACGTTCTAGTCGGCACGCAAATCGTCGCCAAGGGACATAATTTTCCAAACCTCACTTTGGTCGGAGTCGTCGATGCTGATAGCGGCCTACAAGGGGGCGACCTGCGCGCCGGTGAGCGAACCTATCAATTGCTCAGCCAGGTTGCAGGCCGCGCGGGCCGCGCCGAACGCCCGGGCCGCGCACTGATCCAGACCTACCAGCCGAACAACCCGGCCATGCAGGCCCTGGCGGCCGGTGACCGTGATGGGTTCCTAAAAATTGAGCGCGATGTCAGGCATGAGCTGACCCTGCCGCCATTCGGCCGAATGGCGGCGCTGGTCCTGTCGGCCCCGGATGCGGGCATGGCGAAGGAGATCGGCCTCGCCGCCGGCAAGTCTGCGCCGCATGGCGACGGCGTCACGGTCTATGGCCCAGCGCCGGCGCCGATCAGTATATTGCGCGGGCGACACCGGCTGCGCTTCCTCATCACCGCCCCGCGCGAGATCGACTTATCCGCCTATATGGCGGCCTGGGTGAACGCTCTGAAACTACCCAACGCCGCCCGCGCCGCGGTCGATATCGACCCTTACTCTTTTTTGTGAGCTAGCTCATTTCGCTTTCATCGCCCTCACAATCTCCGGTCCGTCTTCCGCGCTCGCCAAATATTGCGGCTCAACGCGCAGCTGACTCGCTTGTTCAAAGGCATAGCCCCATGACAGGATATCAGCATCCGCATCTTTAGCGCCCATGATAGAGACACCGAGCGGAATGCCGTGCACTTCGCCCATCGGAACCGTGATGTGTGGATATCCAGAGATCGCAGCTAAATATCCAGCACCTGCCCAATTCGGCCAAACATCGCCGTTGACCGGGTCGATCCGGGGGCTGAGCGGTCCAGATGGGGCCACCAACATCGCGACATCATTTTCGCTCAGCAATTTGTCGATCCCATTTTCCCGCGACGCAGACTGGACATTGGCCAATGCCGTCAAATAGGCTTCGTCCGTGATCGGACCTTTTGCTTCTGAGGCGACAAATATGCTCTGATCAAACAGAGCGAGTTCTATTTTGGAATTGTCTTCATTGAAGGCGATCAAATCTGTGAGAGTCCGTGTAGAGACGGTTTCTGGGCTGCTGGCGAGATAGGCGTTCAGCGTATGCTTGAACTCATAGTGTAAGACCGACAGGGCATCGCCCCAGTAATTCTCAGCCGCTGGCTCAAACGCTTCAATCTCCACCAGAACCGCGCCTTGCGCTTCAAGCACGCTGAGCGCCGCATCAAATCGCGCTTGAATATCGGCGCTCGAGCCTTGCGCGAAGCGCAGCACGCCAACCCGCTGGCCCGACAGACTGTCGGCATCCAAGCCGCTAACATAATCTGTTTTCATTGCCCCAGTGGCCATGGCGTTGAGCATCATCGCAGCGCCTGTGACCGATTTTGTCATCGGTCCAGCTGTGTCCTGCGACGATGAGATTGGGATGATATAGTCTTGCGCCACCAGGCCGACCGTCGGCTTGAATCCGACAATGCCATTGACGTTTGATGGGCAAATGATCGAGCCATTGGTCTCGGTGCCCACTGTGCCTGCCGCCAGCGAGGCCGCTGCCGCTGCGCCCGAGCCTGAACTCGAGCCACAAGGATTGCGATCGAGCATATGCGGGTTGCGCACTTGGCCGCCGAGCGCTGACCAACCGCTCATTGAATCATTTGATCTAAAATTGGCCCATTGGCTGAGATTGGTTTTGCCGAGAATGATCGCCCCTTGCGCCCGCAAACCAGCGACCAACGGACTGTCACGGCCGGTGACATTGTCTTTCAGGGCCAAAGCGCCGGCCGTGGTCGCGATTGGATCGAGGCTTTCAATGTTGTCTTTGAGCAGAACGGGGATGCCGTCCAGAGGGCCCATAGGTTCACCGGCGGCGCGGCGAGCATCGCTGGCTTCAGCTTCTGACATCGCATTCGGGTTGAGCGACAACACAGCTTGCAAAGTCGGGCCATTGCGATCAACCGAGTCGATCCGCGCGAGATAGGCTGCGACCAGGTCAGCCGATGTCATCTCCCCGGCAGTCAAAGCATCAGACAGTTCTGGCAGCGTTTTCGCCAGCATCGCGTTTGGCGCATAGGACACGGCGTCAACGGGCGCCAGGGCGTCAGGCGCAGGCGCGGCGCAGGCGGTTATTGCCAGGCTGAGCGCAGCGCCCATCAAAAGTCGTCTCATATCACCCGTCTCCCAAATCTTCGTTTGCCGATTCTCTTTCAACTGTAGTCCATCCACACGGCGCGACAATTGAACGAGGTCAGAAACAGCGTTTCACGCGATCACAGGCCCCGACGATGTGATTTAGCGCGCGAACTTCTTGAATTTTACGCGCTTGGGCTCGACCGCGTCCGGGCCGAGGCGGCGTTTTTTGTCTTCGAGATAAGAGCTGAAATCACCCTCAAACCACTCGACATGGCTGTCGCCTTCAAAGGCCAGAATGTGGGTTGCCATGCGGTCCAAGAACCAGCGATCGTGCGAGATCACCACGGCGCAACCTGGGAAGCTCTCAAGACCCTCTTCAAGGGCTTGCAGGGTTTCAACGTCGAGATCGTTGGTCGGCTCATCGAGGAGCAGCAAATTGCCGCCTTCGCGCAGCATTTTCGCTAAGTGGACGCGGTTACGTTCCCCGCCTGAAAGTTTGCCAACCGGCTTTTGCTGATCGGTTTTCTTGAAGTTAAACGCGCTAACATAGGCGCGCGAGTTCATCTCAACGCTGCCGAGCTTGATCACGTCTAGCCCGTCGGAAATTTCTTCCCAGACATTCTTTTTGTCATCAAGCGTATCGCGGCTCTGATCGACATAGCCGAGCTTGACCGTATCGCCGAGCTCCAGCGTGCCAGCATCAGGCTGTTCTTGCTCCAGGATCATTTTGAACAGAGTCGACTTGCCCGCCCCGTTCGGACCAATCACGCCGACAATCCCGCCCGGCGGGAGTTTGAAATCAAGATCTTCGATCAAAAGATTGTTGCCGAAGCCTTTGCGCAGCTTTTCAGCTTCCAGCACTTTATTGCCGAGGCGCGGACCTGGGGGAATGCGGATTGTCGCGCTCGATACGGTTTCGCGCTCGGCCCTATTGGCCAATTCCTCATAGGATTGAATCCGCGCCTTAGATTTAGCTTGGCGGGCTTTCGGACTGGAGCGGACCCATTCCAATTCCTTGGCAAGGGCGCGTTGGCGGCCTTTATCTTCGCGGGATTCTTGCTCCATCCGCTTGGCTTTTTGTTCGAGCCAGGCCGAGTAATTGCCTTCATAAGGAATGCCGCGGCCGCGATCGAGCTCGAGGATCCAATCGGTAATATCATCCAAGAAATAACGATCGTGGGTGACCAGGATGACGCAGCCTTTGAAATTGATCAGATAGTTTTGCAGCCAGGCCACTGTCTCGGCATCCAAGTGGTTGGTCGGCTCATCCATCAGGATCATATCAGGGCGCGAAAGCAGCAGCTGGCAAATCGCGACACGGCGAATCTCACCCCCGGACAACGCACTGACATCGGCTGTGTCCGGCGGGCAGCGCAAGGCTTCCATCGCCATCTCGATTTTATTGTCAATGTCCCAAGCGTCGGCGGCGTCGACTTGCTCTTGCAGCACCGTCATCTCTTCCATCAGCTCGTCTGTATAATCCTCGGCGAGCTTCATCGAAATCGCGTTGAACTGATCGAGCAGTTGCTTTTCAGGGCATTCAGCGGCGACATTCTCAAACACAGAAAGCTCAGGATTGAGTTGTGGCTCTTGCGGCAGGTACCCGACTCGAATGCCATCTGCGGCCCAGGCCTCGCCGTTAAATTCGGTCTCAACCCCCGCCATGATTTTTAGAAGCGTCGATTTACCGGCGCCGTTGACCCCGACCACGCCAATCTTGGCGTCTGGCAAGAAGGACAGGTGAATGTTCTCAAACACTTGTTTGCCACCAGGATAGGTCTTTGAGACACCCTGCATGTGATAAACATATTGCGGTCCGGCCATAGCGCGCTGCTCCAAATGGGATAGAATTTGCCGTGTGTTACTGGCACGATTGAATAGTGCAAGAGGCAAAGAGGGGTATGGCGGGTCGGACCAGCGCAACAAAGTGTCCTTTCGGAACCGGCGGGCTGAGCTGCTCGGGCCGGAAAACGACATCGAGGGCTGACAAGCGGCGCTGCGCGCGCTAGCCCTTTGACCATGTTGAGAACCCTCGTCTTGCCCGCTGCGGCATTGGTGATGTCCGCCTGCGCGGCGCCCGTCGCCCAAACCCCATCTACGGAAGCGAGCCCTATGGTCGACCAAAAACCGCTCACAATTGAACGTCTATTTGCCAGCCCCAGCCTCTCGGGCCCATCCCCGAGCGGGGTCAAGTACAGCCCAGATGGCCAGCGCGTGACCTTTCTAAAAGCCCGCGCGGATGAAGCCAGCCGCTATGATTTGTGGCAGTTCGACGTGGCCACCGGGGCGCAAAGCTTGTTGGTCGATTCAAAATTGCTCGAGCCGAAAGAGATCGAGCTCTCAGAAGCCGAAAAAGCCCTGCGCGAACGCAAACGGATTGCCGGGCGCAAAGGCATTGTCTCGTATGATTGGGGCACGGCCGATACGCTGCTTGTGCCTTTGGGCGGTGATTTGCATTTGGTGACCTTGACCGAGACCGGTCCTGAGGCCCGCCAACTAACTGACACGGATGCGTTTGAATACGACGCCAAAGTCTCGCCGGGCGGCCATTATGTAAGTTTCGTCCGCGACGGCGCAGTGTTTGCGATTGAACTCGCCACCGGGACAGAGCGCCAGGTCACGCCGGATACGGAGCCTGAAAGCGCCATTGCCTACGGCGTCGCGGAGTTTGTCGCGCAAGAGGAAATGGACCGCTATACCGGCTATTGGTGGAGCCCGGATGATCGCTATCTGGCTTATACGAAAGTCGATGAAAGCCCTGTCGACATTATCCCCCGCTTCGACATTGCGGCGGAAGATGTCACCGTCATCAATCAACGCTATCCCCGCGCCGGGCGCCCGAACGCGATCGTCGATCTGTTTGTCAAAGACTTACAAACCGGCGCGGTCACTCAGATCGATTGGCGCCGCGATGATTGGGGCCCCGCCACCGACCAGTATTTGGCCCGTGTCTATTTTCGGCGCGGTCGCACCGGCGGCGAGAACCTGTTCATTGGCCGCATCAATCGCGACCAAACAGATTACGACCTGACCACGATCCGCATGCCCAATGCCGGTCAGGCCATGGCCAGCGACCCAGCTTATGTGTTCACCGAGACGCATGACACCTGGGTCAATTTAGCCAGTGATTTCTCCACCGCCGCCTTCATGTATACGCTCAGCGCGGAGTCAGCCGAAGGTGGCCGACAAATTCTCGCCAGCCGCGCTGATGGCCGTGAGACCTTTGTCCCGCTGACCCCTGAAGACTGGGTCGTGGCGTCGCTCGAAGGTGTGTTCGAAGCCGAAGAGACACTCTATTTCACCGGCTACGGTGAAACGCCGCTTGAGCGCCACCTTTACAGCCTGCCCATTGACGGCGGCGACCCGGTTCAGATCACCACGTCCGGCAAATTCTGGTCGGTGACCATGGCGCCCGACGGAAAGAGCTTTGTTGGCGCAAGCTCTAGCCCAAGTCAGCCGTCTCAAACCGGACTCTACCGCGCGGATGGCTCGTTGATCACTTGGATCGAAGAGAACAAGCTCGACGAGCGCCACCCCTATGCGCCCTATTTGGAGAACCACACCGTTCCTGAATACGGCACCCTGACGGCAGAAGACGGCCAGACCCTCTATTACTCCATCCAATTGCCGCCAGACTTTGATCCTGGCAAAACCTATCCGGCATTGGTCGAGACCTATGGCGGCCCACATGCGCAAACCGTCAATCGCAATTGGGAACGCTTGTCGGATCAGTATTATAGCCGCCAAGGCTATGTCGTGTTCCGGCTCGACAATCGCGGCATGGCCAATCGCGGGCGCACGTTCGAGAACGTGATCCACCGCCAAATGGGCCTCCCGGAAGTGCGAGACCTGCTTGTCGGGGTCGATTGGCTGAAATCTCAGGCCTTTGTCGACGGCGACCGGGTTGGCATTCAAGGCTGGTCATATGGCGGCTACATGACGATGATGACGATCTTGCAAGCGCCCGAAGGCACATTCGCGGCCGCCGTGGCTGGGGCGCCAGTCGCAGATTGGGCGCTGTACGACACGTTCTACACTGAGCGTTACATGGATTTGCCGCAGGACAATGCCGACGGCTACGAAAAATCATCGGTCTTTTATCACTTGGAGCGGCTTGAGACAGTCCTACCGAACCTCATGCTGATCCATGGCATGGCGGATGATAATGTCACATTCGACAATACAACCCGATTGATGGCCGAGCTGCAGCAGCGCGGCATTGTCTTCGAATTAATGACCTATCCGGGCCAACGTCATGGTATTCGCGGGCAAACCCTGGGCACGCATTTAATGAAAACCCGCATGAGCTTTTTGGATCGGCATTTGAAGAAGGACTAAACCAATGATGAGATCGATTGTGGGGACGATCGCGCTAATGGTCATGACCGGCACAATCGCCGCGCAAGAACCCCTTAAAGTGACACCGGAAAACCACCTCTTTCAGGTGACCCCGACAAAGCAGCTCATGGAGGTGCCGATCGCTGTCCCAGCAGAAGCCGAACGCGTGTTCATTGATCCAACGACGCTCGGCATCGATACACATCCGACCCCGACCAAAGAGTCCGCCATCGAAGTCCGCGTTGAAATTTGTATCGACCAAGGCAATTCAGAAGCGAACTGCCGATGCCGGGCTGAAACATCTGCCCGAATTCTCGAAGACAGCGATTTCAACGAAGAAACAGGTCATTTGGAAACAGAGAGCCAGACCGGTCTCAGGGATTTTCAAAACCGGATGCTTGCTGAGCAACCCGATCGCATGTTTGAACTGGGTGAAGCCTTAGGCCAGTGTCCGGCCGCTATGATGAAATTGGAATAGTCCCTTTGATCAAACCGTGGAAAACGCTGTCCTCGAAAGAAGTGATCAGCGATCAATATATCCGCCTACGCACGGAGACGTGTGAGCGGGCCGACGGGCATATTATTCCAACCTATCATGTACTCGACTTTCCGATGTGGACTTTGGTCGTGCCGCTCACAGATGAGGGCAACATCGTTCTGGTGCGCGAATATCGCCATCCCGGCGGGGTCATCGTCACCGGCCTTCCGGGCGGCGGCGGCGAACCTGGGGATACCGATTATGAAGCCATTGGCCGGCGCGAATTGCTCGAGGAAACGGGCTATGTCCCGCGTGAGATGCATCATATTGGCCGCTGCTATCCCAACCCGGCGACGCAGACCAATCAGCTCAATTTCTTTGTCGCTCTTGGCTGTGAGCGCAGCGGCGAGCAGGCGCTCGATGCCAATGAGGAAATAGAAGTCTTAGAAATGCCGCTGGCAGATTATCTGAATTATGAGACGATGGAGGTGCAGCACTCTCATCACGCTGCGGCATTGTTTTACTTATCGCGTTTCTTTGCCAAAAATGAAGCCCTGCGTCCCTAAGCAGCACGGCGAAGAGGAGGACTGTCATGCCCGCATTTCAACCCACAGCCGATCAATTTCGAGCGTTTCGAGATGATCCGCATGACGGCCCGATCAGCCAAGTTAATTTGCTCAAGTTCCGTGTTAAAGCGGCTTATGCCGAGGGCGACCCGGAATATGGCGAGGCGTGTAGCGGCGAGACCGCCTATATGCGCTACTCAGAAGCCTTCACCAAAGCCGCGGCAGAAGTCGGCGGCACAACCAGCCTGCTGGCCATAACCGAGCGCTATTTCATTGGCGGCGGCAATTGGGACGGCGTTCTGGTCAATTCTTTCCCGAGCCGTCAGGCCTTTATCGCAACGCTCAACCATCCCGAATACAAATCCATGTCGCGGCACCGGGATGCGGGACTGTTATGTCAGGACTTGATTGTGACGCGGCCCCTTTCGCTGCACGGGGACGTGCAATGAAAGCGCTTGTCCTGGGGCTGATCGCATGGGCGCTGCCGTTCTTTGCAGTCGCCGAAAGCGCTGAATTGGTCGATGCCAGCGATCCAGAACGGATTGCCGCGATTCTTCAAGATGAAGGCTTCAAAGCTGAACTGACCAAAGGCGAAAATGATGCGCTTATCATACGGTCCGGGGCCAGCGGCGTCGACTTTCAGATTGCCTTCATGGCCTGCGGCGGTGAAACCAATGTCTGCGAGGTTCTATCCTTCAGTGCAGGATTTGATTTTGAATATGGTAAGAAACCGTCCGACCTATCCAATTGGAACCAAACGAAATGGACGAAAGCCTATCTCGATGCCGAAAATGACCCGTTCCTAGAACACAATGTCAACATGCTGCACGGTGTCAGTGAAGCCAATTTTCGCGACACGCTCAATTGGTATGCGCGCGAGCTTGGCCGGTTTGTAGACTTTATCGGATGGAACGATCCAAAAAGCGCGCCCGACATTGATCCTGAGATTAAACCGATCTGACGCGAACAACCGTAGATTTTACTGGCGCCTTTGCAGGTTCACACTAACCTCTTCGCCAAGCCCCTGTGGAGACCGATTATGAAGCGCCTTCTCATTATCCTCGCGGTGATCGCCGCAGCGCTCGCCCTCGCCTATTACGGTTTGGTTTGGATGATCACCAAACCGGCGCCGCCGCTGGCGCAAGGGCCGGTCCTGACTTTGGCGCAAGGTCAAATCCAATCTGGCATTGACGGCGGCAATGAAGACATTCTTCAAATCAATGGCATTCCCTTCGCCAGCGCTGAGCGTTGGCGCCCACCGGCCGCGCCGCTCACATGGGACGAGGTTCGCGATGGCCGCGACTTTGGCGCCGAATGTCTGCAGTCGCGTGAAGGCAGCGGCGAGTTTCTCAATGACTTGCTCAATGGTATGGGCCTCAGCGCGGTGCAGCGTCACTTAGCGACAATCGCGCTAGAAAGCGGCCCACCTCCTGCCGAGAGCGAGGACTGCCTCTTCTTGAACGTGCGCACCGCCAATGCCGGCGGCGAAACGCTGCAGCCGGTCATGGTCTGGATCCATGGCGGCAGCCACCAATCAGGCGCCGGCTCGCAGAGCATCTACCAAGCCAATCAATTGGTCGAAAATGGCACCGTCCTGGTGACCGTGAATTATCGCCTTGGTCCCTTTGGCTATCTCGCCCACCCAAGCCTCAGCGCCGACGATCCACGCGGCGTATCTGGCAATTATGGCTTGCTCGACCAAGTTGCTGCTCTGGCCTGGGTCCGCGACAATATCGAGGTGTTTGGCGGTGACCCGAACAATGTCACGATTTTTGGCGAGAGCGCCGGCGCGCAATCTGTGACTGAGATTATGGCGACCCCGATGAGCGAAGGCCTGTTCCACAAAGCCATTCTGCAAAGCGGCGCTTCGTCTTACAATGCCAATGGCTTGACCACCGCGATTGATGGCCGGATGAGCATGCATGAGGCCGGGATCGCCTTCTTTGAAGGATTGGCGCCAGCTGACGCCAGCGCGGCTGATCTACGCGCCCTTCCAGCCGAGCAGATTGTCGCTCAAATCGCCAAAACACCAGAGCTTGGCGATTATCGTTTGCCAACCGTTGACGGCGTCGTCATTCCGAAACTCATGGGCGCCGCGATTGCGGATGGCAGCATTCACAATGTCCCGATCCTGGCCGGCTATAATGCTGACGAAGCCACGCTCTTCTATCCCAGCATGCAAGTTCCAACCGTCTTAGCACCGGTCTTCCCAGATGCGCTCGAAGATCGCTTGGCGCTGCTGCGTGACCTTTACGGCGACGTGGATGCGGCGGCTCTGATCGAACTCTATGGTCTCGATGACCCGGACACCTATCAAAGCGCCGAGACAGACATGCTTGGCGACGATTTATTTGGGGTCCATATGCGCTATCTTGCGCGCGCCAATGTCCGCGCTGGAGCGCCGACTTATCTCTATCATTTCACCCGCGTTCCGCCGTCAAAATCGCAAACGATTGGCGCCTTCCACGCCTCGGAAATCTTCTTTGTTTTCAACTCGCACAGCCCATTGGCAGGGCTCACCGAAGAGGACAAAGTCTTGACCGAAGCGATGGGCAAATATTGGAGCAATTTCGCCAAAACAGGCAATCCGAATGGCGAAGGCCTGGCCCAGTGGCCAGCTTATGACTCGGTCTCTGATCTATGGATGACGTTCAATCCCTCAATTGAAGTACAAGCCGGCGTGCGGGCGGAGAAGCTCGATATTATGGAACGGGCCTTGGCGACGCAGGTAGCAGCGGCTTTGCCGCAAATATCACCCTTGGCTGATATCGCAATTGAGGCTGACACCTCTGCCGACCTAGGCGGTCAGGAGAATGGCACAGATAGCCTCCAGCCCTGATTGATCGACAAGATCGAAGGCATCCGGCTGTTCGCTGTCGACATCGAGCACCGCTGCGAGCTGTCCGTCCGGGTCAAAGACGGGCACGACAATTTCTGAATTGGTCCGGCTGTCACAGGCAATATGGCCAGGAAAAGCATGCACATCAGGCACCAGCACAGTCTCTTTGCGCGCCGCGCTGGCGCCGCATACGCCTTTGCCAAACGGGATGCGCAAACAGCCGAGCGTGCCTTGATACGGCCCGACGACAAGCTCTTCAGGCTTTAACGGATCAACGACATAGAAGCCGGTCCAAAAGAAACGCGGCGAAAAAGCTTGTGCCAACAGGCAAGCTGCGCTGGCATAGCGCGCGGGGGCATAAGTCTCCCCCGAAACAACGCTTTCAATTTCGGCTTTGAGATCTTGATACTGCCCCGCGCGATCCATGTTTCGGCCTCTTTTTTACAGAATGTCTTTATATCAGATTCACCGCCGGAAAGTACAAGATACGAATAGACCATGGCGGTGCGTTCTGTTTAGTAAGGAAGGGGATCGGAGGCTATTGCGTGATCGCAGGCGGATATTTGAGAAGCTTAAGTGTTGCGCTTGTGGCCGCCAGTCTTGCCTTGAGCAGCGCCGGGCAATCTGACCCTCAGGAAACGAACACGATTTCCGACCAACGCTTGGACCAGGCGCTCGAAGCATATCAGGCTGACGAAGACTTGCAGCGCGAACGACCTGTAGCGGACCCTGAATTTGACGACGGTGAATTGCGCGAGCGCAACGAACCGGGACCGATCCTGCGAGCAATTGCCAATTTCTTCTCCGCGATTGGCAGCGTGCTCGGCTATTTACTGATTCTGTTGGTTATTATCGCAATTGGCGCCGGGCTTTATATGGTCTTCGGCGAGCAAATGACCCTGCGCGGCCGCAAGAAAGAAGACAAGATCAAAGCTAATGTCTCTGTCGATAATACGCTGCGGCCCGAACCAACCAGAGCCAAAGCTCTGCTCGAAGACGCTGATGCGCTGGCAGCACAAGGCCGGTTCGCGGAAGCTGTTCACTTGCTCCTCTTCCGCTCGATTGACGACATTCAGGAAAAGAAGTCCGGCGCCATTGGGCGATCGCTTACGGCCCGTGAAATTGGCAGCCTTGGCCTTTTGCCCGAGCAAATTCGCGGCACCTTGACCCCGATTATAAGAATTGTCGAGCGCAGCTTCTTTGGCGGCCGAGACGTTGATGAAACGGGGTGGCAAGAAGCCCGCGCCTCGTATGAGCGGTTCGCCTTTGGGGAGGCCTGGGCATGAGCGAAAGACTGCCGCAGACCAGCAATCCCTTCTCCTCGACTGTGTCGACTTTGATGATCGGCTTTGGCACGTTGGCCTTTATCGCGATTTTTGTACTTCTGGCCTGGTCGCCCGATTTGGCCAATAAGGACCGGGCGGCGCAGCATCCTTATTCCAGTTCTGCGCTGGGCTATGCCGGCTTGGTGACGTTGCTCGAAGCGGATGGGCAGACGGTCACGATTTCGCGGCTGGCCAGCACGCGTGATTCTTCTGATGGCTTATTGGTGTTCACGATACCGAGCTATGGCCTCGCCCGCATTGACGATTTCGACTTGGAAAATGTCTCTGAGCCGGCACTCTATGTGCTGCCCAAATGGACCGGGCGAGTGGACCCGGCAAAACCCAATTGGCAAGAGGATACAGATCTCCTGGATAAGTCGATCGCGACGTCGATAGCGCGGCTGTTTGATTCTGATTTGAAGGTCTGGCGCGTCCGCGACCCTGGCACGATCCCCTCACCCTTCGGCCCGACAACGCCGCGCTTTGAGCAAGAGATGCAAGTCATCGAAAGCGACAGTCTAAATGTCGTGGTGGATACGCCGGGGGGCGCTTTGGTCTCAAAAGTCCCGGGGCGCTCGATTTACATTCTCAGCGACCCAGACCTGCTCAATACGTTCGGCCTGTCGAACCGAGAAAATGCCCGTTTTGCCCTGGGCCTGTTTGATTGGATCAAAGATTATTCCGATCAAGGTGTCACATTTGATGCGACCTTGCACGGGTTTGAACGCTCAGAGAGCTTGCTGCGGGCGATCTTCGATGTGCCGTTTCTGGGCGCCACTATGATTGGGTTTATGACAATGTTGCTGCTCGGATGGAGCGCCTTTGTCCGCTTTGGACCGCATCTTAAAGAAGAGCGCGCCATCACGTTCGGCAAAAAAGCACTGGCTGAGAGCTCCGCTGGCCTGATCTCAATGGCGCGCCGCGAAGGTCAGATGGCGCCGGCCTATCGCCAAGTCATCCAACGCAATCTGGCCAAACGCCTGGGCCTGCCGACGCAGCTTCCAGACGAGGTCTTCGCACGCACTGCGGACCGTTTGGCTAAGCAGAAAGACCTCGCGCGGACCTGGAGCGAAGAAAGCCAAAATCTGGCGGAGGCAGCCGCGACCCGAACCGAATTAAGAGACCAAGCCCTCGCTTTGTGGCGGTGGCGTGAGGAGATCAAAGATGAAGATTGATGATATCAAACCGCTTGCTGAGCAAATTCGCAGCGAAGTTGGCAAAGCCGTGATTGGCCAATCGGCAACGGTGGATTTAATGCTTACCGGCTTATTTGCCGGCGGCCATATTCTGCTCGAAGGTCCGCCCGGGACTGCCAAAACCCTGCTGACGCAGTGTTTTGCAGCAGCGATCAAACTGGAATTTGGCCGAATCCAATTCACCCCAGACTTGATGCCTGGGGATGTGCTCGGCACCAATTTGTTCAACTTCTCAACCAATGAGTTCACGCTCACCAAAGGACCAATCTTTACCGATATTCTGCTCGCAGATGAGATCAACCGAACGCCGCCTAAAACCCAAGCGGCTTTGCTCGAAGCGATGCAGGAGCGCAAAGTCACGATTGATGGCGATCCGTATCCTTTGAATGATCGCTTCACCGTCATCGCGACGCAGAACCCGATTGAACAACAAGGCACATATCCGCTGCCGGAAGCGCAACTCGACCGGTTCTTATTCAAACACGTCTTGGCCTATCCGAGCCGCGACGAAGAACTCGCCATTGTCGCCGGGCACGGCAATCGCACCGGGATGAAGAGCACCACCGCGTTCGGCGTCGAGGCCGTGGTCACAGCCGAGCAACTGTCTGAAGCCGTTACCGCAGTCTCTGGCGTCCGCGTACAAGACGATGTGGTCGCTTATATTGTCGATATTGTTCGGCTAACCCGAGAAACTCCGGCCTTGTCCCATGGCGCGAGCCCGCGCGCCGCCGCCGCGATTGCCGCCGCTGCCCGCGCCAAAGCCGCGCTGGATGGCCGCGACTATGTCGTGCCGGATGATGTCAAAGCACTGTCCCTGCCAGCGCTGCGCCACCGTGTCATCCTCTCCCCCGCGGCAGAGATTGAAGGGCGCACGACCGATGACACGCTGACCGAGATCATTCAGCAAACGCCGGCGCCGCGTTAAGGAGCGGGCGGTGATTGCACCCTCCCTCCGAGCCATTTGGCTGATGCTGCTGGGGCTACCTTTGCTCCTCATCATTGCTGTCTTTGCCCCCGCTTATTGGAGCATTTCAGGGGCGTGGATTGGCGGTCTATGCGGCTTGATGCTGCTCGATTTGGCGATGGCGCCGCGGCGTACCGCGCTCAATATCGCGGTTTCGCCGCCGAGTGTTCTTTACATGAGCAGCACAGACCCGGTGGAAATTGAGATCCGGGTTGAGAGCGGTCCGACGCCGACGCATATCTCTGCCCTGGTGGAGACCAATGAATATATCGTCCAACCGCCAGCGACGCGCCTATTCGGATGGCCCGGCGGGCGACACTCATTTAGCTGTGACCTAACGCCGAAACGGCGCGGCAATGGCCGGCTTGAGCGCCTATGGCTAGATTGGACAGGCCCACTAGGCCTGATCCGGATCAAACGGGTCGAGCCCCTTGATGTGGAAATCGCGGTCACACCAAACACCCGCTGGGTCCAGGATGAGGCCGTCCGCCTTTATACTCGCGACGCTGATTTCGGGATCAAAATGCAAATTGATCGCGGCAATGGGTCTGAGTTTGATGCCCTTCGCGAGTTTTCGACTGGCATGGACCGCCGCTCGATTGATTGGAAACACTCGGCCCGTCACCGCCAGTTGCTGGCCAAAGAGTTCCGCACCGAGCGCAACCATAATATAGTTTTCGCCTTCGATACGGGGCGCTTGATGTGCGAACCTCTCGGAGGCGTGCCGAAAATTGATCGGGCGATTAATGCGGCGCTACTTTTGGCTTTTGTGTCGCTCCGCTCGGGGGATAAAACGGCGCTATTTGGCTTTGATGCGCGGCCGACGGTGAGCAGCAATGTGCTGACCGGCCCCGGCGCCTTTCCGCACCTACAAAAGCTTGCCTCGCAGCTCGATTATTCGGTTGAGGACGCCAATTATACGCTCGCGCTGTCGTCTTTATCGACCCGTTTGCAGCGCCGCAGCTTGATCATTCTTTTCACCGATTTCGTCGACACGATTTCTGCCGAACTGATGCTCGACAATGTCAAACGCTTGCTCGATCGGCATTTGGTGATCTTTGCCTGTTTCGAGGATGAGCAATTGTCGGCAATGGTCGAAACCGAGCCGGTGACCGCCGACTTGGTGTCACGCGCGGTGATTGCTGACAGCCTGTTGAAAGAGAGAGAACTGGTCTTGCGCAAGCTTGAGCGCCTCGGCGTGCAAGTGATTGAGACGCGGCCCGAACGATTTAGCGCGGATCTCGTGTCGCGCTATTTGGAGATTAAGCGGAGGGAAATGCTGTGAGCGACCGCGTCATGAAGTCATACCGCTTCCGGGAAGAACGTGAAGCCGATTGGGACAAGCTCGACCAAATCATCAAAACCGCTGAAAAGCGCGGCGTCTCCGGCCTCTCAGATGCCAATTTGGCGGAGCTCCCACATCTCTATCGGCAAGCCGTTTCCTCGCTTTCTGTGGCCCGCAATATTTCCCTCGACCAGAATGTCATCGCCTATTTGGAATCGCTTTGCGCGCGCGCTTACTTCTTCGTTTATGGCACGCGGGCACGGATGGGGGAGCGGATTGCAAACTTTTTCGCGCGCGACTGGCCCGCCGCGGTCAGTGCCGCCAAGGGACCAACCTTGCTGGCCTTTCTCTGCCTCTTTGGCGGCGCCCTGCTCGCCTTCTTCCTGACGCTGAATGACAATGAGTGGTATTGGACCTTTCATTCCGGCTGGGATGAGCGCAATCCGCACGCCACTTATCAAGATCTGCGCGCGACGCTGTATACGTCAGATCAAAGCCTTGTTGATCTGCTCGGCGCGTTCGCCGCGCGCCTGTTCTCGCACAATAGTGGCATCGCGATTTTCGCCTTCGCACTGGGCTTCGCCTTCGGCATCCCGACCGCCGTTCTGCTGATTTATAATGGCGTCTATATTGGCAGCTTCTTTGCCGTATTTTGGCAAAAAGGGCTGGCGTTTGAACTCACCGGTTGGCTGTTCATTCACGGCGTCACGGAATTGTTCGCGGTAATCCTAGCCGGGGCGGCAGGCTTTATGATTGGTGGAGCCATGGCCTTCCCTGGGCGAAAATCGCGCATGCAATCGATGCGCGACGCCGGTGAGAAAGCCGCCATGGTGATTATTGGCGCCGTGGTCATGCTCTTCCTCGCGGCCCTGCTCGAAGGGTTTGGCCGGCAATTGATCAATTCCGATGCGATCCGCTACACGATTGCCGGGAACAGTTTGATCCTCTGGCTGGCTTATTTCTATATTCCGCGCCGCGGCCTCGGAGATCGCCGTGACTGACGCGCAAATCAAACAGCCCACTGCGATTGAAGAAGGCCAGCGCCGCCGCGCCCGGATGCGCGCTGTTGAAACAGAGAATAAGCGCATCCGCACATTGGTGACGCCAGAAGGGGCTGCGCTGCGGCTCAAGAACTCTAATTTCGGGGAACGTTTCGGCGCCTTCCTGATCGATGTCAGTCTGCAATTCATCCTGATCTTCGTGATCATTTTCTCGATTGTGACGGTTGCCAGTGCGATGGATGCGCGGGGCTGGCCGATCGCTCTGGCGGTCGCGCAGGTGCTGATCTTTTTTGTCCGAAATTTCTATTTCATCTTCTTTGAGGTTGGCCGCAAAGCCGCAACGCCGGGCAAGCGCGCGCTCGGCTTGCGCGTCGCCGACCGGCAGGGCGGCCGTCTCACAGCCAACGCCGTGATTGCCCGCAATTTCATGCGCGAAATCGAGTTTTTCCTGCCGCTTTCAGTGGTGTTTAGTTTCAGCGCGGAAGGCGTCGATGCGTGGATCACTTGGCTGCTTCTATTCTGGTGCCTGATCTTCGTCCTGTTTCCGCTATTCAACAAAGACAAGCTGCGGATTGGTGATTTGGTCGCCGGGACGATGGTCATTCACGCTCCGAAAGTCAGTTTGTTAAAAGATGTCGCCTCGGTCGCCCCGACAGTCAGCGACTTGCCCAATCCGATTACGTTCACGCCGGCGCAATTGGACGTTTACGGCATTCATGAATTGCACGTTTTGGAAGATGTGTTGCGGCAATCGACGCCGGAGATCAAAAAGAATGTCGCCAACCGGATTGCGACCAAAATTGGCTACACACCGCAAACAGGGGAAACCGATATTGCCTTCCTCGAAGCCTATTATGCAGCCGTGCGGCGCCGTCTCGAGCAGCGCATGCTGTTCGGGCAACGCAAAGCCGATAAGTTTGATCGTAGCTAGCGACTGGAAACGTAACGATCCTCAGCGAGAGTGATGGCGTGCGCCTGATCTTTTTTGACCACCAAGTCCGCATTCGCCCGCAGCGGCAGGATGTGGTTCTCCAGATTGGGCAGGTTGATTCCAGCCCAAACGGACTTTGCAAACGTGATCAGTTCCGGTTCCGACATATGCCGAAACTGCGCGTAAAAGCTGGTCGGATCATGCTCTGCGGCATGCCAGAAGCGCAAGAAACGTTCTAAATACCAGCCTTCAATATGCTCCAATTCAGCGTCGAGATAGATCAGCAAGTCGGGCTCATTCTTGGTCGGCGCGTTGCCGTCCCGAGACGGGAAGCCAAGGCCTTCCATGATCAACACATCTTGCGGTTCGATTAAGCGTGTGAGCGCCGGGTCCGGATCGAATGTCACATGGCTATAGCCCGGGAAATGCGTCGGGCCGTCGCGAACCGCAGCAATCGCGCTCTGCATCGCCTCTAAGTCATAGGTTTCCGGAAATCCTTTGCGCTGAAACAAGCCCTGCTCACGCAAATAGTCAGTGGGGAAAAGAAAGCCGTCCGTCGACACTGTCTCGGTCTCAAGATCCGGCGACAGCGTTTCTGCAAGATGTTTTGCGAGCGTGCTTTTGCCGGACGCGACAGACCCCGTGAGCGCAACCACCAGCCCTGGTGAGGCGGCATGAATTTCGCGAAGGCGGGCAGCCAAGGGTTCAATCCCAACCGTCATTGGAATTGCAATATCAGTGCTCATCGCAGGCCTCCCCCGTGTCTCCGAATATAGACTTAAGCGGCGCCGCCAGCTGTGCCAAGGAAGCTGTCCAGCTGCGTCATGAACGTCTCGAATTGGTCGTGGTGTAACCAATGACCGGCCGCTTCAATCACGCTGACCGTCGCGTTCTGAAACGTTGTCACGCGGCCATCCTCAGCCGGATTAGACGCCCAACTGTTTGCGCCATAGACGAGCCAAGTCGGGCACGTGATTTGGGTCCATAGATGGACAAAGTCGGCGTGCGATATATCCGAAGGCGAGCGGCCGAGCCCCGCCGGGTCGTAAGCCCATTGCACGCTGCCATCGGCGTTGGTCTTGACCCCAGTTTTCGTCAGGTGGTGGATGAGATCGTCCGGCAAATGTTCGAATGCCGCTTTCATCCGCGCTTGTGCCACTTCCAAAGACGCCATCACGCGCGGCGCGCGCTCGGATAGGCGGCGGCGTTGGTCGACCCACTCTGTGAGACGTGCTGTGACCGGCTGGGTCTGGCGTTCGGCCAGCATTTTCGGCGATGGCCCGAGGCCTTCAAGCGCCACCAGTTTTTCAATCCGGTCTGGGAACAGCCCCGCATAGCGCAACGTGATATTGCCGCCGAGCGAGTGCCCGATCAGGGTAAAGCGTTCGGCGCCGATATGGTTGGCAAAGCTCGCCAAATCATAGACATGATCCATCACTCCATAATCGCCATCGCTGACCCAATCGCTTTCGCCATGCCCGCGCAAATCATGGGCAAACACGCGGTAGCGCTGTGCCAAGCGCGCGGCGACTCGGTCCCAGCTGCGCTTTTGGTCGCGCCCGCCATGGACCAAGAGAAGAGGCGGCGCTGCGGGATCCCCCCATTCGGCATAGGAAAGGGTCAGGCGTTGCGATTGGAAAGTGGCGAAGCGATTTGGGTCTGTCATGCCGACGGAGTTAGTGCGCCGGGGACGTTCTGACGAGCCCTGCTGCCGCGGAAACCTTGTAAGTCCGAATAAGGCTTGCCACATGGCGGCCTTGGTTTTTATGGAGAGCGCTATGGCGCCATCTAATATCCCGATGCAAGACTTTGTCGCTGGCTTCAGCCCGCAAGGCTTGCCTGTGCGCGGACGGGTTATCCGTCTCTCTGAAGACAGCATCTCTCCCATCCTAAAGCGTCACGCCTATCCAGACCACCTGGCTGAAATTCTGGGCGAAGCGATCATGCTGTCGGCTTTGGTCGGCTCAGGGATGAAATTTCAAGGCAAGATCCTGGCCCAAGCCGAAGGCGATGGCCCGCTCTCTATGCTGGTTGGCGAATATACCAAAGCGGGCGGCCTGCGCGGTTATGCCAAGCATGAACCTGAGCGTTGGGCATGGCTGGATAAAGTCAATAAGGGCGACAAGCCGCACATGCCGCAATTGTTCGGCGCGATGGGCCGCTTCGGCCTGATGATTGTCCACGACAATAAGGATTTGAGCCCGTATCAAGGGATTGTCCCTTTGGTCAAAGGATCGCTGGCCGAATGTGCAGAAGACTATTTCCGCCAATCCGAACAAGTCGAGACACGGCTGCGTCTGTCCATACAGAAAGATGCGGACGGGAATTGGCATGGCGGCGGCATGATGATCCAGAAAATCGCTGGCGACCAAGCCCGGGGCGACACTGAGGACGGCTGGCGCGAAGCTGAAGCCTTGTTTGCAACGCTAACGGCTGAAGAGCTGACCGACCCAGCTTTGCCCGCGACGGACTTGGTCTACCGCCTCTTCCATGAAGGCGGCGTCGCCATGGACAGCGACGCGCAAGTCTTGAACGATGTCTGCACCTGCAATCGCGACCGCTTGGTCGGCACGCTGCAAGGCATGGCGGATGAGAGTTTGCGTGACATGGTCGAACCAGACGGCACTTTGCAAGTGGACTGTCAGTTCTGCTCGCGCAATTATGTCATTCCAATTGAGGAAGTGACGCGCGCCGCGAATTAAGCAGGCATGAGATCCCCCGGCCCAGCATATCTCATGTCGATAAATTCGAAAGCAAAGCTCGCCGACGCGCCCAAGTGCGGCCGCGTCGGCGCATCCATTGAAAGCAGCCGTCTCGGGCTGTTTCCGAAGACACGCGTGACGGTTCGATTGAAATCATTCCCGGTCTGAAAATGCCAGCGCTCGCGCGCCGCTGCGACGCTGCCGCGCACGGTTCGGTTCTCCCAAATCTCCAATAAAGCTTTAGAGGCGCGTAAATGGGTAATGTAGCTCCGGATCCCGCCCAATGGTTCAAACATTCGATACAGTGAGGCACGGGACAGGCCAAACCGGGCCAAAATCGCATTCGTATCCAAATCCGGCGTGCGTAGGCTGGCATTTATGAATCTCTGAATCTGACGAAATAGCAGTTCGCGGGCTTGGGTTCGTACGTCTTCACGCTGCGGCGGCACGCCGAGTGCGATCATGAAGGCCGCCAAAAAACGCTCAATCGTGCGCTTCGGGATTTGAGCTGCACCAGACTGCGCGGTAAGTAACAGTAAGTCCCACTCGGCATGGATGATTTTTCCGATGGTTGATGTGGCATAGATCTTTTCTGAACGGGTGACGCTCGACGGCGACAAACCGAGCATCGGTCTCGGCGCATAGATTTCTTGGATGACTTGAGCGGTGCCAATTCCTCTGCCGACCGAATGCGGGTCACCGATTTGTATCGGGCCTGGCACGCAGTGATATTCGCCGTCGACATAGTCGCCATATTCGAACCCAGAGATCTGCTTCTTTAGACCGATCAAAGGGCCCCGGTTTTCGAGATGCGTCCGCTTAGTTTCATAGATACAGGGAGGCACAGTGATGATCGAGACCATACACGGTCCGATTTGCCAAAACTGACCGCTGGCCCCGGATCGATCCAGCGGCACATTTAGCGGTATCGTGTCCCACGCCTCTGCCATCAGGGCGATATATTTGTCCACGCAAAGATCGACTGTTTCGCACGCAATCGTATAAGTTGGTTCTCGAGCGAACAGCTCGGTCGGTCCCATTGTTTCCAGTTCCAGTTCCCCAGCCCGAACAAATCAGGCGAAATAGCTCTGTTCTTTCTTCGGTCTGCCACGCAGACGCTTTCAGATCAAAGCAAAGATTTTGTTCGTTGTCGTTACCTCTGCGTCTCAAAACTCTCGGTCGCCCTCGCGAGGGCTGTTTTGAACAAATCAACCTTCTCATGCTAAATAGATGGAAAAGGAGCCATGCATGAGTGACCCTGCTGCCTTGAGCCTTGACGGCTTCTTGCCTTATCGCCTGTCCGTTTTGTCGAATGCTGTTTCGCGCAAAATCGCTAAAATCTATGAGCAAGAATTCGATCTGTCGATTTGGCAGTGGCGGATCATTGCTGTGCTCGGCGAACGTGGCGGCTTGACCAGTACAGAAGTCGCGCAGCGCACTTTGATGGACAAACCAACCGTCAGTCGCGCCGCTGCGAGCTTGATCGAACGCGGCATTCTTGAGCGCCAAATCGACCGCGAAGACCGCCGCCGCGCGCCAATGCGCCTTACCGTCGAAGGCGAAGCGATTTACGCGGCGGTAATCCCGCGGGCCTTGGACAGCGAGCGCGAATTGCTTGGCGCTTTGTCTGAAACGGAATCAGAGACATTGCATAATTTACTCAGCCGGTTGGCAGCCGTGGTCTCACCCGATATGCCGCTTTGGGGCGAAGAATCTTAGGGGAAATTGACATGGCTGAACCAATCTCTCGCGCAATGTTCGCGACGCTCGTATCGCAGCGTCCTGAGTTCAAAAACGCCGAAAAGATTTGGTCTGATATATTAGAACCAGCGCTCTCTGAACGCGAGGATGAACGTCGTTCGATCATCTCAAAAGCCTGGAAGCGAACCGCCGGAGCGGCGGGTATTGTCGGCGGATTGGCGGTTTTGGTCATGGTCCTGGCGCAAGGCGTGCCAATCGTTTTCACGTTGATTGCCGCCATCGCGGTCACGGGATTGGCCAGCGGCGCCGCATGGATCCCGCTATTTTCGGTCAAGTCAGAGACCAAGCAATTGGTGGTCGGCGCGGCAGCTCAATCTTTCGGGTTCACCTATGACACGTTGCACGCAGATGTCCGCGGCATCTCAGATTGGAAATCGGCAAGCAGCTGGATGAAAGACCAAAGCACGAAACAGCTTGGCGTCCATTCCTTTATGACTAGCGGCGACGATCAACCGGCCCCGACACCGGCGTTCGATGTTTTAAGAGCGGCCAAACTTCTGCCCGGCTATGATGACCGCAAGTTTGAGGATTTGATCCAAGGCGATCGCGCTGAGACGCATTTCTCATTGGTTGAGTGCAAACTGACCGAAGAACAGGGCTCGGGCAAAAGCCGGCGCACAGTGACGACGTTTCAAGGCTTGCTCTTCCATATTCAATACCCGGACAAGTTCCTCGGCCGCACACTGATCGCCCGACAAGGCTGGTGGAAAGGCTTTTTTGGCGACAAAGAGCTGCAGACAGTCGATTTGGTCGCGAAAGAGCTGGAAGACAATTTCACCATCTATTCGAATGACCAAGTTGAGGCGCGCTATTTGCTGACACCCGACCGGATGGAACGGCTGATCGCATTAGAGCGCCATTTTAAAGGCGGGAAGCTGCGCGGCGTTTTCGAGGGCGATCATTTGACCCTCGCTTTAGAGGCCGACGATCAGTTCGAAGCGGGCTCAGTTTGGAGCCCTCTGGTTGACCCAGATCGCTATATCAGCGCCCTCACAGAGATTGGTTTAGTCTGCGATGTTATCGACGGATTCCTCACCCGCGAATGGGTCAAAGACAGGCTCTGAATCCTACAAATAGCAGCTCTAGCTGTCATTCTTTAGCGCTACGGCCCTGGAATTGCATAAAATTCACTGGATGGGCGAAGGTTAATCTTGAGCATGATGTGCGAGATTGATCACGGGTATGTGAGGAATGTCGATGTCGACGGGACTGGTACAGGACATTGAGTCAAAAGCTGTGGGGTCAACACCCGCTGCGGCTGGCGCGCCGGCCAAATCCTTGAAAATCGCTGCAAACACTACAGTTGACGTGACCTCTGCCCGGCTACCAAGCCGCCGAATTCCGATCCGATTGTCAGGGTTGAGACTGCTCCTCAAATGGGTCGATGTGTCGATCGCGGGGTTGATTGCATTATACTTTTTGCATGCCGCAACAGGCCTCATGCTAAACGCAACAGTGTACCAAATCCTACCATTTGCAATGATTCCGATTGTGGCGAGATGGGGACTACAAATCGCTGCGGCCTACCGACTAGACCTGCAACGCGGAATTCTCGACCATGTTTTGGCCACCGCTTATGGCTGCGGCATTCCCCTTGCGGCGCTCGGATTTGTCGCCCAGCTTCTCTACCCGGCCGATATCTCGCAATGGGTTACGGTTAGCCTGTTCATTACTTGGATCGTTCTGAACGCGCTGCACGCACATGTCCTCGTTATTGGTCGTCATCTCGTTCGGGCTGGGTGGATCAGCGAAAATGTTGTGATTGTCGGCGCCACGGCAAATGCCCGCCGTTTGATTGAGCGCAATGCGAAAACGCGAGAGCTCAATATTGTCGGTATCTTTGATGACCGCTTGGCGCGGGCGCCGAAATCAATTGCCGGCGCCCCACTGCTTGGTCAGCTCGATGATTTGTTTGCGTGGGACCGGCTCCCGGAAATTGATCGCGTTGTCGTCACTGTCACCTCAGATGCGCGCGACCGGGTCCGCGCCATGGTCGATCGCCTCCGCGTTTTACCGCAACGGGTCGTGCTTCTGCTCGATCTTGACGGCTTCGATCCAGAAACAAAATCGCTCGCCGAGATTGCCCACTCACCCGCGGCTTATGTCTCGGGCCGGCCACATGATTCTCGCCGCGCGGTATCAAAGCGCGTGTTCGATATTGTCTCAGCCAGCCTGATGCTGCTCGTCTTTAGCCCATTGCTTTTATTGCTCGCACTGGCGATCAAGCTGGAAAGCAAAGGGCCGATTATCTTCCGCCAGAACCGGCACGGTTTTAACAATCAGATTATCAAAGTCTGGAAGTTCCGTTCCATGGTCGATGATCCGGGTGCTGCGGTGCGGATGAAACACCAGACGGTCGCTGATGATCCTCGCATTACCCGAATTGGCCGCTGCATTCGCCGCACTTCAATTGATGAATTGCCCCAGCTCTTCAATGTCTTGAAAGGCGAAATGTCGATTGTTGGCCCGCGTCCTCATGCGGTTGGGATGACGTCAGAAGAGCAAGAAGTTCAGGCGATTGTCGGTGATTATGCCCATCGCCACCGGGTTAAACCTGGGATTACAGGTTGGGCCCAAATCAACGGCTCGCGCGGCCCTGTTCACACTAAGGAATTGGTCCGCGAGCGGGTGCGACTGGACATGGAATATGTCAACCGGTCGTCGCTCTTGTTCGATCTGTATATTATGCTGATGACGCTGCCTCGCCTTCTCGGTGATAAGGACGCGATCCGCTAATGATGATGGAGACCCCGCCGTTGGCCGAGGATGCCATTGAACTTCGCGACGGCATCCAGACGGGCCAAACCGCGGGCGGCGAAGACGTCGTTTCGAACGGGAAGCCCGGCGATGTGCGCATCAGTATTTGCATTCCAACCTGGCGCGACGGGGCCGACGCTTTGCTGTGCAGCCTCGCCCGAATGCCCGGCGCTGAACACTGCACGCTGTCAATTTTTGATGATGGCTCACAAGACCCGGCTCTAACGCGGCATTTGACCCGCCAAATCATGCGTTATCCCGGTCCGGCAAGGCTGATTTGCGCACCGGCAAATAAGGGCCGCTCACATGCCCGCAACCGTTTGTTTGAACTCGCAGAAACCGATTGGATCCTGTTTCTGGATGCCGATATGCAACCAGATGATGACGCCTTCCTGACCCGCTACCTGGCGGCCATCGGAGTCCAGGCGACGCCGACCTTAATCGCGGGTGGGTTCAGTCTGCTGCACGCCCATCCAACGGCGCAAACGCGCCTTCACGCCGCACAATCGGTCGCGTCTGAATGCGTTTCTGCAAAGGTGCGGGCGGAGGCGCCGGGACGCTATGTCTTTTCGTCAAACATTCTCGTGCACCGCGATATTCTCAGCGCCGTCGCTTTCGATCCCGCCTTTACCGGGTGGGGCTGGGAAGATGTCGAATGGGGACTACGGGTCGCCGAGACCTTTCCAGTCAGCCATATCGACAATTGCGCAACGCATTTAGGCCTCGATACGGACGAGAACCTGATCGAGAAATACGCCGGCTCGGCGGATAATTTCTATAAATTGGTTGAGCGCCATCCTGACGCCATGCACCAGACGCCGCTATACCGCGTCGCCAAACGGCTCAGCTCGCTTTGGGGCCTCAGCGCCTTACAGACCGTGAGCCGGAAAACGGCTTTGGCGCGGATCCTGCCAATTAAAGTTCGTCTTTTTGCGTTGAAACTGTTCCGCGCATCCGTTTATGGATCTCGGCTATGATTAGCGTTGTCGTTCCAACCTTCAATCGCCCAGAAGGCTTATGCCGGGCGGTTGAAAGCCTATATCGGCAGACGCTGGCAAAAGCAGGGTTCGATCTTATTATCGTCGACAATGCGCCAAATGCGAGCGCCAGCGCCGCCATTGCTGAGCTCCGGCAAACCTGCCCGCCTATGATCAATTTGATCACGCTGCATGAGCCTGCTGCTGGTGTCGCTAATGCGCGCAATTGCGCCATGACCGCAGTGGAAACAGATCTTGTTGCCTTCTTGGATGATGACCAATCCGCGCCAGAAACGTGGCTCGAAGCTTTGCTGGCAAATTATCGCGCTTTTCCGGCGGCAGCGACCTTTGGACCGGTCCTGACCAGGCTGCCAGACGGTCAGCGGCGCCATCAGCATTATTTCCAAGACTTCTTTGCCCGCGAACCTGATCTCGAAAGCGGATATATCTCGAGCTCATATGGCTGCGGAAATGCCTTGATCGACTTTTCGCGCATTCCTGGGGCGGCGCCATGGTTTGATACGGCGATGAATGAAATTGGCGGCGAGGATGATGTACTTTTCGCCCGCATCGCGCGGGCCAAAGAGAAATTTGCTTGGGCCGCAGAGGCGCCGGTTTGGGAATATCCCCCGGCCGAGCGTGTGGCGCTGCGCTATACACTCAAACGGGCTTTCTCTTACGGTCAGGCGCCGATCACATTGGCACGTAAGCGTGACAAAACCCGTTATGACTTAATCCTATTTTGGATGGCCATCGGCGCCGGCAAAGCGGCCCTACATGGCACCCAATGGCTGGCCTTGAGCTTGATCCGCCACCCAAGCCGGGCCTATCCACTCGACAAAGCCGTGCGCGGCATTTCGAAAATGTTCTGGTGGATTGATTTGCGCTTTTACGGCAATGCCGCATTGCCGAAGCCGCCCCCTATGCCGGCGCCGAAACTGGCGAAACAGCCCGAACAGGCGTGACTTGAACCAGGCCTTTCGGGCGCATAGTGAGCTTTGCTGCGAGCGCCACATAGACCAACCAGACAATCGAATTTTGTTGCAGCGAGGCGCTTTCTGACAGGCTGAACAAGAAAAACTGGGCTATGAAGGCTAAGGCAAACAGCCCGGTCCAGGTGTTCACGGACGCCAGAACCGCCCGCGTGACCGTGGCGAAGAAGTCGAACATCAGAAACCCCAGGCCGACAAAGCCGAGCGCAACCGCGACTTCCAGCCAACCATTATGCGCCGTAGGGGCGTCCCATTGCAGCGTTTCACGGACCCAATTTCCAGGCTCACTAAACTCCGACCAGAACGCACCATAGCCATATCCGAGCAAAGGCCGTTGACCGATATAGTCGGCCAAAACGTACCAGATATCGGTCCGGCCCGTAAGCGTAGCGTCCCGGCCGAGCAATTCGAACACCACGCTGGGGGCGAAGATCATCACAACCGCAAACAGTGCCGCGCCAATCACACCCAGCCACAGCGTAACCAGGCCAGTACGGATACCGCGTTTCATCAAGACCCCGGCGGCAATCACGCCCAAGCCCAAGATCAAGCCCAGGAGCGAGCTCTTCGACGTCGACAACAGAACGAGCAAGACACTCATCGCCAGTAACGTCGCCCAAGCCCACCGATAGGGGCGATCCATAATCATCAAAAAGGCGCCGAACACAGCAGCACGTGCCATATGTCCGCCAAGTTGGTTTTTCTCGAAATAGAAACCCTGCCAGGCACCGACATGGATTTCCTGCATTCGCCCAAAGGACGGCACCAGTAGCGCCGACAGGAAACTGGTGACACAAATGATTATCCAAACCAGCGCCAAGGCGCGCAGCATGGTCTTCCAACTGTATCGGGTGCCGAGAAATAGGCCCGCGGCCGTGGTCATGACAATCGCTATGCCGCGGCGCATTGAGAGACTCGGTTCTATCGACCACACAAATGACAACGCACATACGCCGAGCAATGCCATGAGGAATGGCAGACGCAAACAGACCCGCATGATGTCGCGTATTTTCCAAATGATTCCAGCCGCGGTGACGGCATATATGGGCAGCCATAAATAGCGTAAAATCGGTGAACCGTCAGACGTGGCATCGTTCGACAGCAAGCGCGGCAGGATGCCCTCACTGAACACCAGCAAGATCGCAATCAGGAGCGTAAACTCCGCTGGGCTAACGGGTGTTTCTGCCGATTTAGCGGCGGGGCTAGGCGCTGAAACGCTCGGCAAACCGGGCATCTCCTCTCACACGGTTCATCACCACGCCGAGGACGCGGCCGCGTTTGGCTTCGATCTCACGGCGAGCGCTATCAATATCTGCCGGGCTCGTGCGGTCCGCTTCGACCACGAGAATCACGCCGTCGACGGCTTTCGCCATTGTCAGCGCGGCAGCAGATGTTTCGAGCGCGGGCGCATCAACCACAACCCATCCTGCTAATCCGCGTAACGCGTCCCACCAGCCCGGAGAATCTTGTAAGATCACATTCTGACCTGGCTTTAGCCGGTCGCTGCGAAACCGGGTGACCAATAGGGGCAGCCCCTTAATATCATGCGCTGTTAGCAATTTGTCTTGCCGGCCATTCGCAACACGCGGGCTAATTTTGTAAATTGGCGATTGGCGCAGCGACGCATCATAAGCGCGCGCTGGCGGGCCGACATCTCGCGCGAAGCGCGTTTTGAAGGCTTCGTAAACGCGATTGTTGCGCAGATCCAAGTCGACCAACCAGACCGGCTTCTCGGCGCGGCGCGCCGCCATACACGCGAAACTTGCCGCCATGCTGGTGACGCCTTCGCCAGATCGGGCTGAAACGAACATCACCGCGCGGGCACCCGCCGACGCCCCGCTCAACCGCGATGTGGCGCGCCAAACTGGATCAAGATCTTCGCGAAGGTCGTGCATCTCGGTTCTGGCCCCGGTAAGTCCCGGATCCAGCTAGCATGATCATGGTTAATAGGGTTTTTACGATTAAGCTCGGCTGATCGCCCCGAGCACTGGCAATCCAACCGTGCGCTGGAGCGAGCTTGGGGTTGAGAAACCGCTCCGTGTATAGGCGCGGAGCAGGCCGACCATCAGGGCCGAAAAACCGGCGAACAATAATGCCAAAACCGCAACCGGCAGTTTCAAGCTACGCCCTTTGATCGGCACAGTGGCGGGCTCAGTAACTTTGACGCTCTCACCCTCTTGCGCGGTCAGGCCAGCGACCGTGCCTTCGCGCTGTTCACGCTCAGCGATATTGCGCACGCTCGCTTCGATTAAATCGCGGTTGCGCAACAATTCATTCCACATCGGCTCAAGCTCGGTGAAGCGATTGAGCTTATCTTCAACCGCTCCCAATTGGCGCTCGAGCTCTGCCTGCTGCCCGGTGAGGGAGTCGGCTTCTGCTTCGAACGTGTTGAGTGAGGTTTCAAGCGCTTGATAGGTTGGGTTCGGCCCGCGGCGCACCGTGCCGACGGGCGTGTCCTGCTCGGCCAAAAACGACTCAAGCTCGTCAATGCGCCGATCAATCGCCTGCACGCGGCGGCTATCTGGGGTATAATTGGCGAGCGCTTGGTTGCGCTCAATTTCCAGCTCGCGCAGGCGCTGGGCGCTTGAATCTTCGACATAAAGATCTTGCTCAGGCTCGGTGCCCGCCAGTTGAGACCGCGTTCGGGTCAGTTGCCCCCGCACGGCGCTTGCCTGGGTCTGGACCGAAAACAGCTCGTTCGAAATCGCCCCGTAGAGGCTTTGCGCCGTGGACCGTTCACTGGCGAAATCGCGAATATCGTTTTCGCGTAAGAACGTGCTGATCTCCGCCTCGGCATCGAGGAGATCATTCTCGAGCCGTTTGCGTTCGACCCGCAATTGATCGACGGGCCGGCTGCCGAACAATTCGGCGCGGCGCTGTAAATAGCTGGCCATTGCAGCGTTTAGAATCTCTGCCGCGACTTGAGGATCTTTGTGCTTAAAGCCGACCGAGATGATGTTTGAATTGGGCGACGCACTGGCCCAAAAATTTTCTTGCAGCGCCTCAACGCCCTTTTGGAAATATTCAAACTCAATCGGCGCGCGCAAATCGTTACCAGTATTGGTAATCTCCTTATCACGCGCTTCCGCAAGCTCGGGATAAATGCGATCGAGCGGAAAGCGCGCCAGAGTCCGTTCGGCCACCAATTGGGTTTGCAGGATTTGCAACTCGCCTTGGATCACTTCTTGAATTGCTGGGCCGGGATCGAAACTTTGATCGCTTAAGATAGAGCTCGCGCGCACTTCGTCGCCCGAGGTTACATACAGAGCCGAATAGGATTCGTAGACTTTCGGCATTTGGAAAGCGAGCCAGAGCCCTAGCGCAAAAATTGGCAAGCCAATTAACATCATCAGCCATTTCGCGCGCCACAATTGCAGAATTAAATCGACCATACCCAGCTGGGGCCGTGCAGGCAGCACACCCGCATCGGCCTGAGATACCCCTGAAGGGCCCCAGTCAGCTAAATCGGTCATCCACGCGGGCTCCGAGGTTTGAATAACTCATAATTCTTCTTATTCGCTTGATACTTCCTTAAACATTAACGCAGACCTTCCGAGCAGATAAATTTATCGTTGAAACGCTCCATGAAACGTCTGCTTTGCCTCGCCTTTTTCTCGGTCATGCTGTCGGCTTGCCAGTCCAGTGCACCGATTGAGTCGGCGCATTTTCCAGAAAAAGAGTGGCGTCACGAGGACGGCGCTGATGCATTTTACTTGCTTGCACCTGGGGATCAGCTGGAGATCATTGTCCACACTGCGCCAGAATTAAACCGCACCGTCACAATTGGTCCAGATGGCCGTTTCCGAATGCCCTATTCGGGCCCAATCAGCGCGGCGGCGCAAACTGTTGAAGAGGTTCAAGCCAGCGTCCAATCGGCAATGGCCAGTGAGCTCAACGATCCGGACATTGATGTATTATTGACCAGCACGGCATCGCAACGCGTCTTTGTCGGCGGCGAAGTGACCAGCCCCGGTATGTTCGAATTACCGGGCCTGATTGATCCGCTGCAAGCGGTGATTATGGCCGGCGGCGTGACCGAGGCGGGCCGCGTTCGGACCGCTGTCTTGATGCGCCGTATGCCGGGCGGCGAAGTGAAGTCTGCGGTGTTCGATTTGAAAGCCGGTATTTATGATCCAGTGCTCGCCGAATGGGGGCCGCTGCGCCGCTTCGATGTGGTCTATGTGACGCGCAAGCCAATTGCCGATCAAAATTTGTTTGTTCGCCAATATGTGCGAGACGCGCTGCCGATCGACTTCTCACTGTTCTACGATATTGCGGGCGGCAACCGCTAATCAGGTCTTTTAGGACGCTGCAGAAGCCCTTATGCGGGTGGAAACTCATCAATAGGAGCTTCCACCATGGCTGACGCCGAAAACACCATCCTCATGGACACAAGCAAAGGCAAAGTGACCATTGAGCTGCGCCCTGACCTCGCCCCTGGGCATTGCGACCGGATCAAGGAGCTGGCGCGCGAAGGCTTTTATGACGGGATTATCTTTCACCGCGTAATTGATGGCTTTATGGCGCAAGTCGGCTGCCCAAATGGCACCGGCATGGGCGGCTCCAGCAAGCCAAATCTGCAGGCTGAATTTAACTCAGAGCCTCACGTGCGCGGGATTTGTTCAATGGCCCGCACCAATCAGCCCAACACGGCCAATAGCCAATTCTTCATCTGCTTTGACGATGCCAGCTTCCTCGACAACCAATATACGGTTTGGGGCAAAGTCACCGAAGGCATGGACGTGATCGACCAACTCGCCAAAGGTGAGCCCCCAAGGTCGCCCGATTCCATTGTCTCTATGAAAGTTGCGGCAGACAGCTAAGGTTCAGGTTTCATGAGGTGAGACTGGACGTATGGCTTCGGCACACAGCAGGCGTAGTTTAAAATGGTGGAGCGGGCGTTTGCTTGGCTCCCGCATCGCGCGCCTGATTTTTGCGTCCAATCTCGCCGGCCTGGTCATCCTCATTGTCGGCGCCATGGTGCTCAACGAAATGCGCGCCACGTTTGTGGTGTCGAAAAAACAAGACTTGGTGGGGCAAGCCCAATTGCTGGCCAATCTGATTGGCGACGACGCCGCTTATGGCGAGCCGCAGCCCATTCTTGATCAGGGCTTGGCTAAGGATGTGTTGGCCTCATTATCCTTGCCCCAAACCATGCGCGGTAAGATTTTCGATCTCAAAGGGGAACTGGTCGGCGATAGTTATTTCTTGTCCGATCGGGTGATTGTTGAAAACCTACCGCCGCTTCAAGATCCTGATCGACTGACCGTATGGAGCAAAGGCCTGTCTGAATGGGCGGTCTCTGTGCTCGGCTCGTTCCGTCCCTCCGAAGGTGAGGACGCTGTTCGAACGCTGTCCTTTGAAGAAGAATTTAACGAGGCCCTAATCGGCAATGAAGCCGCCAGTCAGAGATTTAACGAGCGCGGCCAGAGAATTATTTCAGTGTCCTTGCCGGTTCAGCATGTGACTGCAGTGGTCGGCGTTTTGACGCTAGAGTCCAACGATATCGATGCCATCATTCGGGCAGAGCGCGCCGCTTTGGTCCCATTTATCGCTGTGGCTATCCTGGTCGCGCTGATTACGTCGGCTTTGCTCACCATTGGGATTGCCAATCCGCTGCGCAAACTTGCCGGCGCCGCCGACAAGATCCGCAGCGGTGCGAGCAACAGCCTCGATCTACCGCGGATTACCAAACGGCATGACGAGATCGGCCACCTTGCGCAATCGGTTGAGGCGATGACGGAGGCCTTGTTTGAGCGCATTGTGGCGAATGAATCCTTCGCTGCGGATGTCGCGCATGAGCTGAAAAACCCCCTCACTTCGATCCGTTCCGCGGTTGAGACCGCGGAAATGGTGCAGGATGATCCAGTGGCGCGCGAAAAGCTCCGCAAAGTTATTGCGCAAGATGTCAAACGCCTCGACCGGCTGATCACGGATATTTCCAACGCTTCTCGGCTGGAAGCTGAGATTACGCGGATACCCACAGAGCGTTTGGACATTTCACGCTTCATTCGCGACGTGGTGCAAACCTATGATGGACTGGAACACCAGCGCGGCGTGACGGTCGCCTTTGTCGATGCGACGATGGATGCGGGTCTCAGTGTCCGCGGCCGCGAGGGTCCATTGGGACAAGTCCTGCGAAATCTCGTCGACAATGCTCGTTCGTTCTCGCCTGAGGGTGACGCGGTGACAGTGACGCTGCAACAAGGGCGCCAGGGGCCTCAAACAACGGCACGGATCTTAGTCGAGGATAATGGCCCGGGCATTCCGAGCGATAAGCTCGAAAAAATCTTCGAGCGTTTCTATACAGACCGTCCCGCAGGCGCTGCGTTTGGCAATAATTCCGGCCTCGGACTATCAATTGTGGCGCAAATTGTTGAAACCCATATGGGCACAGTCATTGCGGAAAACAGGCCCTCCGGCGGCGCGCGGTTTACCATTGAACTGCCTGCAATTTAAAAAGTTTCCAGGACGTTTCGGGCTTCTTAATGAGAATTAACGCCGCCTGTTGAGAATGATCTCAAGTTGTGCTATATAAATATGTCACAACACCATATCCGAGCCATGCATAAGTCGGCAACTACGAGATACTCTCGCCGGCACCATGGCTCGTTTGCGTAGAAGAAGAGGTCCCCACATGGCAACAGCAGACTCGGCAACGAAGCTTGATTTCCAAGAAGGTCAAAAAATTGTCTATCCAGCACACGGTGTCGGCACCGTAACGGCAATTGAGCAACAGCAAGTCGCTGGCATGACTTTGGAAGTCTATGTTGTCTCGTTTGACCAGGACAAAATGATCCTGCGCGTGCCGACCAATCGTGCGATTGCGTCCGGAATGCGTGCCCTTGCAGGCTCAAAACTGGTTGACGATGCTTTGAAAACCCTTGGCGGCAAGGCGCGCATTAAGCGCACCATGTGGTCGCGCCGGGCTCAAGAATATGAAGCCAAGATCAATTCTGGAGATCTGATCTCTATTGCAGAAGTTGTCCGCGACTTGCACCGCATGGAAGATCAGCCAGAGCAATCTTATTCTGAGCGCCAGCTTTATGAGAGCGCACTGGACCGGATGGCCCGGGAACTGGCGGCGGTTGAAAGCATTGACCATAGCTCTGCCATGGACCGCTTAGCGGAGTCACTGGCCAAGAAAAGAGCCGCCTGAAAGGGCGAGCCGGAAAGCGGCGAAGAGACTTAAAGAAAACCCCCGCCCGAAACGGCGGGGGTTTTTGTTTTCGGCTTTAAACGAAGACCGGTTCAGGCTGGGTCTGAGTCCGCGCTTTATGCACAATCAACAGAAATAGAGCGAGGATCGACAAGAACCCAACAGGCAGAGCTAAAAGCTGCACCGCTGGGCGTGCGAGCACAGGGGCGATCCAGATCAAAGCGAGGGCCGATCGCTCATAAGGCAACCAGCCTACGCGAAGTCCAAAGCGCACAACTAGGAGCATTGCCGGTGCCATCGTCACCATGTCATAGTCCAGCATATAGGGTGTCATCAGCAAGGACCCGGCGATCAAACTTGCTGCTTTCAAGTCAAAATCGGCGCGGCCACGCCAGATCCAAATCGACAGAATAATCACGCTCAATGCCAGCAAAGTTTGAACGCTATAGGCGAGCGGGACGGGCCCGCCCCACATCCGAACTGCAGAGAACGCGGTTTGTATTTTATACCATCCGGTTGTGCCAGCTTCTAAAATAACACTTCTTGAGAAGTGCCTACTTTCTAAAAAGGACTCCCAAATACTCGGGCCGAACACGAGGGTCACGAAAAGGCTCAAGCAAATCAGCGCACCGGTCGCAGCAAAGAAAGTACGGTAAAACCCCCCGGCCAAAAGGATGATTGGCAAGAGTAATCCGAATTGCGGTTTATACGCCAAAAGCGCAATTAGAATGCCCGCCAAAATCGGCTTCGGCCTGAGACAAAGCATAGCCCCGCAGAGCAAGGCTGCTGTCAGGAATGCATTTTGACCGTGCAAGAAATTGATCAGGACAGCGGGAAACCCGAGGCTCGCCAAAAGAGCGGTCTTCTGATTGATGACGCGCTTGGCAGCGAACATGTAGAGGGGAAGCGTCACGCCCATCCAAGTCAGCCAGCTAAATGTGTAAGGCAGCAATGCCAGCGCGGCCGCGACGATCAGAAAGTAAGGCGGATAGTGCCATGCGTAGAACGGTATTTCAGGATCATCAAAGAACTCTTGTTGAACTCTCAGCTGTGCCTCAGGCACATAGGCCCGGTTGGCATCGCCCTCCAGGATCATGAGTCCAGCAGTGTGTACATTGGAAAAGTCGGTTCCTAATGGACGTCCAAATGAATCGACCATCCCATCCGATGTCAGCAAAACCGCCAAAATCGCGATGAGGCCGACCGCAATAAATAAAACCGAGAAACGCCTGGCGCGGGCGACAGAAACCCATTCACCGCTACGGAAGAAACGCCGCAATCGAGCCTCCTGATGTTTAGAGTTTGCAGGGGGAGGTATACAGACAAATCATTTATCAAATGCATAAGAGTTTCTATATTTGAGAAAATTCTCCCATCTTATAATTTTATAGTTATTTACAATAAAGATCGAGGCGGCGGCTCTGTTTGAACTGTCTAAGATCAAAATTTTCACGCTTTTAGCGCGCGCTCAAATTTTTCAAGAAAATTTTTGATCCAAGCCCGGCGACCGGTCGTAAACACTTATGAACAGGCCCTTAACGGGTTCGGGAGGTGATATGGCTTCGATCAGTCAAACGAGTGGAAATCCAGATCGTAGTTTTGTGCGCAAAGCGATGAAAGCGCCAATGCTCGAAGCCGAGCATGAACTCAACTTGGCGCGACGCTGGCGAGACCATGACGATGAGCGCGCCCTGCACGAATTGACCACTGCTTATATGCGCTTGGTGATCTCAATGGCTTCAAAGTTTCGGCATTATGGCTTGCCTCTGGCCGACTTGGTGCAAGAAGGCAATGTCGGCCTGATGCAAGCCGCGGCACGGTTCGAGCCGTCTCGCGAGGTCCGCTTCTCAACTTATGCCGCTTGGTGGATCCGCTCCTCGATCCAGGATTATGTTCTGCGCAATTGGTCGATCGTGCGCACCGGCACGACCGCTGCGCAGAAATCGCTATTCTTCAATCTACGCCGCCTGCGCGCAAAGATTGATGATACGGGCGACGCTGTGATGACGGCGGAGAATAAGAAATGGGTGTCTGAACATCTCGGTGTTCCCGAACGCGATGTTGAGAATATGGCCTCCCGCCTGTCCGCCTCAGACCGGTCGCTGAATGCCCCGCTCGCGGTTGATGGCGACGCGCAATGGCAAGACCTGTTGCCCGACGAGAGCGCGACGCCTGACGAAATGGTGATGGAAGAGCGCGACAATGCCAAACGCAAAGAATGGATCGCTGAAGCGCTGCAAGTGCTGAACGAACGCGAAACCCTGATCATATCAGAACGCCGCCTTACCGATGATAGTGTCACTCTGGAAGTGCTCGGAAAGCGGCTCGGTATTTCAAAAGAGCGGGTCCGCCAGATCGAGCATCAAGCGCTGAACAAGCTCCGGAAAACACTAACCAAAATGGTTGGCGACCCGGAAAAAGCTGGTCTCATTCCAGCGACGTAAGGACGTTTCTTTTGTCGCTAAACACGGGTTCGCAAGATTGGTCTTGCGAACCCGTTTTAGTCTTCCCACATGACCTATGAACGGGTTGCCGCTGAGCGGGGCCCAGACAAGTAACCTTTGCCTGCGCATCAACGATGGCGGGCCAGTATCTGCCTTTGAAAGGAGATGTGGAATGAATTTCGACACCTATACAGAGCGCGCGCAAAGCGTCTTACAAGCCGCCCAGACCGCAGCACTCGCCAATTCCAATCAAGTCTTTCTGCCTGAGCACATTCTCAAAGCTATGCTTGAGGATCGCGATCAATTGGCGGTGAACCTGATCCGCGCCGCCGGCGGCCAGCCTGAGCGGGTTGTACAAGTCCTGGACGAAGCCCTGCGCGCCATTCCGAAAGTCAGCGGCGGTCAAAGCGGACTGCGGCTAGATCAAAGCACCGCCAAATTATTCGCCGATGCCGAAGCCAGCGCCAAGAAAGCCGGCGACAGCTTTATCACAGTTGAACGTATGTTGATTGCGCTCGCTGGTCTCAAAAACAACAAAGCCGCTGAGGCGCTGACGCAAGCCGGTGTAACGTCAAGTTTGCTCGAGGCAGCGGTCAGTCAGCTGCGCCAAGGCCGCACTGCCGATAGCGCCAATGCTGAAGAGAGCTATGAGGCGCTGAAAAAATATACCCGCGACCTCACTGCTGATGCGCGCTCGGGCAAGCTCGACCCGGTGATTGGCCGCGACGAAGAAATCCGCCGCGCCATCCAGGTCTTGTCGCGCCGGACCAAGAATAACCCAGTTCTGATCGGCGAACCCGGCGTCGGGAAAACCGCAATCGCCGAAGGCCTGGCTTTGCGCATCATCAATGGCGATGTGCCGGAGAGCTTGAAGCAAAAGCGCCTGCTCGCGCTCGACATGGGCGCGCTGATTGCGGGGGCAAAGTTTCGCGGCGAGTTTGAAGAGCGGCTCAAGGCCGTGCTCAAAGAAGTAGAGCAAGCCGAAGGCGGCATTGTCCTCTTCATCGATGAAATGCACACCTTGGTCGGCGCCGGAAAGACTGACGGCGCTATGGATGCGTCCAATTTGATCAAGCCTGCACTCGCCCGCGGTGAGCTTCATTGTCTTGGCGCCACGACGCTGGATGAATATCGCAAATATGTTGAAGGCGACGCGGCTTTGGCGCGCCGGTTCATGGCTGTTTATATTGATGAGCCAACAGTGGAAGACACGATCTCAATCCTGCGCGGATTGAAAGGCCGGTATGAAGCCCATCATGGGGTTCGGGTGAGTGACAGTGCGATTGTCTCTGCCGCTACGCTGTCTAATCGTTATATCACCGACCGGTTCCTACCCGACAAAGCCATCGATTTGATGGACGAGGCGGCCTCGCGCTTGCGGATGCAAGTTGATTCCAAGCCTGAAGAGTTAGACGAAATTGATCGCCGACTGTTGCAGCTCAAGATCGAAGCGGAAGCCCTGAAAAAGGAAAAAGACACCGCCTCAAAAGATCGCCGCAAGACGATTGAAGGTGAGATCGCTGAGCTCCAAACCAAGTCAGACGAGCTGACCACCGCTTGGGCGGCGGAGAAGGACAAGTTAAAGGGTGCGGCATCCGCCAAGGAAGAGCTCGACCGCGCCTATGCCGAAATGGCCGAAGCGCAGCGCGTCGGGGATTTGCAAAAGGCGTCAGAGCTAAAGTTCGCGACCATTCCAGATCTGGAAAAACGCATTTCTGATGTCGAAGGTAGCGAAGATATCGAAACGGATGACGGCCTTGTCTCCGAAGTTGTGCGGCCAGATCACATTGCAGGTGTGGTCAGCAAATGGACCGGCATCCCGGTCGATAAAATGCTCGAGGGTGAACGCGAAAAACTGCTCCGCATGGAGGATGATTTGCGCACCCGCGTGGTCGGCCAAGAAGATGCCCTACAAGCGGTGTCAAACGCCGTGCGCCGCGCCCGGGCGGGCTTGCAGGATCCAAACCGGCCAATCGGCTCATTCCTCTTTGTTGGCCCGACCGGCGTTGGCAAAACCGAACTGACCAAAGCCTTGGCTGAATTTATGTTCGATGATGATAGCGCTGTGTTGCGGCTCGATATGTCTGAGTTTCAAGAGAAACACTCGGTGGCCCGCCTGATTGGCGCCCCTCCGGGCTATGTCGGCTATGATGAAGGCGGAGTTCTGACCGAGGCGGTACGCCGCCGGCCTTATCAAGTGGTCTTGTTTGACGAGGTCGAGAAAGCTCATCCCGACCTGTTCAACACACTGCTGCAAGTGTTGGATGATGGCCGACTAACAGATGGCCAAGGCCGCACGGTTGATTTCAAAAATACTGTGATCATCATGACCTCAAACCTCGGCGCAGACGCGATTGCCAATGGCGACGAGGGCGCCCTGAGCACCGGGCAAAGGGAGGCCGTCTCATCCGCGATTCGCGCCCATTTCCGGCCCGAATTCATCAACCGCATTGATGAAACTGTGTTCTTCCAACGCCTCGGCAGAAGCGAGATCGATCATATTGTCGACATTCAAATCGCCCGGCTTGGGGCCTTGTTGAAAGATCGCAAATTGACGGTGGATTTAACCGACGGGGCACGCAAATGGCTTGCCGATCGTGGCTATGACCCGGTCTATGGCGCGCGTCCGCTAAAGCGTGTGATCCAGAAGGAGCTGCAAGACCCACTGGCGCGCCTGCTGCTTGAAGGTCGGATTCATGATGGCGGCGCGATCAAAGTCGATGCTGAGGCCGATAGTCTGACGATTAATGGCGTCCCGAACGATTTCGCCAAGGGGGCCGCCGCCCTCAATTAAACCAAGCCGCGAATACTGCCTCAATACTGCAACCCGATTTGCATTTTTGCATATGGGGTTTGATTGCAATTTCAACTATTTCACTAAACTGAAATAGAACTGCAACGATTGTGTCGCCGAACGCTGCGATATGCGCTCTGCCGGCAACAGGAGGCCGGTACAACAAAGGACTAAAACCAATGCGTTTTACAGTTTCCTCCCTTATCGCGCTCAGCTTTCTGGGTGCCGCAAATGCTTCAACGGTTGAGACCATCGAGGTCGAAATTACGTACAATAGAGATGCTGTCCAAACCCAAGAAGGTGCTCAGGCAACGCTCAATCATATTGTCCGTGAAGCCCGTAAAGACTGCCGTGTCGGCGCAATCAGTCGCAGTGTCATCATTGGTTCCATCGACCAAAACTGCGTCGCAGACATCACGTTGAAAGCCGTGTCCAAAATCGACGCGCCAATGCTCACAAAATTGTTCGAACAATCGCAGTCAAACTAATCGTTTGACGGCGGAGTTTGCAAATGAAGGGAGCCCGCCACAACATTTGAGGCGGGCTACTTTTTCAGTCGCGTTTAGGGCGCTGGCGGTACGGCGGCAGCAGTGAGAATTGCCGACACTGGCGGCTGATCGGCTAGGCGGATGGCGTCGATCCGATCGCGTTCAAGTTCGAACTCTGCGAGGATCTCCGGATCCATGGCGAGCTTGCGGCCGGTCGGCAGTTTCAACCGCATAGCGTCAACCGCTTTGCCATTCTTATAGACTTCATAGTGCAAGTGCGGCCCCGTCGATGCGCCGGTGGAGCCCACATAACCGATGATTTGTCCCTGGCGCACGCTACGGCCACCGCGTACGCCGCGCGCATAGCGAGACAAATGCGCATACGCGGTCTTATAGCCTTTGGCGTGGCGAATACGGATATAATGACCATAGCCGCCATAACGGCTGGCCCGTTCGACCACGCCATTGCCCGCCGCATAGATTGGTGTGCCGGTAGGGGCGGCGAAATCCGTCCCCTTGTGCAGACGCGTATAACCGCTAATCGGGTGCCGCCGCTTACCAAATCGAGACGACAGACGCGCGCCATTGATCGGCGTTTTCATCAAGAATTTGGTTGAGCTCTCGCCGTTTTCTTGAAAATAGTCTGTGATATTCTCATCCGGCGTGGTGAAGCGATAAAAGGCTTTATTGACGGCTTTCCCATTGAGCGCCGCGTAGATCACCTCGCCGCGGCGAATGACATTGCCGCGCTCATCGACCAGCACATTGAACACCATTTCGAAGGCATCGCCGGGATGCACTTCGCGTTGAAAGTCCAGATCGTAAGCGAACACTTGCGCAAAATCGACGACTTGCTGATCTTCCGCCCCAAGCGCTTGCGCGTCTTGATAGAGACTGGTTTGAATCTGCCCACGTACGGTCAGCGGCTGCGGGATGAGCTGCGAATTGAGGGCCATGGCGTTGAAGGCGCCCGATTGATCTCGTTTCACCAGCAGGCGCCGGCCAGGCTCAGTCGAGACCGATAGCGCGTTTAAAGCGCCGTCTTGAACATGGGCCGTCACTTCGAGTCCCGGTTGAACCCTGCGAGCATCGAGCAAGTCTGCTTGCGTCAGACTATAAAGCGCCTGGTGGCCCTGATTTCCCGGCAGGTCGAGGCGGTTGACCACATCTGAGAGCGTTTCACGACGGCGCAAAGTCGCCTCGCGCACTTCCAATGGCGCAGGGACACCATACTCCTCAGCATCAATCACCATAGAGGCCAAAGTAATCGTCTCAGCTGGCGCGGCCGCCATGGGCGTTTCTGTCACCGTATTCGGCGCGACATCCAAAGACACCACCGCGACAGCCGAGAGGACGACCAGCGCCGTCAACCCCAGCAAACTCCGGGTTCCTGCAGACATCGACTTTATCACTCTACTCAACTCCTGAGACGAAGGAAGGGCGGCGCTTACTGACGCATAAGTTTCACGGAAAACCTTCATTCAATAAGTATGCCGTTAAAGACTTAATAACCAGTTCCTTGATCTGGCAAGATCTTCAGCTCTTTTTGAAGATTTCAAATACGTTACAAATCATCGCTTTTGCATCTTCAGTCAGCGCGGCATGACAATTTGCCCGCTGGACTTTCCGACCCCGCCGCTTAGGTCGGGGGTATGAAAATGACTGCAATCCTAATCATCGCAGCGACGATCGGCCTGGCTCTGACGTTTTGGGGCGTCTCGTCCATGTGGGCCGAGCTTGGCGTCAACATGACGATGCATGGCTGGATTGCCTACGGCCTCGGCGCGCTTTTCAGCCTGCTACTGGCGGGCGGTCTGTTTTTCCTGACCTTCAAGAGTGCCCGCGAAGGCTATGATGATATTGATCGACCTGAAGATCTGAATGATTAAGCGCGTCAAAAGCACGCGAATCGGTTAGGTAAAGTCCAACGAATTACTGTTGAGGCTGGACAATGATTGAACCTTCCCGATTGGCTGCGTTTATAGCGTCGCGCATCTGCCATGACCTGATATCGCCCGTGGCGTCTGTAAATTCTGCGCTGGAGCTGATGGAAGACCCTGGCGACGCCGACATGAAAGCACAAGCTGAACAGCTCTTGCACAATGGTGCCGAATCTGCGGCGGCCCGCATTCAACTCCTGCGTTATGCGTTCGGATCTGCCGGCCTCTCTGACACATCCGCCGATCGGCACGAAGTTCGATCCATCGTTGAGGGCTTTATGAATAGTCATAAGCCTAGCGTTGAATGGGATATCGACACCGAGCACTTTAGCTGCGGGCACGCGCGCATCTTAATGAACCTGGTGATCATGGCGACAGCGGCTATCCCACGCGGCGGCGTGGTTGCGCTGCGTGCTCACAATGAAGAGGCAGGCCTTGCCCTGACGGCGAGCGCCAAAGGGCCGAAAGCCCGCTTGTCAGAATTTACCGAAGCTGCCCTCTCCGGCAATACGCCCGAAGAAGGCTGGTCGGCCCGAACCATTCAACCACTCTTCGCAAAAATGGTCGCCGATGACCTTGGCGGCACACTTTCAGCCGATACCGGGGATGAAGAAGTGACCTTTACGGCAAGCGGATTGCGCGCCTCAGGCTAACCGTCTGTTAAGCATATCGCCAGCATACTCTAACGGCTTTATTGGGTATGGACTGGTTATGAAACACTGCCTCGTTGTCGATGATTCTCGTGTTGTACGCACGGTTGCTGGCCGGATTATCAAAGATCTAGATTTTTCTGTCTCGGAAGCCGGACATGGCGCTGAAGCGCTTAATCATTGCCGCAAACAAATGCCGGATGCGATCCTGCTCGACTGGAACATGCCGGTTATGAATGGTTTGGATTTCCTGCGCGCCTTGCGCCGTGAGGAGAATGGCAAAGACCCGATTGTCGTATTCTGCACCAATGAAAATGACTCTGAGCATATTAGCGAGGCTATTCGCGCCGGCGCCAACGAATATATCATGAAACCCTTCGACGCCGAGATTGTCGCCAGCAAATTTGCGGAAGTTGGGCTCGTCTGAAGCACTTTCTTAACAAAATGGGTGTTTTTATAAACACTTCTTGGTGGTTAAGGGCCTGATGCAGGATGCAAGAGAGCACATATGACGAACTGGCGGACCTGGCCCTGCGTTTGACCGGGCAGAGCATTTCGCCGACCAAAGCCTATTTGATCGAAGCCCGCCTGAGCCATATCTCACGGCGTGAGAACTTCGCGACACTTGATGATCTTGTGCATTGTTTGAAAGCGCGTCCCAATCAGCGCTTCGAACAAGAAATCGCCGCAGCGATGACGAATAAGCAAACGACGTTCTTTCGTCACCGCGATCAGATTGAACAAGTGATTACCCACGCCCTACCGCTGCGCTTGAAACAGTCGACGACCGGTCGCTTGCGTATTTTGTGCGCCGGTATTGCGACGGGCCAAGAGGTTTGGTCCTTAGCCATGCGGCTGCGTGAAGATGTTGGATCGCCGCTCGCTCGCGCCGACATCGAGATCACTGGCGTTGACATTGCTACCCATTGTATCGAACACGCGAAGCAAGGCATTTACGGACATTATGAGGTCCAAAAAGGCCTCTCCATCCACCGTTTAATGACCAATTTTCAGCGCGCCAATTCAGGCGACTGGACGCTATCGGATGAACTGCGAGGGTCGGTCTTTTTCCGGCGCCACAATCTGCTCGACCCAGCCCAAGACTTGGGGCTATTCGACATCATTATTTGCACCAATGTGCTGCGTGACATGGCCAAACCGGCGCAAGCAGAAGTTCTAAAACATCTCAGCCGGCAACTTTTGCCCGACGCCTTTTTGTTCGTCGGACCCGATGAGCAAGTTGAAGGCGTGACCGATTTATTGAAACCATCGCGCGACACCCGCGGCGCGTTCATTCGAGCCACAGAGACGGGCGCCACAGCCGCCGCCTAGCAAGACCCGAAAAGGGCCATCGAAAAGAGCAAAACAAAAATTGGGGACCATTCAACATCCTAACGGAGGTTCGCCATGGGTCCCATTCTCGCTCTCAAACTTCACTTTACACGCGCCTTTGACGTCACAGGTCGCTCCCGGCGCTCTGAGTTCATTTGGGCGACGCTGTTTTATGGGCTGATCCTCGCCCTGGTGGTTTTTCTCATCGGGACGGTCGGAACCCACGGACAAGGCATCGAGACAGGAACTCTAAATCTGTTTGGCAAAGTCTTAATTGGGGTTTTCGGCGTCCTATGGATTGGCAGCGTTGTTCCGTGGATCACGCTGTCCATTCGCCGCTTCCATGATATGGGGCAGACCGGATGGCTGGTCGCGTTATTCTTCGGCTTATATTTCATTCCGATTATCGGACTACTCGGCGCCATTGGCCAATTTCTTTGGCTGTTCTTCGGCAGCGGCGCTGCAGGCACCAATGCCTATGGCCAAGATCCCCGGCACGAATTCCGATACGAGTTCAATTAACCCTTCATTGGGTCAAATGGTCATACGCATTTCATACGCTTGGCTATAAGTGTGAAGCGTATTGCGACACACGCGGCACTGGAAGGCCGCCATGTGAGGAGGGAATTTTCATGGGTATGCAAGAAGCTTTACGGCTTTTTTTCAAGAATTACGTAAACTTTCAGGGACGTTCGCGCCGTGCGGAATTTTGGTGGCCGGCTCTGGTAAACTTGATCGTCAGCTGGACCTTAACTGGGATCTCCATCCTGCTCGGCGGTGGTTTTGAGGCCTATGCGTCATTTAGTTTAAATACGATCGGATGGGTGTTTTACGGCCTATCAACACTTTGGGGCTTGATCGTCTTCTTGCCTAACCTGTCTGTGACCGTGCGGCGTCTACATGATCGTGACATGTCCGGGTGGTGGCTCCTCGGCTTTACCGTCGGTCTGATCATCCCAATCGTGAACCTTGTCGTGTTGATCGCTTATATTGTGATCATGGCGATGGCTGGGACAGTTGGACCGAATAAATTTGGTCCTGATCCAAAGTCTGGACTTGATGTTGGTGTCTTTAACTAAGCCCACATAGCAAGCAAATTTCGATGCACCCGTTGGCTGAACGCTGGCGGGTGCATTTTGGTCTGGCCTCTGATATAGGCGCCGGATGAAAGTTGAGCTCGATCTCTCGAAACGGTCCGATGCCGCACCCGCCCCGAAATCTCTCGCGGGCATGTCATTGCCGGCGCTGAAAGCGGAAATGGAAGCCCTCGGTCTGGCGCCGAAACAGGCCGGTATGCGGGCCAAGCAAATTCGCCGATGGGCGCACCATATGGGTTGCCGCGACTTTATGGCGATGACCGACGTCGCCAAGGACTTGCGGGCGCAATTGACCGATCAGTATCACTTAGAGCGCCCCGAGATTGCAGATCACCAAGTCTCAGTTGACGGCACTCAGAAATGGCTGGTCCGGTTTCAGCCTGGGGTCGAAGGCGAAAGCGTCTTCATTCCCGATGTCAGCAAATCCGGCGCCCTGTGCGTTTCCAGCCAAGTCGGCTGCACGCTGAATTGCACATTCTGCCACACTGGCACGCAAAAACTCGTGCGCAACCTGACGGCCCAGGAAATCGTCTCTCAAATCCTGATCGCACGTGATCAGATTGAAGAATGGCCGGCCAGTATGGAAAATCGGCGCCTGACCAATATTGTCTTCATGGGCATGGGCGAGCCGCTCTATAATCTCGACAATGTGGCTGAGGCGATCGACACGATCAGCGACGGGCATGGCCTGGCAATTGGCCGCCGCCGGATCACCGTCTCGACCGCAGGCGTTGCGCCCAAAATCCCGGAACTCGGCGCCCGCACCGGCGCCATGCTGGCCATCTCGCTGCACGCCGTGCGAGATGATCTTCGCGACGAGATTGTCCCGATCAATCGCAAATATGATCTGCAAACGCTGTTTGAGGCGATCCGCGCCTATCCGGATCTTGGCAATTCAAAGCGCGTAACGTTTGAATATGTGATGCTCAAAGACGTTAATGACAGTCTCGCTGAAGCGCGAGATCTGGTGAAATTGCTGCGCGGCGTTCCGGCTAAAATCAATCTCATTCCGTTTAATCCATGGCCGGGCAGCCCTTATGAATGCTCAGATTGGGAGACGATTGAAGCCTTTGCTGACGTCGTCAATCGGGCTGGATATGCGAGCCCGATCCGAACCCCGCGTGGCCGCGATATCTTTGCCGCGTGCGGGCAGCTGCGTTCCGAAAGCGTGAAGAAATCGGCCGCTGAGAAACGCCGTGAGGCGCTTGCGTAATCCGACTAACTGTCCCTCATCCATCTAAAAGCGATTAAAGTTTTTCTGACGAAAGTTGGCAGCGCGGAACCGCAAAGCCGGTTAGGCGACGTCGGCTTCGCGCCCTGGCGCGCCGCTGCCATTAATCACAACGCCGCCGCGGATCACTAGATCAAGCTCTGCCATGCCGACCTCCAAGTCCTGTCACAGCGAGTGTGACAGCGGAGCTGCGCCTGTCAAACCTGTCCCCGCGCAACCATTGCACGCAAGCCAATTGTCATTGGCGCAAAAACTTCCTACCTGAAGCACATGACAAAAGCCCTGAACCTCCTCGTTGCGCAGCTCAATCCCGTGGTCGGAGACATCAAGGGAAACAAAGCCTTAGCCGAATCCAGCCTGGCCGAGGCGAAAGCCAAAGGCGCCGACCTTGTGGTTCTGTCAGAGCTTTTCATTCTCGGCTATCCGGCGGAGGACTTGGTGCTCAAACCCGCCGCCGTCGAACATTCCATGGCCGCGATTGTTGAGCTCGCAGCTCAGACAAAAGCTGGCCCCGCAATGCTCATCGGGTCGCCATGGGCAACAGAGGATAAGCTCTTCAACTCTGTGCTTCTGCTCCAGGATGGCGAAATCCACTTACGCTATGATAAGCGCGAACTGCCGAATTACGGGGTATTTGATGAGAAGCGGATCTTCGATGCCGGCGAAGGTGAACATACGCTGGTCGAGATGAATGACGTCAAAGTCGGGATCGCGATTTGCGAGGACATCTGGTATTCCCGCGTGCCGGCGGCGCTGCATGAAGCGGGCGCAGAAGTCTTACTGGTGCCGAATGCCTCGCCATGGCGACGCACGGTGAATGTTGAGCGGCATACGACGTTTTCTGCTTGGGCCAAGACTGGCGTCCCATATCTGTTTGCGAACCAAGTCGGCGGCCAGGACGAACTGGTCTTTGACGGTGCCTCTTATGCGGTCGATTTTGATGGCACGGAGCACCAGTTGCTGGGAGATTTCGTCACAGGCACCGCGCTCGTCACTTATGATGGGGCCAGCCACCGCTTCATCCCCGCTGAAGCGCCGGCCAAACTCACGGCGGGCTGGGAAGCCGAATATCGCGCCGCAACGCTCGCGCTTGGCGACTATGTCAACAAGAACCGCTTCCCGGGCGTCGTGCTCGGCCTTTCGGGCGGTATTGATAGCGCGCTGACAGCTGCCATCGCGGTGGACGCGCTCGGGGCCGACCGGGTCTGGTGCGTGATGATGCCGAGCAAATATACAAGCTCCGACAGCCTCGAAGACGCCAAAGCCTGCGCCGAAGCGCTCGGTGTGCGCTATGACAGCATTAATATAGCCCCCGGTGTGGGCGCGCTTGATGAAATGCTGAGCGATGCCTTTGCAGAGACCGAGCCCGACACAGCCGAAGAGAACATTCAGTCGCGCCTGCGCGGGCTGACGCTGATGGCGTTGTCGAACAAGTTTGGTCATATGGTCGTCACGACCGGCAATAAGTCGGAAATGGCGGTTGGCTATGCAACCCTCTATGGCGACATGTGCGGCGGCTATAATGCGTTGAAAGACTTCTACAAAACTGAGGTCTTCGCGCTCTCCAATTGGCGCAATACCGGCGTGCCTCTAGGCGCATTGGGGCCTGCGGGTGAAGTCATCCCTGAGCGCATCATCACCAAACCGCCGAGCGCAGAACTGCGCGAAGACCAAAAAGATGAAGACTCGCTGCCGTCCTATGACGTGCTTGATGATATCCTGCGCGGCCTGGTCGATGCCGAAGAAGATGTCGACGACATTCTCGCCCGCGGCCACGATCGCGCCACCGTCAAACGGATCGAGCATTTGCTCTACATCGCCGAATATAAGCGCCGCCAAGCCCCCCCTGGCGTGAAAGTCGGCTCCAAGAATTTCGGCCGCGACCGGCGCTATCCGATTACCAACCGGTTTCGGGATGGATGAGATTAAAGCCACCTCAAAGGGCTAAAACAGTCCGAAATCTGCGGGCTGGCTTGGACGCGGGAACCGACCTGAGTTTAGCGACGTATGGCGCTTTTACAGCCCTCCCATTTCACGGATCGATGAGTCCTTGAGATCGCAAGAAGCGGGTGGCTGCGCGCGAGACAATAGTGAAAAAGAGGTCTCTAGCTGATTGGAGATCGATCAATGAACTTTCAAATTTCACCCTTATCTGACTCCGAATTCTCGTATCTATATGGTGCGCGTGAAGACCAATTGAGTGACGTGGGAGCGATGCGTGTCACGGCTGACTCGCAGCCGGGATACCCTTGCCGCGTGAGCTTGCGTGATGCCGAGATCGGAGAAACGCTTATTTTGCTGAATTACAGCCACCAAAACGAAAGAACACCTTATCGCGGATCTCACGCGATATTCGTGATCGAAGGCGCAAAACAAGCAATGGTGCCGCAAAATACGATACCTCAGGTGCTACGATCGCGCATGCTATCCGTACGTGGGTTTGACGCCCACCATCATATGGTTGCGGCAGAGATCTGCCCCGGCAGCGAATTAGAACCGACCATTCGCAATATGGCGTCTGTTCAAGGCGTCGAGTATCTCCATCTGCACAATGCCGCGCCAGGATGCTTTGCAGCGCGTGTTGATTTTTGCGCAAACTAATCATTCGACGCTCGCGCCGCTTTGGCCAGTCTTACAGGTTCTATTTGGAAAGAGTTCTTGTAACAGAATGATCGTTCTGTTACACCTCTGTGATGCCCCGCGCTAAGACCCACACCAAACACGCGTTGATCGAAGCCGCCATGCATCACTTTTGGCGATACGGCTATAGCGCCACGTCGATGGATGATTTGGTCAAAGCCACCGGCGTCAGTCGGCACGGCATCTATTCTGATGTCGGCGGCAAACAGGATCTCTTCTTGTGCGGCTTCGCTGCCTATCGCGACACCGTGGTCGCGCCAGCCTTGCGCGCGATGGCAGCGAGCGATGGCGGACTGGCCGGCATTCGTGCCTATTTCGAAACGCAAATTGACTTGGCTGAAAGCGTCGGCCTGCCAGGGCCAGGCTGTCTGGTCGCCAATGCAATGACAGAAACGGCCCCCCACGATGACCGGGTTCAAGCCGAAGTTGACGCCCACAATCAGCGCCTGACTAAGGCTTTCGAGCAAGCCCTGAAGTCTGCCGCGCCAGACCTTGACGCAAAGGCGAGCGCCTCTCTCAGCGCCTTTCTAACCCTAACGGCGCAAGGTCTGTGGTCGATGTCGCGGAGCGCCGATCAAGCCCAAATTCTGCGTGATTATGTCGAGACGCTTCTCGGCCTTGTACAATTGAGGATCGCCGAATGAAAAAGACAGCACGCGCCGCCATTCCAAAAGCCTTTTGGGTGGCGTTGGGACTAAATTTCATCTGGATCAATGCTTCCGAGGTCGCGCGCTATTTCGGCTTGGTGAAGCCGATGTTGCACGAAGCGTTCCCAGAGGCGGGCGATATCGCGCTCGTAACGCCAGCCCTATTCGCATCTTGGATACTGTGGGACACGATCTTAATCGTCGCCGCGACAAGCTTCTTTTGGATATGCCTAAGCCATTTTGGGGCGACCCTCGAAAACGTCTTGATTACCTCACTTGGCTTTACGGTGACAGTGTTCGGCTTGCTCTGGCTTGGCGTCGCCAATATGGGCCTGGCACCGATCAGCTTGCTCTGGGCTGCTTTGCCATTGGCTTGGCTCGAGCAGGTCATTGCGGCCTATATCGTGTCTTGGGCCATGCGACGGGGTTGAGGAAGGCCGAAGATGTGACTGTGAAGCAGTCTCGGCTTCGGACCGTTCAGCGACCCGCCAGGACTATCAATTTGCGCCGATAATCCTCTACCTCCGATAGCAAAACTCAACTTAGCTTAGCGGCTTGTCCTCATCGTCAAGGATACGATGGGCGGCGCCCTCTAGGTCCTCGTATTGATCCGAGGCGACTGACCAAAGAAATGCCCCCAGCCCCAAAAGACCGAGCCCCAAAGCGACCGGGATCAAATAGACGATAATGCTCATGCCCCGGCACCGTTCAGGCGCAGCGCGTTGACGGTAACAATCAGGGAAGATGCCGACATAGCGATTGCCGCGATCAGCGGAGTGACATGCCCGGTCACAGCAATCGGCACGGCGATACAATTATAAGCGGCGGCGAGACTGAAATTTTGCAGCATCACCCCCTTCGTTTGCTGTGAGACCCGCAAGACCGCCCGGAGCGCGGCGAGCCCGCCCGTATAGACCGCATCGGACGCCGATTGTGAGATATCCATCGCCCCGCCGGGGGCCAGCGACGCATGGGCCAAGGCCAGCGCGCCGGCATCATTCAAGCCATCGCCAACCATTAGCACCGATTTCCCTGATGCGCTCAGCGCCTGCAATCGTTCGGCCTTTCCAGCCGGGGTGACTTTGGCGTTCCAGGTCTCGATCGAGAGGGCGTTCGCGATTCGCTCAACCGCTCTCGGGCTGTCACCCGAAAGGATTTCAATCTCCAAGCCCTGCTGTTTCAGCGCGTTTAACGTGTCGATGGCATCAGCCTGCAACTGGTCTTCAAATCTAAATTGAACCGGCGCTTCTGTTTCGCCCGCAAACCAAAGCGTCGGGCCAGTCGCCAGCGTCGTCTCTTCGAGACCCACCCATTCGGCGGAACCGAGCCGATAGCGCTGCTCCCCAATCCATCCTTCGATCCCGAGTCCGGCATGCTCCGTCGCTTGCGAGGCGAGTTGGCCTGGACCTGCTGCGACAACCAATGCGCGCGAAAGTGGGTGCCGGCTCGCACGGGCCAGTTGCGCGGCGAGACCCAGCGCTTCGCCATGTTCTGACACCAATTTTGGCGTGCCGAGGGTAAGCGTGCCCGTCTTGTCTAAAACAACATGGTCAATCTCGGCAAACCGCTCGAGCGCGTCGCCAGAGCGCAGATAGATGCCGCGCTTAAAGAGATTTCCGGCGGCAACGACTTGCGCCACCGGCGCCGCCAGCGCGAGGGCGCAAGGACAGGTAATGATCAAAGTCGACACCGCGATTAGGATCGCCTGGTGCACGCTGGCACCGATGAGCAACCACGCCAAGAAAGCCAAAGCGGCGGTCGTGTGAACAAAGGGCACATAAAGCGCCACGGCTTTGTCGGCGATCTGGCGGTAGCGCGCCCGCTTTTGCTCGCCGGCTTCGAGCAGCGAGGCAATCTCGGATAAGAGTGAATCTGAACTTGGTCCCAGCGCGTCACCTTTGATCGGATGATCGAGATTGAGACTGCCCGCATACAAGGTTTCACCAATGCCGATGGTGCGCGGCAAGCTCTCTCCGGTGACCAGACTCTCATCTATGCCACTCTGGCCTTCTGAAATCTTTAGATCGACGACGGCGCGCTCACCGGCGGCAAGCAAGACGCAATCGCCCTTCTGAACTTGATCTGCGGGAACGGCTTCGACACGGCCATCCGCACTTTGCCGCTGTACGGACCGGTTTTGCAGCGCGGCTAAATCATGCGCCGCAGCGTGCGCTTGGCGGCGTAGGCGCGCGTCTAAGAATCGCCCAATCAGCAAGAAGAAGAGCAACATGACGCCGGCATCGAAATAGGCGTGCGTGCCGCCCGTAGCGGTCTCCCAGACACTGACCCCAAAGGCCAAAATCAGCGCCAATGAGATCGGTACATCCATATTGGCGCGTCCATGGCGGAGCGCGGCGAAGGCGGATTGAAAGAAATGCCGGCCGCTAAAGATCAAGACGGGCAAGGCGATCAAGCCGGAGATGCTATGCAGGGCGCGGCGTGTCTGTTCGCCCATCTCACCATACCCGCCCCAGACCGAGACTGAGAGCAACATGATATTCGCCAGCGCAAAAGCCGCGACACCCATGGATATGAGCAGGCCGCGCTCTTCGGATTTTGCGGCTTTGGTGGTTTTATTTTCAGAAAAAGCCGAAACACCGTACCCTAGCGCGGTGACCGTTTCGGCGATCTGGTTGGCGCTGATGGATCCCGCCCAGGTCACAAGCAGCTTACCGTTCGAAAGGTTCATCCGCGCCCGCTCCACGCCAGCAAGTGCCATCAGCGCGCGCTCTATCTTAGACAGACAGCCGCCGCATTTAGCGCCGCGCACCGATAGAGTCAGCGCGCTCAGTCCGCTATTGTGTTTCACAAAAGCCGAATAGTCGCTGACAAGCGCAGTTTCCGGTGGGGCGAGTCCAGACGGGCACCCGACTTCCGAAGAAAGAGAGGCTTGGCTCATGACACGATCAGCGTTTTCTCGACTTGGAAAACGACTTTCTCTGCTTTGGCATCTAAGACACTGACGCGCAGGCGCCATTGGCCCGGCGAGAGTGTTCCCGCGGGCGCAGAATAAGCGCCGCCCCGCTTGGGTTGAAAGACCAAAGCTTGATCTTGATCTCGCGTTGCAACTCGCCGGAGTTCCCCGACCACAGCGCGATCCGTCAGCGGTTCGTCCGCTTTGTCGCTCAAGCGGAGCAGGATTTCATCGCCTTGCAGTCCCGCTTCAGCGTGCCAGCCCAGGTCAGCTTGGCGGGCCCGCGCGGCCAAAGTCTCATTATAGTTGAGGCCTTGGAAATAAGACTTTTTTACATCTTCACCCGGGAAACTGGTAATCGCGTGATATAGAAACACGCCATTGACGGAGAACATCACGCCAAAAAAAACAAGCATGATCAGTAAGACATGCCAACCTTTAAGGGGTTTGTCCGTTGCTTCAGGGTCTGGAGCCAGCTCGGCGTGGATCATGGGTTGGGTCCTCTAAAGGAAGCGCGATTGCTATCGGTTTCGCCGCTTATCGCGTCGCGCACGGAGATCGTAATTTGACGTTGCGAGGCACCCGATGGCGCACTGACCAGGACCCGATATCGATCAACGCCATGCGCCGCGACGGGCAATTCAAGCGGCGCAGCACTCTCATGGTCAAAGCCGATCACGTTATAGGACAAGCCCTCAATTCCGGTAATACTGATCACCATCGTGCGCGGTTCAGATAGTTTATTGACCAGTTTCAGCGTGTAGCCGTTTTGGATATCACCATTGGAAAGCTGCACGTATGGCGGCGAGCGATCTTTTAGGACATTGGCTTCAATCGTCGCTTTGGTCGCCAGCCCCCACACGATCAGCGCGCCAATTCCGGAAATCAGCACAGTATATAAGATCGTTCGGGTCCGCAGCACGCGATATTTGGGGGGTGTCTGATGATTGGCCCGCGCGGCCACAGCGACGTCTGTATCATAAGCGATCAGCCCAGTCGGTCGGTCGATCTTGGTCATCATCTGATCGCACGCATCGATACAAAGCGCGCAATGAATGCATTCGAGTTGCTGACCGTCGCGAATATCAATGCCGACCGGGCAAACTTGCACGCATTGGTCGCAATCAATGCAGTCGCCGCGCGCGTCCCAATTTTCGGATTTGCGCTTCGGCCCTCGCGGTTCTCCGCGATCGTAGCGATAGGTCACATTCAGCGCATGTTCGTCGGTCAACGCGCCCTGAATGCGCGGCCAGGGACACATATAAGTGCAGACTTGCTCGCGCATCCAACCGGCCAAGAAATAGGTGGTAAGCGTCAAAATGCCAGCGAACCAATACGCGGACAGGGGTGCCTGCCCCGTAAACCAACCTTGCGCCACAGTCGGCGCATCATGCCAATAAAGGATAAACGCCCCGCCCGTCCAAAATGCGATGACCAACCAAATCGTATGTTTGCCAAGCTTGCGCCATGCTTTGTTGACACTCCACGGCGCTTTGTCGAGCCGCATCCGCGCCGCGCGATCACCTTCGAAGGCGCGCTCCACCCAAATGTAAAGATCCGTCCACACAGTCTGCGGACAGGTATAGCCGCACCAGACCCGTCCCAAAAGCGACGTGACCAGGAACAGTCCGAGCGCCGCTAGGATTAAAAGTCCAGCCAAAAAATGAATGTCTTGAGGCCAGATCTCGATGAAGAAGAAATAGAATTTCTCACTCTCAAAATCGGCGAGCACGGCTTGGTTGGGAATGCCCTCGCCGCGGTTCCAGCGCAACCATGGCAGCAGGTAATAGATTGCCAGCGTGACCGTCATGACCCCCCATTTGACCATCCGAAACTTGCCATGCGCGAGCTTTGGATAGATTTGCAGGCGTTTCGCATAGAGGTCTTGCGGCGGCGGCGGTGTGGGGCCGCCTTGGCCCGCAGACGGGTGCATGTTGAGCGTGGTGTGTCCCATGGCGCGCGGCCTATTCGCCCCCGCCCAGTGTGTGAACATAGACCGCCAGCGCTTTGATCGAGGCGTCGTCTAAGCGGTCCTGCCAAGCTGGCATATGCGAGTTCCGGGCATTATAGATGGTGTTGTAAATCGCATCCTCTGTGCTGCCATAAAGCCATTCTTGATCGGTTAGGTTTGGCGCACCTTGGCTGCGATCCCCCATCGCATTCACACCGTGACAGGTCGCGCATTGCTGCTGGTAGAGGTCCGTGACGCTGTCGGCGAGATCCGCCTCAAAGTCTTGCCCAGACACCCGCAAGACATAATGCGTCAGACCATCAATTTGATCATTTGAAAGCAAGCCATCGCGCCCGAAAGACGGCATTAATGAGAAGCGGGTCGCATCGTCGCCATCATGGCGAATACCGTGACGCAGCGTATACTCAATCCCATCCAAGGTGCCGTCCCAGAGCCAGACATCATCGGCGAGGATGGGATAACCGACCGCGCCGCGACCACCTGCGCCATGACAGGTCGCGCAATTGTCACCGAATAGGCTTTCTCCCATCGCCAGCGCGAATTGTTGCAGCCCGCGATTGGTTTCGATCTCTTCGAGCGAGGCTTCTAACAAAGTTGCAGACTGCGCGACGCGAGCGGTTTTAAGGTCTGCCACAGCTTCGGCAACCAGATCACGGTCAGAATGATTGCGTAGGCCAGTCGTATTGCTGCCCAGCCCAGGCAAAGCCGGGATCGCTGGCATCAGGATCATATAAATAACCGCCCAAACAATCGTGCCATACCAGATAAACAGCCACCATCGCGGCAGCGGATTGTTCAGCTCTTTGATCCCATCCCAGCTGTGACCTGTGGTTTCTACACCTCTATGATCATCAACATCTTTGATATCATTGGCCATTATTTTGGGCCTCCATCGTCTAAAGGCAGCCGTGCTGCGGCATCGAACGTGTCTTGGTTGCGCGGCCAGAGCGCGTAAGTGAGCGCGCCTAAAAACAGCAAAACGAAATAGATCAGACCGCCCGTTTGCGCGAAGCTTGCGAGTGTTTCATACATGACCGCCCCCTATCGCCGATTGCTGAGATCATCAGCTTCGTAGGTTGAGAAATCGACCAGCGTGCCGGTCATTTGAAGATAGGCGACAAGCGCATCCATCTCGGTGATCACATCAGGATTGCCATCCCAGTCACGCGCCTCGACGGTGCGCTCGCGGCCCGCTTCAGCCTCATAAAGCGCCATCAGGCTGTCATAATAATCAAAGCCTTTATCATTTGGGTCGGCCTGCGCGAGGATATGGCCTTTGGCGTTTTCAATCATTTCGTCCGAGTACGGAACACCCACCATACGCTCGGTCCGCAAGCGATCTTCAATGCCCTCATAGCGCAGCTTCTTATCCATCAAGAACGCGTAAGGCGGCATGACGCTTTCTGGCACCAAGGCGCGCGGGGCGATCAAATGATCAACTTGCCATTCGGCGGAGTACTTACCGCCGACGCGGGCAAGGTCCGGCCCAGTTCGTTTTGAACCCCATTGAAAGGGATGGTCATACATGCTCTCGGCGGCCAGCGAATAATGGCCATAGCGTTCGACTTCATCGCGCAAAGGCCGGACCATCTGGCTGTGGCAGACATAGCAGCCTTCGCGAATGTAAATGTCGCGACCTTTCAGCTCGAGCGGCGTGTAAGGCCGCATGCCATCAACCTTCTCGATCGTATTGTCCATATACATGAGCGGCGCCATTTGAATGATACCGCCAATGGACACCACGACCAGAATGCCAATGGTCAGGAGCAGCGAGTGGCGCTCTAGGACGCCGTGATTGTTCATCAGTCCCATGAGGTCAGTCCCTTATTCAGCTGCGGCCAGCGCGCCGCGCGGCTCAGGTTTTGTGTAAGTGTCGTTCGCGGCTGGCTCGAGGTCTGTCGCCTCGCCATGCCCGAGCGAAGTCCGGATCAGATTGTACGCCATGATGAGCGCGCCGCTAAAGTATAAGAGACCGCCGACCATCCGGATGATATAGCTGATATGTTTGGCCTCGACGGTCTCCACGAAGCTATATTCGAGGAAGCCATACTCATTATAAGCGCGCCACATCAGGCCTTCCATGATCCCGGCAAACCACATGGACACCATGTAGAAGATTATGCCAATCGTAGAGATCCAGAAGTGCCATTCGACCAATGATTTAGAGAACAAGCCTTTGCGCTTATACAGCCACGGCACCAAGCAATAGAGCGCCCCGAAGCTGATATAACCAACCCAGCCCAAAGCTCCAGAATGCACGTGACCAATGCCCCATTCGGTATAATGGCTGAGCGAGTTGACGGCTCGGACGGACATTAATGGCCCCTCAAAAGTCGCCATGCCGTAAAAGGCGAGCGACACCACCATCATCCGCACCACAGGATCCGTGCGCAACTTGTCCCAGGCGCCGGATAGCGTCATCACCCCATTGATCATCCCGCCCCAACTCGGCATCCAGAGCATGATCGAGAACGTCATCCCCAGTGTCTGCGCCCATTGCGGCAGCGCCGTGTAATGCAAATGGTGCGGTCCGGCCCAGATATAGATGAAGATCAAAGACCAGAAGTGGACAATTGAGAGCCGGTAAGAAAAGACCGGCCGGTTCACCCGCTTTGGAATGAAGTAATACATGATGGCGAGGAAGCCGGTGGTCAGGAAGAAGCCGACCGCATTATGGCCATACCACCATTGCGTCATCGCATCTTGCACCCCGGCAAAGACCTGCACGGATTTAGAGCCCGTCAAGCTCACCGGAATGGAGAGATTGTTGACAATGTGCAGCATCGCGATGGTGACGATGAAAGACAGATAGAACCAGTTGGCGACATAGATGTGCGGCTCTTTGCGCTTCCATAATGTGCCCAAGAAGACGAGCAGATAGACGACCCAAACCAAAGTCAGCCACAGGTCGACATACCATTCTGGCTCAGCGTACTCTTTCGATTGGGTGATCCCGAGCAGGTAGCCGGTCGCGGCAAGAACGATGAAAATCTGATAGCCCCAGAACACGAACCAGGGCCACATCCCGCCCGCCAGTCTGGTTCGGCACGTACGCTGAACGACATAGAAGCTCGTCGCCAGCAAGACATTGCCCCCAAACGCGAAAATCACCGCGCTCGTGTGCAAAGGCCGCAGGCGACCAAAATTCGTCCAGCCAAATTCAGGGAAGTAAAACAGGGTCGGCCAGGTCAATTGCAGCGCAATCACAACCCCGACCAAAAGCCCAGCAATGCCCCAGAACATAGAGGCCGCGACGCCAAACTTGACCAGCGTATTTTCATACTCGCTTTCGTCAAACGGGTCCCGGTCAACCAGACCGCCTGCCCATAAGGCCATGCCGATCAAGAGAGCGCCCGCCAAGACCATAAAGGTCAGGGCCTGATACTCCATGCCCGCATCTTTCGCGAACGTTCCCATAAGCAAGGCCAGAAACAGAAAAAGGCCTGTCAGCGCCCCGACAGCTAGAATGCTAGTAGTGTTTCCGCGTCGCGCGGACCCAAGCCATTGAGTCATAACCGCTCTGCCCTCCGATGGTCCTAAAACAGGACGATTTCAGCTTGGGCGATGAATATCCGTGCACGCCAAGTGCCTGAATAAGGGAAACCCCTTATGTGCGTTCCGGTCGCGATGCGTAGAAGAAAAACCAAGCGAAATAAGCGGGAACGCCCATGACACAGATGACGCAAACCCTTTATGGATTGGCCTTGCTGGCCATTGGCAGCCTTAAGACCTGGCTCCATACGGGCAGCGCGGAGGTGCTATCGCTCCCCCTGTGCAGCGGCAAGTCGGTGACCTTGAGCGCCAGCGCCGCAAGCGGGTTCGAGCCGGCCCATTGTTGGGGCTGTTATGTCTTTGCCGCTGGCTTGATCATGGTCTTGGTCGCGGCGGCAAACGCCGCCGGGCTGCGGCGCGCCATGCCGGATTGCCCGCCGGTTCGCGATGGCATGGATTGATCCGTGCCAAACGCTCATTACAAAGAGAGGCTGATGACCGATAATCAGCATCCAGTCCTTGGCGACTCCTCGGGGCGTTACACCAGCGGCGACTCGCTCGAACCGCTTATGCGGTCTATCCTCGCCTCAGTTCCGGATGCGATGATCGTGATCAATGATGGTGGACACATCCTCGCCTTCAGTGCGGCAGCCGAGCGTTTGTTCGGGTATAGTGCAAAACAAGTGGCCGGTCAGAATGTCTCCGTCTTGATGGACGAGAATCACCGCATTCATCACGATAAATACATCACCAATTATCTGACCACGGGCGAGAAACAGATCATTGGCATCGGCCGGATCGTTGAAGCCAAACTCGCCGATGGTCGCGTCATTCCCGTTGAGTTGAAAATCGGCGAAGCTGAGATTGACGGCGAAAAGCTATTCACCGGCTACATTCGCGATATTTCCGAACAGCAAGCCAACGCTTTGCGCCTCAATGAGATGCAAGTCGAGCTCGCCAATTTCTCGCGGCTCAGCGCCGTCGGAACGATGGCCTCAGCCATGGCGCATGAATTGAACCAACCCCTCACCGCAGTGGCAAATTATCTCGAAGCGGCGCGCGATCTGCTCAATGATGCGGATGCGGAAACTCTGGCCTTCATCCAAGAGGCGCTCGATGCGGCGGCGACGCAATCCATCCGCGCCGGGCAAATTGTTCGCCGACTTCGAGACTATGTGTCGCGCGGGGAACTTGATATGCGCCCGGTCAACCTGCCGGAAATTGTCGATGAAGCCGCTTCGCTCGCCAAAGTTGGTATAGAAGGTCAACTCGCCCGCGTGATCTCGCATATCCCAGACACGTTTCCGCTTGTCCTCGCTGACCGGCTGCAACTGCGCCAAGTCATCGTGAACTTGGTCCGCAACGCGATTGAGGCTTTGTCTGAGACGGATAATCCACAAATCTGGATCACGTCTGAAATCGTCGACAAGCTCGCATCCATCAAAGTCGAAGACAATGGACCGGGCTTTGGCGGCAGCGATGAGGCCTCGCCCTTTGATGCCTTTAACAGCACGAAGCCTGGCGGCATGGGACTTGGCCTATCGATTTGCCAAACCATTATGGACGCGCATGGCACCGAGATTGAGTATGCGCCGTCGCCGCGCGGCGGCGCCGCATTCACGTTTTCCCTAAGACTGGATGAGGGAGCCTCTGACGATGTCTGATCGCACCGTTTTCTTGGTTGATGATGATGAAGCCATTCGCCACTCGGCCAGCTTTATGCTGCGTCATGCCGGATTTCTGGTTAAAACCTATCCGGATGGCATGAGCTTTTTGGACGCGGTGTCCGAGCACCAAACGGGCTGTATTCTGCTCGATGTGCGGATGCCCGGTATGGATGGTCTGGCCGTGCAGAGCGCGCTGAATCAGCGCGGGATCAATATGCCCGTCATCATCCTGACCGGACATGGTGACGTCCCGGTTGCGGTTGAAGCGATGAAAGGCGGCGCCATTGAGTTCCTCGAAAAACCCTATGAGAAGCAGGCTTTAGTTGGCGCCATTGAGAACGCCTTTGGTCTCCTCGACAATCAATCGGCGGATGACAAACGCGCGAAAGACGCCAAAGCCAAACTGACCAGTCTCACGCCGCGCGAAATGGAAGTGTTGGAATGCCTGGTGACCGGCATGACCAATAAAGGGGTGGCTCAAGCACTCTCGATTTCGCCGCGCACCGTAGAGATTCACCGCGCTCACATGATGGAGAAATTACAAGCCGAAAGCCTATCGAATGCGCTCAGGATCGCCTTCTTGGCAGGCATTGGTGAGCCATAACCTGCGGAACACTACTTAGAGACGTGTCATCAAAGCAAATATACAACTAAAACTATGAGCCCCACCCTTCACCCCCAACCGCCCATCGGCCGCACCGCCTTGACCCGCCTCGTCTTGATTGAAGACGATGAGAATGTGCGGCGTTCAATGACCATGTTGCTGCGCGCCAGGGGCTTTCAAATCGATACTTATCGAGACGGAGCTGAGTTCCTCATCATGCAAGGCCAACATGGCGGCGATTGTCTTTTGATCGATTATAAAATGCCGCGCATGGATGGCCTCGAAGTTATGCGGCGCACAAGACAGCGAAACGACGATACGCCCGCCATCTTGATTACGGGGTTTTACTCAAATTCGCTGAAACACCGTGCCCTTCAAGCAGGGTTCGAAAGTGTGCTCGAAAAGCCCGCGCGACCCGATCATTTGTTAGCAACGATCGGAGAAGCGGTGTCTTAGCAAAAGGATTGCAACACCGCGCGGGATGAGGCTCCATAAGAACGCCATGAATTGCTCTGAGGGACGTGTAAATTTTGGTGATATGCCCCAATCCAGACTTTCGGCCAATTGATCGATTACGGCTGGCTACCGCTTGAGACGTCGCCGGATACAAAACCCCTAAGAGGCCTAAGCTCGCTCCCGCTCAATCGCTGATCTAGGCGGCAGAAGTCGCCCTAGAATGGACGCTTATACTTTCGTAAAAAGACCCAAGATTCCTTGCACAATACGCGAAACGTTAGGATTAGGTCCTGCTGGTCCCTAACCATTTGGATTTAGCAAGATATGGATAAACTCAACTTCTCTTCGGTACTGAGCTTTCACTTCGTTTCCTAGTAAAGTTACGCGCCATGACCAGGCAGTGATTTGATCATTTGGCGACTCTTCGTAGGCGATGTTTTTACATTCAGTAGCAGGTAATTTGACTTGCCCTTCCGGCAGTACGTCGCAAACGAAACCATCCGTCGTCAGCGCTGCTTTCAGAGCCGCGTTACCTTGTTCTTCAAACAAGCTCAACACTGAACTACTAAAGCGTTCCTCGACCAGAGCATCTTCATCGACAGTGGAATTCCACGTAGCCCAATCGCCATAGTCTATCCCGGTGCTCGATAAACCGTGTGATGGCGCTTTCGGATTGAGCCCCGTAACGGAAGTTTCAGACGGTTCATCCGTCTTGAGGTAATTGGTTGTTTCACATGCGGATAATAGAATCGCGGCAGCTATGAAACAAATCGAACCTCGAAACAAGTTACTCTCCAGGCCATCTGCTAAGTCAATAAGTGTTGCTTATCAGGCGTACGGAAGGCTGAAAAGCCACACTTCTATAGCTTGCTTCAATGCTGAGATCGAAGATTTATCCAACGTCCTAAACTCGCCCCCTACCAGTCGCCCGTAGCCACCAATTCGCGGGTTAATCCGCCATCGCTGCAATCGCGTCCGCAACCGCCACGGTCCGGTGGGCTTCTTCTAAGTGAAGGAGCTCCGTCATCTTGCCATTCACTTTCAGCACGCCCTTGCCAGCATTGGCCGGGTCGGCGAAGGCCTCAATCACAGCTTTGGCTTGCGCGACATCGGCGTCCGTCGGCGCGAACACAGTATTGGCAACGGCGAGCTGTGACGGGTGGATCAGGGTCTTGCCGTCAAAGCCGAGCAAGCGCCCCTGTTCGCTCTCCGCGATCAAGCCCTCCTCATCGCCAATGCCGTTAAAGACGCCATCAATCGCGAGCAGATCATACGCCCGCGCTGCCGCGACCGTGAGGCCTAGAGAGGTCTGGAATGCCGTGCGCACCGGCGGATCGTTGACGCCGCGTAGCTCTTTGGCGAGGTCATTTGTGCCCATGACAAAGGCGGTGAGACGGGTGCGGCCCACAGCTTCGGCTATATCTTGAATGTTGAGGATGGCCTTCGGCATCTCAATCATCACCCACAGCCCCATTTCATCTGGGGCGCCGGCGCGACTCATCGCATCATTCAGGCGGTCAATATCGCCGCCATCAATGACTTTTGGAGCGAGAATCGCATCTGGGCCAGCCGCGACCGCAGCTTTGAGATCGTCGAGCCCCCATTCGGTGTCGAGCCCATTGATTCGGATCACCACTTCACGCGGACCATAGCCGCCAGCTTTGACGGCCTCAGTGACAGCGGTGCAGGCCTCGAGCTTAGCCTCTGGCGCAACCGCGTCTTCGAGGTCGAAGATGACGCAATCTGCAGCCAAGGATTTTGCTTTTTCCAGAGCGCGCGTGTTGGCCCCGGGCATATACAGACAAGAGCGGCGCGGACGGTGGGTTTGGGCTGACATAGAGGCTCCTTGACGGACAGAAGAGAGTGCGACAGGACTGCCCGCTCACGCCGATGAAATCAACCGCTGGCCCTGGGGCAATCATGACAAAGGCATTGCACATAAGAGCCGGTGACGCATCGGATTATGACGCATTGGGCGCGCTTATCTATGACGCGATCCACAATGGCCCTTCGTTCTATACAAAAGCGCAATCGCGGGCCTGGATGCCGGCGCCGCGCTCTGGGTCGGATTGGGCCGAGCGGCTCTCCGGCAAGGATTTATTCGTCGCCGAGGATGCTGACGGCCTGGCAGGGTTTATGAGCCTTGAGCCCGGCGGCTATGTCGATTTTGCTTATATTCGTCCCTCAGTTCAGGGCAGCGGCCTGTTTCGCAAATTGTTCGACGCGGTGAGGAGCAAAGCGCTGGCCGACGGAGAGACACACCTCTCGACGCATGCCAGCCTGATGGCACAGCCGGCCTTTCGAACCATGGGGTTTGAAACACTTGCGCACGAAGTGGTTGCGGTGAAGGACCAAGAACTGAAACGCGCCCATATGCAGCTGGCACTCAGGAGAGACCGATGACCGCTACGCCGATCACAGGCTACGTCGCCCCAGGATTTGAACCCGTCCGCGAGGTGTTTGAAGCAAGTTTTGCCGCCGATGAAGAATTGGGCGCTGGCTTTTCTGCTTTTCTCGATGGCGAGCTGATCATTGATCTGCATGGCGGTTGGACCGATCGGCGCAAAGAAGTCGCCTGGGATGCGCGCACCATTGTACCCGTCTATTCGACGACAAAGCCAATCGCGGCATTGATTCTAGCGTCAGTGATTAATGTCTTGCCGGCGGAATATGAAACCCTTGTCGCCGATGTTTGGCCTGAATTTGGCGCGAACGGCAAAGCCGAGGTGACCATTGCGCAATTGGTCTCGCACCAGGCGGGTTTGCCTGGGTTTAAAGAGCCGGTTGATCCCGGATTGTGGCTTGACCCAGCAGCCTGCGCCGCAGCCTTGGCCCCTTTAGAGCCGCTTTGGGCACCGGGAACAGCACATGGTTATCACCCTCTGAGCTGGGGCTATTTAATTGGCGAACTGGTTCGCCGCATTGATGGCCGCAGCCTCGGCACGATTTTGCGCCAAACCTTCACCGCTCCCCATGGCATTGATTTCCAGATTGGCACGCCAGCTTCGGATCACGCGCGCGTGGCTGAAATTATGCGTCCGCGGGCCTTGCCAGAACTCGGCGAGATCAATGACGCCACTCGCGCCGCTTTCTTGACCAAGTGGGCGGCCCCAGATCGCGGCGGGGCGATTTGGCGCGAAATCGAAATCCCCTCAGCCAATGGCATCGGCACCGCCAAAGCAGTGGCCCAGCTTTACGGAATATATGCCCATGACGGGCACTTCAACGGGACACGCGTGATTCCAGAGGCGGCCTTTGATGGCCTGACCCAGAGCCGCGTGAAAGGCCAAGACTTGGTCTTACCATTCATCACAGAATTCGCGGCCGGCGTGATGCGCAATAATTTAGGCCTCTATGGTCCCAACCCTAACACATTGTGCCATTCTGGGTGGGGCGGCTCATTGGCGCTCGGCGACCCAGATCGAGGCATGAGTGCGGCCTATGTGATGAACCGCCAATCCAATCGGTTGCAAGCAGACCCCCGCGCAACCCGCCTGATTCAGGCTTTATACGGTTGTTTATAGCGCAACTCGATCTGAGGTAGTATTTCCGCATTTTGGCACAGGGTTTGCTGAGTATATTTCGAGTTTGGAAGCTCTCCACTCTCTCCATCTATGCTTTTCTTGGGACCCGGCTGAAAATGCCGGGTTTTCTTTTATCTGACGGACGCAGCAGCCCGCGCCAGTCGCCGCGCTTTCGCATCGCCCATCAGACTATCAATCGTAAACACGATGAGCGCTGTCCAAATGAACCCGAACGCGACGGCGTGAACCAATCCGAACACCTCTTTGAAAATCAGGACAGAAATCAAGAACTGTAGGGTCGGTCCGATATATTGCATCATCCCAATCGTAGAGAGTCGCAGCCGTTTCGCCGCCAGCGCAAATAAGATCAGTGGCACCGCTGTAATCGGCCCAGAGGCCAGCAAGAGTGGAATATCCATCGCCGTCGCGCCCATCCAACGCCCGTCAGGTTGGCCGGCGAACCAGCTCAACCAAATCACCGCCATGGGCGCCAGCAGTGCCGCCTCGACAACGAAGCCAGCGCGGCTATCGACTTGCACTTGTTTGCGAATAACTGAGTAAAACGAGAATGTGAAACAGAGAATGATGGCCACCCATGGGACATAACCGAGCGCCATTGTCATCGCTGCGACGCCAATGCCGGCAATCGCGACAGCCAGCCATTGTGCGGGACGCAAACGCTCGGCAAAGAAGACCGCGCCGATGAGTACATTGATAAGTGGATTAATGTAATAGCCGAGGCTCGCTTCCATTACGCGTTCTTGGCTAACGGCCCAAATATAAATGAACCAATTGGCCCCGATCAGCATCGCTGAAATGCAAAGCCAAAGTACGTTTTGCCGCGTCAGGGCCGCCCGTAACTGGTGCCAATTGCGCGCCAACATGATCAGGATCAGCCCCGTTGGGACGCTCCAAATGATCCGATGAGCGAGCATTTCTTCCGGCTTGATATGATCCAAGGCGCGAAAATAAAGCGGCAGACACCCCCAGATAAAATAGCATCCGAGACAAGACAGAAAGCCGAGGCGAAGCGAAGAAGACATAAAAGTTGCGGTAACGCCGATCTGAGAGCAGCGCCACCCGAAAATTGTTCCTGCAAGCTATTCCCCGCGCTGACGACATCCCGGTCGTCTTTGCAAGTGGCTTAGAACCGCATCGCGCGAATGGAATCATGACTGGTCTGAACCGAATCCCGGAACGGACGCGGAGGATTGTCATGCTCAGCGATAAAATACTCTAGCCCGGCCACGTCGCTGGCTGCGAAATACGTCTCGAACGGCAATTCACCCTCGCCGACATTGGCCATGAATTGCGGGACAATCGCACCGAAATCCAAGCTGTTTCGGAAGCCGCTGGCATCGCCTTTCAGGTCTTTGACGTGGCACATTTTAAAGCGGCCCGGATTGGCTTCAAATAAGCCGACAATGTCAGCGCCGGCCAATGCCGCCCAGAACAAGTCGAGCTCGAAATGCACTAAGTCTGGATCGGTTCCGGCCAGCAAAATGTCCATGCCAGTTTGGCCGTCGCCTAAATCGAAAAATTCAAATTGGTGATTGTGAAAGCCGACTTTGACGCCCGCCGGTTTGAGCACTTCGCCGGCGCGGTTCAGCATGTCGGCATGGGCTTTAAAATCATCAAGCCCGCGTTGATTGTCCGTCAGCCATGGCAGGATGACATATTCGGCTTCAAGCGCTGCTGCGATATCGGCCCAATCCTCAGGGCGATCTCGCAGACTGTCATAATCGCCATGGGTGATCGGCGATGGCAGGCCGATATCGTTCAAGATCGCGCGAAGTTCTGCCGGGGTGCGCTCGGCAAAATCACGGCCGTTGAGCTCGACATAGTCATAGCCCACATCCTTGATCATTTGCAGCGTGCCAGCGAAATCCTCCGCCATCGCCTCACGTAAAGTATAAGTCTGAATTCCGACTTTATCGATGCCCTTGAGCGCCGGGGTCGCGACGGTCTCAGTCGGCTTCGGACCCGCGCAAGCGCCGAGCAAAACGGCAGCGCCAGATGCGCCGAGAAAATGTCTTCGATTGAGCGTCATCGCGACGATCTCCTATTATGGCCAGTCGGCCTGTTTATAGCGTCCCGTCTTTCATCAGCTCAGCCGCGTGATGTGCCGCCCGGGCTGAGAACGCCATATAAGTGAGAGAGGGGTTTTGACAGCCACCAGAGGCCATGAAAGAGCCATCTGTGACGAACAGGTTTGGGATATCCCAAGACTGGTTCCACGCGTTCAAAACAGAGGTCGCCGGGTCACGGCCCATGCGCGCTGTACCCATTTCGTGAATGCCAATGCCAGGAGGCGCCGGTTCTGACTCCGGATCATCGGTCCAGATATCTATGCCGCCTGCCGCTTCCAGCATGGCCCGTGTATCGCGCACCGCTTGGCGCACCATATTGCGCTCATTATCGCCCCAACGGACATCCAAAACGGGCACAGGGAAGCCCCACTTATCGGTCCGATTGGCATGCATGCGGACATGGTTTTGCTCATTCGGCAGCACTTCACCGAAGGCCACCATATTAATCCGCCATGGCCCTGGCGTCCGCGCCGTCTCTTTCAGATCCTCGCCAATGCCTTTTTGGCCCATTGCCGTCCACCAGCGATCCCGAGTCGCGCCGCCTTGATAGCCAAAGCCGCGAACAAAGCCTTCGGCCTCTTCTGTGTGATTGCGGAAGCGCGGAATGTAAAAGCCATTCGGACGACGGCCATATGTATGCTTGTCGAGATTTCCAGGCAAAATGGCCGATCCGCGGGCCCCAGAATGATGGTCCATCATATTCTTGCCGAGCTGACCAGAACTGTTGGCGAGGCCATTCGGCGCCGCACTCGAAGCGGAATTCATCAAGATCATCGTCGATGGAATCGTGCCGGCATTGAGGAAGACCACACGCGCCGTCATCACTTTTCGCTCGCCCGAGGCAATGTCGACAGTCTCGACGCCCGCGGCGCGGCCGGTGGCCTCGTCGACAATCACTTTATGCACTGCCGTGTCTGGGATCAGCGTCATATTGCCGGTTCGGCGCGCCGCCGGCAAAGTGGCCGAGTTGGAACTGAAATACGCCCCAAAACTACAGCCTTGGAAACAATGATTGCGAGCCTGGCAGCGGCCGCGTCCAAGCTCCATTTGCTCTTGCGTTGGCTCCGTCAAATTGGCAACGCGGCCTGGAATCAAGCGGCGACCTGGGAAGGCCGACTCAATTTTGTCTCTGAAATCGATCTCAGCGCATGTCAGGTCGTGCGGAGGTTGGAAGACACCATCGGGGAGAATGTCTAAGCCTTCCATCGACCCAGAGATGCCGGCAAAGCGCTCAACATAATCATACCAAGGCTTCAAATCGGCATACCGAACCGGCCAATCGACACCATGGCCATCGCGTGCATTCGCTTCAAAGTCGATTTCCGACATCCGGTAGCTCTGCCGGCCCCACATGATCGAACGGCCGCCTTCATGATAGCCGCGCAGCCATCTAAAATCAGTGCCCTCAGCGGTCTCATATGGGTGCTCTTTATCCTTCACCCAGAACTGTTTCGTATAAGACTGAAACGCATAGACCTTCGATTGGACCGGATAGTCTTCGTGGTCCTCATCCGTTTTACGGTTCAAGTGTTCGACGTCCCATGGGTCGATAAAGTCCGTATAGTCCTTCTCGACCGTGACTTTGCGCCCGCGTTCGATAACAGCGACTTTAAAGCCCTTCTCGGACATCTCTTTGGCGACCCAGCCGCCTGACATCCCAGAACCAACAACAATTACATCAAAATCTGCCATGATCTAGGTCGCCCAATTTTTTGGAAAATCTGCGAGCGGAACACATCCAATCCACTCACCCGGTACGGGCTCATAAGCCAATTCTTCACTCGCGCCGGGCTCAGACATATAATAGGCCTGCACCGCAGTCGCTTTGAAGTCGCGGTAAAAGCCGTCCTCGACTTGGCCATCAAAGACGCTTGCGTCATAGGCCGCGAGCACGCTGGCGCGCTCAGATGGCGAGAGCGCGGTAAAGGCGGGGCCGCCTTCTCCGGCAAGCGCTGTTTGCAAAGCCAGGAGACCCTCACGCCAATAGGTTCTGAACGCGTCATCACCCCAATCAGTGGCCAGATCCTGGATCGTATCCGGGACCCCGGCTTGAACCGCCCCGGCGGTTGCAGTCATCGGAATGAGGGTTTGCGCGACAGCTGATACGAGGCCCATCTCGTCTGCTGTTAAAAAGCCCGGCTTGGAAGCGGCCAATCGCGGGGCAGCCTCTCCATCGTCCGCACAGGAGGCGAGACCGCCAATTGCTGAAAGGGCTAAGAGGCTTAGAAAAACCTGCCGCCGTTGAAGCCTAAAGTCTTGCATGGGTCAGCTCCTATCCGTGCGCGTCATCAAGCTCAGCGCCTGAAGTTTCGTGCATCCAATTGCGCGCCGCATAGAGGGCCGCAAAGACGAGTATCAGCGCCACTGGGAAGAAGACTAGCATTGACAGCGCGCCCTGGCCGGCCGCGACATCGACGGCATTGCCGGTGAGGCCTTCCGCTTCTGCGGCAGCGCGGGCGCTATCAATCCAGCCGCCAATGATCGGGTTCCAGATCGTCAGCGCGAACATGCCAGCCGCGCCCACCAGGCTCATGCCGAGTGCGCCGGAGCGCGGTACATATTGCGCCGTCACGCCGATCATGGTCGGCCAGAAATAGCAGACCCCGACGGCAAAGACCACGGCGGATATATAGACCATGGCGCCAGACGCTGACGACATCAGGAAAAGACCGAGCGTGGTCAAAACGGCGCTCAGCAAGAGAACGCCCAACGGGTTGAGCGCATGGATGAGCGGACCGGCGAAGTAACGTCCGACCGCCATAATCCCCGTGACCATGCCAAGGACAATCATCGCTTGGCCGGGTATGCCACCAAGCTGCGCGCCGAGGATCCGATCGACCCATTGCTGGGTGCCAAGCTCAGACGTTGCTGTGACGCTCATAATGCCCATCAAGATGATCAAGAGGACAGCATCTCGCGCCCGTCCGGCCCGGAACAGCATCAACAAAAAGGTGAGGCCCAGCACCAATATGAGTGGGAGGATGAAGGTGCCGGGCAATCCTGCGACCAAGTCGTTCGGGGTCCCGATCAAAACCAGAAGGCCGAATATCACTGTCATTAACAGCAAGCCTTTGGCATCGAGATCCACGATCTTTTCAATCGCCGGAATTTCAGGGAATTTTGTGGTGAAGACCATATAACCATAGATCGCCGTCGGGATCAGCATCACCGCGATTTGCGGCTGCCAGCTAATCCCGGCATTGGTCATCACGTAAGAGACCACAGCGCCGATGACGATCCCGCCTGGGAACCAGACGTGGAACCGGTTCAACCATTTGGTTTTGTCATCCTTATAGAGATCGGCCACCAGCGGGTTACACGCCGCCTCAACCGAGCCATTGGCGAAACCGATAAAGAAGGTCGAGATTAAGAGGCTCATAAAGCCGCCAGCTGTAATCGTCAGCACCAATCCGAGCACATGCCCGACAAAGGCGAGGATCATGATCAGCCGCGGCCCAAGCTTATTATAGAGGAAGCCAAACACGACCATGGCCAGCGGGAAACCCAGGAAAGCCATGGAATTGACCCAGCCAAGCTCTGTGTCGCTAAGCTGGAACTCTTCTGACAATTGGGTCAGGATGCCGGCGCGGATCGCAAACGTCATCGCAGTGACAATTAAAGACAAGCAACTCAATAAGAATAATTGGTTCCGATTGATTCCGGCCGACGATGGGGTCGCCTCAGTCATAGTGTTCATAATTCCTCCCTCGCTCTTGCTGTTCTTATGACAGTCCGAGCATTTTTCGATTGGCTTCGACGCTAACCTCGCCGCCGGCGAAATCGTCAAAAGCTTTGTCTGTGACGCGAATGATATGATCGGAGACGAATTTTGCGCCTTCGCGCGCCCCGTCTTCTGGATGTTTCAACGCGCATTCCCATTCGACCACTGCCCAGCCATCAAAATCATAGCCCGCGAGTTTGCTGAAGATGGCGCCGAAATCGATCTGGCCATCGCCCAAGGATCGGAACCGGCCAGGCCGTTCGACCCAGCCTTGATAACCGCCATAGATGCCGCTTTTGCCATTCGGCCGAAACTCAGCATCCTTCACATGGAACATGCGGATGCGCTCGTGATAATGATCGATGAAAGACAGGTAATCGAGCTGTTGCAGGATGAAGTGGCTCGGGTCGTAGAGAATATTGCAGCGCGTGTGGCCGTCGACTTCTTCTAAGAAGCGTTCAAACGTCACGCCGTCATGCAAGTCTTCACCGGGGTGGATCTCGTAACAGACATCAACCCCGCACTCATCATAGTAATCGAGAATTGGGCGCCAGCGCTTGGCGAGCTCTTTAAAGCCTTCTTCGACAAGGCCTGCGGGGCGCTGCGGCCATGGATACATGAATGGCCAAACCAACGCGCCTGGGAACGACACTGAGCGGTCCAGGCCAAGGTTCTGCGACGCCTTGGCCGCATACATGACTTGCTGTACCGCCCATTCTTGGCGCGCTTTCGGGGTGCCGTGCAAGTGGGCTGGCGCGAAGGCATCAAAGGCGGTGTCATAGGCTGGGTGAACCGCCACCAGCTGGCCTTGGATATGGGTTGAGAGTTCGGTGATCTCGACGCCCCATTCGCGGCATTTGCCCTTCAACTCGTCGCAATAGTCTTTGCTTTCGGCCGCCAGCTTCAAGTCCATACAGACTGGATTGTCGGACGGAATTTGCACGCCCTTATAGCCTGCGTTCGCCATCCAGCGGCAGGCATCCTCCATTGTATCGAACGGCGCGTCGCCCATGAATTGCGCTAAGAAGATTGCCGGGCCCTGCATGGTCTTCATGCGCTGATCTCCGTCCAAGTTGAATTATTATTGCTGCTGTCGACAAGCGCCTCAACAAAGGCCATGCCGCGCACCGCCGCGTCCATGCCAGCTTTAACGCCGCCTTGGGTTTGCAACGCGCGGCCAAACTCCAAATAAATGTTTGCGAAGGCTTCAATATAGCCTTCCGGATGCCCGGGCGGGGTCCGGAACCCGGCTTGCACATCCTCTGGCAAATAGCCTTGTGCGGCGCGGAGAATTTCCGTTGGCCGGTCCGTATACGTGCGCACCAGCGTGTTCGGTTCTTCCTGATTCCATTCGAGCCCGCCGGTCTCGCCAAAGACGCGGATCGACAGGCTGTTTTCTTTGCCGACACAGATTTGGCTGGCGCTCAGCACACCTTTGACACCGTCTTGCATACGGAAAAGGGCTGAGCCATCATCATCCAAGCGGCGCCCGTCCACAAAGATAGATAGGTCGGCGGCAACATGGGTCATGATTTTCCCGGTCACATATTCCGCCAGATTGTGCGCATGCGTGCCGATATCGCCCATACAGCCAGAAATGCCGGAGCGCGCCGGATCGGTGCGCCAATCCGCTTGCTTGTTCTCAACTTCGCCGGCGAGCCAGCCTTGAATATATTCGACAAAGACTTTGCGGACCTTGCCAATACCGCCTTCCGCAATGATCGCGCGCGCCGCGCTGACCAGCGGATAGCCAAGATAGGTGTGGGTCAGGCCATAGGCCAGCGTGCCATTGGCGTGAACGATTTTCGCCAGCGCTTTGACTTCCTCTAAGTTGAGCGTGGCGGGCTTGTCCGACAGGACGTGAAACCCAGCCTCTAGCGCGGCTTTGGCGACAGGAAAGTGAACATGGTTTGGCGTGACAATGGCGACAAAATCCATGCGCTCATTTGCCGGCAGCGACGCCTCGGCACGGATCATTTCAATGTAATCGGGATAGCAACGCTCTGGAGCCAGCCCCAATTGCTGACCCGTCGCTATGCAATTTTCTGGATCCCGCGAAAAGGCGCCGCAAACCAATTGGATCTGGCCATCTAGCCTTGCCGCCAAGCGATGAATATCACCAATGAATGCGCCTTGGCCGCCACCGACCATGCCCATGCGGAGCACACGTTCCGTCACGCTTTGAGCCTCCCTGCCCACGTCTTCTACTGTCATTTTTATCGTTGTTTTGTTAGCGCTAACAGACTGCCTCCAAGGAGGCAAGCGCTGTGAATTGATTTCACGAACACATTTCCAGGTGCCCTTCGCCAGCTCATTGATAGCGCTATCAATTTTTCTGGACAGAGGCGGACCGCAAGGCTAGGCCAAGCGACAAGCCGCGCACCAAGATCGCGGCAATCGGATTCATTTGGTCTCGGGAGGATCAAGACTTATGCGTGCCCTCATCACGATTTTTGCCGTGGCCGGCTACGGCCTAAGCGCCTGCTCAACTCCGCCTCTTGCACCTGATACAGAGATGACGACGATTGGAGTGGTTGAGCGCAACACTCAGATTATGGACCAAATCGTTCCTAAAGACGCCCGTATCGAAGTCCTGGCGGAAGGCTTCACTTGGCCCGAGGGTCCGGTCTGGGTTGAGGACGAAGGCGCGCTCTATTTCAATGATGTGCCAATGAATAAGATGTATCGCTGGACCGCCGATACGGGATCTGAACTGTTCCTAACACCGTCAGGCGGCGGAACACCGGAAAGCACCGCCGCGATGCGAGAGCCTGGCGCTAATGGCATCATCGAATGGGCCGGCGCGCCCGGGAAACTCTTGCTCGCAGATCACGGCGCTCGCGGGCTTTCAGTGCTCGACCCCAAAACCAAAAGTCGCGACACCATCACATTCGGATTTGGCGGCAAAGCGCTGAACAGCCCTAATGACATTGTCGCCCGCAGCGATGGCGCATTGTTCTTCACCGATCCGCCTTATGGCTTGCGCGGTCTGAACGACGCGCCGGAAAAAGAGCTGCCGCATAATGGCGTGTATTTCTACCAAACCGGCGCCCCGCTTAAACTCGTCGAAGACGGATTGAGTTTCCCGAATGGAATCGCGCTGTCGCCCGACGAAGCCACTCTTTATGTTGCCGTTTCAGACCCCGAAAACCCGGTCATCATGGCCTATGACACGCGCGGAGATGGCGCGCTTGAAAATGGCCGCGTCTTGTTTGACGCTAGCGCTGAATATGAGAGCGGCAAAGGCCTCCCAGATGGCATGGTGGTCGCCAAGGATGGCACCATCTTCGCAACCGGCCCCGCTGGCGTCTATGTTTTAGCGCCGGATACGGGCGAGGTCTTAGGCACGATCGAAACGGGCTTTCCGACCTCGAATTGTACGCTCAATGATGATGAGACTTATCTTTACATGACCTCGTCTTCGATCCTGGCGCGTGTGCCGGTCCAATTTGAGCCGCGCTAATGCCGACCAGCGATCCTCTGTATATTTTCGCGACGCTGGCGGTTTCCGTTATCGGGCTTTTGGTCCTGATCATCCGCGCCAAAGTGCCAGCCTTTTTCGCGCTCATCCTCGTTGCGCTCGCGGCTGGCTTGATGCTCGGGCTGGCGCCAATGGCGGTGATCGACTCAATCCGAAATGGCATGGCGGGCGTTCTAGGATTTATTGCCGTTGTGATTGGGCTCGGCGCTATTCTTGGGGCGATATTGGAACATTCCGGCGGCATCCAGTCTTTGTCGGATCGGCTCGCCAAAGGGCACGTCAATCAGGTGCCAACCAAAATGACGTTCTTGGGCCTCTTGGTCGCGATCCCGGTCTTTTTCGACGTGGCGCTGGTTATTCTCATGCCGATGGTACGTCGGCTGTCACGGACCATTCGGCGAAATGCACTTTATGTCGCCGCGCCTTTGCTCGCAGGACTTGCGGCCGCGCACGCGTTTATCCCGCCAACGCCGGGGCCGATCGCAGTCGCCGCTTTGCTCGAAGCCGATCTTGGCCTGGTCATCTTTGCTGGCTTGATGGCAGCTGTGCCCGCGGTGCTCTGCGGCGGAGTTTTATTCGCACGGCGCCAGTACAATGTTGAGATTGAGCCAATTGAAGACGACGTTCCCATGGCGACAGAAGATGCCGGGCGGGCGATCAATTTCTATGCCGCTCTTGGCGCCCTGGCGCTGCCAATCGTCCTGGTGGCCAGCGGCACCGCGCTGAAAATGAGCCTCGGGGATGAGAATGTACCCCCTGCCCTGCTCTTCATTTCTCATCCTTTTGTCGCGCTGTTGCTCACAGTCGGCGTGTATTATGCGTTCGCAGCGCGAGTTCTGAACATCCGCTCAGAGGCGCTGAATCAGGCGTCGATGAAAGCCTTAGAACCGGCCGGCGCTGTGGTCCTGATCACCGGTGCCGGCGGCGCGTTTAAGCAAGTCTTGATGGACTCGCAGGCCGGCGCCCGGATCGCAGAAATGGCTACATCCGCGGACGTCTCGGTTCTGCTCTTTGCCTTCATGATCGCGGCGTTGGTCCGCGTCATCCAAGGCTCAGCCACCGTCGCGATGATCACTGCCGCCGGCTTTACAGCCCCCTTGCTCGAGATCAGCAGCCTTTCGGATATGGACCGCGCGCTTTGCGTTATTGCCATTGCAGCAGGCGCGACAGTGCTCTCTCATGTCAATGATTCAGGCTTTTGGCTGGTCAATAAATATCTCGACCTGTCGGTGAATGAGACAATCAAATCCTGGACGGTGGTCTCGACCTTGGTCGGCACCGTTGGCTTCTTAAGCGCGCTGCTCCTCTCCCTCGTGCTCTGATAGGCTGGCCTATCCAGCGCGCGTAAATCCGCTTGGCTGCAGCATCGCATAGAGCTGGTCTTTCAGCATTAAGCGCTCGCGCCGAAGCATTAGTTCGGTCGCATCCGTGACGGGCTCAATCCGCTCTTCCATCCGGTGAATAGTACGATTAATCTGATGATAGCGATCCGCAAGTTTGGCAAAGTGGGGACTGGTTCGCTTGAGCTCACTGATCCGCTCCTTGTCAGCTGGGAAATCGTCGCCCAATTCATGTGGGGTATGGCTCATGATAGTTGACTCCTTTGGGGTGGTTTAACCCCAGTGAAGCCAAGACCCATGACAACGTCACTTCGTAGAAATGCTTATGTCGCTGGGTTATTCCGGGTCAGGTTGACGCAGAATCGTTCGCTTGCCCGCATGGTTTGGCGCAGAAATAACGCCTTCTTCCTCGAGCCGCTCAATCAGCGTAGCCGCTTTATTGTAGCCGACTTTCAGCCGTCGCTGAAGATAGCTGGTCGACGCCCGCTTATCGCGAAGAACGATCGCCATGGCCTGCGCGTATAAGTCTTCGTCCTTGTCGCCCGTTGATGTGCCGAGCATCGCATCCATGATGGCGCTGCCGGTGCCGCCCTCTTCCGGCTCTTCGAGAACTTCGGGGTTATAGTCCGGCTCACCGCCATTTTCGCGCAGCCAATCCACCACAGCTTGCACTTCCTCGTCAGAAACGAAGGGACCGTGGCAGCGTTTCGTCTTCACGCCCGCGGCTTGATAGAGCAAATCGCCCATGCCGAGCAGCTGCTCTGCGCCTTGTTCGCCGAGAATGGTGCGCGAGTCGATTTTCGTCGTCACCATGTAAGAGATTCGAGTCGGGAAGTTGGCTTTGATCGTGCCGGTAATCACATCCACAGACGGGCGCTGTGTCGCGGTGATCAAGTGAATGCCCGCTGCCCGCGCCATTTGTGCAAGGCGCTGCACACAGCCTTCAATCTCTTTCCCGGCGACCATCATCAGGTCAGCCATTTCATCAATCACGATGACCAGGTTCGGGACATGATCCAGCGGCAGAATTTCCGTCTCATATTGCGGTTTGCCGCGATCATCGAAGCCGGTTTGAACTTTTCGCGTCAAATGCTCACCGCGCTTACGATAGTCGGCAGCTTTTTTATTAAAGCCAGCCAAGTTCCGTACCCCAGCTTTTGACATCAGCTCATAGCGCATTTCCATTTCTCGCACGGCCCATTGCAGCGCGAGAACGGCTTTCTTCGGGTCGGTCACGACGGGGGACAGCAAATGCGGGATGCCTTCATAAATGCTCAGCTCAAGCATTTTCGGGTCGATGAAAATGAACCGGCACTCTTCGGGAGGCAGCTTAAAAATCAGCGATAGGATCATCGCATTGACGCCAACTGACTTACCCGAACCGGTGGTCCCGGCGATCAGCAAGTGGGGCATTTTCGCCAGCTCAACCACAGTCGGCATGCCGCCAATGTCCTCGCCCAGCGCCATCGGCAGCGCCGCTTTGGTTTTCGTATAGGCATCATTATCGAGCAAAGAGCGGAGGTAGACGGTCTGGCGCTCATCATTGGGTAATTCAATACCAATTGCGTTTTTCCCAGGCACAACTGCAATCCGACAGGACACCGCGCTCATCGAACGGGCAACATCATCGGCCAACGAGATGACGCGCGCCGATTTCACCCCAGCAGCGGGCTCGAGTTCAAACAGAGTGACCACGGGGCCGGGGCGCACTTCCCGGATACGGCCACGAACACCAAACTCACGCAACACTTCGGCCAGACGGTTGGCCTTTGCGAGCAGAGAGTCTTCGTCAATCTCATTGCGTTGGGCGGGAGGTACTTGCAGCAAATCCATTGGCGGCACTTTCGCGCCTCTGGCTTTGCGGCCACGTCTGACTTGCGGCTTTGGAATAGTCGCAGAGCGCGGCGCTGTCACGGTGACAGACTTTTGCGGCGCTGCGACCGGAGCGGGCTCAGGGCTAGCGGCCGGGGCCTCGTCTTCTATAATTTCAGGCGCGTCATCATAGTGCGGCTCGGGCACGCGCTTGATCTGGAGCGCGTCCATTTCATCGATCGGCATGCGGTCAGTCTTGCGGCCGATGCGCAAACGGTCAAACAGGCCGCCGGCGCGGCGCGCGGCGCGGGCACTCGATTGGGTCGCTGCCGCTTGCAACAGACGCGCATCTCCGCGCCGGAAACCGAGCGCTGCAAAGGCACAGAGGAGCGCCAAACCACCGGCCACGAGTCCGGCTAGAAATTCGGGCATTGGCAAGAGCAAGGCTTTGAAAGGCATCGCCCATAATTCATGCAAGCGGTCGCCGACCACGCCGCCGAGGCCGGCTCGCAACGGCCAAGAGGTCGGCACCGGCCATGACGCGAAGCATGCGGCGGACAATGGCACGAATAAGAAGCCCAGAAACCAGCGGCGGATCCGCGGCGCGCCAATCAGCACAGTGCGCATTGCGCCGCCAATCATCAGCGCTAAGCCAGCGACCCACGCGGACCAGCCAAGCAACTGACGCATAATATCGGCAAACACTGCGCCGCCAGCGCCAAACAGGTTTTCGACGCTGCGACTGGTGGCTGAATTCCAACTCGGATCGAGCGGATCATAAGATCCTACGCTGCCGCAAATAAACACCCCGATCGCAAACGCACCGGTGCCAGTGACAATCCGCCAGACCGGATCTGAGACGTCTCTCATTGGCGGCGCTTCTGCGATTGAATTAGCCATAATCTACACTCCGGTTGCGGCGGACGTTCTGAACCAAAAATGAAATTATAAGCACGGCCTTAAAACGGCGCTAACGGCCATGAAAAAGCCCAAAAAGAAACCCCCGGCGCGATCGCGCCGGGGGTAAGTCGGGAGGAAACGCTTCCAAACGAAAGGAAGCGTAGGATTGCCCGGACCAGGGGAACCGGTCCGGGCAAAGGGTTAGGAGGCGAAGTCCGGATAGGCTTCGACCCCAGTGTCCGCGCGGTCGAGGCCAAGTTGCTCGTCCTCTTCGCTGACGCGCACACCAATCGTAAGTTTCAAGGCCATCCAGACGATGCCCGAAAGAACGGAGACCACAACACCGGTCAGAACCACACCGACCAATTGGCCAACATAGCTTGCATCACCGGTCAGCGCGCCTGCTTCGTCGACAGGTGGCATAATGTGATTGCCATAAGATGCAGCGACGATGAGCGTGCCCCAGATGCCGCACACAAGGTGAGCCGGGATCGCGCCGACAACGTCATCAATCTTGAGCTTGTCGAGCAGTGGAACTGACAGGACGACCAGGACACCGCCGACTGCGCCAATCGCAACCGCCATGCCCATGCTTGGGGCAAGTGGCTCAGCTGTGATCGAGACGAGACCACCGATGGCACCGTTAAACGCCATGGTCGGGTCGACTTTGCCTTTGTACAGGATCGCGGTCAGGATCATTGCCGCGAGAACACCGCCGACAGCTGCCATATTCGTGTTGGCGAAGATTTTTGCAACCGCGTTGATATCGTCAAATGTACCGGCGGCCAGTTGCGACGCGCCGTTAAAGCCGAACCAACCGAACCAAAGGATAAATGTACCAAGCGCCGCCAGCGGAATGTTAGACCCTGGCATTGGGTTCACTTTCTCGCCGAAATATTTACCAGCCCGTGGCCCGATCACAATCGCACCGACCAAAGCGGCCCAGCCACCAGTTGAGTGTACCAGCGTAGAACCGGCGAAATCCGAGAAGGCCCACTCAGAGTCGAGATAGCCGCCGCCCCATTCCCAGCTGACTACAGTTGGGTAGATGACTGCCGTCAGAGCGACGACAAAAGCCAGGAATGACCACAATTTCACACGCTCAGCGACTGTGCCTGAAACAATCGAAGCTGCGGTTGCAACAAACACCATTTGGAAGAACCAATCGGAGCTCGCAGCATAGCCAGTGTCGAGTGATTCTTCGCCGGTCCATGGAATTGCGCCCGGGATACCGATCAAACCGCCAAGGGCTGTCGATGCTGGGTAAGCGATATTATAGCCGACAAGCCAGAACATCAGGCCCGCAACAGAGAAGAGTGCAACATTTTTCAAAGACTGCATCGAGGCATTCTTTGAACGTACCAGACCAGCTTCCAAGCAGAGGAAGCCCGCTGCCATAAACATAACGATCAAGCCACCGATCAAGAAAAGGTAGCTGCTATCGACATAAGCGCTGACGGCGCTCGCTTCTTGGGCATGGGCGCTCAGCCCTGCCAGTCCTGCAATCGGCAGCAACATCGCGCCCCGCATTGCTTTTTTCATCCATAAACTCATTGCCCGTTATCTCCCGCAGCTCTGGTTAGTTGATGCCGCAAAAAAGCCGCCTGCCTGGTTTTTCGCCAGAACTAAAAAGCTGTTCATCTGCGACGAGCTCAGCGGTGACCAAATTTCGAGCAGACTGCGACGCAAACGCCCGTTTGTCCGTCAGGCATGGACCCGATTGCTTGGGCGGCATAGATAAAGACCATGTCCAAACCTGATTTTGACGTCGCGATTGTCGGCGCTGGCCCGACCGGTGCGACCCTGGCCCTCGGTCTGGCCCAGCGCGGGTTGACCGTCGCCGTCATTGATGCCCGCGACCCGGCCACGCCCCCACCCCCGGACGGGCGAAACTTTGCAATTGTTACAGGCAGTTGGCGGCTCTTGCGTGCTTTAGGTTTGACCGATGCTTTGCGCGACTCAAGCCAGCCCTTGAACGGACTGGAAGCGATTGATGGCGGCACTCATTATTTTGGCCAGCCTTCTGTTTTGTTCGCCAATGAAGATCTCGACAGTCCGGACCCTGACGAGCCGCTTGGCCAAATGGTTATGGCTGAGCCCTTACAGGCCGCCCTTGATGCACAAATTGCAGACCAAAATGCGATCACTCACCATGCCCCCGCTCGGTTCGCCGGATTAGAAGAACGTCCCGGCGCGATCGCGGTTCATCTCGAAGACGGCCGAACGCTGAGCGCAGGCCTGCTGATCGGCGCCGATGGCATGCGCTCGCCGGTGCGCAATGCCTTAGGGATCCAGACCGAAGGGCGCGATTATCAAAAGTCAGTATTCACTGCGAATGTGCAGCTCTCGGCGCCGCATCATGGCATCGCCCGGCAATTGTTCATGCCAGAGGGCCCATTTGCGACCTTGCCGCTCACCGGCGACCGCGCCAACCTCGCTTGGTACCTTAAGCGCGGCGCCGCCGAAACACTGGCAGCACTACCAAAAGCTGACGCTGAAGCTGAGCTGAATGCCCGCTTCGCCGCATTTACAGGTCCGATGGAGATAGAAGGTCAGGCAGGATCATATCCGCTAATCCTCCAACTCGCGACCGAAATTACCGGGCCCCGCACCGCCCTGATCGGTGATGCAGCGCGGCGCGTAAACCCGTTGGCCGGGCAGGGACTCAATCAAGGCTTTCGCGATGTCGCGTCTTTGCTCGAGATTGTCGAGGAGTTCCAGCGGCTCGGCAGCGAGATTGGCAGCCCGCAAATGCTCGAAGCCTATAGCCAAGCGCGGCGCTTTGACGGCGCCGGCACGGCACTCGCGCTGGATGCGATTGATCGACTATTTTCAAATGATTCAACGCTGACCAAACCCATTCGAACGTTTGGTTTGCTGGCGGCGTCAAAATTCTCGCCACTGCGAAAATTCTTAGCGCAGAAAGCTAGCGCGACAGAAACTGGCGTAGCCGCTCCGATGGCGGATTGGTAGGCTGTTCAAGCCAAAGCACACCGGAATTGTACAAATATAAAAACGCGTCTGTGGACTCTTGCGCCGCCCGTGCTGCCATTTCGCCAGCCACGCGTCGGTTTGACATGCGTTGAACGCAAGCAAAACCAACCAGCGGTATAACGGTCCACCAGGCAATGAAGAAAGCGCTTAGCACTCCTGCGACCAAGAGGATGTCTGAAACAAGATCAAGCACCCAAATTCGATTGGCGTAATGGGTTCCGAGTGAGCGTAGGACATCTAAGCGTTTGTGGAGATAATCTCCATCCACAGCCCAAGTTTGATCAGGCGTCGCAGCGACCCGTACCGTGGTTCCCGCATGCTCGCGCGGGGAAGGAGAGACTGAAGATGCTGGCATTCTACACTCCGGTAGGGGCACAATAGTCTCAATGACTTAACGAAACCTCTCTTGGGTTGATTAAGATCGGGCCTTAATCGAGAGCGCATGCAGTCCAGCGTCAAATTCGGGCTGCAGCGCCGTCATCACAGCGCGCTGCATCGCCACACGCGTCAGGCCAGCAAAATCCGTCGATATGATTCGGACTGTGTAATGTGTTTCACCTTCGGGGCGGGCCCCAGCATGTCCGGCATGTTTGCTACTATCATCAATGATTTCGAGCTCGCTCGGCGCGAAAGCTTCGATTAAGATGTCACGAATACGCTGTGATCTGGTCATTTGTTCTGGCCTCTTTAACCCGAAGCATCTATGTTACGCCGCTGATGAGTGATGGATATAAATACCGCCCCAAGTTCACCGATATAAGGGTGAAGCCTCCGGCAGACGAGTCCTCGCGTGCAAAAGCGCAGGAATCGAGAACGTGCGACCACCCAAGTTGTGACCTGGCCGGGGAGTTTCCCGCGCCGAAACAATTTGGCGATGGCAAACATTATTTCTGTAAGCGTCATGCGGCAGAATATAATAAAAGCTTCAATTTCTTCGACACGATGAATGAAGAACAGCTCAAAGCGTTTAATGAGAATGCCCGCTACGGCTTCAAACAAACGTGGAAGTTTGGCGCCGGCCCGATGGGTGGCAACAAAGCGGATAAGGCGGAGGACCCAAATACTTGGCAGGGCGCCGAATTCTTCCGCGATCGCGCCGCAGCGCGGGAAGAGAGACGGGCCAATAAGTCTGCGACGGGCATCGCCAAACGGGCGCTTGAAGAACTTGATTTGAAGGCCAATGCGAAGGCGCCGGAAATCCGAGCTCGCTACGCTGAATATGTCCGCCGGTTCCACCCCGACTCCAATAGCGGCGACCGCTCGTCTGAGGAAAAACTCGCGCGCGTAATCAAAGCCGGCAAGACGCTGAAAGCCGCAGGGCTCATGAAAGACTGAGCGTTTTGGTTGCCGATCCTGATAAATCGCCGCAAATACAGGGCATGGAAGACGCACCTAAGCTCTCCTATGCGGCCTATTTTGATCACCCGCTCAAGCGCAGCATGGTGCGCACAATCGAACGGCTGTCCGGACAGCCCTATTTACAGAACCTGTATGAGACTTATCGCGCCGATTTGGCAGATGAGCCGTTCTTTGCCGCAGCGATTAAACTGCTCGACTTAGACGTTGAGTTCAGTTCGCGGCGTCTGGCGCAAATTCCCGCGACAGGGCCGCTCGTGATTGTCGCCAATCATCCTTTTGGGGTGTTGGATGGCTTATTGATTTCGTGGCTCGTGTCTTTGCGACGACGTGATTTTAAAGTCCTGACCAATGCGGTTCTGGACGGCGCCCCTGAGGCGCGCGAATGGCTGCTTCCGATTGACTTTGCCAATACAAAAGAAGCCCGCGCGACGAATATTGCGACGCGTGCGGAGAGCCTGAACCGGCTTAAAAATGGCGAATGTATTATTGTCTTTCCGGCTGGCGGCGTTTCAACCTCACCGACGCCGTTTAGCCGGTCAGCCGTCGATGACACTTGGAAGCCGTTCACGGCCAAACTAATCAGCCGCAGCGAAGCAAATGTGACTCCAATCTTTTTCGAAGGGCAGAATTCTCGTCTGTTTCAATGGGCCAGCCATATGTCAATTGAACTTCGCCTGGCGCTGATTTTCCGGGAAGTGAAACGCCGGGTTGGCACCGCCGTTCCGGTCCATATTGGCGAAACTTTGACTCCAGAAGTCTTATCTGCGGCAGGAAAACGCCAAGAGTTGATGAATTTCTTGCGCGATCAAACCTATCAAATGGCGCCGACCAAGCAGCAAGCTTCAATCGCCCGTGCACACCGGCGGTTCCAAGCTTCAAAGCCAGGCATTTTTCACTAAACCCTAGGGAATATAGACGGTGTAGATGACGTCGGCTTCGACGTCGAACGTCCCGTCGCTAAGATCGATGTTTCCGGTATTCCAGCGATAATCGAGGTCGAATCGAACCGACTGGTCGGCAATCGAACCGAGCCCGGCAGCGGTGCGCCGATTGCCGCGGAAAATATCGCGGCCTGCCGTCAAAGTCGAGAGCCGTCTATAGCCATTCCATTGCACACCCGAAGCTGCGCCATTGCCGGAATGCGGGATTTGCGAAGCGGTGCCAAAAGACAGTCCACCATCATTGCCCGATTGGGTCATACGCATCCGTAAACGGATCAAGTTGAGGTCCGCAGGATCGCCGACGGCCGATGCAATCACATCAATGTTAAAAGCCTTATTCGTGGCCACATAGAAGCTGCTCAAAATATCACTTCGAATGGTCCGCACGTCCGTATTGTTGCGCAATCGGAACGCGTTCAACGTGTCTGAGGACGAGGTGAAACGATCGCCCTGCCGCGTGGTCTGGTTGGGGCCGCCGCGAATGTTCTGGATCCGGAGAGTCGCCCCGGCGCCGTCCGGAAACGATTCATTTGAAGCATCCAGCGTCCCGGTAACAACAGAATAAGCATCTGCGTTGATGAGATCGGTGCTAACAGAATTGGTCTCGACAATGAAATCAGACGCAATTGGCGTTGATCCGCTTTGGTCAGCCGCCCAAACAATTGCAACGCCTTCGACATTGAAATGTGGTCGATCGATCGTGTCACTGGTCGACGGTCCTGCAACGCAAAGCCCGGCGCCAAGAAAGGCTGCCCCCATGCGTAACCATGCAGGCGGCTGGAATAAATTTCGGTCCCTCATACAAACCCGTTTACCAAAACACTGTTCGGATCCGGTTCAATGAAACCAGCAAATTTCAATCAAATATCGATCGATTTAGACCAGTCAGGGCCTTGCTTTTTTAAACCAAACACCGTCAGTGGCGCTGATCTTTTCAAGCGAGGTTGAGCATCACATGTCAGGTGTTGTGGTTGTCGGCGCCCAGTGGGGCGATGAGGGTAAAGGCAAGATTGTCGACTGGCTTTCGCATCGCGCGGACGTCATCGCGCGTTTCCAAGGTGGCCATAATGCGGGCCACACGCTGGTCATTGATGGCACCACTTATAAGCTCAACTTGCTGCCGTCTGGCGTTGTCCGCGGCGGCAAGCTCTCGGTCATCGGCAATGGCGTTGTGGTTGACCCGTGGCAATTGCTGCTTGAGCTCGAAAATATGGAAAAAGCCGGCATCACGCTGAGCCCGGACGATTTGTTGCTCGCTGAAACCGCCTGCCTAATTCTGCCTTGGCACAAAGACTTAGATGCCGCTCGTGAAGGCGCCGCCAGTGACAAGGCGAAAATTGGGACAACCAAACGCGGCATCGGACCGGCCTATGAAGATAAAGTCGGGCGCCGCGCCATCCGTGTCGCCGATTTGGCCGATGAGGCCGCCCTCGACCAAAAACTCGAACGCTTGATCGCGCACCACGCGCCGCTTCGGATCGGGCTCGGACTGGACGCCCCAGATGCCCAGGCTTTGAAAGCTGAATTGCTAGCAATTGCGCCGAAGGTCTTGGCCTTTGCTGGACCGGCTTGGAAAGTCCTCGGCGAAAGCGAGAAGCTTGGCCGCCGCATTCTGTTCGAAGGCGCGCAAGGTGTCATGCTCGATGTCGATCACGGCACGTATCCCTTTGTCACCTCTTCAAATGTGGTCGCCGGCCAGGCCGCGGCCGGGACCGGGCTCGGGCCGCGCGCTGTCTCTTATGTCTTAGGTTTAGCCAAAGCCTACACCACGCGCGTCGGCACCGGCCCATTTCCAACGGAATTGTTTGACGAAGTTGGCGCTGGCCTTGGCGAACGCGGACATGAGTTTGGCACAGTCACTGGCCGCGCCCGGCGCTGCGGCTGGTTTGATGCGGTTATGGTACGCCAAGCCTGCGCCGTTTCTGGCGTGGACGGGCTCGCACTGACCAAATTGGACGTGCTTGACGGCATGGATGAGATCAAAGTCTGCACCGGTTATCGCCTCGGCGATCAGCAGCTCGATTACTTGCCCGCTACAGCCGCTGCACAAGAAGCGGTAGAGCCGATTTATGAAAGCATGCCCGGTTGGAGCGGCTCCACGCGCGGCGCCCGGTCATGGAATGACTTGCCGGCAGAAGCGGTGAAATATGTGCGCCGCCTCGAAGAATTAGTGGGTAAACCCTGCGCGCTGGTCTCAACTTCGCCAGAGCGCGAAGATGTTATCTTGATGCGCGATCCATTCGAGCGCCGCTAAGGCGTTTCGAAAGGATCAGTGGTTAGATAAAAGTTGCGCTTTTTAAAAGTTAGGCATTTGCCCGGTCGCGGCCCAGGGCATGCCGACCGCTAAGACCACACTGATGATCAATCCAATCAGCGCCCGGCCTGCATCAGAGCTGACATCCATCAATGCCGCGCCGCGTTCGCGCAGTGCTGTCACAAACGAGATCGCCATTTCACGGCCGGCCAACAAGCCAAGGAAGACCCACGTCGTGCTCATCGGAACATCGTTCAGCTCTTTGAAATAGAATAGTACAATCGCATAGATCAGATCGACAATCGTCGCGGCGCGAACGTCTGTGGTATGAGTTTTCGACAGAACGATTTTCTGGATCTCACCGCCGCGAGTCTTAAAAATGTAAGCCATCATCGCCGCCATGAGCAGCGCCCCGCCGATAATAATCGCCGGATGGAAGACCATCATCTCAACGGTGACCCCGTCTGCGGCATAGACAGGTGTCCGCGGCATGAAGACGAAAATATTGGCAAAGTCTTGAAGCAACCAGGTCCACCACAAGAAACCTGTCGTGGCCCATTGGAACACTGTCCAAAGCGGGTTTAGACGCTCATCATCATCGCGGGTGCGGCCAACCCAAACCTCCCACATGCGCGAGATCAGAAGCCAAACCAAAGCGCCAGCGCCAAAGGCAACGACATAGCCAGTCAGAGACTTGATCAGCATTTTGCTCATCACACCTTCCGTGGCCGATCCGCCAGATAGGGCGAACACTGTGAGCACCAAGAAGGTCGTCGAAACCGGGATGCCAAAGCGTGTCAGGAATAACAGTACCAGCGGCGGCAAGGCATGCCACCAGGAAATTCCGCCCTCAGGGTAGGGAATTTTGTTCAGTTTGCCGTCGGCAATATCGCCGCCGCCATAGAAGAGTTGGAACAATAGCGCGCCAACCATGATCCCGGCCGCGAACAACCAGAGCAGCCACCACGGACGATGCGCATTCGAGGCTAAGAAGGTTCCGAGCGTTTGGATCGAGTCGTTTGCGATGACCGCGTAAGCCGCGAAAAAGAAACCAATCAGTCCGAAAATCTGTAAGTCAGCAAGAGACATGGGTGTTCCTCAGTCCGCCCGGCAAATGCCGCTTCTGCAAGTTCGCTACCTGAATAGTTTTCTGAGATCAATCGCTCGAAATAAGATTCCGCAGCTTTGATGTCGCGCTATTGCGCGACCCAGCCGCCATCCATCGATAAAATCGCCCCATTGATGCCATCCGCCCCGCTTGAGCAGAGAAAAACGGCAAAAGCGCCAATCTGTTCGGTCGTGACGAATTCCTTGGTCGGTTGGGCCGCCAGCAAGACATCGCGCTTTACCTCATCTTCAGTAATGCCCCGCGCTTTCGCGGTATCGGCAACCTGCCCTTCGACCAATGGCGTATAGACATAGCCTGGACAAATCGCATTGCAGCGCACGCCATGCTCGGCGCCTTCTAAGGCGACCGTTTTGGTCAGCCCGGCTAGGCCATGCTTGGCCGCGACATAGGCGGACTTATAAGGCGACGCGACGAGCGCGTGCGCGGAGGCCGTATTGATGATGCGGCCCCAGCCCTTTTCTTTCATGCCGGTGATCGCCATACGCGTGGTATGAAAAGCAGCCGAAAGATTAAGGCTGATAATTAAGTCCCAGCGCGAAACTGGGAACGCTTCGATCGGGGCAACATGCTGGACGCCGGCATTGTTGACGAGGATGTCGGCACCGCCAAAATCGCGGGCGACATAGCCCATCAGGCCCTCAATCGCGTCGGGATCTGTAAGGTTTGCAGCAGAAAAGCCGACTTTTACGTCAAATGTCTCAGATATTTCTTCTTTCAGAGCGGCCGCCTCATCATCACTCGCTAAGCCGCTCAACACCAGGTCAGCGCCTTGTTCCGCAAGAGATTTTGCAATTCCCAACCCTATTCCGCTGGTCGATCCAGTGACCAAAGCGGTTTTTCCTCTGAGCATTTTACGTCCTTTCGTCTTGAGTGCATCCGCAGGCTTGGTTAGAGCAAAAGCGGGTGGCTTAACAGGCAAGAGTTTGAACCATGACGGCAACGCTTGAATCCTTTCGCCAGGGCTTTCCGGATTTTATCCTAATGACCGGAACCGCCGGCGTCTTATTGCTGATCGCCAGTACGATTTACGTGCTGCTGACGCCTTGGAAAGAATTGGCTCTGGTGCGGGGCGGCAATGGTGCAGCAGGCCTCGCACTGGCTGGCGCGATTGTTGGGCTCGCGATCCCAATTGCCTCATGCCTGGCGTCAAGCCTGACACTGGTCGACCTCTTGCTCTGGGGAAGTGTGGCTTTGCTCCTGCAATTGCTCACTTATCGCCTGATTGACATGATCCTTCGGGATATTCCGGCGCGCATTCAGAATGACGAAGCTGGCGCGGCGATTGTTTTGATTGCCTCAAAGCTCGCCGTCGCCATGCTGCTGGCTGCCGGATTGTGGGATCCGGCTTTAGGCCGGATGTAGGAGGACAGAACAACCGTGCTGAGACTGATTCCAGATTGGGTGATTTACGCGCTCGTATTGGCAGTCGTCCTTTGGTCTGTTTTTTCCGGTGGGTCTGACGATGCGCCGCGCCCGCCGCCAGAAGCGATCCAGCAAGAGGGCGCCATGCTGCCGCCGCCATCGGCCTTTGATGAGCGGGTCTTGGTCCAGGTTACAGCGCCGAAGAGCGGCATCGGAACGGCGTTCGCAATCAATGATAATGGCCAATGGCTGACCGCCCGTCACGTTGTTGATGGCTGCAGCAATGTCGCGCTTCTGGTCGCACCCGGGCGCTATGACCCGGCCGAAAGCGTGGTCATTTCTGAACAATTTGATCTGGCTCTGATCGAGACCGGAACCAGCCCAAACCCGGCACCGCTGAGCACAGATGATGACCTGCGCATCGGGGCCTACGGGTTTCATGTCGGCTATCCGCAAGGCCGCCCGGGCGAAGCGGCGTCGCGATTGCTGGCGCGCTCCAACTTAGAATCCCGCGGCCGCCGAACCAGTAGCGAGTCGGTCCTGGCATGGGCTGAGACCGGTCGCACACGCGGACTTATGGGCTCTCTAGGCGGTTTAAGCGGTGGTCCGGTCTATGATGAGAATGGCAATGTCCGCGGCGTGATTGTCGCTGAAAGTGCCCGCCGTGGCCGCATCTATACGGCCGCCCCAGAGGCGGTGGCAGAGTTCATCAAGGCCACCGGCGCCGTCACCCTAGGTGAGCCCGCTCGCAATTTCTCAACTGACACTTATGGCCAAGAAGCTGATCATGCGCGGCGCAATCTGCAAGTGGTGAAAGTGGCTTGCAATGTGGAAGACTAGGTCTTGAGTTTTGCCGACCGTTTCGTTGAAGCCGTCCGTGCCCATGGCCCGCTTTGTGTCGGTATTGATCCGCACGCAGGCCGCGTCCCAGACCTATTCGGCGGCGACACGCCTGAAGGCCTAGAAGCTTGGGGCATCGCTGTTATTAACGCGGCAGCGGGGCGCGCTGGGATCGTAAAACCTCAAGCGGGATTATTTGAGCGCCATGGCTGGCAAGGCATGAAGGCACTGGCAGCCGTCAGCGCCGCCGCCAAAACGGCTGGCCTCTTGGTCCTGATGGACGCCAAACGCGGTGATATCGGCTCTACTGCTGAAGGCTATGCGTCGGCCTATCTTGCGCAAGACGCGCCGTTCGCGTGCGATGCTCTGACCGTAAATCCTTATATGGGCCTAGATACGTTGGAGCCGCATGTCCGTACTGCAGAAATGACCGGAAAAGGCGTGATCGTTCTAGCCCGCACCAGCAATCCTGGCAGCGCGGATTATCAAGCCAGAGATTTAGACGGCGCGCCCTTGTTCGCGCGTGTGGTGGAGAGCCTCGATCCGATGATCCAGCGCTTAAAAGGACGCTCGGATTGGTCCGGCTTGATGCTGGTCACCGGCGCTACAGGTCCAGACGAGGCGCGGCATCTAAGGACGCTCGCCCCGGAAGCACTCTTTCTCGTGCCTGGCTATGGCGCCCAAGGCGCGGGCGCGGCAGACGCTGTTGCGGGCTTTGTTGACGGCGAGGGCGGCTGCGTGAACGCGTCGCGGTCAGTCACTTTCCCACAAGGATCAGACACCGCCCCGACAGAGGCCGCGTGGGCCGATTTGATCAGCGCCGCGATTGATGCGGCGCAGACCGATCTCAAGTCGGCGCTTTAGCCCTTGACCAAAGCCGTGAGATCTTCCGGTTCACCGATCACAGCAACATGATCGCCAGGCTGCAGCACTTCATGCGGCGCTGCGATAATCACATCACCATCGCGCTCAATAATCGCGATGAGGCAGCTTTGCGGCAGATCAATCTCTGACAACGGCCGGCCGACATAGGATTGAAGATCGCCGAGATCGGCGATCGGGGCGTGTAAGAAATGATCATCCCGCATCAGGATCTCATTCATGTCTTTGTCTGACGTCGCGGCGAGCCAGCGGCGTTCAAAATCAAAGGATTGTACAACCTCAGCCAGGTGACCCGCGAGACGAAGATCCAGCCCAGCTGGTTTCCGCGGACAGATCAACATCATAATGGTGTGCACATCTTCAGCTTCTTGCATTTCCATCTTGGCCAACCGAGTGAACCGAAAGACGACCAATTCTGGGCTCGTCAGGCTGTCATGACTGCGATAGGCGAGCAGCACATGATCACTGAGTGGGTGAAGGGTTGCTGCCCCAGTGTTGAACACACGCTCCATCACTTCTTCTTCAATATTGTAAGCCGTGTGGGCGATATTCTTGACCTCATCGATCAGCATTTCGCGTGTATAAGTGCCGTGGCTATAGGTGTGGACCACGCAGCGGGCGATGAGGGCTTCATAAGTCAGATTTTGTTTTTGCGTCCGGTCGTGGATGATCGTCATCAGCTCACGCTCAAGGCCTTCATAGCGCATCTGCCCGAGACGCTCATGAACGTGATAAATCGCGCCGCGGCGTGCCAATTGGCCAGAGGCGTAGAACTGAAACCAAAGCGCGCAGGCAATCGTCAACATGCCGGTAAAACCGATGGCGAGAATGCCCATTTCCACAATCAGCCAGAACGAGACGAGAATGCCCATCACCGGCAGCCATGGATAGAAAGGCAGTTTGAAACCTGGCTTATAAGTCGCGATACGGCTTTCGCGCATGACAATGACGGCAACGCTGACCAAGCCGAACAAGAAGAGTTGGAAAGCACTGGCAAGCTTCGCGACCGCTTCAACATTAAACAGAAGCAGGACGGCAATCATGCTGAGCGTCGTGACCGCGATCGAAAAAACTGGCGTTCCAAACCGGCCAATAGTGGCGAAACGGTCAGGCAGCAATTTGTCTTTCGCCATCGCATATGGGTAGCGGCTGGCAGACATAATCCCGGCATTTCCGGTTGATGCAAAGGCTGCGATGGCTGCCACAACAATCAAAATAACGCCAAGGTCAAATGGCCAATCGCCAACGAAATAGCGTCCCGCATCGGCGACGGGCGTCAAACTATTATACAGGGTCTCTACTGGCAGAACGGCAATGATTACGATCAGGCCCAGCGTATAAATCGCCGTTGCAGTGACCAGAGATAAGACCATGCCGAGCGGGATGTTGCGGTCTGGGTTCTGAACTTCCTCTGCGACGCTCGCCACTTTGGTGAGACCTGCATAAGACACAAAGACCAAACCGATTGTGGCAACAAAGCCGACTGTGCCAGCCGTAAACAGAGGCTGGGTCTCTTCATTCGGGCGCAAACCATCGGCGATCCCAGTATGGGCAAGACCGAGAATGACAAAGGCTGCGAGGATAACCACCAGAGTCGCAACCAGAAGGCGTTGCAGGAATGTGGTTTCTTTAGCGCCCACCGCGTTGATGAAACCAAAGACCAGCGTCAGGATCACGGCCAAAACCAAAATGGAGACGTCGAGATAGATGCTCAAATAGGCGCCCATGCCGACCAGCGCAAATGCACTTTTAAACACCACAGCGATCCACGACCCAAGCCCGCCAATCGTGCCGAAAAGCGGCCCGAGCGCGCGGTCGAGAAAGTAATAAGTCCCGCCGGCTTTTGGCATCGCAGTCGACAATTCAGCCATACACAGCATCGCTGGGATGATCAAAAAACCGGCTAACAAATAGGCCAGGTAGACTGAGTCTCCGGTATAACTCGCAGCGATGCCTGGCAGCAGAAAGAAGCCAGAGCTAAACATTGCGCCGGTCGAAACCGCATAGACGTCAAACAGCGTCAGATTCTTTTTGAGCTTATTGTCGCTCGCCATATCCACGCTCCACTCAAAATTGGCATTTCGCACATGCGATATATGCCGCCAAATGATTGACGCCATGTTTTTATCTGTACGACCTGTTGCCGCTAGGTTCAGCCTCGACAGACGCTTGATTTTGTCTAGTGTAAAAGCCCTAAAACGGCGCATCAGACGCCGCATATAGTGAGGAAACAAGGAAAGCGCTTATGACACCGCTCCAAAAAGCGGCCCTTGCGGCTGCATCTATCTTTGCTCTGACCGCATGTTCCGGCGCGCAAGACGCCGACACGCCCGTCGCAGAGACTCCGCCTGTAGAAGCCGACGTGGCAACCTTTGCCGACGTCTCGGATGCCCGATTAGACGAGGCCGAAAGCACGCCGCAGGAATGGCTGAGCTATGGCTTTGATCGCGAAGAGACGCGCCATTCACCGCTGACCGGCATTAGCACAGACAATGTCGGCGAGCTCGGAGTGGCCTGGACCTATGATCTCGCCACCTCGCGCGGCGTCGAATCGACCCCGATTGTGATTGATGGCGTCATGTATGTGACATCGGCATGGTCGGTGGTTTATGCGCTTGATGCGAAAACCGGCGAAGAATTATGGGTCTATGACCCTGACGTTGATCGCGCCGTCGGCGTCAATGCTTGCTGTGATGTCGTCAATCGCGGCGTCGCCCTTTACGAAGGCAAGCTCTATCTCGGCGTCATTGATGGCCGGGTCGAAGCCCTTGACGCTAAGACCGGAGAACTTGTCTGGTCAAAAGTGACCGTCGATCAGTCTAAGCCGTATACGATTACGGGCGCCCCGCGTGTGGTTGATGGCAAAGTCCTGATCGGCAATGGCGGCGCTGAGCTCGGCGTGCGCGGTTATCTCAATGCACTCGACGCCGATACGGGCGATCTGATTTGGCGCTTCTACACCGTGCCGAGCGCCGACAAACAGCCAGACGGCGCCGCCTCTGACAGTGCTTTCGAAACGATTGGCAGTGTTTCGTGGGGCGATACTGGCGCCTGGAAAACCGATGGCGGCGGCGGCACGGTATGGGATTCGATCATTTATGACGAGGTCAATGACGCGGTCATTTTCGGCGTTGGCAATGGCTCGCCGTGGAATCAATCGCTACGTGATCCGTCTGGGCTCGATAATTTGTTCCTGTCCTCCATCGTCGCGGTGGATGCGGATAGCGGTGAGTATAAATGGCATTTCCAGACCACACCGGGTGACAATTGGGATTATACGGCGACGCAGACCCTGATCATTGCAACTCTGCCACTAGGCGCCGATGGCGCCGATCGCCGTGTGGTCATGCAAGCGCCGAAGAATGGCTATTTCTACGTCCTCGACGCCGCTACAGGCGAGTTTATCAAGGGCAATAATTATGTCCCGGTGAACTGGGCCATGGGGCTCGACGAAACTGGGCGTCCGATAGAAGTTCCAGAAGCGCGCTATGCCGAAATCCCTTATTTGCAGACGCCGGGGCCGCTTGGCGGGCATAATTGGCATCCTATGGCGTTCAACCCGGATGTTGGTCTCGCATACATTCCAGCCCAAGAGATCCCGCAAGCCTATGCGACCGACCCAAGGTTCCAGGACAATTCGACCAAGTGGAATACGGGCGCCGATTTCGCCGCCGGCGTTCCCCAACTCATCCCGAGCGAAGTGTTCAAATTCCTGCGCTCTGGTCTAAAGGGCCGTTTGATTGCTTGGGACCCGGTGGCCAATCAGGCACGCTGGACCGTTGAGCATGACGGACCCTGGAATGGCGGCGTGCTCTCCACCGCTGGCGGCGTTGTCTTTCAGGGCAAGTTGAACGGCGAGTTCGCGGCTTATGACGCCGCCACCGGCGAGACGCTTTGGGTTCACGACGTGAAATCGGGGGCTGCGTCCGGACCAGGCACATTCGAAATCGATGGCGAACAATATGTCACGATCACAACTGGATGGGGCTCAGCCTATTTGCTCTCAGCCGGCGGCGTCGCGGCGCCGCAGCCGGTTCAGCCGACTGTCGGCAAAGTCGTCACCTTCAAAATTGGCGGCGATGGCACCATTCCGGAGGTCGATATCCCGCTGGTCGACGCGGTTCCGCAAACAGAAGAGTTTGGCACCGATGAGCAACTCGCCCTTGGCCTGGTCCAGTACGCGCGCAATTGCACCGTTTGTCATGGTCCATTCGCCGTTGGCGCCGGGGTCCTGCCGGATCTGCGCTGGTCGAGCTACACATCGAGCGCCGACGCCTGGAAAGGCGTGATTGTCGACGGTAATTTGCAATCGATTGGCATGGTCTCGTTCGCCGACGTTTTGTCTGAGGACGAAGTTGAAGCCATTCGCGCCTATGTCGTCCAGCAAGCCCATAATGCTGACGGTATCAATGACGCGATCGCCAGCGAAGGCGGCGGCGTGCAATAGCTATTCAGGCAAAAGCCCGAGCGCTTTTTGCTGCTTCTTTGACAAGCCATCGGCGACGAGCCGGTGGCTTGTTTTTATGTAGACTTTCAAATCCTCATCGCTCAGCCCGGGGGCGGCATAATGCTGGATCCATTTCATTCCGCGCGAGGCCAAATAGGGCGCCGGACGCAGCCCTGCTTGTTCGCTAAGAATGTCGAACGACAAGGGTGTGACTTTAAACGTCACGGCAAAGGCATCATTGTCACTCCAGCCGGCCACGGCAAAGACTTTGCCTCCGACTTTCCAGACATGGCTGCCGCCCCATTGAACCACATGGCTGGTCGCGATCAGCCCTTCACAAAAGTCATTGTATTCATCTAAAATCATAAAAAGATGATGGCAGACCTGATTGCGCTCTTCAATCGAAAGCGTTTTCGAAGTACGGTCTTTGAAAGACAACGCGGCGGCTATTCATGCAGTTTATCGTTCTGATTTTAGGATTTCTGGGCTTTCTTGCAGTCTGGTATTGGCGACTTAAGGCTTTGCAAGAAGTCGCCAAAGACGGCCGCAAACTGGCAGAAACCGTTACCAACCTTCCGCGTAAAATGCGGTTTAAGAACAAGTCTGGGAAAGGCGGGCTGGATGTCGTCGATGATCCGCGCGAAGCCGCCGCCATCCTGATGCTCGAAATCGCCCAAGCCCGCGGCACGCTGACAGAACGTCAAGAAGCGACCGTGCGCGGTGAGATCATGCATCACTTTGAGTTCAATGAAGCAGATGCCAATGCTTTGATCGGGCAAGCCGGCTGGCTCTCGCGCAATGGCGGCGCCGCGCATGTGGTGATGTCGAAAATGACAGATTTCGTCCGTGAAACCCCAGGCATGACGGGCAAGGAATTGGTTGATCTGGATGGCATGCTGGTCGCCGTTTCAGAAGCCGAAGGCGATCCAACTGAGTCGCAACTTGACCTGTTGACGATTTATCGCGGCAAGACCGGGCTGCGCGTGTAGGTTTCCAAGCGTCTGAATCGCGCTACGTCGCGCTCTCAACGGGAGCGCCTCATGCATGCAGTGATTATTGGAGCCTCGGGCGGCCTTGGCAGCGCCTTCACAAAAGCCCTGGCACAGCGCCATGAAGTCAAAATCGTCCACGCCCTATCGCGCAGCGGAAGCGCACCGTCAGGTCCGAATATTCTTTCTGGTCGGCTCGACCTGAGCGATGAGAACAGTATTTCCGTAGCCGCAAATGAAGTCGCTGAGCATGGCGCGCCCGATTTGGTGATTGTCGCGACGGGCCTATTATCGGACGACGGCGATCTGCGCCCAGAGAAATCTTTCCGCCAACAAACGCCTTCAGCCTTTGAGCAAGTCTTCGCCGTCAACACATTCGGCCCGGCGCTTGTTGCAAAGCACTTTCTGCCAATCATGCCACGCGCGGGGCGCGCCGTGTTTGCGGCTTTGTCCGCCCGCGTTGGTTCAATCTCCGACAATCGCATGGGCGGTTGGCACGCTTATCGAGCCTCAAAAGCAGCGCTCAACATGCTGATCCGGAATTACGCGATTGAGCAAGCGCGGCGAAATCCAGACTTTATCGCTGTAAGCCTGCACCCAGGCACAGTGGACACCGAGCTGTCCAAGCCGTTCCAATCTGGCGTGCCAGATAAACAGCTATTTTCGGCCGACCAATCGGCGGCGTATCTTTTAGATGTGATGGCGGGTCTTGGTCCAAGTAATAGCGGCAAAGCCTATGACTGGGCCGGCAAGGAAATTCCCGCTTAAGCGCCGCTCAAATTGAGCATCACGTCAGAAGCGTCATAAGCATCTGGATTGTCAGGTTTCGCCCCAGGTCCAGTTACGATCTCTAGCACGTGCGTGACCGGTCCAGACGATCCCCCGCCAAGCGGCAGAGAAATACCGACTCCGACCCCGAAGCTCGACCGACCGCTTGAGCCAGACGACCCGCCAATAGAGACGGAACTACCGCCGCCTGCAAGTTCGCCGCTATCGCTATAGGCGGTGACGATTTGGAACCAGTCATCACCCTTTTCGAGCGTCGTTTCAGCAGCGCGGCGCAAAGCCCGGCTGCGCGCAATATCGACAGACGTATCGGTATAAGAGATGCGAAACCGATTGTTCTCAATTGGCAGGACGGTATAGCCTTTGGCACCATCTCGATCGGCTGGTCCATAAGGGACACTTGTGGCGCACGCGCCGAGCAAGATGAGGGCGCTGAGCCCTGTCGCTATTTTTAAAGACACGTTTCGCTCTCCCGGGGTCTGTTCTGTATCCGAGCATAGGTTTGCGGCGATGAACAGAACACAACCCTAGATGAACGCCCCCCAACGAATGACAAAAAGTTCATTCAGGTTCGGTTCGGTATAGACAATCCCAGGACGGGGGGCAGACTTAATAGTCGCAGCTATTGAGCCCTGCAGGCGTCCAGCCGCGAAGACCATAGTGCGCGTCCGTAGGTGCAATTGGTCCGGCGCGAAGGTGCCTTTGGCACAAGGACGGACGGCGTTTTAAAGGGGAGCGTCGTCCGTTCAGTCTTCGGAAGTTTGATCAGATTGACGGCGGCCAAAATCGGCTTCCGCTGTGTCTAAGCCGGCATCAATAATCGCTGCGCGAATGCCCCGCGCCCGGGTGAATTCCTTGATCAGCATATCGCCGTCGCCCCAGCGAATCGCCCTCTGCAATGCGGCGAGGTCTTCGCTGAACCGGCCAAGCGTCTCTAAGACGGCGTCTTTATTGGTCAGGAACACGTCGCGCCACATTACCGGATCAGACGCCGCGATACGGGTAAAGTCACGAAAGCCACCAGCCGAATATTTGACCACTTCGCCCTGTTCAACGCTCTCCATATCGTAGGCCGTAGCGACGATATTATAGGCGATCAAGTGCGGCAGGTGAGAGGTGATGGCCAAAACCCGGTCATGACGGGTCGGGTCCATGATATCTACTTTGGCGCCAAGCCCGCGCCAAAACGTGGTCAACCTGGCCACAGCCTCAGCATAAGCCGGGTTTTCATCGCGATGCGGTGTAAGAATGTGCCAGGCGTCTTGGAACAGGCTGGCAAAGCCGGCCTCAGGGCCCGATTTCTCCGTCCCCGCAATCGGGTGGCCAGGGATGAGATGCACATTGCCTGGACAATGTGCCGCCATATCGGCCGCCGCTTTGGCCTTAACTGAGCCGACATCGGTGAGAATGGCACCCGGCGCTAAATGCGGCGCAATGACTTGCGTGACCTCAGACAGAACCCCGACCGGGGTACAGAGAATAATGCCGTCGGCGCCCGCCACGGCCGCGCTGACATCCTCAAACACCGTACCGGGGACGAGCCGCTCAGCGCGCTCCCGAACGTCGTCTGACTGATCCCAGAGCGCAACTTGATCAGCGCCGCCATAAGCCCGCACCGCATGCGCGATCGAAGACCCGAGGAGGCCGATGCCAATAATGGCGAGCTTCTCAAACACCGGCGTCGTCATCAGCTTTTCGCAAACGCCTCAAGTGCGGCAATCATATCGTCATTCTGTTCACGCGTGCCGATCGAGGCGCGCAGGCAGGTTGGCAGCCCGTAGACTTTAACATCGCGGATCACCACGCCGCGATTGCGCAGGAACGCATCGGCCTCGGCGCTGGTCCGCCCCGGCGTTTCTGGGAATTCGATCAGAACGAAATTACCGACGCTCGGATAGGTCTTAAATCCGGCTTTTTCGACCGCCTCTTTCACCCGCAAGAGTTCAGTATCATTATGGTCTGCCGAACGCGCTTGGAAAGCGTCATCATTGATCGCGGCAATGCCCGCAACTTGTGAGAGGGCGTTGACGTTGAACGGCCCGCGCGTCCGGTTGAGCGCATCGATGACACGCTCAGGACCATAGGCCCAACCGAGTCGCAAAGCCGCCAAGCCATGAATCTTTGAGAAGGTGCGGGTGACCAAAACATTGGCCATTTCCCCGGCCAATTCCATACCGCCACTATAATCATTCTTACGGACATATTCCGCATAAGCGCCGTCCAGCACCAGCAAGACGTTTTCTGGCAAATTGGCATGCAGGCGCTTGACCTCAGAATACGGGATATAACTGCCGGTTGGATTGTTCGGATTGGCGAGAAAAACAATTTTCGTATTCGCGTCGACCTGCTCAAGCATCGCGTCGACGTCGGTGGTTAGGTCCTTTTCCGGGGCGCTGCGCGTTTCGGCGCCAGCTTGTTGCGCAATCAAACGATAGACCAGAAAGCCGTGCTGGCTTTGCACGATATTATCGCCTGGGCGCAAATAGGCGCGGCCGAGCAATTGGAAGATTTCATCAGACCCGGCGCCGCAAACAATGCGGGTTGGATCAATGCCATATTTGGCGCCGATGGCGTCGCGCAACGCCCCGGCAGATCCGTCCGGATAGAGCTCCATGTGTTTTGCCGCTTCGGCCACGGCGGCCTGCGCCGCTGGACTGCAGCCGAGCGGATTTTCGTTTGAGGACAGCTTATGCGCACCGACCAGTTTCTGACCGCCCTTATAGGGCGTGATTTCGAGAATATTCGGCAGCGCTTCTGGACCGCTCATGAAGGTCTCCTTGTTTGAGCTAGGTGACCTGCCGGGAACGGGCGCGAAAATCAAGCCTTAGTCAGCGACTCGAAGTGATCGGCCAGCGCTATCGCGCTGCAAAAAGCCGCTTCAACTTTGCTGCCGAGACACCAGTCGCCGCAAGCGGCAAGGCGTTGAGTGGGGTCAATCAAGAAAGGCTGGCCCGCTGGGTGCGAGGTCGCGGCATAGCGCCAGCGGTGTAACACTTGATGCGGCGCAATCGACAAATCTATGCTGGCAAGATCAGAACCGGCAGCGAGCAAAATTTGTGTGACCGCGCTTGGGTCGTCTTCCAAATGGGCCTCCGCCCAAGCATTATCCGATTGGATGAGCAGCGATGTCGCTGCTGCGCGCCCAGGTTTGGCTGAATTGACCGCCATCCAGCCAATCGGCGGTTCACCTGATTTCAGCGCTGCAAATGGGACGTCGAGTGGCTCTGAAAAGCCGAGCATCAGCGCGAAACAGCCTTGCATTTGAACCGATTGGAGCGCCTCCTGGCCGCTAAAGCTCTCCGGCAATAAAGCTTGGGTCTGTTCTGCGGGCGCGGTTGAGACAACCCAATCAAATGGACCATGCTCCGCGCCATCTTTGAACTGAAGCTGCCACCCCGCTGCAGATTGGATCAACGCTTCCACATGCGCTTGCGCCTGCACGTCCATCTCGCTTGCGAGCGCTTTACAGACCGCATTCATACCCGGTGTAGCGACATATTTGGGACTGTCTGAAACCCGCGCACCCCCATGCAGCGCAATATCGACGGGCCAAGGCGCGATCAGGCCGGCAGAGATTTGCGTGCCGATAAACCTCTGAAAGCGCGGCTCACGGGCGGTAAAATATTGCGCCCCATGATCAAAAGCATGAGGGTCTGCGCGGCGGGTCGACATTCGTCCGCCCGGTCCGCGGGCTTTTTCAAACACGGTGACCTGGTGCCGCTGCGACAGCTTTGATGCCAGCGTCAGACCGGACAGACCTGCACCAATGATTGCAATTTTCATAATCAGTCTCGGAGCTTATTCACGCGTGACTTAAGCCAAAGCGCGCACGTTCCCAGAAAATAGAGCTGTGCAAATGATCCTAGGTGCCGATGGCTTGCTCATTCCGCTCGCCCGTACGGATACGGACAATGGTCTCGAGATCTGTGACGAAGACTTTGCCATCGCCAATTGTCCCGGTATTCGCTGCCGCTGTGATGGCCTCGACAACCCGCTCAGCCTCAGACGCGCCGCACGCCACTTCAACTTTTACTTTCGGCAAGAGACGGACTTCATATTCAGCGCCGCGATAGACTTCTGTCTTGCCTTGCTGACGGCCATAGCCACGTACCTCGGATACAGTGAGGCCGGAAACATCGGCTTCGCCTAACGCATCAATGACGGCGTCTAGACGGCTTGGTTTGAAGATCGCTGTGACTAGTTTCATTTTTGCCCGCCTCCGTTTGCAGCCTTAGATATACCCGTATCGGCTTGAGATGTAAGGTCAATTCTAGGATTTTTTGCACTTTTTGAGGTCATGTGAGGTGCCGCTTTTCTGGGCATAACGGGCTTTCGCCTGCCCGCCTTTACAGCTTTTGTGACGGGCGCCGCCGCGCTGCCGCTCGGTTGCGAGTAAATCCGCTTCACCGCCTCGACCAGGACGACCCCGCCGAGCCCAGGCAAAACCAGCTCACCCGCACGCTCCCATGATTTCGCCGCGGCTGTAATTAAAGGCCAGTCAAGCGGCGGCATATGGACCGCCGTGGCACTGGCCGTAACTTGAAACAGACTGTCATCAAGGAACCGCACCAGCTGGCGCCGCGTCCATGGCCGGCCATGGCCAAATGGTTTGTTATCGACCAGTGACCACATGCTGCGGCGATTGGTGACCGCAACAACAATTCTGCCTTCTGGCGCCAAGACCCGCCAAGCTTCGCGCAGCAATTGCCGCGGGCTGTCGGCCTCTTCCAGAGCGTGCAGCAGGAAGACCCGATCAAACAGGCCTTCCGAAAAGGGCAGTCGCCGCTCTGGCGTGAGGCAGAGTGTTTGACCGCGTTCTGACCCCAGACGGGTTTCGCCAATTTCTTCGGGAACGGCGCCGATACAAGTCGCAGCCTCGGCCTTCCAGAGCGGCAGAAGCGGGTTCGGATAACCGATCCCGAGCACGCGCTGACCTTCGCACGGGCCCCACAAATCCATCAAACGCGCAGACATTAATTGCGCGGCGCATTGCCCAAGCCGGGACTCATAAAAGGCTTCAAGGGTTGCCGCGGGCTGGCGCATATGGCTGTAATCTCTTTTGATGTTTCTACACTGGAGATGGGTTCATGCTGACCATACATCAATTCCCTTGTCTCAGCGATAATTACGGATATTTGGCGCACGATCCGGTTTCCGGCGAAACCGCAGCCATTGATACCCCGGACGCTGACAAATATCTCGACGAAGCCGCGGCGCAGGGGTGGACGATTACCGCCATTTGGAACACCCATTGGCACCCGGACCATGCGGGCGGAAATCTCAAAATTAAAGACGCCACGGGCTGCAAAATTATTGGCCCAAAAGGCGAAGCGGAGAAAATTCCGGGTATTGACCAAGCAGTTGGCGGCGCCGACCAAGTCTCGCTCGGCGCTTTGACCGCGGACATCCTGGACGTGCCCGGCCATACACTCGGCCATATCGCGTTTCACTTGGCCGAAGCGAAAACGGCCTTTGTCGGCGACGCTGTCTTCGCGCTTGGCTGTGGGCGAGTGTTTGAAGGCGATATGCCGATGATGTGGGCGTCAATGCAGGCGATCAAAGCCTTGCCGGCTGAAACGATGCTCTATTGCGCGCATGAATATACGCAGGCCAATGCCCGGTTCGCCGGAACCATTGAGACCAGCAATGCCGACCTTCGCGCCTATATTGCCGAGATCGATGCCAAACGGGCCCGCGGCGAACGCACTGTGCCAATGCCGCTTTCGCGTGAACTCGCAACCAATCCTTTCTTGCGCGCCGATGTGCCGGACTTACAAACCGCTATGGGCCATCCCGGCGACGCGGCGGCGACATTTGGCGAAATTCGCGGGCGCAAGGACCGGTTCTAATGGCCGCCCTGTCTGGTGATCTCGGCGCCAATGAAATCATTCGAATGCTCAAAATGGCGCCGCACCCAGAAGGCGGTCATTATGTCGAGACGTTTCGCGGCGACGGCGAGGGGCGCGGGGCTTCGACCGCAATTTATTATCTCTTACAAGCCGATCAAGTGTCGGCCTGGCACCGCGTCGACGCCGATGAGCATTGGCTTTGGCATGCTGGCGGCCCGCTAGCGCTGACGCTTTCGCCGCCAAATGGAAAAGGCGCGGCGCCTTACCAGCTCGGCCCGGATTTACGCGCAGGACAGCGCCCGCAAGTCACCGTCCCAGCGCACTCTTGGCAGACGGCGGAAAGCCTCGGCGCGTGGACGCTGGTCTCGTGCATTGTCGCTCCAGGGTTCGACTTTGCCGGATTTGAACTGGCGCCGGATCATTGGCGCCCGGAGGTTTAAAAGAAACAGCTTGGGAGAGCTTAAATGACGGATATTCATGGCGTCTGCGACGACCGATTTGCCGGCGTCAAATCCGCGTTCGAAACGAATTTTCAAGCGCATGACGAAATCGGCGCCTCAGTCGCGGTCACGCATGAAGGGGAATTTGTCGTCGATCTCTGGGGCGGGCATCTGAGCCGCGATCGCTCCGCGCCTTGGGCAGAAGACACCATCACCAATGTCTGGTCGAGCACCAAGACCATGGCCGCTATGTGCTTGCTCGTGCTGGCCGACAAAGGCGAAGTCGACTTGCACGCCCCCGCGGCTAAATATTGGCCAGAATTCGCCGCCCACGGAAAAGACAGCGTCGAGGTCCGATATTTTCTTTCTCATATGGCCGGCCTCTCTGGCATGGACACACCGGTTGAGGGCGATGCGCTTTACGATTGGGATTGGATGACACGTGAATTGGCGGCCCAAGCCCCATGGTGGGCGCCCGGCACCGCGTCAGGCTATCATGCCCTGACTCAAGGCCATTTGATTGGCGAAATCGTACGCCGGGTCACAGGTCAATCGATCGGGGCTTTCTTCACGTCTGAAATAGCTGCGCCGCTCGGCGCGGATTTCCATATCGGAACGCCAAAGGCACTGACGCCGCGGATCTCGCCCTTAGAGCCGCCACCGCAAACTGTTCGGCCTTCGGGAGACGAGTCCATCGCGGCGCGAACCTTCGCCAATCCGCCCATAGACGCGGCGCAAGCGATGGAGCCGGCCTGGCAGCAGGCCGAGATTCCGGCCGCCAATGGGCATGGCAATGCGCGCAGCATTGTTCGCGCCCAAACCCCGATGGCCAATGGCGGCGAAGCCTTTGGCAAGCGCATTCTGACGGAGGACGGCGCCCGACGCATTTTCGAACAGCAGTCAAACGGCACGGATCTGGTGCTTGGCATCCCCGTTATGTTTGGCCTGGGCTATGGCCTCAACAACCCGGCAACGCCGCTCGGCCCGAACAAGCATATCGCCTATTGGGGCGGCTATGGCGGCTCGATCGTCTTGATTGACCAGGATGCGCGGCTTTGCATGTCCTATGTCATGAACCGTATGGAGCAGGGCACGACAGGGGATGTCCGCGGACTGTCTTTGGTGATGGCGACCTATCAGGCTTTGATGGGCTAAGGGCGAGTCCATCGACCCGCCCCCATAGACATAATATTTTAGAAGCGCTTTTGTACGCTCATAAAGGCCCGCCGGCCCAGCAAGTCATGGCTGGTAGCGTACAATGGGGTGGTGCCAGAGAGAATGCTGACCACGGTGCTAGAAACAGCTGGCGGTGCTTCATCAAATACATTGCGGACACCTCCGGAGAAGGTCCACGTATCGCCTTCCCACTGGATAGAGGCGCCATGATACATGGTTGCTTCGGTATAGCCTTTGTAACGTGCCCCGGGGATGCCCTGGTAAGTCAAGGGGCCGTCCAAATTGGCCCTGTACTGACTGTTATTATCCTGACGCCCGACATAGTCAGAGAAGAAAGAATAGGTCCAGTCGCCGCGTTCAAGCTGCACCAGCAGGTCTCCAGAGACGTAAGGATACCCGACCCGACCGTTGAAATCATTGTTTTCTACGCCCGCAATGAAATCAGCGCCGAATAAATTAACGATACGCTCGAATGACCAGGCCATGCTGCTTTCAATCGTCAATTCACCCAGTTCCAAATCTTGCACATATCTAAGTTCGAGGTCCAAACCGCGTTGGTTTTGAGAATTCACGTTGAGATAACTGGCCCGAATATTATTGACGCGGAACGGCGTCGTTGAATCAGCACCCTCTCTGGTAAATTGATTGCAAAACGCATTGGGGAACTGCGCCAAGCCATAACATCCGCTGGTAATTGTCCCTGCTGACAATGAGGTGATCTGGTCCTCAATCTCAATTTCAAAATAGTCGAGCGCGATATTCAACCCGACATCGGCAGGCGTGATGACAATCCCCGCGGTGAAGGTCTCACTGGTTTCAGGCTCTAGGACATCCGCCCCGCCGCTGGTCGTGACAATTGAACTCGAATAAGCGGGCGAAAAGCCCTCCGGGATTCCGAGGGCGGCACAATTCGCGCGAACATTCGGATTGTTGCTGTCTTCCCAAAGGATGCATGGATCGACATTGCCATAGCTCTGAAACCCCGTTTGTTCATCGAGGAAAAGCTCATACAAGGCCGGCGCGCGATAAGACGTATTATAGCTCGTCCGGAATCGAAAGACGGGATTCATCTGCCAATTGAGGCCGGCGCGATAAATTGCATCCTCACCGCCAATATCATAACGGAAGGCCCGCGCTGATACGCTTAGCTGAACGTCTTCAGCAAAAGGTTGGCCCTTAAAAACGGGCACGGCGAGCTCTGCAAACAATTCAGAAACACTATTCTCACCTTCCGTGATACCAGATGTCGACCTTCCCCAAACATCACCTGCGAGCGTTAAGTGTCCAGGCGTATCTTCGATACTATAGGCGCGATACTCAGCCCCCAGCGCGAGGCTAACATCGCCTGCTGGAAGCGTGAACAGATCGCCGGACGTCACCGCCGTAAACGTTGTTTGCTCATAGTCGGTTTGACCCGTCTCGCTAGCGACAATCGCATCGGTCAATACGCTCATGTTTTCGCCCGATAAGATGGACGGATCAAAGACGTCCCAAGTCGGTGCCGAGACGAAATCTGCAACCCCATCTCCATTGGTGTCCTGGACTCCATCAATCCCCCAATCGGCAGACAATGACGCGCGTATTTGGTCAGTCCTGTAAGACCCTTGTCCGAGCGACCACGTGCCATCGACTTTCCAGCTCCAGTCAGCCAAAAGCTCGAAATCATATCCGCCAGACAAGGAACTGCTCACGGCATAATAGTCAATTTCAGTTTTCGCGGTTCGCCGAAGTGGGTAAACTGGTCGAACCAATGAATTAAAGCCATTATCATAGTCAAAATTCACGTATCCGTAGAGTGGGTTATTCGCAGCTGCGTTTATGTTAGATCCGATAATTGGAAAGAATTGCCCGTGCCCGTCTTGGGTCGTGATCCGCTTATTGTACAAGACATCAGTATCCCAGCTCATGCCCGCAATTTCGATATCGGCGGAAGCGAATAATGAGATATTCTCATTTTCAGGGCGCACATCATCTTCATCGAGAAAGTCGGCGTTGACTATATCTGTGTAAAACAGCGCGCCGTCTTCAGTCATACCCGTTCCGTTCGTCGGGCCGCCACTGGCGCGAAGCACATAGCCAGGAATTGACCCACCTAAAATCGTCGGTTCGGTGCTCCCGTCCGAAGACGGCACCAGGCGCTGATCCGTATCAAGTTCCGCCTCAACGAGAGCATCTATCACCGTATTATGGTAGAGATTTCCACAATTATCATTTGGGTCTTTCGCAGTTGCCGAAAAATTGAGCCGGTCTCTGGACGCGCCGGTTTCAAAGTCACTTACATAGTCCCGATTGCACTCCAACCAGGGGCGATCGCCGCGATTGAGGGCCGAGCTAAGCCGGAATTCAGCGCCGAGCGTAAAGTCGGCATTGTCGCCAATATCAAAGCCATAGGCGCCGCTTAGGCGCATTTCTTCCCCGCCAGACTCAAACGGTTGCGAATATGACAGGTTCAGTTCTGGCTGATCGATGTCCGTCCGCGTGATAATGCTCACCACACCGCAAACTGCATCAGATCCGTAAATTGTCGAGGCGCCATCTTTCAGAATCTCAATTCTGGAAATCATCGATTGCGGGATTGAATTCAGGTCAAAAGATGAGACAGCCCCGCGCGTGCCGGACGGGCCCCAGCGTTTGCCATTGACCAGCACCAACGTTCGCGTGTCACCGCAGCCTCTAAGATCAATTGTTTGCGTTCCGACGCCGCCATTCGTGACGAAGGACTGGAACGTATTGTTCAATTGAGTGGCGCCGGTGGCCAGCGACGAGCTTTGCAACAAAGATGCGGTGTCGACCAACCCTTCTATGGTCGCGATATCTGCCGTGATCACTTGCAGCGCCGATGAGGATGTAAACTCGCTTTGTGCCAGCAATGAGCCGGTTACAATGATCCGTTCCTGGCGCGCCTCTTCTTCAATCGTGTCGTCATTTTCAATTTCAACACGCTCATCGACATCCGTAGCATCAGCCTGCGCGGCCGCGGTGGGCGCCCCTAAGAAAATCAAAATTGCGCCCACAGCTGCACTTGAAATCGATGTGCGACATCCGCCTCTCTGCCCAAATATTCGTTTCATTTCTCTCTCCGTAGATCATTTCAAAAATGTCCCCGAAATCAAATGATTGATGCGCCACTGGATGCAGAAAAAGTAATATACAGCAAGTTTTAAGACCTTTACATCAATATTTATACATTCTGTGTGCTTTATATACAACTTTAATTTATATATTATTTCTCCGTTATTATATTTATGAGTCGTATTTATTGACGTTATTGCGGTCAATGCAATATAAATGTCTTTTTCTCAGCACTTAAATGGAAGACCATGGTATGAAGATCGCTCATATAGGTATCGGCGCCGCCGTCTTTTGGTTCTTGCCAGCGCTCGCGTGCGCGGACACGAATTTGCCAACAGTTGAAGACTTCGAACGCCCGCCGGCGATAACCGGAATATCCATGTCACCCGAAGGCGATATGCTGGTCGGGCTCGTCGCCGACCCTTCGAAAAATGGCGAAGAACTCGCGGCAGCTTATTGGGATATCAGTTCTGAAATCGATACCAGCGCGCCGCTATTGCCGACCAATATTACGCCGTCGGGAAAGCGCACAAACTTCTATGGAGCCAGAGCCCTAAAACAAAGAAAGTCGCTTTGGGGCACCACGCAGGCCTATCAAGGAGAGCTGCGAGGGTGCGGCGAAGGCAAGGAAACGGGGCTCACCAAAAAATACCTGACCAAAGCTTATCTCGGCACTGAAAATCTCACGGAAATCAATGAATTGCCGGATGGCCGGGCCGAGATCGGGGCGAGTAAAGCGATGCTGCGATGTTTCGAAATCGCCGGCCGGACGTCTATGCCTGCAAGTCTTCCACTCGACCCTACAGACATCATCGTGTTGCGTGAGAGCGACAAAAATGGCGCACGCTACTTTCGTCACAATCTTCAAACCGGGAAAGAAAAATTCTTGTTCAGAGGCGATGCGAATGAGTCCATTCAGATCAGTAACCGAAACGGAGAACCTTTTTCGCGGACAAAGCTCGAGTTCGAAGACGGCGACTGGCAGACATTCCGGCAATTGAGGAACCGCGAAGGTAAGTTCGAGCTCGAACCTGAGCTCACAACGAAAGTCAAAAACCGCTACACAATTTCGATTCTAGGCTCTCAAAGCGCTGGGGTCTATTTCATTGCGACAGACAAATTCTCTGACAATGTCGCCGTCTATTTATATGACACAGCGACCAACGCCTTTAGCGAGCAACCTGTCTTCGCGCATCCAGACTTTGATATCGTTCGCCTTGAAAGATCTCAGCGTGATCAAGATTTTGGCCGGGTTCTGGGGTTCACATATCTAGCAGATGTCCTTCGCACGTTTTGGCTCGACGACGAAATAAAGTCGATCCAAACCGCATTGGACGGCGCTTTCCCAGGCAAAAACGTACGCTTGCAAAGCTACACGAAAGACCGCAATCGCGTGCTTTTCACGGTGGAAAATGCTGCGCGCCCCACAGAACACTATTTGCTCGTTGATAAGTCAGAGATCGCCGTGATTGGATCTGAGCGGCCTTGGCTTAAGGACAAGGCCTTAGGAGAGACTGAGTTTTTCTACTATACCGCTCGGGACGGGTTGGAAATTCCGGCCTTCGTATCGTACCCGCCGGGGTTTGACAAAGAAACCGATACAGCACGAGGCGCAATCATTCATCCTCATGGCGGGCCCTGGGCGCGCGATTTTGCGGTGTTTGATTCGGCGGGGTGGATTTCATATTTCACCGCGCGGGGTTTCATTGTCTTGCGCCCCCAATATCGCGGGTCGGCAAGGTTTGGGCGCAAACTTTGGCTCGCGGGCGATTCAGAATGGGGTCAAAAGATGCAGGACGACAAAGACGATGGCGCCGCTTGGCTGGTTGAGAAGGGCTATGTCGATGCGGATAAAATCGCTATCCATGGCTACTCTTATGGCGGCTTTGCCGCGATCGCAGCCTCGGTTCGTCCGAACAGTCCTTATCAGTGTGCGATTGCCGGCGCCGGTGTCTCCAATCTGGCCAAACTCGAAAATGAATGGGGCAATAATCGGATTCAACGGATTGTGCAGGGGGATACGGTCGATGGCATGGACCCGATGGACAATACCGACAAGATTAATATCCCGATCCAGCTTTATCACGGTGACTATGATGTTCGCGTACCGCTCTTTCACAGCACAGAGTTTTACAATGCCATCAAACGTGAGCGGCCTGATAGTGAGATGATCGTCCTCAAAAAAATGGGGCACCAAAGCAACAAATGGCTGCCAGAGCACAAAGCGGACGTGCTCGAGAATATGGAACGCTTTCTGACGACCACGTGTGGTATCTGAACAAGTAGGCATCGCTAAAAGCCCCGGGATCATTTGTATCGTCTTGCCAAGCTTCAGCGCGCCCGCCAGTGTGGGCGCAAAGACTTGGGAGGCGACCAACATGGTCAAACGTGTTCTATTCGGGCTCGGCGCGGCTCTATTGCTGCTGATCGGCATCATTTTGGTGCGCACACTGAATTATGGCGGCGCGCCGCAAGATGTGCGGGAGATCACTCTTCCGCAAGTCCCAGAATTTGACGCCAATATTGCCGCTGAGCATCTCGGTGAAGCCATTCGCTTTCGCACCATTACAGTCGCGCCAGGCGATCCGCGGGTCGGGCAAGAAGGGCCATGGCTCGATATGCAAGCTTGGATGGGAGACACTTATCCAAACTTTCATGGAGTCGCCGCCAAGGAGACGATCCCCGGCGATCTTAGCCTGCTCTATACCTGGCGCGGCAGTGACCCGAGCCTGGATCCGCTCCTCTTAATGGCGCACCAAGACGTCGTGCCGGTCAATATCGGTACCGAATCCGATTGGGATGCCGCGCCATTCTCGGGCGCCGTCCAAGACGGTTATGTCTATGGCCGAGGCGCGATTGACGATAAAGGCTCCATGGTCGGACTGTTCGAAGCGCTTGAGGCCTTGGCCGCGAATGGGTTCCAGCCTAAGCGCACCGTTCTGCTCATGCTAGGCCATGATGAGGAGGTTTCCGGCTCCGGCGCATCAGCCGGCGTTGCATTGCTTAAATCGCGGGGAATTTCGCCGATCATGGCGCTCGATGAGGGCTTTATGGCAGTTGAGAATAATCCGCTCACCGGCGGCACCGTCGCCTTTATCGGAGTTGCCGAGAAAGGCTATGTCACGTTTCAACTGACCGTCACGGCAGAAGGCGGACACTCGTCTACGCCGCCGCGCAATAGCGCCACGGTTCGTCTATCCCGCGCTTTGGTTGCGCTCGACGAGAACCAAATGAGCGCCGATTTAGAATACCCTCTAGTCTCCGGGCTGTTTAAAGCGACGGGCGAAGATATGCCCTTCACCCAGCGCATGGCGTTTGCCAATCAATGGTTGTTTGGCGGCTATTTGAAAGGCGTTCTCGGTGACACACCGGCGGCGAATGCGATGATCCGCACGACGACCGCACCAACCATGCTAACCGGGTCAGCGAAGGAAAATGTGCTGGCGCAGCGCGCCACCGCGATCATCAATTTCCGCATTCATCCAAAGGATACCGAAGAGAGCATCCTGGCACATATCAAAGAGGTCACCAAAGATATTGAAGGGCTCGAGGTCACCTACGGCCGGACCGGTATTCGCGGCGCTGGGGCGTCGCCGGTGAGCCCGATGGACAATCTCGCTTTTGGGGTGCTCTACGCCGTCGCCGCCGATTCCAGCGGCGCCCCGGTCGCGCCCGGCCTCGTCCTTGGCGCGACGGATGGGCGCTACGCCACGGCGATCACAGACAGCGTCTATCGGTTCATGCCGGCTGTGATGTCGCCGGAAGACCTAACCGGGTTTCATGGCACCAATGAACGGCTCACAGTTGAGAATATGGGCCGGCTGTCAAAAGGCTATGCGCAGATCATTCTCGCCATGGATGCGAACACTGAATGAGAATTTAGAGATCGAGGCTCTTCCTGAACGAAGCCTAGAGCGCGGCGATGATCGCGTCACCCATTTCCATGGTCGACATAGACCCGCCGAGATCGCCCGTGCGCGCGCCAGTCTCGAGCGCCCGTCCGACAGCTGCGAGCAATCTGTCCGCCTCGTCTGGGCGACCCAGCGACCAGCGCAGCGCCATTTCTAGCGACAGGATTGCTGCACACGGATTGGCTTTGCCCTGTCCGGCAATATCCGGCGCCGACCCATGCACAGGCTCGTACAGGCCAGGCTTGCCATCATAGCTCAGTGACGCACTTGGCAACATACCAATCGAGCCAGTGAGCATCGCCGCGGCGTCAGAGAGAATATCGCCAAACAGATTGCCGGCCAAGATGACATCAAACTGTTTCGGCTGGCGCACCAATTCCATGGCGCAGGCATCGGCGAGGACATGGCGCAGCGCCACGCCGTCGCCTTCGACGGCGTGCAAGTCGATCACGGTTTCGCGCCAAAATAAGCCACTTTCCATAACGTTCGACTTTTCTGTCGACACCACTTCGCCGCGGCGGCCCCGCGCGATCTCAAACGCCACCCGCGCAACCCGGTCAATCTCGCCTTTGGTGTAGCGCGAAGTTTCATAGCCAAAGCTTTTATCGCCAATGCCGCGCTCAAAGCCGCGCGGTTCGCCGAAATAGACGCCAGAAGTAAGCTCGCGGACAATCATAATATCCAAGCCCTCAACGATCTCGCGTTTTAGGCTCGAGGCATCCACGAGAGCAGGAAAGCAGAAGGCCGGTCGCAAATTGGCGAACGTATCCATGCCTTTGCGCAATTGCAGCAGACCCATTTCCGGACGCAAATGCCGATCAACGCTGGCCCATTTCGGCCCGCCAACAGCGCCGAGCAGAACCGCATCGCTAGACTTCGCTTTAACCAGCGCATCTACCGTTAGAGGTTCACCATGGGTATCAATTGAAGCGCCGCCGACCAGATCTTCTTCAAAGCGCAAATCCGGGACGAGCACTTCAGCAACGCGCCGCGCTTGTTCGGTGACTTCCGGTCCGATGCCATCTCCGGGCAGCAAAAGCAGGGTTTGACTCATGGTTTATTATCCAGCGAAATTTTAGTTTCGCGCCATAGATCAGGTTGTGAGCGAGGAGTCTACTGCGACTTAGAGGGGCAGGGGCTCTGGCTCGGCCTCATACATTCGGACCTTTAAATCTTGCGGGCCGATTTCAGCCAGCGCGGCCCGGAACGTGGCCATATGCGGCTCAGCGAAATGGCTCTGCAACGCCGCTTTGTCTTTCCAGCGCTCAATGATGCGCAGCAAATTGCGGTCGATCAGATCGCGGCTATAGGCATATTCGATGCAGCCTTCTTCGAAACGGCTTGCCACAATCATGGCTTTCATTACCGCTTCGGCTTTGTCCCAAGCCCCTTCGGGGATGCGGGCGCTGCCTTCGACGATAATCACTCGACGGTTTTCAGCCGCAGTGTCAGCACGTCGGCAACGTCTTGCGGCGACCGCTCATATGAGAGGGTCAGAGTCGATTTTCCGGTGGCGAGCGCTTCGAAGACGAAAAGCTGATGGCCGCCGCTTCCGACCAAGCCTTCTGGCGCTGGGTCCGCGCGATACTCGTCGCTCAACTGGTCAATTTTTGAGGCATCAATGTCTTTGACATACCAGAAATATCCGGTGGTCGGATTGGAGTCTAATTTCAGCTCAAGCTTGCCGCCCGGGCGCAAAGTCACGTCTGTTCCGCTTACAGGGTCGGTCAGCGTTTGCAACGCCGGTGCGCCTTCCAGACCCTTCACTTCAGGCTCCGTATTCATAATATCTGGCACGCAAGCTGTCAGCAGCGCAGCGGCCGCGATAAAAGCAAGTCTAAGTTTCATGACGCAGTCTCCAACCAGGGTGTGGCCAGCTTTCGCTGGGCTTCAAAGGCACTAATTTTTGTTTCAGCTTGCAATGTCAGCGCAATATCATCGAGGCCTTTTAGGAGCTTCTCGCGGCGCCCTTCATCGAATTCAAATGCATGCGTCTCACCATCAGGTCCGGTGACGCTCTTGGTCTCGAGATCAATCTCGAAGACCGAATTGCTGCCGCCGGCTTGCGCCGCCAGTGCTTCGCAAACCTCAACCGGCAAAGCGATGGCCAGAATGCCGTTCTTACCGCAATTATTATAGAAAATATCGGCGAAACTGGGCGCAATTACGCACGTAATGCCTTGGTCTAAGAGCGCCCACGGCGCGTGCTCACGGGAAGAGCCACAGCCAAAATTCTCACCGGCAATCAAAACGCCTGCTGTACGATAATGAGGCTTGTTGAGCACGAAATCTGGATTCGGTGCGCCATCCGGCAACGTCTTTAGCTCGTGGAATAAGCCTTGAGAGAGTCCAACCCTTTCCGTCGTTTTCAAGAACTGTTTCGGAATGATCATGTCAGTGTCGACATTCACCATCAACTTGCCCTTATCCAAAAGGGGCGCGGCGGTGGATCGGAGTTTAGTGAACGCTTTCATAACAACCTTCCTAGCGCGGCGAATGTGCAATGAACAGGGTCGGGATATTTTGAGTGCCATCGCGGACGGTGAATACTTTCGAACCCGGCTTACGGCCGGTGCGAAGCTCACTGACATCTCGGCCAGCGGCGCTCAAGCGTGCATAAGCGGCCTCTAGGTCATCGGTTTCCCAAGTCAGGCCCCAGATTGAATCGCTGTCTTCGGGCGCTTGATCCTCGCCGAGACGATGTATGACTTCCAAAGTCAGTCCGCCGACACGGAAGAATAGAAAACGAGTTTTCCATTGTTCAGCGGTTCGGTCTAGGGCGAAGCGAAGGCCCAATCGGGCGCCATAAGTCGCCACAGCGCGCTCTGGATTCGGCGTATTGATAACCAAATGATCGAGCGCCGTCGCTGCGCCTTGCCCAGCCGGGCGGGGTGAAAGCGGCAATTCTGGCTGGATCAAGAAGGTTTTGACCCCGGCCATTTTATTGTCCGGAATGCGGAACCGTTGCCACGCGCGGCGCGCACCAGAGTGTTGATCCTGGCTCTGGCCTTCACGGATTTCGCTTGGGCTGAGCCCGCGCCGGGTCATTAAATGATGGTCGCCGGCGACATCATCGCTGCGATAAACCAGCGTGGTCAGCTTCGGTCCTGAAGCCGTCATTTGGCGTAATTTGTCAGCGACCTCGCCAGCGCCGGACGGCGCCATCAGTTCGAGCGCGGTATTGCCGAGCGCAAAGACTGCAATGGCAACGCCGTCGTCTATTGCTTGCCAGACCGGCGGCGTCCCTAACAGGCTAGTATAGTCGTCAGTTGCTGTCTCAATTTCGGGACACACGAGCACAAAATGATCAAGGGCCTTTATCATGATCTGAAACTCTCCAGCGTGCGTTTTTGGTGGCCCGCCGCGTCGAAATTGGAAGGCGCTAGCCAGGCCTGGAAGGCGGCTTTTACCACCGGCCAATCGGCATCCGTCATCGCGAACCAGGCAGTGTCACGACTTTCACCTTTGACCACCATATCATTGCGGAAGATGCCTTCAAATTGAAAGCCGAACCGGGTCGCCGCCCGCCGCGACGCGGCATTATCATTGTGGCATTTCCACTCATACCGGCGATAGCCAAGTTCATCGAATAGATGCTGGGCCATTAAAAACATTACTTCTGTGGCTTCAGGCGTCCGCCGCAGCGCGCGGCCAAAGGCAACACAGCCAATTTCTGCGCTGCCATGCGCTTCACGAATGCGCATAAAGCCAGCCATGCCGAGCACGTCACCTTTATTGACCTTTCGAAAGACCAGCATTTCCCAGCCAAAGGCGGCGCAAATATGCGTCAGACTGGTCTGGAAGTCAGCGGCATCTGTGAACGGGCCGAGGGGCATATAATCCCACATGTCGGCAATGTCCGGGGCCGCTACCGCCTGATAAAGCGCCGGGCCGTGGGCGTCCCAATCAAGCGGCTCTAAAACAACACGCGTACCGGTCAGGGGCCATTGACCCGGACGTGCAGGCGGAGTCCAATCCTTCAGGCTCATCCCCCGATGACGCCGGTCAATGCTGCGCGGGCTGCGAGATAGGGACTCATCAAATGCGTGCGTCCACCGCGGCCTTGGCGGCCTTCGAAATTTCGATTGGAGGTCGACGCGCAGCGCTCCCCTGGGGCCAAAATATCCGGGTTCATGCCAAGACACATGGAACAGCCAGGCTCACGCCATTCAAACCCAGCGGATTTGAGGATCTCGTCCAACCCTTCCGCCTCAGCCTGGGCTCGGACCAGACCGGAGCCGGGCACAATCATCGCGCGGACGCCGTCAGCAACTTGACCCGTCTTGGCCACAGCCGCTGCGGCGCGGAGGTCTTCGATACGGGAATTGGTGCAGGATCCAATAAACACACGCTGCACAGGTGTGCCGGCCAATTTCGCGTCGGCCTCTAAACCCATATATTCCAAAGCCCGCTCGGCGGCGGCTTTCTTGACTGGGTCGCTCATTGTAGCTGGGTTCGGAATTGATCCTGAGAGTGGAATCGCTTGTTCGGGGCTGGTGCCCCAGGTGATCGTGGGTTCAATTTCAGCCGCGTCAATCTCAATCACATGGTCCCAATCCGCGTCATCATCCGAAAACAATGTCCGCCAATGGCGTTCGGCAATTTCCCAAGTGCCGCCTTTCGGTGCAGCGGGACGGCCGCGCATATAATCCAGCGTCTTATCATCCGGTGCGATGAGGCCAGCACGGGCACCGCCTTCAATGGACAGATTGCACAGCGTCATTCGACCTTCCATAGACAGGCCGCCAATCGCTTCGCCGCGATATTCCATGACGCAGCCGGTGCCGCCCGCTGTGCCAATTTTGGCAATCAGATGCAGCGCCAAGTCTTTGGCGGTCACCCCGTCGGCCAAAGCGCCGCGAACATTGATCGCCATATTTTTCATTTTGCGGGCCCGCAGCGTCTGCGTGGCTAGGACATGCTCGACCTCAGACGTCCCAATGCCGTGGGCGAGCGCGCCAAATGCGCCATGCGTCGAGGTATGGCTGTCGCCGCAAACAATGGTCATACCTGGCTGCGTCCGGCCTTGCTCCGGCCCGACCACATGGACAATCCCATTATTGATGTGGCCCATCGGGAAATATTCAATCCCATACTCGGCGACATTGCGGGTCAGGGCCAAGAGTTGATTGCGCGCTGCCTCATCGCGGACCCCGTCCAGGCCTTGATCTTGGTTTTCTGTCGGGGTGTTATGATCTGCTACCGCCAGGGTTAAATCCGGGCGGCGGACAGGGCGTCCAGCCGCTTTCAGTCCAGCAAAGGCTTGCGGTGTCGTAACCTCATGAATGAGGTGGAGATCAATGAAAAGCAGGGCCTCACCGGTTGCCGCATCCTCGCTGACAACGTGTTGATTCCAAATCTTATCATAGAGGGTCTGACCAGCCATAAGAATTCACCTTTCCAGCCGCGTCTATCAGCATGGGTGAAGCATTTCTGCAAGCGCTCAGCGACCACAAACCTCAGACACGCGAACAGACCGGCCGCCAAAGGCAACCGGTCTGAGCTATTCGGGTTAAAGACGCGCTAGGCGTCGATCGGCTTAGTTGCCGCAGTTGCAAGAAGCGCCGATATTAAGAACAACCAAGCTGGCACGTACGGTTTCGTAACGAGTCGCGTTGGTGATTGTCTCGGTCTTTGGGTTCACTTTGCGAACTTCGACAGGCTGAACGAGCGTACGCACGACAGGCTGGTAAATATCGCGGTGCGTGACAGCGTCGAAATAAGTCTCAGTGACCTCTTCTTGATATTCTTCTGTCAGCTGCGGGTGGTAGTGAACCATGGTCTCAGGAATAGAAACCGCTTCGGTTTTGCCGCTAAGCGTTTCAGTCTCATAGCGGGTGGCGCGGGTTTCTGTTTCTGTGCGGCCATTCAGCATCTCTTTGACAACCGGCTGGATGGTCGTGACGACTACAGGCTGAATGATGTTGCGTGTGACTTCATCGATATAAACATCTTCAACTTCCAGAACGGTACGCTCTGTTACTTGTGGGATGATTTTCTCAGTCACTTGTGGCGCTTCTTCCATCTCGACGCGAACCGGAAGAACTTCTTCTTCATAGCGGGTCGCTTCAGTGATTGACTCAGATGTGCCGCGAAGGATTTGGCGCTCGATCGGTTGGATCGTGGTCACCGTCTTCGGCTGATAGATGTTACGTGTCGCGACGTAAGGCACCATTTTCTCAGAATATTGCTCTTCCGTGATTGTGGTGATGTCTTCTGTGACGTTTTCGACGGTCGCTGGGATCGCAACACTCTCGCGCTGTTCTGGCGCTGTGCGTGTTTCATAGCGAATTTCATTAGTGACCGTTTCCATAACCGGACGAACGATGCGGCGCTGAACTGGAACCACTGTGGTCCGCTCAACCGGCTGAATGATCTCACGATGCGTGACAACATCATAATATGTATCAGTGATCTCTTCACGTGTCTCAGTGGTCATTTGCGGAATGTAGTTTTCCGTAACCGCAGGAACGTCGTCACGCTCGATACGTGTGTCGAGACGGACAGTCTCATAAATGCGGTCTTCAGTCAGGTCTTCAGTAGACCCTTCAAGGATTTCGCGCGTTACCGGCTGGATCAACGTTCGCTGCACGGGTTGAATGATTTCACGGCGCGTCACAGCGTCGATATATTCAACCGTTTCTTCGATTTCTGTGCGCGTCTCGATTTGCTCTTCGACATTTTCACAGCACATGCGTGTTTCCACAGCGATATCTGAACCGCCCATGTAACGGACATCTGTGTTTGCACCATTTGAGCCTGAGCGCGCGATGATGTCGCGAATCTCTTCATCGCTGAGTGCGCGGTCTGCAGTTGCTGACCCGCCAGCTGCGTAGCGCTCACCAGCGGCTTGCGCGTTCCAGCTATTCTTGTCGCCATCTGCGAAGGCTGCCATCGGCAAAAGTGCCAATGCCGCCGCACCCATAGTCATCGACTTTACAAGTTTCATTTAGTCTTACCCCTTTAAGGCAGCCTCTCCGCTGCTCGTACTCTACGCTGTCATGTCCTGATCCATTTCGGGACACTCCTGCGGGCAACGCAAAAAGCGCGCCGAATATTTCGTATATGTAACGAAAGGGGAATATCCAATCGGATTCCCGTGATACGAGAAAAATCTACTGCATTTTTCGAGGGTTAGAAGTGCGGCCTTGCCTGGGAAGGCACAAAAAAACCCCGCCAAGGGGCGGGGCTTTTAAACGCAATAAAGACTTGGCGAAGTCTATGCTTCGGCGTCGCCTTCTGCAGCAGCTGCTTCAGCTTCCGCAGCAGCAGCGGCGGCCGCTTCCTCGGCTGCTTTGGCTTTCGCGGCGGCTTCGCGCTCTTTTGCCGCTTCTTCACGACGCGCGACTTTCGCAGCATCGCGCTGACGGCGAAGCTCTGTCTTAGTCGTGGTGATTTCTGTCGTTTCCATACCGTGACCAGTGGTTCGCTCGGCGATACGGGCCGATTTACCGCGGCGATCACGTAGATAGTAAAGCTTGGCGCGGCGGACGCGGCCCTTGCGCTTCACTTCAATGCTTTCAATCATCGGCGATACGACAGGGAAAACCCGCTCGACGCCTTCGCCAAAAGAAATTTTACGGACTGTGAAATTTTCATTCACGCCTTGGCCAGCGCGCGCGATGCAGACGCCTTCATAGCGCTGAACGCGCTCACGGTCGCCTTCTTTAATACGCACATTCACCGAAAGCGTATCGCCTGGTGAAAATTCTGGGATGGTCTTGCCAGCCGTGACGCGGGCAACTTCTTCAGCTTCAAGCTGTTCAATCATGTTCATCGTCCGTCTCCGACGCTCGCAAATTGGGTCCATTTCGGAAAGTCGCCCATAAATCGGGTCGGCGTTGTTTTGTCAATGCCGCACTCTGCTGATTCCTCCACTCATCGACAGCTTTATGATCGCCAGACAAAAGCACATTCGGTGTCGGCACGTTTTCCCAACTCCGCGGCAGGGTATAATGCGGATATTCGAGGAGACCATTTGAGAAGCTCTCATCCTCCACAGAGGCGTGATTTCCGGCCACGCCTGGGATCAGGCGCAAGGTCGCTTCCAACATCGCCATCGCCGCCACATCGCCGCCTGCGAGCACAAAATCACCGAGCGACACTTCAATCATATTGCGGTTGTCGATGACGCGTTGATCTAAGCCTTCGAACCGGCCGCAAAAGAAAATCAGGCCTGCCCCTTCAGCCCAATTTTGCGCCATCCTCTGTGAAAACGGCGCGCCGCGCGGGCTGGGATAGATCACTGGCGCTTGTTGATCGCCAAGGCTATCGAGCGCAGATGCCGCGACATCGGGGCGCAAAACAAGACCCGCGCCGCCACCGGCTGGCTTTTCATCAACTTGCCGATGCTTGCCGAGCCCGAACGTGCGCAAGTCTACGGTTTGCAAGCTCCACAGCCCTTCTCGTCGCGCTCGGTCCAATATTGAAACCCCGAGTGGCCCCGGAAATGCGTCAGGGTATAGCGTGATGAAAGTCGCGGCGAACATTATCTGGGTCCAATCGATAGAGCCAGTATTCGCGATATCACCGCACGCGGCAAACCGGAATCTTCGTGAAGCGCTGTCAGCGCCGCATCAACTTGTTTTAGCGCGGTTTTACTGGTCGCACTTGGTTTGTCCAAAATCGCTTCTCGCTGCAGCGCGGCACAAACATGGTTAGATGCGATCCACGCATCATAACCGGAGAACCGCAGAAAATATTGCGCCGTCGCACCGCCGAGGCGGGACCCATGTCTAGCCAAATAGGCCAATAATCCAGCCTGGTCGTCTTTAGGCCAATCCGCAAGGAACCCGCCAAAGCTGCCATGCTCTTTCGCGGTCGCCACAATAAACCGCGCATTGGCAATCGTCGCGGTTATTTTCTGCCCATTTCGTACAATCCCGGCGTCGCCCAACAACCGATCGACGTCTTCGTCACCATAGAATGCGACGCGATTGGGTTGAAAGCCGTCAAACGCTGTCTCAAAGCCGGGCCACTTGTTGCGAATGACTTTCCAACTGAACCCAGCACTGAAAACGCCTTTGGCCATTTCCGATAAATATCGGTCATCGCTAAGATCCGTCAGGTCTGCGCGCGCATGAGCGTTCGCCGCCAGCCCCAAGACGTGTTCGCGAGACCCATGATGTTGCGCAGCGAGATCTAGGATCTCTTCGAAGCTACGCATCTTGCGCCCCGGCATCTTCACGCACAGGCATGACTTTTAAGCCGGTAATTTGGTTGCGGTTCTTGCGAGCAATGTCGAACCGGTAGCCATAAAAGGCGAAACGCTGCCCGGGTTCAGGAATGGTTTGGGCCTCATGAATAACCAGACCGGCAATGGTGACAGCCTCTTCGTCTGGCAATTCCCAGCCCATGGCGCGGTTGAGATCGCGGATCGTGACACCGCCTTCGACATAGACCGAGCCATCCGATTGCGGCCGCACACCGCGCACGACGACATCATATTCATCGCGAATATCGCCGACAATTTCTTCCAATATATCTTCGAGCGTCACCAGACCTTGCAGCGCGCCATACTCGTCGACAACCAGAGCAAAGTGGCTGCGTTGCTTTAAGAAGAGATCAAGCTGGTCTTCGGCTGCGGTGGTTTCTGGAATGAACCAAGGGTCGCGGCAGATGTTCATCACATCGAGACCGCTGGTTTTACCATTGTTTCCGACAATCGCCCGCAACAAATCTTTTACGTGCAGGATCCCAACAATCTCTTCTTGGTCGCCGCGGAACAAAGGCAGGCGTGTATGCGGACTGGCTAGAGCTTTGCGAACAATCGCGTCCGCGGGCTGTTCTGCGTCAATCATCGTGATGTTCTTGCGGTGGATCATCACTTCCTCGACCGTCATATCTTTGAGGTCGAGCGCACCGACGAGGCGGTGGCGGTTTTTCGCGTCAAGACCTTCTTCGGAATGGTGCAGATCAATCGTCCCACGAATGTCTTCTTCGGCAGAGACACCGTCATTTGGCGGTTTGACCCCGATCAAACGCAGCGTGATATTCACAATCGCTTGGATGCCTGTGACAATCCAACTGGCGATCGCCACCAACCAAGAAATCGGTCGAGCCACGGACATGGCCATATTATCGGGGCGCGTAATCGCATAGGTTTTCGGCAGAACTTCGGCAAAGACCAGGACCAAGACGGTCATCACGGCGGTCGCTGTAGCAACTCCGCTGGGTCCAGGCATGAGAGTCATGAACAGGCTTGTCGCCAAAGCAGAGGCGAGAATATTGACGAGATTATTGCCGAGAAGGATGGAGCCAATCAGCCGCTCGCGATCCGCGATGAGCTTGTTCACCAGGCTGGCACGTTGATCGCCGTCTTTTTCGAGCTGGTGCATCCGGGCGCGGCTGGCCGCGGTCAAGGCAGTCTCAGACCCTGAAAAGAATCCAGACATGCCAATGAGAACGAGAATGGTCAGTAAAGTGCCGATAATCATCAGCTTTTTTGCAGCTCCTCTTGTAAGAATACCCGCACATCGGACAGGTCTGCATTTGGATAAATGAAAGCCTCACAGAGGCCTTTTGCGAGAATAAGCGGCACACGGCCTGCGCGTGCCTTTTTATCTTGTTGCATGGCGCGGACCAAAGCATCGGCTTCATAAGGCCCACCTGGCAGCGCGCCGAGATTGGCTGTCAGGCCTGACCCGGCAATCACAGCCGCCGCGGCTTCGGCCTCATCACTGCGCATTAGCCCGAGCCGGGCTGAATAGCGAAGCGCCAGAACCATACCGGTGCCAACCGCTTCCCCGTGCAGCAGCTCTGGGCCATATCCGTTTCCGGCTTCTAGGGCATGACCAAATGTATGACCGAGGTTTAGCAGCGCGCGAACCCCGCCTTCGCGCTCATCTTGCGCGACAATTGCAGCTTTGGCCCGGCAAGAGACTGCAACAGCTTCGGCTAATGATTCTGGATCCATATCCAAGACTTTAGCGCCGTGTTCGGCCAACCAGTCGAAGAATGGACGATCATTGATCAGACCGTATTTGAGAATTTCCGCATATCCAGCCCGGCGCTGACGGTCTGGCAGTGTTGCCAACACTTGCGTATCTGCGATCACCATTTGTGGTTGATAGAACGCCCCAACAAGATTTTTACCTTGGGAATTGTTCACCGCTGTTTTACCGCCGACAGAACTATCCACTTGCGCCAAGAGTGTGGTCGGAATTTGCACAAATTGCATGCCGCGCTTCAACAATGACGCTGCAAGTCCAGTGAGGTCGCCAATCACGCCGCCGCCGAAAGCCGCTAAAACATCATCTCGCCCGGCGCCGTTTTGCAACAACCAATCCAGGGTTTCGCCAAGCTGGGTCCAGTTCTTTGTACTCTCGCCCGCGGGCAAGACCCGTTCAATACAGGTCAAGCCAGCAGCGTCGAGCGCTTTTGAAAGCGCTGCGCCGTGCAAATCCCAGATGATGTTATCGCTGATCACGAAAACACGCCTTTGTTTGGTCAATGGCGCCATCAACCGACCCGCATGTGCGAGCAAGTCTGCCCCGATCAAAATATCGTAGCTACGGTCATCGAGCTCGACGCGGACGCTGGTGGGCTCAGTCAGGGTTGCGGCGTCCATGTCTCCAGGGCCTTAATAATTGAGATGACCGTTTTAGAGTGCGGACCATCTACGCTGTGGACTGTTAAATCAGCCTGCTCATATATAGGACGGCGCTGGTCAAACAAGTTTGAAAGCACTTCTTTGGCATCCGGCCGCCGCAAGAGCGGGCGATGCGTGCGCCGAGACACCCGTTTCCACAAGGTCTCAAGATCCGCATTGAGCCAGATCGTGACCGCTGACTGGCGCATTAAGTCCCGCGTTTCTTGATTCAAATAAGCGCCGCCGCCCGTTGCCAGCACATGTGGCGGCTGTTCGAGCAGGCGTTTCAAGACACTTTGTTCGCCGCGACGAAATTCTTCTTCGCCATGCATTGAGAATATATCAGACACAGATAGGCCCGCGGCTTTTTCGATCTCATTATCGCTGTCAAAGAAGCTGCGACCGAGCTTTCCGGCTAAGCGCCGACCGACAGTTGATTTACCCGCGCCCATCAAGCCGACTAAGGCGATTGTGCGATTTGCCCAGGGCGCCTCATTTCTGTCAGGTTTAAGAATACTAGATCGGTCTTCAGCCATGGTCTTTTCGGGTCTGCACAACCTGTCCTATACAGACGAAGCGGTTCCGGCAATCTTTGACCATCGCGAAAGCATGCGAAAGGCTATAAACTCATGCGCAAATGGCTCATCATCCTCGCTCTTATTCTTGTCGCTGTGCTCGGCATTCTGTGGTGGCTGGGGAATTCTGCGAACGCCCACAAGCCCGAAGCGGGTGAGGCGCGCATGGAGATTGAACATGTTCTATAAATCACTGCTGATGGCCGGGGCGGTCTTTAGCGTCGCGCTATCCATGCCGAGCGCTGCTCAGATTGAATCGGATGGCATGGGCGAGATTGGCGCCTGGGGACAACGTTACTTGTCCTCGAATGAGACCGAGTTCCCAAGCAGCTTGTGGCGCAATTCTGACGATGAAACACTGCTTGGCTTGCTCCAAGCCGTGCGCGCATCGAAGCTAGGCCCAGCCGAGCGGGGCTTGCTTCGCCGGGTCATTCTATCGCCAGCGACACCGCCGCGCGGGGCTATGGCCGAAGCGCTTTTGGCCGAACGCGCGCGCCTTATGCTGGAACTTGGCGAAGCCCGCGCCGCGGCGGCTCTCGCGCCCCAATTGGAACAAGCAGCGCCTGGACTCGATGCTGAAACCCTGGCGATTGATCTTGATCTCGCCAGCGGCCAAGAAGCTTCCGCTTGCGGCGCGTTGAACGGTCCGATTAGAGACGGTGCCTATTGGGCCAAGCTGCGCGCGGTCTGTGCCGTTCTCCGCGACAATTATTCCGGCGCCGAACTGGCGATCGAATTCGCCGCAGCTCAAGGCGTCCAGGATGACTGGATGGTGGAAGCAATTTTTGCCGCCGCCGGCGACACGCCAAACCCGCCCGGCGCGCGCTTCGACACCGGTCTCAATATCGCGCTGTCCTCAAAAGCCGCCTTGGATACCTCGCGAGTGACCTTGGCCGGAGATCGCCCTGACCTTGCTGCAGCTGCGGCGCGGCGCCCGAATGTTCCGGTCGAATTGCGAGCGCGCTTTGCTGAAATGGCCAGTGAACGTGATCTGATCAGCCCGGGTGAGCGGCGCGATATTCTACTCGATCGATTGGCTGACGAGACTTACGTGCCGAGCACTTTGATCGAACAAGCCCTCGCCTCCATGATCGATCCACTGCGCGAAACGGCAGCGCGCGAAAGCGGTCTGGCCGCCGCGCTACAAACCAGCGCGCGCTATGATCTCAATCGGTATCGCAGCACCGCGCAGCTTTTCGTACCCGACCTGAAAGCGGTCTTGGAAGCCGGCCCATCAAACGAATTTGCCTTAGACTTCGCGCATGCCGCGATGATTGCCGGGGACGCAGACCTCGCTATGGCATGGCTTGAGACGCTCACCCCAGAGCCGGAGCCAGAACCCGAACCAGAACCGCTCCTCGCCGAGATTGATCCGCTGAGCGCAGAGATCGAGCTCGGCAATCTAGAAGGCGCTATGACCGAAGCAGTTGCAACCGCGGAGGCAGAGCTAGTGTCTTTGGAGGCAGATGCGCTCAGCCCCGAAGGGACGGAGTCCGCTGAAGACGCGGAGCCTGAAATTGAAATCGCCGAAGACATCCCGGCGGAGCCCATAGACCTCTATCCGATAGCGCTGGTAGAGGCGGTGAATGTGGTCGCGAAAGGCGGGGCGGCGCGCTCAGACCTTGAAGCGATAGAACAGCGACTGATCGATTCAATTAATTCGGTTGCGCGTGAGCATCAAGCGGCGCGGGTGTTTAGCGCCTGGACGGGTCTCGGTATTCCTGTCTCTCCCTTTGCCCGCGACTTTATCATCCAAGTTTCCGATCAAGGGGAACGGCTGGCGCAAGGTCATTTGCTCGGCCTAAAGTCCGCGGTGCGGGGCGGAGCGGTCGGCGAAACCTCGCTCATGGTGCTGACCATGACCAATGGCCGTGCAGCGCAAATTGCCAGCGCTGATCTCGCAGAATTATTGGAAGCTTTGCAGGCGCTCAATGCCGAAGATGTCGCCCGTGCCCTAGCGGTCGAATCGACAGAATTTTGGGACCCGGCGCCATAGCGCCAAGCCGGTCGTCAACGCGCCGCCTGCAAGGCGTCTTGCGGGCGCAAGTCTCCGTCATATAGCGCGCGCCCCAGAATGGATCCAGAAATTGGATGCTTCCCTTTGTGAGCCCGTAAGTCGTGAATATCTTGGACGCTGGCGACCCCACCACTAGCGATTACCGGAATAGATACAGAGTCTGCGATTTCGCCTGTAAAAACAACATTCACACCGGTTTTCATCCCATCGCGGGCAATATCAGTGACGATGAGCGCGGCGACGCCGCAGCCTTCAAAGGCTTTGGCGAGTTCAACCGCTTTCATGTCAGACGTCTCTGCCCAACCTTCGACGGCAACCATGCCATCCTTGGCGTCAATACCGACCACCACTTGGCCGGGCAGGGCGGTTGCTGCGGCTTTGACCAGGTCTGGGTTTCGCAAAGCAACTGTGCCTAAAATGACCCGGCTTATCCCCGCCTCTAGCCACGCGTCGATATGCGCCCGCGTTCGGATGCCGCCGCCAAGCTGCACCGGTACATTGGTGGAGGCGAGGATTGATTGAACCGCTTCTGTATTGGCACTTTGACCTTCGAACGCGCCGTTTAGATCAACCACGTGCAAATATTCAAAGCCTGCAGCTTTAAACTGCGCCGCCTGATCACCGGGATCGGGGTTATACTGCGTCGCCTGGTCCATCTCACCACGGAGCAATCGCACGCATTGCCCATCTTTGAGATCAATCGCCGGGAAGAGTTTGAACATTATTTTGGATCCCAAAGGACGAAATTGGACAGAATTTGAAGACCAACACGCTGGCTTTTTTCGGGGTGAAACTGGGTCGCGAACATATTGTCGCGTGCCACTGCGGCAATGATAGTTTCGCCATATTCAGTGGTTGCGGCGACATCCCCCGGCGCAGGATTGCGATAGGCATATGAGTGGGTGAAATAGACGTGTGGGTCCTCGCCTAGATCCTGCAAGATTGCGTGATCCTGCTGCAAAGACAGCGCGTTCCAGCCCATATGTGGCACAGCCAATCCGCCGCCCGGCTGAATTTGGTCAACGTCGCCTGGGATCCAATCCAAGCCCGGCGTTTCGCCATCTTCAAGCCCCCGCGTGGCCAACAATTGCTGTCCTACACATATGCCAAAGAAGGGCACGCCGCGATCGATGACAGCGTCTTGAAGCGACTTAACCAAGCCGTCATGCTGGCGCAAATTCGCGGCGCAATCGGCGAAGTGACCAACGCCCGGCAAAACAATTCGGTCGACATGCGCGATCGCGTCTGGGTCAGCCGTAATCCTAATTTCACGCGTTTTTTTAGCTTCGTTCGCCGCTACGCGTAGGGCGCGCGCGGCGCTGTGCAAATTGCCGGAACCATAATCGATGAGGGCGATTGTCTTCATGGCGCTGGCCTTAGCCGAGCCACGCGCAAACGAAAAGAGCCAGACTTGCAGAAATCCTGCGTTTCGCGACGATAGTCTGGTCATTTCGCACTGCACTTGGCAGGACAGCAACTCAATTCATGCACGATCTTAAAGGGCGCATCCTATGTCACTTCCAGGCACTTATCTCCAAATGGTCTCCACCCTCACCGAAGAGGGCACGCTTCGAATGGAGTTGGTCGAAAAAGAAATGCCCGAACCGAAGCCTGGCCAAATCCTCATTCGCGTCGAAGCCACGCCGATCAATCCATCCGACCATGGTGTTATGTTTGGTTGGTCAAACATGGCCGCCGCCAGCAGCTCTGGATCCGGCAAAGACACTGTACTGAGCGCACCGGTTCCTGAGCAAGGCATGCGCATGATGAAAGCCCGGATTGGGCAAGCGCTGCCGGTCGGCAATGAAGGCGCTGGAACTGTTGTTGCTGCTGGCGAAGGCGACTATCCGCAAAGCCTACTCGGCAAGACTGTTGCGATCATGGGCGGCGGCATGTATGGCGAGTATCGCGCCGTTGATGCAATGATGGCGCTGCCATTGCATGAGGGCAACACCGCCAAAGAGGGCGCATCCTGCTTTGTGAATCCATTGACCGCACTCTGCTTTCTTGAGACCATGCGGATGGAAGGCCACACGGCTATTGTTCACACCGCAGCGGCGTCCAATCTCGGCCAAATGCTCAACCGGATTTGCCAAGCTGACGGCGTCGATTTGGTCAATATCGTCCGCAAGCAAGAGCAAGAAGACCTGCTCCGCGGTATGGGCGCCAAATATATCGTCAATTCGAGCAAAGACAGTTTCATGGCGGATCTGATAGATGCCATTCACGAAACCGGCGCGACACTTGGCTTCGACGCCACTGGCGGCGGCAAGCTTGGCTCGGACATCCTTACCGCCATGGAAGGCGCTGCAGCCCGAACACCAGGCGCGTATAGCATTTACGGGTCAGTTGCCCATAAACAAGTCTATCTCTATGGCGGTCTCGATACATCGCCCACCACACTCAGCCGCGGCTATGGCATGGCTTGGGGTGTCGGCGGTTGGTTGTTGCCAAACTTCCTCGCGAAAGCCGGACAAGACGTCGCCATTCGCCTGCGCCAACGCGTTGCGGACGAGCTGACCACGACATTCGCCAGCACTTACACAGATGAGCTGTCCCTGTCAGAGGCGCTGCAAGCCGATGTGGTTGCGAAATACAATGCCAAAACAACCGGTCAGAAATACCTGATTTGTCCGCAAAAGCCGGTTTAAAGGCTGCCCTTGGTACTCGCCGCGGCCCCAGCGAGTTTCTCGTCCGGGGTCACGGCCATACGCAAGGCCCGCGCCACGGCTTTGAAGCTGCTCTCGGCAATATGGTGATTGTTCTCGCCGTATAAATTTTCAATGTGCAGACACATGCCGCCATTGCCGGCAAAGGCTTGGAAGAATTCTTTGAACAGCTCGGTGTCCATGTCGCCAATTTTGTCGCGCTGGAAGTCCACCTTCCAAATGAAATAAGGCCGCTTGCAGAGATCGATCGCGGCGCGGCTCAGCGTCTCATCCATTGGCAAATAGGCGTGGCCATAGCGGGTAATTCCGGAAAAATCGCCAAGCGCTTGTTTGATCGCTTGACCGATAACGATGCCCGTATCTTCAACTGTGTGGTGGCCATCAATATGCAGGTCGCCCTCGGCTTTCACCGTCAAATCGATGAAAGAATGGCGTCCCAGTGCATCCAACATATGGTCGAAAAAACCAATTCCAGTTGAAATATCTGTTTTTCCTGCACCGTCGAGATTCACGGTCACGGTGATGTCAGTCTCTTTGGTTTTGCGAGCTACTGTTGCGGTTCTGTCTGTCATGGCCGATCAAATAAGGTTTATTTTCAATGTCGGCTAGCACAGATCTGTTCACGACTCCCTAAACAATTGCCGTCACAACAGTGTCAGAGGGTTAAGTCGAGTAACAAGGCTTTTGCGTTGAAACCTATTCGTGCACTGTCCAGATCGCTCGCCAGAACCAGTTTCGCGAATGTGCTTTCATTTGCGGCGCTGCTTCTGGGCCTGATGCTGTCTGGCCTGTTTACGGCGTTTTATTTCAATCAAGCTTGGACGACTTACGAGAAAGTCAGCTTGCAAAACGGCATTCAAGTCGCCGCCCTGATCAGCGAAGAACTGGCTTACGAAGAAACCCGCGCGATCGAATCCGCGATGTCCAACACACTGGCAGATCGCGCGCTCATCCTCGATACCAATGGTAATGAAGTGCTCGGAAAGCTCACCCCTGACATGCAAGCCCGAGCGATGCGCCTGCCGCTCAGCCATGACGGCGAGGCTTTGGGGACCTTGGTCTATGCGCCCGCCTATGCATTCCAGCCACCAATTCCGTATTGGATTGCGCTTCTCATCTGTCTCGTTGTCTCGGTCATTTCTGCGATGTGTATGCGCTTCTTCGCCCGCACTGTGGTCAGCTATGTTGGCCAAGTTACGCGGTTGATCGGCGATTACAGCCTCGCCGGAACCGGGCGCAAAACGGTCACCAAGTTTGCGTTTTCGGAGTTTCGTCAATTGGCGTTGGCGACGACCCGCACCACTCGCCGCGTCTCAAAAGAGCTTGAGCATTTGCGTGCCTCGGCCCGGTTGGATGAACGCACAGGCCTGTTGAACGAGCCTGCCTTCCACCAGGAAGTCAAAGAAACACTACAAACCCTGTCGCCTGCCACACAAGCGGTTCTGATCACAATTGAAGTGGCGGTTCAAAACCCCAATACGGATGCGCCGAGCCTTAGCCTGAGCAATGAGGCCTATGTCGAAACCGCTGCGCGCCTGCGTATTTTTGCTGAACAAGCCATTACCAAACATGGCTATCGCCCCGAGGATTGGACGCTCGGCAGTCTTTTCTCCGACCAATTCGCGCTGCTTATGCGCGGCAATGCCTCGCGAGACGATGTCGCCGCTGTTATTCGCGAACTTCTCGGAGAATTTCGGATCCCGCTCACTGTCAGCGAACAGACGATACCAGTCACGCTGAATGGAAGCATTGTCCTGATGCCGCAGGATGGCGATTCTTTGCCGAAAGTCTTAGAGCGCGCGCATGCCACGATTGTGGATATGAAGGCCAAGAACCGTACAGGCTTTGCCTTCTACTCACCCAAGCTAGAACGCCAGCGCGACGCCAAAATCAAGCTTGAAACCGAGCTCCGTCAAGCGGTCGCCGAAGATCGTTTTGTGCCGCTCTTCCAGCCAAAGATTGATCTTAAAACGGGGCGCATCTCTGGCGCTGAAGCGTTAGCGCGCTGGCAGCTCGAAAATGGCCGTCTGGTGTCGCCGTCAGTGTTTATCGAGCTGGCGGAAGAATCTGGCCTGATCGGCAAGATCGGCACGCAAATCATGAACAAGTCTTGTGTCGAAGCGGCGAAATGGGCGCGCGCCGGACATGCTGTCAACATCGCCGTCAATGTTTCACCGAAACAGTTTGAAGACGAACACCTTGCTGAGACCATTCTCGACGCCCTCGCCAAATCAGGGCTGTCGCCGCGACAGCTTGAGATCGAAATCACAGAAAGCCTGGCCATTCAGCAACCGGACCGGGTTCGCGCGGTGCTCGAGCCGTTGCGCCGACTGGGGATTAAGCTGGCAATGGATGATTTCGGCACCGGACACTCAAATCTCGCGGTCCTGACTCAGCTCGATTTTGACGTGTTTAAGATTGATCGCCAATTCTTAACTGGCACGCCGCACGACGAACAATCAAACGCGATTGTCGATATGATCTTGTCGATGGCCAACACATTGGAAATGACAATTGTTGGCGAAGGCATCGAGACCGAAGAGCAAGCCGCCTTTTTGACCAATCGGGCGTGCGATATCGCCCAGGGCTTCTTGTATAGCCCGCCTGTATCGGCGCAGGCATTCGAAGAAATGCTGAAAACACAACCCTTTATGGTCAAGAAACTCTCTGCATAAATGGGTTGCTTCAGATCCAGGGCTTGCCAATTCGGATTTTTATCGTCATTTAGAGTTTTATGATAAACGATAAATCTTCGATAGATGCCCCGTGGCATGGCACGACCATTCTCGCGGTTCGAACCAACAAACATGTCGCGATGTTGAGCGACGGGCAGGTCTCCATGGGCCAGACCGTTATGAAAGGGAATGCGCGCAAAGTCAGACGGATAGGCGGCGGCGACATTCTTGGCGGGTTTGCCGGCGCAACCGCAGATGCCTTCACGCTGTTTGAGCGGCTTGAACAAAAACTCGAACGCTTCCCAGGACAGTTGCAACGCGCCGCGGTTGAACTTGCCAAAGAGTGGCGCACAGAACGGCAATTGCAAAAACTCGAAGCGATGCTGATTGTCGCCGACAAGGACACTACGTTGGTGATCACCGGCGCCGGCGATGTTTTAGAGCCCGAGTATCCAGTGGTCGCGGTCGGGTCTGGCGGCAATTATGCCCTCTCCGCCGCCCGGGCGCTGATTGATTACGAAAAAGACGCAGAAACTCTCGCCCGCAAGGCGATGGAAATTGCTGCTGATATTTGTGTCTATACCAATTCCCACTTCACCGTTGAGGTCATCGATGTTTGATCGCACTGACCTTCGCGCCGCGGTCGGCGCCAACATATTGAGCGCCGATCAAGCGTCCCGCTTGGAGGCTTTTCTGCTGTCGCGCAAAGACGGTCATGTTGATGGCGCCGAGGTTGGACAAGAGAATTTGCGCTTCCTGGCGAACTTCAACGACATCTTCATCACGCTTGGCATCGGCATCCTATTTGTTGGCGTAATCGCCCTGGTCGGGACCTGGTCTGCGCCGGCTATGGCCTCCGGTAATTTGCTGGCTGGCGTGCTGTTCTCGCTGCCGGTGGCTGGTTTTGCCTGGCTCCTAATGGAATATTTCTGCGCCCGTCGGCGACTGCTCCTGCCGAGCATGGCCTTGTCGGTCATTTTCGTCGTGTTTTGCACCTCCGCCGCCATGTCTTTCGCGGCCAGCATGATCGGCGCCGACATTGAGCGCCTCGATTTCAGCGAAATGTATGGCACGACAGGTATGCTCGGGATCTTTGTCTTCCTGGCGGCGCTCACCGCTTCTCTGGCAATTTTCTTTCGTTTCCGCCTGCCCTTCTCGCTGGCATTGAGCGCGCTGTCCGCCGCGGGCGCCGTTTATGTCGGGGCGAGCTTCTTCGGCGATATTTACCAAGTGGTCGGCGGACCGCTGCTCGTGCTGATGGGCGCCGCGACGCTGGCCGTCGCAATCCTATTCGACATGCAGGACCCGGAACGCATTCGCAAAGCCTCCGACAATGCATTTTGGCTCCATCTCGCCGCGGCGCCGCAGCTTATTTACGGTATTAGCGCTTTGGTCACCGGGTCAAACATTCTTGGCGGCTCGACGAGCGGCGCCGATGACGCCTCGCAAGGGATAACGCTACTGATCGTCTTGCTGACCATTGGCGTCATCTCCCTGGCCCTCAACCGCCGCGCCTTGATTGCCGCAAGCTTGCTGACGTTTATCATCACTTTGGTGTTCGTGCTCAATCGCGTCGGGCTCGATGGCTTCAACATCTTCATCACGGTGACGATGATTATCGGCACAGGCGTGGTCTTGCTCGGCGCGGGCTGGAAGACGGCGCGCAGAGCTGTGCTTGTATTTTTCCCAAAAGGCGGCACATGGGGCAGGGTGTTTCCGCCTGAACCTGCTTAAAAGACCTTGATATGAACCAATTAACGCCCGCCGAAATCGTTTCGGAGCTTGATCGCCATATTGTTGGACAAAAGGATGCCAAGCGCGCCGTCGCCTTAGCGCTGAGAAACCGTTGGCGCCGCAAACAGGCACCAGAGGGTCTGCGCGAGGAGATCACACCGAAAAATATTCTCATGATTGGGCCCACCGGCGTCGGTAAAACCGAAGTCTCTCGCCGCCTCGCCAAATTGGCCAATGCGCCCTTTCTAAAGGTCGAAGCGACGAAGTTCACAGAGGTTGGATATGTCGGCCGCGATGTTGAACAAATCGTCCGCGACTTAGTCGAAGCGGCGATCAGCATGCTGCGCGATCAAAAACGCAAAACCGTCGAAGAACAGGCCCGCGATACAGCAGAAGAACGGTTGCTCGATGCCTTGGTCGGCGAAGACGCTCAATCCTCCACGCGCGAGGTGTTTCGGCGCAAATTGCGCGACGGCGAGCTAGACGACAAAGCGATCGATATTGATCTCGCCGAAACCCAAAGCCCGATGCCGATGATGGACATGCCCGGGGCCGGGTCGATGAGCATGATCAATCTCGGCGACATGCTGGGCAAAGCAATGGGCGGGCGCACCAAACGCGTGCGGACAACGGTCCTCGAAGCCTATCAACCATTGATCGACGAAGAGGCCGACAAACTCATTGATGAAGATTCAATCGCCCGAGAGGCGGTCCGTGCGGTCGAAGAAGACGGCATTGTGTTTCTCGACGAGATTGACAAAGTCGCTGGCGCCTCTGGTCGCTCTGGCGCCGATGTCAGCCGCGAGGGGGTTCAGCGCGATCTCTTGCCATTGATCGAAGGCACGACCGTTTCGACCAAGCGCGGCCCGGTAAAAACGGACCATATATTGTTCATTGCTTCTGGCGCTTTCCACGTCTCTAAACCTTCAGACCTGTTGCCAGAATTGCAAGGCCGCCTGCCCATCCGGGTCGAACTCACAGCTCTGACGCGAGATGATATGCGGCGCATTTTGGTCGAGCCTGAAGCCTCGCTGATCCGCCAACATCAGGCTCTGATGAGCGCTGAGAATGTGACGCTAGAATTCGAAGAAGCGGCGATTGATGCGCTCGCCGATCTTGCCGTGAAAGTGAACGACTCAGTTGAGAATATTGGTGCCCGGCGCCTACATACCGTAATGGAGCGCCTGCTCGATGAAATCAGCTTTACCGCGTCCGATCGCAGCGGCGAGTCAGTGACCATTTCCGCCGATTATGTCTCTGCGCAATTGTCGGACTTGGTCGGCAATGCCGATCTCTCAAAGTTCATTCTCTAGACGTCATTGGGTCTTTTGAGATCGCAGGCGGCCGTGCGCCGCGCTGCGAAATCAAGATCCCGATAAGGATCAAAAACCCGCCGCCAGCTTGCAGCGGCGCCAAGGGCTCATTGAACAAATGCCAGGAAATTGCAGCGGCAACGACCGGTTGGATCAAAACTAAGACACCGGCAATCGCCGCTGGCGTGTGGCCCAAGCCGGTGACGATCAGGCCTTGTCCGCCAATATGCACGGCAAGCGCGAGAAAGAGCGGGGCTAGGAATCCGTTCCACTCAGCCGGAAAGAAAGACTCGCGAAAGCCAATCACCATGAGCGCCGCAACGCAGACTTCCACCGCCGTGAGCCAAAAAATCGTGTCCAATCCGCCGAGTGTTCGGCGGGCCACTTTCGATGCAACCATATAGCCAGACACCAGGACCGCCGCGCCGAGCGCCAGTAAATCCCCGCGAATGTCCGCTTTGCCTTCTGTGCCACCACCGAGCGATAAGGCCGCTGCCCCGGCAAAGGCGATGAACACGGCCACCGCCCAAATCGGTGTGGGGCGCTCTTTCAAAAACAACCAAGCGGTCAGCCCGACACAGATATTCCCCAGATTGACAATGAAAGTTGCGTTGGCGACCGTCGTGAAGGTTAGCGACCAATGCCAGAGCCCAATGTCTAAGGCGAAACAGGTGCCGGCGATGAACACGAAAACATTTGGCTTTGACGGCAGTCTTTGCTGCGTCAGCAAGACCAGCAAGAACAAAACGGGCAGGGCAAAGGCATAGCGCCAAAAGGCAATGGCTTGCGGCCCAAGATCATCCAGACCGAGCCGCAGTCCAATCGGCGCAAAGCCAATAAATGTTCCGCCAAGCAGCAACAAAATCGGCCCGAACCATTTTGGCGGCCCCTTTTTCGTCTCGGCTTTGGTCATTTTACCCGAACCCTAATCGTGTTCTCACTTGCTGCGCTGTCATACCGTCGGCGCGTAGGCTCGCAAGCGTTATGCTTCGCTGTCGCTTCGACAATTTCTCCCCCTGCTCATTCCGAACCAGCGCATGATGGCGATAGGTCACTGGCGGCCAATCCATCAGCTTTTGCAACAGCACCTGGATATGAGGGGCCTCAATCAAATCTACGCCGCGAATGATGTGCGTCATCAGCTGCCGCGCATCGTCATGCGTCGCCGCCAGATGATAAGCACTTGGGCTATCCTTGCGGGCGATGACAATGTCGCCAAGCCGCGACGGGTCTGCGCTATGCTCAACCCGGCCATGCGCGGTTTCTTCGACATAGAATAAGCGCGTCCATGCGGCCCCGAGCTCTGCTTCAGCTGCGGCGAGTGAAAGCCGCCAGGCAAAAGGAGCACCAGCCGCCAGCAGAGCTGCTTCTTCCTCAATTGCATGTGGGCCCGGTCGCAACGGCTCGGTCAGATTGGCGACATCCTGCCGGGTCCGGAAACAGCGATAGGTGAGGCCGCGCCGGGTCAGAGCTTCGACGCAGGCTGCATAATCAGAAAAATGATCCGACTGGGTCCGAACCGGCGCAGGCCATTCTAAGCCAAGCCAGCGCAAATCCTCATAGATCGCTTCCGTGTATTCAGGTCGGCAGCGTGTCGTATCAATATCCTCAATCCGCAGCAGCACCTCGGCCCCGATCTCATCCGCCCAGCGCCAAACCTGTAGCGCCGATGCGGCATGCCCGAGATGCAGATAATAGGTTGGCGATGGTGCAAATCGGGTCCGGAATGTGCTCATCTGTGTCCTGTCTGCGCCATTTAATGCTGAGAATCATGACCTAACAGTCATTTGGCGTTGCGGAAATGCCCGCCCGTGCTGTATCGGAAAGGTCTAGTTTAGTTCCAAGCTGAAAACGTGATGCCTGCACAGCTGTCCCATCTGATCGAGTGGTATAATGCCACTTTTGCCAGTTCCGTGGTCTGGAACGCGATAGGCGTGGCCGCTGTGGCGCTGCTTGCCTTAGTTGCGCTGTACTTTGTTTTTCGCGGCCTCGTGGCCGTGATCGGCATGATCGGAACCGCTTTGGCCAGCCGCAAACGCCGATCGACCCAAGGCTTTGGCATCGCCTTAGCGCCGATTATGGGTCCGAAAGGCGGAGGCCAAACCAAGGCGATTATTACTGCGCTTGAGCAGCATTTGGAACATTTTACCTTCGGATCGCCGTTTGAAATCGTCCGCGCGCCGCGCATGCGCGCCCGCGGCGCCAAAGGATTGCGTGCCGCGGCGACGAAATGGCTGGCTCAGTCGTCCACAGACCTAGTGATTTGGGGCCATCGTGAGCGCGGCAAGCAAGAACCATCGCGGGTTGAAGTTCTATCACTCGGCGGCTCTCTGCCCCCCAGCGAAGCAATGCACACCGAAGGCGTATTGCCGTTCATCTCAAAAACCAATCAACAGGCGACCGCGCCGGTCGTCGCTTATTTAGTCGCCCGCGCGCTGCAGCCTGGCCTGGCCGATGGTACCGCATTCAAAGCTGAAAAGCTGGCGCCCGTCGCTGAGATCTTGATGACGTCAATCCAGGCCGAAAATCAATTGCCCGCACGGACGCGGCGCACGCTGGAGACAGATTATTGCTCTATGGCGCTTGCCCTGGCGACCGAAGATCACTTGGCCCGCGTCATTGAACTGCGCCGCAAGCGCCTTGCCAGCGACGAGACGCTAACGCCAGATGTCGAAATTCAGGCCCGTATTGATCTCGGCCGTGCCTTATTGATTATGTCCCAGGCGAATTTCGATCCGGTCCGCGTGCGCGAAGCTATGGATCACCTAAAAATCGCGGTGGAGCGCCTGAGAACGGATCCAGTTCTACGGCTGGCACAAGCCACAAATCAAGCGGTTCAGCAGGGCCAGTCCATGCTGTCCAATCGCAAACGCTTCTCAGTGACCGGCGGTTCGACGCTTTAAGGAATGGCGTGCGCGCCCGGCATTGGGCAAGTCACCCCTGTGCCGCCAATGCCGCAATAGCCCGCCGGGTTTTTGGCCAGATATTGCTGATGATAGTCCTCAGCAGCGTAGAACGCATCGAGGGCTTTGATTTCGGTCGTGATCTCACCGCGCCCGGCCGCTTGCAGCGCCGCTGCGTAGGCCTCGCGACTGGCTTTGACGACCGCTAAATCGTCCTCGCTCAAAGTGTAAATCGCTGACCGATATTGGCTGCCAATATCATTGCCCTGGCGCATGCCTTGGGTCGGGTCATGGCTTTCCCAGAACAGTTTAAGCAGCGCCTCGAGCGAGACCGCGGCGGGATCATAGACCACACGGACGACTTCTGTGTGCCCGGTCTGGCCACTGCACGCTTCTTCATATGTCGGGTTTGGCGTATAACCGCCCGCATAACCGACTTGAGTGAGATAAACGCCGTCAATTTGCCAGAACACGCGCTCGGCGCCCCAGAAGCACCCGAGCGCTACGACCAGTTCTTTGTACCCGTCTGGGACCGGCGCATTCAAATCGCGGCCATTGACGAAATGCGTGTCGGCTGTCGGGATCGCCATAGCCCGTCCGGGTAGGGCGGTTTCGCGGGACGGCAAAGCAGCAGGTTTGCGGGAGAAAAACATCAGGGCGCCTCATACAATCTCGATCTTAGCCCCTAATATGGGCCAAGTGCAGCCAACTGCAATGTCATGGCTTGCGATATTGCCTGCCTCAAGTATACAGCCCGGCTTACGGTGAGGTGGCCGAGTGGTCGAAGGCGCACGCCTGGAAAGTGTGTAGGCTAGCAATAGTCTCCAGGGTTCGAATCCCTGTCTCACCGCCACCCTCGCTAAGGCGCTGCTGATGCCAGTTCCGTTGTGCCACCTTCGGTATCACTGGCCGGGGTCAGTTTGCGGATCCGTTCGGCCTCGGCTTCGGCCTCTTCAGGACGGTCCAAAGCTGTCAGCACGCGCACGCGCAGGGTCCGAACAGTTATATTGGCGGGGTCTTGCTCGAGCAAGATATCGGCATTGCCAAGCGCGTCATCATACTTTTCCAAGACCACTTGCATGGCAACCAATTCTTCCATGATTTCAGCATCATCATCTTCATTCATGGTCATCAGCTGGAGCAGCGTCTCTTCGGCTTTTTCTGGATTGCCGACCTCAGCATAAAGGCTTGCGAGAGCGCTCAACACAGTCGCGTCATTTGGGCTCAGCGCGAGAAATGCGGTGAGCTGTGTTTCGGCCTCTTCGTGCATTTCAAGTTTGAGCAAATGCTCGCTCAGCTCCAGCGTTGTCTTGCGGCTTTCCGGATTAAGCTCGAGCGCCTTATTATAGGCGGCGAGCGCTGCTTCATCGGCTTCGCTGATCGCCAAGCTGCGAGCTTTATAGAGCCAGAATAATGGGCTTTGCGGGTTTTTCGTCAGCAAAACGTCGAGCCGTTCAGCGGCCCGTTCTGGCGCGCCTTGGCGATATTCAAAGCGGGCCAGGGCGAAGGCTGCCGGTTGTTTATAAATCGACGTCGCCGGCAAGGCCTCGGCCATGGCAATCGCAGCATCCATTTCGCTCGTCGCGAGGTTTAGAAGCAAACAGACATAGGTCAGGCGCTCATTGCCGTCGCTTGCCACACAAACTTCGTCTCGGGTTTCTGGAGTTGGCGGGCGAATTACTCCGCTGGCCTCTTGCAGGCCTTTGAGGAGCAGGCTTTGTTCAGATGATAAGCTCAAATTCGCCATTTTGCGTATGAGTTGACGGGCAGCCCGCGGGCGCTCTGACGCCATTAGGTTCAGCGATCGCGACAATAGGATATCGAAGTCCTTGGAGGCTTCGGCGCTGGCTTCACGGAACAGGGGCAGCGCTGCTTCAAACCGGCCGAAAGAGAAATTATACTCGGCCCATGTGGCCATGGTCACAGCATTGTCGGGCGATAGCGCCAGAGCGCGCTGATAATCAGCCTCGACTTCTTCCATCGGATACGTACCCGCCCGCGCTTTGGCGCTGGCAAACCGGCGCCAGGTCGCACCGCTATCCGGACGGAATTGGATCGAGCGGTCGAAAGAGTCGATCGCCTCTTGATACCGGCCTAGCGTCATTTGTGACTGCCCGAGCAGAGACAGGGATTTGCCTTTGCGCGAACTGCTGGTGATCCCCACGGAATGCTCAAACACCCGAACAGCTTCTTCATGTTGGCCGGTTTCGGCGAGGAGAATGCCGTAATTAACATAGCCGGGATTGTGGTTGGGGTGAGCCGTGACGTGGATCGCATAAGCATTGATTGCGGCTTCGGTCTTGCCAGCGCCGCGGAACGATTGGGCGTAAGAGAATGAGCTGCCATGCTCAATCCGCTCTTCGGGTGACAAGGCTGAGAGCACGTCCAGGGCTTCTTCATGGCGCTTTCGTTTTGACAGGAGCGAGCCGACAAAGGCTTCAAATTTCGGTCGTGCAGCAGCATCTGCAGTGCGGAAAAGCAGGGTTGAATGCAGTTTATCTGAGGTCAGCGGCGCATTCGCTGGATCTTGGACCAGAGCGATCAAATCAGCTTGAAAGTCTTCGGCCAAATCGCTCGTCACGTCGCGCTCGATCTCTTGCTGATCGTCAGACGAAATTGTGCGCTGAATGGCGGTATCTTCGTCCGTACGGACGACCATTTCAGCGGCAAAGGCAACCCCCGCTAAGGCCAAGGCGAAAGCGCTCAATACCGGCGCTGAAAAGAGGCGTGACTGATCAAGCATGGGCCAGTCCTTTGTCATTGGTCAGGCTCTCTACCAAGCCTTTGCGTTGAACGTTTTGGATCTCGATACCGGGGCGGCCATTGACTTCTAGGACCAGCGGACCACGATCTTGATCGAGACAAATATCGACGCCGATATAGCCGAGCGGAATAGCCTCAGCCGCGGCTTTGGAAATCTCCATAATCTCGCGCCATTTTGGGATTTTGAAGCCGATCAATTCGGCGCCCGTATCCGGATGCTCAAACACCGTTTGACCGCGCAAAGCCGCATTCACGACTTTGCCGGTATCAATGTCGATGGCGAGCCCGATGGCGCCTTGGTGAAGATTGGCTTTGCCGCCAGATTTCGTCGTCGGCAGGCGGAGCATCGCCGAGACCGGTCGCTGCTTATGCAAGATCACGCGAATGTCTGCGAGGCCGAGATCAGAGAGGCGGTTTAGATCCTCATTCTGCTTCAAAAGCGGTTCGACATACGCAAAATCTTCTTCGCCGCTTTGCGAGAAAGAGCCGTTTAGGATTTCACCCACATGCCGCGACATTTGCTCGGTGTTGAAGCGCCGGCCGCCAGCGGTGATGAAGTCTTTGCCGTCACGCTCGCGGACAATTAGGATGCCATTGCCTTGCGACCCCCGATTGGGCTTAAGCGCAAAGGCGCCGAGATCGCCCAGAGATTGCATAAATTCTGGCAATTCGCGGAATGACTTACTGATCGCGTACGTGTTGGCCACCGGCACGCCGGCGTCTTTGAGAATGTCTTTGCTGCGAAGCTTGTCGGCCGCCAAATCGAGCAATTCGTTCGGGTTGAGCGTGTTCACATAATTGCGGTTGCGAGCATTCATGCCGAGCACTGGACCATTGTTCAGGATCGACCGGAAGCGAACATATTCCTGCAGCCGCATGCCGGACCATTGACCAATCGCCAATTGCACCGCCAGCACCAATAGCAACAGTTCCGGCATCAGCGCAAACAGGCCTTGCAACAGCACTGATGAGAACACGATATAGCACGCCACAATCGTCACCAGCGTCCCGGCGCCAGTGGTCAGCATGCCTTTCCAATCGCTCTCGTCGAGCATGTTGTGAATGCGCTCGGCCAGGAAGGAAATAATCACCACGGGGAACAGAGCAAGGATGCCAAATTGCAGGCCAGAGCGGTTGCCGAGCCAGAGCAGCATGCCGATGAACAAGACCGTACAAATCGTAATAACCGCCGCCAATCTCGGTATTTTCAAGATATTGAAACTGTTAAAGTAAGCGAGCATCAAAACCGCAAAGGCGACAATGCCAGAAAACGTTGCAAGCCCGAGCCAGAGACCGGTATTCATACACGCCGCGGCGATCAGCATCGGCATGAAGATCCCGAATGTCTGAATGCCGACAACGCTGCGCAAGAAAATAGTTATCAGGGCGGCGAGCGGGAACATCAAAAAGACGCCAATCATCTCTTCCGGCAGGCCGGTCAGCTGCATCAAGCGCGCTGCGTTGAACCGGTTGAGCACAGGCTCATTCTCTTCAAACTCAAACAAAGCTGGCGACTTGCTGATCGGCGAAATGGTGAAGAGATAATCGAAATTGATATTCTTGGTGTGCCGGAACAGGGCGTGGTCGCCAGTGTAGAGGCGGAGATAGTTTTCCGGCAAGCCAGCAAAGTGACCATTGGTCGGATCGAACGGCACCCAGCGGCCCTCAATCAACACTTCGAGCCATTGGTGAGAGGTCTTCTTCGAGCCTTGATTCATAATCACTCCGCCGACCAAGCGGGCGGGAATACCATTGGTGCGCGCCAGGGCGACGAAGAGGCGGCCTTTGCCATTGCAGCTGGCACGGCCTAAACGCAGCGCCGTCAGCGCATCTGTGGTGCCTTTAAACGGCGCCCCTTCAATGCCTTCATAAGTGTAATCATAAATCGCCTGCAGAACCGGAACCATTTCGCGACTATCATCCGGCTGGATTGACGACCAAAGCTGTCGAATCTCTGGATGCCCGACTTGGATATCTTCTTCTTCGATCAAGTATTGCGAATATTGTTCGGGCAGGAATTGCGGCACCTGCAAAGATGGATCAAGCGTATAATTGAGCTCTTTCGACGTGATCAGCGCGTGATAGCGAATCTCCCGTCCTTGATCGCCGGACCAGACAGCGCGGCGACCTGACAAGTCGGTTTGATCGTCAAATTGCAACTGCCCGGAGAGAATATTTTCACGCACAATGTCTTGCCGCTCATCGCCTGCGGGCAGGAATGTCGTGACATCAACATCACGATCATCGCCAACAAAACTCATAGCCAGAGAATAATCATACATGGTTACAGCGCGCAGCTGCTTCATCAGCGTTGGCGCCGATTGCAAATGCCAAATCGAGAGCATGGCGCAAGCGGCGATCAACCATGCGCTCGGGTGCCGCAAAAATGCGACCAGCCGTGTTTGCCAATTCATGTTGAGTGTCTAACCCCACCTTGGATCGTTTGAGGTCCGCTGCCTTATGGAGTTCGAGCCTGTCTTACCTCACCAGGACCCGTCAGTCGGACATCGTTAATACGATATTAACCATCAAGCCGCGCGCCTATACTCCAATCATAAACCCTTGGCGACTCTTTTTTCATGGTGCCTTATGATGGGAAAATTGGGGCAAAAGCTGGGCGGGGGTCGGCCACATTTGATTTAAATATTAGCAATGGTCCTGGAGTTTGCGGCGCAAAATCTTGCCAATTGGGTTTTTCGGCAATTCCTCAATGAAGTGGACACGGCGAGGAACTTTGTATCCTGTCAAATGGTTACGGCAATGTGCAAGCACCTTTTCGGCCGAAAGCTCTGGGTCAGACTTGACCACAAAAGCTCGCAATTCTTCGCTTCCATCGTCGCCGCGAATACCGGCGCTTGCGGCCTCGATCAGGCCGGGACAGGTGCCCAAAACCGAATCAACTTCGTTCGGAAAAACATTAAATCCGCCTACCAGGACCATGTCTTTGCAGCGATCGACGATGTAAAGCTCACCCTTGTCATCGAACCGGCCCATGTCGCCGGTCTTAAGCCACGGCCCGTGATAGGCTTGCACGGTTTCTTGCTCACGTCCGAGGTAGCCTTTCATGATTTGCGGTCCCGCGATCAGGATTTCGCCGACCTTATCCGGCTCGGTTGTCGGCAGGTCATTGTGCAGAATGCGGATATCTGTCCCTGGAAAAGCGGTTCCCGCCGATCCGGGCGAGGTGCTGACCGAATGATCGCGAATAGCGATCAAAGTGGTCGCCTCGGTCATGCCATAGCCTTCGATAATGTTTGAGCCTGTGGCTTTCATCCAATTCTGCGCGGTATGGTCATGCAGAGCTGCGGCGCCTGAAATGGTAATTTTGAGGCTGTCGCCATAGGCCTGGAACCAGTCTTCTTCGAGCAGCTTCTCGAACAATGTGTTCACGCCAGGGAAAATCTCTGGGCGGAACTTCTTAAACGCCGCTTTCATATTGGTCAGCGGCCGCGGATTTGGAATCAGCACCAAATGACCGCCATTGGTGATTGCGATCACGGAGGCCAGCATGCCGAAGACATGATAGACCGGGAGGGCGAGCAGCATGGTCTGGTTCGGCGTTTCCAAGAGCTCAGGGCTGGCAATCGTGAATTGTGCGATATTGCTCATCAAGCCCTGCTCGGTCAGGCGAACGCCTTTTGAGACGCCTGTCGTGCCGCCGGAATATTGGTAAATTGTATCGCGCTCAGGATCCAAGGGCGCGACATAGTCAAAGTGCGACGCTGGCGGACGGGTTTCCGCGAGGATTGTGTTCAAACAGGTGTGCGGGCCGGCAAAAGGGCGGTCCATTTTCTTGACCTGGCGCAACATGAAATTCAGCAGGCCGCGGGTCATCGGCTTGAAAAAATCGGTGACAGAAATGGCAATAACGTGATCGACCGAAGTCCCCTCAATCGCGTCTTCCATCATTTCTGAGAATATGGTTGAGCCGATGAGGCACCGCGCGCCGCTATCTTTAAGCTGGCGCCGGGTTTCTGCGGCGGTGTAAAGCGGGTTCACATTGGTGACGGTTAGGCCAGCCAAAAAGACGCCGAGCAGGCTGACAATGTAAGACGTGCAATTCGGCGATTGGATGGCGACGACGTCGCCTTGCTGATAGCCTAGCTCTTCGCGCAAATAATGCGCCAGTTTTTGCGCGGAAGCGATGGCAGTTTTGAAGTCGGTGGTCTCCGTATGCCCGGTCGGCAGCGCCGTCGTCAGGAAGGGGGCATCGGCATATTTTTCCTGTGCGGAGAGAATTTTCTCATGCAACCGTGCGGGATTCAGCGCGATCGGCGCGCGGCCGGGAAAACGGGGTTGTGCGGAGTTTTGAAAAGCCATCTTATGCCTCTGTTCGGAGCAAGATTGGCTTAGCGCAGGAGAATAAGAATCTCGTTACGGTTGTCCGGTGAATTTTAAATAACTGGCAAAACCAATATCGGATTGGCCGGCTTTGCGATTGGCTTCGCGAATATCGAGATAATCGTCTAATTGCCGCGCCGCTGCTGCAGAGAGCGGTCGATCAACCACGTCTTCGCCAAGTTCGCGTAACATGTCTGCGCCAGTCACTTTCTCGCGGCCGCGTTGGGTCACGCGCGTGAGATAAATAGAGCGCAAGACTTCGGCCCCGGTCGCATCGCGCCACGTGTGCCAAATCTCGACATATTGATCTTGCCAGCCAACCACTTGGGTATGGATTTCGAGCCGCCCATTGGGAATTCTCGGCTGCTGACGCACTTGATAAGAACTGAGCACGACCGGCACCCACCCGTGCCGGCGGACCACGGCAGACATCCGCGTCTGAATGAAAAATTTCACCAGTGAAACATCGATATAGGACGGGACGCGAGACGCGTAGAGGAGACCATCTTGGTCAAGATCACCGCGGCGCGGTTTGAACCGATATCGAGCTCCCTCCCAAACCGTCGCATTGCGCGGACCTAAATATGACCGGATAACGGTCATCATGAGGGTGAAAAATAAGTCCATATTACTCTACGCTTATTGCCATCCTGGCTGTACAAAGCACACCAATAGAGAGAAATAGCATACCGTTCGTAAACGAATTGAATGCAAGTCGAGTTCAGTCAAAGAAAATAGCAGTTATGCAAAAAGCCTCTTACTTAATTATTGGCGGCGGCCCCGCCGGGCTGACCATGGCAAAAATGCTAATGGATCGCGGCGTTGAGAAAGTGACAATCCTCGAAGCCGCGGACAAAGTCGGCGGCAAATGTCTGTCCGATGCAATCGATGATCATGTTGTTGAGTTTGGGACATGTTATGCGATTTGGTCGCATCGCTACATTCTGAAGCAAATGAAGAAGCTTGGGATTAAACGAAACTATCTCAAAGCCCAACGCATCGATGATCGCGAATTGCTCGACTATATTCGCGCTGGCAGCGGACCAAATTTCATCTGGCAAGTGTTGAAATATGCCTGGCTTCGCCATCGCCTGATCGCGCGCGCTGACAAAGGCGACCCGCGCGTCAACGAGATCCTGGCAATACCGGCCAAAGACTGGCTCGATTACCACCAGCTCGGCAAGATTGAACACATGATGCACCGCGTGGTGACATCGATTGGTTATGGTTATTTGACGCGCGTCCCGCTGATTCATGCCATGCGCTGGGTCGACATCGATATGTTGATAACCGGCTTGTTGAAATTCACTGTTATGCCAGATCGCGGCTGGCAAAATTTTTGGGATCGATTTGCCGAGTCTTTGACGGTTAAATTAAGCGACCCCGCCAAACGGGTGATCCGCGACCAGCGCGGTGTCACAGTCGAAACCGAGAAAGGCGGCATTTACCAAGCCGATTATCTCATCAATACAATCCCGATGGATCGATTTGCGGCGCTGACGCACCCGACCGCAGCGGAACAAACCGTCGCCGACTCAGTCGATTGGGCCGGCTATACAACCACACTAATGTCCGTAGAAGCCTGGCCACACTCCGCCCCCGTCAATGCCTGGAGCGATACCTGTTCCAGTGATGCCAAAGATGGCCAATTGCTCTTTTCACGCTATGAATGCGAAGGCGAGGATGGTCGTCCGCTGTTTTCGGTCGGGCAGTCGTCAAAGCTCTACACACCGACTGAATTGCGTGAACTGGCAGAGTTCAGTGCCGAGGAACGCGGCGCCGTAAATCCGCAAATCATTCGCCAGAAAATTTGGTCCTATATGCCGACCTATAAACGCGAAAGTATTCAAAGCGGGCTGTTGCAAATGATGCAGGAGATGCAAGGCGAAGCCCGCACCTATCATACCGGCTCAACCTTTTCGCATGAGGCGATCTCAACGATTTCGGCGTTTAACTCGCGACTGATTTCCCAGGTAATATCTTAAGCGGCTGACCGGCGCTTTGGACATAGTCTGATGGCACGACAGCAATCAGATTGACGGCCGTATCGCTGGAAACGTCTTCGCGATAATGCCCGCCTAAATTCTCAATATGGGTCGCCGACAGGTAAGACGCATAGGCATCCAAAGTCACTTCCGTGCCCTCAATCGGTTCAATCATAGTTGGCTCAACCGGGCGCTTGCTTTGCGCGCCGTGGACGCCGCGAACGATGAAACAAACCGCGTCTGATTTGTCCGGCATCGCGCGCACATGCATAGACAGCTTGCCGGATGGCCCGACTAAGCGGTGCGCCTTTAGACACATTTGACCCAAGGCACGGGTCAAAGATCCACTCGCCGATGACTTGACCAAAAGCTCCGCCGGGACGGCATTTGTAATCGCATTGAGCGTCGCCTCAGTCAGATCCGATTGCGCCATTTCTGACAATTCTTCGGCGAAAATTTCGCGCAATTTGAGCATTTCCGCATCAACAAGGTGAGCATTGTCATCAACCGAATGGCGGGTCATTGACGACATCAAACGCTCAAGGTCTTTCGACGCATTCATGATCAGATTGGCCAAATTGCCGAGCTCTTCATCATCAAAGCGAATGCGAGAATCGGGCTGCAAGAGCCGCGCATATTTCATGATCGTCTTAATCGGATAGATCACTTCACGCGAAATCGACTCAAAGAAAGCTGATTTGGTTTGCAGCGCCTGCTCGGCCTGTTGGCGCGATTGCAATATCGTCTGCTGACTCTCGACCAATGAGCTGACATCTTCGATCAATTCGATTTTGTCGTCTTCAACACCGTCAAATTCCGTCCGCTTATAATAGCGGCCATTCCACAGCGAAAAGCCGTCGCGGGTCACAGTGCCATGCGTAATGGCCTCACGATTGAGCTCCATACGGGCATTGGCGAACACCACTTCATCAGAACTGTCCTTAATCTCAAGCCCAATGCCGAGCGTGCTGACAGCCGACTCCAGCCGCGCTTTGGAAAGCTCAAGGCCGAGGCGAACGCGCAGCATCTCGACTGTGTCACGATATTTGAGGTGCGCCATGTAAATCATTGTCACACCGAGCGTGCCGCCCATCGCCGCCGTGATGATCGCCGCCGCGCCATCGATAAAAATCAGCGAGAAAACGGTGACCGGCAACGCGCCGGCAAGGAAGCGGCCAGACATGCCGGCATTTGAGCCCAAACAAGCCGCCGCTGCAGCGCACATCCCGGTCGACAAAGCGGCAAGTGTAATATTGGCGGCAGGGTCTGGCCCGGCAAAAATCAAACAGCTCGACGCCCACCAGACACCGAATAGGAAATTGTTACGCGCCCCTTTTTTCAAGAAACCGCCCGAGAGTTTGGCGTCGCGCGGCACACCAGCCATCGCAATGGCGCCTTTATACTGGAAGAAGGAAAAGTACATGATCGGCGCCCACCAGATCAGGGCCAACCACCAAATCGTAAATTGCGAAAAGATTGCAGCAACGGCGGTGCCATTGATCGCGGTGATTAGAGCCAAAGGCTTCATCACTTGAGCGAGCTGATCGAATAATTCACGCAAGACAGCTTGCCGCAATCGACCGTCTGGAAGTTCCAGCGACCCATGGACAATACTGTTAAAGACAGACTTGGGTGAAATGCGCATAGTCGCTACATCTCACATATGTCTTGAAAAACTGGTTTGATCGGCGACCAATCTGCGCGCAATTTCTTGACGAAGGATCAATCAAGCTTACGCAAATCTTAATCGATCAAATTTCTATATTTCAGTCTAGAATTCTTAAGTCTGTTTTCGGACCCGATGTCGCCCATCTTGGGGACTATAGCTCTCCAAATCGTATAAAAATTGCCAATAAGTCGCGTAGTAATTTAATCACTTTGATTTAAACTACATTCTGAGCGACGTGCAAAAGCACGCTAATATAAAAAAGTGGAAGAACTCCATGGCGGATGACAAAGAACAAATTTATAGCTTGATGAAGGCCTTCTTCGAACAGAACGTGCCTTATGCCAAACATACTGGTATTGAACTCCTGGTGATTGCTGACGGACATGGCGCGGCGCAATTGCCAGATAAGCCAGAAACGCAAAACCATATGGGATCGCAACATGCCGGGGCGCTCTTCACCCTCGCTGAAGCCGCCTCTGGAGCAGCGTCAGTATCGCTATTTGCTGACAAAGTCGCGACCGTGCGGGCGGCTATCTCGCAAGCCACCATCACTTATAAGAAATCTGCCCGCGGGGCGATTCGCGCCGAAGGCCGCTTGCGCCGTCCGGGCGCGGAACTCTTGGCCGAGTTTGAAGCCAATGGCGTGGTCGAGTACGGCGTTGACGTCACATTGACCGATTCCAAAGATCGCGAAGTTGCTGCAATGCAAGTCGACTGGTCAATCAAATCTATGGTCTAGGTCGGTCACGCGCGGCCAAGGATTTCAATTCAGCCTGAACCGCTCTATGTCCAAATCAAAGAGATTTCAGGCTGGAGCTTTAGATGAACAAACACCCTGTGAATGACCACGCTATGGACCAAATTTGGCGCCAGGGTCGGTCTTATAATGGTTGGACCGATCAGCAAGTGCCGGAAACCCTAATCCGCGCCACTTATGACCTCACTAAAATGGGCATGACCAGCGCCAATTGCTCGCCGGCTCGATTTGTTTTTCTGCAATCTAGCGAGGCCAAAGAACGCCTTCGCCCGCATCTAATGGCAGGCAATGTCGACAAAACCCTTGCGGCACCGTGGGTCGTAATCATTGCCCATGATTTAGAGTTTCATGAGAAGATTCCTGAACTCTTCCCACATAATCCAGGCGCGAAAGACTGGTTTGCCGATGAAGAGAATCGGACCCTTACGGCGTTTCGCAATGGCACACTGCAAGGCGCTTATTTGATGCTCGCTGCCCGCGCCCTTGGCCTTGATTGCGGTCCGATGTCCGGATTCGATAATGCCGGCGTGGATCAGGAATTCTTCCTCGGCAATGAGGCGACCAAAACCTGGCGCTCAAACTGGCTCTGCAATATCGGCCATGGCGACGATGCCACGATTTTTGAGCGTAGCCCGCGTCTAAGCTTCGAAGACGCCTGCGTTATTCTATAAGCCATTAGAGATGATCGTCCTCGCACTCCATACCGCTGGACCAGCCTGCGATATTGCGGTGGTCGATCAAGACCGGACACTGTCTCAACGCTGCGTCCAGATGGCGCGCGGCCAAGATGCTGAATTGCCAGGCCTGGTGCAGCAGACCTTAGCGGCGGCGGGGCTGGCGCTCGACCAAATTGACCGATTTGCGGTCATCTCCGGGCCTGGCAGTTTTACGGGCATACGCGTCGGCGTCGCCTTTGCGCGGGGTTTGGCGCTCGCGGTTGAGAAACCTTGTCTCGGCGTGACCACACTGGAAGCGGCGCTGCCAATCGGGCAACAAGGATCGGCGATTGTTGCGCTACCAGCCCAGAACCGGCCGCCCGACCTTACGTTCTGGACGCAAACGTTTCGCACCGGCGCGGCGACAGGCACGGCGCAGGAACGCTCTGCCGAAGCTTTGCAAACCCTGCTTCAGGCACGCCCACATATGCTTTTCGGGGAGGTCGAAGCGCTGCGCCCTCATTTTCCCGATCAGTCCCTGCACGCGGCGCAGCCAAGTGCCGAGCGCGCCGCGCAAGTGGCTTTGACCCTTGATCCAGACACCCGCACGGCGCGGCCAACCTATGCGCGCGCGCCGGATGCGGCGCTGCCGAAACCAAAGGCATGAGCCAAGCGCGCGAGTTTGCGGCGCTTCATGCCCGCGCCTTTGCCGCCGAAGAAGCATGGCCCGAAGCCGCATTCGCAGATCTGCTTGACCTTCCAACAACAGAGTTTGCGCAGATCAAGGACGGGGATCAGGTCGTCTCCTTCATCCTCGTGCAATTCGCCGCGGGTGAGGCCGACATCCTGACCTTGGCGACGGCGCCAGAGCTACGCCGCCAAGGCTATGCGCAGCGTCTACTCACAGAGATCGAGACACGTTTGCGACCGCGCGGACTACAAAAATGGCTGCTGGATGTTGCGGCGGACAATATCGGCGCACGCGGCTTTTATGAGGCGCTCGGGTTTCAATGCGATGGCCGACGCAAGGACTATTATAAGCGCCTTGAAGGTGGGCGCGTCGACGCCATGTTGATGTCGAAGCTGGTGGGTGGACAGGCCCCATAGTTAAACGCTACAGGAGCGCTTATGGACCGACTGGAAAAACTCTGCGCCGAAAAAGGCCTTCGCATGACTGAGCAACGCAAAGTCATCGCGCGCATATTGTCATCTTCGGATGATCACCCGGATGCGGAAGAACTCCATCGCCGGGCCAATGCTGTCGATAAAAATATCTCTCTGGCTACGGTCTACCGAACTGTGAAACTGTTCGAAGAATATGGCATTATTGAAAGCCACGACTTTGGCGACGGCCGCGCCCGCTATGAAGAGGTGCCGGACGAGCACCATGATCACTTAATTGACGTCAAATCGGGCAAAGTGATTGAGTTTCACAATGAAGAAATTGAGCGCCTGCAAGTCGAGATTGCCCGCGCTCATGGCTATAAGCTGGTTGATCACCGGCTCGAACTGTATGCCGTGCCACTGCAAGAAAATGAAGACTAGACCCGCGTGACGCGGACCAGCCCGTACCTGATTGCGATGACTGGCGGCTCAGGCTCCGGCAAATCCACGGTCGCAGAGGCGCTCGTCGCCCATTGCGCCGCCGAAAACATCGTTCTGTTTCATGAAGACGGCTATTACTGGCCAATGTCGCATTACGGGCCCGCCGACAGCGCGGCCCAACGTGCCGAGATTATTGCCCGGGTCAATTATGATGATCCGATCAGCAAAGAAACAGGTTTGATGGCGCGGCAATTGGCCGACCTGAAAGCCGGACGCACCATCGAACAGCCGATTTATGATTATGATCGCCATGATCGTAAAACTGAGACACTAACCATTGCCTCGGCGCCGATTATTATTCTCGAAGGCATTCATGCGCTGTCCGTGCCGGAGCTGAAACCGCTGATAGACTTGTCGATCTATGTCGATACACCGGACGATTTGCGCCTGGCGCGGCGGATCCGGCGCGACGTGGTCGAACGCGGCCGCAGTGTCGAAAGCGTGCTGGCGCAATATTTGAGCACAGTCCGCGCGGCCCATTACCGCCACACATTTCCGGCCATGTTCGAAGCCGATTTGGTGATCGCGGATGAGGGCCTCCCGGCTTATGGCCAAGTGCGGCCGAATCAAGCGGCGATTGATCGAATGCTGGCGCCGATTCTCACGCGATTGCGATCAGAGGGTGTGATCGACGCGGATTAGCGCTATAATCGGCCCTATGCGGTCTCTCATTCTTCTCCTCGTATCGGCTTTTTGGGCCGGCGCCGCGAGCGCGGCGTGCGATATGGACATCTCTTCGCGCCATGCGACGGTCGACCAATATGTGCTTGCCGGACAGGCGTGTTTAGAGACCCCACCTGAGCCTTTGCGGTTCGACGAAACCATGGAACGCGCTTTTATCGATCGTATCAATGACGCTCGCAAAGCCGAAGGCTTGGCGCCCTTGGAACGCCGCGCCGATCTCCGCGCGCCGGCGCGCTTTCATAGCCTCGACATGGCAAGCAATGACTTTTTCAATCATCAAAGCCCGGACGGTCGCCGTGCTCATGACCGTATAGCCGCTTTTGATCGCACGCTGCTGGCGCAAAGCACGGCAGAGAATATCGCCGCCTTTGGCTCACCCACCTGTTTTGACCAATTTGAACGCGAAGTCTCTTGCTTCATGATGCCGGGCTTTAAAGTGCCAACCGAAAGCTTTGTTGTCGACGATTTGCACGAGAAGCTGATGAATAGCGAAAGCCATAGGCGGAATATATTGGCTAACACGGCAACTCATGTGGCGGTCGGCGTCGCGCGCTCTGATACCGGGTTTTATGTCACGCAAGTCTTCGCCAATCAGATTGGCCGGCTCGAGCAGCCGCTACCCTTACATTTCGAACCTTCGCAGCGGCTTCCGGTTAAACCTGATCTCGCAGGCTGGGGCTTAGGCGGTCTGTCGCTGATCGCCGATGATGAGCGGATCGAGCTCAAAACAACGCGCCTCCGCAAAGTTCCCGATGGCGACTATATGCTAATCGTGCGCGGCGAGAATGTGCGCGAAGAACAGCGCGGCGCGCGGACGTTTGAAGTTAAAGAATGGCTCGACTTAAGCGGCCCATCCTTCTCCGTTGTGTCGGCTAAAGAAAGCTAGCAATCTCGCTCAGCGGTTTTTTGACTAAGGCATGATTCGGCACCATCGCATCAGAAGCTGGATAGCCCGCGACCAAGATCAAAAACGGTTTTTCCGTTTCCGGCCGGCCGCAAATCCCATTGAGAAATTTCATCGGATTTGGCGTGTGCACCAAAGTTGCCAGTCCTGCATTGTGACAAGCTGAAATCAACAGTCCTGTGGCGATGCCAACGCTTTCGTGAATGTAGTAATTCTTCTTATCTTCGCCTTCCCGCACGCCGCCGCGGCGCTGCGCGAAAATGCAGATCAGCCAAGGCGCGATTTCCATATAAGGCTTATCGGCATCGGTCCCGATCGGCGCCAAGGCATCGATCCAATCCTGGGCCGCACGGCCGGCATAAAACTCGCGTTCTTCAGCTTCAGCCGCAGCACGAATCTCTGATTTCTTCTCGGCTGAACCGACACAAGCAAAATACCAGGGCTGGTGATTGGCCCCGCTCGGCGCGGTTCCTGCCGTCAACACGCATTGCTCGATTACTTCCTTTGGAACCGCTTGATCAGAAAATGCGCGAACCGAGCGCCGCGATTGCATTTGCGCATGGAACGTGACCGCCCGGGCTTGCATCTCCGCCTCCGGATAATGCGGGAAGTCCCGGCTCAGCGGAACATGGGTTTCAGCCGTGGTTTTCATCGCCGCCCTGCATCCGCGCCGCGGCGATAGGCCTTATCTATCCACGATTTCAGCTTCGCCTCCTTGGCATCTTTGACGGTGCCGACTTGCAGGACGCGAACAGGCTTAATCCCGGAAAACTCCATCACCGCGCGCTTGGCTTGATTGGCGGCCGGACGGCGATAAAGCAGCTGATCAAACCAGGCCGGTGCATCAGAGGTTAGCAGGACATCTGCGCTCCGGCCTTTAAGGAGCTTGTCCCACCACGGGTCTTTTTCATGATATTCCATGGCAAAGCCGGGCAAGAATGAGCGGTCAATCACGCCTTTGGCTTTGGCCGGCATATTGCCCCACCAAACCGGATAGGCCCAGCACGTATGATTGCACCAGAGCAGATTTTCGCGCCAGTCTTCCAAGCACGGCTCTAAGTCTTTGCGTTGGTGATAGCCAAAGGTCAGATCTGGATCGAACTGCATGTCATGCAGGTTCATCCGCCGCACCTCAGCGCCTTGCGACTCGGCCCCGCGCTGATAGGCGTCGGCCAGGCCGTGACTCAGAGAGTTTTCACGCGGATGGGCGACCCATATAAATACTTTGGCGGTCATTTAGACCTCCTCAGGCAAGTCCGGAACGCCGACCGCGTGGAAGCCGGCATCGACGTGCAGAACCTCACCGGCAATCGAGTGCCCAAGCGGCGAGAGCAAATAAAGTGCGCAACCGGCAACGCCTTCCATCCGCGTATCTTCTTTCAGCAGCGACCAGTCTTTGCCTGTCCCCATTAGCGATTTTCCGCCGCGAATACCGGCCAGTGACAGCGTCCGCATGGCGCCGGCGGAGATCGCATTGACGCGAATGCCTTGGGTGCCAAGGTCGCGCGCGGCATAGCGGGTCGAGGCTTCGAGCGCCGCTTTGGCCACGCCCATAACATTATAGCTCGGCACCGTGCGTTCCGCCCCGAGATACGTCATGCAGACAATCGAGCCGCCATCAGTCATGATCTCAGAGGCCCGGCGCGAGGCGTCGATAAAGCTATAAACCGATATATCCAATGCGCGGCGGAAGCCTTCGCGCGTGGTGTTGGCAACCATCGAACCTTGCAACTCTTCTTTGCCCGCAAAGGCGATCGAGTGAACGAGGAAATCGATCTTGCCCCATTTTTCTTTCACCGCCGCAAAGGCGGCATCCATGCTGGCATCATCGGTGACATCCGCTTGAACCATGAAATCCATATCAATGCTCTCGACCAGCGGGCGGACCCGGCGCTCTAAGCTTTCGCCTTGATAGGTGAAACAGATCTCTGCCCCTTGCGCCGCGAGTTGCTGCGCAATGCCCCAAGCGATGGAGTTCTTATTCGCGACGCCCATAATGATGCCGCGCTTGCCTGCCATCAGCGTGCCAGTCGGCATGTCTCCATAATCTGCCATCGGTTTCCGCTCCTTGCCTGATTTGAACTTTGCGGAGAGGGCTATTCGGGCGCGGCCAAAGCGTCAAGCAGAGCGCGGTGCGTTGGCTGTGCTCGAGGACGCTAAATCGCGGCATAGATCCTGCAATCCGAATCACTGTCTAGTTTGATGGGGTGGTTCGACAGTGCTATTTCGCATGTGTCTTTTGGGTGTTTTATCGCTCGTGCTGAGTTTCAGTACGCAGGCTGACACCGTGCATCGCGTGCATTTCTCAAACCCGGGAAAAGTTCTGGTCTGGCAAGATGGCAGCTTCGTCGGCCAAGGTTCGGATGTCGCCATTGGGTCTGCGCAGCCGCGCGCCGAAGAGGCCTGGTACGGGGCCGGAGCGCTAGAACCCGTGGCCAGCGCGGCGTCTGCTGAAACCGGTCAGATCCGATTGAAAATTGCCAGCAATACCGGCTTCGTTGTCGAAGCTTTGGAGCCGCGCACCGCGAACAGTGTTTCTATCGACGTCATTGGCCAGGGACCGAATGCTCAACTGGCGCCGGCCATTTCAGCGCTCAGCGACACCGTCCTGTTCGCTCAAGCAACAAAAACCGCCACTCAACGCGGCGCTCCTGACAGTCAGGCAATTGAAATAACGCTGCGCTGGACCGGCAATATGCCAGCTCTGCGGGTGCGCTCGGCGGCGTTCTAATTCACCAATGACAGTCGGTTAAAGAACTCTTAGAGGTCCACGATTAACTCTACTGCCCGTGAGGCGGATGTTAGAGTATCGCGCCATCCTGGCGGGGATGGTGACAAGCAGTTTGCTTGGAATTGGCACAGCGACAGCTGATGTCATTGATCGCCCCCATTTTGAACGCGAAGGCCTGGTCATTGTTTGGGCCGCGGATCCTGCGAGCAACGCCCCTGTGGTCGCCGACCTGGTCCTCGACACAGGCAATGGCAGCTCGGCTGCGGGCTCTGGGGATATCGATTTGATTGCCGAGGACGCGCACACGGTTGTGACCGGGACGCTGGTCTTGACCCAAGATGGACTCGCGAGTGTTACCGGCGGCATGCCATTCTTGCTGACCGGGACCGATCGCGGTACGATTAACACCGACACCAATGGCGACGGCATTGTCAGCGGCGAAGACGCCTTTACGGCTTTCGGGTTACAAAACATCTCTGATGCGCGCGTCGATGGCGTCAGCCAATATTCAAGCTTTTATGTTGCTTCGAATGTGCCCTTCGCGATTGATGCGCAGGCCTTTACGCCAACCACGTTCACAGAATTTATCCTGTTACAAATCACCCGGGTACAAATGAGCATCACGCGAAGCGGCGATGATGGATTGACGTTTGGCCAAAACGCCCAATTGCCGCATTCGGGCGGCGCGGCCTCTGGCTTCGCCCCGAGCTTACGGCTTTGGGATTTACGCTTCCCGCGCAACGTTTTCACGGGCAATCAACGCACCGCAGCAGCGCCCGGGACCATTGCCGAACAATCCGTGCGCTTTGACGCCGAATATTCGATCGCCGCAGCGAACTTAACCGGATATGACTTATCGCTCGGGACGTTCGATTTCCAAGTGGAAGTCGTCTATACCGTCTACGTGCCTTAGGCTTTCAGACCCAATTTATCGACTAAGCCCACGCGCATATCTTTGGCCGTGTAAATCTTTTGATCGTCAGCAAACACTCGGCCATCAGCGATGCCGAGCACGAGCTTACCGCGGCGGACGCGCTTCATATCGATTTCATAGCGCACCAGTTTGGTGTCGGGCGTAATCTCGCCGGTAAAACGGACATCGCCAACGCCGAGGGCGCGGCCCTTGCCATAAGAGCCAGTCCATCCGAGCCAATAACCAACCGCTTGCCACATCGCGTCTAAGCCAAGACAGCCGGGCATCACCGGATCACCGGGGAAGTGACATTCGAAGAACCAAAGATCAGGGTGTATGTCGAACTCACCAACCACGTGACCTTTGCCAAATTCGCCGCCATCGTCAGAGATTTCGGTAATCCGGTCCATCATCAGCATTGGCGGGATGGGCAGCTGCGCATTGCCGGGGCCAAACAGTTCGCCCGCGCCTGATTTGAGCAAGTCTTCTTTGCTATAAGACGATTGTGGGGTGTGAAACTCGTGCGGTCCCTTCATAGAACTGGCCTCGCTTATTTTGTGTTTATGGCGTCTGCGTTGTGCAGCGTGAGATAGCCCGCCGCCTTAAACGCATGTGCGCGACCCGGCAAGGCTTGTGACGCTAGAGAGCGCCGGTCTCAATCTCGCTGCCCCAGAGCTTTTGCTTGGGCAGCCAGCCAGAATCGCGGCCAATCTTGACCCGGCACCAGCCTTGCTCGCAGCCACCAAGTTCGGCGATCACGCCTTCTTTGATCCGGGCTTTTGCCCCGGCATCTTCGCCAGGACCACGCCGTAAATCAACATCTTGTACGACCATCGCGGTCGGTGTCTCTGACAACATTCGAGCTTGCATCCAAACCTCGTCACCATCCGGGTCACGGACCCGGCGCCAGCCATGCGTTTCACGCACAATCAACATTGGCAGGCCTTCACGCTCATAGCGCCAGACAATTGGGTGGTCTAAATTTGGCCCGCGCCGACCATGCACGGCGGAATAGCGCAGCGATTCAAAGCGCGGCAGGGGTTTGCCTGAAAAGCGGCTAACCTTTACAGTCTCAGCCGATTGGCGCGCTTCAACCTGGACCAGGGTCAAGCCACCAAACAGGGCAAAGCAAAGCAGAAGACGGGCAAACATAAGGGTCATAGCCTCCCTTTTTGCCGATTGAGGTGAATCGACCGTAAAACAGCGCATTGGCGACAGGCTTTTGCTCTGCTAAGCGCGATCGAGAAAGCGAGGAAGCATGTCAGATACGCGCCTAAAGGTCATTGTCACCCGTCGGTTGCCCGACGCGGTAGAATTGCGCCTGAAGGAGCTTTTCGATGCTGAGCTCAACCCTTCCGACGAGGCATTTACCTCAGCCCAACTCGCTGATGCGGTCAAACGCGCAGATGTTTTGGTCTCAACGGTAACAGATCCCGTCGACAGCGCGGTGCTCAACCAAGCCGGCGACCAGTTTAAAATGATCGCGCAATTCGGCGCCGGTGTGGACAATATCGACGTTCAAACCGCTTATGAGCGGGGCATCACAGTCACCAACACGCCGGGCGTGCTCACCGATGACACAGCCGACGTGACCATGGCGCTGATCCTCGCTGTTCCCCGGCGCATGCATGAAGGCATTGCGCTCATGGAAGCCGGCAAGTTTGATGGTTGGGCGCCGACATGGATGATGGGCCGGCGCCTATCTGGAAAAAGGCTCGGTATTATTGGCATGGGCCGAATTGGCCAAGCGGTGGCGCGCCGCGCCAAAGCTTTCGGCCTGCAAATCCACTACCATAATCGCAAGAAAGTCTCGCGCGTGGTCGAGGAAGAGCTCGACGCGACCTATTGGGACAGCTTAGATCAAATGCTCGCGCGCATGGACATTGTCTCAGTCAATTGTCCGCATACGCCAGCAACCTTTCATTTGCTCAATGCGCGTCGGCTTGAGCTGATGAAACGCGACGCCTTCATAGTGAACACGGCGCGCGGCGAAGTGATTGACGAAGCCGCTTTGGCAAAAGCGCTGAAAGATGGCACTCTGGCCGGTGCCGGGCTCGACGTGTTTGAACGCGAACCCGCGGTCAATCCAAATCTGGTCGGCTTACCGAACGTTATTTTGCTACCGCATATGGGCTCGGCCACGGTCGAGGGGCGCAATGAAATGGGCGAGAAGGTCATCATCAATATCAAAACCTTCGCCGATGGGCATCGCCCCCCAGACCGTGTGATCTCAGCTATCTTGTAGCTTAATGGACGCTGACCGCTTCCAGCTTATACGCCTCTGCCGCAGCTTCCGCCGCCTCGCGGCCTTCAATAATCGCAATCTTTTGGCCTTCGCCATTGGTGACAACGACGAGTGCTTCTAAATCATCGACGCCGGTCAGTGCATCCGCAGGCAGTTCGGCGAGCTCGCGCTCATTGATATTGCGGAAATAGACAAACTGGCTGAAATCGAGGGGGCCAGGGGTCGGCTTTTCTAGGTCATTCATGGTCTACTCCTTCCATTCTCAGACAGGACCAGGACATACAAGGCTCACGGTGCCCCATTATGGCAGCCCCGCCAGAAGAGCATTGGTGTCAGAGTGAATCTAGGAAGCCTAAGTGTCACCATCAAGGCGCAGGCATTCACATTGCGTTGTAATCACCCGACTGCTTGCAGATCGAGCAGACCCAAAGGGCGGCACAGCGCTATAGACCGCCTCATCGAGGCGCCCTATCAAATCCGCAATGATAAGGAAAATGCCATGTCGCTGACTTGGGTGCCGAATGCGCTAACACTATCGCGATGCGGGCTTGCTTTGGGGGTCGGTTGGGCGATCCTCCGCTGGCCCGAACAGTCTTATCTGCCGTTTTTGGCGTTTGTATTGGTAGCCGCGACTGATTTTCTTGACGGCTGGGCGGCGCGGCGGCTCGACGCGGTCAGCCCTTTAGGAGTTTTTTTGGACCCGGTCGCCGACAAGCTTTTGGTCGGCGCAGCGCTGGTCGCCCTGTGCCTGCTGCACCCAGGGGATTTGGGCTTGCTCATCCCGAGCGCCGCAATCATTGCGCGCGACACAGCGGCAACCCTGCTGCGCCTGATTCCGGGATTAGAGATGCCGGTCTCGCAATTGGCGAAATGGAAGACCGCGATTGAGATGATAGGCATTGGCGCTTTGCTTTTGGCCAATGCGACAGTATTGCCAGTGCTGTGGCCCGGCGGGCTAGCTCTGATTTGGCTCGCCGCGGCGCTCTCAGTATATACACTAGGGCTCTATATCGGCGCTTTGGTCGCCGAGCGAAAACGGCCACACTCTTAAATAAAAAGCGCAGCCGTCTCGTTCCAAGTTAGCGCGCTCGGAGGAATCTGAGGCGCTAATATCCTGCAAGGGGTGCCGGGAAAGGGGATACCCGACGGCATCAACATTTGACGATAACCTATTAAGATCTGCTTAAATATCCCGCAGAAGTTTTGTGTGCCCGCCTAAATTGAGCCGTTTTCTCGTCCGCAATCACGCCGTCATTGACGGCTATCAGCAGAGTTATGAAACGCGCGCGGCAGAAGGCTGGACCGATTATCCTATTATTGGGGGCTTTGGCCTTCATGGCCCTTCCGGCCGTCTTGGCCTTTGCCCAAAATTAGCGCTACCAAGACAGCGAATTCGGCACATCCTCATAGACTTCGCGCAAGCGGCGCAGCGTCCCTGGGGTCGCATCGCCAGGAGGGCTGAGCGGATCCACCCACAGAATCTGCGAAATCTCGCGGCCAATGGGATCACCGCATGGCCGCCAGGCTTGAGCCGGAACACGGTACAGCGCGACATGATCATTGCGCATGATTTGATGATTGGAATAGATACCGAGAAGCGACAGAGCGCCGGTCACTTCGACGCCGCCTTCTTCCTCTAATTCACGGCGCAGCGCGGTTTCGATCACCTCACCTCGCTCAACCCCGCCCCCCGGCAAATACAGCCCTTTGGTATAAGTATGACGGACGAGGAGCACTTGGCCTTGGGCATTTTCGACAATCGCCCGCGCGCCTAACGTCATCGGTCGGGAAAGGCGAAACCAAATCCGAAAAAGCTGGGTACGAAAGTCTGCCAAAGTCTAAATACCTTTATCTGGGAAACGGGGCTCGCCAAATCACCCAAGTCGGTATAACAGACGCCAAGACTATTTAAGGGCTGACATCATGATTCACGCATCTGTTTGGGCAATTCTTGCCACTGTTGCTGTTTTTGCGATTTTGAACCTGATCGATTTCCGTCGCTTCGACTAGTGCGACCATTTCGGCGGATGCGTTTTTTCTGAGCTTAATGCCCAGCGCCCGCCTGATATCATCACATATGGGAGAGCCGCGTGAACCATAGCGTTTCTCAAGGTCCAAAACGTGCGCTTGTCACAGGTGCGGGGGCACGACTGGGCAAGGCCATGGCCCAGGCGCTCGGCGAAGATGGCTGGGCCGTTGCGGTTCATTATCGCGGTTCTAAGCAAGGTGCAGAAGCCACCGCAGCAACGATTGGCGAGGCGGGCGGCAATGCGGAACTGGTGCAAGCCGACCTCTCTGACGAGGCCCAAACGGCGGATTTGGTCGGCAAAGCCCAAACCGCGCTCGGCGGGCCTCTGACATTGCTGATCAATTCAGCTTCGACTTTTGAAGATGACACAGCGCAAACCCATACACGCGGCAATTGGGACTTTCACATGGGCCCGAATTTCCGCGCCCCGGTCTTACTCGCTCAGCATTTCGCTGCCGCTTTGCCAGCGCAAGAGGCCGGGCTGATCGTCAATATGATTGATATGCGCGTGCTCAAGCTGAACCCGCTTTTCTTCACTTACACGCTGTCAAAATCAGCGCTGTGGACGGCGACGCGAACCATGGCCCAAGCCTTTGCGCCAAACATTCGCGTCAATGGCATCGGTCCCGGCCCGACGCTTGAAAATGTCCACCAAAAGCCAGGGGAGTTTGCCGCCGAGGCGCGCGCAACTTTGACCGAACAAGGTTCAAACCCGGACGAGATTGTCAAAACGCTGCGCTATTTGATCCAAGCCGACAGCATTACCGGGCAATTGATTGCCAGTGATGGCGGCCAACACTTGATGTGGCAAACGCCGGACGTCATGCTGTAAGCGATGAATTTTGCCTCTGATACAACTGCGCCGGCGCATCCAAATGTGGTTGAAGCCATCGCGGCCGCCAATCACGGCAATGCGCCAAGCTATGGCGCCGATAAAGTCACTTCTGCGCTTAAAGACCAGCTCGCAGAGATATTCGAGACCAAAGCTTTCGACCTCTGGCTTTGCGCCAGCGGCACAGCCTCAAATGCCCTGGCCCTGTCGGTCATGTGTTCCTCAATTGGCGCGATTGCGTGTCACCAAGAAGCGCATATTGAGCGCGATGAGCGCGGCGCCCCAGAATTCTTTACGGGCGGTGCGAAATTGCGGCTTTTGCCCGGCTTTGGCGCACAGATCGATGAAGTCGCTTTGCGCCGAGCGTTGGCCGCCAATGATCCAAGCTTCGTCCACGAAACGCCCTTAGAAACCCTGTCACTGACCAATCTCACTGAATGCGGCACAGCTTATTCGGTCGATACTGTCCGACATTTCGCAGCGCTCGCAAAAGATCATGGATTGAACGTACACCTGGATGGTGCGCGGCTGGCCAATGCTTTGCTCAGCACGGGCGCCCGCCCCGCCGAAATGACATGGAAAGCAGGGATTGATGTCCTGACTTTGGGCCTGACCAAAACCGGCGCCATTGGCTGCGAGATCATTTTACTGTTTGGGCAGATGCGCGAGCAAATGGGGGCGCTTAAAGCCAGAGCCAAACGGTCCGGCCATATGCCGCCGAAAATGCGCTTCTTGGCGGCGCAAGGGCAAGCCTTGCTGCAGGATGAATTGTGGCTGGAGCTCGCGGGAAAAGCCAACCAGTCGGCGAAAAGCCTGGCCAATATCCTGTGTGCCGATGGCGCGACGCAGCTCGCTTATCCGGTCGATGGCAATGAAGTGTTTGCCGTCTTGTCACCCGCGGCAGAGGCGAAGATTAAACAGGCCCGCGTCGCCTGCTATCCATGGCCCGGCGGGGCGCATCGATTTGTTTGTCATTGGGCCACGCCAGAAGCCGACTTAGACGCTTTGCGAACGCTATTGGCTGAGGCCTGAGGCCAACCAGCCCTGCATCAAGCCCAAGAAAGCGTCACCATCAACCGGCGAGACATCGCGCCCGCCGAGCAATTGTTGGTGCAGCGTCATCACCAAAATTGGCGACAGCATCATGAAAGCTGCGGCGCGGCGCTCTGTCTCTGTTTCCGGTTTTCCGGGCGTTGCGTCCATTTTCTCAGACACCGCCTGTAACGCCGGATCGAGCAGCAGTTCTAGGTAAGCCTGGCCAACTTTCTCATCCGCCATGCCTTCAATAATCCCAAACGCATGGGCGCGCGCAAAGCCGCCATGCGTCAGGCCGGCTTGTGTGACGCGAAAATACTCTTCGACGGCGGTCGCAGTGTCCGGCGCACCCGTCGCGATGACGTCCCAGAGCGGGATCGCGCGGTCATGAATGTGCCGCAGGATGGCGATCACCAAGCCTTGGCGATCTTTGAAATAATGGCGCAAAGTCGGCTCAGAGGCTTTTGCGGCAATTGCGAATTGGCGCAGGGATGGCCGCCGCAAATCATCGTTCAAGGCAAATTCCGACAGCGCATCCAAGAGCGCCGTCTTCTTCGCTTCGAAGTCATGGTTTCGAACGCCAGCAGGCCGCGGCATGTTTCCTCCCAATCCCGGACCGTACACGGCCTTACACTGTAAGGCCCCGAGCGCTGGTTTTGCAACAACTGGTCGAAAAAATTGTAATGATTATTACAGACTACGTGCCCGCAAGCGGGTCGCAAAGCCAAGAATAGGGCCAAGAAGCTGACCGCCAAACTGGCCCAATTTCATCGCATCGCTGAGCCGCCGCGCAATAAAAGCATCGACTTTTTCCGGGTCTTCATGGTCGAGCCAGTATAAGACGATGGGTGGAATGACCGCGCTGAGCAGCGCCCGTTTGGTTTGCCGGTTATAATCTGTCGCCGTATCACCCGCAGCTTCCCAGATTGCATCTGCAATCCGCCAAATTCGCCGCGCCGCTGCGCCAGCCGCCCAAGGCAGCAAGCCTTGCGCTGCGGCCTTTCCAACCGCTGCTTTATGCGGGGTGAGCTTTTCGAGCCAAGTCTTCAATCCCATCGCCACCCGTTCATGCGTGCGCAGCGCCGACAGATCAGACTGCGCCAATTGCACCAAGGTCTCGTCAACGGCGCGGTCAAAGAAATGGTCGATCAGGTCGTTCACACCATTTGGGGCGGCGAGCGCTTGCTCATCGGTTGAGACCTCAGCCTCGCGCGCAGCCTGTTTCGCGGTGACCGTGTTCCAGCCGCGCGTCGCCGCCAAAGGCAGCATCGCATCAAGCCAGCGATCGCGGAGTTTTTCGGAGGGCGTGGGCATATCTGAGTCCAGGGATAGGCAAGGCGGTTTCCACATGTTATAGGCGCGGCTTGCTTAAGGTCCTATGGGCCACAACCGCACAGCCGCAGCCCGTTCTGCCCCGATATTCAATGGAGAGTTGACCATTATTCAGATTACCGTCCGCGACAATAATGTCGAACAAGCCCTACGCGCCCTTAAGAAAAAGATGCAGCGCGAAGGTCTGTTCCGTGAAATGAAGTCCCGCACTTATTTTGAAAAGCCATCTGAAAAGAAGGCTCGCCAAAAAGCAGAAGCTGTTCGCCGCGCTCGCAAACTTGCTCGTAAGCGCGCCCAGCGTGAGGGTCTCGTTTAAACGAGTCGCCGACTGAAATGATGCAAAACCCCCGTGCCTTCGGCTCGGGGGTTTTGTTATGCCAGTAAGGCGAGAGGTCTGGTTTCGAGCCAGGCTAAGCCGGATCTGCGAGCGCTCCCAGCTGGTTGAGACAGATCTCAACATTCGTCTTTGAGGCGCCATAGCCCATTAAGCCGATCCGCCACACAGTCCCGGCGAGCGCCCCAAGCCCGCCGCCAATTTCGAGATTGTGCTGGGCCAGGAGACGGCCGCGAATGGCGCCTTCTTCGGCTTTGAATTGCTCTGGCACAATCACCGCATTGAGCTGTGGCAGGCGGTATTCTGGCGCCACCAGATATTCGAATCCAAGCGCGGTCAGACCATCATGCAGGGTCTTGTGCTGCGCCGCATGCCGCGCCCAAACCGCCTCTAAGCCCTCGTTTTTGACCAGAAGCAGGCTCTCATGCAGGCCATACATGGCATTAATCGGCGCGGTGTGGTGATAGGCCCGCGCGCCGCCGCCATCAGCCCAGTAATTCATCACCAAAGACAGGTCCAAGAACCAGCTTTGAACTTTGCTCTTGCGCGCCTTCACCCGCTCAATCGCGCGATCCGAGAAGGTCACGGGCGACAGGCCGGGCGGGCAAGACAAACATTTCTGGGTCCCAGAGTACGCGGCATCAATGCCCCAATCATCAATTAAGACCGGCACGCCGGCCAGAGAGGTGACGCAATCCATAATCGTCAGACAGTCATGTTGCTGCGCCAATGCGGCGATGGCCGCGGCGTCTGAACACACGCCAGTCGAGGTTTCAGCATGAACAAAAGCGACGACCCGCGCGTCTGGGTTGGCTTTGAGCGCGTCCGCGACTTTTTCAACTGAGACAGGTTTACCCCAATCGTCTTGGACCATAATCGCCGCGCCGCCGCAGCGCTCAACATTCTCTTTCATCCGCCCGCCAAACACGCCATTCTGGCAGACGATGACTTTGTCGCCCGGCTCGACCAAGTTGACAAAACAAGTCTCCATACCGGCTGAACCTGGCGCCGAGACGGGAAATGTCAGTTGGTTTTCGGTTTGAAATGCATAGCGTAGCAGCGCTTTGATATCGTCCATCAGGCCGACGAATTCCGGATCCAAGTGGCCAATAATCGGTTTCGACATTGCCTCCAAAACCCGCGGGTGAACGTTCGAGGGGCCTGGACCCATAAGCGTTTTAAACTCGGTTGCGAAACTTTGCATGGGTGTGCGCCTCATCATTGGACCTCAAATGGTGCCCGCGGCCGGACTCGAACCGGCACTCCGAAATCGGAAAGGGATTTTAAGTCCCTCGTGTCTACCAATTCCACCACGCGGGCACACAGGGCCTGACTAGCGGCGCTTTGCGCCTCAGACAAGCGGGCTTTTCACCAAAAACGCGGCTTAGCGAAATCCTAATTGGCATTTGCTATGCATGGCCGGGATCATGCCACGTCCACTGCAAAAAAAACCGTATAATGCTCTGCTCGTCGCGCTCGTCTGCTACGGGCCGATTGCAATTGTCCTCGGCGGCTTGGTGGTCTTGATCGCGACCTAAGCAGCGCTGCGCCGACACATCATTATCTGCATGGCGGAGAGCGGGAAAGAGGGAAAGTCTCCCAGGATTCGCAATGCATTGTTTTTAGGAAATAAATCACGGCCCAGCGTAGTTATTGCGCTCGCTTTCGGACCAAGCCCGCGTGCCGGTTTTCCCCGTTTCGAAGTCGTGTTTCCACTGACAAACCGCAGGCTTAGAATTTCGCGACGACATTCAGGAAGACGCCATCATCATTGAAGCTAAGATCGGTAAGGTCGTCCGAAAAATCGGTGAAATTATAGCCGACGCCAACTTTTGCGTGATTGCCGATATGGCGGTAAATCGCCGCTAAGGCCCCGCTTTTGCGGTCTTGCGCGGCATCAACTTCAAGCGATCTCAATTCGATCAGCGCATCCCATTTTTTGACAAAATGGATATCGGCGCGGCCAATCAAGAGGGTGGCGCTATTGTCGACAAAGTCCTCTTCAGTCCGCGACAGGCTCACCTGCCCGTCTCGGTATCCGACTTTGCCGCCCAGCGTCAGCCAATGTGACAAGCGATAATTGGCATCCGCACTGATGATATTCGACTTCTGCGCCGGCAAACCTGTTTGACCAGAGTTTGAAATCTGCTGTGCCGACGGCAATTCTTCAAAATAGGTATAGCGAAGCAAAGCGTTCAACCGATCATTCTCCGTCGGGCGATAGGCGCCAGCGATTTGCGCTTCAGTAAAGTCACCATCAAAGAAGGCGCCGCCGGTAAAGTCGCTCTCAGCCCGGTTATATTTCAGGATCGCTGTCCAATCGGGAGACACTTTCAGGCCGAGATTGGACCGGAATAGCCAGGTGTCCCGCGTCGCTGTCCCTTCCTCATCTGAGCGCCATTCTAATGCCGCGCCCAGGCTCACCGCCTCATCAGCATAGCCAGCCGTGACGGTATAGGCTTCGCGCTCGAGCTTTTGCGCAAATTCTTCGATATCGCCGACTTCAAATGACGCCCCAAACGTCCAGCGCTCATCCCAGACATAGTCAATGCCATAAGCATGCGTGAGACCGGCGCGATCGCCGAAGCTGGCGCGTTCTTCGCCATAAACGCTGACACTGTCGCTGAAGCGCCGTTTGCCGCCAACTGTAAGATTGTTTTGCGTATTGGGCAGGAACGAAGCGCCGTCGACGCCGGGCTCTGTCCGGTCTGCATCAAGAGTGTAATTCAGATAATATTCTTCACCATCAGAACGCTGCCATGTCAGCCCGGCCAAGGCACCGGTACCGCCATCGCCGCCTGATACTTCACCGCGAATTTGGAAGGCGTCTAAGACCCGCGTTTCGAGGCCGATCCCCGCCCGATTTAAGCCTTCACGCTGACCATCTGTATCAATCGTAGCCTGCCCAAATCCGTACACGGAGAGCGCTTCATTGACGTCTCGGCGCAGCTCCAATCCAGCATCTGTGCGATTGCCTTCTGTGAGGCTGAGAGGGCCGGAAATATCATTGTGGCGAATGCCGACACCCGCCGTCCATTGATCGGTAATCGCGACCCGTAGGTCGGCCGCCATCGTGTCTTCGTCTAAGCCCTCTGTGATCGCAACGGAATCATATTTCAGGGCAACAGATGTGCGGTCATTGAACTCCGTTTGCAGGCCCAGGCCGAAGCGGATTGTGTCACCTTGCGTCAAACGCCCTGGCGCCGAAAAGCCATCTTCGATTTGCTCATAAAACCCTGTCAGATTGAGCGGTTGGACGAAGTTAAAGTCTTCGCTGGAGGCCGCGCCCTCGACGCGCCATGCCAGCGCGTCTTGATCCTCTTCGGCACTCGCGCTGAGCGGATTGAAAGTAAAGCCACCATCGATCGAGGCCCGCTCGTCGAAGCCGGCACCCTCTGTCTGAGCGACTTCCGCTTTGAAATAGGTGCGGTCTGATTTTTTGATCAGCATGTCGCCAGCAATCAAAGTTTGATCGGCATCGCCGGTTTCTTCGCTTTGGGCCGTGATACCGAAACGGGCATGGTCGCCCGCCCAGGCTTCAGCGCGGCCACCGGTCGTATAGCCGTCAATCTCGACAAAGGTTTGGGTATATTCATAGCGCGCGACGAGATAGACCGCGGCGCCTGACAAGACGCCATCGCGCACGATTTGATCGTTCAATTCTGTCGACGAAAGCGGCGACGAGAGAATGACCCGGCCTTGAATATAGTCGATTTCATAATCAACAAAGGGACGCAGCTCTCGGGTTTCGACGACCAGTCCTGAATCTTGATCGCGGAGCTCGACGCGCAGGCGTTCTGAGCCAATCGTCACATCCTGATTTTCCAAGAAGTAGACGGAGCCGCCAGTTGCGCGGAATTCTTGTCGTCCCGGAATGGTTCCAGGATCGGCTGCGAACAGCGTCGCCGAGACTTTCTTTTCGCCATCCTGAGTCGTCGCATCAGAATTATATTCGGCCTTGGCGCCGTACAGCCCGCGATCGATCTGAGCGAACTCAGTGTCAGTGACATTGGTGAAGAAGTTGCCCCAGACCACATGATCATCGCCGTCTTCCAACCGGACATAGAAACGACCCTGAGTCGGCGCGTCTTCGACATATGTGGAATTGTCGCCATAGACAGGATAATAGCGGTCAGGATCAATCCGGCGCAGCACCGATTGTGGATCTTTCTCAGACAGGTTTGAGAACAGATTATCAATATCGTCCTCAGTCGTATCCATCGACGCGGTTAGCAAGTAACGGCCTTGGATTTTGCCTTTCAGATAGAACGCGCCGCGGCCGGTGACATAAGTGTCCTCAAACTCTTCGCCGCTGGCTTCTAAGAGCGCCCGCCCCTCGCTTGACCGCGTGCCTACGGTTAAGTCCCCCAAGGCCACAAAGAACATTTCATTCTCTGGAATCTCAGCTGATTTCGTCGTTCGCGTCACCCGCCCATCTGAATCCTTGTAGCGCACCAAAACGTCATGGGTTCCAGGCGGCAGGATTTCCTGCACGGCAAAACTACCATCCGCATCGGTTTTGACCGGCTTACCTCTAACAAACAGCGTTTCAGCCTTGATGGTCGTAAACCCGGTGCCCGAAACCGTAACGGCGCCGCCGCGAATGTCGATATTGCGGCGCGCGGTAGCGTCCTCGCCATAGATCGGCCCGGTCAGGCTTGGCGCTGTCTCTAAGGATTTCGTTTCGGCGACCAAAGCCAAATGCTTGGGATCGGTTTCATCGAATTTACCGTTCGTGTCGAAGACTTTCAGGACATACGAATATCGCTCGGCACGGCGATAAGCCGGCACCGTCCAATTCGCTCGTCCCGTGACAGGATCGACCAGCAAAACCGCAATCGGGGCTGAAATAAACGGGTCAATCGGATCATAGATCTCAACCTGAGCGCGTTCGATGAAGTGGTCATAATTCCAATAAGTCTCGAACTGGATCTCGCTGCCTGGAACAACGGAGGCACCGCCAGTGGTGAGACCGACATTCAATAAAGGCTGCGCATCTAATCCATCAAAGCTGATATGAATGTCCGACTGTCGCAGCTGGTCATCGCTTTCGCGATCTGGCTTGGCCGCGCTCACGGCGCTCTCCCAATAGGATGCGCCGACGAGAATTCGCGTGGCTGGTGCATCTGCCAGCATTTCCGGCGCAGGCTGAGGTTTCGCCGCAGATTCGACGTCGATCTCAGGCTTCAATGAGGGGGTCGGGGGCAATGGCTCAGCACGCGCAACGGGTGCGGTAGCAGTCGCCGCAGCGGCGATTTTGGTCGGCACATTCACCCGGAATCGCGGCGTAATCTGGATATTTTGAACGGCAGTATTATCCGCCGAAACAATCGCCGCTCGGATCGCCGCACTGTCTTTTTCAGGCGCCCGCTTCGCCCCTCGTTTCAGAGCTTGCGGATGCGTTTCGTCATACAAACCCACCTGATTGTAGACGCGCAAAACATAGACATAATCACCTGACCCGTCTTCTGGCATTTGCCATTTGGCGCCGCGGTCGCGCGTAAAGGTGATGTCGGCCACCGGATTGCTGAGATATTTATCCGACGCCTCAAAGATTCGAACCGAACTGAAGGCGACTTCGCGGTCATAGTTCCAGAACGTCGTGAACTCTACGGGCTGACCCGCCGCGGCATGCTTTCCGCCTGTGCTCAAACCGACATTTAGCTTGCGGGTTGGAAGGCTCGTTCGACCGACACCGTCATAGGATGAGAGGGCTTGCACATTTTCATCTGAAGCATCTTTGAAACCGGTCTCGGACGCCTGTGCGATGGGTGCAAGTGCGGCCCCTGAAAGGAGAATCCCGGCGAGCGTAGAGCCTGATCGATTATTGGTTCGCATATCTCAAACCCGAAGCAAAATTCGCCAGAACCCTTGCTTTGATCCGAACATAGTCTGAGAGTCTCAATTTGGCGTAAATCTGACCGTAGAAATTGCAAAGATCACTGTACTTTTCTGCAGTTTATTCAAGGAATTAGATGGATTTCCTCGGGCACACTCCGCACAAGTAAAACCCCCGGCAGCGGGGGGCTGCCGGGGGCTCTCAAACATTGAAATATTGGCGAAACGGTCAAGGGTTCTGGCTGGAACTGACCGCCTCAATTTCAATGATGAGTTCGAAGCGTGGGTCGAGATCTTCCCACTCTGTTTCAATCGCAGATTTGATCGCTTTGATCCGCGCATCGGTGCCTGCATCGTCGAACAAAACGACGGTCAGAACGGACGCTTCTTCAGCAAGAATTTTAGCCAAGCGAGCGATCTCAGTTTTGGTCTTATCCGTGAGCTCGACAGTGTCGCCTTCAAAGGCATCATCGCGAACTTGGAATTCAACTGGGCGTAGCGCCCCGACGCCAAAATCAATCTGGCTCATTTTACCTTGTGTCAGGCGCATGACCCGCGGGTTTTCAGTGGTGACCTGATAGCCCGTCGGCAAGGTTCGATCATCCAGTTTGACAATGAAGTTGGAGCCGATGCCTGGTTTTGGAGTTGCCGCGCATGCTATGTGATAGCGACCAAACTCGTCCGTTGTGACCAACACGCCTTTGACCGTCGCCAAGCGGACGCCCGGCAACCCGTCTTCGTCCTCATCTTGGATGCCATTGCGGTTCTTGTCGTCAAAGACTTTGCCGATCACTTCAGAACAATCAAATACCTCGTCCGGCGTGATCCGCACGGTCGCCTCAGCAATATTGGAAATCCGAATATCCTGTGGTCCGTTGCCGGCATAAGCGAGATTGACATATTCGCCAACCGTCACACCAGCGCCAACCGCGACACCGAGTGTAATCTCAATTGAGCCTCGCGCAGGCACATTTTGACCAGTCCAGGTCAGCGTGCGGCCTTCTTGTACGGGCTCGAGCTCGATCCCGCCAACGCGGCCAGAACCTTCAATATAGACCAAGCCGGCTGGCAATTGATCGACCACATCGACATTCAATTGCGCAACATCATGCGGGTTGGTGATGGTGATCGTATAGACCACGACTGAGCCGACAGACGCCGTTGCTGACAGCGTACGCTTGGTTGCCGAGAGCGGCGCGAGACTGATCGATGTCGTCACCGGCAAGTGATTGTTGGCAAATTCTGGATCGCCGGCGTCGGTCGTAAACTCGGCATAGAAAGGCGGCATATTGCTCGCATCTGGGCGCGTCGGCTGATCCGAGACTTCACAAACCGGTCCGCTTAGCGCGTCATTTGGACAGATCGCCGGATCAAGCGCCCCATTTGCAACATCCTGAGGCGTTGCCCCAAAGACCCCAGCGAGACCATTGGGCAAGGTCACTTCGATGCGATAGTTGCCACCCGTTGCTGGACAGGCCGCCGCAGCGCCTGGGACCAGATCGAAGAAATAGTAACCCTCGCTCCCGGTCAGTTGTCCTTGCTGACTGGCATCGCCGAAACACGCAGCTGGCAGCGCTTGGCCATTGCCATCAACAATGGTGACCACACCGCCCGTAACCGGTTCATTATTGTCAATGTCATAGACCGTGCCGCTTGGCTCGATCGGTTCATCGAGACCGGTGCGGTCTTCGCCAGCGATCAGATCAATATCGGCAATTGTGTCGACGACTGTGCCTGAGCCGGTTTCGATAAACACCACATCATAGGTCAGGTCAGGATCAAGGTCGACAAAACCATATTGCCCACTCGCATCAGTCACCATGGTGGCAATCACGTTGCCATTCGATCTAAGCTCAACAGTATAGCCTGGCATCAGCGTCTCGCCGCTTTGCAAAGTGTCGTCGCCATTGGCATCGAGGAATACTGTGCCTGCCACACTCGCATCGGTGACAATTGTGATCGTCACAATAGCGGTGTCGCAATTGGTTGGGTTCAACACTTCGCAAATTTGGTATTCGACTGTGTAGGTTCCAGCGATCGAGCCGGGTGGCACAGTGATCGAGCCATCCGCATTGATCGCAACGCCTGTCAGTCCGCCATCATTGGTGATCGTCGCGGTGACGTCCGCAGGATCAATGGCAGCGCCGTTAAGCGTGTCGTCGCCAAACACATTTGGCAGAGTTCCGCCCTCAGCTCCATTCACAGGCGTCGCAGAATAGTCAACGTCTTCAGCATTAATCTCGGCGGCTTCCACCAGAATTGTCGCCACCGCTGTATCGCAATTGCTTGGGTTCAAGTTTTCACAGATCTGATACTCAACCGTATAGGTGCCAGCCGGCGTACCCGCGGGGACTGAGATGTCGCCTGTGGCGGGATCAAACTCCAACTCAGAATCTGCAGTGACCACGGTCAGCGCAATGTCTGCAAGATTAACCGGATTGCCGTTCAGCGTGTCATCGGTCAGCACATTGCCGACCGCGCCGCCATTGGCACCGTTCACCGGCGTCGCAGAATAGTCATCGTCTTCGGCATCAATCTCGGCGGCTTCGACCAGAATTGTCGCCACCGCTGTATCGCAATTGCTTGGGTTCAAATTCTCGCAAATCTGATACTCGACCGTATAAGTGCCAGCCGGCGTGCCGGCAGGGACGGAGATGTCGCCTGTGGCGGGGTCAAACTCCAATTCAGAATCTGCAGTGACCACGGTCAGCGCAACGTCTGCGAGATTAACCGGATTGCCGTTCAGCGTGTCATCGGTCAGCACATTGCCGACCGCGCCGCCATTGGCGCCATTCACAGGCGTCGGGGTGTAATCGTCATCATTCGCCACAATGGGCGCCGCGTCGACAATCACCGTGACATTAGCGGGGTCGCAATTGGTCGGGTTAAGCGTCTCGCAGATCTGGTAGGTAAGCGTATAGGTGCCAGCCGGAGTGCCGGCAGGGATTGTCAGCACGCCGTCAGAGCCGATCGTGACGCCGGTTAGCCCGTCATTATCCGTAATCGAAACGCTGACATCGGTCTCCGCAAAGCTGCTTCCATTAAGCGTGTCGTCCGTGAACACAGTCGATGTCGTGCCGCCATTTGCGCCATTAATCGGAGTTGATGAAAAGTCATCATCATTGGCCACAATCGGGGCCGCTTCAACCACAATAGTTGCTATCGCGGTGTCACAATTGGTCGGATTGAAAGCTTCACAGATCTGATACACGACATCATAGGTTCCGGCCGGCGTTGCTGCTGGAACTGAGAGTGTCCCGTCCGGATTGATCGCGACCCCGGTCAGGCCATCATCAGAGACCAGGCTGACATTGACCTCAGCATCGGCGAAGGAGGCGCCATTCAAAGTATCATCTGGGAACACGCTGCCCGTGGTGCCGCCGGTCGCGCCATTGAACGGCGTGGATGAGAAATCATCATCATTGGCGACAATCACTGGCGGCTCGATCAAGATGACCGCAGTGGCTGTGTCGCAATTGGCCGGGTTGAGGGCCTCACAGATCTGATAGACGACATTATAGGTCCCGGCCGGCGTTGTTGCAGGGACATCAAGCGTGCCATCCGCATTGATGCTGACACCCGTTAGACCGTCTTCAGACACAATGGTTGGCACCACGGCACTGTCGGCGAAGACAATATTGTTGAGCCGGTCATCCGGGAAGACGCTGGCGGTTTGCCCACCATCCGCGCCATTGATCGGGGTGCTGGTAAAATCGTCATTATTGGCGGTGATGGTCGGCGCACCGACGCGGACCGTCGCCGTCGCGGTGTCGCAATTGGTCGGGTTTAAAACTTCGCAGATTTGATAGCTGACGGTATAGGTTCCTTCAGGAGTTCCCGCAGGCACATTCAGAGTGCCATCCGAGTTGATAGAAACGCCGGTCAATCCGCCATCAGCTACGATGCTCGGCGTGACGTCAGCCTCCGCGAACACCGCCCCGTTTAACCGATCATCTGTAAAGACCGTCGCGGTCACACCGCCATCGGCGCCATTAATGATCGTGCCGGTGAAATCATCATCGTTGGCAACGATTGCTGGTGGAGCGATCAGGACCGTGGCAATCGCCGGATCGCAATTGGTCGGGCTCGCGGCTTCGCAAATTTGATAGCCAATATGGTAGGTTCCAGCTGGTGTCCCAGCAGGGACCGTGAGCCGTCCGTCGGTGTCGATCGATATCCCAGTGACGCCATCATCATCGGTAATCGAAGCAATGACATCCGCGTCGGCGAACGTCGCCATTTCCAAACGATCATCGGTGAACACAGTGGCAGTATCGCCGCCATCGGCGCCATTGATCGGCGCGCCAGAGAAATCATCATCATTGGCGACGATAGAGTTGCTGCGCACCCCAAACAAATAGCCAGACGCGGTCGTACCAGGGCTCATCGTGAAGGACGAAATCGCTGATGTTGATTCAGTGCCACTTGGCGTGCCGGACGTGGTGCCACTGGCCGAGCGTCCAGGCGCGTCGGTCAATGTGATTGTATAAGTGCCCGGTCTAATCTCATCGCAAGCCGGGACGGGGAAAGAGAATGAGCCATCCGCGCCACTGCTGGCCGTACAAGAAATCGCGCGCCCAAGATCGTCTGTGCCGGTCAATTCCAGCGTGGCGCCAGCATATGTCCCGGTCTCGCCGCCTTGACGCGTGCCATCGCCATCATCGTCTTCATAGACCAGGCCAGAAATGGTTGAGATTTCGACTTGGCCGAAATTACGGTCCGAAAGACTGTCTGCCGGATCAACAACGCCGATTGCGATTTGCTCAGAGCCATTGACAGTTCCGGCCAGGACAGAGCCGCTGCCATTTTCTTCTAAGCCGTCATAAAAACCCGTCGGTTCTTCAAGTTGGGCAAGCGTATAGCCTGAACCATCAGATGGCGGCAGGCTATCGAAACTATAGGCGCCGGATCCATCGACATTGCCGGTTAGATTGACGGCATTGCCAGCATAATCGGTTCCAGTCAGGCTGATATGCGGGGTCGCAGCAAAGCCCGTGCTGATGCCAGGCTCGCCGCCATTGCGTGTGCCATTATTATTGTCGTCGGAATAGATCGCACCAGAGACAGTCGCCTCAGCATAATCTGCGAACAGATACCCCGTCGCGTCGACATCTTCGCCGAGGACAATGCCAGAAATCGCATTTGTCGATGCACCATTGCCAAACGATCCATTGTCGACGGTGCCGGCGGCAGTACCAGCGGTCTCTTGATAGTCGAAATAGCCACTCGGTTGGGTTTGGGTGATGGTGTAGCCCGCCGCATTAGATGGCGGTAAATTGCTGAACGTATAGGTGCCATCGGCCTGCGTTTGCACAGTTGTCGAGATCGCATTGCCGTAAAGATCAGTGCCGGTTAGCGTCAGCGTCACCGACCCAATCCCCTCGCCGGCATTGACGCCGCCGCTGCGATCATTGTCGGAAAATACCGTCCCGCTGATCGAACTCGCGAGGATTGCGCCATCGCTGGTCGAGGCGGAATTATTGGTCGCGTCTTCATCGATTGAGATCGCATCGCCACCGGCATCGCGTCCGACATCGACCGCGGCGCTATTGACGATCGGATCAGACGTACTGCCCGTATATGGGAAGGTTGCCACAACTTCGATCCGCATGGTGACAGTGTCGCCCGTGCTTGGGAACAAGCCATCGACCACACACAGAACCGCGGGCCCGGCTGAGCAAGAAGAGCCCGATACAGTCGCACTGCCCGATGGCATAAAGGTCACCGCACTGGCCGTCCGTTCGAAGCCGCTTGGCAGCGTGTCGGTGACGCGCACTTGCGTGGTTGCAGATGGGCCATTGTTTCGGAACACAATGTCATAAGTGACGGGCTCTGAAATATTGATCGGGTTTGGCGGCGCGGGTGACACGCGTGTTTTCGAGACGACTTCCAAATCCGTTGACGGGGCAACGGTTGTCGTCTGCGCTGCTGTATTATTTCCAATCGGCGTATCATAAGCCTCTTGGTCTGAGCTGACGACGGCCGTCGTTCCGAACGTGATTGGCGCAATCGGTGCACCGCCCCCGGCATCGACAATGTCAAACGCCAAGATCACGGTTTCAGAGTCATTATTGTCCATATCCGGATAGGTACAGATGACCGGATCGGTATTGCTGGCCTGGCTGCAAGACACGCCAACAGGCAGCGTCGAGCTGGCAGCGTCGTAGGCCATCTCATAGCCAGCTGGCGGGTTCGGCGTCACTGTGGTGACAATTCCGGTGCCGCGGGTCAGCCCGCCATTTCTAGTCTGAATCTCATATAATAGGGGTGACCCAAAGATTGCCGGCTCGGTAAACCCTGAGGGCTCGGCATTGGTCACGCGCATATCCAGCGATGGCGCATCAATATCATGAGTTAGAGAGCGCGAATTATTGGTCGTTGGATCGCTCTCTGTCGTGGTCGTCGTGACCGTCGCTGTATTGGTATGCGATGTCGGGTAATCACCCGGATTAGAGGCGCCATTGAATGGGAAACGCGGACGCACCGTAATCGCCATCTGGAAAGTTTCACCGCGATCAACATCGCCAAGCGAACAGGTGGCGGTATCGGCCGTGGTCACATCATAATCGCAGGAGCCGAGCGGCGCGGTCGTGGTCACGCTTAAGACGTCAAACAAAGCCGGGTCAATAAAGTCTGCGGAGGCGACAGCATCGCCGGTATTGGGGCCAATGTTTTTGATGTCGACGAGATAGCTCGCTTCGCCGCCAGATTGCGGCGGATTGGGGCTAACGCGCTTATCGTTGACGATCAGATCGGCGATCGGCTCAGCATCAATCCGCGCCACGTCGCTATCGTCGCTCGTATTCGACTCAATGGTATCCGGTGACGAGACCGTAAATGTGCTCGACCGGATGCCGGATAGAATCGGGCGATCGACTTGCAAGATGAGCGACACGCTGTCACCGCCGGCAAGATCGGTCGCCTCGCAACGGATATCATCATTGCTGGTCGCCAAAGTTGAACAGGATACACTTGGATCGGCCGAAAACAGACTAACGCTGGTTTCATGACTGACACTGCCGCCATTGAAACCGACTGTATTGTCCATCCACTGGGCCAGGTCATTGGTGCGAATGTTCACGGTGCGCGCTGTATCTGAGCCGGCCGCATTCGACACGGTCAGGCGAATAAAATGCGATGTCGTCGTGTCAGAGACCGTCAGCGGACTGTTTGGCGATGCCGTGTCGACAAAGCCTGATCCGCTTGACGTCGAGACCTCGGCCTGGATTGACAGATTGCCCGTTCGAGTGGTTGCGCGCGACGTCCGGCTTCGGCAATTATTGCCAGAATTCGGGTCGCCAATAGCCAAGCTAGAGGCATCAATACAAGCATTATTGGTAATATCGCTGTCTGCAGCGGCGCCAGCTTGCGTGAGAATCTGCAGGGTCTTGCGGGCGTCCACCGCGACCGATCCACTATCTGTGGTCGTACACGTCACACGGGTTGTGTAGCCGGCAGCGGGCGAGGCGCCGGTTGTACAATTCCAATTCGCCGTGGTGACTGAAACGAAGGTCTCGTCGGCGCCGAGATCATCAGTAATCACAATCGGATTGGCAGGCGACCAATCGAGCACTGACGGACCGCCATTCTCAACCCGAATGGTCGATGTCATGTTCTGTCCAGCTTGGACCGGATTTGGCGTTTTCGTCTTTGACTGCAGGAAGATATCCGCGGCCGGGTCATCAATACGGAATGTATCGGAGCCGGTATCATTGCCAGACACGGGGTCATCGATGCCCGCTGGCGGCGACACAGTCGCATTAATCGTTTGGTTGCCGCCTGTATCATTTTGCGCCGAAATATTGATGACGAAGTCTTCTGTATCGCCTGAATTCAGGCTTCCGGCGGTACACGTAATCGTCCCGCCGCTCTCGACGCATCCAGTTGGCAGCGGCCCATCCAAGGCCAGGTCAGAGGAGAGAACGTGAACAATTTGAGCGCCGGCGCCAATATCTGTCGGACCATTATTGTCGATGGACAGGGTCAGAGTTCCGGTGTCCCCGGTGATGAAAGACGAGGCAATTTGCACGCGCGCCTCGAGGTCCGTGCCGGGCGTAATCATAACCACGACAGGGCCATCAACATTATTGCTGAGGTTAGGATCACCCAAACCAACTTCAGTGACTTCAATATCAGCCTGAGCCGATAGAGTACCCGATTCAATGTCAGCATTGCCGGTGACCGTGATCTGCGGAAAGCTGGCACTAGAGGCGACGGCAGATCCTGAATAATCACAGGTGACCGTTTGCGAGCCGCCGCCGCTTTGAACACAAGACCAGTTGGTTCCAGAGGCTGAAACATAGTCAAAATCAGCGCTTGGCGGCAAAGCAAATTCAACTTGAACCCCACTCACTGAGTCCGGCCCATTATTGGTCACATTGGCGAAATAGCTATACTGTCCGCTCGACGGAAGCGACGATGTCGAGCTCGTCAGAACCAGCGCAACATCCGCCCCGGAGCCCACAGTTGGCGTAAGCGTGAGACTGTCATTGCTCGCATTATTATCGACATTTGTCGGGCTCGAAACCGTTACTATCCCCGGCTGAGCATCAGCGGTTTGCGCC